>JAVJSU010000103.1:0-141984 GCA_040219275.1 Aggregatilineales bacterium | reverse complement strand
TGTGGTCGCAACGACCCCGCACACGCGGATCCGGCAAGTCACCAAAGCACTGTTCTATACTCGCACCGAATTCTGTTGACATGAGGCTTTCCTTTTTCGCCCCATTGTCTCTCTTTTCCTATTTTGATGCGATTACCCTGTCGCGTGTTTATCTGAGTCAATTCTTCGTGATAAATCGATTGTAACTCAGCCCCAGCTTTTGCCTGTTGTCGAATTAGACCGCGCGCTTCTATTTCTAGTGCCGCAATCTCCCCATCTAACTGCTGTACTCTCAACGCGGTATCTTCTTGTACGGGATCTGAGTCGTTGAAAATATCGGTTGATTGCCGTTCTATCATCTGCTGAAGGTATTCGGTCATCATGGCAATAAGTCGTCGTTCGTTTAAGACACGCTTATTATTGCAATCGGGCAACGTCTTTGATTTCGTCTTTGCCGCCGGACACAAAACGCACCGATAGTTCCTTCCCGTTTTGACGTGTGTTGCCCAGAAACTTCCACAGACCGCACATACACCTAAACCACTGAAACGATGCGTATTTTGAGGGCTACCATGCCCATGAACAACCTGAGAACGACGGTTGATTTCCGCTTTTACTCTATCGGCAGTGTCACCCGTCCAAACAGGGTCATGAGTGTAATAAAATACCATCGCGCCCTCCGGTATGGGAACATTCTCATCATAAATCCATTCGCCATACTTAAAGCCGTTCTTGGCATTAGCACTATTGTGATGACGTGCCATATGCCCCCAGAATAATGGCTTCATAATCAGCCGATACATATATCCGGGATAATATTTCTCACCCTCATCGTTGACATGCCCATAACGATTGTAAAGCTCCTCTTCGACATTAAACCATGCGACGCCGTCTAAAATCACTTCAGCCAGATCCGTCCACAAACGGCGTTTGTCCTCGTCGACCTCTAAGCAGATGGCTCTCCCTGTGTTTTGATCACGAATCACTTTATGAGATATTGGAACGCGACTTGTGATGGGTAGACCGCGTTTCGCAAGAGCTGTCATGGCTCTATCGCGTGCCTTCACCAGTCGGTCTATGTCACCGGCGGCTTTGTAGCCACCCATTGCAATCCACATACGGTAATTTGTGTCGTCAATCCACCCGTCTTGGAGCGAGTAAATTCTCGCTTTGATGTTGATGGTACGTTCGACGACGTAGGCATGAAGCGCCTGCGTACGTGCAAACCGATCACCATCCCGAACAACCATGATATCAAAATCTCGCGCTTCCCAATGTGCGTGCAGACGGTGAAAAGCATCCACACCCTGCTTTGCCGCATCGGACGCAAGCTTATGAAAATCGACGTAACGGCGGCTATGTCCCGGTACTCTCAGAACATCTATTATTTCCCATCCGTTACCCTCTGCAAGAGCGCGGGAATCAGATTCCTGTTGGGGAAGACTGATCTTTTCCGGCTCATTCTGTGCCTGTGAAGACACAGCACACCAGATGATGCATCGAAGCATACAACTTGCCTCCAGTCTAACTCTGATTTTCGAAGACTCAGCGGCGATACTGCCACTCGTAGCCGATGGGACCATAGTGGGGTATCTGCCGCACGTCTATCAAACCAGCGTCTGCTAACTTACCCAACAAAATGATGTCCCATTTATTCAGGGCATTTTTGTTGAGTTTGGTCGCAAGCGCAGAGCGATTAACCCAATCACCCGTCTCTTTGAGCGTCTCAAGAATGATTTTTGCCCGTGGAGTTGGTTGATATTCGGGTGAATCAGCCATAGCTAGACTGTTCGATACATCTCTTTGAATATACTGTGATTTTTCCATATTGTCACCGAGTTAATCCATACTTTCTTGAACGTTCTGAGGTGCCAGTCTGATCACATCACGAAGAGCTTTCCAATCGCCGCCGAAAACTTCAGCTAACTGCTCGTCTGTAAGTAAATCACTCGCATCGGGCAACGGAAAGAAATTTGCTCTTAAACTGGGATGCAACCGGTCGAGATAATTATTTTCAACATCTTGCTGTGATTGATTAGAAGGCATCAAAGACTTTTTCCGTTTGCCCATATGACAGCTCCAGCATCTAAATTCATTTTGGTTGACAAAGATTAGGCAAAATTCGTGTGTAAGAATATGCGTGGTGTTTTGCGTATATCTTTGCGTTGATGAATAGAGCTTATCAAATGAGTTATGCGGAGGCGGTCTACGTTTACAGCTAGGGGGTAGAGAAATTACATTTCGGAGCTGGAATTTTACAGTCTGCTCGATTTAAGGGGAAAGTAGCTTATGGACGTTACTCTCACAGAGTTATTCGTTAGCTAAATCCAAAAGCCACTCATCAAACATTACAAATTTCGTAATCTCTCCACCTTCACACAAACACGCGCTTATCGCAACCAGCGTGGAGTAATCGCATCTTCAACAAATAAAGTTTCATCGGTTCCATCTTCATTGCTGATATAGATATTACCATCACGCTCAAATGCGATGCGGTTACCCGTGGGCGACCATTGCGGGGATTGTCCATCCAGAATCATCCGAACAGTTTCATCTATTGGATTGAACGCAAATATTTGCTCAACACCATTGCGGTCAGAAACAAACACTAATTCTGAACCGGTCGGTGACCATTGTGGACTGTATTCGTTAGCAGAATGTTCGAGAAACGGCGTAATTGCTTCTGTATTTAAATCAAGCTGATAGAGGTCAAAGTCCTCATTTTCAGATTGCATGGAAAAAACTATAAGTCGGTTGGAGGTATCTGGTGACCATGAGACAGCTTGTATATAAGGTTGGCGAGGCATTGAGATCGATTGAGTTAATTCACGTCTCGGATTGAGGATTGCGAGTTGGAATGTTGTATTATCGTTGCTTTGCCAGAAGGCGATTTCTGTATCTTCTTTCCACAGTGCATTTGAGAATACGGGATAGAGATTCCATCCGCCTGATTGCAATAGAATTGAACCACTACCATAGCCAAATAATTCTTCATAGAGATCGTATCCACCGGAATCATTTTCGACATGATAGGTAATCCAGTAGGAATCTCTGGATACGTCAAGATAGGGCATATTATCTTGAACACCAGCACTTCTTCCAATAGAAAAAGATCCAGAGTAATCAGTACTGTAGTCAACAGGTGCTTCATCGACATACGATAAAACCAAGTTGGAGGATGGAAGGCGGTTGGTTTGAAAGTAAACTACATTGTTCGATGGCGTGATCTCCAGACGTTCACCTGATAGAGGTAGATTTCTAATTTCAAAGTCACCTTCATTGGACGCAATTACATAACGCTCACTATTCGGGCTGAATGAAACACGTTGGTTACGTTCAAATTGTTGTGATTGCTCAACTGATCCATCAATTATGTTGCGTATCTGTACGGTGTTGTCGTTGCGTGTGATGGCCAGGTACGACATATCTCCAACAAGCTCAAATTGGCGGAATGATCCGAATTGTCCCAAATCGAATTGTGACAATAATTCGCTTGTTCGAGTATCCCATGTCTCGAATATATATCGATGTTCGGTACTAGCAGTAAAATCCGACGGCTGTTGAATGGTATAAAGAGTACCCTCATGCCAATCTAGAAAAGTAACCCGGCTGTTGACTTCAAAAGTGTTAACCGTTTCACGGCTTGTCATATCAATAATGTCTATCTGGTTATCATTTAAAAGGGCGATTTGAGATTGAGTATCGTGCCAGACATAATCAAGACCGATCAGCAGATTGGACGGCAGATCTGGTAGGCGTTCTCCCGTTGTGCCATCACGAATATCAAAACCGACACCGAAATCATACCTATTGGCGATTAATGTTCCATCGTGATTCCATGAACTATTGACAATAGAAGGGGCAGGTCCAGAAGCTCCTGTACCGAAACTTGCAAGGATTTCATCGGTGAGGGCGTTGCGTATGTAGCTGTTATCACGACTATCATTAGTCAGGATTCGTGCATCATCCGGCGACCAATCTAAGTAAAAAACCAACCCGGTCGTATTATAAAAGGTGTTGATAAGCGATTGAGTCTCTGTGGCATAAATGCGAATCACAGATTGGCCATTGGTTTGATCTTCTAGAGTTACAGCAACGTACTGATCTGTCGAACTCCACTCAATAGCAGTGATCCAGAGAGTATTTTGAGCTTGCACAACAATTATTTGAGACAACAAACTCAATAACACTAGCAAAAGCAACTTTGGCCGCATGTATATTCCTTGTACAAATATATTAGTCGACAGTCTGTGCTTCGGTGATTTTACTCATAGAACTCTCGTTTCCCGAAGGATGGGAAAGTCGTTAGGAATCAACATATAGGTCTGAAGCACCTGCACCACAACCGCATCTAAATCGACTTCATCAGCCTCCTTGATGATGGCTTTTCCGATGGCAGTGATGACCGATAGCGATGGGATTGGTAATGCTCTTAATTCGGTTGCATTGACCTGTGTATTGCCATTTGAGATGCGGAAATAACGGTCAATCAAGCCACTATTCAGCAATCCAGATAAGCCAATCGTCTCTTCCGTTGTCAGTTCCCGTTTTTGCCCGTAGATGTAATTCAGATGATTTTCCAAGCCAAGCTGGAAATATGGATAATCTTTAGCAAGATAAGGTGCAGCTACCAATCGGCGGGCTTCTTCTTTTGCACTGAACCGACGTAGTAATACATAGTTTGCGTTTTTAACCATCAGAGTTGGTTCAGATTCGATGTATTGTTGCTTACGAAAATTGCCATTGAGGGGCCAAGTAACCTCTTGAAGTTTAATATGCTGCATCCATAACAACGGTACACTGGAAGCAGACTTCTCTTTGTCTTGTAAATACTGCTTCGCTCGAAAAGCAACAACGGGACCTGTTGAGATTTCCAATCCTTGTGAATGAAGTGTTTCTTTCCAACTATCCACAACAACAAGGATTTCTTCATCAAGCTCGGAAGTGGGTAAGCGGAATAAGCCTAGTGGACTGAGAAATTGTCCTTCAGTGATTTGTCGGGATGAAACACCATCTTTCAGAGCCTCCAGAGAAGCTGATGATGATATTTCGATGGTGTCATCAATAGAGCTTTCATTCTGAGATGTAAATGTGATGATAAGGTTCTCCTGCAGAACATCATCCTGACTAAAGGCTTCATTGCGTGCTTCAAAAAGATGAACGTGTTGAATTGATGCTCTCTCAATAAATTCGCGTCTGAATTGTTTAAAGTATGTGCCAGAACAGAAGCTTCGGGGGACAATAAAACATGCTCGTCCACCATTTAACATTCGGGCGGATAATCCCATAAACAGAGTATAGATATTCGTATGCCCGCCGAGTAACTCCTCAGTAGCTTTTCGTCGGCTATCGTTACCATTGATTTTAAAGTAGGGTGGGTTAGCAAGAATGTGATGATAGTGCTTTTCCCCAACAGGTGTTTCAAGTAATGAGGGTCGCAAGAATTGCACGCTATTCAGTACAAAATCTGTGTTAAACAAGCGAAGATGTATCTTGATATTGTATTCAGCCGCTTGATTAACTGCCTGCTTAAAAAGCGCAGAAGCTGAAGTGTAAAGCTCTTCGTCTAGTTCAAAGCCATCTAAGTAGACCTCAATTGGCTCACCCTCTTCAATCAGGCGTTCAATAACAGCGCACATCAATGTTCCAGAACCCATAGCAGGGTCGAGAACATGCTCACCAGAACGAATATCTCCGAGCTGGTCTGCTATGAATCGTGCAAGAGCTTCCGGTGTCAGAAACTGCCCATTAGCTTTACGCGATTTGCTTGTGCGTTTATTGAGGATTTCCTGCCCAATAGCCAAGCTTTGTTGGATTAGCGAATACATTATTAATTTTTCACCAAGATTGGCTAATTTACGTTAAGTATACCCAAAGTCTACATAACAGACCGTCGAAATCGGAATGAATGTTCTATTCACTACAATTTATTCAATTTCACTTCAATTATCTGTTTTTCCCAAACTTCTCGGACTGTTTGCCAGAATGTCTCATCGCTCATATTCCGTAACTCTTGTCGAATGCGAATTAAGCTATTTGATGTGCCAAGTTGATTGATGACATCAACTAAAGCTTTTGCATTAGTCGACAAGTTAGACTTTTGTGGCTTATCTCGTAACTGTTGGATAGAGATTTGTACATCATGAGTTGTTTTTAATACCTGAGCAAAATACTCTAGCCACTTCTTGAATTTATCCAAATCACGTATAGTATCCTGGCTCGCCCTTTCTGTGACTTTTGTGTACTCATCATCAACACTTTCAACTGATTGTTCAGCTTCACTCAGACGATCTTCAATATCATGATATTTATCAGTGGCAAGTGCTTTAGTAGCCAAGATAGTGTTACGACATTGTTCAATTTGGACATATAAATCTTCAACTAATTCGGTAACGTGCTTTTCAACCGTAGTGTACAGATTGTGATACACACCATCAGCATTGGTCGCACTGTAAAATATTTTCTGCCAAAGTTTATCTCTTGAAATTCCTCCATAGCGGATGAATAGTTCACGATACTGATCCTGCAACTGGTTAAATTCGCGCTCCGCTCGACTAGCAAATTGTCCTAGTTGTTTTTCTAGATTTGTTAGTTGTTCTTGATAGTAAACCGGACGGTCAAAGGTTCCTTCTGGGTCTTGCTGGAATGCTTGGACAAGTTTGTTTTCAATATTCTGCAATTCCTCAAAGAGCTTTTCACCCTGCTTTCCAAGACTCTGAGTTGAGCCAAGTAAAGAATGTAGTAAATTCGATACCTCTTGCCAATTTTTTATTTTCCCGACCGCAGTAATCAAACCTCGTTTCTGGTCATTCAAATCTAAGTGTTTTTGTTTGAGTTGATTTGCACGATCTCGCACACTTTGCAACGAGTGAATTGACAAATCATCAACTTCGCGTTTAATCTCGGCAAGGTTTTCCTGATATATAGAGGCTGAACTCCTCCACTGCGTAAGTGCCTGATCATATCTAGTTCGTATCTGATTAATTGGTGTGGTGAATGCCCCTGCGTGCATCACATTACTCAACACATCCACCCCTTCAGAATTAAATACATCAAGCTCCAAACGGGTGATATTCTCTCGTAGAAGTCCCATTTCTCGCTCAATAACTGTATTTAAAAGTAAAATATCAGCTTCAACTTGCTCTGCAAGAATGATAAGTTCAACTTCATTCTTATGCTCATCTAGTTCTGCAAAGCGTTGTAAGTGCTGTTCTGCACGTGTCAACATCTGCTTGGCATCAGGTTGTTGATTTGCTTTTACAAGCATTTCTGATTGTCGTTTAAACTCCAATATCTGTGCATGAATTTTTCGAGGGGAAATATCTGGGCGTGGTTTCTCTGCTATCCATTCAGCATTAGCCTCAATAAGATCCCTTGCTTGCATTATTTCGAGGATGTACTTGATCTCATCTTCACGATAACCTAGTTCTAACGCACCACCATATATGTAATCAAGACGTAATGCCTTACGAACTTCTCCATTACGTTTAGTGGTTGTCGTAGAATCTTCCAGAGATGCGTAAATCATTTCCTCCAGTGGATGGCGTGTAAATCGAATACCACCTCTTCGTCCTCGTCTCAGCTCCTCACGACTCGGAAACGATGTACCGTCTATCTCAATCAATTGAGAAAATCGTGCTTGAAGGGAATCAAAACTTGCTGAAGTCGCGCTAAAGAGCTTTGCAATTTCATCTTTGTTGCCTTCGACAAGTGCATAGCCCTGTTTCTGTGTGAAGCTGGGTAGTTGGTTAAGTGCCGAGATATAGTCTCTTAGTCTATCGCGCCACTGCTTATATGTAATCAAGGTATAATATTGTTCACCATAGCGCGCCTCTATCAATTCACCTATGGTTTTTTCAATGATTCGTGCACCTGCGGTTTCAAAGACAGTATCAACCGCCGAATTCAAAACGATTTCCAAGACCGTTTCGAGTAGGCGTACAGCCATTGATCGTTGAATCATTTCTTTAAGTGGTTTTGAAACCCCATCACGTTCTGCAACTCCCTGCAAGAACTCATGTAAAGCGAGGATCATCAGGACGTTGACATCTTCGACATCTACTACCCGACGCAGTTGATCTTGCGTTAAACGATTCAATGCATCAAAGCAAGGCAACATGAGATTGAGCGCAAAGTTAGCAGTATAATTGCTCTTGTCTAATTCCATACTGCCCAAAATTCTCTGTCGTTCTAAGTGGCTTATATCGAAGTGCCGATGTAAGACAAAAGTTAGGGTACATTCTGCCTTTGATTTGTGTTCAATGGCAGTCTCATCGTCACCTAGAATACGCACATAAACTTCACGCTCTGGAAACTTACGAACCATATCAGGAAATGCGCCACTAAATATTAACTCTGCATTTTGCATAAAACGACGTTGCCGGATATTGGATGCTGTCCAGTTTTCACTCTTAAAGACAAGTGTAGTGAGTAATTGAACAAAAGCATTTACAGCTCGTTCAATTTGATTTGCCGCCTGTGGTTCATAGTTGCGAATAAACTCACTGAGAATTAGCGTCAGTTCATCAGTGTTTTCTCTTGCCTGATCCAGACCTCGGAGAGCTAATGCAGGATTGTTACGATCACCGACTTCAATAACAATCTCTGGTGAACCGATAATCTTCAATTCAGCACACGCTTCTTGTAATCCATAATGATTTTGCACTTCGCGATTTGCGCCATCACTAGGAAAGGCAGCTAGCAACTTCACTACTCTTTCCAATTCATGGTGACCTCGCACAGAATTTGAAGATAATGCGCGGTTTGTGGCTTCCTGAAGGTTTTTCCGTGCATCAAAGGCGATGTTGTTGTTGAGAAAATCATCGATCAGATCAATTGGTGTATATGGTGTTATGGTAGATTGATGGTCTAATGCACGTCTAGCAATCCTCCGAAAAGCATTGATAACTGTGCGCGGACCATTAGATAAATCCTGACGCGATGCGATTTGCCCTAATGCCTCAAGCGTAAAGTCATCTACAATTTGGGAGGCTATCTGTTCAAAATCAAGTGTTTCTGCAAAACGGAACCACAGTCGTACAGGGAATTCGCGATCATAAATAGCACGCAAATCAAGTGTGTTGCCACGCATCCGATCAATTAAATCGCCACGCTGATCATTGATGACTCCCAGTTCTTTACTGGTAATAATCATCAGGAAACCAAATGGCAATTTCCCCTGCTGATCCATCAAATCTGTCACAATATCAAATAGGTGAACAAGCGGATCAATTTTTCCTGACTTAATCTCTGGTTCCAAATACTGTTGTAATTCATCAGGTATAACGACTAAACCTTCAAATCCTGCTTCTAAAACCAATTCCGTCATCTGTACAAAGAAGCGCACAATATCTTTAGGGGTTATAGTGAGTTGTAGTGCTTGATCCTCATACATATGTTGGGCTTGTTCTAATGTGACACCGTAACGTTGAGCTACACTTTCCAACTCTCGATCATGGTAGAATCGATAAACATCAATGACACGCTTTGTCAGGGCAGGAACAGTTTTTTCAAAGATAAATGCAAGCCAGCCTGCTGTTGCATCAAGCAAATCCTCTAGGCGATTTAGTTTAAATGGTGGTACTGCGATAAGGCGGGCATTTTGTGCCTGTTGCCACACAAATAAACCTGCACTGGTTTTTCCATACCCGAAGTCTGCTGTGATGTAACCTCTTGGAGCACGCGCATCCTTGACTTGTTTGATAAATTTCTTTGAAAAATCCTGTACTCCAGATGCCTCATCAGAGCCGGTTTGTAGTGGAATGTAGGTTCTAACATGATGTTTGTAAAGATCATCAACTTCTTGCGGATGATCTAGAAAATCGCGTGCTAAACGAGTAGGGACAATCTCATCTTTTTCAAGAATTGCCTGTAAGCCATTTGTATTCATCGTAGCAACTCCTTCAAAGTAGGTAGTCTAAGAACTCGTACAAAGCGTCCGTAGCTACCTGTAGTTGTTCCAGGTTGGATTAAGTCAGGATATTCTGGAAAAAGCCAATCAAGCATTTGATCCAGTGATTCATCCTGAATGAGGCAAACACGGCATAATATCTCACGTCGTTCCAGAGTCAGTGGTTGATCCAGCCCTAATTGAGCCTCAGTTAACTCAGTCATATATCCTAAAGCGAGTAGTAAAAGTTCAGGAGGACAATAGTGCCTTAGGGTAAATTTGCCATCTGATGTTATAACTTCAGAAGATAGCTTAGATAGCCAGTGTTCAACACCAATCAAACTATTTCCACTCAGTGAAACAGCGCCTTTGGTTAAAGTAGCTATTTCTTCTGAAAAGTACGATGATGATGTTACTAGGCTCGTCATTTCAGCAGCAAAAGTATCTCTTTGATGACTAATTTCTGTTTCACGCTTGTTGAAAAGCAAATCACAATATTCCCGATACGTGAAGAACATTGTATCTTCTGTTGGATGAGATGCACGCCACCGAGCGTAATGTAGATAATGCATGATCTCCCATGCCACCTCAAGTCTCTTTGTTCCAATGCGATGCAATTCCATACCATCTTCTGTTGGAGAGATATCGCCTTTTCCTGTAACTAACTTGAGTTGCCGCAATCTGCTTATCTGACGGTCGTATTGTGTAATGTGATCATATTCAACCCCATTAACAAGCGCATCTAGAACATTCCAAACTCGTTCTGGATTCACCTCATGTCTCACATGGAAATTAAGTGTTGCCATTATTTGTGTTTCTTCCTCTGATACACAATAATTTCACCAGTCTCATTGAGATTTATGAGATGTTGGAGAAATTCGCTTTCTTGTTTTGTGCTATCTTCAAACATTGCCTTGAGGTTCACTTGCTTGGATTCTAATTGTTCGGACAGAATGGTCTCATCTTCAGAAGCAGTAAGTGTTGCTGAATAGGGCTGATTCTCAATTTCCCTGTCGGCTCTTGTAGCATGTGAAAAAGCACCATTTCTAGATCGTGTTTCTGCTAGGCGAGATAATGTCTCTAGTTCCCGTTGTATCCCATTGATTGGTTCAATAAATTGGTTGTAGATGGATCGATATTGCTTTAACCCTTCACTAGCTAGTTCTTGTTGCATATCCCATTGAACGCGCTCAAGGGTCTGTTCCAGAAGGTGGGTATCAGTAATCTCGGCTGCCGTTGCTATCATATCTTTGAGGCGCTTTAGGCGATCTACAAGTTGAACCCAATCGTGATGTACAGCACATTGTTCTAATAATGCTTGAGCATCAGATTCTTCCTGCTCTGCAAGCTGTAATTGCTTCTGAGCTTGGGAAATATAGCTTTCAAAAGGTGCGAAGTCACCAACAGCAAGATCAATTGATTGTTCTAGTGGCTCACGCATCGCACTAATGCGTTTCTGGATTCTGGAAGACAAACTAGCAATGTTTTTTTGTAGTGTACGTTGAGCACCATTAACGTGTGCATCAAGAAAAATGCCAGTCGAAGATTCAAGCAGAGGCTCGTCAAACCGTGCTCGATATCTGTAAAGATTTTCTATTCTGGATTGAACAGTAGCACGCATATCTATAACTATTTGTTTACATTCTACCTGAATTTGGCGTTGATACTGTAACAATCGAACCTGTGCATCTGACAAGTCAATAGTTTCATCTCTGAGGGATGTGAGAATTTCCTTAACTTGCATGTGTAACTGTTCGTATTGCTTTGAACTAGATAATCTCTTGATGTATTCAATCTCATCTAGCGTTTGACGAGCAATACCAATAAGCTCATCTAGTGTAAATGTAGATGCAAGAACTAAACGATTATTATTCTCTGCATGTTCAATGTATCCACGTAGTAGCAGGAAATCTATTAGATATTGAGTTTCTTCATCCAAATAGCCCTGTTGACGAGAAATTATATATACTGAATCTTCATCTAGCCCTGCGGCTAGGCTGATTGCTTCAATGAGAACATTCTCTTGTGGATGGCGATGAAAAATAATTGAGCCTGAATCTCCACGCCAGTCAATAACTTCAACTAAACCATTATATTGCTTGGCATAACTCTCGAAGCCTGCATACTGTCGCAGTTCAAAAACCATAGCTAACTCAGATTTCTGAGCAGAAAGCGGTTCTATTCCACGTCGTTGTGCACTATTTACTTGCTCCAGAGCTTGTAGATATTGATCTAGTAAGCGTCGCCAAGAAGATGCCATCATAATTGATTGATAATTAGGATATTGATCTCGAAGAATATTGAAAAGCGCATCACGGAATGCTTGAATTCCACGAGAATAGATAGTGATACCATACGGTTCAAAAGTTTGATCACTAATCGACATTGTAAGCAAAAATTCCTGCAATTTAGCATGTGTATCAAGGATTCGCTGGTGTTCCTGCTCGGACATCCCTTCAATCTTAGGAACTTGCTCTGTGATATAGTTCAGAAGGCTGACCAACACTCCTGGTGTGAGAACCACCGGACTTAGGAAGTTCTCTATATCACGAATATCTCGTGGTAAATGACGACTATACTCTTGGTGAACGGGTATAGGTATGATATACGTAGGAATGGCATGAATATCTTCTGATAATATAGGTTCGTTTACATCTGTACGCTGAATTAAAAACACAAATTGTGCGTCAACATATCCATCAGGAACAACTATATTCTCAAGTTCAAAACATACTTGAACAGCAATTCGGCGGTGGGGGTACTCCTCAAAAAACGTACCTTCATATACTCGAAAGTAGCCACCTGAAGAAGTCAGGAGGAAGCGATCAGTTTCTGCTTTCCACCCATTTTGGTTGCTAACATAATCTGGGAAAAGCGGTGCGACCCCATATTTGGAAAAATACTCCAAAGCTTTGTCAGAAATAATTTCTTCTTCGGTGATTTGAAGCCAATATTTCTTTAATATGATATTTAGTTTGTTTGGTGGTTTACCAACCTTTTGGAGGTCAACCAGGGCAACACCCTCTGGTAATTCAACGAATATCTCACCACGCAATTCATCAAGTAGATAATTATATGCTTCTCTAATTTTGTATTTATCAGCGACCTCCGGTGGACAACCTCGCGGAAATGCGGCGATGAGTTTAATGGTTTCTACACGTTCATTAGAACGCTTGATGTAATCATAGGAGGTGATTTCGTTTACTAATGACGCAATCGTGCCCCGATCTCCATCAAAGCGAATATCACCCGTTAGGAAATCATTGATAAGATCAATAGGGGAATAAGCTTGTTTACGTGATATTTGCAATGTGGCAATACGTTGGAAAATATTGATAACTGTTCTTGGTCCATTGCTAAGGTCTGGTCGTTCGCAAATCTGTCCTATTGATTCAAGGGTCGCATGGTCAACGATGTTTGCACTATCTTTTGTAAAGCCAAATGTTTCAGCATAGCGACTCCATAGTTCACGCGGAAACTCACGGTCATAGATACTTGAAAAAGTGAGATACAGTCCATGATTGCGAATACGATGTAATATATCAGCTCCACGATCAGTGAGATTCCGTTCGGTATCTGGATCCATTGTGATAAGAAACGCCAGTGGTAATTCCCCACGTGTTTGCAGACCCCAAATCAGCGTCCTGAAATTGGTGATTACACCTTTATTGATATTTCCCAAGAATTGCTGGAACTCATCAACTATAATAACTAGCCCTTGAAAACCACTGTTTAAGACAATCGCAACCAGTTCTTCTAAAAAACTGAGCAGATGATTGGCGCTGGCTTCCAATTGGAGGTGACCTGATTTTATCTTATCTTCAATACTTTGGAGAGCAACTTCAAGGCTAATACCATAAAGCTCAGCATCTTTTTCTGCAAGTCTCTTGGCAGATGAGGTAAGGTATTTGTTAAAAGCTTGGCGCACCTCACTAGCATTTTCAACATTTCCGAGAGATTCGAGACGATGAATTAGCGCAGTTGCAATGGCTTGTCCCATCTCGGCAATTGAATTACAGCTAAAAGGAGGAACTGCCAATAAATTCGCTTCTTGACACGCATTCCATATATTAATTGCTGTACTGGTTTTACCATAACCGAACGGTGCAACGAGACAGGCGATTGTTGTTTGTTGTTCTAACACAGTTTGTACAAACTGGCGTTGATAGCGGAGTATATCCGGTGCAACAACGAAGGTCTCTATCTCAGAACGGTAACGTTGATAAGTATTTTCTGCATTGTCTGCGTCAAAAATACCAACATGTGTTGCTACAACTGGTTCTTTATCGACGAGAATCCGTAGTCCATCATTTAATATCATAAGTTATGTTACTCTTTCAAAAAGTTCCAATTAAACCCGGTCATGATTAGTCTTTCACCTCGTTCGCGTCGCACTTGGACACTCTCAAAGCTAGTTTCAGTCTGCTCCAGCATTTCCTGAAAAGATTCTGGAACGATGAGGCATATTTGACATACTTCTTGTCTAATTTCCGGAGTCAGTAAAAGTGATAAGCCGTCACCACGATGTTGCTCATACAAATGATTGAGTGCCAAGACGAATGTTTCAATAGGACAATACAACCTTCGTGAAAACGTTGTCTTACCTTTATCGAGGCAATTTGGATAAAGACTTTCAATCCAATAGAGTATTCCCATTACACTTTGTGTACTAAATGAGATGCTATTTTCATCAAATTGATCAACTGCGTTTTGTGTCACAATATTAACGAGTCTGTCACGATTGACGCTACAAGGAGCTGTCATCCAAAGATGCTGGCAAACGGTGCGATAACTCCATGAGAATCTGAGTGCTGAGTCCGAATCGAACAGTGTATAATAGAGGACATGGATCAATTCACCCAGTAGTGGTCGCTGAAACAGAACTGCCTCAGAAATGGTGTGTCCTATTTCTGTTAGAGCAACTGCTTTCCGGTTTTTCTCTATTAGATTAAGTTCCTCTAAGGATTTCAGAAGTTTGCCATAACTGTTGCGTTGTCTTAGCATAAAGCCCTGTGCATGAGCC
The DNA here is from genome assembly GCA_040219275.1 of Aggregatilineales bacterium. GTDB lineage: Bacteria > Chloroflexota > Anaerolineae > Aggregatilineales > Phototrophicaceae > JAVJSU01. The sequence continues at coordinate 127,093 of JAVJSU010000103.1, read as the reverse complement.
GCATTTTGTAATTCTTCTTCAGTTTGCTCTGTCTTTCCTGCGCGAAGGAGCATCAATAATTCGTATGTAAAGCTTGGTTGTAGATCATGGCGAACGTGAAAGCCAGTGGTTTTACTCATCATCATGCTCCTTTACACTTGGTAGATGATAATGCTGGCGTGATCGCAAGCTTTTGTAACGAGATGGGTTAATGCCTACCAGCTCTGGTATGATAACTTCTCCACGATTTAATCCTTCTACTGTGTCCATCATAACAAACAGATTGTGAACCATCTGCTTAATTCTACTGTGCTTCAAAGTTTCATAATCACGACAAAAGGGACAGTCATGTTCTGTAGCATCCTTTAAAAGCATGAAATCTTCTTGACGATAGGCTTTACCACCTACTTCACGAATCATTCGTGTTGTTATGCTTCGTCTACCAATAAAGGGTAAATATACATTGCCATACCCTGCTGTTCGGCTCCAACCAGAGCTATCGAAGCTATCAATATCAAGTTCCATGAATTTAAAGAGCACTTCGGGTGTGCCAATACCAAATAGATGTACTTTCATGTTGTGTTTATCTGCTTGTTCTTTCACAAATGCTGCCATCTCGTAAGATTGATTTTGAATCATGTTGATACTATTGTTCATACCACTCGTAGCAAAACTCCCGAAGCCAACATAAGAAACCCCTAGATCTGCATAAGCATCAACACATGCTTTGATTTGCTCACGGGTATAGCCTTGTACTACTGGCAAAGCACGATCTTTCAGTTCTTCTGGCATTTCGGTATAGAAAAGGCGTGTGACCGTAATGGTTGCCTGTATCCGTTCTTCAACCTCACTCGGAGATAGATCTGATGTCGGCACATAATCAGGCAAAACGTACCAACTTCCCCATCGATTTTCGTTATAAAATGTTTTGAGTTTCTGATATAGTGATTCGTAGGTTATGTTGCCTTGTTGAACAAAGTAGCCTCCAGAGTCGAACATAACACCACCAGCAGACCGATATTCATCGATCATCAATTGTTTAACACCTTGTTGTGCAAACAAGGGTGTATATATAGTTCGAGCGAACGGATTACGTTCATCACCTGACGCTCGCCACATATCAATGATCTGGCGAAGCTCGTTTGGTCGATGAGTCATTGATGCTACAAAATCCATATTTCAGTTTTCGATTCTGCTTGACAATGCGAAATCGCTAAACGCCACACATTAAGCTGTCGTTTTTTACCTTCTTCAATAGCATGTAACCTAAAACCAAGTTTTTCGTAGAATCCATTTGCGGCTAGATCAACTGGACATTTAAGTTGAATAAACTCGCGGCTCCGTTGTTCGCAGTCTTGGACAAGAGAAAGCATCAATTTTGAACCAATATGTTGATTACGATAATCATTATGCACACAAATTTCTGAGAGTGTGGTTTGTGAGTCGATTTTACGGTGACGATAAACGACGAAACCAACAATAATATCATTTTGGAACGCGACTGTGCCGCGTTTTTGCCCAACAATTTCTTCGAACTTCTTTTTAGGGATGAAACCCAGCGAATTGCGATTCGCATCGGCTAACTTCTTCACGTCGACGATATTTTCTAACTGTATCGGCTTTACTTCTAACATAATACACTTTCTGGGCAGTCGGTTGCCCAGAATTTTATCACATCAAATCTGGGTTGACGATTAATAATATGTCGCAAATTGTGGCGAGCTTAATACTTATCTGCCAAATTACACTCTATAATTAAGTCTACAGTTTATTACTATATTTGTGCATACCAGAAGAATTAAGAATTATGGCAACCTACCAAGAGTGGAATAACGCAATAATTGACTATGCCATACAAGGCTTGAGTATTGGCACACGAGTGTTTCTATCCATCGATGACGAAACGTTAGAGACAATAGGATTTATGTTTGGAGATCGACCAGAAGGTGGTTGGAGTCAAGACTTCATCAATTCAGTGCGTGGTTTATGTATACATAAGGATCAAGTCAGACTTTCACGCTTTACAAATCCTTCACTCCGCGACAGTAAAGATCGTCCAAAATATGTTGGATTTTTAGCGGCAATGGTGCTAGCGGCTCATTATATGGGTGATACACAAGAGGACAAACCTGTTGACCCTAAAGACTATTTTACTCATTTAAATAAATTATTAGGGTTATTTGATAAGCCAGGAAGAACTAAAGGCTTAGATGCTGGAGAAGATGAAAGACTTTGGCAAGACTGGGCTAATTGGTTACGTAACCAAGGTTTTCTACCAACGGCTCGTTCGGGTGATGGGCCTTATAAATATGTGCGCTACCCCATATCACAGGCTTTATTGAGACAGTCCGATAAAAATAAATTATGGCGACATTTTACATCCTCAAATTGGCACAAAAACTATGATGAAGTTTTGTTGATGCAACGTATACGAAGAGATGCGCAGTATTTAACCAAGCACTTGCAAGCAATTCTTGACCCAAAGGGTGACATGTGGCTTCGATCTTATGATGCCATCAGCTCTGCTTGTTATGAAGTTTACGAAGAGTGGCGCGAAGCGGGTGGTGGCGATATACGTAGCAGATCAAAAGGTCCTCGAATCCGTACATCACTAGAGGCAAAAATTTATCGTTCCGAGGATTTCTTTTCAGGCGAGGTAGATTACTTTATCTTCCCACCCCAACCTAAACAATTGATTAATGCTCAATTGAGTGTTGATTATAATGGTGATAGTCGTGTGCTTGAACAAGAACGTCCTGGTTGGTATTTGCCCCTCTGGTCACTCGATATAGTCCAGTTGAATGAAGGCTTAAAACTTCCTATCCATTCACTTAACTCCTCTATTAAAGATCTATACTTACCAGCACGTGATTTTTGGGTTCTCACCCTTGACCCCGATACTCCTGAATCTGGAATTTATGCGAGCTGGGACAAGGGTATTGAACTAGGTACTGAATTTATATTGCTTGTAAAAGAACAGATTCAAGCAGACCTTAATAGGCTTAGGGATGAAGGCCTGCTTGAATGGCAAGCAATGAACCCTGTATTTGATCGATGGTGTGAGTATGTTGGGGTCACGATTCTATCTGAATCTGAAGCGCGATCGAGCCTAAATCTAGAGAATGAAACACTTAGACTGACGTTACAGCCACATACATCTTTCAGCATTAATCTGACTGGCGGTTTACGTGCTCCAAGAGGAGGGGGATGGATCATTGGACATGCACCACAAATAAGCGTAGCCGCATTCTTACCAGATGCTTATTTATCCGTCTTTGACGACCTTGAACGAGTTATATTTTCAACAAACATCGAAGTAGGTAAACCGATTGATGTCCCTTTCACGCAACCTGGAAGCTATCGCATAGTAGTTGAACAGAGCGGACAATCTGATGAAAAGCTTATCCGAATTCTAAACTGGGAAGATATATCCTCCCGTCTGATGGATTTTGGGCAAATTGCTGAAGAATTAGGAGTTGTAATCTACGGCTCTTTGGTGAGGAATTAGTATGATGGAGAGATGGTATATTGCATTTAATACAGTGGGATCTCCGCAAGATATACTTAGTAGACTTGTACCAGCTGTGCGCCAACATAAACTTAGCGATTTTGTGGTTCGCTTCTGCTATGAGAAACTGACTAAGAATAATCGCGGACAATTTTATTTCTTTGTTGGTGTAGTAAGTGCGCAAAGAGGAATTGTACCTGAGTCTATTCATAGCGAATTCTACACCATGCTAAATCGATTGGGACTCCGTGATTCAGGAATGCACTTATATTTTGAGGAAATCAAGACTGGTAACTGGATATCTAATGAACTCGAAATACATAACCTTCGTCAGATCAAGATGTTAAAACCCGCTAAATTGACACCTTCTGATCCATTTAATTATGCAAGCAGACCTAGCATAGAAAAACCAGACATCAGTCTGAATGAGTCATATAATAACCTCATATATTGGCTTTCAGCTTACGGACGCGGAACATGGCGACAGTTCAAAACTGCATGTAAAGAACTAGGTCTTGATCCCAACAGTGAATATTCGAGGCGCATAATGCGTCGTTTGCGATCACTTGGTCACGTCGAATTGACTAAAGATGGACAGAATTGGTTTATTGCCCCTCCAACATTAGTTGTGAAAGATTCGAATTCAAGACAGCACCAAACATTTCTAGCGGGACAACGCTCACGTATCCTAATTCAGGAATTAGAAAAAGTTGCACAGGTCGAAACTGAACCACAGCCCTATAGTGATGCTCCTGACGTTATTCGGGTAACATTTACAAGCCAATCAGTTGTTGAAAGTTTCAGACAAGATTTTGAAAAAGACTACCATCCAGTATATATGGCAGGATTAGCAGGATTTGAAATCGCAAGCAATCTACCCGATCTAGAGTTTTGGGAGACAGACTTACCCTCTCTCGCAATAGTCAAAGCAAATTATACCTTCGAGCAGTGGCTTAGTAATGGATTCAAGTCTATTGAATTGCCCAAAGAAACTGGACTCTATCGCCTAACCCATACTTCCTCAAGGTTTGACCATCCACAACTAACGCTATTCTATCACGCAGAGAGTGATAGTTGGCGCAAGGGTGATTGGTATGGACTGCGATACTTGATGATGAGACGCACAGGTGAAACGTGTGAATTCTATTACGATCATAATTTGAAGCGTTTGAGCATTGCAATGGAAAACCGTCCTCCTGACATCTATGAACGTTCTCTAGTATTAGCATCAGGTAGACTTCCAATTTTTAGGAATGGACAAGTGATTTTTGGTGATGTACCAGAAACATTGGCACATATGCTTGCAAATAAGTTAGAAGCAGAATTTATTGAATACAAAGGAATCTAGTTATGTATGATGTAGTTGGCTCTTATCGACGCCTTGAACGTATTTATCGGATGTACATCGAAAGTGCATTCCCACTCAGAAACCAAGCACTGTCTCAAGAAAGACGTCAACTACTACAGCAACCAGAAATTCTAAGCCAGTTTCCGTTACTTGAAACGATCCCTGTGTATCCACCATCAGATTACAAGATAGCAGAAGCTGCACAGAAGCTTGTTGACCTGACGGGAGATGACACCTATCTAGGTTTGCAAGAGTTAGCGAAAATGCTGTTTAGTGATGGGACTAGAGATTTCAATTTATATCAACATCAATGGCAATCTCTACACGATGCTATTGTGCAACAGAAGGACATCATTGTTACTACTGGAACTGGCTCAGGTAAAACAGAATCGTTTCTATCACCTCTTCTGGCTCAGCTCGCACGTGAATCTGCAACATGGCAAGCTGCCAGAAAGCCAAGTAAGAATCGAAAATGGTGGAATGGGAACGGAGATCGCAGATCTCAATGGGAACATTTTGAACGGCCCGCTGCTGTTAGGGCATTGATCCTTTATCCACTCAATGCCTTAGTAGAAGACCAATTGCGTCGCTTACGTCAAACCTTAGATAATGACCAGATTCGTGCATGGTTAGATAGAAACCGAGATGGTAATCGTATTACGTTTGGTCGCTATACAGGCTTAACACCTATATCAGGCAATGAAAACGAGCACAGTATCGAACGATTGAGATCAGAACTCCGAGATATGGAGACCGCATATCGAGAGATTCTGCAAGGCAATAGTGCTAGCGACGATGCCAAATGGTACTTCGCAAATCCAGATGGTGCGGAGATGTGGTCTCGGTGGGATATGCAGGATACACCACCAGATATTCTCATCACCAACTATTCGATGCTTAATATTATGCTGATGCGCTCAATTGAGTCGTCTATTTTTGATGATACGAGGCGTTGGTTAGAATCCGATCCTAAAAAGGATACAGACCAGCCGTTGCATATCTTTCATCTAATTATTGATGAATTACATGCCTATCGCGGCACACCGGGAACAGAGGTGGCATATGTTATTCGCTTGGTACTTGAGAGGCTTGGCTTAACCCCCGATTCACCACAACTTAGAATTTTAACCACAACGGCAAGTCTTGAAGATACAGAAGAAGGTCGCAAGTTCCTTCGTGAATTCTTCGGACGTAGTTTTGAAGACCAAGCAAAGTTTAGTTTCATTACAGGAACAGAATTATCACCTCAAAAGAATGCGCGTTTTAGCCTAAGTCCATATTCCACACACTTTGAAACTTTCGTTCGGGAAGTACAACCTGACCCAACGAACCCAATGAATCCAATTGTTGCTGATAGAGCAACTGATGCCATGAGAGCCTTAGCGCAAAAGATTGAACAAAAAACCCGTGAGAATCTTCTACCGCATGTGCGGCTCGGCGAAGCACTAGCTGAATTAAATGTAGCTGATGCCATTCGTGATGCCGCATTATCAAAGCATGGTAGTGTTCGTGCTACACAAATTCCCCATTTAGACCAGATCATATTTGGTGGTTCTGGCGAAGAAATATCAGATGCAATGCGCGGACTCCTACTTGCACTAGGCTTATCCAAACAGGAAAAAAGTCAACGTTCATCCCAACCTGTACGCGGACATTTCTTTTTCCACAACTTAATGAATCTGTGGGCTTGTAGTAATGCTGATTGCACCGATATCAGTTGTGACTATGCCTTCCGTACAGAGCATCAGCCAAACATTGGTGCTGTGTATGCAAACCACCGTTTAACTTGTTCATGTGGTTCGCGAGTGCTTGACCTCATTGTTTGTGAAGTTTGTGGCGATGTTTATTTAGGTGGATACAAGCATTTTCCAAGCGATTCGAGTGGTAAGCGCATTTCAGGTGCGATGGTGCTGACAGCTGATGAACCAGATCTCGAAGGAATGCCTGATCGTTCGGTGACAAATCGTAATCATGGACAGTATGCCTTAGTCTGGCCTGTTGATTGGCGAACCACAAAACCTGAAACGGATAATTGGACAGTCGATGGAAAAAGTAGGCGATGGACAAAGGCGGCGCTCGATACTGTGACAGGTTCTCTCCGTGTATCCCCTCGAGATGTAAAAGACAATGAAATAGCGTGCTATGTTTACACCATTGTTGAAGGTGAGCTAGAACCCGAACTCCCAACAAAATGTGCTTGCTGTGATGCAGACTACGGTCGCAAAGAAAATAATAAATCACCACTACGTAATCATAGAACGGGTTTTCAAAAAGCATCACAAGTCCTTGCTGGTGGACTACTACGTGAAATGCCAACACCAACAGAAAACGTTGCGACTCGCAAACTGGTTATTTTCTCGGATAGTCGCCAAGATGCCGCTAAACTTGCGGCAGGTATGGAGCGTGACCACTACCGCGACGTCCTGAGAATGGCACTCATTCAAGCATTAGAACAATACTGGGACAACCTTGCATGTTATATCCGATTTTCTGAACCTAAGACATCTATCCTCCGTATGCTTGAAAGTATCAATGCCGAACTGTATGAAGCTGTCAGCAAACCTATTGAAGCCGATGATAATGCGCGAATGCATTATTTTTCTACAACACATGAAGAACTTGACGCAGAAGCAACACGATGGATGAATGAGCGACCGCCTGTAAATCGTGAAGCATACGACCAATGGATGTTCATGATAAGTCATTATGGCGGTGCAGTATCCTTGCCGAAGTTGGTGAATATTATCGCACAACAGTTACTCGGTTTAGGCATCAACCCAGGAGGCACACCCCATGATGTCATTCGCTATTATGACGAGGGATGGCATCCATGGTATGAGTGCTTTGCATGGGACTATAAACCTATCACGAACAAAATCCAACTCACCCAAAAGCAAGAGCGTCAATTGGAAAAGATTAAACTATCACTTATAAGTGAAGTTATGTATGCGATTTTTCCTCACATGGCTCGTTCTCTAGAGGGTCTTGGTCAGGGTTGGGTAACTTATCAAAGTCTACGACAATCAAACGATCGAATCCATATTGCTTCTAATCTAGTGATAAGACAACTCGGTTCACGCCGTCGTCACAAGTATTCAGATTATTTTATACCGGGCGAAAAAGATAATTTGCCTACTCCTTCCAGAAAATTTCTCGAAAGCGTTGGTATTGACCAGATTGATGTGATAGCAGAACTCAAGAAAAATGGCGTTTTGGTAGGTGGATTCAGTAATGCCGCAATTGATCCCGATAGGCTAATGATCGTGCCACCATCTGAACTGAATCAAAATGGTCAACGTGACGGTCACCGATGTACAGGATGTAACGCCTTTTATCTACAAGATAATTTAGGTATTTGTCCCGAATGTTTATCAACACTCATCCATGATGAAACTCGACCGGATTTTGACTATTACACTTACTTGTCGAGTGAGTCAGGTGAACCCTTTCGCATGAATGCCGAAGAATTGACCGGACAAACAGATAGCGATTTGCGCCCCATCCGTCAGCGTCATTTCCAAGAAATATTCATTGATGATGAAATTCCTCTTGTCGAGGGAATTGATTTACTAAGTGTAACAACAACTATGGAAGCAGGTGTCGATATCGGTAGTTTGCTTGCAGTTCAAATGGCAAACATGCCACCACGTCGATTCAACTACCAACAGAGAGTCGGACGCGCTGGACGACGTAATGCTGGCGTCTCTTTGGCTGTAACGTTCTGTCGTGGACGTAGCCACGATGATTACTATTATTATCGCCCAGAAAGCATGACGGGTGATGCACCGCCTGCACCTTATGTCGATATGCGTAGTAAGGAAATTTTCTTGCGTGTCTTACATAAAGAAGTCTTGCGTTCCGCATTTGCCGACATTCGTTTTGAAGGTGGAGGTTCTGATAACGTTCATGGTGAGTTTGGTAATATCTTAGAGTGGCATTCAAGTTACAGATCTGAAGTCAAAGATTGGCTTTCCGCAAAGCAAAACGAAGTACGAATCCGTTCTATCATTCAAGCCTTAGCTATACAAACTCAATGGGAGAACAATAAGAATATAGAAAATGACCACCTCAATTACTTGTGCCAGAAATTTTTAGACGAAATTGATGCTATAGTTGACGATGATAGCTACACTCAAAATGCTTTAGGTGAACGTCTCGCCAATGCAGGTCTGTTGCCAATGTTTGGCTTCCCAACTCGGGTTCGCACAATGTACACAGAGTGGCCATTTACCGCACATCGAATGTTCACGGGTAGCAGTGTTGACCGAGAACTTGACATTGCGATTAGTCAATTTGCACCAGGTTCGCAAACTGTCAAAGATAAAGCTGTCCATACTGCAATCGGAGTTGTTGACCTTGCTCCGAGTGGGGGAAACAAGGTGCAAGTGAATTCCGGTTTCTACCCTCCTCTACGAAATTCGAGTTATAAAATTGGTATTTGCTCCAATTGCCGGGCTGTCGTGCCTCAAACTGAGCGCACAGCTACCGTATCAGAGGCTGATCCCATTCAAAAAGTCATCTGTCCTGTCTGTCAAACGTCAGAAGCACTCCGAATTATTGATGTACGCGAACCACGAGATTTCTTTACTGATCAGAATCCTCAAGACTATGAAGGGCAATTTGAATGGCAACCACGAGCCACGCATCCATCCCTTGCATTCAAACATAGAGGACAACCGAGCATTGTCCAGAATTCAAGAGTAACACGTATCTCTGACCATGTGATTTCTATAAATGATCGTGGGGGGGAAAGTGGCTTTATTTTCCATAAAGCAGGTGTAACCACGAGAAAAAGCGAACTAGCTGGTTTTGAAGATGGAGCTTACACAGTAGAGGAATCAAACGGCAAGGGTATCACGATTACCAAGTCAGAAGACTCATACCGTATCGCTCTAATGGCACGTCGCAAGACAGATGTCCTACTTGCTGGGATCAATAACTGGTCAGGAGGCATTTTTGCCGACCCAACAGTTGTGGAAGGTCGTGCTGCTTGGTATTCATTGGCATTTTGGCTACGTACAATAGCTAGCGCCTATCTTGATGTGCATCCTGATGAATTACAGTCTGGAACACGTACCTATGGTGGCGACGGTATACCATTTGCAGAGGCATTTCTGTGCGACAAACTCGAAAACGGAGCTGGGTATTGTAACTTGTTGGGACAACCGGAGGTTTTCAGCACTTTGCTTGAACATAGTAATCCTAACAGTCAACCAAATGGGCAGGAAAGCATCGCCGCGAAATGGATACATCAAGAACATCTCGACTGTGATACATCTTGCAATAAGTGCCTGCGTGACTATAGCAACATGCCTTATCATGGATTGCTGGATTGGCGTCTAGCACTCGATATGGCGCGGATTGCATCAGGTGAAACTAACATTGACCTCACGTCTAATTGGCAAGGTGGCGAGAATTACTGGAAATCCGTCACGCTCAAAGGAATACCTGAAACTATGCGTAAACTTCATTTCACCTCAATTGAAGAGATGAACGGGTTGCGCTTATTTGTACGACACCAAAAGAACCGTCTTAAAGTACTAATTGAGACTCATCCACTATGGACTACTGAGCATCCAATTTTGAGGCAAACGTGGAACCAAGTGCAGTCGAAGTATGGAGGCTACGAAATCACACTTATGAATCCATTTAGAACTATTCGCCGTCCGTCAGATTATGTCTAACGAGTGGGAAACAGTACATGTATACAGTATTTGTTACTGAGCAATTTCGTGGTGACTTGGATGTTTTAGATAAAGCAATCCGCGAAAGAGTCCCGAAAACAATACGATTAATTGAAGAGAATCCACACCATCCGGGATTGCACACACATAAACATATTACAGTTACCAACCGCTCAATTTTTCGTTCGCGTGTCAACGAAGGATATAGAATACTGTGGGAATGGCTTCAAGACGGCAGCATAGGTCTATGGCGTGTTGGAAAGCACGATTTTGTTGATGCATTCAGTAGCCTGCCCGGTGCTGAGGTAGCTGAATGGAATATCATGCTAGACAGCGAATCCTCTGACACATCAACAGAAGAATATGACTGGCGAGATGATCTCCAAAAATTTCAACCATTCAGGAATTTCCCTACCAATCATCTTCGTTTGTTTGGCGTTCCCGACGAATATTTGGACTCTGTTCAAAAGATTGCTGATCCAGAAGCTATATGGGATTTGATAATTCCGGAGAACGTCCAGTACACCCTTTACGATATTTTGTTAAAAGGAGAAAGCTGGACAGCCGAGACATTCTTAGATACAAAGCAACTCCTCTATCGCACCAATGTCGATCAGCTTGAAGGTTACTGTGAAGGTAAAATCAAACGACTCTTGCTTAACCTGACTGATGATCAGATTGCACTTGTGCGTGTGAGTGCAACAGGACCAATTCTGATTAAGGGGGTGGCAGGTTCTGGAAAAACTACGATTGGATTATATCGTGCTCATTACCTAGCCCAAACGATTGCACAAAAACGGCAAATGTTTGGAGAAAGTTCCTCGATATTGCTATTGACATATTCGCGGACACTTGCGAACGTACTACGTCAACTTTATAAGGAACTCTACGGTGAACTGCAAAGCAATATCGTAATCGATACATATAGTAGTTGGATGCTGAGGCAATTGTATCCTGATCGGTCTATATTGAGCGATGGGAAGTATCCAATTGCTTCAAAGAATCACCGATACGCCTTTATTCAACAAGCACAGCAGGAAATTAGTCTCCAACATCCAGATGATAATGTTGTGCGTGTACGTCCGCCAAATTTTTTCCTCGATGAAATCAGTGATGTGATACGTGCTAGAGGGTTACAAAACCTTCAAGAATATCAGTTGGTGAATCGTGTTGGTCGTGGTGTTGGCTTAGATCGAGAACGACATCGCCCTATAGTCTGGCAGATTTACGAGAGGTATCAACAACTGCTTGATGAAAATAAGTTGGTTGATTTTTCTGACTTACCACGACTTGTTCTTAAACAGCATAATTCTCTGCAGAAGTACGACGTGGTGATTATCGATGAAGCTCAAGACCTGCCACCTATTTATCTACAGCTTGCATCTAAGTTGATTTCTGATTTTGAAGAATCCCGTAGTCTGACATTACTAGCTGATCCGGCTCAAAGCATTTACTACAGGGGTATATCTTGGAAAGAGGGTGGCATAAACGTTCGAGGTAATCGAACACGCACACTTGCAAAGAATTTCCGCAATACTCAGCAAATTTTAGAAGCTGCACGTTATATTCTCGATGGGTGTGACGATCTAAAGTTAGAGGATGAATTCATTCCTCCAAGCAGTACACACCGATTAGGACCAAAGCCTATTCTAGCGCAATATGAAGAACCTTCAGACGCTATGCAATTCGTAGTTGAGAATATTGTGAAGTTATGTCAGAGTGGCAAATATCGTCCTGGTGATATTGCTATATTGTCTCGTAATGATAATCTACCATTTGCAGCTTTACGAAAACTTCTATCAAAGGAAGATATACCTTGGTCACATTTTCGAGATTCCAAGTTTGAGATCCTTGAAAATCAAGTTAAACTCGTCACGATGCACTCAGCCAAAGGCTTAGAATTTCCGATTGTTTTTATGATTGATTTGCGCGAGGGTGCTATACCATTTATTACATCGTCTGAAACTGAAGAAGCGGATCTTGCCCAAGAGCGTAAGTTATTTTATGTAAGTATGACTCGGGCTTCTGAGCGTCTGTATCTACTTCATCCAAAACGTAACCGTTGTCGCTTCGTTCGAGATATAGCAGATGATACCATTACAAAGCTATTGCTCAAAGATTAGTCGCAAAAAAATATATGGTTGATGAAAGTTCACCAGCTACAGAAACAAAAACGGCTGAACTCAAGCGATACAGGCGTGCACCTTGTTCAGGTACTTGTGGGCGTTTCGCCGCAGAAGCGACAATCCGTTTCTCTTTATTAAAATTATTGCGGAACATCTCGACTATCGTTTACCATTGGGATATGAAGTAACGCCGATTTTTCCTCGTCCGTGAGTTTAAGTCTCCAACGGGTTTCCATAAACGCAAGGAGATGCATTCCTCGGTTCAAAATGTTTTGGACCGTCCAATCTTGATTTTTGCTGACTTCAATCTCTGAATGCGAACCGTTTACATATCCAGGTCGTTCGCCTGAAGGGGTCTTTTTATCTGGAAAACTATTGTTTTGAAGCGACGAATTAACGCTCTTCAACAATAAAAGTAAATTCCCTAGTGAGGCGGATAGCTGCTTAACCTGGTGCTCGTCGAACGCTATGAATACGTTACGCCAGTATTCTGTTGGGGTCTGCGGCAGAATATGCTCTATTGTCACCTTATCCTTTTCGACCTTTGTAAACGAATCACGATCCACCTTTTCACGTTTGTACTTTACAGCTAGATCATACTCATATTCGTAGAGGAAGTATCGCAAATCGCGCCAACCGTAAAACCCTTCACCAGAGTCAAAACGTCTATTAGTACGGACGATAAAATTCGTGATTGCCCCTGTCATATTGTCGTCAACTGTAGCCTCCAAGTCACTAGCTATTGAAACAAGGGAGGCATTGTCGCTTAATACATCACGCGACTTGTTATAATACACGCTACTCTGGTAACTCGATTGAAAGCTGCCGACCCGGAATAATACGAAGATAAAACGCTCGATAGCTTTAAATAAGTTCACACGTTCGGCTGATGTCGTTGTTTCTTCGGTAGCTAATGCCGCGACCACCAATGGACGGAAATAACCAATGCCGATTCGATTCAGCTTGTCAATCCAGACCTTTTCATCGTTTGCAAACGCGCTATCGTAAGGAAAAAAACTGTAATACCAGTATCTGGCAAGCGATTTTAAACTGTTTACATAATCGCTGATTTCCTTCGGCGCAAGTTTACTTGTGAGAACCATCTCAACTTCGGGTTGAGCATCTGGCCCATTTTCGTCCTCATCGTGTTCAAAATCCGAAACGATTTCTGACTGCTCAGCAACTTGTGTTATGGTGTGTTTCTCAAACACATTCTTTGCTGAGAATTTGCCAAGTAGGAAACGGATATAGTCGTCACCAGCCTTGCGGGAATATCGAAAATACGTTATCCAGTGGGCGCGTAGGAAATCATCATCAGATAATGGCGCGTTCTGGTTGCGCCCAAGCTGATAATATACCTCTTTCCACGCATCATTGATGTTCTTACGGAGCTGCTCTTTATCGGTTTTGTCGATTTGGACATCGTCAAAAAGCGTGGTTAAGTAAATTAGACGGTTCTTCAGTAGCTCCAAATTTGTTAGTCGTTTCCCACGATTGTTCATCGTTTCAAAGGCAACGAATACGTCGTAATCATCCTCGATTTCGTGGAGGTTGAACATCAGCCTAAGCGTCATTTTCTTATAAAGTTGCTCTATGCCATCAATGCCACTGCTTTCATACATCGCCACGAGGTTCTCGGCAAAAAATAACTTGGCGTATTTGAGGTTCTTCGTGTAGTATGTTTCAAATACCGTACCGCCGAACGGCTCATTGAAGATCTCGTATTTCAAATAATCCGCACTTGGATTATCTGTCTCATAGCCGAAAAGGTAGGTAGTAACAATTTTCTCTGGCTTACGTTTTAGCAAAATATACTGATCCTTGATGTCTTCTAGGGAAAGCGACATAGAGCCGAGGAAGATATTCTCATCGGTTTTATGCTGATTGTCGTGTAGTCCTTTGACAAACGCCACAATTTCATACATCAGTATCGAGAACGTGGTCAAACGTTGCTGACCGTCCACAACGTGGAACGGCTTAAAACCACGTTCATCAACAAGCCATTTGTCATCCTGCCAAGTTACAGTGTCATTGCGGTTGACTGCTTTCAGGGAGAGCAAACCTGTGTAGTGATACCTATCCTCATGCAGATTCAACAGATCTTCCCAGAAGTCAGCAAGTTGTTCATGTTTCCAAGCATAACCTCGCTGATAATCCGGTATCCTGAATAGCCGTTTTTGAAACAGGTCGGAAAGTGAATGCAATTCGTTACCCATAACCCTAACTCCTTAATGATTTTAACCAGTACCTACTTGCGCGTACCATCAAACCTACCGTAAAAAATCTGCTCGCACTTCCCAAATAGTCACGGGTATCTGCTTTCTATCGTTGTGGCTTGTCTAAGTTGACTATCAGTCAAAATTGTATCAAGATCATTTTAAGAGAATTTTATCACACCGATGAACGATTGACTTGGGTGATGGATCGCAAAAAATATATGGCTGGCAAACCATCACCAGCCATAGAAATAAAAACGGCTGACCTCATGCGGTACAACCGTAAACCTGTGCGAGTAGTTTGTTGGCTCGTCTGCGATGGTATTGTAATGTGTTGACATTGTGTCCGAATGCCTTTGCCGCCTGCGTTGAACTCTTGCCTTCGGTCAATCCACGAATAGCAGCATATTTGATGTGTTGCTCTGGATGCTGTTCAAGTAACTTCATCGCTGGTTGGACCTCACCTGCGTCAAATTTTTCGCGCCATGTGGGTTGTTCGCGGCGAAGTGTACCTAACATACCACGCAATTGATTACGAATGGCTGCTGCCCGCCAGCGAATGGCATCTTCGCCTTTGCCCGGTACAACATATGCCAAATCTTTGCTGGTCACAGATGTCGTTGCTGCGTAGAGTGCCAGCAATCCTGCTGGATCATCCTTCACCTGCTCGTAAACCGTCAAAACGGCGCGTTCGATGTCAATGCGGATGTCTGTCAGTGTTGCCCATGTCGCCCAATGTTCACCTGCGATCTTGAAACGTTCGAGACCGCCAATCCGCATCTCTTCAGGATGTTTGAAATCCTGCTTCGCCCAGAAATCTTCCATGTACTCATAACGAAGATTTTGCTTACGAATACTGGTTGATTTTGACCGATAGCAGACTTTAATGGCAGTAGCCAATCGACTCCACGTGGAAAGATAATTGCGATCAGCAGCAAGTTGCTCCCAGATATACATCAAGCCATTTTGCAGACAGTCATCGAGGTCTTGAGGCCAGACACGATATTGACGCAATAGCATCGTAGCGGCGAGTGGGCGAATCTGTTCCGAGATTTGCTCGAAACTCATTTCACCACCCCAACCAGTCGGATAGGTCGCCACACGGGGAAACGGACGGATAGCGGAACGGATACTGCTGGAAATGGTCGAATTGTGCATGAGATAACTCCCTCTTGCTATTGCTGGTAACGCCAGCGCGATGAGCACAACGCTCAATCACGCGGGACAGCGCAGAGGGGGGAACCAGTCAAAACAAAAAAGCCGACCACTCGGTCAGCTTTTACGGTGTTTAACAATTGGGAGGCTTTTTAGGCGGGGGTTCGGCAGTCCCGTCCATAGGATGGTACTGGCGTACCGCCGATGGTGTTTGACTGGGAGGAAACCCGCGCTGTATGATCGCCGTGCGGCGGTGTGCGAGAGATATTCAATAGACTTCTTGAAATATGGGAAATTTATCTCTTTGAATATTGCTCGATCATTATATTAATTATCTGATTATTGACCCAATCATGGAGATGTTCGTCCCGTTTAGCGTTAACCAAATCATCTCTGGAAACTGGGTTCGAGGCTACTTTTTGTTCGTATTCCTTTATATCTATTAGCTTCTGCCCAGAATTTTTGGCGACAAACAATCCAAAAGCTCGTAAGACATCTGCTGATTTTTGGTGATTATGTTGCAATAGCCAGTTAGCTGTTACTTCTACAGCGTCTATATAACCGTGGATATCAATATTGTTGTTATTTTGAATTAAGCGGTTTTCCGGTGGACATTGGGCAATTACAGCAACTGTAAGATCGAAAAACTCATTCCGTGTTAACCATTCAAAGACTAACGGCAAGGTTTCACCGAGTACTTTCATTTCATCTTGATGCCAGGCTGTCCACAATGGGCAAATCTGCTTCAACCAATCGATATACTCTTGAGCAACTTCTTCGGTGGCATCGCGTATAAACTCGTTCACTGTCTGGGAAATCTGCGAAGATGCTAATAGTATATCCTTGCGAATCATATCTTGAAGGACGATAGATCCGTGATATTTTTTCCATGTCTCCAGCCATATATCCCAACGATTTGAGTCATTTAAGGGCATTGACGAAATTCCTTGAGCAATTTTTGCGAGAGGAACACGTTGTTGAAGTTCCTGAATCTTTTTCTCAAAGCCTTTCACACCACGTTTATGTAGAAGTTCATATAGAACGAGGGACAGATCGTATTGCTGACCTTGCTCGGCATTTTGTGCTGTGCGCTTGATGATATCGTGTTGAAGTTCTTGAGTATCGGCAGGAATGTGATGCAGAAAAGTCTCAAGATCGATCAAGAGTCCACTTGTTAGAATAACAACAAGCTCATTTGCTGAAATTTTTCTCTCCGATGTAGCGTTTTCATCCCAATTGGCTCCAACTCTACTGTGACTAGGGGGGCTAGGGCGACCAATGGGTTGATAGTTATCTCCGCCCCTTCGGTTATATGCCCATCGACCAAAAAGTGACAAGCTGGCATTCAGGTTTGCATATCCAGCCTGTATATATTTTGCGTGAAATGCCCAGTCTCCATTCCCTAATGATTCAAAACATGGTCTGGCACGGCTCAATATCGAGCTAATCGTTCCTTCCGCAATATCGTCACGGCGCTTCCATACAGCTCTTCTAATATCATCAATGTACAAAACAGCACCATCTTGCGGAAAAACCTCACAAATGATCTGGAATACTCCCTTTCTATCCTCCGGTTTTGGTAGTTCACGCTGTATATTCCACGCATCTCGGAAAAATTCATTCGTTCCACTCTGGCTAAACCATGATGAGAGACCAGACCATGTATCATTACTTTCATTAGGAAAAGCCTGTTCCCAAGAATCTGGAAGATCGTTCTCAAAAGGGTCGTCATATTCGTCATCGAAGTCAATATCTTCGTAATCCACATCATCTAGAAAATCAATGGATGGTGTTTCGGGAAATTCCTGCTCCACACCAAATCGATCAACTACTTCTGAAGGATTGTTGGGGAAATGTGGTGCGTGAGATGATGGACCCCATCCTGTTCCAAAACCCGTGTATTGACGTTGCCCATTCTCGTCCCATTCTCCTTCAACATCATCGCTGTCGATGTCATCACCGTATACTTCTTCAATATCATCACTGATTGCAATTTCATCGTCGTATTCTTGGAGGATGTCATGCGATGTTTGCTCACCTACTTCATCCCCTTCTCCAGTTTCCTTGGGCTGCGACAATGGGATTTCAGGTCTAACAACGGAGTTACTGTTTTCAGAAGGTAACCTCTTGTATTCAAGCTCATCCAGATACCACTCAATTTCTGGTAATTGCAGATCGAGGATTTTTTCTATTGTTGAGGCATTTACTACCTCAGGAAAGCGCATTATGTCCACTAGCTTGAGTGCGATACGGGTATTTTTGGCATCATTTACAACATAAAGTGAGTTCGTTTCTGAATCAAAAGCTACATCTTCGGATTCTGGTGAACTTTCTAAACGAAGAACCTGATAGCTTGTACGAAGTTGATCACATCTAAGAACTTTCAGATTGTTCAAATCATAGCTAAGTTCGCTGTTGCCCGTTCCGTGATAGATAATACGCCTTAAATGAGGAATTCTAACAATCAGTTTCTGTTTAAGAATGTCATCGATTTTTTCCCCCTTGCTGTCGGTTATTTTGGCTCTAGCTGTGCTTAGCCGGGTCACACCTATTGCATCCCAAAATCTGATAATTTGTTCTTTAGTAAAATCACTATGAACAAAAGGTGATTCGATTTCGTTAAATTTCTCGCGTATCTTTGACTGATCATCCAGCACGATGGTATCGGCGCGATGAAGTTTGAGGTTTTCATCAGGCACAATACGAGTTTGACGACACCCTGTCACAATGCTACTGTGTTGGTTAATGTCTGCACCAATTAGCCTCAAGTTTTCGAGTAAATATTTTTGTTTGTCATCAGTCAGGGGTGATGTTATCGTAATTTCTCCCAGAAAAGCTAAACGCTGTTTATCAGTCGCCTGCTCTTGGATTCCAACTTTCTGATAAAAGAGACCAATATCCCCATCCTCTGGCGCACGGTAATGACGGAGATCACCGAAATACTGCTGTTCTTGTCCTCCAATAAAGCACTGATCAGGTTTCCAGAAACGTCGATTGTCACTATCCCAAATAGATGTTTCATTTATGATTACGTGTTGGTGTTGAGGTTCGACCTCATTCCAGTATTTGCCAAGATGACGGTAGATGCCCCCCTCATTGGAAATTTCTCCTATCTGCATACAGGTGATGAGATAACGAGCAACAAGCTCACCATCAGGTCGTTCAGGTAGATTAAGTAGCTCTTTGAGAGGGGAATTGATAACAAAGTGCAGTATCGGTGCTTCTTTCCCAATAAGTCTTTCGTGCCGCTTTTCGTAGATTTCAGACGGCAGATGCCATGCTTTGTTATCTCCCTGTGCTGGTAGCCATGCCACCAGTACCAAATCAGAATACAAAGATAGCTTTTCTCGGGACGACTCATTCAGATATTCAAAAATCTGTCCGACAGCCTCAATACTTGCGCTGTTGGGTTGAATAGCTATAAGCTGCTTAATTCGGGTAATCACATCCTCTGGATTTGGTTCTTTCAACATACCAAGTCGAGAGAAAAAGCGATACCAACTGTTTAACGTTTGTTCGTCGTCATGATTGGTAGCAATGTCCAAACCATAAATGGAATGTGGGCGAGTATAAGTCTTATTGAACACATTATCCAATACTGTCGATGTCAAGTAAACTTCACTTGCGGGGCGATAAACCTCATCAGCGCACCGAATCAAATAAGCCTCTTGCATAACAGGTAGCAGATAGGCATGATATTCAAATACGCTATCTCGCAAATATTCCAGCAGGGTAAAACGGTCTTCATCATTCAACAGAAATGAAGCATAGTAGCTTTCGATCAGGCGGTGATTGAATGTAAGTTCATCGAGTGGTTTAACTTCAATTTTGTTGAGAAACTTGGCTTCTCTCTCCAATTCAGGATGAATGAAGTTGTCCAACTGGAGCTTATTTAACACATCACTAACTTCTTCCCAGCCTCGAATTTGCACACGCGGTTTAAGTGATAAATCAGGCTGTTGAGTGAGTGATGTCCATCGTTCACCTGCGGTTGGGTAAATAGGTAACCTCTTCAACCGTTCGATAACATCCGATGCTAGTTGTTCTTTTCCAAAATAGCGATATAACTTTTGAATAAGGCTGAGATCAAACTCAAAACCCTCGATAATCAATGATTCCACCAAATCCACAATATCTGGCGATTGAAGGGTCTGAATACCTGCTGTCTCGTAAACTTTTCTCGCTTTGGCATTTTCTGCTAGGTTACGTTTCACTAGAAATAGAGTAGGCAGCTCCAATTCATAGTCGGACAGTGCTTTTGCAAAGAAGATGTTGCCCCCGCTTGAATACCAAACGTTCCCGCCCTCAGCAAGAACAATGTAAAGCTGTTTAAGTTTTTCTTGGTTTACACGTTTAATATCCCCAGCAATAATCTCAAGTACGGGCTTTAGGTAATCCTCGCTGTCGAAAAACACATCTTCAGGGTGTGATTTCTCCCATGCCCATAACCAATCGACCAGTTCAGAACCCTCAAAAGATGGGACATAACCTTCTGGCCACTGACTTTCAAATTCAGTATCTGCAAACATCGGATGATCACTAGTCTTAAATAAACCACGAACAGTAGGTGCAGCACGCCACAATTGCGTGGCTGATACTAGGGTTTCAAGTTCAGTTAAAAAGATTGATTGTTCTCGAATCCAGTCAAAGTCGTTCTGTCCGTGCTGTGGCATTTCTTGATAGAGCATCTTCAAACGCTGACGTGTATTGATGATAGGATGCGTCTGATTAAGAGGCATATTTACTTGGAGACCACTACCTATTGCTGAGAGCAAAGTCCGCAGGGTGAGAATTTCCGCGCCAAGTTGATGTTTGATAAACGTCTTTATCTGTGAGGCATCATCCGGTAATAAACTCATATAGTCTGATGCAAGTTGAAAAAGATTGGAGGTCTCGGCTATCCATATGTTATCTGGACGTTCCCAATTACTCAGTGAGTTGAAAACAACTGCTGTAGCTCTGGCTTGCTCAATAAACCGTTCTCTAATTGCAACTAAGTTGTATCGTGTTGTTATTTTCTGAACAGGCCAAAGCTGATAAAAATCGCTGGGTAAGTAGTCGAGACCAACAAATTGATCCCGAATATCAATCAGTGAATATGCTAAGAGATCAGCAACCGTGTCTATGATAGAGTAGTTCCAATGGGTTCGCTCAGAATTCGTTTCAATATCATCCAAAATACCGCGACGATTATTGTCAGGAAAGAAAGCGCCATTAATGTGAAAAGCATATCCCGTCTCGATCTGGGTGGGCAAGAAGTTATACAATTTACCACTTATTGGCTGATCGGTTAATGGAAAAGCTATACTAACTCGTCGATCTTTTATCTTCAGGTTGCCTGGAGTAGCGTGTTGGATTTCAGAATGATAGTAAAGCCATCTTTGAGACTGTCCATCCTGTTCGATCTGCCACACTTCTTTTATATGATTCTCTATGGA
This sequence comes from Aggregatilineales bacterium, assembly GCA_040219275.1. Classification (GTDB taxonomy): domain Bacteria; phylum Chloroflexota; class Anaerolineae; order Aggregatilineales; family Phototrophicaceae; genus JAVJSU01. The sequence continues at coordinate 105,639 of JAVJSU010000103.1, read as the reverse complement.
TGGTTCTTCAATTTTTGTTCGCCTAATTGAAACAAACAGGTGCTCATCATCAAATACATCGATCTGCCTCACATGGCGCAAAAATAGAAATGCCTCTGGGATGAACTGGCAGGCAACTTCAAGAAATTCATGAATACGTTCAACATCCCATACACGACTTTCAATGCGTCGGCTTAGCTCAGATTCTTTTGTGCGCCACGGAAAATGGAAAACGGTGGTCTGACCAATTGGATGTTGTCTTGGATTAGGGTCATCATTCAATGGATTGAGGGTTATATGCAAACCCGATGAGAAGATTTCTGGCTGATCTGTAATGTGATATACAGAGATAAAGCCTGTGCCGAAAGTTCCAATTTTGCCTTCTTCATCGTGTTTTCCACCACTCGCAACTTCGACGATGTTGTTCCAGTCAGCTTCGGTGAAATAGCTATTGTTATGGATTTCAAGTCGGTCAGGTCTGAAGTGTAAGGATACTGTAGAAGACCCAGCATCATCTGCATTTTGCAGCAGCTCACTTATTATTGCCTGATGACCTATATAACCTTTGAGTGCTTGAGCTATAACTCCTATTAGAGAAGCTCGATATTTTCCTATGTTCATTAAGTTACTCTCAAACGTTGACGGTATTCTATATTAATAATTCTATGGCAATTATCCAGATCTGAGAATTTACATTAGATTATCCGCCAATCTATCGCTTAGGATAACATCAGTCAACTCCTTTAAAGAAGAGGTAGGCGATCATTTAAACGATAAAGAACATATTAAAAGCGACGTTTTCACGCCGCTTCTGTATTAGGATGGTGATTTTCGCTCTCAGAACGGTATCTGTTCCGGTTGCGGTTCATTTGCTTCAACCCGATCCAGCAAAGTGATACGGCTAGCATCAAGGTCAAGGCTGACACGCGCTTCACCGTTCTGGTCAATCCATGCATTCGGGCGCAACCAGGTTGCTTCGCATTGGATGAGTGACGATTTACGAACGTATTTGACAACCACATCACCGAGACCATTCCACGCATTGACACGTACCCAGAGCGTTTGTTGCTTGCCACTGCTAGTCTTGCGATTGACTGCGAGGCTGAAGCTCACAACACGCTGTTCGCCAACTTCTTTCACCTGTGGTTCACTGCCAACAAATCCGGTAATTTGTACACTGATGCTGCTACCCATTTCAAACCTCCAATTATGATCTGCGTTTTCAATTCATCGCCTGCTGGCGATTTCTGAGCAGATCGGTGCAGGTGCATCAGGTGCTTTGTCACCCGTAGGGCGCTACCTGATTGTTATGAGTGAAACGGCACAAGCCAGACAGCAATCAGGTGAAGCGATGGCTTGCCATTGATAAAGTGCTGCACCTGCTAAGATGGGCAGATTAAATCGACTGTTTGAGGCGATGATGACGCAGAGTTTTGAGGTAAATGGCGCAGAATGTACGATTATTCAAGATGTATGGTAGAACTAGCAGAAATGGTGGCTATAGTTGTGGGTTCGGCGACAGCCATCAGAACAGCATCAAGCACGATGCTCAGGGGATTGCTGGAATAGCGGAGATAGTGGGTCAATTTCGCATAAGTGGGATGGTCGAAGCATGGCTTATCCACAGAACCTGACCAAAGCATGTCACAGCCTGATGTTTGAATGCCACTTTAAGCGGACTCGGATGGAATGGACGGGAACAGAAAATACTGGGCATATCACCATCAAGAGGCAGTGCAGTCGCTTTTGAGCCTGTTGTCTCAGCGTCACACCCGTCACAGGTACGTTTTTCGTATTTGAAAACAAGTTTTGAGGGGGTGCAATTTTTTTCATTTCTAGTAGGGATGAGTGTCACAGCCTGAGACACCGTGACACCTGTGACACTTTAAGTGAAATTGTGGGAAATTCAAGCAAATCTAAGAGGGATAAACAGCTCCACATGAACGGAACAATTCATCATCCGGTTGTTCGCTATTTGAAAGTTTGGATGCTAATAAATCTATGTTTTCCATCCATGTATCGACAGATATCTGTGGGAACGCTTGTTGCAGGTAAAGGATCGCGTGCAAAACATAGTGGCATATTTCAGCAATCGAGGCAAGTTGTTCTGAACTGATTGATTGACCTTCATGAACATAGAAGCTACGTAGTCTGTAATCTTCACGAATACGGTGTCGCAAGAATTCAAAATCACAATTGGTTTGCTTGCATGTTATTGCAGCAACACGTTTGGCGATTGTTGGAGATATTGTTTCTTTCCCTGCAAAGACCAATTCCAGAGCAATAACATATTGTAGGAAAGCTTCGCTTGGTTTGTGTTTATCCTCAAGGATTTTTGCTCGTGCTATAAACTGAGAATACGTTTGAAGTGTATGGTGTAGAGGGGTATCTTTGTAGTCGGTAAAGTTGTATTTTTCTTTAAGTTGTTCATTGTAGGATGGAATATCAAATATCGCAGGATCAATAAACTTTAAGTTGAGGTGTAAACGGGAAGAAAGAAGTCCTTTAGGTTTATTGTTTCCGATTCTACTGTATTCATTAGCAACTATAGTAATTACATCTTTTTGATTTCGGTAGTTATCTGGATCAATATACTGACTACCTAGTGCAATAGTCAGATGTTGGTACTTTAACATTTCCTCAAAAAACATTTCGAATAGTAACTCATTTACTTTGTTGTAATATGTATCAACAGCCCAACCTGAGACAACCCAGCTCGGAATATTTTTCTCGATATGCTTATTCAGCAAAGGTACCCAGTCAATCAATTGAATGTCGGGCATATGTCTTGTAATTGTCATATTACCTTCTATTAAATGACCGTATTGTTTGAGTAAGTTCGTACCTGAGATTCTATCCAGTCGTCGAAGTTCCCGTAGAGGCAGTTCTCCGTATGAATAAGGTCCAAATGTACACTTAGGTAGGCGAGGCACGCTATCAATAGGCAAAATGTAGAATATTGTGATCTTGGTGGGGAGTATTAGTTCGAATAACTCTTGTAGATGTTTTATAGGTGATCTACCAGGTGAAAGAGTTAATGCAAAAAGCGCGAGAAAATTTTCAGTAATACTCCTGTTCGATGGATGATTTCTCTCCCGGAGTTTTTCCTCAATAAAACCGCGCAGATCATCTATCGAGATCTTAGGAATTTCCTTATACCACAAAACCAGACGGGAAATATTGATAAGCTGGTTCTTTTCATGTCGAGTGATATTTATTTCATTTTCATGAACTAGCACAATTTGCTCATATACTGATGCATTTTCTGGTTCATACAATGTGAGACTATGGAGAACTTCTGACATTCCCGGCAGTTCTGCTTCCAGTTCCAACTCCTTACTTGTCAATGGTTCAAACAAAGCTTGAACTATTTCTTCCGTTTCTTGAAAAACGGATTCTGCATGTTCACGCATAAATTTACCCAACTCAGGATTTTCCTCTTCCTGCTTAGCAATAGACCTATACAGGTTAGGATATAGTTCTTCCCATTTCTTTTTCTGCATATTATGTTTGCGTTTTTTTGCCATAGTTTTTCTCTATCAGTATTTTTTATACATAGATTTCATAATGGTGAACAAAACAATCTTAGCAGAGAAAGTTCAAAGCTGAGATGTAAAAAGCGGTCAGATAGTAGCCTCTAAAAGTGAAGAGACTGTCACAGCGTCACAACTGTCACAGCCTCTTTTATCACACTCACACATTCTTTTTTGCGGTTTATTGCTCTGCTGTCACATCGTCACAGGTGTCACAACCCAGAAAATCGGACTTTAATTGCCATAATCGCACTCTGCCACCACGAATACGGCGCTGAGTAGTCAAAGTGTTCGTTCCGGGCAAGAGAATCCCATCTTCCTTCAACTGCATCCCGATGGCGGTGGTATTGAAATGGATGGTCTGCACCTTGTTCACCTCTTTGAAGGCGATCTCCGGTAGCAGGTAGACATAGGTATCGTCGCGGTAGCCCACAACCGTCACACCAGATGGGTGTTCATGCGGAGTCTGCATGTTGTCATCAATCACGACCTGCCCACCTGCGAGTAGTTGCCCCAGAAGATCGAGAAAGACCTCGCTAGCACGTTCTTCACGCAGAGCACGAACATTCTCGACGATGACATCCTGCCACGTGGGAAGTATGTAGTCCTCATCCATCTCCTGCACGAACTTGGATAGCAGTTGATAAACCGTCACCAGCACCGCCCAGTTCTTGACAGCCCGATCATGATGCCCATTCTTACCGAATTTTGCGGTCAACTGAGCATCGTAACCACGAAAATTCTGGAGGAAACGGTTAGGAATTTCTTCTATCAGGCTACCCGTATCTAGTTGTCGGGCAATCCACGAAGCAAAATGAGCCGTGAAACCGGGCAAGTTATCGCGCAGTGCCTCTGCTTGGATCAGTGCCTTGCCTTCAGGGTCGCGCTGTTTCCATGGTGGGATTTCCAGTGACATCATGCGCGATGCCACCGACATTTCACCCTCAAGACTGGTTTCACCTGTGGACAAAATCAATCCACGACAAGGTTTCTCACGGCGAACCTTCGCCTCACGGGTCAAGCGTCCACGTCCCAGATTTCTGGAATAAGATTGCAGGAAGCGCGTGAAGGTACGGGTATCAGCATAGATGTCTTTGTAATCATCGACCCAGTAAAGTGCATCAGCCAGTGGATAACCCAGCATTTCAACGGTATTGATGGTATCACCCCATTGAGCAGGTGGCGTATCACGGCTGAACTGCCCATAGAAACTGCTCATCAGAGACGCAATCTCCGACTTACCACTGCCTGAAGTGCCAACCAGATGAATAGCGGGTTTGGTCGCCATTTTCGGGAAGAAACGTTGAATCACAGGTAACAAGGCAAACGAAATCAGGCAGGGTGCGAGATGAGGTGGCAAAACCTGCGTCACCGCGTCAAATGCCTTTAGGCTCTCCTGCCAACTCGCCGCTTGTAAGCCATAATCCCGAAGGCGCTGATCCAGTTCAACCGATGGTGGTTCAGCAAGTTTACCCTTCGCGGTAACGCAATCCGTTGGCGAAACATAGACCCATCTGCCATCCAGTTCCATCCAGCCCATGAAATTGTAGTGTCGATGCGTTGGAAACTCACCGGATAATTGCACAATCGCAGGAACAAGATGCTTGGACATGCCTGCCCGAACCACATACTGCGACCCGGCACTTGAGCCAATGAAACGCCTCAAAGCCACATCATCGACAAAGACATCACCGGGAATATCGAGCTTCTTTATAGAAGAACCGCGCTGAAGTTCAATCGTGGTTACATGCGCTTCTTTGCCATCATCATCAATCTGGCAGGTCTGGTACAAGGCTGTAGCTGCCCAATCGGTAACGGTCTTTTCCATTGATCCGCGATAGGTCTCTTTACGGTAGATGATCTTGCCATCCAGCATGAGATAGCTCTCAGTATCGACATATTCTTGCTGGTGCTGGCGCTCAACAACCTTTTTCTTCTCCTTATATAAGCGATCAATATCGCTGATTTTCAGCCCATCACCACAAACAGCTTTGAGGTGCTGGCGTTCCTCTGCCCATTCAATCGGATTGAGATGGATGCAAGCTTCAACGGCTTCAACAATCTGAGCTGTGGTCGGACGTTCTGGTTTCTGCTCGACTTGATACTGTCCCACAAGTTGCTGAACGACCTCCCGCGCATGGTGTTTTGGTGATGCGATGGGTTCACGTGCAGTTTGACTGTAAGCACTGGCAATTGTCGCTCGTGCTTCCTTCTCGCGGCTAGCAGGATTTTCGTTACCATTGCCATCTGCAACATGACGGACTACCAATTCGCGTTCAGCATCGCTCTGACTGTAGCCTGCATCGCGCATCTGACAAGCGGCATGGAATAACTCGTGATTCCGATTGCCATCGTATGCACCCGAAGTGAGATACTGCTCAGTGCGCGGTGGCAGTGGATGATTTCCGTTGCCGTTCGTCGAAAATACAGGCAAATAACCATTTTGTGGCTTGGGCTTGACTTCCAGCCACTCGAAACTGCTCAATGAGTAACGGCGTTCTGGATGCCACTCAATGACCTGCACCAGCGCGTTGTTGCGCTCAGGCTTGGTGTTAATGCTATTGGGCAATCGCATCACGGATGCCACCGACTTAACATAACCGTCGTCGCCATCCAGCGTCGCGAACAAACCGTGCATGATCTGACTGATTTTCTGCTTATCGTCTTCTATTTCCAGCAGGAATGGTTCATCCAGCAACCAATAGCCATGCCAACCTCCGCCACTATCCACGATGATCGACGGTGCAGGTTCGAAGCTACACAGTTTTGCCATTCCTTTTTCACGTATCTGCGGATCATCATCACAATCTACGTCAACCCATAAAGCAGGAAGCAGGATCGCAGATGAGGCACTGCCCTTTCTCTCTTTCCTTAGGCAAGGCGCGAAGAACACGCCAAAGCCTTCAGCATTGAGTTTATCCACCTGCTTTAGCACAGTCGCCAATTGTTTGGGCTGATTGAGTTGTGTCCATAGAGTTCGTACCTCACCAGTTTGGGGATGGATACAACGCAGTTCCAGCCAGTGTTCAGCTGACGATTGCGGATACAAAACACTCAGGAACTCGTTCTGCATAACCGCGTGAATTTCTCGGCACTTATTGTTAGATATCGCTTTCTGTGTCATAATTTTCCTAATCTTTTTGTCTACAGGGGCTTTGGGTGAACTGTTTGGTCGCAGTATCACCTTCGGCTCCTGTATTCATTTATGGTCAAAAGTTAAGTCTTGGACTCGGTTCGTTATCCTTCTGGATATTTTTCGCGTCATCTTTCAAACGTTCCTTTAACTGCTCGGCAAGTATCTCAGCATCTTGATGGTCAACATCACCCATGACCGGTCGGAATTGCAATGTGGTTTTCCCTTCACGATTCTCGAAGAAACCATAAAAGCCTACTGCACTTGTATCATTGTCAGTCCGGCGAATACCTGCCCAAACGGGATCACCACCCCAAAAACCATGCTGATCGTCATCGTAAACAATCTGTTCCTGCTGTTCGCGGATCGTAGCTAGCTTGTCGTAACGCTGTTCCCAATCAAGTCCGGCATAGCGATCCATAAGATCTACCATGTTGATTTGCGTCACCTCATGGAGCATCTCGACGTGATTCACGCTCTTATTTCTGGAAAAATACAGAGGCTTACGTCTGCCTTCATCAGCATCGTAGTAGGTTCCGGGAAGAACGATATGCGTATGCGGGTTGTGTTGACCCGGTGCTTCTTCGCCGTCAGTCAGACGATGATGGATCACCGCGGACCACTCTACCCCGGTATCAATTCCTCTGGCATCAAAGAATCCATTTACAGTACGTTCAGTTAACTGCTTTACAAACGGCTCGCGATCTTCAGGCGGCACCATACGGATCAAATCGACGTTGGGATTGATTACCAAACTGAACAAGAGCACATGATCACTCTGGTAAGCATCGCAACGTTCTGCAATTTCAGTGGCAGATCGCCCCATACCATGATTCATCCAGCGTTCGCGACCACCTGCATGATGCGCTTTTTCATCACGAGATTCGCGGTACGTCAGGTACTTGAGCAAGTTCTTCATACGCTTACCTTCATGCTCTGTGGGTTTCTTATATTTCACGTTCGACACACACATGAGCTTACGATCCATTCACTACATCTCCCGCCGTTTCCTGAAGAATGCGACCAGTTTCTCCAGCAAGGTATTTTGACGTTGCAGTTGTTCCTCAACAGCTTCGATGCGACCCTCAAGTTTGCGAGTAATAGCCGCCCGTGTGCCGGGAATATCATCCTGATGACTCAGATACAAATTGACAGCATCCCGAATCAGGTCAGTTTTATGTTGCATTTCGCCCGTGCGGGCACGAACACGCAATATCTCTTCGATGCGGCGCATCTGTTCCGGAGTGAAGCCGATTGAAATGCGTTCGATGTAACCATCACGATTTTTTCTTTTCTTCAAGTTCAACCTCCTGAATCTGTTTTTTCATTTCTTGTGTCAGACGAAAACGCCCGTAGATCCGGCGTAGTCGCCCATAATTACCTAATGCGCCACCTGCTCGCATATCCTGCACTTCAATGCTCAATCGTCCGATGTCAGGCACAGCAACTTCGCCACCATTCAACAGTTCTTCTGACCAGACTTCGGTGAGTACCTCGATGACCTCTGCCACGTCACGCTGAGTTCGATGTGGCAGTCGTCTGGCGATTTTTGAAATCACATCACGGTGATACATTTGCGCTCCTTCGCTCTGTTTTGTCTTTTCATCAGCCTGCAAGACAGGCTGATTTGTTGTCCGTAAGGGCAACATCACCACCAACCACGAAAACTATCGCGGGTGTGGTCTGTCGGGCTGGTAAGCCAGTTCGACAGGTGTGGCGTGTGCCTAACACCGCCACACGGGTGCAAGCGCGAAAATGCGCTGCACCAAGCCCTCTCGGCGCTTGAGAGACCAGCGATTTAGCTGGCTTCTTGTGACCCTTACAGGACTTATGAAAACCGCAGAGGATTTTCTGGGTCACAAGAGTATCGCTGGACATGCCCTGCATGACACAGCGATACCAGTCCGCGCTAGCGGGCTGATGCGTCGGACATTGGAAAATAGCTACCATGTGGCTTTCCTCATCCGGTTCGTCCGACGCTGGCTTTCCGCATCTGTCAGGGCTGGATCGTCATTGACCGTCTCGATGGGCGATGCTCGCGGTAACGTTTGTCCGACAGCAATTGGCTGAGCATTAGTTACCACATGCTGGATAACACGTTCCAGATACGCGGGCATATCATTCAATGCGTCTTTGATCCACAAGGTATCGCGGCGCACCTCCATCAGTTCCGGCAGGTCGATGACTTTGGGCTTTCGCTTCGGTTGAACACCAATATATTCACGAATCACATCCCGAATGGTATCGCTACGTTCGCCTGCCTCAATGTCTTCCCACCAGTCCAGAATATCTTCATCATCGTCAAAGTAGACTTTGAAGGTGATTGTCCGGTAATTGCGTTTCTTTGTTCGTCTGCTTGGCATGTTTTCCTCCTATAGGGGTATTACTTATAAGAACGTGATGTACCAGTACGTAATACCCCCTATATAGCTAATCTTCACTGCCCGTGAAGTTTGCGTAATAGAGATAGCCTCTGGCGTTCGCCATCTGTGGGTGCGGGACTAATTTTGTCTGTGGATAGGCTTCGACGATCTGTTCATAGACCAGTTCTGCACCGCCACCCGATAAGTAAATGACATCCACAGTCGTACCGCGTTGCCACTTTTCACTCATCAAGCCCAATGTCGCACTGCGAAGTGGCGCTAAAGCTTCTTCGACTTCGTGGCTGTAATCTATAGGCTTGCCACTGGCGGTGAAAATCCCTGTACGAAGTACCTGTTCAACGATTTTGTAGGGCATCTTCTCGCGGTAATCGCGTTCAAGCATGGTTGAGATGCGTTCCTGTGCGGTATAGACTCCACCCTCCACACTGCCGCTTTCGGCATCTACGAACTCGCCATCATCATCCAGAGCAATATCGACGGTATACGTCCCGACATCCACAATGCCTGTTCGCATATAAGTGTGATGCACATTGATGTTTCCATCGGGTGTTAACATCGCGCTATAGGCTGTGCCATATGGTTGTGGCATGACGCGTACCTCAACGACATTGGCGATGACTTCACAGACATCGGTTTGGATGAGATGTTGACCGAGCAGAGCTTCTTTGAGTTCTTCAGCATCCCGCATATGATCTACGGGCAAACCTGTGCTCAGGCGTAAATGGATAACATCACGCCCCCACACCCCTTGAACCAACTTGGCAATAGCGGCTTTTGCCAGACGCAGACGAAAAGTGTTTCCCATCGTTTTTTCGTTGGCTGTACGACCGCGCAAGCGAAGGAGTTCTCCGGGTGGAAGTTGTGCCAATGCCAGATCGCCCACAAACCATTCACCTTCATCATCGGTAATCTGGTCGCCGGGATATTTCTGCTGGATAGCTTCTTGCTGGAATTTGATTTCGCGGGCATGTCCCATAACCGATGGAAATCCGAATGAGGTGTTATCGGTGACGACTTTCACCACGCCATAGCCAATATCCAGTCCAACGGTCAGGACACCGCTCAGAACATCGTTACTTGTTTGTATTTGTTTCTTTTGTTTTGCCATTGTTAATCTATCTCCAAAACTGTGTGAATTTGATTGGAGATCAGGTTTGAGGCAACAGAAAATCGCACATCACACCCATTTAAAGTGATATGCCAATAGTCGGCTAAATTGCTGTATTTGAGGGGAAATTCTGTGTGTTCCAAATCCCAATCTCCTAAACTAGATTGGGTTGTCTTACTGCTCCATCATTGGCATCAACGTCACACCAGATCAGGTCATTCTCGGTAAACGTGGTTGGTAATTGTTTGTTAAATCGAGCTTTGCAACCGTTGCCTGCGGTTTACTTCAACAACACCTAGATTTCTCCGTCAAGAAGTAGAAAACGCTTCTTGCCAAGTAGCCGGTGCAACACTTGATTGATGTACCGGCTTTCTTGTTTCCAGTTCGGGCTAACTCGCATAGCAGACCTGCTATTTGACCGTCAAGGTTTAAGACAATCCCATTGCACGAGGCCAGCCATTGTCAAAATTATAGTAAAACGTCTGCAACGGACGACGATATGCTTCAACATCTTTAAGGACGGAGCTTGTGGATTCCTCTCTGACCAGCACACGTGCCATAAAATCTGCAATATCTGCCATGTCATTTTCCATGAGTCCTAAGCGGGTAATTTCAATCGTCCCAATTCGCAGACCACTCGGACGATCCCAATCCTGTGGCTTGTCACCGGGAATCAAGTTCTTATTCGTGATCAAATTTGCTTCCGCCAATTTGTGGGCAACATCTAACCCACCACCAAATTCTCTCACATTGACAATCACCTGATGCGTTTGTGAATACCCACGATTTGCGGCAAGTACAGGGATACCGCGCGCTTCCAATGCTTTACCCAGCGCCTGAGAATTTTTTACGATTTGCGCCATATACACATCGCCATATTCAAGCATCTCTGCCGCCGCAACAGCCAGCGCCGCGACACGGTTGACTTGATGAGTCGCCGCAAGTACAGGAAATATTGCTGTGGTAATGGGTTCTGTAAGCGTAGGATCATTCCACATAATCATACCGCTCTGGGGTCCGCTAAAAGTTTTCCCTGCTGAACCCGTTAGAATATCAGCACCCTCTTTGAGTGGATCCTGAAACTGGTGCCCCGCAATTAATCCTGCTTGATGCGCCCCGTCAAACACAAAGCGACCACCCCATCTCTGGATGATCGAACTCATCTCGCGCACCGGAAGCGGGAACAGTGTCATGGACATGCCAGCGACAACCAGCTTGGGTTGGATACGTTGCGCCTCCTCCTCAAATTTATCTAAATCCACATCTAACGTCTCTGGATCAAACGGGATGTCAAAAATCTCTACGCCACGTGTTCCAGCGGGTCCATCATAGCGATTGCTCGAATGCCCTCCGAAGGGTTGGGCGGCAGTCATCACGCGATCACCGGGTTGAACAAGTGAATGGTACACTGCCATGTTGCCAATCATGCTTCCCATCAAGCGATGATCGGCATAATTACAACGAAAGGCTTTTTTCAGGAGTTCAACACATAATGATTCGACTTCATCAATATATTGCGTACCGGCAAACCAGCGATTAACGCGTCCAATATGCCCCTCTGCCGCCCGTGTGCCGATTTCAGAGGCTAAAAGGCGACGAACGGTTGGGCTGGTGGGTGCTTCAGGTGCAAGCAGATTAATGCAACTTTCTCCACGCCATGCTTCATTGCGTTTTACTGCGCTGACCACCTCCTGAGCCATCCCAGCATAATTCCCCGCTTTATCAAGAATGGCACGGGCATTCGCTAAAATTTCGGGATCGTGCACTTCAAACTGATCTTCGATAGTCATTATTCAGTGCCTCCGTTTTCTGAGTTCAAATAATTTTGCAAAGCATAAGATGCATCATCCAAATGCTGTTGCAGGATGTGTCTGGCGTGTTCGGTATTTCCAGAAATACAGGCTTCTAACAGCAGGTGATGTTCAGCATGGGATTTATTCTGGAACGCCATCTTGTCGAGATACAACACCAGATAGCGCCCTACATTCACATGCAAAGTTTTTATCGTTGCAATCAGATGTGGCATTTCTGCGGGGCGATATAATGCCGCGTGAAATTCCCAATTTAGTTCCGCCCACTTTTGCGCATTATCTTCTGCATCGATCATGAGAAGCGCACTGCGCGCATGGGCAATATCCACTTTGCTTAAATTGGGGATGGCGTATTCGAGTGCCAATTGTTCCAGAGCAACACGCATCAAATAGATTTCTTTTGCATCTCCAGAAGAAAGCGCGGTAACAAATGCACCGCGATTTGCTTTGTAGATAATCAACCCTTCGGATTTAAGCTCTGCTAAAGCCTCCCGCAATGGGACTTTGCTCACGCCAAGATCATTGGCAATCTTATCCTGCGGTAAAGGTTCCAGACTTTTCAATTCGCCACGTAGAATTGCCTGACGCAAATGTTCTGCGATGGCATCGGAGGTTGCTACCATAAGAATACCTTTTTTGTATACTTTTACACATATTGCAATCGTATACGATTATTGTCAAGTCACAAAAATGAAATTTATTCATTCATAATCAGGAAAAAACCTACTGGTACGCGGCGCATCTGGCATCTGGCATCTGGCATCTGGCATCTGGCATCTGGCATCTGGCATCTGGCATCTGGCATCTGGCATCTGGCATCTGGCATCTGGCATCGCAGTAGCAGTGTTGGCATCGGACTGGCAATCGCTGAAGCATTGGCGCAAGAAGGCGTTAATCTCCTGTTATGCGCTCGTAACGAAGAACGGGTTATTACTGAAGCACAGACGATTTCAAATAAACCATTGCCCTCACTTGTTTTTCAACGATGTGGCATGTTCACCTACAGTCGGTTTAGAGTTGGGTATTGTTGGCATGGTCTATGTGACGCGTTTTATCGATTGTGTGATGCGCTTCGCCGTTGTCGGATAATGGCGATAGACCAAACACCAGACCAGCATCAAGATCGTTGCAATCGTGTAGAAGCCATGTAACAGATAGATCAGCACACAGACCCAATGCACGAGATTACCAAAATTATTGAGCCACATTGCACTCAGACTATATGAGCTTACGGCTTTTGTGTGCCAAGTTTTGCCTAGCATACTCATCGTCCCACTCATGAAGATCAGGCTGGAAATTATGCCAGCCATGATGGGAAAATTTTCCAGATTCATTGTTATTTTGTACGCCTTGGTCATTCAAATTGTTGTAGATCAATTGACTTTCAGGGGATCATTCGTGCCATAATCGCATCACAGCCGATGAGCCGCACGCTATTAAAGGAAACCCATCCCTGTGTGTCATCTTGGAGGCGAACATAATATCCCCCGATGATTGGGTGAATGAGGAACGCATAATCGTCGAATTCACCGATACTGTTTGATCCCGGTGTCGGGAGAGCTGAAAGCAATACGGCCTCATCATCATTCGCAGGTACAACACGGCAATCGTCCGCTGGATTTGACGACCCCTCTACAGCAGGTTCATGGATTTCATCCATAAAATGGACTGTTGGTAGCATTAAATTTTCACGGATAGCAAAACCGTCTGTAAGTCGTCAGCCTCTCTCGCTATGCACTTGTTATCTTCCCTGTCTTCATGATTCTCGGCTATTGGGGTCGCCGTCAATGGCTTGACCGTCTGTTAACTGTCTCGTTCAGTGTGCTTCTAGGCATCCTGACAGCAATGTTCGTCAATTGGGTATTTGTGGCTTAATTGTGGGAGGATAAACCAATGCCATACGATAATTACGAGCAGTGGAAAACAACACCTATAGAGGGAGAACCATTCTTATCTATAGTAATCCCTGCTTATAACGAAGAAGTTCGAATATTACCAACCATCGGGGCGATTGCCTCGCATGTGTCCGATCTTGGCTTCCCATGGGAAATGCTCATCGCAGATGATGGCTCTAAAGATAACACGGTACAGGTCATCGAAGACCTCGGATTTGTCAACTTGCATGTACTCAAAACCTCGCAAAATGGGGGCAAAGGGCGGGCAGTTCAGCGCGGTATGCTGGCGGCGCGTGGCAAATACGTCCTGTTCTCTGATGCGGATAACTCCACCCCGATTGAAGAAGTGAGTAAGTTTATAAAAGCTTTAGATCAAGATGGGTTTGATGTCGCGGTCGGATCAAGAGCAGTTGAAGGCGCTCAGGAAGCGAAAAAGTCATTCTTTCGTCATTTGCTCAGTGATGGGTTGCGGTTAATCGTGCGCTACGGTTTACGCATCAAAGTCCGCGATACACAATGCGGTTTTAAAATGTACAGTGAAGAATCTGCCAAAAAGATCCACAGCGCCCAGACGATTATGGGGTTTTCATTTGATCTCGAAGTGCTCTATCTGGCATTCAAAAGTGGCTATCGGGTGACGGAAATTCCGGTTATGTGGGTGGATTCTCCCGGTTCAAAAGTGGATACACGCAAAGAAGTGCAACGCTTTCTTCGTGACATCCTCAAGATCAAAATGAATGATTGGAAAGGTATCTATAATCGGAGGTTAGCCGACTATGCGAATAGCAATCGTCACGACGTACCCGCCTGGTAGAGGATCACTCAACGAATACGCATTTCACTTCGTTAATCATCTACGCCAAAAACCGGAAGTGAGCGAAATTATCATCCTTGCAGACGAACTGCCGGACGGTGAGACCTATCCAAAGGACGACAACCCTGAGGGGATCGCCCCGGTAAGCATCCGACAGTGCTGGCGCTTCGGCGCATGGAACAACGTAATCACAATTCGCGCCGCGGTAAAAGACCTTACACCGGATGTTGTCCTGCTGAATTTGCAATTTGCAACCTTCTCCGATCAACGTATTCCCGCATCGATAGGTTTGCTTACACCGTGGTTGGTTAAATCAACCGGAGCGCTTACGGCAGTGCTTTTGCACAACATCATGGAAACGGTGGATCTAAAAAAAGCGGGTTTCGGCGGAAATCCGATTATAGAAAATATCACGCGCATCGCCGGCAATATTTTCACACGTATGATGCTTAAAGCAGATCTCGTCATGGTGACGATCCCGAAATATGTGGACATCCTCACAGAGAAATACAGCGCGGAGCATATCATCCTTGCCCCACATGGTGCCTTTGAAGACATCCCTGAACCCTCCTATGAGTTACCGGATGGTCCGTTGCAAATAATGACATTCGGTAAATTTGGCACCTATAAGAAAGTAGACAGCCTGATTGAAGCCTTTGAAATTTTGCAGAGTAAACATGCTGAACCACTTGAATTGGTGATCGCCGGAACCGATAGCCCGAATACACCGGGATATCTTGAAGACGTACAACAACGTTACGCTCATGTAAACAATGTACGCTACACGGGCTACGTTGCGGAAGAAGATGTCCCGCGCATTTTTGGGGACTCCGCGGTGGTTGTCTTCCCGTATAACAGCACAACGGGTAGCTCAGGTGTGTTGCATCAGGCAGGGAGCTATGGAAAAGCGGTTGCGTTACCCAATCTGGGCGATTTTGCAGAACTAATTCAAGATGAAGGCTATCAGGGTGAATTTTTTGAACCGGATGATCCACAGAGCATGGCGGAATCCATCAGCAAATTCATTGATGATCCTGCCTATCGCCGGACAATCAGCGCGCACAATTTTGTCGCCGCTTCCGGTTTACCGATGAGCGAAGTGGTTGATTGGTATTTACTGCATTTTGAACGAATACTGGATCAACGCCAGACAACACCGCTTGTCCCACAATCGGAAACGCGCTCATCTTAATAGGCTTCAAATGGAGTTCTGGAAATAATGCAAATCAAAACGACGCAATACACAATCCGAATCGACGTGATTGAAATAACAGGACGATTAGAAGCCTTCACAGTCAGCGATTTACGGGACGAACAAACCCGTTTACTAGATAATGGCGCGCACAATTTTGTTATAGATTTGAGCCACACAGAATTTATGGATAGTGCTGGCATGTCTGCGCTGGTTTCTCTGCTGAAGCAAGCCCGTCAAGCCGGTGGCGAAGTTGTCCTCGTCAAACCAACCGATCCCGCCGCGTACCGCATTCTCACACTGACACGCTTCGATAAAGTCTTCCAGATGGCTGATACCCTCGATGTTGCTTACGAAAATTTCAAATAAGTGCGTAGAATAGCGGATGAAATGTTCAATTGCTAAGGGTGTATAAGGGTGTAGGCTGTTGATCGCCGTTGCGCTATTCACCTTGGTTGAACCTTATCCGCTTACGCACTTCCTCAAATTGAAGTTATACTTCCACAAGAAAGTCCGCGCGATATGCTATTCCAGCATATGAGACGCAACCCTAGCCACCCAACGAAAGGGGGCTAACCCATGACCGCTACCCGAACCGATCCTTACGATATTTTTTCTTTACAAGCGCAACGCAACCCCGCACTCTATGACCGGATGCGAAGTGAAGACCCCGTACACGCCGCAATCCACCCGCATACGGGACAAGTGTTCTGGTTCCTCACTCGTTATGATGACTGTTTGAGTTTCCTAAAAGATAAACGCTTCGGCAAAGAATTCCGCAAACAACAACCCGCACACGACGCGACTAAGTGGATCGAAAGTGATACCGAGGACATCATTAACCAGCATATGCTGAACCTCGATGATCCGGCACATGCCCGCCTCAAATCCATTGTTCAACTGGTCTTCACCCCCGCAAGAATAAACAATCTGCGCCCACATCTTCAGGCAATTGCCGATCAATTATTCGATGCGATTGATCTCGACGTTGCGGAAGGCGATGAATACAACCTGACTGAAACCTACATCAATCAATTTCCACTCTTAGCGATAGCGACGATTCTCGGTGTTCCCGCAGAAGATTATCCAAACCTCTATTTGTGGACGCAACAGATGCTCCTGTCTGATGAAGAAATCGTCCACCAAACCATCACCCAATTTTCGGACTACCTGAATCAACAAATTGACCTGAGGCGTACCAATGCCAGTAACTTCGATGATTTACTATCCGATCTGATTTTTTCTGAGGGTATAAAAGACCAGCTCAGCAGACCGGAACTTCTGGCGATGGTCTTCTTGCTCATCACCGCCGGCTACGAGACGATGGTCAACTTCACCAGCAATAGCATCATGAGTCTGTTTGATAATCGTGACCAACTCCGCCTGTTACAGGAAAATGCTGGCGATTCGGCGATGCTCAAAACCGCCATAGAAGAAATGTTGCGCTTTAACGGTCCGTCGCATAGAACCCTCCCAAGTTGGGCATTCGAGGATGTTGAAATACGCGGCAAGGTCATCCACAGGGGCGATATTGTCCATGCGGTGCTATTCGCCGCCAACCGTGACCCGCTCATATTTGATGACCCTCATACGTTCAATATTCAACGACAACCCAACAAACACATCGGCTTCAGCTATGGCATACATCATTGTCTCGGAGCAATGTTAGCCCGCCTGGAAGGTGAAATTGTCATTGCCACGTTATTGCGTAGAGTGCCTGATCTATGAGTTTTTGGCTCAACGTACAGTGGGAACCAAAAAGACGATACCGCAAACATACCGTATCGTCTTTATCATAAAAATCGTATTCACAGCTAAGGCTTACACACTAGGATGGTGTAGCGACCCGGCGGGCGATTTCATCTCTGGCGACAGGTGCAACCTTTGTGCCGAGCAACTCAATCGCGTGCATGATCTTCTCATGCGGGATTGACCCCACGCTGAGTTGAATCAAGAGGCGCTGATGCCCGAAAATTTTGTGCTGGAACAGGATTTTCTCGACAATTTCATCAGGACTACCGACGAAATTAGCACCGCGTAAATCTGCGGAGGCTTCATATTGCCCCTGGTGCATCGGTGACCAGCCACGCTCACGCCCGATTTTATCCATGACGACCTTCACGGCGGGAAACGATTCATCAATGGCTTGTCGGCGTGTATCTGCGATGAACCCATGCGAGTTGATACTTAGCGGTAATTTTGCGAGATCATGCCCGACTTCTGAAGCAGTCCGCCGATACAAATCCAGATACGGTGCGAAACGTTCCGGCATACCGCCGATGATCGCCAACGCCATCGGCAATCCGAGAGTCGCTGCCCGCACCACCGATTCCGGCGTGCCACCCACCCCCACCCAGATCGGCAGAAGGTCTTGTACCGGACGTGGATAAATACCCAGATTATCGAATGATGGACGATGCTTTCCGCGCCATGTAACGCGTTCACTCTCACGCAATTTAATCAGCAGTTCGAGCTTTTCAGAAAATAGCTCATCATAATGGTTCAGGTTGTAACCAAACAACGGGTACGACTCGATAAACGAGCCACGTCCGGCGATGATCTCTGCGCGTCCATTGGAGACCAAATCCAAACTGGCGAAACGCTGAAACACGCGCACAGGATCATCTGAACTCAGCACCGTCACCGCGCTACTGAGACGAATATTTTTTGTACGACTTGCCGCCGCCGCCAAAATGACTTCCGGCGCAGACGAAACAAATTCCTCACGATGATGCTCGCCAAGCCCGAACACATCTAACCCAACCTGATCCGCTAGTTCAATTTCCTCTAACAGATTGTTGATGCGCTCCGCAGGACTCAGCTTATGCCCCGTGCGGGGATCGGCAGTGAGTTCTGCAAAAGAGTAAAGTCCAATTTCAAACGGTTTGTCAAACGATTTGTCTGAAGTGGTGCTTAACACTTGATTATCTGTCATCATTTTATCCTTTGTGAACAATCATAGAATACGCCACATAAATGAGTGTTCTTACACTAATCGTCTATAAATACCTGACACATCCAGAGACCTCTATATTACGAAACGTATAGGATATAATCATGTTTGTTGCACCAGAATCACATCATTACAATGCAATGACACATCTCGGCGTGTTGAGCTAAACGCGTTATTATAATACCCATGCTTATCCATATAGACTCTCCCAACTTCGGGTAATCTGGAAAAATACTTATGACATCAACTACAGCAGACGTAATTATCATCGGTGGGGGTCCTGTTGGTGCCGCCGCCCTATGGGCATTGAAGCGATTCGCGCCCGATACTCGTGTCATTCTGCTAGAAAAACAGCAACAATTGGGGTCGGGTAGCTCAATGGCATCGTTAGAAGCCTACCGCTCCGCATGGCCCATCCGTTGCATCTCTAAACAAATGGATCGTAGCCTGCATGTCTTTCATAATGCAGATGACTATTTAGGTGAAGGTGCGTCACAATCCTTGGCACTCAAGCAAAACGGCTATCTATTCTGCGCGTTTAAGGAAAAACAGGCAGAGGGGATGAAAGCCGATGTCAATATGTTGCACCAACACGGATTGTCGCACATTGAATTTCTTGAATCGGACGAACTCCGCAAACGCTTCCCTTGGTTGGATCACGCCGTAATCGCCGGTAAATTTGACCCTCATGCCGGATGGCTGGACTCAAATGCGCTTGTGCATCGCTTTGCACACTCAGCCACAACCGACGAAATTCGCCTCGGTGTGGAAAACGTCAATATTTTGGTTGAAAACAACACGATCATCGGAGTAGAAACCGCGGGCGAAACAGTCCACAGCCCGAATGTGTTGATCGCCTGCGGATCGGCGGCGCGGGCAGTTGGGCGAACGGCAGGTATTGAACTCCCCATTATTATGATTCCGCGTCAGAGCTTCACAACCGGCTGGCGACATGAAGAATTCCCCGCAAATGCGCCGTTTATTATCGGCTCTGCACCCCATCCGCATGTGCGACCAGAGGCAAGTAGCGGGGCGATCTTCGGCTATGAATACGATTGGAACACCAAATATCTGGAACATGAAGGCAAAGCGAAGGGTTATTTGATTGACCCAATCGAACCAAAATCACGCTTACGAGATCCACGATTTCCGTCCATCGTTTTGCATCTCTTCGCCCGCCAATTTGGACATCAAGATGGCGAAGGGTTTGCATCACCACGCTACTTGACGAACCTTCACCACAATGTTGGCTATTACGTCCACCGTGACCATACAACCGCCCATACTGCCGACGGCACACACTATCTAAGTGAACGTGCCATTATCGACAAACACCCTGAAATCAACGGCTTATTTGTGTCTATCGCCCATGTCGGTCATGGCATCATGACTTCTCCATCCGCAGGCGAGCACGCGGCGAGTCTGATTCTTGGTAAAGACTTACCCGATCCGAGTTTCAGTGACTTCAGTTTTGATACAACCTGGGTTGAGCACGACGCGGCGGTTTTATAACCTACAAGGGCATAAATAACGCATTAAGCCGCGTCTTTAGTTTTACTTACACCCTGCTTATCTTCAGACAATCAGCACTTTACGTCCCTTCCCTATACTAAAAATAAGTAAGTAAAGCAAATGAAGGGACAAAAATATATGCGTAATTACAAATATATTATTCTTGGCGGCGGCGTGGCGGCGGGATATGCGGCGAAAAGTTTTGCTGAAGCAGGTATTGATTCCGGTGAATTAGCCATTATCTCCGCAGAGTCTTCCTTGCCTTATGAGCGTCCACCGCTTTCAAAAGCATTTCTCGCGGGAGACAAATCTCCATCAGAAATTCTCATCAATGATCAAGCCTTTTATGACGATCATGGCATAGCAGTTTTTCTGGAGACACGCATCCAGACGATAGAACCAGAAAAATCTGCCCTCTACAGCAAAGATGACACGTTCACCTATGAAAAATTGCTCATCTGCACCGGATCACGGGTGCGCACACTCGATATTCCCGGCGCTGAGTGGGACGGAGTGCATTATTTACGTTCACTCGCGGATTCTATGGCGATACGAGAGCAGGAGTATGACATTGCACGGGTTGTCATTCTCGGTGGCGGCTATATCGGCATGGAAGTTGCTTCTCAGATGCGGCAAAAGAATTACGAAGTGACGATGGTCTTCCCCGAAGATGCGCTCATGAAAGACCACTTTTTCACTAAAGAAATGTCAGAATTTTTTGAAGAATATTATCGTGAACAGGGTGTGAAGTTCATCAAAGGTGAAAAAGCGGTAGAAATCATCGGCTCAAATGGGCATCTCACCAATGTAAGGCTGGACTCAGGCAAAACATTGGAAACCGATCTCGTCATAGCAGGAATCGGCGTAATTCCGAATATTGACCTGTTTGAGAAAACGAGCATCCGCACCGAAGAGGGCATTCTGGTGGATCACTTTCTAACCAGCAGTATCAGCAATATTTATGTCGCCGGTGATGTCGCCACCTATCATGATGTCATATTTGATAAACATCGCCGGATTGAGCATTGGAATAATGCCGTCACACAGGGGCAGTATGCGGCACAAGTGATGACTAATCAAACGCGTGAACCTTACCGTGAAATACCATATTTCTTCTCTGACATATTCGACCTATCCTACGAATTTTGGGGCGATGTTAAAGAAGCAGATCGCGTCGTCTATCGTGGAGAACTCTCCGCAGAGGGGTTCAGTGTGTGGTGGCTACAGCAAAATCGTCTCGTCGCCGCCTTCGTCATGGGCAGACCGGATGAAGAACGCGAGTTCGCACAGATGATGATTGCCAATGGTGAGCCTGTTGCGGCAACTATGCTTGAAGACAGCAATCAATCGCTTAAAGCACCGAACGCAACCGCATAGATTATCAAAACAACCCGCTAAACAATCCCTAGAAAGCAAAGGAGACAAATTAATGCCAGTTATCGCCGCTATATTCACTAATGAAAAAGCTTTAACGGAAACCCTAATCTCGCTTTACGAATTGCGCGTAGAAGCGGAAAATGTCGTCATCATGTCACCGAATTCAAACCAGGATCATGCTCAAGGCGGGGTTTCTGCCGCCTTTTATCGGGGTGGAACGATCGCCGATACAGGAATTGGTCTAAAAGAGCAATCTTTCTACAACAAAGCTCTCGACAATGGGCAAACTGTCGTCTTCGTAGAAGTAGAAATGGCAGAGGTCCCCAACATTGAAGGAGCGATACAGGGCGCAGATCGGATTGATCGCCTTTGATAATTCATTGCAACATGTAAACCAATCATAAAGTGGAATCATTGTAATTTTGCGCGTCTTTTGAGACACTTCTTGGATGACTGCACAAACACTTCGACAAAACACAATTGTACAACGCTCACCTATTTTTTATGGGTGGGTGATCTGGTTCGTGGCGACAATCGGTATTTCAGCGACCTCGCCCGGACAAAGTTTCTCTATTTCCCTGTTTATCGACCACTATATTCTGGATTTTGGGCTAGATCGCACCAGCGTGTCTGGCTTATATGGGCTGGGGACGTTTATCGCAGCATTATCGCTTACATGGGTCGGCAGGCGCATTGACTTGCACGGCAATCGCATGATGAGTATTGCGATTGCCCTATTATTCGGGTTGGCTTTGCTGGCGTGTTCTTTGGTGAGTGGCGCATTTACTATTCTCATCAGCTTTATCGCGATTCGTGCGCTCGGTCAGGGATCAATGGGATTGGTCAATAGCACCGTCATCGCACAATGGTTTCATAAACGGCGCGGCTGGGTGATGGCAATGTCTCTGGTCGGGTTTGCACTGTTTCAACGGTTTTACGTGCCTCAGTTGCAGGGGTTTATTGATGTGCATGGCTGGAGAAACGCATGGCTCCTGCTGGGCGGGGCAATTCTACTATTTGTGTTGCCACTGCTTGGACTATTTTTACGGAATCGTCCGGAAGATTTCGGCTTAAAACCAGATGGCGAGGCAACATCACTCACCCCCGGCACCGATAAAATTATCGAAGACAATTGGACACTCATTGAGGCGCAACGTACACCGATTTTCTGGGTGTTTATTATGACACGAGTCTTAACAGGCGCGTGGGGGACGGCGCTCATTTTTCATCAGGTCTCAATTTTCGAGAGTCTGGGCTATGGTGCAGGAGTTGCCGCAACCACTTATGGTCAAATTGCACTCATGACCGCTGGTTTCACTTTATTTTCTGGCTGGTTGGTGGATCGTTTACATCCCGGTAAATTAATCGCGCTTCAGATGCTCGGCTTGATGACCGCCACTGCATTGGCTGGTTTGATGACAGAAAGCTGGCTGTTGATACCCTATTCCGCCGCATTCGGTGTGTTTATGGGGATTGGCTCCGTGTTTGATGGTACAGTCTGGGTCAATTTATTCGGGCGGCAACATCAAGGGGCGATCCGTGGCTTCGTCGCGACCTCTGCCGTCATCGGAACATCCATAGGACCGTTGGTCTTCGGGCTATCGTTCGACACGCTGGGAGATTACCATGCCGCCCTTCTCGTGGGCATTGTGCTAGCTATGATGATCTTATGTGCCGCTCTGCTGGTCAAAAACCCAACACGCATGGCTGAGGCTAGTTAACATTACGGTTTATATCTTAATTTTTGTTCAGGATATATGAGGTTCTATATACAATGTATACAGAAATTAATCAGATATGTCGAATTTGTTGACAACCTCTCTTAAGAATTGGTATAGTGCTCGCAGTAACTTAACTGAAATATGTGGAAATCTCGTGAACTTTCTCAAGACCCTATGTATGTGCACCATGTGTTGTATGCCATCACCTGCCAAAGATGATGCGATTTAGGGTACTTTGTTGCGCGCAAGCACACGTAAAAAAGACACTTAACCCGGATCATCGCATCCGGGTTTTTTATTAAGTTGGAGTTTTTAATAATGACAAGCATTCCGAAAAATTTGTGTTATATGCCCAAGTGTATGTGCTGTATGTGTCACAGTCCACGACTGCGATATCCGGTTCTGCCTGTCTGAATGTTGTCACCATGCACACAGATGCCCCGGATATTTCGGGGCATTTTTATTTACACGACCATTCGCCTACGAGTGTAGGAGTTATTATGAACAACACATTTCCAGATCAAAACGAATTTACCGCCATAGCAGAGCGCTATGAGTCCTCTTCTCCACAGGACATCCTCTCGTGGGCGACTCGAACTTATGGCGATCAGCTTGCGCTCGTGACGAGCTTCCAACCGACAGGCATCGTCACTTTGCACATGCTACAGCAAATTGCCCCCGATTTACCGGTGCTAACCCTCGATACCGGTTTACTTTTTCAAGAAACGTACAGCCTAATAGATCAACTTCAAGCACAATTCAATCTCAACCTGCATCGCATCCGCCCCCAGCAAACGGTAGAACAACAAGCGCAAGCACATGGCGAGGCGTTATGGAGTCGTGATCCTGATCTATGCTGTAATCTGCGTAAAACACGCCCCCTTGATGACGCGCTTACCAACTATAGCGCGTGGATCACTGGCTTGCGGCGTGACCAATCACCAACCCGTGCGAATACACCTGTTATCCAATGGGACAAAAAGCACGGACTCGCCAAATTATGCCCCTTCGCCACATGGACGGAATCGATGATCTGGACGTACATCGAAGCCTACGATTTGCCCTACAACACGCTTCATGACAACAATTATCCGACCATTGGCTGTTTTCCCTGCACGCAACCTGTCTCGGATGGCGCTGATCCACGCGCCGGACGATGGGTGCAATCTAGCAAGACCGAATGTGGCATTCATTTACCTGACTCTGAGGAGCTTCAAAATTGACGAACAATCATGAAACAAATTTCGAGAACGCTGGCTTTACCCTGTGGCTCACTGGCTTAAGCGGCGCTGGCAAAACTACCATCGCCCTAGCACTTTTGCCGGAATTACAGGCGCGTGGCGTAAAAGCCGAACGCTTGGATGGTGATGTCGTGCGTGAATCACTCACGCGTGATCTCGGCTTTAGCAAAGAAGACCGTGACAAAAATATCGAACGCGTAACGTTTGTCGCCAAGTTGCTTTCGCGTAATGGCGTAGGCGTGATCGGGTCGTTCATTTCACCCTATCAAGCTACACGTGACATGGTGCGCCGCGAAACAACCAACTTTATCGAGGTATTCGTGGATGCGTCACTGGAAACCTGCATCGGGCGCGACGTGAAAGGACTGTACGAAAAAGCAATTGCGGGCGAAATCCCTAACTTTACAGGCGTAAGCGATCCTTATGAAGCGCCTGTCTCACCGGAAATTATTGTGGATACCAACACAGAAACGCTTGAGGAAAGCGTCAATAAAATCCTCACGTATTTAGAAGCAAATGCATTGATCCCGGCGCGTGTGCCGGTGACCTCTTAAATCGACAGCTAGGGAGCAAACATGACTTTAACAGCACCACCCCAAATCAAATTGATCGAGCCGCATGGTGGCACACTGATTAACCGTCTCTTCACAGGTACTCAGCGTGACGCACTCATTGAATCCACCCGCGACCTCGTTACGATCACGTTGAACGAAGTGAATCTCGCCGATCTGGAAATGATTGCCATTGGTGGTTACAGCCCACTGACCGGATTCATGAATCAGCCTGACTATGAGAACGTCGTCAAAAATATGCGTCTGGCAAACGGCTTACCATGGACAGTCCCCGTCGTTTTACCTGTTGACGACGCACAAGCACCCGTCATTCAAATCGGTCAAGACGTGGCACTCATCGAAGCAACTGAAGACGGCGAACGCCTGTTAGCGGTCTTGCATGTCGAGGACAAATATGAGTTCGACCCGCAGGTTGAAGCTGAATATGTTTATCGCACCACAGACCTCGACCATCCCGGCGTAGCCCGCCTATACGAAACCGGACGCACCTTACTCGGCGGCACAATCGACGTGATTGATTTACCCTCTTATGCCGCAACAGAATTCCCTGATATTCGCCTAACTCCAGCCCAAACCCGCGCATATTTTATCGAGCAGGGTTGGCGACGTGTGGTCGCTTTCCAGACGCGCAACCCCATTCACCGCGCCCATGAATACATCCAGAAAACCGCGCTAGAAATTGTCGACGGTTTGCTCCTGCATCCGCTCGTCGGCGCGACCAAATCTGATGATATTCCAGCCGATGTACGCGTAGAAAGTTACCGCGTTATTCTGGATCGCTATTATCCCGCAGATCGCGTGTTGCTCTCCGCCTTCCCCGCCGCCATGCGTTATGCCGGTCCGCGTGAAGCAATTTTCCACGCCATTGCCCGCAAGAATTATGGGTGCTCACACTTCATCGTCGGGCGTGACCATGCCGGCGTGGGCAAATATTATGGCACTTACGATGCACAACTAATCTTCGATGAATTTGAACCGGGCGAAATTGGCATCACACCGCTCAACTTTGAGCACGCGTTCTATTGCAATAGTTGCGAAACCGTCGTCACCGCCAAGACCTGCCCACACGGTAAAGACGAATGGGTATTCTTGAGCGGCACACAGGTGCGTAACAAGCTCACAGGAGGCGAAAATCTCCCGCCAGAATTCACCCGCCCGGAAGTCAGTGAAATTTTGCGCCGTGCAACACAATCGATTGGACAGCCGATTTAATGCAAGACCTATTCGTCTTCATCCTCGTTGGATTTATCGCCCAGATGGTCAACGGATCATTAGGGATGGCGTATGGCATGATTACCATGACCTTTCTGCTTACTATTGGCACGCCTCCCCTGCTGGCAAATTCCAGCGTGCAATTCGCCAAAATTCTGACGAGTGGCACATCCAGCATTTCGCATTGGCGTTTTGGCAATGTTGATTCTGATATGTTGTTTCGTCTGGGTGCCGCGGGGATGATCGGCGGCATCGTGGGGGCGCTAATTGCAACGTCGCTCCCTAATACGATCTTAACGCCTTTTGTGGCGATCTATCTGTTTGCGATGGGTATGCGTATCTTTTTGCGCTCATCACAGCAAGTTAAGCCATCAACGACAAATCACTCCTACGTCGCACCATTAGGCGCGATTGGTGGCTTTTTGAACGCGCTCGGCGGCGCGGGATGGGGTCCCGTCACCACATCGACCTTGCTGGCAAGGGGTGAAAATCCGCGCCTCGCCATCGGAACAGTCAGCGTCGCCGAGTTTTTCGTCACTGTGGCAACCTTCATTATCCTTATCACCCATATTCAAATTAGCAACTTGCGTGTAGAAATCATCGCAGGGTTAATGATTGGTGGCATGTGTGCATCTCCCTTTGCCGCCTATTTATGTGGACGTTTGCCCACCCGCACTGTGATGTCACTCGTCAGCATACTGATTATGGTGCTGAGTGTGTCGATTTTTCTAAGCGGAGTATAACGAGATGACCTATCTGATCTCCCTGCATCTCCAAAATCGCACCTGCCTTGTGGTCGGTGGTGGGAAAATC
This sequence comes from Aggregatilineales bacterium, assembly GCA_040219275.1. Lineage (GTDB taxonomy): Bacteria > Chloroflexota > Anaerolineae > Aggregatilineales > Phototrophicaceae > JAVJSU01. The sequence continues at coordinate 78,389 of JAVJSU010000103.1, read as the reverse complement.
GCCACGCGCAAAATCCGTGATTTGTTGACGGAAGGTGCAAATGTGACGGTCATCAGCCCGCAAATTTCGCCACAGATTCCACTATCGCAGATCACACACATCGCAGACGGTTACCAGAGCGAGTATTTGCACCAGATCGCGCCTTTTCTGGTCTTCGCCGCGACAAATCAGCCTGACGTGAATCGCCAAATTGTCTCAGACGCACAAAATTATGGCGTGTTAGTCAATTCGGTGGACGGTCACAACATCGGCGATTTTGACAATGTGATGCAAATCGAAAAATCACCGCTTACGATTGGCATTTCCACCGGTGGCGCATCGCCCGCGTTGGGGGTGCATCTACGTGATGAAATCGCCGACGTAATCGGAGAAGCCTACCCGTTGCTGGCAACATGGCTCGGTGAGTTACGCCCACAGCTAAAGCACGCCGTCGAAGATCATCATACGCGCCACGCATTCTGGCACAGCGTCTTGCAATCAGACGTGTTGCCCTTGCTCAAAGTGGGAAAACAGAAAGAAGCCCACGCTCATCTTCAGGCGCAATTCAAGCAGGTGGTAGACGATGCAAATGCCATAGCGGAGGCGACGCAATCCTAATGACAGCAAGAACCGCGCTCGTCTTAGCCGGTCATGGCTCACACATCAGCCCGCATACCGCTGGCATAGTCTGGCGCTATGTGGATATGCTTCGTTCAGCGCAGATCGCCGATGAAATCACGGCGTGCTTCTGGAAGGAACAACCCGCCTTTGCGGAAGTCTTAAACACGCTCACTGCGGATCACATCACCATCGTTCCGGTGTTCACTGCACAGGGTTTTTTCACTCAAACCATCATCCCCACAGAGATGGGTTTGCAGGGTGACATCACGTACATTGGCGAACGTGTTGTTCACTATGCGAAAACGCTCGGCGAACACCCTGATCTGACAAGCATCATTCAACAACGGGTAGCAACCGCGATACAAACCCATGCCCTTGATCCACTACAATCCACCGTCGCCATCATCGGGCATGGCACGCGTCGCAATTCACAGAGTCAGCAAGCCACCCGCGATCAAGTGCAGTTGTTAACGGACAAACAGCTCGTCACCCATGTCATTGATGCCTATCTAGACGATACGCCGGATATTCCATCAATCTATACACGAGCAAAAACCGAATATGTTGTTGTCGTGCCGTTCTTCCTTGCACCGGGTTCGCACGTCAGCATTGATGTGCCGAACGCACTCGGCTTAGAAGAAGGTCAGCAAACGGCGTTCCTCAACGGCAAACACATCATCTATACCGATCCTGTCGGCACAGATGATTCACTTGTGCAATTGATTATCGACCTTGCCCGCGCCGCCGGATTGCCGGAGCACCCCACATCACAGAAAATATCTGCTTGGGATCACACCCCATCCGCCGGAAACGAAACACTCATTGAAGCCGTGCGCCAATCAGGAGAATTAACTTTCGGCGATCTGGTTCTCAGCGCCTCTGCTGTCTATCCACGCGAAGCAAACAGGAATGCTATCACGCTCAACACACCACAGGCATTACGCGACCATATCCGTGAAAATCCGTTCCGTCCGCTTGCCACCAGCACAGATTTACCGCGTGATTGGATCATCCCTGTAGATCAAATCGAAGACATTCCGGCAATTGTAGACACCATCTACCCCGCCACAATTTCCGCATGGTCAGCCGGGCGCAAAGGATGCTTTGTCGTCGGTTCATTAGAAAAAACAATCGCACGGCAAAAAGGCAATTTTCAACAACTTAACACCCTGCCGGATTCTGCAATCACGCAAACCATCACAGCAATCTGCGGCGCGTGCGTGAAGCGTCCGGCATGGGCTGGCGAAAAAGTTCACCGAATCAATGAAACAACACATAAGGACATACCTTGTCCTGAACCCTGCAATTTTTGGCTGAGTAAGGCATTGGAGACGCAATCATGAGCGGAAAAGTTTATTTAATTGGCGCTGGACCGGGCGACCCTGATCTGATGACGGTCAAGGGGTTAAGGCTTGTCCAACAGGCAGATGTCATTCTTTATGATCGGCTTGTCCCGTTTGAAGTATTAGAAGATGCTCGTCCTGATGCTGAACTCATCAACGTGGGTAAGCAACCGACCAAACATCGCTTCGATCAAACAGAAATCAATCGCATGATCGTCGATTATGCTCTGCGCGGTTGGATGGTCGTTCGCTTAAAAGGCGGTGATCCGTTTGTGTTCGGGCGCGGTGGCGAAGAAGCCCTCGCCTGCCATGAAGCCGGAATTCCCTTCGAGATTGTGCCCGGTGTATCGAGCGCGTTCGCCGTGCCTGGTTATGCCGGAATCCCGCTCACACATCGCCATGTCAGTAGCACATTTACTGTCGTCGCGGGCTATGAAGACCCCACCAAGCCGGAAAGCAGTGTGAATTATGCGGCACTCGCGCAAACCGGTGGCACGCTGGTCATTTTGATGGGCGTGAAACAACTACCCCAAATTTCAGCGCAGTTAATCGCCAATGGTTTGGATGCAGACACACCCGCCGCCATCATCGAATGGGGCGCGACACCCCAACAGCGCGTGGTGGAAGGCACAATCAGCACACTCTACGAGCAAGCACTCGCGGAAAATATCCAACCGCCATCGACCATCGTCATCGGCGATGTAGTCGCGCTCCGTCAACAGGGGTTGCGCTGGTTTGATCTGATCGCCAGCGTGCAGAAAACACGATAAATAATGCTCGTTCATACGGCACAAAATCGCCGTTTAGTCCGTAAGTAAACTTAGAAAATCGCATCATTTAGTTATTGATTGGAAGACAACACATGAGTACGTGGAAAGAAAAACTGCAAAACCAGATTCCCGAAGACATGGCACACGATATCGACATCTTCGAGGGTCAGATGGAACTGCGCCAGCAAGACAAAATTGACGAAAAAGTATTCGCAGAAACCCGTTTACGGCGCGGTGCATATGGACAACGCTATGACAACGGACAACGTCATGACGGCATCCAGACGCAAACGCTAGAATTCCCCACGCAATCCTCATCCAAAGGACCGAATACGCTGTGGGATGCGCCGGGTATGCAACGTATCAAAGTACCGTTCGGTGGCTTGAGCATCGCGCAGATGGAAACCCTTGCCGAACTCGCCGACGAATATTCTGATGGCGTGTTGCACGTCACCACCCGGCAGGATTTCCAACTCCATTATGTACATATCGAAGACACGCCGGACTTGATGCGCCGTCTGGCGGCAGTCGATTTGACGACCCAGGAAGCCTGTGGCAATTCGGTGCGTAACTTGACCGCGTGTCCGCTTGCAGGTGTCTGCCATGACGAAGCCTTCGATGTAACACCTTACTCGGACGCGGCATTTAAATTCCTGCTCGGTCACGATGATATTCAAGACTTCGGGCGTAAGTTCAAAATCGCCTTTTCAGGTTGTGCCCAACATGCCTGCGGTCTGGTCAAAATGCACGATCTTGGCTTCCTCGCCCGTGTGCGTGACGTTGATGGTGTCAGCAAACGTGGCTTCACCATCTTCGTCGGTGGCGGTTTAGGCACTGTCCCGCAACAGGCAAAAGTTCTGCGTGAATTTGTGTCGGAAGAAGAAATCTTACCCGTCACGCAGGCGATTTCACGCGTCTTTGCACAGCATGGCGAAAAGCAAAATCGTAATCGCGCCCGCATCAAATTCCTCATCTCCACCATCGGGCTGGAAGAATTCAGCCGTCTCGTCGATGAAGAACTTGAAAAACTTCCACATGATGAACGCTGGACATCCTATCTGGATGATGTGGCAAAGTACGAAGAAACTCCCACACGGGATGGTTTCTCACTGAACGGTGCACCATTGCCAGAAGGTTTTAATGACTGGTATAGAACAAATATTTACCCGCAACGTCAGCAAGGCTACAGCGTCATCACCATTAATTTGCCATTGGGTGATCTCACGTCGCGCCAGATGTTCCGTTTAGCCGATATTGCGCGTGAATACGTCGGTGATAATGTCCGCACAACCGTGGAGCAAAATATCGTTCTGCGCTGGGTATCCAACAAAGATTTGCCACAGGTTTACGTTGCACTCAAAGCCATCGGACTGGGCGAATCTGGCGCTGGAACAATTGTGGATATTACCTCCTGCCCCGGCACGGATACCTGCAAGCTCGGTATCGCCTCCTCACGTGGGTTGGCGGATGAACTCCGTAATCGTCTAGTCGCCAAGAGTGCTAATCTGCCGGAAGCGATCAAAGATTTACGCGTCAAAGTCAGCGGCTGCTTCAATTCCTGCGGTCAGCATCACATCGGCGACATTGGCTTCTTCGGCAACAGTCGGCGCTCCGGCAATCACAAAGTCCCCCATTTTCAGGTCGTGCTTGGCGGGCAGTGGAGCGATAACGCGGGCAGTTTCGGCTTAGCTGTCGGCGCGGTTCCGGCAAAATCTGTGCCGGATGTGCTGGACATAATCACCGAGCGTTACGTCAGTGAACGTGGACAGGGCGAGAGCTTTCAGGATTGGGTGCATCGCCTCGGCAAAGTCGAGATCAAGACCATGCTCAAACCATTTATGCGCCTGCCGGAAATTGACACCGAGCCGGAATTCTTCACTGACTGGGGCGATTCCCGCGTCTATACCATCGCGGACATCGGTGTGGGTGAATGTGCCGGTGAAGTCGTCTCGCTCTTCTCCATGGAAATTGCCAAAGCTGAATCCGAACATTTCGATTCGCTGATCGCCCTTGAAGAAGGCAATTATGAGCTTGCAGACGAACGCGCATATAATGCCATGTTACTTGCCGCCCGTGCACTCATCCGTACTCAATCCTTTAACGTGCAGAACGATGCCGATTGGATCGTGAATGACTTCCGCACGCGCTTCTATGACACACAACTCTTCTTCGACCCGTTTGCGAAGGGCAAATTTGCGCGTTATCTGCTGACCCGCCACGAAGCGCCACCCGCGACAGTCGACAAAGATTCCGCCCATGCGCTGGTTGACGAGGCGCAATTGTTCATCGAAGCCACCCATGCCGCCGAAGCCCGCATCAACGGCGTGATCGTCAGTTAAGGAGTATCACATGATTACACCTAAAAGAGTCAGTGTAAAATTCTACGCCAACATACCAGAAACTGTCGACATCACCGCCTTTAAGCCAGTTTTCCAACGTTGGATTCAAGACCGCACGCTCGATAATATGCTGATTGATGTGGCGGACTATAAGCACATGCACGAAGGACCGGGCGTGATGTTGATTGCCTACGAGGGCGATTACGCCTTGGATTTGCGCGATGGCAAACCGGGAATCCAATACACCCGCAAACGCGAATTCGGCGCGGATTTAATGGAGACATTAACGCTGTCATTGAAACTCGCACTCAGCGCGACTCTGCAAATCGAAAAAGAGGAGACGCTCTCAGGGGTTGAATTTGACTACAGCACCATCAAGATCGAATTCTTAGATCGCCTGAATTATCCGAACACACCCGAATCACTGGTTGCTGTAAAAGAAGCCATAGGCATGCACACGCAAGACCTCTACGCAGGCGCGGTGACAATCGACTCAGCCCATGCTGACCCGCGAGAAGCCTTTGCCTTGTTGATTAAAGCGGAAGCTACACCTGATGGGGAAACTCTCTTGGAGCGACTCACTGGCGTAAATCAACCGGCATCCTAACAGTTACAAAATTTACTTATTGGGCGGGGGCAATGTCTCCGCCCGATGTTTCCTAGCGTAAGTGATTAAGCGCGAATCTCGACGACCACGCCTTCTTCTGCCCAATCGTATAACCACGCAACATTGTCATCACTGAGCATGATACAGCCGAAGGTCACACGAGAACCGAGATTATTCACCCACAAAATCTGCCCGCCGCCGCGTGTGGGATAGCCATGAAAGCCATTCGTGAATTCTGACCCCGGAATCGGCTGATACACGCCCATAAAATACGGCATCCACAAATTCCAATTGCCCGCATAGGCGTTCGGCTCATGCGAGATGATTTGATATACACCCGCCCATGTCGGACTATCAGATACACCCGTGCTGGCTAGCCAATCTTGAATGACCGACCCATTTTCATACACGCGCACCCTCTGCTCAGAAATACTCACGACAATGCGCTTTTCCGGCACAACCGGATACGGTAGAAACGTATCGACAGTAGGAATGGTGATCGTCTGCCCAACAGTGAGCGCATCCACGCCGGGGTTCGCCTGTTGCACATACGGATACGGCACACCATAATCCCACGCAATACTCGTAATCGTCTCCCCGGATTGCACGACATGCTGACGATCATTGTGATATACACGCAGGGTTGTCGACGTGACGTTATTGGCAATCGCGGTTTGAACATCTGCTACCGCTTCATCAACATCGATAAAGCGCGAGGCATCAAACACCGTGGCTTCACTCGCTAAAAAGACTCGTAAAGGTGTTTCTTGTAAACTTAACGCCAATCCCGTTGCGCTGGACGGATCACTACTCGCGCTTATCCAATTCGCCCATTCTTCCGGCTCGGCAGTCCAGAACACAATATCCCCCGTCGCCGGATCATACACGCGCAACGTCAGCGGATTTGCCAGCAACGTACTCGCCGCCTGCACAATCCCGCTAGAATCGAATATTTGCGGTTGAACTTCAATCATCACCAGATCAATCGTGCCACTCGCTAGCGCAGATGCCCCCATCGACTGCAATTGATTAACCGTCGCTTCAACATCCAGCAAATGCCCGACTTGCGGCGGAGTCGCCTCCACCACACCATTAACTAGCGTGACTCCTGCATCTACAGGCGCAATATTCACATCGTCAATGACTGCATTCAAAGCATTCGTCAGCGTATTGATATCCACCGTGACGAAAGGCGTAATCTCGACATCGCCAAAAATCGCGTTGAGTGGATTACCCGCACCCCGACCCTGCCAATAGGCTTCTTCTGTCGTTGCGGATGTATCAATCGCAATACCGAGCGACTCACGTTCTACCTGCCACAACCGTTGACCGTCACGCAGGGTAATTTCTGACCAGCTATTTTCCAGCGCCGCCCGTGCCTCTGATTGCGACATACCACTCAGGTTCACATTGCCCGCACTCACACCGGGTAAAATGCCGTTGCTGTAAATGAACGCCGCGCCACCACCTATAAGTAGCGAACTCATGCCCACCAACCCGAAAATCACCAGCGCAATCCACAACAACCAATTTCGCCGACGTGGTGCGCTAATCCGTGCGCCAGCAGGTGGCATTTGACCCTGCATAACTGGCATCCGCCGATTTACATTCGGTGCGTAAGCACGATTTGGCATTGTCGCGCTAGCTTGTTGTGGTACATAACCCTGTCGTTGTTGAGGGATATTTCGCATAACATCCGGCATTTTGGCAGATTGGCGAATGTTCGCAGACTTCATCTGTCCAGAAGGCATCTTGGGCATCTGCACACCACGCGGCATATTGGGATTCATCCCACCCATACGCTGTGCAGAATTCGTCAAATTACGGGCGCGATTCACTTGGCTATTCACCCCGCGCATCGGGTTATAGCGGTGCATATTTCGCATCGGATTATTCGGCACAACCGGATTGACATCTACAGGCGAACGCCCATAAAGCATGTTGCCGAGACGAATATTGGGGCGGAATAGCGGCATCGCAGAGTCTAACTTTCTACTGTGTTCATATCATCATCTATTTAGACAATGGTCTTGTCCTGATAGTTCCATTGTAGGGGAAATTATTTTAAAGTTGGCGAATCAGTGGGCAATTCAAACCAGAATCAAACTATAGCGTGGCGATCAGCTTTTCCGTCACAGCCACCAGCAGATCTTTCCAGCCCAAATCCTCCACCGTCCATGCAACATCCATATAGCGTTCATCAAGTTCGACCATGTCACGCCACAACCGTTGCGCTTCGTCAATTTCCCCTCGAATAAAAGAGGTCAGCGCCAGCAGACTGATCGAATATTTGGAATCTGCTTCCAATTCATAGGCTTTCACGGCATCCGCATGAGCTTCGTCAATGCGATCCAGAACGAAATACACCGCGCCACGATCAACATAAGGGCAAGATTCTAGAGGAGCAAGCGCAATAGACTGCGTAAAATCGGCAATGGCAGAGTCGTAGTTTTGCATGTCAGTATAGATTAATCCACGCTCAAGATAATGACCCGCCTGATCTGATTGTAAGCGTAATGCAAACTCAATATCCGTAAACGCCTCAGTATAACGTTCAAGTTTGCGATAGATTCGGCTTCTCAGTTGAAAATAAAATGATGAGGCATTGTCTATTTTTAGGAGCGCATCAGCCAGAGTTAATGCATCCTCCAGGCGTTTTTCTTCAATGGCAATGATGATAAGATTTTGCCGAGCATGAAGAAAATTGATATTTGTCTTTACAAGATCATCATAAATTTTCTTCGCTACTGCCACCTTTCCCAATTTATACAGCGACCATGCTTGATTGCTAATGTAGCGCGGTTCTGTAGGTAAAATCATCAACGACTTTTCAAAATCCGCCAGCGCATCATCATATTGTTCTAATAACATATAATAAACGCCGCGAATATTGTAACTTTCCGCTTGATTTGGCAAAAAACGGACAATCTCGTTGGCAAAAGGGGCAAATTTTTCTACACGGTGCTTTACACATAGTATATCCAACAACGCATAATACGATTGAAACGAACCCTTTCTTAATTTTATAGCTCGTACAAAGTCTTTAATTGCCAGATCAAGCTGTCCGTTCGCCTGGTAAGTAAGACCCCGTCCGTAAAATATTTTTCCGTTAATGGGATTTAGGAACGTCAAAATTGTGCTATACAATATAGCGCGCTCATAATTTTTCGCTTTAAATGTGCGATTTACGAGAGTAGCTAAGGCAACAATCAAAATGAACCATATGTTAAGAATGAGCAAAATAACGACAACAAATTCCATACCTGACCCCAATCACAGCCGTAAAATCTACGAAACATCAATCCACTACTTATCCATATTACAGCCCATTTATCCGATGCTCAAACAAATTTCATAATAAAATCAGATTTCTTTAGCTTTCTAAACACAACTCCATGCTATCCTAAGATTATATAAGAAACAATTGATGGTGCAGAAATTCATCTACGCTATCTTAATTGACTAAAAATACCAGCAAAGTGCATAATAAATATAAAGTTTTTTTGTTGAAAATACATAAAAGTATAATTTACTTGGGGTTACAAAATGAACTTCTTATCAAACATCAAATCTACAGGTAAGCATTTACTCGCCCAAACGTACTATAATTGGGCGAATACATACATCCAGCAAGGTGAATATCAACGCGCACTCACGGCTTGCAACACCGCATTACAACATGTCCCAACCTTTTTGGATGCTTACCTGCTACGTGGAACAGCCCTTACTCAACTCGGCGAACATGAAGCCGCCCTGTCTGAGATTAACTTCGTCTTAGATCAAAATCATAAAAAGATGGATGCCCTCACACAGCGCGGTTTAGTTTATTACGCCATCGGGGATTTCGCCGCGGCAGTTTCTGATTACAATGTCGCCATTTATCTCAATCCCGATCATACTACCGTACTTTATCTCTATCGCGGGTTGGCGGAATATGCACAGGGCAATTTAAGCGCCGCGATTAGTGATTACAACGCCGCTATCCGATGTGACCCGAACAACGTCGTGGCATATCGCCGTCGTGGTGATGTGCGCGTTAAACAGGGGCAATTAAGCGAAGCCTTGAGCGATTATTTCACCTATCTTGAACGTGGTGTAATGCAGGGTTTTAAGCAACGCAACGAAGTCAAAACATTGATCGGTGAACTTCGCCGGCAAATATAGGCGAACACCATACCCAATCTTAAAAGGAATCAACAGACATTTATGTCAGGTTGTTTTTCTGAACAAAGCATGGCGGTCCCCCTCCCGCCATGTTTTGTTTTAAGACAAATCTATGACAATTCAAAATGGAACGACGTGCATCAAAATTACGTCATATGTAGTAAGGTAAAATAAATGACGCTTTGTCGATAGTGTTCTCAACCACAGTGAACGCTGTTATTCTGGGCAATGTTGACCCTCAATAACAGGTGTTAGGATGAATACAAATGAAATACGTTAACTATCTCGTAACTTACTTACGGGCGATATTAGCACCGCTTATCGTGGGCATCCTCATCGGGTATCTGATGGCGGCGGTCAGCCTCATCATTGATGGTAACATCCGGTCATTATTCAATTTAACGCTGGTCTTTGCGCCAATCCTGATCTTCGTGCCACTTTACTTACAACTGAAATATCATGCAATTTCACATCCTGCGGCGTTTATCTTCAATGAACGTGGCGCGTCCCTGCTCAAAGAGGGCAGAACCGACGAGGCGATACTGCGGTTGAACCGGGCGATTGAACTCAACCCGAACATCCACACCTATTTTCATAATCGCGGGCTAGCACATTTTTCACAGGCAAAATGGGACGACTCCCTTGCAGATTTCAACAGCGCCCTGCAACTCAAGCCGGATTTCTTTATGAGCTATGCCATGCGCGCCAACATCCACATGATCCAAAAACAGTACGCCGCCGCGCTACAGGACATCAATATCGTCATTACGCGCAAGCCATCTTATATTTATGCCTACGCGCTACGGGGCATCATTTATCAGCAAGAAGGCAATAATGCCGCCGCAATCGAAGATTATCATCATTGCATCGCCAGCCGTCCTGATTTTGTAGAAGCCTATGTCAATCTCGGCGCGACCTACTCCGCACAGGGCAATGTAGACAATGCCATTGCTGTCTATACTCAGGCAATTCAAGTCAACCCGCATTACGGTCTGGCATACAATAATCGTGCCTATGAGCGTGCATTAGCGGGACAATTCGACAGCGCATTAGACGACGCAAACTACGCCATAAAATTGATGCCAGATCATCCCAATCCCTTCGGCACACGCGCCACTATCTATTATCTGACGGAACGCTATCCAGAAGCCATCAATGACTTTCAAAAATCTTGCCGTATACAACCGGAGCATCACTTTGCCTCGGTGGGGTTGGTTGCCAGCTACCATCGTCTAGGCGGCGAAGTCAACATGGAAGAAGCACTGCGGTTATGGCGCTCCCTTGTCGCTTCAAACCCGCACATCAAAGACTTGCCCTATCTCGAGAAAAAAGTGCACATCCCTGAGCAAATCCTCAGTGAAATTGCCATCATCAAAGCCGGCGAGACCACAGCATAAGTCCATCGCAAGCCATATTCAAAGCGAATGGACTTATTCACCTCTTGATTTGTCTCCCCACAAACATGAAGATTAAGCACATACCTAAACTTATGGGGAGTGTTGGTCTACATGAAAATCGGCGTATTGGCATTACAGGGCGCGTTTATCGAACATCAGAAAATGCTGAAAGAACTCGGTGCAGAGACCGTTCAGGTGCGTTTACCGGAACATCTAAATGATCTTGATGGTCTGGTCATGCCCGGCGGTGAAAGTACCACCATCGGCAAACTGGCGACCAGCTATGGATTAATGGAGCCTCTACGTAAATTCGCACAGGAAAAGCCGACATGGGGAACATGCGCGGGGATGATTTTTCTCGCCAAAGAATTAGGGCATAACCAACAACCGATTTTGGGGTTAATGGATATTGTTGTAGATCGAAACGCATTCGGGCGACAAATTGACAGTTTTGAAGCCAATCTTGACATCACCGGCTTAGAAGGTGATCCATTTCATGCGATATTCATTCGTGCACCCGTAGTGACAGCGGTAGGCGACGGCGTGGATGTGCTCTGCCAATTAGAGAACGGGCGCATCGTCGCCACCCGACAGGGACATTTACTCGCCACTGCCTTTCACCCGGAATTAACGCATGATTCGCGTGTTCATGGTCTATTCTTAAGCATGGTCAATAAATGAATGCTTGACAACCACAAAATTGTGGTTTAATAGAAGCAAATAAACGCGGTTTTGCACTAATATAGGGGAAAATCATGCTTAACGATGCCCAATTCAATCGGACTTTCGCCCTCTTTGCGGCGGAACCAGAAATCGACGACGAAGAGCTTGAACTTGATGAAGAATTGGAAGAGGAGGAAGACGACCTTGAAGATTTCGATGAGGAAGACTTTGACCTCGACGACGACATTGAAGAATTAGACGACGATCTCGAAGACTTAGATGACCTTGATGTACCTATCGTCGTAGAAGATGAGGAAGTTATCGAAGATGAAGGCTTCGACGTTGATGAATTTGACGACGATGATGAGTCACTTTATGACGATGACGACGAACTCTATTACGATGACGATGAAGAAGACGAAGACGACTACTACGAAGATAAGTACGAATTCTAAGAGCGTATCTTAAATATGACATACTATGTAACTCTTGCTCAAATTTGAGTATTTTCCCCTATCCCCTTTGCAATGAAGGGGAACAAGTCTCCCCTTACGAAGTGGGGGGAGATTTAGAGGGGGGATTTCCTCAATTTCCTTGAAAACGCTACATAAAATAACTATTTCAAAACAAGCTCTAAGTACGCATCCTCATAAACTTGCTCTGTCAGCAGGGCGCACAGACCTGACCATGCGCCCTCCATAATAACAATACCAGCCTTGAACTATGCTTGCGCCGGGAAAATTTTTCCGGGATTTAAGATGTTATTCGGATCAAGTGTCTGCTTAATCGCCCACATCACATCCAGCGTTGCGCCGTGTTCATCCGGCATATACTTCGCCTTACCAATACCCACCCCATGTTCGCCGGTTGCCGTCCCACCCAATAAGAGCGCCTTCTTGACGATCAACCCGTTAAGTTCCTGACGCTTCAAATATTCCTCATCGTTTGAATACGGGAATTCAACATGCACATTGCCATCGCCAGCATGACCGATCATATACGCGGTGACGTTGTGCTCATGTTTGAGTTGTTCAACATAACCGATCAACTCAGGATAGGCGCTAATCGGCACAGCGACATCGTTGATGAAGAATTTCTTGTCAGGATGCGTCCGCACCATAATCTCATACGAATGATGGCGGGCGTGCCAGATTTTCTTGCGCTCCGTCGGGTCAGTCGTCGCCCTAAAGCTGACCGCGCCCAAATCTTCGCAAATCTCTTGCACCATCTCCAAGCCATACGCAAGCGTCGCTTCGTGCGCGGCATGGAACTCCATAAATAGCGTCGGTGCTTCTGCCATATCCACGCCTTCGGTATCACGGAGCATCTTAGCGTGTGCCGCATCCACCAATTCCAGCGCCGCCGGATCAAGCCCACTGCCACGAACGGCGACCACCGCCTCTACCGCTTGCTCTACCGTTTCAAATGCCGCCAATGCCGCGCTCATGTGCTCCGCCACCGGCACCAGCTTGAGTGTGGCTTGTGTGATGATTCCGAGCGTGCCTTCGCTCCCCACAAACAGATGCAACAAATCATAGCCAGCAGATTGCTTCACCGAGCGCGAACCGACTTCAATCAACCGTCCATCCGCCAGCGCGACCTGCATTTTCAGCACATTGTCCTTGCTCGCGCCATATTTGACGGTACGGATTCCGGCGGCATTATTCGCCAGCATCCCGCCGATGGTCGCATTCGCCCCCGGATCAGGTGCAAAGAATAAGCCGTAACGCGCCAATTTTTCGTTCAGGTCTTTATGCCCCAGTCCCGGTTGAACAGTGACCTGAAAATCATCCGCGTGGACTTCAACAATCTCGGTCATTTTCTCAAACGAGAACGAAATACCGCCATACAACGGAATCGGATTGCCTTCCAACGATGTCCCCACACCCCACGGAGTCACAGGGATACAATGTTCGTTGGCGAAGCGCAACACATTTGCCACTTGCTGTCCATCCGTCGCCCAGATGACCACTTCCGCAGAGTGTGCCTGATGTTGCGATTGATCGCGGGCGTGCAGGTCAATATCCGCCTGTGCCGTGCTGAGGTTGCCCTCGCCTGTGATACCTTTTAATTCATCAATCAATTCAGGGGTTAAACGAGTATATGCCATGCGTAAATCACTCCATTTTTTCGCGTGATTATAGCGCAAAAACTACGGCACCTGTTCATAAATGGTCACCGTACCGTCACTAGCCCCTAGCGCAAATCCAGAATCATCTGGCATCCATGCAAAACCTGTGTAACCATCAATCCCTACCAACCCCTGTCGGCTTGTAAAAGAGAGACCTACGCCAGTCTCCACGTCGGCAATCATTAACAATTCACGACGTGTTTCTTCATTACCTGCGAAAAAGAATAGATATTGGCTATTTGGATGCCAACTTGCGTACGAGAAGCAACATAAATTCACAGTTTGAACCTCGGATTGCAGTACCCATGTTGTGCCAGCGTTGCGCCAAATTTCCATTTCATCTGGAGAACTAACCAACATATACTGCCCGTCAGGACTCTCAATGCCACGCATTTGCGACAAGATGTTCTCAGTTTCTTCAAGCTGTTCAACTGAAATCAATTCTTGCGTTTCTACATCCCAAATTTCACGCCTTGATTCACCGTCGCACTCAAGTCCATAGCGAAACTCTTTCTGAGAAATCGCTAACTGTGTACTATCCTCTAGCCATGTTGCCGTGAGGTAAATTGGCGTATATCCACCAAACGAGGCTACAAAATTCTGTTCTTGAGCATCCCAAACACGCACACTCGCGCAAGCATATTGTCTACCAACCCAACCTGCTGAAATGATAGCAAGATAGCGACCACTTACATCCCATCCAATGACGATACTGCGTGCGAGAAACGAATTCTCTACAGCCAAAACTGACTTCGTCGTTGCATCAATAATCGCTAGCGAGTCGACCCGCCCAATTGCCAATCTTTCGCCGTCGGGACTCCATCTCACGGATCGAATACTATTACCCCGACTTGCAAAGGTATCGCTCAATTCAAGGGTTTCAGCATCATAGAAATCAACATTCCCCTGTTCTGCACCGTAAACAGCCAGTTGACGATTATCAGGGCTAAATTGCCAGCGATGACCACTCAAGGTAATCGTTTCATCTTGTTGAATGGAGCGCGCATAACCTATGGGAATTCCCCAGCTACCACAACAATCAAAAGTCAGAAAGTAATCGTCATCCGCCGACCATTCAAACAACTGAATGCGAGAGGGTGATGCCATATATGAAATTGACGACATTTGAGCTTGGTCACCGCAAATATTCCATGCGCGCGCCACGTCAGAAGCAAATGTCGGGTTCGCATGAATTACAACAAGCTGACAACCGTCAGAGTTAAACAAAACATCAGCGATTTGCTCTCGCACCATCGTTTGTGGGATGAGTTCTAGAGCACTATTCGAAAGAAGCTCACCCTGTAAGCGGGCGACTTCATCCCCGCTTGAAATATCGTAAATTACCAGCAGACCGGAATCTTCATCATCAAATGGCACGGATGAACGCAACGCCAACCGCTCACCATCCGGACTCCACCAGAAGCCGTTGAAGCCCTGCATACTGTACACGTCTTCATATGTCGTGCCATCATAAACGGTGACCACATCCTCTTTCGTGACCGCCAGTTGTGTAGCCGTTGCGTTCCATTCCACCTGTGAAATAGTCTGGTCGAGCGCAAACACAACTTCATTTGTCGCGGGTGCAATAATGTAGAGGCGCGATGAATCGACAATAAGAAGGCTATCGTCCTGCCACACAAGCTCAGATACTGAGGCATAGTCGGTAAATCGCGGAGCAAGCACATCATCAGCGACTTCATATATCTGCCAGTAAGCGTCGCCATCACCGAGTATGAACGTTTTCACGCTCAAATATCTCCCATCAGGACTCCAGATCAGATCATCTGCACGATACGCCTCCCACTCATAGTAGGAAAACTGTTCAAGTTCTGGTGTATAGAGGAAAATCCCTATCGTGCTCACGACAGCCAATCGCTCACCGTCCGGCGACCATGCGATTTGCTGAAGTGTCCCGTTACCAATCCGACCCACCTCTTGATACTGCGGAAACGGGTCTTCTTGCCCGAAAAGTGGAAAGCTAAGGAGTAAACAAAATACAATCACAAGAAGCCGAAATTTGTGCATGAGTAATCACCACGAAAACAGTTATTTTTCGTGATGATAGTCGCAAAATTGATTAAGCGTAGATTTCGGTGGAAAATCGTAGGCGAAATCGCCCAAACAGCCTGACTAAAAACTGAGTCCTTTTGGCGGAGCATTTGGCTCACCACAGGCGAACAATCCGTGCTATCCTGAGCAAAGATCAAACCCATAACGGTTCACTGTCTACTGAAAACTGCCAACTTAATGGCAGTATGTGGCGGAAATGCCATGGTTTACGCCATAACTGCCACACGTTTTTGCCCAATTTTCCCCTCAAAATCGGGATTTAATGGCATTCTTGGCGGAAAAAAAAGTGATTGGCACCGCCACAATCGTATTAATACCAACCGTGTGAATAGAAGTCGGCTATTTTGCAATTTTGAGCAAGCAATAGCGGACTCGTTTAGACCTGATTGGTATAACTAACCGAACAGCCCGCGCCGCCCTTCCACATAGCCATGCGTAAGCGTCGTTAACCCGCCGCCGAAAAGATCATTCACCGGGCGCAGTTCTTCAAGGATCATCTGCACGGCGCGAAGCGGTTGATTGCCATAATGATGATTAAGCATCTCCAGAAAGCCAGCATTATTCTTGAACATACGTTGGGATTCATCTTCGCCGAGTACTTCCGCCTCGACCTTTTTGCCGCCCATGTAGCGTTCTTCTACCCATTTCCACTTTTCCGGGTAAAAGAAATAGTACAGCGGATAGGTCGTCGTCGTGGTGATGGACACACCGCGATTCGCATACCCCCACAAATCAACGTCCACACACCGCCCCATCTCCGCCATCAACACCAACCCCTGCGACACCCGCAGATGGTTAAGCAAACTCTGCCCGCCGGAAGATGGGTCAATCGCACGGGGCAAATACCCCTGTGGATGAATTTCATTGTCGATCACGGCTTTAAATTCGTCGACGGCTTGCTGAAAAATCGGCTCACGTTCCAGCACAACCCCCGTCGCCATATTCAGCGCGGATTTCCAGACAGATTCCGCGAAGGTGAGCGCATTCGTATCATTGTTCAACCCGCCCACTCGTTCAAAGAGCAAGTCACGCCAGCGGGCTTCTGTCGCGTCACTTTTAGCGGGATGATCGCGCACAAGTTCCATACATTGGGCAAGCAACAAGGTCTGCGCGAGTGCGTTCCAGACCGACACATCGTCAGCGTGTGTAGCCAGATGATTTTCAAGTTGTGAAACCGTAAATTCGCCCGCATCGACTTTGCCGTCAAACCGATAGCGTAAACCGTTCCAGAGTAACGCCTGCAACGGATCAAGCGGGTTGGTATCGCGCAGGGTCACCCACGCCGTTTTGAATGGTTCACGATCCTTATGTTTGTGGGCGTTTTTTACCTGTTGTGAGGTGAAATATAGTCCAAAATGGTGTGGAGAAAACATTGTTAACTCTAAATCTCTAAATTCATGAAAAACGTTACAAAGGTGTGATATGATTTATGCAGGCGTAAATAAGAATCCGCTCTGGCTTTAACGATGAAGTGAGAACCGTCGTGACCGATAATCAACAATCACAAACACAGTCCGAATCAGATCAATTGCTTGCATCGCTTTCACCGGAGTTTTCGCTTGACGACCCGCAGGCAACATTAGACCATATCCGCCGAAAGATGGAAAGTGTTGCTGAGGAATTTGGAGGCGGAAAACTCAATCGCGCTCAGTTCAATGCCATCTATGGGCATTACAACGAACAACGCACGATCATCGAAACAATCATTACACGCAATCCTGAAAATGACGCATGGCGACAGGTTGCCAAACCCGGAAAAACCACCTTTTTACGCGCCTATTTTGAAGCTCAACCTGTATTTTACATCGTGTTCAAACATCAAGTACGCAGTCCGCTCATCAGCGCAGGTGAGCATCCTGAGCATTCCACCCCGCACATCGTTACCGCCCTCAAGCATTTGTGGCGATTAGAAAGCGTTCCTACTAAACGATTAGCACGCAAAGAAATTGATAACGGTCAGTGGTTGGTACTCGCTATCGGTGAACAGGCGACAACGGTGGTGGTTTATTCGATGCAACCATCAAATCATCAGGTGCATCTGGTACGCGATCTCCACGACGATTTCGAAAGCGCCAATCGTCTCTCGCTTAAGCGTAATCAACCTGCAACGCAAATGGTTTTCCCGCAACGTGCGCTATTGACTTAAGCTCAATTTGGATGGGAGAAACTTAAAGCAAGGGCTGTGGGCGCGGTAGATCATCCATATGTTCGGTGTCCGTCACGCAAATCACGCCGGACATGGCGAAGGCAATTTGTTTCTTATTATCCATCGTCAAAGCACTCAACCCGACCATCATCGGTGGCAAATCTGCGATAAGTTGCGTCTGTGTCGCTTCCGCTAGTAGATCAATCGCGAATCGCTGATGCAGGGGTTGTAACTCCGTTCCGCTATACACGCGCAACACGCCAGTTTCAATGTCGTTCATCACCAGATATTTGCCATTCGGCGAGCACGATATATCCCCGATGAAATAATGCGGTTCCAGCTTCTTACGGATTCTACCGCTCGAATCAGTCAGTACGACCCGCTGACCATCAGAGACAAAAATCGCCCCACCCCCGCGTGAAATAGCTACGGAGAGCTTCAAGCCTTCGTCCATCGTTAATCCAAGGTCGAACGCGCCTACACGAATGTGTTGCTGATAAATGTGGAGCTTGCCCTCGTCGTCAATCGCCGCGCTCAACCCTAAAAAGCGATCCAGCGCAACAGCACGAAAACGCTCCACACCTTCAACCTCTAGTGCAATCTCTTTACCGTCACTTTCCAGAAACAAGCCAGCATCCCCCACATGATAGAGGCGCATCCGTCCATCATCAGTGGTGTAAATATCAATGGATGGCGTGTGAATCACGGGTAAGTATGCATCATTCGGGACAATCAGCGTATTGAGGAAGGTTTGCCACGTTTCTTCTTGACGGTTTTCAACAATCGGCACTTCAAACGAAATTTCGCCGTAGGGCGTACCGGACATCAACCCATAATACGCCACCCGATCACGTCGTGACCAGACAACAAGAATGGGAGGGTCGCCGTCTACAATCTCCAGCGATTGTATTGCCTGATTTGTGAGGTGTAATCGCCAGCTCATAGGATTTGGGATAAGTTTGGATATATTTGGGATAAAAGTAGCCTAAGGATACTATGTTATTGTGGGTGGGGCAAATGCCTTAACACATTTCTGATCTCAAGAGGCGGAATCTAGTCACTATCATAAACATCACCGTCCGGCTCACCCTCTCCCCACCAATCGAAACCCGCCGGCAAATTATCGGAGCCGACTGCGCGGGAGCGCTCGTCAAGCATAGGAGGCGAATATCGGATCGAATCTTCTGGAAAGTACGGTAATACGGAAATTGGCTCCGACTGATAATAGGGTGCGGCAGGCTGTGGCGTAGCAGGTGTTTCTCTGAATCTTTGGATTTGCTTGCGAAGCACGCTCAGAATTGCGCCTAGCCCCAAAAATAAAGCCATCGCCGTAAATATCCAACCTACAACCGGAATTGCACTAGACATCGACAGCAAGAAAAGACCAAACCCCAGGGCTACGAAATAACTACGTAAAGTCTTATCATCCCGACCCATGAGTTTGAGAATCACACGTCCCAATGCCATACCGACAATCACGCGTGAAATATAAAGTGCCGTAAAGTAAAACAAACCAGCGATGCCTATATTTGTCAAGCCGAGCACTAGCCCCCCGACCATCACAATTTCTTGTAAGGGCAAAAAAAGGCGCAAAATAACGACAATTGCGAGGCTCATGAGCAAGAAAATTAGGGTAATTGGAAACGACAGGATAAAGCTCAACATACCCACGCCAAACGTGGAAATGGGGTGTAATTGCATCACCGATAAAGGCGACTGCATCTGTTTAGGAATAAGGAGTAAACCCATCACTCCGATAAAACCAAGCGTGATGAATTCGTTAAATACGCGCCGAAAATAAGTCGTTAGTCCGGCGGCGGTTGGCTCTCCTGCCGGAAAAACTTGACTGGTGTCGTTGTGAATTTCAGCTTCACCAACATCACCTTGAATCAACGCCTTCGTTGGACCGGTATATTCAAGTGTACCTTCGACAAATCCGGTTTCTGAAACGCGCAATCCGGGATCAATCAGGTTAACATCAATTGGAAACGGGATTAAAAGACGCTCGATTTGCGTGGCAACCCCATCGGATTCTGCATTACCGACTGTTGCGTATACATCGCCAATCACATGCCCACTGACCTCTAGTGCCGAACCCCAAAAATTAACTTCCCGCCCCACAGCACCATTGATGATAAGCTGATAGCCAAGACTGATGACACTACCGGGGATATAGGTTGATTCGCCAATAGAATTGCTAAGACTCGCAACCAAAAGACTGCTGTTTTCATCAAACGAGGCGGGGGCGTTAATATTTAAAGCCAGTCCAAGATAATGCACATCGCGGTTTACGGTGCCGTTTACATCCAACTCTAAACCCGCAAGATAAATACTGCCATCAACTTCACCTGTGATAATGGCACTTCGCGCAATACCAATCAGATTTCCGGTAATCGTTCCTTCTACCGTTAGCTCACCACAGACGACAAACGCATCACCCTCAAGGGTCGTATCTGCATCAATGAAGCAAATATCTTGATCGAGCAATTCGCGTGCATCGACACCACCAATCACACAAAATAATAAAAATAGAGTGAAGATAATGGAGCTATGCCGTCTCAAACGCATGTTTTGACCAGTCCAGAGTGATATAACAGACGCATTATAACACGCTCGTGTGATGCAAAAGATAAATTTGTGTGAAACTTAAGGCGAATAACATTGTCACACTTGCCTTAAAGATGGTAAACTAATTCTCATTAAGTTGTCCATCGGAGAAAATTAAGGATAACTGACGTGTCCGACGACGAAACAAAAAAACCAACGCTCTCTACAAGTAGAGACACCAGTTTTTTAAATACGCCAAAAGCGAACCCGATGCTAGACCGTCCCCCGCGTCCACAGACGAGCGTGCTGGGACCGGACTGGGGTTTGGAATTCAAAATTGGTGATAAAACTGTTCTGCTTGAAATGAAAACCGTGATTATTGTGGGGCGGTCTGCAGAAGGTGATAGCGCGAAACCACCGAGCTTTGATTTGACACCGCATGGTGCTTATCAACACGGTGTTTCCCGGCAACATGCCGCCATTACACATCACAATGGGAGCTTATATATTGAAGATTTAGGAAGTACAAACGGTACGCGCATTAATGGCTTTCAGCTCACAGCACGCCGGAAGTATCGCCTGCGTGATGGTGACGAAGTTGAATTTGCGCGGATTCGCACCTTAGTCCGGTTTGTTCGCCCGTCTTCTTCAATCAATACTCAGAGTTAACCTATGAATCGTAGCTTTTCTGATCGTGTCCTCGGCGGCGTTTGTGGAGGGCTAGGATCAAGTTGGCGCGTGAATCCCTGGTGGTTGCGCCTGATTTTTGTTGCGTTCAGCTTCGCTAGTCTCGGTGTGGGGGTATTGCTCTACCTCGGTTTATGGTGGGCACTACCGCAAGAATCCCTCATCGTGAATCAACGTGGCGGTGTTTTTGCGTTGCTCATGCTGATCGTCCTGCTGATTGTCATTTTTGGTGCGTGGATTATACAGATCACGGGTAATCTGACCGCGCCCAATGGACAAGCCTTGCTCTATCCCATCGCACTCATGACAATCAGCATAGTGTTCTTACTCCGCACGGTGCGAGGATAGGGTCAAGATATGCAATCTTCGCGTCATGTCAGTGTCATCTGGGGTGTAGTTTTTGTCGGTTGTGCGGCAATGGTTTTGTTGAACGCACTCGGTAATGTACCAGAAGGCATGTTTGACATCTTCTTACGTGCTTTGCCCGCTGTGTTGATCTTCGCTGGTTTGAGCATTGTGCTACCGGCGCGGGTGCCGTTGGGCGGCGTTGTAGCACTTATCATCACTGGAATCCTCATCGCAGGCGTGACCATCACAGCCTATTCCAATCGCGCAGGCAAAACACAGGATGCACAACAGCAGACGATCAATCAGGTCATCGGTGAAACGGTGTCCCTGTTACAAATCAACATAGAAACCCGCGATACAGATGTCGAACTCCGTGCATC
This sequence comes from Aggregatilineales bacterium, assembly GCA_040219275.1. Classification (GTDB taxonomy): domain Bacteria; phylum Chloroflexota; class Anaerolineae; order Aggregatilineales; family Phototrophicaceae; genus JAVJSU01. Next base: position 56,197 of record JAVJSU010000103.1, on the reverse strand, counting down.
GGACTCGACCAATATCATTAGTGGTTCATTTGTTGGCAGTACGGAAAGTGAACTGACCATCAATTACATAGAAGATGCTGATGGACGCGGAACGTTTACCTTTAGTGAAGCGCCGATGCGTGATTTCCCCCTATTAGAAGCACTTGGACGTGGCACACTGGAAATTCTCGTGCCAACTGGCATTCCAGTTTCACTCGCATTTGATGGCGATGCAGGTAACGTACTCTTTGATATGAGCAATCTCGCGCTAGAACGGCTCAACCTCACCCTTGCAGAAGGTGGCGTAGGCGTGACATTGCCGGAATATGAGCCACAATCACCTAATGCCACCGACCAACCCGGCACGCTTACCGCAAACAATGGCGACATCACCATTTTCGTTCCGGAATCTGTCGCAGTACGTTTTGAGTTAAACCGGCAAGGGAGTGGCATTGATCCACAATTTGATGATCGCACCTATCTCTATCTCGTGGGTGATGTTCTGGAATCACGCACTTATGAAACCGCCGGGGTTGCCTTGCGTTATATTGTCACCGCACCGGATGGTCAAATAAGCATTCAAAACCTGCCCTGATTTGAAAACGAGAAACCGTCGATGAAATGGCTCAATGAACCTCCACACTGGCAAGACGAGCAGGGTAAAATTACGATTGAAGGACAGCCTGACACAGATTTCTGGCGTGTTACCCGTCACGATTATATCGTTGATAATGGACATTTTTATTATCAGCCTGTAGAGGGAAATTTTAGTGCCACGGTGAAAGTAACCGGAGACTACGCCGAATTATACGATCAAGCAGGTTTGATGATTCGTGAGAGTGAGGCAGTCTGGGTCAAATGCGGGATCGAATTCGTAGACGGTGTACACTATGCTAGTGTAGTAATCACCCGCGATTTCTCTGATTGGTCAATCGTCCCACTAGAAAATCCATCATCAATGTGGTTTCGTGTCAGCCGAATAGATACAACAATTGAAGTCTACTATTCTCATGATGGACAAGACTTCGTACTGTTTCGTCAGGGATATTTAACAGCAACACCCACGCTACAGGTTGGTATGATGGTCGCCGTCCCTAAAGGTGCTGGCTTCACAGCGATTTTCGAGAATTTTATGGTTAAAAGCCTGTAAACAGTCTCCCATAATCCTAATTAAATCCCTTTTCATTCCTCATAACGGCGCTGTTAGATCACGATTATTCGTCTACAATGTAGTCGCATCCACAAAAATTTGAGGCACACATGAACACCAAGCAAAAAATCGCCGTTGCTCTCGGCTTGTTAATTAGCGCCCTGTTTTTATGGTTCGCCTTCCGCAATCTTGATCCACAAACCGTCATTGAGGAAATACGCACAGCAAATCTGCCCTTATTGTTATTAGCGGCGGGCTGGTATTTTGTCGCGGTGAGCGTCATCACCCTACGCTGGGATTTTCTGCTCCGTGCTATAAAACCTGTGGGTGTACGCCGCTTATTTCCGCTGGTGTGCATTGGCTATATGGGAAATAACGTCTACCCCTTTCGCAGTGGAGAGGCACTTCGCATCTATTTACTCCGGCGCAATGAGGGTGTGCCAATCGTCAAAGCGACCACAACCGTGCTCGTGGAGCGCGTCTTTGATGGTCTGGTGATGTTGACTTTCATCGTGGTGCCGTTGTTATTTATTGACAATACTTCCGAAGATATTCGGAATGTTGCCACGTTTGCCGCGCCAATTTTCTTAACCGCCCTTGCCCTATTTTTCGCGTTGGCGGCACGTCCTAATCTGCTCAGGAAATTGGTAGAAATGGTCAGTCGCTTATTACCGGGGAAAATTGGTGAGCTTGTAAGCAGGCTCAGTGAGGATGTCATTGACGGTCTGGAAGGACTACGTAGCCCTGCAAATTTGGCTGGAACAGTCATCAGTTCCTATGTCACATGGTCATTAGAAGCCAGCGTTTATTGGCTGGTTGCCATCGCCTTTGATCTCAATGTCAGCTACGCAGTGATGCTTGTAACCGTCGGAACGGTCAATCTAGCAGGTCTAATCCCCGCCTCACCCGGTCAATTGGGCGTATTCGAGTTTTTCGTCTCAGCAGTATTGATCGGCGCGGGCGTTTTAGAGACACGCGCCGTCAGTTATGCCATTGTCGTGCATCTGGTCATCTGGCTACCGGTTACGTTAGCAGGCTTCGCATTTCTGGCGCAACAGGGGCTGGGTTGGAATGCCGTCACTCATGCGCGAGATTTACAAGCTGAGAAGCAAACGGACATCAACACGGATGCGTTACAATCTGAAGAAAACTAAAATCAAAAGGATTCTTTATGCTCAATTCACCTGAAGCACGCCCCGCCCCAATTTATACCAGCCCGGATAATCCCTTCGCCCATGACACCATGATACGCCGTGTACCCGCAACGATAAAACGTATACAGCACGTTAATCCTGATTATCCAGACATCATCCAGAACGCGTTAGAAGAACTGAGTCATGATATACAGAACGACGATCCGATTACCATGCTCTCCCCACTTGCGCCGGACTACGCATACTGGCACACACCGGTTGAAATTCGCCACACAGAATCATGGTTAAACACGCAATGGTTCTTCGCAGAGACCTATTTTTACCGTCGCCTGATCGAATGTGTGCGCTGGTTTGAAACCGGACGCGACCCCTTCCTGCCTATCAAACAGGAAGAATATGCCAGTGATGCTCTGTGGAAATTGCTAGATACCGCCCTGAAAATTGATGCCTCTCCAAAAGAAAAACTGACCGAACTCATTAAACTGATTTTATGGGGCAACCGCATTGACCTGAGTTTTGAAGCCTCATTCAAGCGGGGCATGGTCGCTAATGATGAAGACCTAATCGTCGATGATTCAAAGGCGGCGGTGCAACAATTGCTAAACGGGCGTGGCGATGTGCATTTCATCATTGATAACGCTGGCACAGAACTCACGATGGATCTGGCTCTGGTGGATGCGCTTCTGGAAGTCATCCCGGACACCATAATTCTCCATCTAAAGATGCACCCGACGTTCATCAGTGATGCTCTTCCAGTCGATGTGTTCAACTTTTTTGCGTTATTAGATGAACGCGGTGGACACTATTCAGCCTTCGCAACAAGACTTAGAAACGCTTTTGATACGGGCAGATTACAGCTCATGCCGAATTTCTTCTGGAATAGTAGCCAGTGGTTATGGGAAATACCGGATAACCTCATCCGTGCATTTTCTAGTGCCCGCCTTGTTCTGGTTAAAGGGGATGCAAATTATCGTCGCATCGTCGGGGATGCGCTGTGGAAACCCGAAACCCCGTTCATCGACGTTATGGGTTACTTCCCCGCGCCACTAGTCGCATTGCGGACACTCAAGAGCGATCCGATAGTCGGCTTAGCCTCTGGATTGGCGCAACAACTCGATCAAAAAGATGCTGAATGGCGGGTCAATGGTCAGCGTGGTGTGATACAATTTAAGCCATAAATAATGCAAGAGTTACATGGATCGTGCAGATGACAATTGATGCCAAAGATTTTACAGCAGAAGCCTACCTTGAATTTACGCAACTTCCAGAAAATGACGGGAAGCGTTTTGAGCTTATTGACGGAGTGATTATCGAAATGCCCCCTTCAAGCAAACGAAATACAGTTACCGCAATTTTATTTGCTCATTTTGTCACTGGTTTTGTATTGGAAAATAATCTCGGATACGTCACTGGAGCGGATGGCGGGTTTGAAATCTCGCCGAAAACAGTCTTACAACCGGACGTTGGCTTTATCAGAAAAGAACGGGTGACGAGTTTAGATGGGGTGACTTTTGCGGGTGCGCCTGATCTGGCAATTGAGGTTATTTCGCCAAGTGAATCATCGTATGACATACGCAAAAAGACTGACAAATATTTTGACGCGGGCGCACAGATGGTGATTAACGTCTTCACGGATGATAGACTCATTCAGGTCTGGACACTTGATGGGACAGGCAAACATGTTGAAACCTACGGCATGAATGATGTGTTCGATGGCGGGGATGTTTTACCTGGATTTACCTTGCCCATCAAGAAAATTTTCCCGGATTAGCCCGCGCTGTGGATGATCGCGTCTAACATCTGGAGCGTAATAAGATCACGCATGGTCATGCCATATTGATATTGCTCGCCCCGAAAATCAATGAAGTTATCGCCGCGATTGGATGGGTGCAAGCCATCCAGATTCATGCCGTGATCGGGTAAATCCGCCACTGCCGAGCGTAAATCAATCAACGGAATGTCGTACTCCTCCGCCAATTCGACCACTACCGCGTTAAACAATTCACTCTGAGTCGCATAATAATTCGGCAAAGTCGGGAATGTCGTCAAGACAGGGACGATATTCTGCTCAATGGTATAGTCAAGTATATCCGTCAGAAAATCACGGTATAAATCCACACCGAAACGGGTAACATCGTTTGTGCCGAGCATAATCACTGCAATCGAAGGATTAGTTAGACGATATTCACAGGCAAGCGGGGTTTCGCCGACTTCGCAGATGCGGTCGCTCGTCCACATCGGGTCAAGCACCGTCGCAGTGGTGAAGTTATTGCCGGATGCCTGACTACCCCGCCCGAACGACTCATTGAATTGATCGACGGTAGATTGCAAATAGCCATATGCGCCCAGATGATACTCACCCGTATCAAAGCCCACCATAAACGGATAAATAGCGGTAATACAATCGCCAACTGTGGAAAATGCCGTTGGATCATTTCCTGCCACCAAACCCGCCGCATAAATATCTAGCGTCCGCGCACTGATTATTAGCGGTTCCTCCTCACCCTCTGGCAACGATACGGCATCCCTTTGCGTTGTCCGGCTCATATTGAGCGAATATAATGTCGAAAGGGGTGCTACCGTTGGCGATAAGAGGGATGTCTGTAATTTCGTTACATCATCATTTGACGATGCGTGGTCAGAATTATCATCTACCAACACAGAGCGGTCATCTAATGAAATGGAAGAAGGCACTTCGTCTGTGTGACCCACGTCATTGACCATCACCACAAACAGAATCAACACGAACACGATCACCATACCCATACTGATGACCGCCTGCTTTATCCCGGAATAGAATTGACGAATCAATGTCTTCATAAGCAAAGTATACACAATTCAAGCAAAATGAGCAGAAGTGGTGAGCATCATTCCGGTTGCGTGTGTATCAACACTATATCGAGCATGTCTCTACGAACACTATCCTCGTGAGGCGCGAAGGATGGTAAGATAACAACGAACATTATCTCATCAGGATTCAAAATACGTATGACAAAATCGTTAAATATTGCCATCATTGGTGCGGGTGTAGCCGGACTCTCCGCCGCGTGGGAACTAACCACTGCTGGACACAACGTCACGATATATGAAGCCGGTCAAGAAGTCGGCGGATTGGCGGCAGGCTTCCGCGATGAAGGCTGGGATTGGGCATTAGAGAAATTCTATCATCACTGGTTCACAACTGATAGCGAAGTCAAAAAGCTAGCACAGGAAATAGGCACATGGGACAAAGTGAGCTTCCCTCGCCCCAAAACCAGCTATTGGATTGACGGCAAACTTGTCCGTTCGGAGATGTCACCCTCCGCGCTATTTTTGCCTCTGTCTCTCCTCAGCACAATTCGTATGGCGGGGACGGGCGCATTTCTCAAATTGTTGCCCAACGGTCAATTCTTAGAAAAATACACCGCGCATGAGTGGTTGAGCCGCATGATGGGTGAAGAAGCCTACGGTAAATTTTTCCGTCCGTTGCTGATCGGTAAATTTGGCGACAAATATCAATCGGTGAATATGGCGTGGATGTGGGCGCGGATCAAAACACGTTCACTCAACCTAGGTACATACGACGGCGGTTTTCAGACATTTCTGGAAGATCTCGCTGACGCAGTAAAGAAAAAAGGCGCGAAACTCCATCTGAATACGCCTGTGGAACGAATCGCCACTCCAGACGGTCATCCTGTTTTGACTATCAACAGCGAAACGCAATCTTTTGACCGCGTGATTAGCACCATATCACCGAAATTGATGCTCAAGCTCACTGATGGGTTATCAGATACAGACTACGGTGCAAAAGTCGGAGGATTAGAAAGCATGGGTGCAGTGGTTTGCATTTATGCCCTCAAACAGTCGCTTTTAACAGACGGCACCTATTGGCTCAATTTACCCGCCAACAGCCCCGATAAGAGCAAAAGCCGTTTTCCATTTCTCGCGCTCGTCGAGCATACCAACTGGCTACCGAAAAGCCATTATAATGACGATGTACTGATCTATGCGGGCGATTATGTATCTCCAGAGCATGAATACTTTCAATTGAGCGAAGATGAACTCGCGCAACGCTTTATGTCGGTGTTCGAGACGATCAACCCCGATTTCAAGCCCGAATGGGTACGCAAAACATGGGTGTTTCGTGCGCCTTACGCCCAACCGCTTTCCGGTGTGAATCATAGCCAAAACATCCCTTCCCTCAAAACACCCCTCGCCGGCGTTTATTGGGCGAGCATGTCTCAGGTTTATCCTTATGATCGCGGGACAAATTTTGCCATAGAGATCGGGCGAAGAGTCGCCAAAATAGCCACAGCAGGCGGATCAGGTACATGATTATCGTAGAACGCGCTACAGAAGATGACTATAGCGAAATCATAGCAATAGATGGAGCGGTCATCGGCGACGATCATCGCAAAGCGTATATCACGAAGGCAATTATTAACCGTGAAGTTATCGTTGCTCGAATCAGCGCAGAACGTGTAGGATTTGGAATCATCAATCGTAGCTTCTTTGAGCATTATTTTGTCGCCCTGCTGGTTGTTCATCCCGATCATCGGCGGCAAGGGATTGCGACGGAGATCATGCGCTATGTTGAAAAAACTTGTCCGGATAACAAGCTATTCACTTCCACCAATCAGTCCAACACGACCGCCCGTTTACTATTGGCACGTCTGGGCTACATTCAAAGCGGTGAAATTCACAATCTGGATAATGCCGATCCTGAGATCATATATGTCAAGTTTTTGGAAAGATAACGCTATTTTTTGTACATATCTGATAGTCCGCAAATGATTTGTGAAAAAAATCCTAAAAAACGAGGTGATGTCACCTACTGACTAAAACATTATGGTAGACTGTCAACAGTTCTAATCGAATATCTCAAACCAAATCGTATTGAGGTTAACAAGGTCAAATCACTATGAAAAATATCTGTGTAATCGGCACCGGCTATGTAGGTCTTATCAACGGCACCTGCTTCGCGGATCTCGGCAACAACGTCATCACCGTTGATATTGACCAGAAAAAAGTCGATCAACTTACGCGCGGCGAAATGCCCATCTACGAACCCGGTCTGGCTGAAATGGTAGAACGCAACGTCAATGCAGGTCGTTTGCACTTCACCACATCCTATGAGGAAGGTCTGAAAGACGCAGAATTCGTGTTCATCTGCGTGGGTACACCGTCCGGTGTGGATGGTGAAGCAGACTTGAAGTACGTTCGCGCCGCCGCAGAAACCATCGCCAAGAAGATGGATCACCCGCTGGTCATCATCAACAAATCCACCGTCCCCGTCGGCACGGGTGACTGGGTTTCCGACATTGTAAAAGCACATCAACCAGAACCGATTGAATTCAGCGTTGTTAGCTGTCCCGAATTCCTGCGTGAAGGGTCTGCTGTTCTGGACTTCATGGTTACGGATCGTACCGTGCTCGGTTCAACCAATCAACTCGCCGCAGAAGCCGTGGCACAACTTTACATTCCGCTCCGTAAGCCGATTGTCATGACCGATTTACGTACCGCTGAAATGATTAAGTATGCATCGAATGCCTTCCTCGCCACCAAGATCAGCTTCATCAACGAAATGGCGATCATCTGTGAACGCCTCGGCGCGGATGTCATCGAAGTTGCACAAGGTATGGGCTTCGACAAGCGAATCGGTCAGCACTTCTTGCAAGCCGGTATTGGTTACGGCGGTAGCTGTTTCCCGAAAGATGTGAAAGCCCTGCACTATATGGCGGAAACACACGGTATGCACCCGCAATTGCTGACCGCTGTTATGGACATCAACGCCTATATGCGTAAGCACGTCATCGACAAAATCGAAGAAATGCTCGGTAGCGACCTCAACGGCAAGATCGTCGGCGTGCTTGGTCTGGCATTCAAGGAAAATACCGACGATATGCGCGAATCCCCGTCACTGACGATCATCGAACACCTGCGTAAACGTGGTGCGGTTATCCGTGCGTTCGATCCGGTGGCAATGGATCATGCCAAGAGTATGATGGAAGATGTTATCATGTGCAAAAATGCCTATGAATTGGCTGACGGCGCTGATGCCCTCGTGCTCACCACACCTTGGAACGAATTCAAGCAACTTGACATGGCGCGCATCCGCGACTCCATGACCGAACCAATCGTCGTTGACGGCAAAAACATCTACGATCCCGACAAAATGAAAGAATTGGGCTTCAAATATCGTAGCGTCGGACGCGGTTACAATGGCGTAGGGATCAACAATAGTGACGAAACCATGCCGCAGACACATATCAACGGCAACGGCAAGCATGAACAAACCGGTGTCGTCTCTAATATGACCAGCGCGTAATAATCTCGCAATATCGCTAAGACCAAGAGAGGTGCTCCGGCATCTCTCTTTATTTATTGACAACAAAAAACGGCAGGCACCCCATTTGAGTACCTGCCGTTTCAATTTGTGCTGGTTCGCTAAACTGCTTCTACATTACGATCAATGCTGTGCCAGCCTGTTGCCCCATCAGGGCGTGTACCACGTTCCGTGCCCGTCTGCATCCCGCCATCCGCATCAAAGGTACGCACGCGGAACGTATGATTACCCTCTTCGAACTGCCAATTATAACGCCAGATATACCATGAGGTATCTGATAGCGGTGTACGCAATTCGGCTTCTTGCCATTCACCCTCGTCCACCTGAACTTCAACCTTAGAAACGCCTTTGGCACCGGTGAAGGCAATGCCACCAATCGGCACGAACATTTCACCATCTTCTTCGATGATTGCATCTGTTGCAACAGTATCAACAACTGAAGTCATGTTGATTACCGCCGTAGCAGACCAACCACGGCGCACCCAATAGCCTTCTTCCCATGAGTCCACCGCTTCGATGTCGGTAATCCATTTAGGTTGCTTCATGCCGTAAAGATCTGGCACATGGATACGAATCGGGAAGCCGTGTTTACGTTTCAACGGGCGACCATCCCACGCATAAGCGATCATAATGCGCTCATCTTCGCGTATTGTTTCCAATGATAGGTATTCATCAAAGCCATCCGCAGAGCTAATCCGCAAGTGGGTTGCTTCTGGCTGAATATCCCATTCCTCGATCAAATCCTGCAATTTGATGCCTGTCCAGCGGGTCGTACTAATCAGTGAACCACCCAGACGATTGGAAATACATTGCATCGTCACAAAACGATCTACTGGCTGATAATCCTCAACCAACTCATTTAGCGTGTAGCTTTTCGGATTGCCCACTAAACCGCTAATAGCAAGTGTCCATGAAGCCGCATCAATGATCGGCGGACGTGAACTGATGTCAATACGATAGTGATTATCGAGCGGCGTATATTCAGGACGTGTACCGGGAGCAGGCTCAACTGCATCACCAGCATTCGGTAGATCATCCGGGATACCGGCTTCTTCACCGATCGTATCCGGTGACGGTTCGATCACACCTTCGATCTCACTACCTTCCGTCAAAGAAGCGATGGTTGTCGCTGTCGTGGTGGTATCTTCGCCGCCACGCAAGACGAGATTTAAGCCCGCACCAAGCACGGTCAGTGTAGCGGTAGCGCCACCTAAACGTACCAAAAATTGACGACGGTCAAGCTGTTGAGCATTGGCGGATGCGTCTTCAGCTTTGCTTGCACCAATCGCGCTCAGATCAGAATAAATCCACCCATACGCAACACCCCAGATGGTGAACGTCAGGAAAATCCATGCCATGCTCAACGTCGGATCAGCGGTGGCGGTCAAATTAACACGATTGAAAATTAGAATAAGAATAACGCCTATACCCGCGCCCATCGCACCGCCAAACAAATACGGATTCGCTTGTTTCGCACGATTCAGCAAGAAGAACAGCAATGCACCTGCCACAATTCCGATACCGAGCGTTGTGCTCAATCCCATCAGATTTTCTGCGGTCTTGGCAGTGCTGGAAAGCTCATCGCCAAAATTTAACGCCGTCAACATATCCACCATCGTATCAATCACAAAGGTGATGATTGCGCCGGGGGTAACACGCCCCATCCAGTCAAAAATATCAAACGGGACAAACGGCAACCCCGCCAATTGTTCCCCTAAGTAAAATACGACAATCAGCGGCGCGGTCAACATAATGCCGACAAGTGCGCCAGTTATCCAACCTGGTTTATGTTTTAATGTGTTCTCATTTTCTATCACAGTCATTGTTAGGTCCTCTGCCTGACTCCTTGATAACAATAAATTATCGTGTTTCTCTTACAATTTAATAACGACAGTCAACTCAATTTAGATTGCCAGTCTCACTAACTTCTTAAAATGGCTTTGGCAATTTAGCCACACCTGCGTACAATACCAACCGAATCATAACACAATCTTTAGGATACTCAGTGATAATTATTGACGCACATCAAGATATTGCTTATAACGCCCTTTGCTTCAATCGGGATTACACTCGATCCGCCTTAAAAAAACGTCAGCTAGAATATGGAACGCCCGTACCGCCTAAAGCAGGCATCGCAACCTGTGGTTTACCGGAAGCCCTCGTCGGGCGCATCGCACTGATCTTTTCTACGTTGTTCGTCGCCCCACGAACTCGCCAATCCGCCCCATGGGATAATGTGATGTATGCGACCCCGCAGGAAGCCTACAAATTAGCCCGCACCCAGCTTGATTACTATGAACGACTTGCCGAAAACGATAAAATCACGCTTATTAAAACACAAACCGATCTGGATGCAGTTTTGCAAACGTGGGAAGCCGATACCTCGCTGAAATCGCGTGTTCAGGGACTCGTGTTATTGATGGAAAATGCCGATCCTATCGTCGAACCTGCCCAGCTTGAAGAATGGTACGAACTCGGTTTAAGGATTGTCGGACCGGCGTGGCAAGCCTCTCGCTATTGCGGTGGTACAGGGCAACCGGGTAATTTAACAACCCTCGGGCATGATTTATTGGAAACCATGTCTGACTTCAACATGATCCTTGATCTGTCTCACATGGCAGAAGAAGCGTATTTCGAAGCACTTAATATATATGAAGGACCGATCATCGCCAGCCACAGCAACCCACGCAAATTCGTTGATACAGACCGGCATCTGTCGGACGAAATAATCCGTAGTCTTGCAGAACGTGACGGCGTGATGGGGATTGTGCTGTATAATCGTTTTCTGGATCAAACATGGACACCAACCGATAAGAAAGACGGCATAACGGTTGATCGTATAGTTGCGGCGATTGACCATGTATGTCAGGTGACCGGAAGCGCCTTGCATGTAGGCATTGGCACAGATTTTGACGGCGGTTTCGGCACAGAAGCCATACCCTATGAACTCGATACCGTTGCCGATCTTTATCAAATCGGTGATGCGCTCAGTCGTTTTGGCTATGCTGAGGAAGATATTGTATCCGTAATGGGGGGCAACATGCTGAGAAAATTACGTGAGGGGTTGCCAGAGTGACACGTATTGCACAACTAGGTATTGCCGTCGGCGCATTGGGCGCGATGATTACCATTATGGGGTTGTTCCCTGGTGTGACTGGCTTACCGCCCACAGCCGGAATTGGTCTAGTGCAAATCTTTACCGTGCTCATCGGCTATACCCTGCTCATTTGGGGTGCGTTGATCTATGTCAAATTCACATTTTATTCGTTCAGCCACTCTAATCTCGCCCAGCAAATTGGCACTCGCTTTGCCCTAACAGGGTTGGTACTTGCGGCGATGACTGCCCTTGCAGATGTCTTAGGCTTTGGCTCTCATGGGCTAATTAGTGATAGCACCGTGTTTCTGGGACAATTGCAGGCGCTCGGTATCGTCTTGAATTTCTTGCTATCCGCCATAGGGGTCATGATATACGCCATTTCAGGTAATCCAGATCAAAATGGGCGCTGAGAACCAGACCACTCCCATTACGAAAAATAAACAGTTGCTAATAAATTACTTAAAATAAGTTAAGTACTAACTTATTCTGATAATTTATACTATAATCATGCTGGTCGTAAGACTTTTCTTAAAAAACATACTTTAATGACTACAGCACACACACGGAGGAAGTACAGTGCGAAAAGTTTCTATTTGTCTTATCGGTTTGCTGATGATGCTCAGCGCGGTAATCCCCGCCTTTGCTCAAGAAGGCACCATCCTTGATGTCGCCGTCGGCAATTCTAATTTCTCTACGCTGGTTGCCGCTGTACAAGCCGCGGACCCTGCAATTGCTCAGGCACTATCTGGTCCGGGTCCGTTGACTGTCTTTGCACCCACCAATCAGGCATTCCAAAATCTGGATACCTATCTCCAAAACAACTTCGACATTACGCTTGATGATGTGATCGCAGATCAAGAATTACTGACCAACATTTTGCTCTATCATGTTGTTCAGGGTTCCGTTTTCTCCGGTCAGGTCGCCGGTCTTGATGGTCAGGTTGTCCCGACACTCTACCCCGGTACAGGCATTGGCATTACCGTAAACGACGATGGTAGCATTACCCTTAACGGTGTCGCCGATGTCGTTATCGCCGATGTTGCCGCCACAAACGGTGTCGTCCATGCAATCGACAACGTGATCTTCAATAGTGTGATTGTCGCCGATATTGAAGCTCTAGCTGGTGAAGTTGAACAAGCCCGCATTCAGGCTGAGCTGGGTAATTCTGCCGCTGGTGTTGCCGCTTCAGACCCAAGCACATTCAGCACCCTGCTGGCAGTCGTGCAGGCAAGTGGTGAACTTCCCCTTCTCAATGAAGGCTTAAACATCACCGTCTTCGCACCGACCAACGCCGCATTTGACGAATTGCTCGCCGGCTTAGGCATGTCTGCTGAAGATCTGCTGGCGAACACCGAATTACTTTCTACTGTGATCCGTTACCATGTCGTTCCGGGCATCATCACCTCCGCTGATATGGTCGCAGAAGGACAGGGTTCATTCCGTACCTTCTTGAACCGTGAAAGCCGCTCAACCGGCGATGAAATTACCTTCGATGTGGTGTTCGCATCCTTCCCGGCTGGTGGTATCGAACTTAACGGAAGCGCCGTTATCTCCGCTGTCGATATCGAAGCAGACAATGGTATCGTTCATGTTGTTGACGAAGTTTTGATCCCGAATGAAGTTCGTGAAGCACTCGGTCTGCCATTGAACCCATCCGCTGATGATATGGCGATGGACATGGGTTCTGAAGAAGATATGACCGAAATGGATGAAGAAGAAGTTGCCGCTGAAGATGATATGAGCGAAGAAATGATGGGTAATACCATCGCGGATATCGTTGTCGCCAGCGCACAGGGTGAAGAGCCAGAATTCACACTTCTGCTAGAAGTTGTGATGGCGGCTGATCCTTCAGTTTTGGATGCGCTGAGTGGTGAAGGTCCTTTAACCGTCTTCGCACCGACCGATGCCGCATTTGAAGCTCTGCTTGAAGTGTTGGGTCTTCCGGTTGATGCCGTCCTCACACAGGGCGAACTTTTGACCAGTGTTCTGCTTTATCATGTCGTTCCGGGTGAAGTTCTGGAAGATGATGTAGTCGCGCTTGATGGTCAGGACGTTGCTACCCTTCTCGGTGAAGACGATACAATTTTTGTAACTGTCACCGAAGATGGCGTGGTTCTGAATGACACAGTCAACGTTATCTCAACCAACATCATGGCTGATAATGGTATTGTCCACGTTATTGATGGCGTGCTTCTGCCCGCATCAGTACGTGCATTGCTCGGTATGTAATTTATACCTGACAAACAAAAGAGGTTGGGCATCGTTCCAACCTCTTTTTTGTTGCCTATTCTTCGTGATTGAATACTCGACGCATTACATCGGCGTTTCAGCATTAATATCTACCGGCTGAGTATTTGCCGATGTTACCACGCCTGTACCACCCGGCACCTGTGACATAAACATCACTGTCAGTGCTCCCACAATATCATCTACCAAACGTCCACGAAATTCCTTGTAGGTTTCCGCGCCAGTTTGACCATATAACGTATACGTATATGCCTCATAAATTGTGCGGCTGGTCACCTGCATTTCAGGCTCCCACTGGTCAATTTGTTGAAAGCGTTGATTCCCGTATTGATAGAGTTCAAAAATGATCCGAACCTCACCGTGAACGCCTTCCAGCCGAACATCAAGCGCAATCGCCAAAACAGCACTGCGCTTCCGAATTTTATCCTTTAGCTCCTTCGCAAGTTGTCTCGCAATCCATCGAACCCGTCGTGTAATCTGTTCTTCGGTCAGGTTTTCGATCTTGCGGGCAACCCGGTTCAATCCTTTAATTTGCCTGGAAGTCGCCAATACTTCACTACGGGCAACCCGTCCATACATATCATATTGGGTCAGCCGTAATGCGGAAATCTTCCATCCAGAGAGATAATAGCCATCCATGCCCAATAGCAATTTTCTTGCATGAACACTGCCATCAACACTGGTAGAGGGCACAGTGTTATTCTGGGCGTGTTGTTGCCATAATTGCCGTCTTCCATAAGATGAATTCGGATCCATCGGCGGCATCGTTGCATAGGGAGGATGCCAATTGCCAAATGTGGGTCTACGGCGCGTCAAAACACGGACAATCAATAACAAAATAATCGTCATGATGACCACTAAGGCAAGGATGGCAAGCACAACCACCATCTGATCACGATCTCCTGTGTCGATTTGTGTATCAATCACGGGAACTGTGATTATCGTGGACTCTGTTCCGTCTACTTCTTGCAAGCCTTCTGTGCTATCCGGTTCTGCAGAGGGAAAGGTAATAAGCGGTAACGTGGTATTGTTATTAAATAAGGTGGAATTCGTCTCGCCATTCAGATTATCCGAATCAACTGTCACCCATAACGTGAGGTTGGTCTCCGGCGTAAAACCCGCCCAATTAAAACGGAGCGTAATGGGCAAACTCTGCCCGCTTGTTAAAGGCGGAATATCCTGTGTGGCGAGAACACTACCCGCACGAATATCACTCAACTCCGCCACAGTTTGAACCGTCGAATCAGCACCACTATTAAAAATAGTCACAGTAACAATGACTTCATCATCCGTAATTTCAATCGGATCAGTCGTTGTACTGACACGATAATCCGGTGGCAGATTATCGTCCTGTGCGGATACAACAAAGCCAAAACATAGAACTATAATTACCACACATTTGATCAGACGCTTCATAGAATGCCTTCAGTTTGATGAGACAAGTGCATAATTTCATATAACAACTATAAAACCAAAGACACTTCTTTCCAAATCATTTAGCCACCGATTTATGGACGTTTTCCCGCCTGCTAGCTAACGATTATAACATTGACCGGATTTTGTCCGAATTTTGTCCGCAAGTTATAGAGCGAATACCCCTGAATTTGAGACCCTAAGAACATCGCTTACACAGTTCTGAAAGGTCTCAAATCATGAATGAGCCAACACCTCCGGTTCTCCCACCGCCCGCTTGCTAAACAAGAACGCGATGGTTCGATACAAGCAAAAACCCGTCAAAAAGACGGGTTCTTGTATTTAAGATAAGCATCAAACAGCTTAGTTACTGATTACGCAAACTTTGTAAACTCTCCTCCAACTGCACACGTAATTTGTTATGTTGAAGTGTTTCTGGCAAATCTTGAAGAAGTGCCAACCCACGTTCCACAAAACTGATCGCGCCCTGAATATTCTTTTGTAAGAACTGATTGTATGCCCGTGCGTGCATTAAGGAAGCGAGTTGCGAATTGTAACTATACCCTTCTAAATAGGCTTGAGAACGCTCAAAATTCTCACTTGCTTTGTCGTATTGTCCAAGATAAGAAAGTGCCATTCCCAGTGTATGACGAGCAATCGCAATTGAGAAATCGTTTTGTGCATCTTTGAGCGCCACTTCTGCCCATTGTTTCGCCTGTTCATAGTGACGATTCAAAATGAAAAGAACGCTTTTCTCATGGGCGATGGTCACATATTGGTGTTGATAATTCGTCTTGAGGAACATCGCGCCAGACTTATCGAGCCAATCCTGCGCGATGGTGTAGTACTGCATATTGCCTGTGTGCACGCCCATTGAACGTTGTGCATAGGCTAACCAGAAAGCAGATTGTCCGGCTTCCAGATAACGCTTATTACTCGCAAAATATTCGTATGCCAAAAGAGCATACTTTTGTGTACGCTCAAAATCACCCCAACCACTATAGGCATAAGCGAGTGCTAAATAGAGTTGCGCGTAGGATTCAGCAATATTGACCTGCCGGGCTAGTTCAATCGCACTTTTAGCAATTTCCTGGCTAAATTCTTCCGGTGATTGATGATAAACCTGTGATTTAAAAACATCGAGGTAGGCTTCAAGGATGGTTTCTGGTTTTAAGCGTTTACGTGCGCGCCGCATCGCAATCTTGAATTCCGCGTCCATCTCTTTTTTGTGTTCAGAGAGGGCAAATTGTGCGGCGAGTTCATCGTCTCGTTTTGCCTGTGTAGCGTCGAAATCATTCTGCAAAGTAAGGGCATCTTGAAGCAACTTGCTCCATCGCTTAACTTCCCCACCCTTAATCGCTTGTGGATACACCAATAAAAGTGTATTCGTTGCCTCGCCCGGTGAAGAGCTACTTTTGAACGCTTTTGAAAGTGCGTCAATGACATTGTCTGAGTTGGTATTAAGCCAGCCCGGTTCAGTATAATGTTGTTGTGCTTCGACTAAAGTATTTTGCTCCGGACTCATCTTACATTCCTTTACCCTGAGAATAAGAGCCTATTCTTAAATTAGCTACAATAATATAACTTTTTGTTATATAGTGCAATCTGAATAATACGAAATATGTGTAAAAACGTTTCTATATACAAAATATGAAACACTTCTATTAGGAAAAAGAAGTGTTTCATTCATTAAATTCCGAATCATACACGATTATGCGGCGGGTTCAAACCGGAACAAAATGCCATTACGGTAGTCTATGATATAGAGTTCGCCGTTGTCATCTTGCCCGAACGAACTGATGTTGCGTTCTAAGCCCATGATTTCCGCATCCTGCCATTCGCCGGCTTCTGTTTTCCATAAAGCCCATAACCTACCCTGACAATAATCGCTATAGAGATAGGCACCTTGAAGGTCAGCGATCGCTTGCCCACGATAAACATAACCACCGGTGATAGAACATCCCAGCGAATGATTGTAAACTGCAACCGGCATCACCACATCAGAAGGTGCACCGCCGATGTATGCCGTCAGTCCTTCGAAAGCATTCCAACCGTAGTTCTCTCCACCGCTACTATCAGCAGGCTGAAAGTTTACTTCCTCCCACGCATTTTGTCCAACATCAGCGTAGTACGCATCTCCCGTCGCTCGATCAAACGAGAAACGCCACACATTACGTAATCCATACGCCCAAACTTCCGGCGCTAAGCGCGAGTCGTTTATATAGGGATTGTCTTCCGGAATACCGTAGGCGAGGTCATCAGTTGTGCTATCGACATCAATCCGCAAAATAGTGCCGAGTAACGTGGATGGATTTTGACCGTTATTAAACGGATCATCCGCGCTACCGCCATCGCCAGCGGAAATATATAAATAGCCGTCAGGTCCAAATTCCATATGACCACCGTTATGATTCACATACGGTTGCTCAAGCGAGAAAAGTGGAAACGCGCTCGTTAAATCAGCGACGTTGGGATCATCACTAGATACCGTAAAGCGCACAACCTGGGTCGTGCCAGCACGATCTGTGTAATTGACGAAAAAGTACCCGTTGTCAGCGAATTGCGGATGAAACGCAAGACCGAGTAAACCGCGTTCGGAATAGCCACTCAACACATCCTGACTCACCGTGCCGGAGAGATCAAGGAAGGGTGTTGCTTGCTGAACATCATCCTGAAACACCCAGATACGTCCCGATTGCTCCAACACGAACAACCGTCCGGAATCATCGCCTGCGCCGGTTGCATACAATGGCACTTGCAAGCCTGTAGCAACCTGTACCAATCGAAATTGATCTGGATCAGGCGCGGCGGCACGCGTGGTCACGATGCCTATATTTCCATCATCACCGGCATCATCCTGAGCCATCACCGGCAAACTTAATAACAGCAAGGCAAGGCTACAAAGAACAATCATAGAAAGTTTTTTCATTTACGTTCGACCTTTATCACATTTATCCATGCTCACCGGGACCCGCTACACTAATGACCATCGCATCAGCATTCAAGTACTTCTGTGCGGCGTGTAGCAACTCGTCTTTGGTGATTGCCTGAATTATATCGCGATAACTTAAGAGGTAATTAAGTCCAAGCTGATAGGTTTCTATCGTCAGTAGCGATGCCGCAATACCTTCGTTATTTTCTAGTTGTAATGGTAAGCGCCCGATAAAGTAGGATTTATTGTCCGCTATATCATCATCACTTACAGGCTCGCTCGTAATCCGGCGCACTTCGCCCAAACAAAGATCAATTGCCCGTTCAACATGGGTAGGATCAACGCCCGCGTTAATACTCCATGCGCCCGGTCCTTGCCCGCCTGTGATTTGACTACCCGCATAATATGCCAGACCTTCCCGTTCACGAACCACATCGCCAATCCGCCCCATCATACCGAACTGCCCTAAAATGCTATTCGCAAGGCTTGCCGCCCGAAATTCCGGCTCATACCGTGAAGGCCCAACCGCACCAAGCATGAGATTGGTTTGCTTTTTGCCTTGTACAACAATGTTACCGCGTTTTGGTTCACCCAATGTCGTTAACTCCGGCAAATCAGAAGATTCGGGTTGGTCTACGTTGATCCAATCTCCAAGATGCTCGCGGAGAATTTGCACCGCATCAGTAGCCTTCAACGCCCCCACGACCACAATTTTCATATCCTTCGGTCCGTAATGGCGGCTGTGAAAGGCGCGCATATCATCTAAAGAAAGCTGTGGAATAGAGTCCAACGTACCCTGTGAACTGTGATGATATGGATGCTCAACCGGATACAACATCTGACGAAACGCCCTGCTCGCCAGCCAGCCAGAATCTTGCTGACGGTAGCGCAAGCCAGTCAACCATTCCCCGCGCAACCGTTCCACATGATCCGCCGGGAACACGGGATGGCGCAGGGTATCCGCCAGTAAATCCGCCAGCATCCCGAAATCTTCTGCGAGTGCCTTACCGCTAAAGCTCGTATTATGCTTACTCGCGCCAAAATTCAAATCCGCCGCAAGGTCTTCCATCGTGCGGTGGAGCGTATCAAAATCCCGCGTTTCTGTGCCGCGAATCAGTGAATTAGCGACCAGCGCCGCCAGCCCACTTTTCTCCGGTATATCCCAGACGCTACCCGCGTCGAACGACCCTGCCAACACAACAGATTGTGCGCTAAAATTTTCGTAAACCAGCACTGTGATGCCGTTGTCTAACACCACACGCACGATATTTTCTTCATTAGGTACAGAATATTGCAATGTTTTCGCCATGATTAACCATCCAATCCCGTCGGCACGAGCCAACCTGTGATGCGCCGTTCAGGGATCAAATAGCGGGCGGCGGCTTCTTGAATATCCTGTGTGGTGACTGCTTCAATGCGTGCTAAATACCGCTCATACCAATCATCTTCGCCGAGTATGGCTGATTGCGCGATCCAATATGCTTGATTACTCACGCTCTCCATTTCATAGGCGAAGGAGGCTTTTGCTTGCTTCTTTGCGCGGTTCAATTCGGCTTCTGTTACGCCGTTGTCAATCACATTCTGGATCGCCACATTAAACGCCGCCTCTGCCTCTTCTATAGTATGTCCATCACGCACGGTCATGGTTATTGAATATAGATAAGGGTCAATCGTCTCAGACAATCCGCCGCTGACTCCCGCTGTGATTTCCGTCTTAACGAGTGCCTGATACAAACGGCTGGTTTTATTATCAATTCCGCCGCCCGGTCCGGTTAGAATACTATCCAGCATATCCACCTTAAACCAATCGGGTTCAGTCGCGGATGGTGTACGGAAAGACACACGCAAAAAAGCCGTATGTCCTGGACGATTGACAATCACGCGCCGTTCGCCCTGTGGTTCCGGCTCTGCCCGAACAAAATGTTTGGGCGCAGGCGCAATGGGAATTGCACCATAAATAGTTTTGACCTTTGCCAGCATATCCGGCGTATCAAACGCGCCCACGCCGATGACAAAGGCATTGGTCGGCACATAATGCTGACGATAATGCCCGTATAGATCATCGCGGGTGATGGTTTGCAAATCCGCCAAATCACCCAGTACATGATGATGATAACCATGCACACGGAACGCGACAGCATTCATCTCCTCACGTAACCAGAACATCGGGCTGTTCTCGCTACCCTGACGCTCAGAAATAATCACGGTTCGCTCAGATTCGGTTTCTGCGAGGTCAAAAATCGCATTCGTCATGCGATCTGCTTCGGATTCAAGCGCCAGATCAATATGTTCTGCGGGCAGGGTTTCATGGTACATCGTATAATCCAGCGAGGTAAAGGCATTCCAGCGCCCACCGATGCGGTCAATCGCACGATCCAGCATACCGCCTGGATATTTGGGCGTACCTTTAAACATCATATGCTCGACCCAGTGCGAAACGCCGGTTTTTCCGGTGGGTTCATTACGGCTTCCGACCCGATACACCACCCACCAGCTAATAATTGGGGCGGCGTGGACTTCTTTTAAGAAAACTGTTAACCCATTCTCAAGTGTATGTTTTGTAATGTTCGTCATAGTCCCAAACAATAAAATTTCATATAACAGAGGGCGAATTATAACATGCGCTTAATCAACGCATAATTCCTGATTGTGTTTCAGATTGAGCTATCGTTGATGCGTCACCCAATGTTTTCAATCGCTCTTTGATCTCTTCAACTGCTTGTTCTGCTTCGGTGTTGAAGTTAAACATCGCGCCCTTACCCTGATAAAACACGCCCACCAGATACAAGCCCGGATAGCCTTTAACCTGTCGCTTACCGCCTTCGTCAAGTTCATCAAGGCGCAGGGGCCAACCATACCGATCATGCTCCGGCAAATCAATTTCCAGATAGTCGTAAAGGGTAAAACCATATCCCGTCGCCATGATGACAACATCTAGCGGATAGCGCATCCCGTTTTCCACTTCCACCTCCTGCGGATAGAACTTTATGGGGGCATCCACCGTTTCGACATTGCCTGCACGCACCGCAGAGACCAACTCCCAACCACGAGTCCCGCCCGCCGCCGAACTTTCTTCCTCGTTGCTGGGTGTTTTGATTCCGCGCATCTGCTTCTCGTTATATTTGAGGCTAGAGATTTTTGCGTATAACGGATCACCGATAAACTTCGGCAACTTTTCTGTGATGATCTTCCACAGATGTTTGGGCAATCCCCATGGGTAACGCGGACGCAACACTACGCCGGTACGTTGCGCCAATAAAACCGGCTTGCTTGCGACTGTATTGCCCAATTCCGAGGCAATATCCACCCCACTCGGACCATTACCGACGACCATCACCCGCTTGTTCGCAAACGGTTCCGGCGCAAGATAATCCTGTGCGTGGATAATCTGTCCTTCAAAGTCTTCCATGCCCGGAATTTTCGGCAGAATTGGTGTGTTAAAGCGCCCTGATGCGGAAATAATCGCTTTGTAATCATCCACGCCGGAAGCGTCTTCTATGTGCCACTCCACGCGCCACAGATCATCAACCTGATAAACACGATCCACCGTTACGCCCAGATGGATATTAAAGTCATGCTTGTTCACATAATCCACAAGATAAGCATGATATTGCTTACCCGACGGAAACATGCCATAACGAAGCGGGAATTTTTGATCGGGGAGATGCGAATAAAAGCGCGTGGTATTCAGCCGTAGAGATGGATACAAGCTCGCCCATGTCGACGCAATAATATCGGCTTTATCGACCACTTTATACGAGATTTTCGCCTTATCCAGATAATACGCGGCGGCAATCCCTGCTGGACCCGCACCAATTACCAGCACCTGTTCCGTCACAATACCCCTCGCCTAATTCATTTTCACCCGTTATGACTCTGCTACTTATTCGCCTGCCGCCGCCGTCACCGTTGCCAGCAAAGAATCGTGCACCACTGTAGAAACCGCCTCTAATGTTTCAGGGAAATTTGTGGCTTGCACGGTACTTTGCGGCACAAACGTCCCGATCACCCCACCCGCAATTGCCGTCGCCGTCATCTCTAATTCAACATGGACAGTCGTCGGCATATATTCAAATGTGGTTTGAAAATTAGCGGCTTCTTCCGTCGAATGTGGGAGCGCATTATCAATATAATAATTGCGCGTCAGGATGATTTGCGTCTCAACGCTCGCAAATTCATTCTCCGGCGCACGCAACCCCTCCACGCCAATCGCATACAAACTGATGAGAAAGACGATAAATCCGATTCCTGCAAAGATCAACCCGAAACGCTGATTCGATTTCTGCTTGGTCGGCGTAAGTACCGTTGCAGGTGGTGGCGTATTCGGTGCACTCAACAGGTTGATTTCTACCAGCAACGCCTGCTCATCATACCCCTTGCTAAAATCAAGCGGTTGCAAATGGTCTATCAATCGCGGCAACGCGACCTGCTTTGCCAGCACAGGGATGATATGCTGATGATTATCCAACACCGCATACAGCGCCTCTTGAAATGTCGCATCAGCTTTTGCGGCTTCGGAGAAAACGAAAATCGAAACGGATTTTCGCCCCGCCAAAACCGTTTTATGTACAGTATGTCCGGCTTTCGCCACACTCTGATTGATGCGTTCCGCCATCGCCGCATCTGAGGATGCGTTAATGAGACTCAATTCTGTCATTAAGCCCTGTCCTTTCATCGTGGAATTTCCACAATCTAAGAATCAAATTCCTGTAATGTCCGTATATAATTGACTAAGTCCCAGCGTTCAAAACTTGTCAGTCTTTCAGCGCAAGGTGGCAACGTGCGCCAACCGTCGACAATCGCGCTATAGAGTTCTTCATCACGAATGCGATCTAACCGCTGACGTAATGCCCGAAAATCCTGTGAATAGCTCTGCCACTCAATGCAATACTCGGCGTACAAAGTTTCTCCGCGTGCCAACGATGCCTGCGATGGCAACACTGCGTTTACAATTTCCGGTGCGGGATTCAGCCGCTCATCATACCGTTCACGCGTGGAGGACACCATATCCCCGCCAACGATAATTAGTAAGACAGTAATAACCGTCGCGCCGAACACGACGAGCACAATCAGCGGAGACAGATCAAGCCGGAGATAAAGCCACCGCGCCGCAGGATAAAGCGCCCATCCAAGCGCCAGCACCACAAGCACCAGCGGGATCACGTTCGTTAACGTCAGATCACGAGATTGGATGACCGATGCCTCGTTGGAGATATTCCACTCAAACGCAAATCGGGTGGTATCGCCATCGTCTCCAGTCACATCCATGAGGGTCCACCAGCGCCCCAGTTGGTCAATATCATCAGCGGCGGTGACGTATAAGCCGGAATCAACCGCTTCCAATTGATGCACCGGACTGCGCCAATCCTGTGATGGGTTGACCATCGTCAAACGAATATCAAGATCATCCAGCGCTACATTATCACGGCTGAGATTGACATCATAGGTATTCACACCCGGTCCGCCCGGTGAAATGGTCATTACCACGTTATAGCCGAACGCTGTCTGAATCTCGCCGGGTGTTTCAACTTCGGTCTCGGCAAAATCCGGCACAGGCACAGGCGTAGCACTCAACCAGCCAACCGCGACCAGCACCGCCAATACCGCAATCGCTTCTAAACGCAATGTCGGCAAAAATCCATCCAGACGCTTTATTAGCGTGCTAAATCGTGCATATTGTGCCGGTCTGAGCGCGATATGATGCACTGCGCCGAGCGCGACCAACACAATCACCAACAGAATCTTGACGAACAAAGATAAGCCGAAACCTGTTGCCGCATCATCCGCCGAATAAATCCAATTGGAGGCGCTATATAGCCCCGTTGCGATGACAATAAATACACATGCCGCCGCCCAACGCGAAAATTGGCGCAAAACGGCTAGTAGGGCTTGCCGTCTTTGCTCAGTGTCATATGGGCGCAAGGCAACAGGCAGAACCCACACCATGACGACCAGTCCACCAGCCCATAAGCCTACTGCCAGCGCATGTAACCAATCGATGCCGATTCCTAGCCACGGCAACGTCAACGAACCAGCCGCATGACTCAACACGCTAAATGTGCCGATCACAAGCGCCATCATCCACGTATTCGCTACCCAGAACGCCCGCACCGTTTCCGGTTGAGACGCACGAAAATAGAGGCTCGCGCCGAACATCGCCGCGACGACCAGCAAAAAGCCCATGCGGAAATTCCAGACATCACCAAAGCGTGAGCCGATCCGCACGACTGACCAGAAATCCTGATTAAGTGCCTGTGTAAAACCAATGCCGAAAAAGGTCATCGTTTGCTGAATCAGCGCCAATCCATTGCCTAAAAATACCAGAATCAGCGCCAATCCAACAATCCAATTTAGGCGATTCATGACTCGTGGCGGGAGCAACCCCGCACGAAACGCTTTGTTGCCCCACGCCGGCACAAAGATAAGCCCATAGCCTGCAAATGCACCAAAGAGCGTCAGTGTGGCAGTGTAAACAAGTACACGCCAGAAAACTTCAAGTGGAACCGCCTGCCCACTCGCAGACTGCCCCGCTACCCCGCCGACCTCTTCACCGACGAAGAACACACGGCTTTCCGCTACTACATGCCCATCACTGGCAAACGCCGGACGCAACTCCACAATATATGCGCCTTCTGGCAAATCATTCGGGACGCGCACGGTCATCAGTGTATTATCCGTATCAGAAATACCACCTGTCGCGATAATTTCGCCGGATTGATTGCGTAAGTTGATGCTACTAAAGTCTGGCTCTAAGGCTTCGCTGAACCAATATTGCAGGCGCGTTGGGGGACGTTCCAGCACTGCCCGATTTTCCGGTATAGCGCGGACGATATAACCATGTGCGGATGCTGTTTCAGGGAGACTAAGCACAACCAGTAAAAATACTACACCCCACAGTAAACGTTTCATTTCATCCGTTCAACAAAAGGATTGTCAAATTAATTCAGCTTAAAGTGATCCGAAGCGGGGTCATCGTCTTGCATATTAGGGCGACGTTCATCGTCGAATTCTGGCTCAATGTTACGGCTCCGCACCCAGCTAATTGCCATCATTATAATAAAGATGACCGCTACGCCGACGAAGATGAATTCATCCCAGCCACCGAGTCCGCCATGTGCAAGTAGATTGAACATAAACATATCCTGCCCCTTTCCGTACCCACTTTTGCGGAGCTATGCTGTATTGTACAGCAAGATCGGGCTTTTGTTAATTTTTTCACGAGAGGTCTAATAGGATTCTGATGTGCGTGAATCAAACGCGATATCTTGAAAAGTGTAAAAATTCGAGTCCATGTGACACAATTCAAAAATGCCACCAGTCATTAAATCGAAAGGAGCTACCATGCTGGGCGCAATCGCTGGTGATATTATTGGTTCTATCTTTGAAAACGAAAATGTTAAAACAACTGAATTCGCTTTGTTTAGCCGTTTCTCGCGCTTCACAGATGACACGGTATTGACAGTGGCTATAGCAGATGCAGTAATGCACCGTGAGCAACACGCCTTTCGATTGTTAGACAATTATCATGCACGCCAAGCCTATCGAACTCGGCTTCGATTACATGGTCGTCGTTATCCAAACGCAGGTTTCGGGCACAATTTCAGCAAGTGGTTAGCATCACACACAGCACGCGCCTATCGAAGCTACGGCAACGGGTCAGCGATGCGCGTAAGCCCGATTGGATTTGCATTCGAGACTTTAGAGGATGTACTGCGGGAAGCGAAATTAAGCGCAAGCGTAACGCATAATCATCCGCACGGAATTCGCGGCGCAGAGGCAGTGGCTTCTGCTATTTTTCTGGCACGCACCGGTAATGATAAATCGACAATCAAGCACTATATTCAGCAACGATTCAGCTACAATTTGAATCAAACTCTGACATCCATTCGCCCAAACTACACCTTTGATAGTTCATGTCAGGGGTCTGTACCTCAGGCGATTATCGCATTTCTTGAGTCGGAAGATTTTGAAGACGCTATTCGCAACGCCATCTCAATCGGTGGCGATAGCGATACAATTGCGTGCATTGCAGGAGGAATTGCACAGGCATTTTACGGAAAAGTCCCATCCCATATTGCCAGTCAGGTGAAGTTACTTTTAGACGGTCAACTTAAATCTGTAGTGAATGAATTCTGTGAAAGATATGGATGTAGATGAACCGCCAGAGACCAGCATTCTGGCGGCATCTGTAGATTTGTGATGATGCGACCCCACTTTGCAGGGGTCTCAAGTCGGTTTTTGCTCCAGAATATAGCGATTAAACCAGTCGAGCATCGCTTCATTCTGCGCTCTACGTAACGGGGGCGGTCCACCGATTGACCCGACATGAGGGCTGTTAGGCAACCGGAGCATTTCAACAATACAGCCGTTTACACGCAATACGTTGTAAAATTGTTCAGACTGCTCCGCCGGACAACGAAAATCATGATCCCCCTGTACCAGCAAGGTCGGTGTTGTGCATTTATGCGCGTAAGTAATTGGTGAACACTTCGCGTAGACCTCAGGGATTTCATGTGGATGCCCCCCCAGTTCCTCGACAGTCAACCAGAGACCCAAATCTGAAACACCATACATACTTAGCCAGTTCGTAACAGGATTTTCTGGAATTGCGGCTTTAAAACGGTCAGTCTGCCCCACGATCCAGCAAGAGAGATTGCCCCCGCCAGAAATCCCACAGACACCCAGTTTATCCGCGTCAGCCAATCCTTTTTCAATGGCGAAATCGACTCCAGTCATCAAATCATGATAATCGAGATTACCCCAATCCCCTTTAATAGCTGTGGAAAACGCATCGCCATAACCCATTGAAGCACGTTGATTGATAATCAGCACACCATAACCCGCGCCGTTGAGCATCTGAAAATCAAATGAATACATATGCCCGAAAGCCGAGTGTGGACCGCCATGAATATAGAGTACTGTCGGATATGGCGCTTCACTCACAGATGGCTTGAGATACCATCCCTCAACCTGCACGCCGTCGATACTATCCCACAACAAATGTTCGACTTCGGTGGGCTGGAATGCTTCCAGAAATTCGGTGTTGATGTGAGTGAGCTGGGCTTCATGCCCGCCATCCAGATCGCTGATGTGCAATTCAAGCGGATTAGAAATTGTGCTTCTCGCAAATAAGACTTTGTCTGCACAAACATCAATGACCATGTTGGCGCGTTGACCATCAATCAGGCAATCGTAATGTTCATCGCCGGATAGCGCAATCCGCTGAATATGGATTTCTCCGCCCGTCTGAACATTGATGTAGGCATGGTCGCCCAAAACTTTGAATCCTAAAGAGCGTAACAGTCCGAATGCGGGCATATCCGGTTGGAGACCGCCACCAACGCCAACTTCTAACGAAGGAGTCCGGTTGATCGGCTTATCGGAGTCAATAGCGACTACCCATAAATCACTCTTTGTACCTATTAGATTACTGCTTTCCGTGCCTGTAAATGCGATATGCTGTCCATCTGGAAGCCACTCCGCAGAGCCGATAATGCCCCAATCACGAAGCAATCGGGTAAATTCGCCCTCCAAATTGACAACCGAAAGGACGGGATAAAATCCATCAAATCGATCCGGTGCCATGCTCGCGCTATATAGGATTTGCTGGCTATCCGGTGACCATTTCAGGTCGCTATCTAGATAGGCATCGTTGGTGAGTTGTTTTGCTTCTCCACCTTCCGCCGGAATAATGTAGACGTTTTGCACAAGTGGATCAACCATCCCCATGCCATCAAACCGATAAACAGACCGCGTAACCCGATAAGGCTTGGTGAGATCAGGCGCATCATCTTTTTTAAGTCCGGCGGTGAAGGCGATGGTTTTCCCATCCGGTGACCATGCCGTTCCCGAACGAACACCCTGTTCAAGTTTGGTGAGTTGTTGCGCCTCGCCACCATCCACCGGCAAAATGTGAATTTGTGTCGCACCACTCCTGTCAGACATAAAGCCGATGGATTTACCATCCGGTGACCAGCTTGGACTGCTATCCTGATGTTCACCCGAAGTCATCTGCCGTGACGCGCCCGTTTCGAGATCCATCAACCACAGCACCACTTTGTCTGAATCTGATTCTTCATCGTAATGTGAGACCGCATACACCACCTGTTTACCATCAGGTGAAAGCGTTGCGCCCTGTAAAAACTTTAACTTAAACAGATCATCCGCCTGTACTTGCCGTTTGGTTTCACTCATGACTCCACCCTTGGATTAATACGTGCGCCAAGTCTAAACCAGCCAATATTGCCATCGTCTTTACGTAGAAATTCTACTCGCAGGTCTTTATACATGCCTTCGGTGACAAAAAACTGATCTTTACTACTCAAGGACAACTTAAATGGCGGGATTTCCGGGGGTTTCTCATCACCGAGGCTAATATTCGGGGTCATTTTCGCAAAAAGGTAGCCCTCATCCTGTGTCACTTCAAAGGTCGCCGCGGGACGGGCATACGTTCCTATATAAACGTCCAACTCCTCAACACTTGCCGGAGCAGGCAAGCTCTCTGGTTCTTCAATGCCAAGATATTCCTTGAGAGCCACTTTAAAACCGGCATGTACGGGCAAACTCCCTTGATTGCCATTTGCCAGAATCGCAATTGCAAATCGTTTTGACGGCGCAAACACCATATCACAGGTTTGTCCGATTGTTGTGCCACCATGCCCCACCAGCTTTACGCCGTTACGCTCTTTAATCCACCAGCTTAAGCCGATGTCTCCGTCAAAATCATTGATGGGAAATTGCGGGGTTTGCATGAGTTGTACGGTTTCTGAACTCAACAGGCGTGTACCATCCTTTGTCGTACCATCCTCCATATGAAGCCGAGCATAACTCAACAAGTCTTTAACATGGCACGTAATGCCACCAGCAGCATTCGATGAGCGCGGGATCGACCACGGGCGCTGAACTTTCGCCACATCGTCAATGACGACATGCCCCACCACAAATCGGAAAGTCATCATATCGCGTGGGAAGAAAAACGAACGCTCCAACCCAAGCGGCTCGAAAATAAGTTCCTGAATCGCCGCTTCGTAAGGTTTCCCTGTGACTATTTCAATCAAATGTCCTGCAACGGCAAACGCCGCATTGTTGTAGGAGAACACCGTATCAGGCGGGGCGAGTTGATCTAACTCCGCCATCTGCTCCATATATAATTTCATACTATCATCGTTGCTTCCGGTATCGGTGAACACATCGCCAACCCATCCGGCGCTATGCGTCACCAGATGCTTGACCGTCACTTTGTCCGCAACCGAGTCATCAAGCACTTTAAAGTTCGGGAGATATTGGCGAACACGCGCATTCAGGTCTAACTTACCCTGTTCCACCAGACACATGATCGCAGTGGTTGTATACGTTTTGGTGATGGAACCAATCTGGAATAAGGTTTCGTCCGTCACATCAAGCGGATTATCCACACTGGTCACGCCTAGACCGGTGGTATAGGTCTGGTCGCCGTCAATAATCCCCAGAGCAATCCCCGGTACGTGGTGTTCTTCCATCATCTCTTTAACGATCTGAACAACCTTCTCAAATTTTTCCTGACTCATAATTTCCCCTTTTAATGCTTATACGGATAACTTTCACGCCAGCGAGCGCTGGCATCCGCCAAACGATCCGGTTGAATAGTGACACCTATACCGTAACCGTCCGGAACAGTTAATGTGCTATCAGAATTCAGATTAAATGCCGGTTCAGTAAGATCAGGATCAAAATAACGATCAGTCGCGGAAATATCGCAGGGTAATGAAACGCCCGGTAGTGCCGCAAACGCTATATTTGCCGCCCGTCCGATGCCAGTTTCCAGCATTCCGCCAATCCATACGGGTAGATTATTTTCAACACAAATGTTATAAATTTTCAGGCTCTCCGTGTAACCGCCCACGCGTGCGGGTTTGAGGTTCAAAATGCGAATGGCATCAACCTGTATTGCGAGCAAGAGATCATTGGCAGATTTCACACTTTCATCCAGACAAATGCGGGTTTTCAGGCACTTTTGGAGTTGCCCGTGTTCGTAGATGTCATAGTAGGCGAGTGGTTGTTCGATCATTAACAGGTCGAATTCATCCAGCTTAACCAGATGATCGGCATCGGCGAGTGTGTAATCACTGTTCGCATCCAACATCAACGAAATATCGGGAAACACAGCCCGCACGGCCCGCGCAAGTTCGACATCCCAGCCACGCTGGATTTTGAGTTTAATACGCCGATAACCTTGATTCAACCGTTTTTGAATCACCGCCAACGTTTCTTCTATCGTCGGCTGAATCCCGATGCTCACGCCAACATCCGCGCGGTTTCTCGATTGCTGATCGCCCTCCAGAAAACTGGCGAAATAATCGGTCAGGCGCATATCGTTGGTCTTCGCTAGCGCATCCCAAATTGCCGCTTCTACACCTGATTTGGAAAAGTTATTTCCCCGTACCGCACGGAGCAAGAGCGGCACATCCGTCGCTTTTTCAATAGTCTGACCAACTAGACGTGGAATCAAAAATTCGTTTGTGATGTGCAGTCCGGTAAGGATCGTTTCATAGCTGTAGGAAGGACTGACTTCTGTCGCGCCTTCGCCCCAGCCGATCACGCCATCGGTGGTTTCCAACTCCACCAGCACGGCGGATTTTTCCAATGGTGCGCCAAAACTGGTCTTGAGTGGTTCGACATATGGCAATGAGATTACATGTAAGCGAATATCTTTGACTGTGATTGGTTTCAAGTCTCTCTCCTAAATTTCGATGTTGGTTCCGTATAAGTGCGCGTCAACACATACCAACCCCGATTCTCCTTACCGGCAAAATTCGTAATAAAAAAGCCACGCTGAAACGCTTCCTGCAATGCCCATCGCAACCCGATCTGCCAGCGTTTGGCTTTCTCTATATCGTCGCGCTTCAGCGTATTGATGTTGTAGGGGACTTCGGCAAAGCACGTTACCTGCTCAAAAGCCGTTTCCGTAGCGCGAAGCGGTTCATAAGCCTCATCCGCTTGCAGGATAAATGTTCCGTCGTCATTAGGTGTGATGATGTTATCTGGCAATCCCGCTTCCGCCGAGGCAATGACCCGCGCATCATGCAATTGCCAGCGCACCTCAAGGCGATCACTGGCAAGTCCAGCGTTTATCTCGTCTGTCATTTCGCCATAGTGGTTCACAAGGTAACTGTCTGCAACACACCCCAGATGACGAAAATTAAAATTCGCATTCCCGTATTGAATCGGGTCGAATGTCCAGCTTATTATCGAGTAATCGTGTTCCAGCGCCCATTTTCGCTGGGCATGTTTGAGCATAGAGCCGATGCCCTGCCCTCGATACTCAGGCAATACACCCGCCATATGTGACCACAAAAACGGACGGTCGCCGCGCCATGCGACAAATGCAAAGCAAAAACCGACCAGTTCACCGTTGCGTTCCGCGCCGATGACAACGCCGCCCGTATGAATCGTCGCCATCATCACATACGAAGATGTGACGGATTCGACAGGCATTCCCCAGATCGCTTGTTGGAGTTTGACAAGCGTATCAAACTCCGACATTGTCCGAACCTCACGCAGGTTGAGGTCATTCATCGCTTCTAGTCCTGCTCCGCTTCACCTTCTGCTTCCGGCGCTGGCTTGCGAACAAATTCAATGGGCTTCACCGCGGGGTGCATCCCCAATGGTGCGGAAACGCTAGAGACAGACCCATCTGACCCGATTGAAAATGTAAGTGGCAAAGAGAAGCTAAATTTCTCTATCTTGCCGAGGAACATATCGTAGTGATAATGATTCGTCTGGAATTCCATATCATTGTAGGTTGAGACCAGACTTCCATCACGCAGTTCGACGGTGAAGTCACCGTAGGCGGGATGCTCGTACTCGCCCACATAATCTTCGAGTGCGTGGGAAGGTTGCGTATCAGGGATGCGAGCTTTTTCCATCGCTTCGTCACCTGCCTCCGTCCCTTTGATCTGTTCGTCGCGGAAATCCAGCCAGATTTTATTCCAATCCAGCGGCTCAAGTTCCAACAAACGATCTAGCAGATTACCAAGAATAGGCAATGCGATTGCCCCACTCAAATTAGACAGGATGACGATGCCATATTTCTCATTTGGCAAAAGCGAAATCATCGCATTGAAGCCGTCAATGTTGCCACCATGATGCAACCAGCGATGACCACGATAATTCTGAATTAACCAGCCAAAGCCATAGCTCGCCTGACCAATTTCAGGGTGTGTTTCGAAAGGTGGCATCAATATTGCTTCTGTAACAAGTGGCATCTGCGCCGAATGAATCTCCTTCAGCGTGGCTTCAGCAACGATCTGCTCATCTTTGCATTTCCCACCATTGAGATTCAGCATTAGCCACTTCGCCATATCCAACACATTGGAGTTAATTGATCCTGCCGGACCAATCGCATCTATATTGCGGAAGTCAATCAGTTTGCGCTCGCCGGATTTGCGATCAGGAACCTCGTAGGGTAGCGCATAATTATCCGTTTTTTGGGAGTCAATCACCGACAGATTGCTATCGTTCATCTCAAGAGGGGCGAAGATGCGCTCACGAACCACATCTTCCCATGAAGAGTCGTTTACAGTTCCAACCAGATAGCCAGCGGTGAGATACATCAAATTCTGATATTGCCACAAGGTGCGGAAATCTTTGCTCGGTTCCAGATGTTTAAGGCGGTCAAAAATCCCTTTGCGGGTCAAAGGCGTACCAATCCACATCAGATCATGGCGTGGCAAACCAGATCGATGACAGAGCAAATCAGCCAGAGTCATACGTTCGCTTGCGAAACGATCATGAAGCTCAAAACTGGGGAGCCATTTACGGATGGGCGTGTTCCAGTCAAGTTTGCCATCATCAACCATAATTCCAGCAGAGGTTGCCGTGAACGATTTTGTGGAAGAGCCAATCGCGAAGATCGTCTCTGGCGTGACAGGCAACTCATTTTCAACATCTCTATAGCCAAAACCTTCGGCGTAGACTACTTCATCATCTTTAACGATGGCAATGGCGACACCGGGCACTTGCCATTCTTCCATCGTATCTTTCACAAATTGCTCAAAGCCTTTAAGTACTTCCATCATGAGTTAGTTCCCCTTGGCGTTGTCGGTGATTCAAAAACAATGGGACACACCAGATGGCATGTCCCGTCTGTAGCAACGCTTATTCCTCAATTACCCATTCCCAGATGGGTGTAGATCCCCACGCTGAGAAAGCGACATTTTGGATACGTGAACTCGTCACGCTATAGCCAACAACTGTACTGATGAAATCACTTGCGGCTTGGTCGTGTAAAATTTCCTGAAGACGATAGTAGATCGGTTGACGTGCTTCTGGAGCACAGTCGGCGGTGGTTAATTCGGCTAAGAGACTATCGAATTCTTCATCAACGTAAGAGCCGAAGTTCGTGCCGAAATCGTTACTGCTGTTCCACAAGAAGTTTAACAATACATCTGGCGTGGGTTCATCCCAGGTGACCTGCACAATAAATGCGTCGAAGGCTTGTGGGGCAATCGTTTCGCCGATGATGGCACCTTGTTCGCCTGTCGTCAGGGTCACATCCACACCTAAATCTGTCCAATAATCACCCACAACCGTAGCGATTTCTTCAAAGTCTGAGAGATAAACGAGGTCGATAGACAACGGCACGCCATCTTTTTCGCGGATGTCACCATTCAGAACCCAACCGGCTTCATCAAGCATCGCGCCAGCCGCATCCGGATCGTAAGCATACAATTCCAGATCGTTATTGTACGCATCTTCAAGAATCGGTGTTACCGGTCCCACCAAACGACGTGCACCTTCCCCGGTCAGGAAGACACCATCTTCATGATCCCAACCCTGAATGAGTGCCTGACGAACCAGCGCATCACCGAAAACAGGATGTGGCGGTTGCTCTACATAATTACCGTCTTCGTCACGTGCGGGCATCGGTTGCGTAGGATCAGCCAGATTAAACAGGGTGAGCACCCAGCCATTTGCCTCAATTGGATGGACAGTGAAAGCATCGTTATCTGCAAACGGTGCGATCTGTTCGCTATCCAACCCTGTCGCCCAATCTGCGTCGCCACTTTCTACTGATTGAATACGCACTTGCTCATCCACAATAACCTGAAAAATCACTTGCTCAATATCTGGCGTGCCGAGGAAGAAGCTATCGTTCGCCGCAAAGCGCAAGAATTCATCAACTGCACGATCCGACAGGATGTATGGACCTCCGCTAATGTCCGGATTAGTGTTGAAAGGTGAAGTCATGAAATCGCTATAGTCCGGCGCAAATTTGTGCGCTGGCAATATTCCAATCCCGATCTGGCTGAACAAACCGCATGTCGGGTTCGCCAGAACAATTTCAAAATTCTTATCGTCAATAGCGTTGATCGCTTCGACACCGTCAATTGTGCGGAAGGTCTCCACATTATCGCTGAACACTGCATTCAGCGTAAATAAGACATCAGTTGAAGTGATTGGTGTGCCATCACTCCAAACGGCATCTTCATTAATCGTGAAGGTGTAGATGAGACCATCTTCAGAAATTTCCCAATCCGCTAGATACGGTTCGGGCATTCCGGTCTCAACGTTATTGATCGTTAGAGAAGGAAAAACTAAGCCTTGTACGACACTGTCAACACTCTCAATTTGAAGAACAGTGTTAAACGTTGTCGAATCTGCGGGAAACGCTTGCACGATCGTCTCGCTGTCCTGTGCGGAAGCTGACGTTCCTATTGAAAGTAAACATACCAACAGGCACAACAGAAAAATCTTGCGCATTATTTGACTCCTAATCTCGTTGTAAGAACCGGGCGGGAAGTTGATATTCGCATGGATATTAGCAACGAATTATGCAAATTGCAAAATTCTGCAAAATAATTTGCAGTTATGCAAACACGCACTATAATTGTGCAAACCTTTCGTCCAATCGAAAACTTATCAATACATACGCGATACTTTGCAGAATAGCATGATACAACGCGGAGACCGCCCCCTAGTGGACACTGGATTATCAGGAAATCGACATGATTTTGAATAAGAATCACCTTAATGGCGTGAATCGATGACAAAATACATCCTACGTCGTCTCATTCAGGCAATACCGACTATTTTTGGCATCACGCTGATAACATTTTTTATGATGCAAGCGGCTCCTGGTGACCCTGTTTCTATGTTAACGTTCAATCCAGAAGCCTCAGCCGAAGGAACGTTGCGCTTGCGCCGTCAACTCGGTCTGGATAAGCCCGCGGTCACTCAATACCTCTATTGGTTGGTAGGCAACGATTGGACAGAAATTGACGTTGATGGCGACGGGACGGGCGATATTCAAGGAACGCGTAGGGGGCTTTTGAGGAGCGATCTGGGACAATCGATTATTCATCGCCGTCCTGTGCTGGATTTAATTCTTGAGCGTGTTCCGGCGACCCTACAATTGATGTTCACTTCGCTGATTCTGGGCTACGCTATTGGCATTGTGCTGGGTCTGGTTGCCGCCGCATGGAGCGGTTCAATTGTGGATCAGGGGATTCGACTGTTTTCAGTTTTGGGAACGGCACTCCCAAGTTTCTGGCTCGGTCTGTTGTTAATTATTTTATTTAGCGTACAACTGAATATGCTCCCCATGGGCGGCAGGCAGGATATTACCCGAACGGGTTTTGACCTATGGGACAGAATTGCACACATGATTTTGCCCGTCTCTGTAACGGCGCTGAGCATTATCGCGTCAATTTCAAGATATGTGCGGGCGGAAGCACTGGAAATCATGGAGCAGGATTACATCAGGACTGCCAGAGCAAAGGGATTGCTTGAACGCACCGTGTTTCGGCGGCATGTGATGCGTAACGCACTCATCCCGATTGCGGCATTCCTCGGTCCAGGACTCGGTGGATTAATTGGTGGCTCGATTATTATTGAGCAGGTGTTTAGCTGGCCCGGCATGGGTCGGCTGGTTGTGACCGCCATGTTGCAGAGGGATTTCCCGCTTATAATGGGATCCGTGCTGTTTAGTTCCGTGCTGTTTGTTATCGGACTAATAATTTCTGACATCCTCTATGGTGTGTTGGATCCGCGTGTACGTTTTTAATCCCTGAAAGGAATAGGGCTTAGTGGCAATCAACTTACAAACCCAACCATTGGCAAAAGACGAACGCCGATCCTTCTGGGGAAATGCCTTCAGGCAACTATTACGTGACAAATTGACCCTACTATCTGCTATCATCTTGATTGTACTTACCCTGATTTGTATTGCAGGACCGCCCATCGTTGAGTATGTTCTCAATGTCGATGTAGACAATACCAGTGTGCGTGAGCGATATCAGTCACCCAGTTCCGAACATCCCTTTGGAACGGATCATTTAGGACGTGATATGCTCATCAGGTTATTGTTTGGTGGGCGCATTTCCCTTGCCGTAGCCTATATCGCCAGCACATTGTCGATGACCATTGGACTTGTCGTCGGTATCATCGCCGGATATTATGGCGGTTGGATTGACGATGTGATTATGTGGATCGTTACGACATTGAACTCCATACCTGCGCTGTTTCTCTTGCTAATCGCCTCGGTCATCTGGTCGCCATCACCGCAAGCCCTGGTGGTTGTCTTGTCGATGCTCAGTTGGATTAGCACCGCCCTTTTGATTCGTGGGCAAACCCTATCTCTCAAACATCAGGAATATTTGTTGGCTAGCAGAGCAATCGGCGCGACAGACTTTCGTCTGATGGTTCAGCACATTATGCCTAATCTACTTTCAATTGCATTAA
This sequence comes from Aggregatilineales bacterium, assembly GCA_040219275.1. Classification (GTDB taxonomy): domain Bacteria; phylum Chloroflexota; class Anaerolineae; order Aggregatilineales; family Phototrophicaceae; genus JAVJSU01. The sequence continues at coordinate 19,180 of JAVJSU010000103.1, read as the reverse complement.
TCTCAATGACGATTAACGCAGGGACACTTATTCTGCTAGAATCAGGGTTAAGTTTTTTAGGATTTGGCGTACAACCGCCAACACCCACATGGGGCAATATGCTCACAGAATCGCGTACTTACTTTGATCGCGGTCTTCATCTGGTTATCTTTCCTGGTCTGGCGATTACTGTAGCCGTATTATGCTTTTTTCTGTTGGGAGATGGTCTACGGGATGCCCTTGATCCCCGTAAAATAAACAAATGAGGCTGAATTCATGACATCACCCGATCTGGAAGATGTAATCGCTGTTATGCGTGAACAACACAGTTCATTATCATCCAGCCAACAGAAAGTCATAGAGTTTTTGCTGGCACATGGGCTGGATGTAATCCACTTTACGGTCACACAAATCGCGGAGGCGGTTGAGGTGAATCCGTCGACAGTGGTTCGGACTGCTCAGTCATTAGGTTACAAGGGCTTTCCAGAATTGCAAAGCGCACTCAGAAAGCAACTCATGCGGCAGGCACGATTATCAGAACGCCTGCAAATTGGCTCACAGCAGTTAATTGATAATATGCGCAAAGAGCAGACGGAAACCGGCGAAACTTCAATTCTAGTGACTGCCCTGCGTGAGGAGATTGACAATCTGCTGAATCTCACCCAACACGTACCTGTCGCCAGTTTCGATAAAGCTGTGGATTTGTTAGATAATGCCCGACAGGTGGTTATTTTAGGGTTAGGTACCTCATTTGCGCCTGCACTCAATTTCGGGAATATATTGCGCTATGTCCGCCCGAATACACTTGTGCTTAAGCCCGGTATTGATCCCCTACCGAGCCAGATAGAAACCCTTTCTAAGGATGATTTATTGTTCACGATTTGCTTTGCACGCTACACACGAGAAACACTTATCACAATGGAGTATGCCCGTGATATAGGCGCAAGTGTGATCGTAGTGACGGATTCGCCCGTATCGCCACCCGCTCAATTGGCGGATCTTTCGTTGATTGTTCCTTACCGTCTCTGGCTCTATGGTAATTCTGTTGCGGTGTTTGCATTACTCAACGCATTAATGGGCGCGTTGTTCATTCGTGATCCGTATGCCGCTCAAAAACGACTGGAACATCTCGAATTCCTCTACGAAACGTTCCAAATCCTTACACCTTCGTCCAGATAGCTTACGATAATTTATTGCTACAAAATGATCTCATTGATATGCTTTAAATTGATGAAATTTCTATAGCTTAAGAGGACTTAAGACTCGAATCCTGGTATTAAGTGGGGATCTGCAAAAAACTAAATCAACGTAAAAAGTCCCAAATGCAGGCTTTCTCGTCAGAATTGAGACTTCTATCTTAATGTTGTGTTGATTATGCCCCTAACGGGAAAAAACTCGAACATTTATCTTCCAAAAATCCTCAAACTATAGAATTCCTCCGACGTATCGTGTTCCCTCAGAACGCAGATTTTTCGTCTCTGGAGACCACTTAACGACAGATTTGACTTTACGGTGAAATGAGGGAGAAGTTATCTCTCCCCCATCACCTTGAAGTACCGTCGCGGAGGCTAACGGCGCTCCCACCTAAGAGCATATCACAGGTCAGGTGATCGTTGGTTTTTGAGACGGTTTCGTTCAAACAACTGCGCTAAGCGGAGGAATTTTATCATCATGACTCGTTCACTGGTTTTGACGAATCACAAGGGCGGAGTGGGCAAATCCACATCCGCAACGAATATCGCTTTTGGTCTGGTGCAACTTCTGCGCCACATCAAAGCGGTCAACTCACGTGTGTTGTTGATCGACACCGACAGTCAAGGTCACGCCTCGCTAGTCACCACTGGACGCAACGATTTCGGTGCTGACAACAGTCTCTATACGGTGCTGATGGCAGATCGAAAAGATGCGTCCAATGTGATGCTGGATTGCATCGTTGAAAGTGCGTGGGATCCTGATCTTCACATACTGCCTGCGTCGTCGATGCTTGAAGGTGCGGAACGTGAGTTGACCGGTACGGCGGGAGCACCCTATAGGATCGCAGATCCATTAGGAAAGATTGCGCCACATTATGCCGCCATCGTGATTGATACCCGACCATCATTTTCGCTGATGACAGAAATGGGATTGCTGGCGGCGACCGATGCGATTGTGCCAGTAGAACCTCGATATCTGGAAACGGTCGGGCTACTCAGCGTTATCAACAAGATCAATGACATTCGCGATGGTTGGAGACATCCAAGTTTGCGCGTCAGTGGCATCATTGTGACTAAGATGGACACCCGCATCCGCGGACATAATCAACTCCTCGAAGAACTGAAAGCGCATAGCATCCTCGGTCCGTTGCTGTGTGGCGTGATCCCGCAGAATGAAGCCGTGTCGTATTCCCATCATCACCACATGAGCATCTTCCATTACGATCCACAGGCTTCGGCAAGCGGTGCTTATAGTGAAGTCGTCGCTCGCCTGCTCAGAAATCTGGCACAACGGAAGGCGGTGTAACTGATGACACGTAAAAAACGTGAGATCAACACCAGCCTGCTGGATAGCGTCACCGCTGATATGCTCGGTGGTGGCGACAATCTCGATTTCTTTCATGACGACAGTGTGCGCGTGGAGCGTATTCTGCTTGAACTCGTCCGTCCTGATCCGATCCAGCCACGTCGGGTGTTGCCTGAGCAGTTGCACTACAAATTCCACAATAATCAACTCACGCCGACGCAATCCTTACGCGAATTGGTGCAGATGGCGCAGGTATCAGCGCGTCAACAGGGAAGACCATTTAGCAATGTACTCGAATTGCTACCCGATCCGGAAAGCGAGACTGAAAACAACGATCACAAATTCTCACCGGAAGAAGATACCCTCCGTGATCTGGTTCATCTGGCGGTCACCATTCGTGATGATGGGCAGGTGAATCCGTTGACCGTAGTCGATATGTCTCAAGGTGTGGTGCGACAGTATCGGATCGAAACTGGCGAGAGACGTTACTGGGCGGCGTGGATCCTGCGCGATTTCATCCCCGGTTATGATAGCAACGGCATGATCGATTGCATTGTTGTGCCTGCTGAGGGGTCGTCGGTGTTCCGTCAGGCGAAAGAAAACACTGCCCGTAAAGGACTGACCGCTATCGCAATGGCGCGTCAGGCGGCACTTCTGCTACTGACTGTGCATGGCTACGAAATTCCCAACCATGTCGTGAATAACGACTTTTACCGTCAGGCACTTGACCTCGATCTTCGCGGAAAACGCGAATACACCGCCTCCATACTTTCGGCTATGGGCGGACTTAGCAAATCACAATTCCGACGTTATAAGGCGCTTTTGCAACTTTCTGATGATGCCTTAGAAATTGCTGATAGAACGAATTTGGACGAAGGCAAACTTCGATATGTCACACAACTATCTGTTGAAGAACATCATGAGATGTTACTGCATATCACCGAATTAGGTTTAACTGTGAAGCAGATCAAGGAAATGTGTGAACAAGAACAATCAAAGTCTGAGCTTAATGAAGATCACTTGATACCTAAACAAGCTCTCCAACTTGCACGATTAATGCGCACTTCTAATGATGCAACTGCATCAGATCTCATCGACGCGCTTCTTCAGAAGGACAAGCAACCTGAAATTGCCCTGGCACGAATTCGGGGTTTAAAACAGTTAATTGAAGATGCTGAACTTCATCTACTCAGTGGAATGAAAACTTAAAAGGTTGCCACGTGGCAACCAATTGGAGCAATTTGTATGAAAAACACACGTTCCCCACCATAAAAAACAAATGCCCACTCGAAGATACGCGGGTGGGCGGGACGAAGGTGATAGATGTTTAAACTGAACAATTAAACTCTATCACAGTCTCCCGTCGCCTGCAACTGCATATAGCCAGCTAATTCCCGTTTTTTGAGGGGACTCGTCCTTCTGATTCTCAGGTGGCAGGTGATGACCTCAGTACAAGCTGAGCTAGGTTCAACGCGCCTAGTCGACGAACCGAATAGATCGAATGAGATGCAATCGGCTGAATTGCAATGTTCCTCTGCGCCTGATGAAATTGAAACGAGACTCGGTGGTAAATTCTCTGCGGATCTCGCCGCCTTATTAAAGAGACAATCCTCTGAACCGGTTACAAAATCCAATCCAACCAAATCAGACCTGCATCCCGATCATGAAATCCGTCAATTCGCACTGCTACGCATTCAGATCGACAACATTGATGGTGCATTCGACTTCATTCAGCGACATGCGCCAGACCAGATAGACTGGCTCAACGCGCAGTTAAAGCATCACAAAGTTACGCCTCTCGCAATTAAACCTGAACCTTCATTGACCAAACTCAAAGTCGTCCAGAAGACTATGCTGATCGATGCGGAAGCGGGACGTATTGCAAAAGTCGTCGGTCAGTTCGGCTTATTTCGAGCATGGGCTTATGCTCACGCGGTTGATGATGGTGATGGAAGAGTTGAGCGTGATGCACTTGAAAATGTCTGGCGTGATGCAGGAATTGCAAACAGCAAACGCCACATTCGCCGACTACTAAAGGAAGGCATCAATCAGGGATACTGGACACTTGATAGCAGAACGGGGCGAATTTACCTCTCAGGTCAGTTGCGAGTTGCAAAACAGCTGGTTAAATCAGCAATTGATGCCGGATACTCGAACATCATCGAAACCAACAAGCCTGGTAAACGACGTGTCGAAGTCGATTTATCGGGTTCATTGCAGGAAGCATCATCAAATCTTTATGCCGCTTGGCTGGCAACCAAAGACTCTGAGCGAGAAGGAATCACGATCAGCAGGGATATGCTGTGTGCATTATGGGACGTGTCGATCCCAACTCTGCTGAAGTGGGAAGCCATAGCTCATATCCGCAAGCAAGCCAACTACGCCCAACAGAATAATACTTCGATTGACAAAGTTCCCGCTCACGCCTATTTGACGCTCAATCGAGACGGCTCACATTCTGCGGCGTGGAGATTGCCGAATACTTACACCGTCAAGAATGATATTCAGCAACATCCGCGTACAGGGAAATCCAAGAAGATACGGAAAGCGGTTCAAGGTGAAATAACGCAAGCCGAACGGCGTGGTGCATTAGGGGATGCCGCGTTGCCTAGTTCAGGTAGGCTCTATTTTACTCAAAAGTCGAGTTCTTCAGTTGATCCATTTCATGCGTGTAGTGATTATTTACGTAAGGTCGGACGATGTGATGGTGACATGAAATGTCGACGCTATTTTTATATCGGCAAGAGGCATGGAGTACAGATTTTCGAGCCGTATAATCCCGTCACGAATACACCAGAAACGTATCTTTCTCAGCGATTAATCTGGCAGGAATCAGGTTTTGACTTTGAGCAGGTACGGACGAATTATAGATGTGCTGTGACAAATAACGGCTAATATACGGACAAAAAATTTATGGACTATAGGGGTTAAACAGATTTTAAGAATGCGGTTGAGGTGTGAAATTTGTCTTTTTAAACCCTATTTAGTCGATTTTCTAACCATTTCGTTATAAACGTGTACGCAAAATTACGAACATATGATCTATAATTCCCGAACATTTGTTTTAATTTTGTAACATCGGAGTGGTACGTTGAAGATTGAACAGGAGGGACGATTAGATCGTCTCATGACCGTGATGCAATCGCGCTGGGGGCAGAGCGCGTTATATCCGGCGCGTCCGCAGACGCTAGAAGTTATTGCTACAGGTATTCAATCCCTAGACGATCTGCTTGGCGTAGGTGGCTTGCCTACATCAACGGTGACGGCATTGTGTGGTGTGGCGACATCTGGTATGACCACACTAGCGCAACAGATTATGGCTCAAGCGCAATCTCAAGGGAAAGTGGTGGCGTATTTCGACCTAAGCAACACCTTTGATGGGGATTATGCGCGTCTGTGCGGGGTGGATTTGCGGACATTGCTGGTGGTTCGTTCGGATACAGCGACACAGGCGCTGGACATCCTGTGCGACCTGATCGTGACGGGGGATGTCGATCTGGTGGTGCTGGATGCCTTCCGTACACGTCTGACCATCCCCGGCAAGTTGCAAACGGCGCTCTCTCGCTCACGGTGTGCGTTGTTGACGTTGCAGTCATCGATTCAGGATGACACAGCCTTCATCCGCCTGCATATGGAACGTGAGAAGTGGCTTCGTCAGGATGGCGATGTGACAGGTGTGCGTACACGGATCACACTGGAGAAACATCGGCTGATGCCCGCCGGACGTTCAATCTTGTTAGACATCCCCTTTGCGGAGGTGACAATGTGATCGTCTGTCTTGAGCTTCCCAATTTCGCCATCACCCGCTATAGACAAGCCCATCCTGAATTTTGCGATGCGTCTCTCATTTTAATGGATTATCGTTCCGGTAAAGGACAGGTGTACGCCGCCTCCGTTCCGACCATCGAAGCGGGCATGACGGCTTCACGTGCGCTGGCGTTGTGCGGCGATGCTCAACTCGTCCGTGCCGAACCGGAAGCAGATGTGCGCTGGTTGAACGCTGTTCTGGAACGTCTGTCGATTTATGCCCGCCGACTGGAAGCGGTCAAGCTTACGGATGGGCAGACGGCAACGGTTTACCTTGATCCGGGTAAGTTGCGCCCGTCTGACGTGGTACAAATCGTCGGACAAATTCAATCCCTGCTAGAACGCTATTTTGGCTTATGGGCACAGGTTGGCGTTGCCGGAGAACGCTTTACAGCGCACATAGCATCACTTTATGCCGATATAGGTAAGATGAAGTTGGTCACGCCACGCGAGTCACGTGATTTTCTCGCGTCGTTGCCGGTGGGATTATTGCCGCTCACCAAAGAGATGGCGCGCCGTTTGCCTTTGCTCGGCATCCGCACTATGGGACAGTTAGCAACTTTGCCAAGTAGTGCGATCTTCGCGCAGTTTGGACGGATGGGGCAGTTCAATCACAAGCTCTCACGCGGCGAAGATACCCGCCGGATTGCGACTTATGTCCCTGAAAAGCGCGAGTGTCTGTCACTGGAGTTTGATGGCGCAGTCACCAACCGGCTTGTGCTGGAAACGGCATTGTGCGAGATAGCGAAAACGCTTGCAGGACGCTTGAACGACTCCGGTTACACGACACGCGAAGTCGAATTGACCGCGTCGCTGGATGACTACACCGAACGCACGGCAACCACTCAGCAGGCGCGACCCATTCACAGTGTCGAGCGGCTGAATCTGGCATTGGTGCGTCTGCTCGGCGAACTCGACATCCGTTGTGGTGTGACCGGATTGCAGGTCGAACTCAGTGCTCTGAAACCGCTCATCCCGACACAACTCAGTTTGTTTGATTATGTATCGTCGTCGCGCTCATTGGATGATGTGCTCGTCAATTTGATCTTTCGTTACGGAACGGAACACTTTTTACGTGCAGTGCCATCCACCCAACCATCGCCCCTGCCGGAAACACGCATCTTCCTCGAACCGATTGAAAGCGCGGGCGCATGACGAGATTATGGGTGCAGGGAATCGCCATCCGGATGGATCTGGTGGAGGGTGTGCCGGGACGGTTTGTGTGGGAGCGACGGACGCATCCGGTTTTATATGTGGCGAACCACTGGCGGGTGGATGTGGCATGGTGGCGCTGGCGCGTGTGGCGCGATTACTGGAAACTGGTCACCGGAACGGGCTTGCTGGTGGTGGTCTATCAGGACTTGAGTGCCGGTGATTGGTATCTGCAACGGTTGTATGATTGAGGTTTCTCGTGATTTATGGCGATTTGCTTAATAATGAAGCATAGATCGTCGTGATGGTTAGTTGAAATGAATTAAGCTATGTCGCAGTTTGAATACGATGGGCGCAAATATCATGGTGTCCCTCATTGGGGATCGATTGGGCAGATTTTCATCTGGGTCGAGAATGCACCACCTTATTTGCACTCTGTTGGCATGAGCTATGCCATTCGAGATTTAGTCAAATACGGTTCGGATGCAGTCCCTCGTCTGAGCAAAAAATTGTTAACCTCTAAAAGTGCCTTTATGAAACGGGTAGCGGTATTTGCTTTACGCGAGATCGGGGATAAGCGGGCGCTCGACGCACTGTGGACGGTTTTTAATAATAAAGAGGATGAAACAAATCCCTGGTATGACACACTTTTGACCATTAGTATTTTACAAGATGAGCGTCTTTTTGATGAGCTGGTGCCGCTACTTCCCAAACGTGATCTCACGATTATGATGGCGATGGGTAACCTTGCAGACACTCGCGCAATCCCGCTCTTGATTCCCTATATCGAACAGGAAGAAAAGACGTTCCGTGACATCGTTCATGCTGTCGAAGTCAACCCCACACAGTTTAATAATCTCGATGAGTTGCTTGAACAGGTGAAAAACATTCTGCGTGAACGGAAAATCATCGTTGAGGCATTGGGCAAAATCGGCGGAGCAGACGCTATTCAGGTGTTAGCGAAGATTGTTCACGCTCCAGAGATGAACGTGCTTCAATTTTCAATGTATGACCGTCTGCGTTGTGATGCCATTACTGCGCTGGGCAAAATTGACCATCCGCAGGCAATTGCTGTGTTGGAATCTGCGCTTACCCATCAAAAATATGGTGTTCGCCGGATGGCTCGACGCTTGCTCAAGAAACATCAAGCCTAAACTGCTTTATGTCCTATGCCGAACTTCACTGCCATAGTTACTTTAGCCTGCTGGATGGCGCATCCTCACCCGAATCATTAGTCGAACGGGTATCGGAACTCCACATGCCTGCGCTGGCATTGACCGATCACGACGCGGTGTACGGTGCGGTACGCTTCTCAAAAGCCGCGAAATCCGCAGGGATTCATCCGGTTTTCGGTGCAGAATTGACGCTGGATAGCGGACATCTGACTCTGCTGGTCAAGGATGCGCGGGGCTGGTCTAATCTCTGCTGGCTGATTACGCAAGCTCGCCACAATGCGCCGAAAGGAGAAGCCTGTTTTCCTGAACATTTGCTGGAAAATCACACAGATGGATTAATCGCGCTAAGTGGCTGTCGTCATGGAGCGATCTCTCAGGCGATTTTACGCGGAGATAAACGGTCTGCGCTAGACACAGCGTTGCATTATTGTGATTGGTTCGGTGCGGACAATTTCTACATGGAACTTCAGTGTCATTTGTTGTCGGAAGATGGCAAACGGAATGCCCATCTGATCGCGTTGGCGGAGCATCTTGATCTGCCAATTGTCGCCACCAATAACGTGCATTATGCCCACGGCGACGGACATCGCCTGCAAGATGTGCTGATCGGCATCCGTCACAATGCGGCGTTGGATGAGTGTTCGCATTTGCGCCTGAATTCGGAATACTTTCTTAAGTCAGCAGATGAAATGCGCTCGTTGTTCGCTGATTTGCCTCATGCGCTCGAAAATACACTCGAAATCGCCGACCGCTGTGCATTTGACCTGCATCACGGTTTGCAATCTCTGCCGATATTTCCCACGCCGGATGAACTTTCTGCCGATGCCTACTTGCTTCAACTCTGCGAACGTGGGCTAACTCATCGCGGTCTGGAAGCCTCCGAGGTTCATCATCAACTTGCCCACGAACTACACATTATCGCCCGGAGCGGCTTGTCGAGTTATTTCCTGATCGTGTGGGACATCGTGCGCTTCTCGCGTGAGCACGGCATTCGCTGTCAGGGACGCGGATCAGCGGCGAACTCGCTGGTAGCGTATCTGCTGAATATTTCGCCCGTCAATCCACTGGCGCATGATCTGGTTTTTGAGCGTTTTCTCTCGGATGAACGGCAGGTCGTGCCAGATATCGACATTGATTTTGATGCCGCCCGACGGGAAGAAGTCATCCAATATATCTATTCGCGCTGGGGACATGAGCACGCGGCGATGGCGTGTACTTTCGTCACTTTTCGTGCGCGGAGTGCCTTACGTGATGTTGGCAAAACGCTCGGACTGCCACCGGAGATTATCGACCATGCCGCCAAAACTGTGGATGTTTACCGGGCGGGCAGTGTGCAGGAGAGCGCGGGCTTGCAGGATTTTCTGCACCAGCGCATCACGCCGCAAACATGGGCAGATTGGCTCGACCTGTGCGAACAACTCGACGGATTGCCGCGTCATCTTGGCATCCACAACGGTGGCATGGTCATCACCGGTGATCCAATGACCTCTCGAATTCCCGTTGAACCCGCGACGATGGAAGATCGCTATGTCGTGCAGTGGGATAAAGAGGGTTTAGAGGATGCGGGTCTGGTCAAGATCGACATACTCGGTCTGCGGATGCTCTCGGCGCTGAGCGATACCGTCAAGATTGTTCACCTAGCAACAAGCGAATACATCAACCTCGATGCGCTGACGTTTGATGATCCGGCGGTGTACGAGATGATTACCTCGGCGGATACCGTAGGCATGTTTCAGGTTGAGAGTCGCGCACAGGCACAGGTACAACCGCGTCTCCGTCCAACCTGCTTCAACGATCTGATCGTCTCGATCTCGCTTATCCGCCCCGGACCGGTGCAGGGCGATATGGTGCATCCCTACCTGCGTCGACGCTCTGGACAGGAAGAAATCAGCTATTTTCACCCGAAACTCGAACCTGCACTTAAAGAAACGCTCGGTGTGATTTTGTTTCAGGAGCAGGTGCTTAAAGTGGCGCGTGATCTGGCGGGATTCAGCGCAGGACAGGGCGAATTGTTGCGGCGGGCGCTCGGTGCGAAGGATGCTGATCTGGCGATTGCAGAATTCAGGGGAGATTTCGTCGCGGGCGCGATGCAAAACGGAGTCGATCAAGACACAGCCGAAGAAGTCTTCAGCAAGTTGCAGGCATTCGGTGGCTACTCCTTCCCGAAGAGTCATGCGGCGGCATTCGCTGTGCTAGTCTATCAATCCGCATGGTTGAAGCGTTACTATCCGGAGGCATTTTTCACGGCATTGCTCAACAACCAACCGATGGGCTTCTGGTCACCGGCGGTGTTGGTCAATGATGCCAAGCGCCACAACATCAGTGTTCTTCCGGTCCATATTCAGCAGAGTGATTACTTGTGTACGTTAGAAGGTGATGCCATCCTATTAGGCATCAACTACGTGCATGGATTCGGTGAAGAAACGGCGAAACTTCTGCTGGATGCACGAAATAAAAAGTCTTTTAAGGATGTGGATGATCTGTGCAGAAGGACGCGCTTACCGCTCCGATTAGTCGAAAACTTGATCCAATCCGGTGCATTGGATGAGTGGGGGAAATCGCGCCGCGAGTTATTATGGCGATTAGGCAACATCCACTATCAGCCCCTTTCGCTTGCCGATGACGACGAAATAATCGACCTACCGCAATTGTCGCGTGCGGAAACCACGGTCATGGAAATGGGCATGACAGGCGTTACGGTAGGTGAACATCCGCTGACGTTTTACCGTGAGACACTCCGGAAGCGACGCATTGCCAGTAGTCTCGATCTTGAACGTTTAACCGATGGCATTCAAGTTACTACGACGGGGTTGCTGGTTGTGCATCAAGCCCCACACACGGCGAAAGGCTTCCGATTTCTCACGCTGGAAGACGAGTTCGGTTTCATCAACGTGATTGTACGCCCATCGGTCTATTCGGAGTTCCGGCAGGTCGTCCGTGCAGGTGGCATCCTCACCGTGCGCGGCAAACTCCAACGAGAAGGGGCAGTCACGAATGTGATTGCAAATTTGGTGCACCCATTTCAAAATGAGAGTTTATAAACTAATCCCGTTTCCATCTGTTTTGACGTTGCTTGCATAGAACGTTTTCACACTACGATACTTTATACATATGTAGTTTAGTTATATTTTTGATTGTCCGGGTGATAAGCCTGTAGGGTGTCGTTTTCACTAATATCAGACATTAACTATTCACATAAATGGCGGTTCAGCAAAATATAATTTATAGTTGACAGTAGTAGTCATAGTCTGGATCGTTAAAATATGCCTCAACCTGAACATAATCTCATTGGTAAAACTTTAGCCAACCGTTATGAAGTCATTGAAATCATTGGCAGAGGTGGTCAAGGAAGTGTTTATCGCGCATTCGATAAAAACATTCAGACTGAAATCGCCCTAAAGGTATTCCGCCTATTGCCTTCAGATGAAAATTCAGAACATAGCCTTCAACGCTTTAAACGCGAAGTTAAAGTCGTGTCTCAGTTCAGACACAGTCACATCCTGAATTTATCGGACTATGGCGAAGAGGGTGATCTGTATTTTTTCGCGATGCCATTGATGGAAACGGGAACGCTCAAAGCGTATCTTCAAAACGCGCCACTGCCCCTCGATGAAACGCTTCGATTAATTGAGCAAATCGCTGACGCACTTGATTATGCACACGCTCAAAACGTGATCCATCGGGATATTAAGCCAGACAATGTCTTATTTGATGGGAGTAGCCGCAAAAATGTGCTACTTACCGATTTTGGGCTTGCACGGTTGATGACACAGCCCAGTGATTTGAGTCTCAGTGGTGGCATCGTTGGCACTTTGGCATATATTGCCCCGGAGCAAATTCAAGAGAACGCCGATCATCGGAGTGACATTTACGCCGTTGCCGTTATACTGTATGAAATGCTGGTTGGAGAGGTTCCGTTTAAATCAAATGAATTAGTCAAGCTGATTCAAATGCATTTACATGAAGCGCCGCCGCCACCTATGAATAAAAATCCCGACATTCCGTTTGAGGTGGAAGAGGTCATCCTTAAAGGGCTAGAAAAAGATCCGGATTCTCGTTATCAATCAGCGGGTGAATTGGCACAGGCGCTAAAAGAAGCCATTCGATCTGCATCGCAGGTGAACTACACCTTTCCCGATTGGGAAGAAAGCGTTGATGAGACCGAAACATCCGACAATACAGAGGATACCGCCTATCATTATCTGCACCGTCGCGATTTTTATCGTCAACAGCAACTGCCACCACATTATGTACCCCGTACCGATCTCTACGAGACGATTGTCGACCTATTACTTTCCGAACAACGTCCGTTTGCCCTACACGGCATGGGTGGAATCGGTAAGACGACCATAGCGCGTGCATTATGTGACGATCAGGCAATTCAAGATAAATTTGCGAATGGCATTTTATGGGCAACGTTAGGTCAAGAGCCTGACTTCGTCCCCCAGTTGCGCGCATGGATTACTGAGCTGGGCGGAATGATCGAGCAGAAAGCTCCGTCGCTGGATCAACTCAAAAGCAGTCTTGCGGAGGCGCTAAAAGATCGAAAGTGTCTGTTGATATTGGATGATGTTTGGGAAACTGAACATGCTCAGAATTTTAACGTGTTGCCAGAGCAGAATCAGCTATTCATCACGACACGTAATGCGCGCATTGCCCATGATCTGGGTGCTTTCATTCATCCTATGGAGACAATGGAAGAAGCCGAAGCTATAGACTTGCTTGATAAATGGGCAGGTGATGGACTAGCTGATGCCGAATACGCACAAAAAGCGCAGATCGTCAATCAATTGGGACGGCTACCGCTGGCGATGAAACTTGCTGGCGGACGTTTGCGTGATCTAACTGTTGATGAATGGAGCGTTGAATATCAGCAGGCTTTTGAACTGCGCGATCTGGATGCCGAATGGGATGCGGATCGTGCTGAAGATAGTGTCTTTGTATGTTTGCAAATCAGCATAAACGATCTGCGTGAGCGTGTACAAAAGATGTATTTCGCGCTGGGAATATTCCCTGAGGATGAGGCAATCCCTGAAGTCGCCATTGCTCGCTTATGGGAACAGGTTGGGCGACTACGCTCGAAAGAAACCACCCGTGTGCTGAGTGATTTAGCAAATCGCGCGCTTATCACGGTACACGGCGGAGAACAGCGAAGTTACAACTTACATGACCTGTTGCGGCAATATATTCGTGAACAACTGGGCAGTGACACGGAAAATACGCATGAAGCGATGCTTGCGGCGTATCGCGCCACGCAGACTGGCGATGGCTGGCATACCGCACCTGATGACGGCTATTTGTACGATCACCTTGTCTATCATCTTGAAGCGATTGATGATTACGCGCAGATCCGTGTGCTGTTTGCGAATCATGATTGGATGCACGCACGCGTTCAATCCGATAATTGGTTATATGACAGTTATTTAAGCGATCTTGACGCTTACTGGCGATATGCAGAACGACGTACTGTTGAAGAAATTAACGCAGGTAGCCCGCCGGACACGCTGGCTGAATGTGTACGATGTGTATCGATTCAATCAAGTATCAATAGTATTTCCCAAAGTTATTCCCCAGAAGACATAGCGCTTGCCTACAAGTTTGAAATATGGTCTACAGAGCGAACTTTGGATGTAATTTCACGAATACCTCCTTCTCTAGTTGAACCACGACCAGAATACTTTCTGCGTCTGTTAACTACTTGTAGGGAGCAACCTCTTATACTTGAAATGCTAAGGACGGAGATATTAAAAGGCATTTTCGATGAAACAATTAATGATATATATATGGGTATATTGGCACCTCGGGTACCATCTGAGACTTTGGCAGAAATATGGAATGTGTTAAACGAACGAAAATTTGAGGGATTGAATAAAGACATCATCTTATTGATTGCAATCAATCTTCCTAATGATTTCCGTACTATTTCCGTAAAACAAACAATCGATTTGCTATTCCACAACAGCCCGTTTCGATTGGGCTTGGGGTTGGGTAGACCCGGTAGCCCTCGCCATGATCTCATTAATGTTTTAGCCAAGATATTTCCAAATTTGAAAGAAAGTTATGTAGATCATTCCAAAATATCTGAAATTCTAGGTGGTCTGACTTCTTATCTTTCAGAAGCCGAACAACAAATTTTGCTCAATAAGATACAAGTGAATGCGATTAAGAATGGGAAAATTCAACTTCTTGTTACTGTTGCACAGCACTTACCGGAGGAAAAAAGGCTAGAAGTCATTGATACAGCACTCCAATTGGCTCTTGATAAATATAAGTCTCCACGTAATGAAAGGTATATCCGAACTTGGGGTAAATATTACCATCACGATACATTGAGCCTTGTGCTACCTTATCTATCAGACGATGAACGTATTAATGTGGTTCAGACTGCCCTACAAATAGCGCGCGACTTTATTAATATTAACCAACGTTTAGAGTCGAGTATTGAAATAATTCCCTTTATGTCTGATCCTGAGAAAGATATCGTCCTTGATGAGGCATTTGAGATAACAAATATTATTGCTGATTCAGATGAACGTATTGAATTATTGATCAAATTACTTCCGCTTCTACCAGAGTTCCGACGACACATAATTCTCGATGAATATCTCCAACTTACTCGAACTTATGCAGATCCTTTACATCGCATTACTCACATACTCAAGTTGCTTCCGCTTCTACCGGAAAAACGACATGAAGGGATTATTGATGAAATATTCAGCCTGGAGAGCGATGTTGATGATCACTCACAAATGGATGCCTTTGTATACGAACTGTTTCCTTATCTGCAAGGGAAACATTACCAGAAAAAAGGAGATTTACTGAGTCAAGTCTTAAACCGTCCGCCAGAATTTGGGGATGGTTTCAATATTGCTGGAACGTTACTGGGGTTGGCATGGTGTCTACCCGAAGACCAACAGCTAAATGTGATAAATGAAGCACTGGTACAGTTTGACGTTGACTCCGACATTATGGATAAGGGTCTCAAAATCCTCATAACCTACTTGTCAAAAACAGATTTGCGCCCGCCGGTCTTGATTAATAAAGCTCTCAAATTTTCCGGTAAGCATAATGATTCTTCCTCTTTACCTATCCAATATACTCATGCATGGAACCTCATTTCAATCGTACCATATTTAAGAAATGAACAGGCACAGTCGGTACTAAATGAGGCACTTCAATTAGCCCGTAACATCGACATGAGTGAAGATAAAATGTATGTAGCCTCACTACAACGCTTTTCTGCGGAGATATTGACAAAAATAGCTGAACATCTCCCAGAATCTCAAAATACCACGGTGTTCGATGAGGCTCTTCAAATAGCACGAACCGACGAAAACGTTAACGAGCGATATAAAAATCTTTCATTCATTTTGTCAAATTTACCAGAGTTAAAACAACAATCTCTAGTTGATGAAGTCATTCAGTTGGCGTGGCAAATTGATGATCCTAAATTCCGGGTTCGTAGTCTTACCCGTGAAGTTAGATATTTACCAGCAGGGCAACTGAAATCTACTATTAATGAAATTGTAGCATTGGCTCGTGAAATAGGAAATGAGTTCGTGTTTAATGAGACCTTGATAAGGTTGATACCATTTCTACCCGATAACAAGCGTCATCAAGTAATAGTGAAATGTCTAGATTATACTTTTAGATTAAAAGATGAATACAAGACGCATTTTTTGATTGGGCTAGCACCATGTCTGATTGGTAGACATATGCTTCGAGCAGTACGTTGCGCGTCGACTTTGCCTGATATAGATCATGTTAGGATTCTGCTTGAATTTGCGGAACATTTTCCCGAACCAAATAAATCACATATTTTATCAAAAGCGTTGCAAATAACAATTAATAATATGGATGAGTACAATTTCGCCAAAGTTGTGCGTGACTTGGCACCCTATCTACCATTTGATCTATTGGAGCAGGCATGGAACGCTATCCATAAAAAGGCAAGTCTTCATGATAGGGCAGATTTACTGGCCACTTTATTTCCGTTATTGGAAGTTCAGAAACCAGAATTTAAGTCCCAGATTCATGAATATCTGCTAACGACATTGTCAGAACTGCGCTCTGATTCAAGACAAGACGTGCTGAATTTCATTAATACTGAAAGCCTATTTTCACCGACTATCCTCTCCATAGAATTTCTATCACAAATTGCCGATGACATTATTGATATTTGTAATCATTGGGAATGGGTGTAAAGTGGCTGATTTGGGAGTTCCATATCGGCTTGAATCCGCTATCTCGAACGGCAGTTGAGTAAATCTGCGCTACATTTCGCCCACTCTTTTAACCAGTTCCATCTGCTCGATCCCTTTCTCTGGCATTTGCGTGCCTTTCTCATTGCACAGTACCACGCCACCCCACTGCCTCATACCTGCAAGCAGGCACGGCTACGGGTTTGCTTCTGGCTAGCGCCGTTTCTCTCATAGCAAACCCGTGCCGCCCGGAGGGTGAGCAGTGGGGAACCCCGCCGTGGTATGACCTGTGCAGAAAGGCACTTTAACAAATGCAGAGCTGGAGTTATCCGATCAGACGGATGAACCGTTAACCAGGCCGTGTTAGCTCGAAAGGGCGCATCGTAAGTTTTCCCGGAGCCATTGTGCTCCGACGGTCTCCTAGAGATGATCGCTCTGATCCGCACTGTGTAGAGTATTGAGGAAAACTCCAGAATTGGTTTACTAACATCGTAGCCGGTGGCGGCGTGAGTTGACTATACTCGGTCTGAAGTAAGGAGTCAGATAAGGTGAGAATACCTACTGGCTGCTCTCGCGAGACCTGCGGGTTTGTTCAAGTATGTGCTTGAGATAATCTTCGAACGGTATTGGATGACCGACCAATCCTCGAATTTCGTGCTCTACAATCAAGGTCCCACCAACCAATAGCTGAAAAACTCGTTGGTGGGCATTGAGCAGAACGCCACACGTTGTCGAGCATATCGATTGCCAACAAGGTAGACCTCGTGTCCAACCGTTACACGACCACTCTGGTCAGCACGTCGCCGAAAAATCTGGTTATGGTAGTGTTGTAACCACCGATCAGGATCAATGGTCTGCGGAATATGAGATAATTCTGGCAATTGTGGGAACGCTTCATAGGGCGGACGATTGCCGCAGGCCAGCGACTGGTTGGCACGTTCGTGATTGTAGAAATGACGATAAAGGTCGAGAAATTCACCTGCTTCAATCCAGTTTCCCGGTCGATCTAAGTAAAGACTTTCATACTTCAATGTTCGAACCGAGCGTTCTGCAAAAGGCTTATGTTGGGGTTTTCCGGGTTCGACGAGATCAGGTTCAACACCCAGACACAGCAGAAACTGCATCAAAGGGGATGGGAAGCGGTCTGCAAGCCAGTTGCCAACAAAGCGTGGATCGTTGTCGAATCGCAGTTTCTGAGGCAGCCCATTACGAATGAAGAGACTGGTGACAGCTAGCAACGCGCTTTCGCTATCGAAATGGGTTTGGGTTTGGGTATCGACCAAGATCGAGGTGCCTCGGTCTACAACCGTGAGGAATTCGATGGCATTGCTTATTTGCCCGAAATCCATTTCCCAATGTTGCATAGGAGCCGGACGCTCGATAGGATGATGGTAGCCCACTCGTGTTGGAATACGCCCACCCTCCTTCAAAACCTGCCAGATCGTGCGTGTTGAGCGGGGAACATAAAGTCCTTGTTGTTGGAGCACGGGATCACGGTGCAGATGATAGAGGATAGTTTTGGGACCGACAACACGACCATAACGTTCCTTCAAGCCATCACGAAGGCTGAGAATGGCATCTCGCACAACCCGCACCACCTCACGCGGACGTTGTCGCGGCGCACGTGAGCGACTTTTGAACATCTCCAATGAAGTCTGTTCAGCTTCACGGAAGCGTTTCAGCCACTTCTTAACCCAACTCAAGCAATGTCCAACCGCATCTGCGAGCTGCTGCAATGTCCATTCTGAATGTTGACGCCGCATCTGATACAGACGGACTCGATCTAACTCCCATTCACTTTCCATGGCACACCTCCAAAGCAAAACTAAGGTTTGAAAGTGGTTATTCTACGAGGTTACGATGTGAGAAAGCTACCTCGGGAGTTTTCCTCAATACTCTATACAGCACTGCCATCCCCGCCCCCAAATAATGCGGGTCGAGATCCGTTATTGGGTGGTGCTAGCCGTCGTGGATGCTGATGGAATGTGACTGGGTTCACAGAACCATTCAGACTGGAAAAGCCAACGTCTCGAGGTATTCGCTGATGCGAATCCGGGGCGCATCTAGGCGCGTGAAATACGAATCGGTGTATGTCACAGATACACTTGTTCAGCACACATCGGGCGGTATGCAATACAACTTTTCTGACCATTCTCGCACTTCATGATCTACGGATTGTGAGGTGCGTTTTTTTACCTTTTAACATTACGAAAATAATTACGCGAGGTGTGATATGAACGAAATTACACTCTACACAGATGGTTCGTGTCAGACACAGACACGGATCGGTGGCTGGGCAGTTGTCCTACGTTGCGGCGAGCATCGTAAAGTGCTGAGCGGCAGTGTCGCGGATACAACGGTCAATGC
>JAVJSU010000102.1:0-263482 GCA_040219275.1 Aggregatilineales bacterium | reverse complement strand
CGACATTGCCATCACCGAAGTCCCACGCGACAGTATAGTTGCCGTCCCCGCCTGAAATTGTTGCATTGAAATCAACCGTAAGCGGTGATGATTCGGTTGCCGTGAAGCTGATTTGAAGCGGAGCAAGGGCTTCAGTGACCGTGACCTGTTGTGAAGCTGTGGCCGGTGTGGAATTTGCGGTATCCGTAACCGTCACGTTGACAGTATAGGTACCACCAGCGGCGTAGGGATGCTGTGTGGTTATGCCGTTACCGACATTGCCATCACCGAAGTCCCACGCGACAGTATAGTTGCCGTCCCCGCCTGAAATTGTTGCATTGAAATCAACCGTAAGCGGTGATGATTCGGTTGTAGTAAAGCTGATCTGAAGTGGATCAAGCGTAACAGGTGGAGGACTTACGGTAATTATTTGTGTAGACACAGCAGGTGTTGTGCTAGCTGAGTCACTGATTGTCAGTGTTACTGTGTAATCGCCTTCTGTTGCGTACGTGTGTTGCGTTAATTGCCCCGTACCGATGTTCCCATCGCCAAAATCCCATTCATAGGTGTAGTTGCTATCTCCGCCGGAAGCTGTTGCGGAGAAATCCACGACCAATGGGCTTGATTCTGCGGCAGTGAAATTGGCTTGAATGGGATCAACCTGGCTGACTTCTTCACTTACCGTAATGTCCAGTTGGAAGGAGTCACTTAGCCCTTCATCAGGATTAGATGCCGTAAGTTGTACGGTGTACGTACCTTGTTGCGTGTATTCATGTGTCAGAATTGCTTGATCTGTTGTGCTCAGAGGACTACCATCGCCAAAATTCCATTCAAACGACAGGTTGTCCCCGGCAGATTGATTCTGGAATTCAACAGTAAGTGGCGCAGGTCCGCTGGTTGGGTTAGCAGTAAATAGCGCATCTGGTTCGACGAGCGGGGGTAGGGCGGTAATAGTCTCTGTGAACTCTGTGCTTCCGCTTTCGTTAGAGGCAGTAAGTTTGATTGTGTAAGTTCCTGCCGCCGTATATTCATGTGTAATGAGGCTCTCGGTGGAATCGCTAGTGGTTCCATCACCGAAGTCCCAGAGATAGTCGTCAACTTCACCGCTGGTTGTGTTGTTAAAAGTGACTGTCATCGGGATTCTATCGGATGACAAACCATTGATGGTGAAGCTGGCTACGGGCGCATCTGGCGGTTGAACGGCTTCTACGACGACCTGTGCCGTATCCTGCCCACCAGGCCCAACGACCGTAAGCTGAACCGTATATGTACCTGCTGTAGTAAAGGTGTGTAATGGGCTTTCCTGATTGCTAGTAGGTGTGTTATCTCCAAAATTCCATGTATAGCCGGTAATATCGCCGGTTGACGCGTTCTCGAACTGTACTTGAAGCGGTGTATTACCAGTTATGGTCGTGTTGGGAGTAAACACTGCATCTGGCGCAGGAATTTGTGGATTTTGTACCGTTATTTGTCGGGTAACGGTTGAGGATCCGCCCGGACCGAGCACGCGCAAAATAACATTGTAAGTACCGACATCGACAAATGTATGTGCTGGGCTGACCGCATTACTGGTTTGCCCATCGCCAAAGTTCCATTCGTAAGCAGTAATGTTTCCAGTAGATTGATTGGTAAATTGTACGGCAAGTGGAGATGGACCACTTGTTCGATCTTGAGTAAATGCCGCCACAGGTGCGGTTGTGCTTTGTACGTTGATGACACGAGAAACATTTGAACTACCACCGGGTCCCGTTACTGTCAATGTCACAGTGTATACACCGGGCGTGGTAAATGTGTGCGACGGATTAATTTCTGCGGATGTGCTACGATCGCCAAAATTCCATGTATAAGAGTCGATTGCGCCGTTTGACTGGTTGATGAAACGTACAACGAGTGGGGCATTCCCTGTTGTTAAGTCCTGCGTGAATGCCGCGATCGGACGCGGGATAGTTTGTGTGCTAGTAGGAACGGGCGTGGGTGCCTGATTTTGAATTCGGATGTTGTTAACGACTGTGCTCAGATCAGTACCATCACGTAAGAATACCCGTAAGCGGAGTTGATAAATACCATCCTGGGTCGTCATCGTGTTCCATATGCCTAGTAATCCATTGGTTGTTACAGGAGCTTGAACAACCCCTGTTATCGGGAACCAAAGATTATTCGGATTGGGGTCTGGACCGAATTCAACCTGATATTGTAAGAATAGTGGATGGCTTGCCGCACCAAGTACCTGCAGGTTGCCTGCAACGACGTTGCCCGGAATGGGTGACAGAATCGCAATGCTTACCGGTAACGGAGTAAATGTGGGTGGAAGCACCGCAACCGATGTGCTGAAATTCACACTAGATGTTGGAATTGGAATTTGTGTTGCCGCTTGCGATGTTGGGAAATTATTATTTGATAACGGTGTCCGGGTTGGATTTGCACTGTTGGTTGGAACCTCAGTAACATCGAGTTGTTGTTCAGGGTTACCACCCAAATTACAGGAAGCTAAGATCAGCGGAAATAATAATAATAGCAATAGTCGACTTAGTTGTTTTATCCGACTAGTTTTCATAAATGCACCTTTCATAGAAAATCACCTTATAATAGACAATTATAGCGAATATTCTCGGTTAGTACCTGACGTGTGGTATTCGCTTTTCTTTTTTGCTGGCTAAATGCGAGAGAATTTATGAAAGTTTTGATTGTAGATGACGAACAGGCAATTAGGGATGCGTTGGGACGAAAACTCCGTCGCGAGGAATTTGATGTGATTTTGTGTGGTGATGGGGCAGAGGCGCTGAAGGCGTTTCATGTATCTAAGCCCGATATTGTGATTTTAGATATTGTTATGCCAGGTGGTATGAATGGATTAACTGTGTGCAAGCGTATCCGCGAATTGGCTGATACGCCTGTGATGATGCTTTCGGCACAAGCTGTAACTGAAGAAGATGTCATCGAAGGATTAAATGCGGGCGCGGATGAATATCTGACGAAGCCCGTTCGTTTGAACGAATTTGTCGCTCGTGTGAGGGCGCTGTTAAGGCGGGCGCAGTCTGTGACAAGTGAACCTGAACAGGGTTACAATGATGGTTATTTAAGCATCGACTTGCATCGTCGGCATGTTCATGTGAATAACAAGAAGATCCACCTAACGCCGACAGAATTTAAGTTGCTTGCGGTTTTGTTGGAAAACTCGGGTCGCGTAGTCACACAACGTGACCTTTTGGAGCAAGTTTGGGGGCAAGAATATGTCGATGACATCTATTATCCCCGCGTTTACATCAGCCAATTGCGGCGTAAGATAGAGCCGGACGTGTCAAATCCTACTTATATCTTGACTGAGCATCGTGTGGGCTACCGCTTTGAGAAGCAACCCGTAAGTAATTGATAGATTGTTATGCTAACAGCAAACGCGATCACTGTACTGATAAATAGCCTAACTCTTTCTCTGGCGTTAGGCTTTTTGCTGATGGTTTTATGGCATGATGCCAGTAAAGAACTCAATCAGTTTTATGCTTTTTTCTTGTTGTTTGTGATTATATGGACGATTGGATCGCTTTTTGTTCAGTCGATAGAAATCATCAGTGATGTGAGTTCTGTGTTTAGTGGATTGTCTATTGGGATTCTTGAACTAGGCTTTACTGGCTCAAGTATTTCGATTTATATCCTAGTTACGGTACTTGCAGGTATTCGTAGCCAGCAATTTCGCTTTTTGTCTTTGTTAAGTTTAGGTATAGTTATCGGGCTTCGTATTCTTCTTATAGTCATAACACCTTTAGATATTAATTCTGAAGACACATTAACGTATCAATTCAACATTGTATCCGTATCTTTTTATCTCTTATTTGATCTGACAACTTTATATGTCACATGGAGATACCGAAGAAGACTTCGCTCGGTAGTGCTTATTTCCGGGATCATTATTTTCTTAGGTGGACAGAGCTTAGTCTTTTTTAACCAAGAAATTTTTATCGCATCTCTTGCTACAAGTGTAAGTTCTATCGGCGTATTACTCATAAGTGTCGCAATTTTGCAACGTGAGATCATCACGCCATTGCGCGAAAGAAATTCACAGGTCGAAACTTTACATAACGTTAGTTTAGCGATAACACGAGAACTCTCAATCGATACTGTGCTAAATGAAATCGCTAAACAAGCGGCTGGGTGGGTGGATGCAAACGGTGTAGGTATATTCTTAAGTTCGGGGGAAAAGTTAGAGCTTGTTAATGTTTATCAATTACCTCAGCAACTCCTGTACGCTCAAATTATGATGGGGGAGGGGGTCGTAGGAACTGTCGCAAAAACGCGGCAATCGTTATTTCTAGAGAATTACGTTCGTGATTGGAAAGGTAAATCTGATTTCCCATTAGCGTTGAAAACGTTCGGGTCGGTTATTTGTGTGCCTCTAATTTACCTTGAGAAGATTATCGGGGTGATCCTTGTGGTAAGTGGACATCAGGGTAGGTTATTCGGCGAGGACGATGTGCACTCAATGGAACTTCTTGCGGCGCAAGCGGCAGTCGCAATCGCACATGGGCGAGTATTTACCGAACAAAGAAGACTTGCCCAACAACTAGAGACACTGCTTACCAGTACAGAGAATCCCGTAGTTGCGATTGATCGGAAATTTAGCCTCATTTTTGCGAATTCTGCGGCTCGACGAATACTCCCAATTGAAGAACTTGGCGAAGCTGAGGGTAACATCTTAAGTAAATTAGATAAAGAGATTCTTCCGAGAGATTTTTTGCACGCGATACGCGAAATGTATCATAAGAATAGTTACGTGTATGATGTTGTTATTAACGACAAAGTTTTTCAATGTCATGTTGCCATTTTAGGACGACCGCGTATTAATGGTTGGGTGGCAGTGTTAAATGATGTTACGCAACTGATTGAGCTAGATCGATTAAAGAGCGAAATGGTGCGTATGGCAAGCCATGATCTGAAAAATCCGTTGATGGGTGCCATGGCTAACATTGAGCTATTAAAAGACGATCTCTCTGAAGACGAGGAACTGCGATCCATTGTTAGCACCGTGGAAAATCAACTCGAGCGTATGAATCGAATTATTAGTGGTATTTTAGATGCTGAACGTTATAAAATGGGTTTGCATCAGCATAAGCCTTGTGATCCAGCGGATCTAGTAAATGGCTGTCTTGATGAGTTAAGTTTTTTGATATCGGATAAACAGGTTAGGATTATCGTTTCGATTGAGGATAATTTGTCGTCATTTTATGGAGATTGTCAGCAATTTGGGCGTGCATTAATCAATCTTGTGGAAAATGCAATCAAATTTACACTTTATGATGGCGTTGTTAGAATCGCTGTGGAATCTTCATCAGGTATGTTAGTTTTTAGCGTTCAAGATAACGGCGTAGGCATTCCTGCTGAATTACATGATAGAGTTTTTGATCGATTTTATCGTGGTAATCAAGAGGGAGTTCAACACGTTTCTGGCACAGGATTAGGTTTAAGTCTGGTTAAAACAGTAGTTGAAAACCACAGTGGTAAGATTTGGCTGGAGAGTGAACCTAATGTTGGTACGACGTTTTTTGTTTCTGTTCCTATAGTTGAGGATAGTATTTCGCATAGTCATGAGAACTCTAATAAGAATAAGTAAAATAATCATACTCACAACACTAATAGTATTCGGAACATTGCTTATCGCTCAAGAAGACGCACCGAATCAACCTGAAGCATTCGAACCATTTACCCAATCAGACTTATCTGTACTTACAGGTAATGTTCAAAGACCTAACGGATTCACATGGTTTAATGACAATATCTATGCAGTATGCAACGGAGATTGGACACTTTACGAGATACAAGACACCACTGGAGATACACGAACATTTATTCAGGGCGTAAGAAACGCACATGCCTTATATCCAGAAAGTAGTGAAACAGCATCACTAAATTTATGGATCCCTGACTATGATACAAATAGTCTTTTGCTTGTAAATCCAAGCAGAGCACCACAGATAATCGCTCCCAACTTGGAAGGTCCATGGGGAATAGACGCATTAAATGATGAACACTTTGTGGTCACTAATCTAACAGGTAACAACATCATCACAATTAACAGAAATGGAGAAATAATTCAAACGCTAAATGAATTACGATCTCCAACAGGTATCGCAGTTGATGAGGAATACATCTATTTTGCGAACAACGGTAGCGCAAGAAGAGCGCTCGAATGGTTAGATAGAGAAGATTTCGAAAATGGAGAATCAACACCTCAACCACTTGTAAGTGGCTTGCAAAACGTTACTGGCGTGATTATGGGTGATGACAATTACCTGTATTTTACATATGCACTTGGTACAAGAGGGGTAGTCGGGCGTATTAACCCTGAAATCTGCATCGAAAATGGCGGTTGCACAAACGATCAGATTGATGTTGTTGTCTTTACCGAATTGTCTGCTCCCTTAGCAGGGTTAACAATCACACCCGATATGCGTATGTTCTTTCATACAATTTACCGTCCAGAAATTTACTGGCTTCAACTAGAAACTCTATCTGAGATAGAAGAAGATAATGTAGGTTAGATCCATCGCATAATCTATCTGTTCTGATCGCAACGGCTAACGACCACCAAGTGGAGTTACGAGAATAATCCCAACCAATGCGATCAGAACACCTACATTATGCGTAAGCACACCCAGAAATTCGATCACATTATTATCCGAAAACACTGCAAGCGATTGAATTACTAGGCTGATCGCTACAAATATGATTCCAACGATGATTGGTAAACCACGCTTTTGAGAGAAGAGGTCTGACATTCGACCCAGCGCACGTAGAAGAATTTGAGAGCGATCAATCCGTTTAAACATCGATTTTTTTCTCCACAATTTCGTAATCTTTAAATCGATCATACATCTCACGCGTCAGCTGAACTGTTAAGATCATACCCGTTTCTGATGCATCCTGCGCCTCAACCACGGCATTCTCAAACAACATTGATGTTATTTCACCTTCCGCGAATGGAATAAGTAATTTTACCAAACGATAGTTTTGTGAGAGTGTATCCTCAATCTTTTCCAGCAAAATATCTAAATTTTGTTTTCTATAGGCAGAAACCATAACACTTGAGACGTACTCATGCGCATCCGCTGGCAATTCTAGCATTTCATCAGAACCCCATTGATCCATTTTATTCCAGACCAGAATGCGAGGCACGTCAGGCATATCAATTTCTGCAAGTGTATCTTCTACCGCTTCGATGTGTTCAATAACATTTGGATGTGAGATATCAACGACATGCAAAAGAAGATCAGCTTCAACAGTTTCTTCAAGGGTAGCTCTAAAAGCGGCAACGAGGGTAGTCGGTAATTTTTGAATGAAACCCACAGTGTCTGTTAACAGCGCATTTTTGCCTGAAGGGAGATCAAGTTTTCTTGTAGTCGGGTCGAGTGTTGCAAAAAGTTGGTCCGCGATATAGACATTCGCATCCGTGATGGCATTCAATAACGTAGATTTTCCAGCATTGGTATAACCGACAAGCGCGATGACAGGTATACCTGAGCGTTTTCTGTTCAGCCGATGGCGACCGCGATGTTCGCGCACATGTTCTAAATCGTCCTTAAGTTTTGTAATCTTCCGCCCAATTTCCCGCTTATCGACTTCAAGCTGGGTTTCACCGGGACCACGTAGACCAACCCCGCCATTTCCACTACGAGATCCACCACCGCCTGCCTGGCGAGCAAGATGGGTCCATTGTCGTGTCAGGCGGGGCAAACGGTATTCATATTGAGCAAGCTCGACCTGAAGCGCACCCTCACGTGTACGCGCGTGCTGAGCAAAAATGTCCAGAATGAGTGCAGACCGATCTAAAACTTTGATTTCTAGTCCAAATCGCTTTTCAAGTTCACGTTGATGGCGCGGGGTAAGTTCGTCGTCAAATATGACCACTTGAGCTTCGGTTTCTTCGATAGCCAATTTAATCTCTTCAACTTTACCCGAACCTATATAGGTAGAAGATTCTATTCGGTTGAAGGTTTGTGTTGCCGAACCTACCACTTTCATACCGGCTGTTTCAGCGAGTTTTTCTAGTTCGTCGAGTGAATCGCTCATAGATAATAGCGGGTGGGTACCTCTAAGATTAGCGGCAACCAGAAACGCTTTTTCGATTGGTGTTTCAATAGTATATTCCGGCATATTTATTCGACTTGTTCCTTTGATATACTTTCACTGTACCACGCTTTAAGACGGTTGATGGCTTCATCCAAACGATCATCTTCAATACCAACACTAATTCTGATGTAACCTTCGCCGCCTGGACCGTACGCCGAACCCGGCGCAAGGGATACATGGGCTTTGGTCAATGCCTCGTTCACATAACCTTCTTCATCACCATCCAAAACTTTCGCCCAGATATAAAGTGAACCGGAAGTCTTCTTTGCACTTAATCCAATATCGGGCAGTGCCTCAAGTAATATGTCCCGGCGGCGTGCATATACTTTGTTTCTTTTGTTTATCCAGTCTTCGTCAACATCATCAAGTGCGGTGATAGCCGCCTCATAAATTGCCTTAAAATGCCCGCTATCCACGTTACTCTTAACGTGAAGCAAATTGTCGATCACCTCTTGCGATCCAACAGCCGCACCAATTCTCCATCCTGCCATGTTATGACTTTTTGAGAGGGAGAAGAATTCGATTAGATTATTCAGGTTACCATTGGAGGCTTCCAACATACTTGATGCGTGGTAGCCATCATATGTAATGTCTGCATAAGGATTGTCAGAAGCCAGAATGATGTCATGTTTTTGGCAAAAATCGACGGCTTTCTTATAAAAATCCAAGTCTGCAACCGCACCCGTAGGATTATTCGGGTAGTTTAACCACATCATTTTCGCAGATGAGGCGACTTCCAGCGGAATCGCATCAAAATTAGGTAAGTATCCGTCTGCCTCGCTAAGTGGCATCCATGCAATCTTACCATGTGCAAGTTGCGTTCCCATTGCATATGACGGATAACCAATATCCGGCACTAGCACTGTGTCTCCATCATCAATATAGGCAAAAATAAGGTTGATAATACCCTCTTTACTGCCAATCACGGGTAATATTTCTTTATCGGGGTCAAGAGTCACATTAAAACGGCGTTTGTAATATCGCGCGACCGCCTGACGATATGACGGTATACCTCTATAGCCAGCATAACCATGATTGTCTGGTTTGCGAACACTGTGATCCATACTATCCATCACGGATTCGGGCGGAGGCATATCCGGACTGCCCACATCAAGACGTATGACATCAATGCCTTGTTTCTGTAAATCACGAATATTGTCCCCAATGATCGAAAACACATAGTGGGGTAATGATTTTAAGCGATTAGCGATTTCCGGCATGTGTCATACTCCTTGAGATAGATCGAGTTTATTCTAATACTTCGACGATTGGGGTAGTGAACCGCTCGCCGAGATGTTCGAGATGGGTTGTCAAATCGTTGATTGCGCGTTCTGAATATGCTCCATAACGATCACGCTTATTTTTCACTCTGGAATCTAGTTCAGGCAAAATACCAAAATTTGCTTTCATTGGTTGAAAGTGCTTGGGTTCGGCATGGGTGATGTAATGGCAGAGTGCGCCGAGCATTGTTGTTTTTGGTAACACTAACTCCGGCTCATGATTGAGGTGTCGCGCAAGATTGATTGCCGCGACAAGTCCGGTTGCCATATTACCCACATACCCTTCGACACCGGTAATCTGTCCGCCAAAATAAAGCGTCTCATTTGTACGTAACTGCATCGTTGGGTGCAAGAGAGTAGGGGAGTTAATGAACGTATTGCGGTGCATCTGTCCCATACGGATAAATTCAGCGTTTTCTAAGCCGGGGATCATGGAAAGAATACGACCCTGATCTCCCCATCGGATGTTTGTCTGAAAACCAACCACATTGTAGAGGCTACCGGCTAAGTTATCCCTGCGGAGTTGTACAACCGCAAAGGGGCGTTTGCCTGTGCGTGGATCAGTGATTCCTTTGGGACGCATCGGTCCGTAAGAAAGTGTTTGATGCCCGCGCTT
Source organism: Aggregatilineales bacterium (assembly GCA_040219275.1). Taxonomy (GTDB): domain Bacteria; phylum Chloroflexota; class Anaerolineae; order Aggregatilineales; family Phototrophicaceae; genus JAVJSU01. The sequence goes on along the minus strand of JAVJSU010000102.1, from coordinate 253,489 downwards.
AGCGAGTTGTTCAATCGGTAGACAACCCTCGAAGAAATTCGGATCTTCGCGCTCGAAATCGCGTAATTCAGCGGTCTCTGCCGTTACCAACGCCTCCACAAACTGATTATATTCATCTTCGTTCATTGGACAGTTGATATAATCGCCGTCTTCGTTTTCGCCACGATCGTAACGGTTTGCATAGAATGCGATATCCATATTAATGCTTTCTAGCGTCACAATCGGGGAAATCGCATCGTAAAAATACAGATGATCTGCTCCCGTAAGTTCAGCAATACGTTTTGAAAGCTCAGGGGAGGTTAATGGTCCTGTTGCAATGATTGTCGGTGTGTCTGGAATTTCGGTTACTTCCTGCCGCACAACAGTGATATTAGGATGATTTTGAATCGCAGTGGTTACTTGCTCCGCGAAAATTTCACGATCAACAGCAAGCGCACCACCGGCAGGTACAGACGCTAATTCCGCACATTCGATTAACTTAGAACCCAAAATTTTTAACTCATGCTGAAGCAAGCCCGTTGCGCGATCACGTAGTTTGGAGCCAAGTGAATTGCTACAGACTAACTCTGCCAGATTATTCGTCACATGAGCACCTGTAGTGCGTTGTGGGCGCATTTCATACAGTGTTACTTGAAGACCACGCTCAGCTAGTTGCCAGGCGGCTTCTGTTCCTGCAAGACCACCACCTATTACATTTACATGAACCATACAGACCTATTTCTACTCATCAGATAACCATAATTACGATTTGCTTTTAAACAAACAATAGCTTGTTGTGAGTTATACATCAAGGAAGATTTTACCCGTTTATATCTTCCCAAGCACGATTGATGCGTTTTGACCACCTAAACCAAAACTATTCGACAAAATATAACGCATGTTTTTGACCGTTCGTGAGACATTAGGTACATAATCAAGATCACATTCAGGGTCAGGATCGTGATAATTAATGGTACCATGCACAACCTGTTCAACAAGACTAAGCGCACTTACAACAACTTCTATCGCACCGGAACTCGCAAGTGCGTGTCCTAGCATACTCTTTGTCGAGCTTATTGGGATTTTGTACGCATGATCCCCGAAAACGCGTTTGATGGCGATTGTTTCCATGGCATCATTTGCCTGTGTCGAGGTGCCATGTGCGTTAATATAATCAATAGCTTCACCGTTAACCATTGCATCTTCTAAAGCCCATTTCATTGAACGTGTCGCGCCGAGACCTTCGGGATCCAAAACCGCAACATGATATGCGTCCGATGATGAAGCATGTCCCAAGACTTCGGCATAAATCCGTGCCCCACGTTGCAACGCATGTGCGAGGCTCTCTAAAACCACAACTGCACATCCTTCGCTAAATACGAAACCTGATCGGTTTGCATCAAACGGGCGGCTTGCTTCTTCAGGATTATCGTTATATTCAGACGCTAGCGCATTCATCGCATCGAAACCTGCAAGCGTATAATCCTGCAAAATCGCTTCAACGCCACCGGCTATCATCATATCGCATTTCCCTAGCCGGATTAAGTCCGCCGCCTCTCCAATGGACTGAGTGCCTGCCGCACATGCGGTAGAAGGTGTATGTAGGGGACCTAGTGCGCGAAAAATGCGACTCACGTAATGAGCGGGCATATTGGGCAGGGCATTTATCAGTGCAAGCGGATTTGGCTTACGATACCCTTGCGTTTTGTATTTCAACGTACTTTGCTCGGACATCTCGTGCGAACCCAGCGATGTTCCGATCACTACACCCGTTCGCTCACCCTGAGTCTCTATACGTTCGGGCGATAAACCTGCATCCTTAACCGCCATTGATGCCGCGGCGACAGCAAATTGTGATGCACGACCCATCCGGCGTGCTTCTTTGTGATCGTCAACGTAGTCTTTGGGGTTAAAATCACGTACTTCGCCGCCAATTTTAACGGGTACATGGTCGACATTTATTGTTTCCAATCGACGAATACCAGATTTACCTTCTTTGACGGCATCCCAGAGCGAATTAACGGTACCAAGTGCGGTAATTGCGCCCAAACCGGTAATGACTACGCGCGGTTTTCCACCACGTAAAATATCCATGCTGATTCATTCCTTATCATACTTATTGCGTTTCAATCTCATCAACTGACGCAAATGAAACCTGCTTTAATCCCTCGCGTATGGTGTCTATTAAATGACCATCAGCGGCTTTGATTGCTTGACGGATCGCGTTTTTTATTGCATTCGAATCTGAACTTCCATGTGAAATAATGACAACACCGTTTACCCCTAAAAGTGGTGCGCCGCCGATCTCGGATGGATCCATTCGCCGACGAACACGTTCCATAGCTGGTTTAATCAATAACCCACCAACAGAAGAAATCGCCGATGAAGTTATTTCCGCCCGAATTACCTTCGTAAGATAACGAGAAGAGGCTTCAAAAGTTTTTATGAGAATATTGCCAATAAAGCCATCAGCAACAATAACATCAACTTTTCCGTCCATAATATCGACTGGCTCTACATTACCGACATAGTGCAGTGGCATTTGTTGTATCATCGTTTTTGCTTGCAGAATAAGTTGATTGCCTTTTCCTTCTTCCTCACCGTTGGATAAGAGACCAACACGAGGTTGAGCGATATCCAGCACTTTATTGGCGTAGATACTCCCCATAAGCGCGAATTGAGCTAACCATTCGGGTTTAGAATCCGCATTTGCGCCAGCATCAATAATAGTAACAGGTCGATCGAAAATCGGAAAAATGACACTTAGGGCAGGGCGCTTCACATTTTCGATACGTTTCAATGTATACAGCATAGCGATTGCATGTGCGGCACCAGTGTTCCCGGCGCTGACGAATGCCGCCGCTTCACCTGATTTCACCAGATTCATGCCGATATGCAATGATGACATAGGTTTGCTCTTACCAACTAAGCTCGGCTTATCATTCATGGTAATTGTTTCACTAGCGTGGACTACGCGAATATCCAGATGAGCGATACCCTCGTGCTTAGACAATTCCTGACGAACGCGACTGTCATCACCCACAAGGATGATACCAATTTGAAATTCATTGGCGGCGAGTACTGCCCCAGCTACGTCGGCTATCGGGTGATTATCCGTTCCCATGGCATCCACAGCAATATACATCGGTTGTTCTCCTAAGTGAGTAGAACTGAAGATATTGTGTATTTTACACTACGATAGTAAAGCATTGACACCGTAGACGAAATTAGTATAATGATTGCTCTATGAGCCTTGGTGGCGGAATCGGTAGACGCGCACGGTTGAGGGCCGTGTCCTTTACGGGGTGGAGGTTCAAGTCCTCTCCAAGGCAAAAGAATCAAAACCACTCTAACTACGGTAGGGTGGTTTTTTTGTTTAGTTGCGATAGATAGTTGTTAGATGTAAACTGCTAACTGTAATCATTTTGGGGTTTTATCTTTCACTAACCCGGGAGAATTAAGATGAGCAACATAGATAGTCAATTGTCGCAGGCTTATGAACTTATTGAAGCTGACCGTGCTTCAGAAGCACAAGCGATATTAAAGCCCCTCCTTGACGAATATCCTGATAACCCCGATTTATGGTGGTTATATGCTCATTCTGTGGAAGATCAAGATGAAGCAGAGCGTGCACTTAACAATGTATCACGACTAAACCCTGATCATGACGGTTTAGAACCACTTATGGCTGAGTTTCGTCAAGAAAGGAAGAAAATTGCGCCGTTGAGCGCACGTTTGGCAGAAGATGATCTCTTTGCTGATGAAGACGATGATGACTTTCTTGACGATCTTGATGATGATTTCCTTGACGATGTTTCTGACGACCCGGAAGCGAGCACGGTCAGTAATCCGACCCCGGCATCTAGTCGGCGTGGTCTTATTGGCGTGCTATTAGTTGCAATTTTCTTGATTATTCTCATTCTTGTTGTTTTGGTGATTAATCCATTTGCATCCAACGATGATGATGAAGCAACAAACGTTGCAGGTAATCCCACTGAACCCGTGATTGTTGATCCTACAGCAGATGTTATGGATACGGTCATTGAAGAAACTCAAGAAGTTGCAGACAGTGGTCAAGAAGCTGATGGTGCCATTGATGCGACGGAAGATGCCGGCAACATCACAAGTCAAGCCAGCGTCGGTGATTATGCTGATTTGATTAATGGTTTAAGCAATCTCAATGTAATTGCCGATGATACGATGATCGTAAATACTCAATTAGGATCTACGCTACTCATTTCAGTTTGCACATCTGCCGGTGATGTGTTGCGTGATGACCTCACGGAAGCGATGCAGGCAGTTTCACCATTAACCTCAAACATCGCTGAGGATGCGGTTGGGTTCCGTCTGGTAGATTGCGAAAATGGTGATCTTGTATTAAATACTATCGCCGCCCCACTAGAAAGCGTCGCGGCATTTAACGATGGCGCTTTGGATGAAGCTAATTTTCGTGGTACATGGCAAGCTGTAGGATAGATTTCTTTATCCTTTTTGCTCAACAACTGTTACAGAAGCGGGTAGGGTGATCGTAAAGGTTGTTCCAACACCTTCATGGCTTTCTACCCGTATGCTCCCATTATGATTTTGAATAATCCCATGACTAATAAATAATCCCAATCCGGTTCCTTCTTCTTTTGTAGAGACAAACGGCTCAAAGATCGTTTCGAGCATGTCTTTTGGAATACCGTGCCCCGTATCTTTTATCTTTATCATAATGTCGTTATCGTGGTTTAACGTGGTAATCTCCAAGACACCACCTGATTTCATCGCCGCCTTAGCGTTTAGTGTCATATTCATCAACACTTGCTCAAGTTGATCGCGATTTCCCTCAATCAGGGGTAGTTCTTTGGGTGAAAAGTCTGTCTTGATATTCTCTTGTTCAAAGAACTTACGGTTAAGGCTAATAATACTCTGGATAATTTTGTTGATGTCTAACGGCTCAACTGAATGATCTCCAGTGCGCCGCTTACCCGCGAATTCTAGTAATTGGTTTACAATCCGCCGAATACGTTCCACACTTTCCTGCGTCCGCTTAATTTCTTCTTCATCAATTTGCCCACCTGATTGTATGTCTTCAAGCATATGCTCCAGATTGATCTGAATAGGAAACAGTGGATTGTTAATCTCGTGGGCGATACTTGCCGCTAAACGTCCTACCGAGGCGAGCTTTTCTGATCTGATAAGCATCTGTTGTGCAGATTCTAGTTCCGCCGTCCGAGCCGCAACCTTATCCTCTAAATGTTGTGAGTAATTGAGTTGTAGTTCGTATAACTCGGCATTACGTAGTGCGAGTGCGGCTTGTCGCCCAATACCATTGAGTAAGCGTAAATGGTTTTCGTCGTAGGGTGTCTCACCAATAATCATAAGCATCCCCGTAATTGTTCCACGATGCTGTAATGGTGCTATCATGCCACCTGTTGACGTGGCAAATAGCGGCGCATCTTCCGACCATAATTGTGCTTGGGGGTGATTTCTTAAATATTTAAGGATGGCATCCTTATCTAGTGGGATATCATTATCAGCATTGTCCCGTGTACGAATGCACATATCAGTAACGCGGTTATCTTGTTCATCAAATTGAAACAATGCGGCGGCATGACCAGACAAAAGATCGATACCAAGGTAAAAAATAAATTCAATCAGGTCTTCAATCTCAAGATGTTGATTTAGCTCTTCTGCCACTCGCAATAGGGCTTCTAATTCTTGGGAACGCCTATGTAACGACTCTTCTAATTTCCGGGAACGCATTTTGCTCTGTGCGCGTGCTAATAATTCTTGTGCCTGGAACGGCTTTCGTAGATAGTCATCTGCGCCTAACTTTAGACCATGTACTACGTTTGACAGATCACCCATGGCGGTAATGAGAATTGTAGGAATATTCGTCGTTATAGGATTTTCACGTAATTCACGGAGCACATCAAACCCGTTCATACCCGGCATGTTGACATCAAGCAAAATCAAATCCGGTAATAGATTTTTCGCGGTTTGTACTGCCGTTATTCCATCGTAGACGCTCTTAATCTGGTAACCTTCATGTTCGAAAACACGTTCGAGTAGAATGGTCGTTGGTACTTGATCATCAGCTATGAGTACAAGCGGAGGATCGTGTTTGGTTGTCATAAAAGTACGTCCTTAAAGAATTATTGGCGATTTGATCTGATATTGGGATTTCCAATAATGGAATGATACAATGCACCATTGAATAACTAAGTATAATTATACAAGTGAACTGTATGCAAAAACCTTCAGATAAATATTCGGAATTTCGAAAATCCATTTTTATTGGCATTACAATGGGGATATTGCTTGCGGTTGTCTTTTTTGCAGGCTTCTTTTCTCGTGATTTCCTGGAAATCCCATCCGTCTTTGCCTCAAATGGGGATGTTTCAGAGACTGATGAATCTTACGAACTCATAGATGAGGTACAGAATTTACTAAATAGGCATTATCTGCGGGAGCAACCTGAGTATTCACAAAGGCAATATGGGGCTATCCGGGGCGTATTGCAGGCTCTGGGTGATCGTAATACCTTCTTTATTGAGCCGGCAGTCGCCCGTAGTGAATCTGATGTCCTTGCGGGCACCTATGGAGGTATTGGCGTAAATCTCTCGCGCAATGCTGATGGAAATTTTGTGCTTTTCCCATTTCCGGATGGACCGGCGATCAATGCGGGTGTGCAAGACAATGATGTTATCATTAGCATAGACGAGGTTGACATTTCACCCGCTTTACAACAAGACGCAGTAGACCAAATGTTAAGGGGCGAAGTTACGGATGGCAGTGGTGTAGAAATTGTAGTACGCCGGACAGATGCAAATGGTGAAGAATCGGAAGAAACTATCTTTATCTTGTTTGATGTCATTAACATACCTTCTGTATTATGGCGTGTTCTGCAAGAGGATAGCCGTATCGGGTATCTTCAAGTGATGCGATTTACTGCCCGAACTCCGGAAGAAGTTCAGTCTGCGGTAATGTCTCTAAATGAAGCAGATATTGAATCATTGATACTTGATATGCGTAATAATGGTGGCGGTTTATTACAAGAATCCGTTGAGGTAGCAAGTGAGTTCTTAGACGGCGGCGTGGTGCTTTATCAGGAATCAATTGACAGTGAGCGATCTTTTGAGGCTACCGCTGACGGAGGAGCAATTGAGGTTCCGTTGGTCGTTCTTGTGAATGGTGGAACGGCGAGTGCGGCGGAATTGGTTGCAGGTGCTCTCCAAGACTATGAAAGAGGGATTTTGATTGGGCAGGTTACATATGGAAAAGGTACCATACAACAAATATTCCCACTTTCAGATTCATCATCAATTCATGTGACCTCCGCAGAATGGTTTACGCCGGATCGCAATGTGATTGATGGGGTAGGGCTGGAACCAGACATCACGATGATCCCTGATGATAATGGGCGAGATATTGAAATAGGTGAGGCAGTGCGTTATTTGCAAGAGCAAATGAACATTGCCGGGGAAGATAATTAATGAGTGAAGGCAAGAAAATCATCGCAAGAAATCGTAAAGCATCCCACGAATATCACTTACATGAGCGATATGAAGCTGGGCTTGTGCTTACTGGTTCCGAAATTAAATCAATCCGTGATAACAAAATCAGCTTGCAGGATGGTTTTGTTCAAGAAAGAGACGGTGAACTCTGGTTAATGAGTGTGAACATTGCACGTTATGAACATGCGGGCGTTTATGGACACTCAGACCCATTACGCCCACGTAAACTCCTGCTTCACAAAAAAGAAATCAACAAGATTCTAAATGACTTGCGTGGAAGCGGCTATACAGTAGTCCCAACGAGTGTTTATTTGTCTCGTGGTCGTGCGAAGGTTGAAATCGCGCTGGCAAAGGGTAAGAAACTCTACGATAAGCGGGAAACATTGGCTAAACGTGATGCTGAACGTGAAATTAATCGAGCGTTGAAAAGCAGATATGACTGACCCTACGACTACGGTTTTTCCTCATTCAATTCGAGAAATCAACGATCTCCCGGATGAAGACAAGCATCAAATCTACCGTACACTATTGCCTGATTGGTTGTTTGATCGCTATGGAATTACGCTAGAAAGTGCGAGGTCTTCACCATCCATTACCCATCCGATTTTGACCTTTCGGTGTGCTAAGGGAAGCCGTTCTATGGAGATTACCGTAAAACGGAACGCATCTGATCTGGATCCAATGATGTATCTGAATATGGCTGACACCTTCAATAATCAACTATTGGTTTTGCTCGTGGTTGTTAATGATCTCGATTCCCCACGATATAATATTGATATTGATATTCATGGAAATCGGACAAATTTTGGCACCACCACGCGCAATCGTCCTGCCGAGGAGGAGGCAATGAATGCCGGGTTAGCACCTGGTCAGGTCCGTAAAGGTTTGCGTGCTTTTAAGGATTCGGTTCCAATCTTCGAGCAATTTGTTCGGAATATGGGGCATGATATGTTCCTGATCGAACCGCTTGCGTATCACAATGCCATTGTTTTCGAACGCTATGGGTTTAATTATTTACGTGGTCGAAAAGACATGATTGAAATCAATGAGCAGTTCCAGCCTGACGGTGAACTACACCGTAAATTGAGTGAAAGTCAGGGAAATATCTTTCGGCAGACTGATGCCTGGCGAACGATCAGTGGGCGTTCATGGGCGATCCACGACGGTATTTTGGGGCACCCGTTCACCGGTTTTCAGATGTATAAGCGAGTGGGAATTCACGCCGGCATAGAGACTTTTCCAAATGCGACATGGTAAATATCGACAACTATCGTCGGATTTCTGAACAGCACATAAGAGAAGTGCTTGATACCTTCCTCAATCCGTCATCACGGGTTAATACGAAAAACCCCTTACTTCACCTCGCCCTTGTAGAGGAATTTCTCACTAATCCTGATTTGCCCTATATTGAAAATGCTCGTGAATATGCTATTCAATCCATTTTGACTGATCTCATTATTGGAATATTTCATCAACAGTGTATTGGTTTCGACATTGCTCTTCCAATGAGTGTGCTTGAAGCGAAAGAGCGAACATTTTTACAACGACTGAATTCGGTAAATTCCGGCGAATTTTTGGGGTTAGCACTATTGTATTTGTGCTATGCGCGGGCGGCGTGGAATTATTCCATTAACGACTTTATTAGTTTGGGGAATATTGTTGATCGTACTGCGCGGCGCTATCGTGATATTGCTATAAATCGCCTGGCCAAAATCGTTATTGATGAAGAATGGATCGCAAAGATCCGTCGAAGAAAAAATAGAATTATGGGACAGTTACCCTATAATTCTCGTTCTAAATTGGTTGGCAAAGATGAAGAACTTTCGAGAATGTTAACCGTCACACAGAAACACTTTGCATCGACGATTATGGTTAGCGGTCTTTCAGGGGTCGGTAAATCTTTCCTCATTGAGAAATATATTCAACAAATGCTGGAAGAACATGATGATGAAATATTTGATTTGCTATGGATAAATGACCCCGGCTCCACCTTGGAGATTACCAACCGCATTATTGATCATTTGAGTCCGTATCATAGCATGATTAACGTGCGGGAATTACTTTATCTAAATCAAATGATTATTGTCGTTGATGGAATAGATAGCCTATCCGATCACGAGGCAATAAGCGCGTTAATTCGTGATCTTAGCAATGCCCAAATTATACTGACTTCTAAGAAAAAATCGCCTCACGTTGACGTTGACTTCTCAATAAAGTTATCAGGTTTGACGTTAGGAAACGCTAAATTACTTATCCAAAATACGCTAGAGTCGCCGATGTTTGAGGATATAGACTCTTCAAAAGTTCTGATGGACTTGTTTACATTAACTGATGGTAATCCATTAGGGTTAATGATTGGATCAAGACAATTTCTTAGTGGAATGTTTAATGATATTTCAGAGAAATCATTAGATGAAATGTTTAATCAACTATTTATGAGTTTTAGCCGGCAACAGCAATCTGCATGGATTGCACTTGCATTTTGTCCAATACAGCCAATTAATTGTCAGATGCTTCTGATCTTGTTTCAACACGAGTTTGATCAACCTGAACTTTATGAACTTGTAAAATATCATCTTGCTACACTAAGTGACGATTTTCAGACTATTAGGCTTATTCCTTCAGCAAAGTACTATGTGCAGATGGTCGTATCAAAAATATATGAACAACGGGTTACGGATCTACTTAACATCTGTTTTCAACAACTTGATAAAACCTTAACGCAGGCGTTTCCGCTTTCGTTACATCTCCTGCGACAAGTTATGGATCAAAAGCCCCTTAGGTTTGATAAGCGCCTATATCTGAGGTCTCTGGTAATATTGCTTGACAATGTACACAGTAGCCCTGATAGACTCTTAGCACGGCTCTGGTTCGAAATTTTAGAGCATGTTCTTCTGCACGAAAGTATAGTCGATAATCGGCAGGTCAAACTGTTCTATTGTCATCTGCTTATTCGATATGGAAATTGGGATCAAGCAAAAGCCGATCTACAATCGTTGATTAAAGAATCAGGAAATCAGGGAGACTTTGACGTACAGAGTAAAGCGTTAATGGAAATGAGTAAATTATACAAACTAAGTGGAGAATATGATAAATCAGTCGCTATTTTGAATCGTATAGACCGATTCCCGAATCTACAAAAAATTGTTACGCCAAATCACTTGTTGCAAAAAGGTATGATTGCTATCGAACGGAATCAACCGAATTTGGCACTTCAGGTTCTTTCAGATGTTGACCAGAGTTTTCATGCGGAAATGCTTAGATGCGAGGTAGACATACTCAATCGAAATTACGATTCTGCTATGGCGATTTTGTCACACTGTTTTGAAAGTGCGGGCAACAATCAGTATCAAATTAGCCATTTGCATGTGCTACTAGGGCGAATTTACGAGGGGCAGGGCGATCTAGAGTCAGCGTTGAATCAATATTATGTTGGTATGGAGTATTTTTCAGAGCAACAAGAGGTTCTCAATTTAGCGCGTGTTTGGACAAACATTGGGGTGATATACTTTCGAAAGGAAGAATTGGAAAAGGCGGCACATTTTTTGAAAAGAGCGATTCGGGTCCAAACTGCATTGGGCGATAAAATTGGTCTTTCACTAACAAAGCATAATTCTGAGCTACTTCCAGAGACATGGAGATTTAAGGCGTAGATGCCATTAGTAGCTGACGTAAACCAGCCACACCCATATCCCCACTAATTCTTAAGCGCGTCACCTCCAGGCGATTGTCGGAAGTGTGTAGAGCGCCTGATCGAGTAGTAACCGCTCGCCAAATCGGCATCGTATTGAGTACATCTAGGGTCACACTATCATATCGGCCTGAAGGGTATGAAAACATGTGTGTGGATTGCTGAATGTTGACGGTGATACTCTCAATACTTCCTAAAACCTGAAAGATCAGAAAATCGTAATCACGCCCCCTTAGGTCAGGATGAGACTTTGTATGCGATTCAATCGACATTCCGGCAGTTTTCATAATCTGTGCCTGTTGCCAATCAATATATTGAGGGTCATTGTTGTCTAAACGATCCGTGATGACAAAAAATGTACCCGTGAAGTCGAATTCACTTAGGAGAGGTAAAACATACTCGTAATGGTCAATATACCCATCATCAAATGTTAGGATTATCGGCATTTCGGGTAGAGGTGCTCCACTATTTAGAGCATTATCGAGTTGATACAGCGAAACAGTTTCATAATTATTTTCTGAGAAATATTGTAAATGCTCACGAAATCGCTCAGGGCTTATCGTTAAGTTTTGCCGATACTCGTCAGCATCCTCTGGTAGCGGGCTAACATAGTGGTACATCAATATCGGAACATGAATACGTCGTAATGTACCATCAAAGGGAGACCTGTTAGCTTGACTATTGATACCTACATCGCTCATGTTGAGGCAAAATACCAACAGGAGTAATGCTACGTGAAACGATGAAAAGAATGATCTCTTATTGAAGCGAAGATTTAGCAATGTTAGAATGTCTGTCTGCTTCATCATCTATAGACCATTTCTAGGGATTTATATGTCAACAATTGAGAAAAAACGCGTCTTATCAGGCATTCAGCCTTCAGGTAATCTGACTATTGGTAATTATTTGGGTGCATTACGTCAGTGGGTCGCTGAACAGGAAACTTTTGATTGCTATTTTTGTGTTGTAGACTTACACGCGATAACCGTTCAACAAGACCCCATTATGCTTCGCCAGAAAACGAAAGAAGTCGCCGCACTCTATATCGCATCTGGATTAGACCCTGAAAAAGTGACTATTTTTATCCAGTCACATGTATCTGCCCATAGCGAACTAGCATGGTTATTAACATGCCTAACTCCTCTGGGCTGGTTAAATCGTATGACACAGTTTAAAGATAAATCAGGAAAACAACAACAGGAATCGATCAGTTCGGGGTTATTAAATTATCCTACCTTGATGGCGGCAGATATCTTGCTTTATCAGGCAAATGCCGTTCCTGTAGGCGATGACCAGAGGCAACATCTGGAATACACACGCGATATTGCCCAGCGATTTAATCATGTATATGGCGATACCTTTACGATCCCAGAAGCGATGATACCCAAAGCAGGTGCACGTATTATGGGACTTGATGTGCCAACATCTAAGATGAGCAAAAGTGAAGAGTCTGAATATCACGCAATTTATTTACTTGACCCGCCAAATCGTGTTAAGAAGAAAATCATGCGTGCTGTAACAGATTCTCATGGTGAGGTCCGTTTTAGTAATGAGCCGGAAAGGGCGGGCGTAAACAATCTTTTGACGATTTATCAAACACTTACCAATCTTTCTGAATCAGAGATTGAAACAGAGTTTGCAGGTAAAGGTTATGGTGATTTGAAAAAGGCAGTTGTTGGTGAGGTAAATGGCTTCTTACAACCCTTACAGGCAAAATACCGTGAACTTATTGATGATGATTCTTACCTGAATTTAATCCTGTATCATGGAGCAGAACGGGCGCGAGAGGTTGCTAATACAACACTTCAATTATCTAAAGAACGTATTGGCTTTATCGCGTCAACTCAGCCGAGTTCAATCTTGACCGAATAACCACTCACTGCTATATTTAGCCTTCGTAAGCCCCATTCGTCTAGTGGCCTAGGACATGGCCCTCTCAAGGCTAAAACAGGGGTTCGAGTCCCCTATGGGGCAAATCGCCTCTACCCACACAGGGTAGGGCGATTTTTTTATCGCGTCAGTATGGCGAATAAACAAAGTGGAACAAACATGGTCGTTTGTTCCACTAAATTGCAAAATCATGGTTGCAAATACTGGAGATTCTAGTCTGGCCAGATTTTTGTATCCATAACGTAATCAAAAACGGTCATAAAAATCAAGCCAATGGGTATCCACGTCACCAGAAAATAGATGCGACCATACTCACCAAGTGATATTGTGGATGCGTTTGGATCGGGGCTAACGGCTGGTAAAACGAACGTGACGATCAACCATGAGACAAGAAATCCGATCGTCAGTGAAATCAGCCAAACGACAATTCGTCGGAATAATAGTGAAGACATGTTTTCTTTTCCTTCTTACTTTTTCTTGTAAACCACACAGACCTTGATTTTAGCGAAATGAGATGAATTTGCAAGTAAGTGTTATTTTCATTTTGTGCTTTAAACTTGTTAAACTGTGTGAACATATATAAACTGTGTAGAACTTCCGCAGAACGTTGCTACTTGTTAAGGGTTATTTATTGTGAACTTGGGCATATGCGTTTTTCTCAAGGCGGATTTGAGTAGTAGCAAATCAGTGTCATTTAGGAGATTTCCGTGGCTGAATTATTTGATAAAGCGAAGAATTTCACACAAGCAAAGGAAGCCATTGAAATGGGGATTTATCCCTTTTTTCGTGCATTAAGTGATTCCGAAGGAACCACTGCAACCTTTGAGGGAAAAGAAGTTGTGATGATTGGGTCAAACAACTATCTTGGGCTAACGACCGATCCGCGCGTACGGCAGGCGGCAATGGATGCACTTGAACGTTATGGAACAAGTGTCACAGGATCAAGATTTCTGAATGGTACACTTGAGCTTCATTTAGAACTAGATCGCCGTCTTGCGAACTTTGTAAACAAAGAAGCCGCATTGGTATTCTCAACAGGCTATCAGACGAACGTAGGTACAATCTCCGCGTTAATCCAGAAGGGCGATTATGTTATTCTGGATAAGGACGCTCATGCGTGCATTGTTGATGGGAGTTTAATGTCACGCGGAGAAATGCGCCGTTTTCGGCACAATGATATTAATAGCCTGGTAACAACTCTTGAAAAAATCCCGACTGATGCCGGTAAGCTAGTTGTCGTAGATGGCGTTTACAGTATGGGTGGAGATCTTGCACCCTTGCCGGAGATAGTGGATATTTGTAAACGCTTTGGTGCTCGCATCATGGTTGATGATGCACATGGTATTGGCGTGACCGGGCAGGGGCGGGGGACTAGCGCACATTTTGGCTTGACTGACGAAGTCGACCTTATTATGGGGACATTTAGCAAAAGCTTTGCCTCTATTGGTGGATTTATTGCCGGTAGTGCTGAAGTTATTCACTACATCCAGCACCACGCACGTTCGCTCATTTTCTCTGCGGCGCTTCCAGCTCCTGCCGCCGCCGCTGTATTGAAAGCGCTGGATATTATCGAGAGTGAGCCTCAGCATGTAGAAGCGCTGTGGGATAATGCGAACTACATGCGCGAAGGTCTAAAGTCACTGGGATTTGATACAGGCGAGAGCAATACGCCGATTATTCCCGTAATCATCCGCGATGAATATCGAACAGCGTTAGCGTGGCGAGCACTGATTGATGCTGGCGTGTATACAAATCCCGTAATTCCGCCGGGCGTTCCGCCAAATGGCAGTTTACTACGTACGAGCTACATGGCGACACATAAGCGAGAACATCTTGATCGTGCTTTGGAAGCCTTCAAGCTGGTTGGAGATCGCCTTGACCTCATAACACCCCGTGAAGACACCGATCAAGTCCAAAAAGTCATTTCCTCATAACTTTGTCTCTTTAGTGGGTATAAACATACCCACTTTTTCCAATTTTAATTACTCTTGATAAGAAAACTTATCATGGAGTAATTGACATAGCATCACATTGATAGTTCAATTATCTGTGTTTTGATTTAAGCCAAATTGGAAGGGGTTAAAGTTTGTTTGTTGGTCATAGTAATCCTCGTTCTCGATACGTTTTAGCACATTCACGACAAGTAGCGTAAACGGCGTGAAGAGAACTTCGATCCCAACCTTCAGAATGTAATTCGTGACGACCAATGAGAAAAACAATGAGGCTGGAAAAACATTCAACATTGTAGCGATGATAAAAAATGTGATTGTATCCACACCTTGCCCAACCAATGTACTTCCTATGGTTCTCATCCACAGCCAACGCCCTTGAGTCGCAATTTTCATTCTTGCAAGCACATAGCTGTTGGAAAATTCGCCAACCCAGTATGCAATCACACTGGCAATAATTAGTCCGCTAATCCCACCCAGGATTGCGTCATATGCACTTTGCCCCACGCCCTCTTCCCAATCTTGTAGTCCCGGCAATGCCCCGGCTAGCCACACAAAAAACGCCATGAGGATCATCGCCAGAAAACCCATCCAGATAACACGCCGCGATCTCTCATATCCGTAGACTTCTGTGAGAATGTCGCCGAATATATATGAAATTGGGAATACAAGCGTTCCTGCATCAAATACCAAGTCTAAAGAACCGATACTTGCATGTAAGTCGATCAACTTGGCGCTACTCAACAGATTGCTTAGTAAAAGAACCGTGACAAAGAGCGCCATCACGACATCATAGAATTTATATTGTTTCACCTTCCCCAACCTTTCCTGTATTATGGTATGTATGCACAAACACATTTCAACCGCTATAATCGAGATTGAATGAGTATTATGATAATTCAGTATGGTACTTGTTGAACCAAATTTATTCTATCGACAAGTTGAGGGTACACGGAGATGCAAAATTCTCGACAGAAACCGCTAGAGTTCCGCAGAGATGAAGTTACCTATATTATGCAACGTTGGATGGCTTCTGAATCCTGTTCACTTGTTGGCATTGGTAGCGTCGGAAAATCCAACTTATTACGACATCTTGCCGATTCAAAGGTGCAAGAATCATACTTAAAAATTTCCAATGCGAATGAATTTCGGACAATCATCATTGACCCAAATTTATTCGGTCCCCTTCCCCGCCTTGATAGCAACGAGGCGGAGCAATTTTGTTGTTGGGCGGGATACGAGATTCTAATGCATCGTCTCTTCATGAATTTCTTTCCATTTACCGAAAATACATTGCTATCCAAGCAAGATGGACAGGAATTCTACGAGCTTTATAAAGTGCTTCAAGACGGCACAAATCCTCTTTACGCCTACATGGGTATTCGATACTTTGAATTGGGCTTACAAATCATACTGCAACATGGCATTCGCATCGTTTTTATGTTCGATGAGTTTGAAAAAATGTTAACCTCCCTGCCCCCCGTATTTTTTCAGTCCCTACGCGGAATTCGTGATACACACAAAAAACAACTCGGCTATCTCACCTTTACTCGCGCTCCCTTAGATACGCTGGTTGAAACGCTCAAATTAGACACACTTGCCCTAGAGCCGTTTACCGAATTATTTGTGGATAATGTTTACTATGTGGGACCCTATAATCAGGCAGATGCAATGCGTATGATTGATGAGTTGATGTCTCAAAACAACAAGAAACTCACTGAGATTGAATTAGAGTTTCTGTTATGGTCTTCTGGTAGATATGCCGGCTTAATTCGATCGATTTATCATACTATAGATGTAGTGAAGCCATTGGAAAAGTCGGCTATGGGCAATGAGGGTGTTCTTCGTAAACTTGCCTTACGTCGGTCAATCCGTACAGAATGCAGAACAACATGGCTAAGTCTCACTCAGTCTGAAAAGCATGTCTTGAGGGCGGTAGCGGGACTTGAAAATTATAATTCCAACGCGGAAACAGAGCGTGCTGTTGCTATGCTTGTACAGAAACATCTTCTGAAAGTGAACAAACTCCATCAAACGCTGGAAGTTCAACCGCCGATTTTTAAGGCATATATCGTAACTCATGACGAATCAGATCAGGCACAATGATAGAACCTTATCGAATACCAGCAGAAACGCACCGTATTGAAACAGAAGTGGCAAAATCACGCTTCATAGCTACGGTTTCCCCTGCCGCCACAATTGAAGAAGCAAAGGCATTTTTAGCCTCAATACGCGCAGAAATGCCTGACGCAAGCCATCATGTGTATGCTTTTCGCGTAGGTTACGGGCAAACCATAACAGAAGGCATGAGCGATGATGGAGAGCCATCAGGCACTGCCGGTCCTCCAGTTTTGTCGATTTTGCGGGGTGAAGATATTGGCGACATCGCGATTGTCGTTACCCGGTACTTTGGCGGAACAAAGCTCGGCACCGGGGGGTTAGTTAGAGCTTACAGTGAGGCTACTCATATTGCATTGAATAGCCTCAAAACTGAGCTGAAAATAGAAAAGAGTATACTTGGTATCGAAATCCCCTACCCGCTGTTCGATTTAACGAAACGTCTTCTTCCGAACCACGACGCAGAGATTGTAGATGAGACATTTGTGGAAGTCGTCACAATCATCATTTCAATACCAACTGCAAATATTCCTGAGTTGGAAAAATCATTGCTCGACCTCTCAAATGGAAAAGTCAAACCAGTCCTATTAGATTGACCTATTCACCACCCTCTTCATTGATAAATTGCGTTATTTTCACTCTTGCCTCTACCAGATCAGGATGTCTTGGGTCAAGTGCTTCTGCTCGTGCGAGATAACTCCGTGCTTCGTCACGATCTTCCACTTCAAACGAAAATAAGCCGAGATTTGCAAGTATTGGAACACTATTAGGATGCACTTCTAAAGCCTTCGCGAGGTAATCTAGTGCCAATTCATCTTCATCTGTATCCCATAGTAGATTAGCAAGATCGACGATGATCTCAGGCGTGTTCGGCACTTCTTTGTGTCCATCAAGGAGTGTTTCCAGCGCATTCTCATCCTCACCCATTGCTAGATAGGCTTTAGACAACAATACATAAAGCTCAGTCATGGTAGGAACACGTTCTAGTGTGTCTTCAAGATAATCCACATCATCAAGGCTTAGATTGTTACCCGCATCCAGGATTTGACGCATTTCCGTTAATCGCATTTCAAAATCTGGATCATCAATTAAGAGGAGTAAATGCAAGACATCAGCTAGAATATCTTTATCTTCAGTTTCAGTTTGAATGGTTTCAAGTAATGTTCGCGCCCGCTCATTGTCCTCAATTAAGATATATGCTGAGGCAAGAGTCGTACGAGACTTTATGTCCCCTTCCTCATTGGCATATTGCCGCAGGATACTTACCACATCATCTACAAAGACATCTTCTTTATCCCCGTAAAGATCATAAAGAGAATCAATGATGCGTCTAATTGCGTCACCATCATCAACTGTATTGAGTTGCTTTATGCGTTTAATCGCACGGTCAAAAGCACCTAGTTCAACTAGCTGGTAAATTTGTTGTTCTAGAATTTCAACTTGATCGGGTCTGAGCTTAAGTGCTTCCTCATAGGCTTCTACAATTTCCCATCGCGCTAAATTTCCCTTAACTTTGTCAATGTCACACAAAACGTATGCTTCGATATCCCATGAATCATATAGCATAGATACCAGAAGGCTTGCATAGCGCACGTAAGTGATAAAATTCACAGCTTCTTCTTCGATAGCACTTTGAAATGTATCTAGTGCCTCATTTAATTTGCCGGATACACGTTCACTTTCTGCAAGTGTAATCCATATATTCGGGTCACGCGGGTGTTCTTTAGTGCCTTTTTCTAGGAGTTTTATACCTTCTTGAACCCTCCCTGCCCTGTATAAAGCAGAAGCAATCACGCGCGTAGGCGACGGAAAATCACTAAACTCCTCTACAACCAGTAAGGCGCGATCACCGATCAAACTCGCAATTTGCAAAAAGCCCGGCTTCATCGCCTGAGCAGTCAATGAAGCAACACACCAAGCACTAAATTCATTCCTTGTTCGTTTGCCGGCTAAAATCAGATCCTCATGTCCGCGAACGACATCATTTTCTGATAATCCCCTACCCCATAACGAAAGTTCGAGCATCACTTCAAAATTGAAGACATCTTTTAAGAGTAATTCAAGCGCGGCATCCGAACTATCAAACTGAACACCCATATCGGTTGTAACGCCTGAAATATCGAGGGAATCGACCAATTTCTCAGTTATTTCTGGAATAGAATTTATAAGGTCGACGAGTGACGATTTTTCAAAACTCAGAGAAATTTCTTCCGCATCGCCCAGCGCATTATCATATTCAAGATCAATATTGAGTTTCCATTGATCTCCCTCAACGGATAATGTACCCCATAACCCAACATTTTCATCCAAACCCTCTACATGCCACTGCTCGACTTCAAATTGAGATTTTGAAATATCCCATGCAAAATCTTCCGAAGCGTTTTCGTAATTAATAAATAAGTGGTAGACCCGTATGGATTGCCAGCGTTCGAGATACATTGCTAATGCAGTAAAAAAGCCCATAGCAACTTCAGGATGGCTTTTACTGATGCAGGGCCACATGCCAATCCTAAACGCGGGACGGTTACCCAGAGATTGACTAAGGCTACCGGCAGTGCCGAAAATTGCCGAAGGCGCTTGTGATGTTTGTTGAGCTACATCTAAGTACATTAATTTGTGAGCAAGGTTGTCCATATTCATAATTCCTAACGGTGATCGTAAAACACAACGCCCCATATCATACGGGGCGTTGTAGAAATTAGCTATAAATGATTTGAGATGCGTTCTTAGCCGTTTACAACCGGAATCAGGCTCGTATCACCTTGCAAAGTAATTGAAGTTACCTGAACCCATCCGAAGCCAATTGACGTACTAATCTGAACCCACGTAGAGTTTGATGTCCGCGCAACAATTGATGCTTCTGCGGGACCGGAAACTGCACCAATGACATTTGCGCCAACATTTGGCGATGCGTAAAGTGTGACCGCGTTTGTAATCACCGCCACGGGAGCAGAGAAAACACTGCCGGAGAAATCACGAATGATAGGAAGGCGTGAGCCATCACCACGGAAGAGCACAAATTCGCTATTCAACCATGCACGACCAAATGTACCCTGAACCAGATACCACACACCATCATTAGCAACACCAATCAACGGAACTTCGGTACCACCGGCTAGTGTGGTCACAACGCTATATTGTGCACCGGGTCCACTGCGAAGGTTAAGGAAACCAGTGTTAATTACAGCACGCGGACCAGCAAAACGGGGTTGCGTACTGGTTGTTCCAGTAGCGGTTGTGCCGTTTGTCGTTGTTGTGGATGCATTAGCGACAATAGAGCCACCACTCGCGCAGTAGTTAGAGAAAACATCACCACGAACTGCCGCAACTGAAGAGGGAACCCATCCTGTACTACCGTCTAATAAACTTACTTTGAATTGTTCGTTTCTTGCATCTAGCAAATAGGCTTCTGCACCTTGATTGACACGAACTTCACCGGTAAGAGAGCCTGATCCATCAGGTCCTGCGCCAGGCGCGGCACTTGCAGTGAACACAACCGCAGAAAGCTCACAGGCGAAGGGTCTGAAAGCAACCTTCCCGGATTCTACCCAACCAATACCAAAAGTAGGGTCATCAATGCGATACCAAGTTGTACCTTCGGCACTGATCGCTTCATAGACAATATAGATGCGGTCAGGTGTGGCGCCAATTGTTCCTGACGAACCTGCCCCTAAAGCTGGATTTGAGCGGAAAGGATGCCCAACAACAACAGAAATACCCCATTCAAGACCGCTACTAAAATTCACAGTTCCCGTTGCATCCCCTTGAGCAGTCTGCGCCATCAGAGTATCAAACTCCATGGGCGCTGATGTCGGTTCCTGTGCAAACGGAACATTCGTAAAATCGCCACGAGGGAGTGTAAATTGTACGTTTACCCACCCTACCCCAACGATTGTCGAAACTTGATACCATACCCGGTCACGCGCAACACCTAATACTGGCAATTCAGTACCACCAACGATGGTTACCAACGTCGTATATTGAATGCCTGGACCTGTACGCACGTTTAAGAAGCTTGTATTAGCGACGAGAATCGGGGCTGTAAATTGCGATTGCTGAGATTCCTCGATGGCAAATACACTTGCACCAAAAGTAAAACTCCCAAATAGGATTGAGAGCATTACCCCCCACAAAAGACGTTTAATTTGATATTTCATTCTGCCTCTCCTGTGCACCCTTCTGCATTTTGATTTTCATTTTGACCGCATAGAATGCGTAGACAATAAGATGTCACTAAGTATATGTCGAAACGTTCTACTCGGCAACGTACTGCAAGCGTTGGGTAAGCGTGGTGTTTCCGCTGTTGTGAAGGATGGTCAAATAATGTTAATTTGATAGGTATATGAATTCGACATGTAAATCACATAAATCAATGAGGATGGCTCTATGAAATACGCAACGATGATATTCCTATTTGTGACTTTATTTCTATCAATTGGCTTGATCCCTGCAAGCGCACAAGAAGAAGAAAGTTACGGCATTTCGGAAGAGATGATTAATGCTTATCCAGAACCCGATGTAACACAGTTATATGCTACCGATGGCCTTATCAATGACCGTGTATATCGCCGTGTTCCGGGAGAGATGACCGTCTATGATGCGCCCAATGGTAATGTCACCAGTCAATTTGGTATCGGCTTCAACTTCATTACTGTATATAGCACGCAAGGCGACTGGGTAGAAATTAGTCCCGGTAGATGGGTACAAAACAGCGCATTTAATCAGGATGTCGCACTATCGAGATTTGCCGGCGTAGTTTTACCAGAAGATGGTTTGCCTTATACAATGGCATGGATTCTTGTGAACACCTATCCGAGTAGTGTACCGGGTGGCGAACCTGATGACGCAAATGAACTTCTCCTTCGCTATACAACAGTGAATATCTATGATTCTGTTCAGGTTGGCGACTGGGAGTGGTATCAGATTGGCGTGAACCAATGGGTTGTACAGACCTTAGTAGCGCGTGTGCTTCCCGTAGAGCGGTTTGATGAGGTTGATACAGAAAAATGGGTAAGTGTTGATCTTTATGAGCAAGTCACCATTGCATATGAAGGTAACACGCCGGTATTCGCCACCCTAATTTCTAGTGGATTACCCGCATGGTCTACCAATGAAGGTCTGTTTCATGTCTATGTTCGCTACGAGCGCACAGTGATGAGTGGTTCACAGGGCTTGCCGGACTTTTATTATCTTGAAGAAGTTCCATGGACGATGTATTTCGACGGAGATATTGCTCTACACGGCGCATATTGGCATGATGGGTTCGGTTATCGACGAAGCCATGGTTGTGTGAATATGTCTATCACCGACGCAAACTGGCTGTATCGGTGGTCCGCTTCCGAATTTGATTTCACGGTTGATAATGACCTCGGTGCGGCAGTATATGTCTACAGCAGTGGAGACTATCAATAATTAATCGCGCAACACAAGTACGAAGGCACTCAGAAATGGGTGCTTTTTTTATTGCATTCGCTGGATACGTAATGTTGTGAGTAGTCATCGTTGGTTACGCGTAGGGCAAGGCATGTTGAAGCGTATAGTAACTAAATGCTATGGTTGTACTATCCAGTTCACATAAATGAGTGCAGGAAGGATTAATACCAGATGCGTAGCAAGTTACTCTTTGTTATCGTTGTTTTTACACTGATTTTCGGCTTTACATTACCGATACTAGCTCAGGAAGACGAAGACTGTGAAAATTCTAGTTGTGTAGAAGTCGCACAGTCGGCAACAATCATCGGATTATCCGAAGAAGCGATAAGTACATATCAAGAACCTCAATTTACATCGCCAGTTGTTGATACCAGTCTACTCCATGATCGTCGCTATCAACAGGTAACAGGCGCGGCACCCATTTATGATGCGCCTAACGGAACATTACTCCGTACATTAGATGCCGGCTTCAACTTTTTCACAATTTTGCAAGTGACACAGGATGGTTGGACGCAAATCAACACCAATGAGTGGGTGCCATCACAATTTCTGACAGATACCAATTATGTAGTCTCAGAATTTACCGGTATCTTCCTACCTGAAGCGATGCCAGAGCACAGCATTGCATGGATGCTCATTAATGCGTATCCAAGTAGCGTTCCTGGTGGTAACCCGCTCGAATCCAATGGACTTCTGTACCGTTATACACGAATCAACATATACGCAACCGTAGAACTCGATGGATGGCGATGGTACCAAATCGGTGTGGACAAATGGCTACATCAGACTTCAGTTGCCAAAATTATCCCAATAGAACGCCCTGAGACGGTGACAACTGAGCGATGGGTGATGATTGACCTCTATGAACAAGTGATGATCGCCTACGAAGGTGATGCGCCAGTCTTCGCTACGTTAGTTTCCAGTGGATTACCACGCTGGCCTACATTTGAAGGCACGTACAACATCTACTATCGTCGCGTTCGCCACGATATGTCATGGGGTACTCCAGGAGATGATTTCTATATGCTAGAAGAAGTTCCGTGGACAATGTTCTTCGATGAAGGTCGCGCACTCCACGGGGCATACTGGCACAATGGGCTTGGGTATCGTCGTAGTCATGGTTGCGTAAATCTCTCGATCACTGATGCGAACTGGCTCTATGAATGGGTCGCTGAAGAGTTTGATAACTTCAATTCTCCAGACATCGAAGAAGGTCCAAACGTCTATGTATACAGTAGTGGTGAATATATAGAATAGTATTTACCCTATAAACCATTTGATCTTGAAAGCTCAGTTTGACCACTCTACGGGTCAAACTGAGCTTTTTGTTTGGCTATTGTCATTCAGATATTTATGGTTATCATGTTTACCATTATCAACCACAAAAACACAGAAAATCTATGACAGACTTCCAACGCGCAAAGAGAATCCGAGAGATTTCGTTTGCTTTAGAACAGATCATGACTGGCTTCGGGTATACCACTCTTGAAATGCCAATTATTGAAACCGCTGAGCTTTTTCTAACCAAAGCCGGCGATCAAATTATTGAAAAATTGTTCACGTTTGAGCGCTATGGTCGACAGCTTTCTCTCCGTCCAGAATTTACTGCGGCGGCGGCATATCACTATGCCACCCAAACCAAAGAAACCGTCGCCCGTTGGCAGTTTCATGGTGCTGTTTTTGAGGATTACACTCAAAACGGAACTTCGGACTATCAACGCTATAGTATAGGCGCAGAGTTAATCGGTAGTAACAGCATCGCCGCAGACATTGAAATTGTTCTGCTCGCTTTGCAAGGCGTGATCTCACAGAATGTCAACGGGTGGACGCTTAAAGTTGGTCATTCAGGGGTCATTCGTGAAGCATTAGGTCGTTTTAATATAGACGCACGGACTGAGCGATTTATACTCACTCACCGTAATCTTATACAAGATGGTGATGTTTCAGCATTTAGAACTCTGCTTGACCGATACCTGCCGACAAAATCAGAGTTGTCACTAGAAACAGACGATGAATCCCTAACACAGATGCTCTTAGCAACATTGGGAAATGGTCAGATTAATAATACGATGGGCGGTCGTACCCGCGAAGACATCGCCACGCGAATCTTACGTAAGCACAAACAAGTCAATGAACGTGAGCAAATTGACGATGTTGTCGACCTCATTACGCAATGGACGAAAATTCATGGGCAACCCGCCAGTGCATTTCATGAACTGAAACAGTTATTACCTGACTCAACCTTGTTACAGCAATGGGAAAATATTATCTCGCAATTAGAGACCTACGGAATCCCTCTGGAACAGATTGAAATACATCCTGATCTCGTTCGCAATTGGGATTATTACACCGGGATTGTTTTCGAGATTGTTGATCGTGAAGGAAACTCGCTTTGTGGTGGCGGCAGATATGATGAATTAATCGGGTTGATTAGCGATAGAGTTAGTGTACCTGCTGTGGGATTTGCGTATGATGCAACCGCACTTGCAGATGCTATTAAACAAACTGCAAACGTATCTCAGCGATTATTTCTACATGCCCAAAACGCGGATTCAAGTGCAATATGGCAATGGTTGCATTTAATACGTCAACATGACATTCCCGTTACACTTCTGATGCCAGAGCAAAATATAGACCCTAACGACCTTCAGCTCAGTATCGATCTCTCTGGAAGGGTTATCTTCAATAAAAATAGCTATGAAACCAATGATATAGAGAAACTCATTGCGGAGATCAGAAAATATGACCGATAAAGTGACGCTGGCGTTACCAAGTAAAGGCGCAATTGCGGAGCCAACCTATAATTTTCTAAAAGATTGTAGTCTGAAAATTCACAAACCAAATGAGCGCCAGTATGTGGGTCGTATTCCCAAAATTGCCGAAGTTGAAGTGCTATTCCAACGTGTTAAAGATGTCTTATATAAAGTATCAGACGGCACAGCGCAACTTGGCATTACCGGATACGATGTGGTCAAAGAAAATTTCCATCAAGATTTGCTTGTTATTCACCCACAATTGGGTTACGGGCATTGTCAATTGGTTGTCGCTGTGCCGGAGATGTGGGCGGATGTGACCTCCATGGCAGATGTGTTAGATGTGTCATTGGATTTCAGGGAGCAGAAATACCGCAACATTCGTGTCGCCACAACCTATCCAAACATGACACGCGAATTTTTGCACCAGAACGGCATACACCACTTTACAATCGTTAAGGCGGACGGAGCCATCGAAGCCGCGCCTACGATTGGCTACGCGGATTTTGTGGTCGATTTAACGCAAACCGGCACAACATTGCGCGAAA
Organism: Aggregatilineales bacterium; assembly: GCA_040219275.1. Lineage (GTDB taxonomy): Bacteria > Chloroflexota > Anaerolineae > Aggregatilineales > Phototrophicaceae > JAVJSU01. The sequence goes on along the minus strand of JAVJSU010000102.1, from coordinate 227,626 downwards.
ATCACCTTAAAATTATTGGTGATGGCATTATTGTCGATTCACAGGCGTGTTTGATCGGCAATAAGCGACTCATTGCAAGCAGTAAGACTGCACAAAATGTTCTGAGAACGATATTAGAACATATGGATGCCGCCATTGTGGGGCGTAAATATATGCAGGTCACGGTGAATATTTGTGGCAATTCTGCGGAAGACATCGGCAATAAACTAGACTCACACGATCTAACACGAGGTCTAGAGGGACCGACAATCGCGCCGATTTATTCAGCACCGTCTGGCTCATCGGAAAAATGGTATACAGCAACGCTCACGCTTCAAAGTAACACCATGATGGACGTGGTAGATTATTTGAGAACAATCGGCGGTACACAAATCGTCGCAACGCCGGTGCATTCTGTATTTATGCCGGAATCAGAAACGTATAAACGTGTGCTCGATGCGCTTCGTTAAGTTTTAGCGGATCGAGTCTTCTACATAATCTAATGTTGTATCCATCAGGCTACGATTGCCAGCACTATCCGCGCCCATCTCAACTGCCATAGCCAATCCTAATGCACCGATTTTAGGCGAGAATCGCTGACGATCTGCAAGGTTGAGCGTCAGGAATGGACAGCAAAATAATGCTGATTTTAGATATGTGCGCCAATCCTCGCGCAATTTTCTGCTGGTTTTGAGTTCTCTCATTATTGGAATGACTGTATTTTCAATTTTGCTATCCAAAAACATATGCCGGATTTCGGGTAATTCGTAATTATGGTCAATGACTATTTCAACATCATTCACATAAACTTGTAAATCGGTTTTTGCATCCTTGATCTCAGGGAAATACATCCACATCGCGAAAACATTGTGAAAAAGGGGCTTGGTTAAATCCAACAAGGGGTGATGCCTGCCCGCGAACGCCGGATCGAAATAGGTCAGATGAAAATCGTTTTCTGACGTAGGATCGCTCTCAAAAAAAACATTGCCGTTATGTGCATCACCATGCCCGATAATCGTGGCTTCACTTGCGTTAGGACGTAAAATACTGATCGCTCTTGATGTGATACTTGCAAGTGTCTCATCATAGATTTGCCCATTGATACGCCACTTTTTACCTGCGAGTTCTCCCATAGAAATTTCTATTTCAGGTAGTTCAATCGTTTCGCCACCGCCAGCCAGAAAATCGCCGTAAAAACGCGTCATGCGCCCGCCGGATAAACGATGATAAAACAACTGATGAATAGGAGCATTGTGCGCTGAATCAGCGTCCTGCGGCGCTATAGTGGCTGTGAGATAATTTAATAGGTCTTTGTCAGCGTTATTTTGAGCTTGTGTAAGTGCTGATGAAAGTTTGCTGTCGCCTTGCTCAATTTCCCACGCAACATCAAATACAGACGGAGCTTCAATCACTTCGTAAATCAGCAAATGCTGTCCCGCTTTTGTCGAACTATACAATGGCTGAATAATCGGGTAGCCTGCTTCTGCAAGCATAGTCGCGTTGTAGTATTCGTCAATCCGGTTATCTTCTTCAGTATGGGTCTTGAAGAACAACCGACCTCCATCCTGTAGTGTCAAAAATCCATTGAATGAGTTTAAAGAAATGACCTGCGGACGTAACTCGACGTTCTCAACCTTGAGATTTGGAAAGGTCTCAACGATGAAACTAAGGAGCAAGGCTTCTGCCTCACTCCGCTTATTAAATTGAAGTTGCTGAATTTGTTGAAGTAAATCGCTCATTCTAACCCGATGATTTGATTGCGTATCCGAATTGCCATGGAGTGAGCAGGAAAGCCTTCATAATCGGCAAGTGTCGCTGTAATACCCTGAAGCCGTTCGTAACCCTCGCGTGATAAGTACCCTACCCCGCTCCGCTTGAGAAAATCCCAGACGCTTACCGATGAGAAACTTCTGGCGAACCCACCAGTTGGCAAGATGGCGTTCAGACCCAGACAGTAATTTGCTGTCGGGATCGGTGTCATCGCACCCAGCAAAATCTCACCGGCGTTTTTGATTTTATTCAGCGCGATAAACGGTTCGTCAACCAACACTTCTAGATGTTCCGGCGCATAATCATTCACGAATTGAATAGATTGTTCAAGGCTTTCAGTGAGCATAATGCCGCCGTAATTAGCAAGTACATTATGTACAAAATCCTGTCGCCATTGTGGAAGCTCCTCAATATATTCTGGAAGAATTTCGAGAACTTTCTTGGCAACAACTTCGCTATGCGTAACAAGAATTGCGGCTGATTCAGGTCCGTGTTCTGCTTCTACTAGTAAATCTAAGGCGGCGAGGCGTGGATCAACGTTTTCATCCGTTAGAATAATGGATTCACTGGGACCCGCTGGCAAACCAACGTCTACAACACCAAACAGTAAGCGTTTAGCGGCTGAAACATAACTGCTCCCCGGACCAATGATCTTATCAACTTTAGGAATAGTTTCAGTGCCATAAGCAAGTGCCGCAATTGCCTGTATTCCACCGACTACATACACATCACTGATGCCGCAAACCTCAGCCGCAACGAGCGTCGCCGCATCTGCCTTGCCCGTTGGCGCAGGTGGACTAACAACTACGATGCGTGAAACATCTGCTACTTTCGCTGGCGTTGCTAGCATGAGCATCACTGAAGGAAATGCCCCTTTTCCACGCGGCACATACAGGCCTACGCTTGAGATAGGTGTTATTTTTTCACCAGCCATAACACCCGGTTGGATTTCAGTAAACCACATCTCTTCCGGCATTTGCTTTTCATGAAATCGCTTGATATTGGCATGTGCGGCTTCAATTGCGGCAATGATTTTCGGCTCTAAAGTAGCGCGTGCCTCGGCAAAATCCTCCGGTGTTGCTTTTAGCATTCCGGCGGTGAAGTTCTCCGCATCGAATTTTCGGGCGTAATGGACAACGCCCGCATCACCTTCACTGCGAACACGATCAATAACCTCTTGTGCGAGGGGAAAAAGATCACGAATGTCCTTTTCCGCACGGCGCATAATCTGTGCACGCTTTTCGCTAGGAAGTTGATTATAAACAAAATACTGGATCATCTATGTTCCTTCCAATACTACTGAAACCTTAAGATAAGGTGATTCGTAAAGCTTGAAATGCTCGTTATGAAGGCAATTAATCCTGCGCTAAACCACAGCGACAGTCCGATAATGCCGCTAATCATCTGAACATATCTCATCATTCTTGTTATGTCTTTACGGTCGCGTATTTTTATTACATCGTTACGCAATATACGCAAAGACTGAAAGAAGAAAAGAAGCGCCACTATAAATAGTAGACTGTTGCTAATCATGGATATAACGCGAATTCTCCATCACTTGCATACGGTGTATAAAAACAAAAGGCGCAGGAAATATAAATTTCCCGCGCCTTTTTGTAACGTTCGTTTCTACGACTGGATAGTTTCTGTCTTTTTGCCGATCACTTCCGAACGGCGACGGGTTCCATCCCAACGAATATCTGGCACGAGAATTTCCTTGCGTTCCATGATTCGATCCTTATGTTCCATCAAATCTTTAATCATGATCCGCATTTCAGCTTTTACATCATGCGATGGCTCGTATCCAATATCGAGCAAATGCTGACGATCTGGATTAAAGTAATGCTCCGCCGCTTCATGACGTGGATTATCATATTCGTAAATTTCAACACCCAAGCCAAGTTCATCACCCACTTCTTTAACCATGTAGGCGAGTTCGGTGATGGAATAGGTCTCTTCAAATTGATTGAAAACGCGATATTCACCAGGTTTAGGCGGATTTTCGATGGTTAGCGCCATACAATGGACTGAATCACGCAATGGCAAGAACCCGCGTTTTTGCTTCCCACCGCCGAAGATGGTCAACGGATGCCCAATGACTGCCTGACAGCAAAAACGATTGATCGCTGTTCCAAAGGACTGATCGAAATCCAGACGACTCCGCAGATATGGATTTTCTCCCATGGCATCAATCCGTGTACCAAACACAACCCCTTGCATTACATCTGTTGCCCTTAAGCCCCATATTTTGCACGCATACATGGTGTTGTTCGAATCATGCACTTTACTCTGATGATAGAAGCTCGCCGCCTGACGTGGAAACGGCAAATAGTCCTTACGTCCGCGGAACTCAACTTCAAAGAACCCTTCGGGAATATCAATATTGGGCGTGCCATATTCACCCATCGTGCCTAATTTTAGGAGATGTGCATCCGGCGCAATTTCTCGCATCACCCAGAGTAAGTTTAGATTACTGACAATATTATTCATCTGGGTAAACACGGTATGGTTGCGGTCAATCATAGAATATGGCGCAGATGGCACCTGACCGAGATGGACGATTGTGTCTGGCATAAATTCCTGTATGAAGCCCTTTACGAAATCATAATCGCAAAGATCGCCTATACGAAAATCAAGCTTCTTGCCATATTTTTCTTCAAATGCTTTCAGACGCTCTTCCCGGCTGTAAACAGGCAATGCGCTCTGGCTTCCCATTTCTTCAACCCATTCACGACGTAACATCAAATCCGCGCCCGCAACGTCATGTCCGCGTTCTGTAAGGTATTGTGCCAGTGTCCAGCCTAAATACCCATCAATACCAGCGATAAAAACTTTCATTGACTCTCTCCAAAAACGCACTTATGCCTGAATAGTTAACCGTCTTTTACAACACGACGGGCACGAAAAAGCTACGCTATGTCATCAAATTGTGAAGATTATCACAGTTTAACGACCAGACTAAACTGTGTCAACCATTGGAATGTTTTGACCAGCTTGTGGCAGAAAATCACCCAGATAACCCTCAACTGCCATCAATTCGGCGTTGAGAATGCTACAGCCTGCGGCACCACGAATGGTATTATGCGACAATGCCGCGAATTTGTAATCCAAAATGGGACAAGGACGTAAACGCCCAATGGATGTCGACATGCCATTGCCTGCATTGCGATCCCGCCGGATTTGTGGGCGATCAATTTGCTCAAGATATATAACTGGCTGTTCGGGCGCTGAAGGCAACGCTGAAACTACATCAGTCCCTTTAAAATTGATCCACGCATCAATAATGTCATCTAAGGCGGGTTTTTCAGCCAATTCAATCGACATATTCACCAGATGTCCGTCGATCACAGGGACGCGCGTACAGGTCGCACCGGCGGTGATATTTGCCCAGTTGATCTGATCGCCTTCGAGAATACCGAGCATCTTCAATGTTTCGGTTTCCATTTTGTTTTCATCGCTTGGCACATATGGAATGACGTTATCAAGAATATCTAGTGCAGAAACACCGGGATACCCTGCACCACTAATCGCCTGTTCACTGACCATATGAAGTTTACGTACCCCAAATTGCATCAGCGGTTTGAGTGCCATAACTACGGGCATCGTGGTGCAGTTAGAATTGGCGACCAGCGCCCCACCCCATCCTCGTACTTTGCGCTGATGTTCAATCAATGCGAGATGCTCGCTATTCACCTCAGGTAGCAATAGCGGTACATCTTCTGCCATACGATGAGACGACGCATTCGTACAAATGATATGTCCGGCAGCGGCTAGTTCTAACTCGCGTGTTTCAGCCGCTTCTTTAGGTAATGCAGAAAATATCAACAGCGAATCGAATTTATCATCCAGTGCTTTAACTGTTAAGTTCGAGACGCGTTTCGGTGGACCACCGTCCAATATCCAGTTGACCGCTTCGCCATATGTTAGCCCTGCACTGCGACTAGAGGCAATAACTTCAGTAACCTCAAACCACGGATGATTTTCAAGTAATTGTATGAATCGCTGACCAACAGCACCCGTTGCACCAAGTATTGCAACACCAAGTTTATTCATGCTAGCTCCTTAAATGCCGACTGTTTGTGATTTTACTGCGGGATATGACCCCAACATTTTGACAAACGATGCACGTTGCAACAACCGCGCCAATGCTTCCTGACAGTTCGGTTCTTGCCAATGACCTTCAAAATCAAGATAAAAAACAGGCTCCCACGGGCGATTACGCCGCGGACGCGATTCAATCTTGGTGAGGTTAATGCCAAGGCGTGCGAACTCTCCAAGACAATCATATAACGCAGATGGTGTGTTGCGCGTTGCAAAGACGAGCGATGTTTTGTTGTATTCACCGGGTTCTGGGTCATCGCGCCCTAATAACAAGAATCGAGTGTAATTAAACGGGACATCTTCGATCTCGGTTTCTAGAATATCGAGATCATATAATTCACCCGCTAGTCTACTTGCAATCGCGCCGGTAAATTCTTCTGGATTTTGCGCCAAATTACGCGCTGATCCTGCCGTATCATATGCTGGAACGGCTTCAATCTTGTTGCGTTTCAAAAATTGCTCACATTGGGCTAAGGCTTGTGGATGGGACCGCACAAATTTGAGGTTTTTTATTGACACCCCCTTATTCGCCAATAGTGAGTGATGAACATGCAAAATCACTTCTGCCTGAATACGGAAATCGTAATCCATCAGGAGTTCATACGCCTGACTTACCGCGCCGGCAAGCGCATTTTCTACTGGAAGCATTCCATATGTCACATCACGATTTTGGAGCGCACCAAAAAGGTCACCCAATGTTGGGCATGGGAAAACATCTAGCGCATCACCAAAATGCTGGCGGATAGCTTGTTCAGAATACGCGCCGGAAATACCCTGAAATGCAACACGATCTTTTGACAATGTTGTCTTTCCTTTAACTGTGAAGAAGGCTAAGTTTAATCTACCTTGCCTCTCGCGTGGTGACTAGAGGCAAAAGTCATTTGACAAGTAAAAGATAAAGGTGATAGACTTTTTATGATCTTCATCTTACAAATTATTTCTAAAGTCAAATTATGCAAGAAACACGGCAACATATCCTAGAGATTCTAAGAGAAACAACTCAGGCAACGGTTGATGAAATTGTTGATGAACTTCGTCAACGTCGTGGTGACAATATCACCGCGGTAACGGTTAGGCATCACCTCAATATTTTACAAAAATCTGATCTAATTACACTGCCCAAATTACTTCATCGTAGCTCACCCGGTAGACCCCAACATGTATATGAGTTGACTGAAAACGCACAGGAGCATTTTCCAAACAATTATCAGCGTCTTGCACAAGGGCTATTAGAACAACTTTCTGCCCACCTGCCCCATGAAGGCGTAAACGTCATCCTTGAAGGGGTTGCGGATGATATGGCGCAAGAGGCAAACATAACGGATTGCCCATTTGATGAACGCCTCGATAAAGTTGTCAACTATTTGAATCAGCATGGCTACAACGCGACGTGGGAAAAATCAGATCAAGGATACATTCTGAGCACTCATAATTGCCCATATCATGAAATCGCGCAAGCAAATAATAGGTTATGTGAAATGGATATGCGATTAATTTCATCTATGTTGGGGTTTGTTCCCCGCCTATTATCACGCGTGTCTGACGGAGATATGACCTGTGCATACCTCATTCCTGCGGTTACATCATAATTATGATGACTTTCATCTTTTAAATTGACCATTATCAATACGCATGTTACAATTTTATCAGTTGCTTGAGTAAAGGAAAACTATGATGGCTGTGCTCGAACCAGAAAAAATCAATATCAAAGAAATACAAGAAGAAACTCCGATCCTGTTCGTTACACAGGGCGCAGTAAACACCATTAAGATGTTGCTAGAACAACGTGAAATTCCTAACCATGCGTTACGCGTTTTCGTTACGGGTGGCGGATGCTCCGGTATGCAGTACGGAATGGCATTTGAAGCGGAACCACAGGAATTTGATCGTGTTGTTTCGGTGGATGGTGCTCGTTTGATTGTTGACCCAACCAGCCTGATGTACCTTGAAGGCGCAACAATTGATTTTGTTGATAGCCTTGTGGGTGGCGGTTTCCGTATCGACAACCCTAATTCAGCAGGTGGTTGTGGTTGTGGTAAATCATTCAAATCCAAGCAAGAACAAGAAGCCGGTACTTTTGAAGACGCTAGCGGCTGTGGGTCTTGCGGTAGTTACTAAATCAGGTCTGTATTAACGTCTTAATGAGTTAATCAGTAAACCGGCTAGTCCAAAGCCGAACAAAATCACTATAGGAACGATTGGGGCAATCTCGTCAGATGTTGAAACAGGTGATCCACCTGACACTTCTGGCATCGGGGTTGCCTCGTTTGATTCATTGACGATAGGTCGTTGAATATCAAGGTTTGGAGGATAGGTAAATGTGGGCATTAGATTACTCGCATTTACAGAGTCACCACTACCAGCCTCCGCTCCAGAATTGCCTATAGGGGGCGCAATAACGCGGGAATTCGCCGTTGCGGTCAAATCGCCACCGGGAACTGTGTCAATTACTGCTTGTGTTTGGGTTTCCGCTACAATCTGTGCATCGAGTTGTGGCGTTGCTGTGGCTAAGCTCAAATCAGGAACAGGAACATCTCCAATAACTTCAACCAACCCCTCAAAAACCCATCCACGGCCATTCGGCGAGGCATCAAACATAATCTGATACCACATGAATAATTTACCGATGACCGAATAGGTTTCTTCAGGACGAATGGTGCCCAAAATGTCCGACTCAATATCTGCCAGTGAACGCACGTTAACTGGATCCGCCCCAATGACCCGCAACTGAACCGGACCTTCGTTGGTTGCAGTAAACGTTGGCGTAGGCGAGAAAACAGAACCACTCGTTGGGATTGGTATTGATGTGGGTATGTTGACGCGAATGGGCGTTTCACTTACCTGTACCCTGGCAATTGCAACTACTTCCGGCGTTGGTGTTGGTTCCATATCATTCGCAAGAACCTGATTACCAACAGTGAATGCCAGTATAAAGCAAATACTCAGTATGCTAAAACTGCTTGCGACAGTTATGTTGAATGCACGCATTTTTGTATTACCACGAAATCCGATTTTCAGGTGTTAACCTCCCCTGCTCCGCTACTCGACGTTGATTATTGTTCTCTAAAAATCCCTGATATTCTTGATTCAATATGCCAATTACATTCCATCCGCTCATATTAAACTGAGGACGGGCAAATTGTGGCGGGCATATCTGACAATCAGCCGGAATCCATTCACCATTATACCGTCGCGCAATGTGCATATGTGTTGCGGTGGAAAAACCACCCTCACAGGATGGTCGCCCAATTTGGTCACCGACACTAACAACCGTTCCGCTGGCGATACGGCCACTTTCTGCAAGATGTAGATAAATCACACTCCAACCTGTTGTGTCATCCGCATCGCCGTCAACATCTAAAATAACCATGCCATTGTCGCTATGCGTGATGATACCAGATGAAACTGCCGTAACCCAATAGTTAGATGTGTAACAAAAAATGCCGTCTGGTGGTTCATCTGGAGGTGCAAAATCAATCGCTGACCAAGCACTTCCGGCACCCCAGCCACCATGCGCCCCGCCAGTATAAAACCACGTTTCGCCGGACGAAAATGGTAATGTGAACGATGGTTGCACAATGGAAGACGCAACAAGTGGTTCCAGCACACCTGTAAATGGGTCGCCAAAATAACGCACATAAGTTGTGTAAAACCCCGTAAGAGCGACATCTTGCCGCCAATTCACCACAGCTTGATTCTGGCTGAGGAAATATTGTAAACCAACTGAAGCCGCATTCAATCCTTCAGCATACAACAAACGCGTCGAATCACTGAACGTCAGTGCTGTCCAGCCATTAAACTTCCAGCCATAATAGCCGTAATTGAGGATATTTGATGCCCATGCAAGCTGTTTATACAATCCTGAGCGATCAATTGCGCCAGAGGCTAGTTCAGAAATTAGCGGATAACTGACGCGTTCGCCGGCAATTTGCGATTGACTTAACCATCCAGCACGATATTCCAGCAGAGCTAAGAGTAGACGCGGATCAACACTAAATTCAAGCGAAATACGTTGGATAATTTCACCTGCACCCAAAACTTCACGCCGTTCTTGTCCATTTGCGAGACGCGTAATGACTTCATCCGATGCGACGCGAATATAGCCAGCTTGTTGTTGAATAAATGCGTCAATATCAAAATTATTGCTTCCGGGTCCCCGCACAAAACGATGGTCGGATATGAGTTTGACTAAAGGCGTTTGTTCCACTGGAATACCGGGTAAGCGAATCACCTGTCCCACAAACAACGTGTTTGGATCAGCAATATCGTTGAGTTCAAGCAATATATTCACGTTGATGCCGTAACGCGTCGCGACAGCACTCAAGGTATCGCCGGCCTGAATGACATACTCATCATCCGTTTGCTGAGCCTGACTTTGTGCTGTAAATCGCGGAGAATCAGGCGTAGGGGCGTTATCCTGCACAATAGGAGGCAATACTTCCGTCGGAGATATCGCAACGGTGGTTACAGGCGGATTGGTTGCTGGTATTGCCTGTACTGATTGAACAGGCGTAGCCGTAATGAAAACAACGCGTGGTTCATTGGATGACGCGCAACCTGTCAACAATATAAGCGTAAAAATCGCTATGATCGCCCTGATTTTCGTTAACAGTGTGATTATTCGTAACTCCATATTCCGATATAACCCTCACCGATAAACAATGGCAAGCTATTTACACGCGTGACATCCAGAATATTGAGCGAGGCTTGCCCATTAGAAATCTGCTCGGCAAAAACGATGTGAGAACTATCTGGCGACCAGATTTGATGGCTCTGCGCGAATTGATTGAAAAAGCTAATCATATAGACCATCTCACGGGTGGGCAGAAAACTTCCGTAACGCCATGTGGTATCCGTTGTGACATCCAAAATACCCCATGCGATGCCACTTGCTTGTTGCTTTGCGCTGAATGATCCCTGCGGCACGCCAGATGTCAAATAAGCAAGTTTGCTACTATCTGGCGACCAGAAAAACGCAAAGGTGCTATCAAAGTTCGTCTGTGCTACAACTTCCCCGCTGATCGCATCAACCACATATAAGAGGTCAACTTGATTCTGAAACAACGTGCTATAAGCAACATAATTTCCATCCGGCGACCAATTAAAAACCACCTGACCGTTCAGGTTTTCTGCGAGTGTTTGGGTTTCACCATCAGAAATTACCACGAGGTCAGTAGATTGCCCATCGGCTGAAACCGTGCCAACCAGCAAACGATCATCAACGGGTGACCATGCAGGCGCGGGGAATGTCCCTGGTTGTAATTCAATGGGGGATAGGTTGCCTTCGGCGACCTGATAAATATCCAGTGAGGTCTCATTACGATACGTCAGCAGTCGTTGTCCATCGGGACTCCAGCTAAAGTAGAATGGCGCGCCTGAGCCAATCAGCGTGGTAGAGGCGTTATCAGCGTTCAATAGACGCACGTCAAACTGACCGTTTACAAGATTGCTTATCAATACGCCAAGATCATAACACGGTTCATCGCCTGTGCTACACACACTCGGCGACCAACTCGCATAAGTAAAGGCTTCTCCTTGTCCAGTGTACACGCTCTCGCCCTGTGTACTTCCATCATCCGAAATGAACACATCAATGCTTGCTTGTCCGTTACAACAAAAATAAGCGAGTTGACCAGAATGTGACCATGTTGGCCATTCATAGCGACGGCGCAACGGACTCCCATCCGTCGTCAATGCAACAGCTTCGCTATCCTGTACTTGAAGTGAATAAATATTGTAGTCCAACCCTATAAATGCAACCTGCCCCGGGACATCTATGAGTGAATTTGACTGGCTTTTTATTGTTATAGAGAAAACTAAAATCACGGTACTAAGTAAAATTGCCCTTGAAATAGAAACCCATAATCTCATCGAATTATTCTCCAGATAGGCTTGGGAGTAAGTTATTTTACCGTTATACTATCTTCAGATGGTTTAAAATAGCCAATAGATTATATATATAGGAGATAAGAATGCCTACAAGTGCAGAAATTGCAGACATGATGGTTGCAGGGTTTGATGCAAGCAAGGCTCAAGGTGTAAACGCAACCCTTCAATTTGATTTAAGCGGCGATGAGGGCGGTCAATTTTATTTAACCATTGATGACGGCACGATTACAAAGGTTGACGGTGTGGCGACTGACCCCAATATGACACTTAAAGCCTCCGCAGAAGATTACTACGCTGTAGCCACTGGAAAACTCAATCCGATGCAAGCCTTCATGAGTGGCAAGATCAAAATTCAGGGCGACATGAGCATGGCAATGAAAATGCAAGGTATGTTCAAGAATAGCTAAAGCAATGGCAGGCATAGTTGGGTTATTGTCTATGCCTGCCATCTTTTTCTACGGTCTTGCGCTAGTCGTCGTAATCGTCAAAACCATCTAACGAGATGGAAAATAGATCACCACTCATTAGCGTCGCGTTACTGATCGCATCTTCTATCGCTTCAAGTAACACATCATCCTCTTCATCTTCGGCGGTTTCCGCCAGTAATTCCAGAATACGCATGGCTTCTTTACCGCCCGTTTCGCCGAGTGACCAGATAGCAACTTCGCGGATTTCCCGATCATCGTCAGCGACGAGTAATCTGGCAATTTTAGGAACCGCTTCGACTAAGGATAACTCCCCACTAGCTCTCACCGCTTCATACCGCATTTCAGGATCATCTGAGTCCAGTTCATCAAGAATGGTATCTTCCCAACGTTCATCAGCAGAGCGCCCCATTGCAAAAATCGCGCTAACGCGCATGTCATGATCTTCGCTCGTGTAAGCCTCTTGGATCGCTTGCGGGACAATCTTATGTGTGCAATTTGAGATGGCTTCTAATGCGCGTCGGCGTACGCTCACATCGTTAGAATCATTGTTGAGAATTGCGATGACCGCGTCTTCCGCCCGTGACGTTTCATCATCGGGCAAATCGCCAAGTTCACCAAGCAAAATGAAACGCCCTAGTGCGCTCAGTGCGGCGGCACGAACTTCGGGTACAGCGTCCTTCTGTGCGATACCGATGAGCAGTGACATTAATTCTAAGCTCTCATCTTCCCACAGTGCTTCAATCGCTGAAGTGCGAACACGGGGATCACCGTCGGCTAATGCAAAAAGCGCGAAGCTACGATAATCTATTTCGAAATCTGTTTCGACGAGATCAACCATCTCGCGTAAAATTTTCCGACGAATTCCTGTAGCTAGACCGTTCCAAATGGGTTGTACCTGTGTCGCTACATCAGATGTGCTCACGCCTGAAAGTCCATAAAGGACGGTTTTATCCACCCGCTTTTCTGTGGTTGTTTTTAATGATGCAATCGTATCCTGCAAAGAGGGTTTCTCCTGTCGCACGATTGATGTTTCATCATCTTCAATTTTGAACTCTTCGTCTAGTTCTTCCACTAGTTCGTCGAATTCATCAAAATCATCAAAATTTGTCATATGTTACAACTCCTCGCCTAGGGCAAAAGATTGGTTACCGGGTTGATTAGGTCATTAAAGATGAAAATAACCCCAACTGATAGCAAAAATATCAAACCGACAAAATGGATTACCCCTTCTCGCTCAGGTGAAATTGGTTCTCCCCGGATCATCTCGATAATTACGAACAGGATGCGTCCGCCGTCTAATGCAGGTAACGGTAGAAGATTAGTAAACCCAAGAGCAATGCTAATCAACGCGATGTACTCAAGAAAAACAATGGGTTGGTCTTCTTCGATGCTATCTTGTAAGAACGCACCACCGAGTTGGCTCACTCCCACGATGCTAACAACACGCCGCTCTTCCGGTTCAGTAGCGCCTTGTAGCAAGCGTGCGGGGAACTCAGCGATGAGTTCAAATATCATGACGGTACGATCAACCCCATATTCAAATGAATTAGATACAGATTGTGGAACGCTGGTGACTTGCGGCGATGTTTCTATATAGACGAGTTCGTCACCACCACTAACAAATCCACTGCGGATGCTTACGCCAATACGCCCAACACCGGGTGGCGGATCTTCCTGCGGGATAATCGTCACGTCCATTTCCTGATTATTACGCAAGAGTGTGAGTATTAAATCTTCCCCGGCAAAATCGACACTGTATTGTTGCAATTGTGCGATGGGATCATCGACATCTTTGAGTGATATTCCATTCGCGGCAATGACGATGTCGCCTGCTAATAAAACATTTTCTGCTGGAGTATCTGCACTAACAGCAACGACCATAACGCCTTCAGCAATGTTAGAAATTCTCTCTGCGTTCGCCGCATCCAATACAAACGGTTCACTTTCATATGTGAGATTTTCTGCTGGGCGATAAATCGTTAGGGTAATCGGTTCGTTATTTTGTGTCTGAATTTGATCGAAGAAATCGACATCGTTGCTGAAATATTCACCATTGATACGCTCGATAATGTCACCATTTTGCAAGCCAGCTTCAGCAAACAAAGAGTCTTCGGATACCTGAGTTATGCCAATCCGTCCACCGACGATTTCGGGAATACCGATCATGGCTACGATCATGAAAATCAAAAAAGCGGAGATGAAATTAGCCAACGCGCCCGCCGCCATAAACAGGATACGTCCCATTGGCTTCGCCTCATTAACGGACATCGTCTTATGGATGCCCCGTGCGGCTAATTCTTCACGTTCGCTGACATACTGTTTTTCATCAGAAGATTCGCGCTTCTCAGTGTCAGACGGTACATCCGCTTTATTCTTACTTTCGATGAATTTCTGACGTTCGCGTTCTGTTTCTTGTTCGCTTAACGGACGCACGAAGTCTTCACCAAGCGGACGCACGAAGCCACCGAGCGGTAGAAGGTTGAGTGTAAATTCTGTCTCCCCCCATGAGAACAATTTCGCTACACGAGGAGGAAATCCAACACCAAATTCTAATACAGTGATACCAACGGCTTTGGCGGCTAAGAAGTGTCCTAATTCGTGAATGATAACAGCCGGGATGAGCACAACCGCAAACGCAATAATCGCGGAAAGGAAATCATTTCCTACGAGAAAATCCAACATTGAGAATGACCTTATACTTTACTTTAACATAGGTATTTATCTGGTATTCCAATTCGCTTACTCTACTTTTTACAGCAGAATATTTTCCATGCTAATGGTATTTATGGGTTTGTGTCAATTACACTTGCACCTAAACCCGTTGCGGCCGTGCGTATATCCACAATCGCCCCGCCTAGCGTCTGAAGTGCATTCTGGACCGCTCCAACATCCTTAGCAAGGCAAAGGCAATGTACGTTTGGTCCAGCATCCAGCGTATAACACACATTGACACCGTCTAAACGCAGTTTCGTGACCAGTTCCATAACCGCTAGGCTTGCCGGTTTCCAATAGAACAAAGGCGGCTTGCTCGTCATCATAACCGCGTGCATCAAGTTACTATCGCGTTCGACGACTTCGGCAAACGTCGCAAAATCTTGATCGATGATTGCCTGCTTACAAATCGCAAGGCGCTCACGCGCACCGGCAACCCGTGCCTGCTGTAAATCGCTCGTATTGGCTGAGGTATGCCCCACTTTAGACACGACGGCTTTATGCTCATCACTCACGATGGCAATGACATCCACCAGTGACCAGTAATCAGACGGAGCGAAACTCTCTGCATAGGAGGCTTCATGCGTTTCACCCGTATACCACTCCACAAAACCATCAGGTACAGATCGTGATGCAGACCCTGAGCCAAGCCGCGCCAATGTTGTCAAAGTACGCTCTGAAACTATCTGATCTGTTGCCGCCACTGCCGCAACAGTTAATGCCGCAAACGCGGATGCTGACGATGCAATACCCGCGCCTGTAGGAAAGTTATTTTCCGATGTGATTTCAGCAAAGGAGGTGAGCTTTAAATGGTTGCGGAGCGAGTCCATATGTTTACTTACACGGTTTAACGCTTCACCTGATGCGACCATGTGATTAAGCGTCAACACATCTGACGCGAGTGATTCATCCCATCTTACTGTGGTTTTCGTAAATAATCCGTTTAAATTCATGCTAATTGAGGGATTGGATGGTAAACGCAGGTGATTGTCTGAGTTACCCCAGTACTTTATAAAGGCGATATTGGAATTCGCATGTGCAGTTGCCACAGCCAAGGTATTTCTCCAGAGTTTATGACTGGTAAGATTGTGATTGTTTATGAAGGATACTACGATATAATCGCCTTCCAGTATAGCCATATTACTTGAGAATTTGTGAAAGTTCTGATGAGAAATTCCCTGCGAATAAGAAAAAATCCATATGATTAGTGCATTTGTAGGCGATGCTCCAGCAAAAATAATTCTGTTTGGCGAACACGCCGTTGTTTATGGGCAACCGGCAATTGCCGCGCCAGTCACTTCCCTACGGGTTTATGCCTCTGCTAGCGAGAACTCGTTAGGGTATCTTAGAGTGATTGCCAATGAGCTTGGTTCAGTCTATACGATTACGCAATCCGAAAAATTATCTGAGAAACCCCTTGAGACGATTTGCCAGCTTACGTTACGGCATTTCAACCGCCCAATTCCTGCTGTTGACCTTAAGTTGACCTCAGAAATCCCGATAGCCAGCGGTTTAGGGAGCGGAGCGGCGATTTCAGCGGCATTGGCAAGAGCACTCGCGGGCGCTATCGGTGAAAGTCTTTCCGATGATGTACTCAATACCCTTGTTTATGAAGTAGAGAAAATTCATCATGGAACACCAAGCGGAATAGATAATACAGTGATTGTCTATGAGCAACCCATTCGTTACGTACGCGATGAACCTATTCAGCGAATTACATTAAACCACCCTTTTCATTTCGTAATCGCCGATACTGGAATACATGCACCGACTTACCTGTCTGTGGGTGATGTGCGAAAATTAATGGACAAAAGTCCTGAAACCACAAGAAATCTTATTGAAAAAATCGGCAGTATCACGGATTATGCTCTAGAAGCACTCAAGAGCGCAGATATATCCACTGTTGGGCGATTGATGACTGAAAATCACCGGCTGTTACAATCGCTAACGGTATCCTCACCGGAACTTGACCATCTCACCGACACAGCGCTGAAATCTGGGGCATTCGGCGCAAAACTTTCTGGTGGCGGACGTGGGGGGAATATGATTGCACTTGTTGAATCCGATAGCGTTGAATCAATGAAAGCAACCTTGAAATCTGCCGGAGCCTATCGCGTTATGGATATGACATTAGGAAACGATAGCTGATGATTACTCTACTTAAACTTGGCGGATCGTTAGTCACCGACAAAACAGTCGAGGCGAGTTTTCGCGCAGATACCGTTCGACGAGTCGCAAGGGAGATCAAACGTGCATTTGAGCAAAGTGGCGTAAATCATCAACTCATCATCGGGCATGGGAGTGGATCATTTGGACATTTTGCGGCGAAAAAGTACGGTACAGCAAACGGCGTGCATTCGGCAGAGGACTGGCACGGGTTTGCAGAAGTTGCCTTTATCGCATCAAAATTGAATGCTTTGATCCTTGATGACTTCTTGAGTGAGGGACTCCCTATAGTGCGTTTTCAACCTTCAGCATCCGTGCGGAGTCATGACGCAAAAATTATCCATATGGAGACAGACGCAATTCAGTTTGCATTACAGAAGGGCTTGATCCCGCTCGTTTATGGCGATGTTGCCTTCGATGATGTGCTTGGTGGCACGATTACCTCAACTGAGACGATCTTTACCTACCTAACAACCCACCTACCCGTCCAGCGAATTATCTTACTTGGTGAGGTCGAAGGGGTTTTTGATCTGGACGGCAACACGATTCCACGCATTACACCGGATAATTTCGATGAGATTAAAGTCGCATTGGGTGGTTCATCGGGTACGGATGTTACCGGGGGGATGATTACAAAAGTGACGGATATGCTTACACTCGCACAGCTCAAGCCAAATTTAACTGTGCAAATTCTAAACGGCACGACCCATGATCTGTTGTTTACGGCATTAATCGCATCAACAGACAGTATGCCGGGTACAATCATTACGACTGATAAAGCATAGCTGGAGACAATTTGAGCATCATCTCCAGCGTTGCGCGTAATCATCGCCTAGTCGTTAAACCAGAGTTCCGGTCTCAACAATTCAGACAATGAATTGCCATAGATTTGACGACCCACCACCTGATCTAACCACAAATCAGCATTTGGCGCTTCGCTCTCTGGCAAATAAATGCCCGCGATGGTGATATTTCTCCCGATTTGCCAGTAGGTAACTGCATGAACAACATTCGTATCACAGGCTGAAGTTGATTCAATAAAATAGCCATTCGGGAGTGCTTCGCTGTCGAGTGCTTCCATATCGCCATTCACGGTTACAAGATTGGTAATGCCCTCGTCTGCCATTACACTCTCAGCGCTACTTCCACTATCAAACGTCAGTACCTGATAGTCAATCTCTGTAAATGGGATTTGATCCAGAGCACACTCGGCGTTTTGGTGGGCTATAGAAGCGGCAAATTCGAACCCATTATCTTCAAGTAAGCCGGTGGTTTCTTCTGAACTATTGGCATAAAACGTGCTTACGAAATCTGTCAGATCGAATACACCTGTAACGTCACTATCGACCACTAAACCCGGCGCGAGTTCGGGTAATGCAGTTAAAATTGCTTCTGCATCAGCCTGTGTCGGTCGGGCAGGTATTTCGAAATCAGCCTCAACATCAGCAGGATTAGTAATGATAACCACCGTATTTAGTGCTGTTCCCGGCTCACTATCTACTTGAGGATCACGAAGGTTAACGTTCAAAACATTTTCCTGCCCGCTGAGCACTTCCCCGAAAATTGTATGGCGGTAATTGAGATAGGACGGGATGGATGTGGTAATGAAAAATTGGCTACCGTTCGTGTTTGCTCCTGCATTTGCCATTGCCAGAAGACCTTCACGGTCAAAGTGTAGAAAGCCAACGAATTCATCTTCAAACCGATAATTCGGTCCACCACTGCCGGATGCTGTAGGATCACCACCCTGCACCATAAAGTCTTGAATTACACGGTGAAATGTCGTGTTGTTGTAGTATCCATTTTCCGCAAGGAACACGAAATTATTGACTGTAAGCGGTGTCGCGCTTTCAAACAGATCAATATACACTGCACCCGCGTCTGTACAGAAAATTGCGCGATAATCAACGTCATCTGCCAGAACACTTTCTGGTTGATCGAAGTCACGCGTTGCCGGTTCTTCTGCCGGGGTCGCCGCATCACATATTTCGTCAGGTGTACCGGATACATCGGACTGAAGTTGTTCTACTTCCGCAAATACTGCGCCCGAAGCAAGAGCCATCAACAGGACAATAGGCAGGATACCATTTTTGAAGAATGAACGTTTTTGCATTTTATTTTTGTCTCTCCCAATAAATTGACAAAAGCAGTATAGCTCAAAATAGGTGCTATGTAAGCGCTGCCAGTGTATCAAAAACTGAATTAACAGCAAGTACCGTGCAGGAAATAGCAACACCCGGAAATATACTCATCCATGGAGCAACTGAAAATAAGGTACGCCCTTCTGCCAGCAATATACCCCAATCAGGCGTTCCAACTGGAACCCCAATCCCAAGAAAGCTGAGTGCGGCGCTGTTAAAGATACTATAGCTCATCACCAAACCCAGATAGCCTAGAAACATTGGAAGCATGTTCGGGAAAACGTGAAAAAACGCGATTCGAACTGATGATGCCCCTAATGCTCTGGATGCCAAAATATAATCACTCGCTTGTACCTGTAGGCGTGTGGCGCGGCAAATTTGGATAGTTGGTGCGATTTGTGACAGCCCAACGGCAAACGCCACTTGATAAATCCCCTGCCCCAGCAACGTAATCATGACCAGCGCAACCATGATACCCGGAATTGCGAGCAGACCACTCATGACGATGACTAACAGAGCCTCGCTCCATTTTCCGAAAAGTAACGGCAAAAATGATACAGTGAGTCCCACTACCCCGGCGAATGATGTTGATAAAACCGCCATCCCAAGCGTTGTCCGCCCACCAGACAAGAAGCGACTCAGGTTATCACGCCCAAATAAATCCGTACCGAGTAAATGCTGAGTTGACGGTGCGGAAAGCGAAATTTCAGGATTGGTAGAGAATGGATCGTTGTTTAGGAATATCGGCGCAAAAATAACAACCATGACCAAAATAACGAGAAACAGGAACGCGACTTTTACTTTCATAAAGGGTGGCTACAATCGGGGATCAGCTATTTTTTGTAAGAATTCGGCGATCAAATTGGTAATAATATATAGGGTTGCAGTGAGCACTACCAGACCTTGCACCAGCGGGTAGTCCTGATTTTGGGTTGCGGAGAGGAGTAAACTGCCAAGTCCCGGACGAGAAAAAAGTGTCTCCGTGATGACCGTCCCACTTAGTAAAAACCCGTATTGCAGAGCGATTACACTGATAATCGGCAGTAAAGCAACCCGAAAAATATGGCGGTACAAGATATATTGTGCAGTTAAGCCCTTTGCATGTGCGACTAAAATATAAGATGCACGCTTTATTTCATTAAGGTTGATCTGAACGATACGTGCAATCGCGCCGGAAACATGAAAACTGAGTAGGCTTACCGGAAGAATCAAACTTTTCGCATTCCCGTTGCCCGTAATTGGAAACCAGCGTAATTCCACCGCAAAAATGATGATAAGAAGTGTTCCTGTCCAGTAGATGGGCGTGCTAATCGCTAGATTTACAATTAACTGACAGACCCTACGGATGAATGTCGCTTCGCTCACCGCTCCGATGCCAAGTAATACACCCCAGATAATCGCAACAATCATCGTTGTGCAGGCAAGAAAAATAGTTGGTGAAATCTGTTGCTGAATCATCAATCTCACAGGCAGTCCGACCGTCAAGGAATCACCCATATCGCCCTGTATTAACCGGATCATGTAATCAACATATTGTTGAATAATGGGCTGATTCAAGCCGAGTGCATCACGTTGCCCGATAATTTCCGCCTCCGTTGCGCCGGCTTGAATGAGTTGTGCAGAAATCGCATCACCCGGAAGTACCCTTAACATGAAAAACGTTACAGTGACGGCAAACCACAGCGTGATGAGAACCGAAATCACATTCCGTATCATAAATTGCCCCATTCCCTACTCCCACATTATCCTGATGTCGTCAGGCGTACATTATTGAGAATTGGGAACCAGCCATAAGCATCAAATTGTAAGTCTTCTATCGTACTATCCGTCGCATTTAAGTTACGATATTCGCGGATCGGCAAAATCAGCGCGTTATTCATGATGAGGCGCTGAGCTTCTAAATACAATAGTCGTCGTTGGCTGTCATCTGCAATCACAACAGCTTCCTGCAAAATAGCATCGAGTTCAGGGTTGCTATATCCCATCCAATTGCGTACCCCACTGGTGATGAAATAGTCGTTTAATAACGCAGGATCAATGCCGGGGGTATCAAACGAAACGAGATTATATTCACCCGCGTCCACAGCTTCCCGGAGCAGGTTAAAATTCGGAACCTGATCTAATTGCACCCGAATGCCAACATCTCGCCATTGATCCTGTAACAACTGCACAACCTGCGGCACCCTGCCCCACGGCGGCACAATGAGTACAATCTCAACATCGCCGTTGGGAGCATCCAAAAAACCGTTGCCGTCACCATCGACAAATCCCTGAGCGGCTAATAATTCTCGTGCCTGTTGTGCGTTATGTTCATACACCCCTACCATCTGACGATTGTAAAAAAGCGATCCCTCAGACAATGGTCCCCATGCCACGGATGAAAATCCTTGAAAGACCGTATCAACAATGGCGTTTCGGTTCGTTGCGATAATCAACGCCTGACGCACAATCGGGTTATCCGTTGGGAATTGCTGTGTATTAAACATAAATTGTAAGGGTTGTCCCGGCACATCAACCGGGAGCAATTGCACCTGACTGTTACCGCCTAAAGCGCGAGCATCTGTTGGGGGTAACTCTCCCATCACGTTAACATCGCCGCTTTCTATTGCCAACAGGCGGGTTGCTTCGTCGTCAAAAAAGCGAAAGATGATTTCTTCAACACTGTTGTCTACCGGCAGATCATAGAATGTCGGTCCCCATGTATAATCTTCCCAACGACGTATCACAATTCGGTCATTTGGCACGTATTCCACAAAACGGAACGGACCGGTTCCGACCTGAAAAAATTGATAGCGGTTACGGGAATATTCATTGAAAGCGGTTGGACTGGCAATACTCAAGTACACTTGGCTAAAGGCATCAAGCAACGGTATATAAGATTGCGAGAGATCAATCCGAATCGTGTATTCATCAATTACTTCATAGCCGACGTACGGACCGAGCATAAATTTTGCACGTTGCGAGGCAGTTTCCGGATCAACAATGCGATCCAGATTTGCACCAACTGCTTGCGCGTTAAAGGGTGTCCCATCATGAAAGGTCACGCCTTCGCGCAAGGAAAAGGTATACGACAACCCATCATCAGAAAGTACCCAGCTTGTTGCAAGACCGGGGATTATTTCTAGTGTTTCCGGGTCGCGGTAGACCAATGTATCGTAAACACTACGCAAAACGATGCCAAGTTCAGCTGATTGATAGATATGTGGGTCGATCCCACTTGGTTCAAGGGTTAGACCATATACAATCGTATTCAACTGTACATCGTTATTTTCAGACGAACATCCAACCAGAACCACTAGAATAATGAGCCATAGAGAGATAATAATGCGTTTACGAATCATTTCGGTCTTTCCGGGTTGCTAAGTATGCGCTACGATTTTCATTATGTGCAAACATCATAAGTAGGTAAGAAACCTGTGTCCAGATACAACCCTACGCTACTTACCCCACCAAGAGAAGATGAGGAAGTCTATCCGTATCGTCGCGTGTGGCAAAGTATTGCATTTGAGAACACCGTGATTATGGGGGTCGCTGTACTATTTTTGATCGCTTATGATTTTTTGGGAGTTCGACTACCGCAAGTCATCATTCCCTATGTAAACGTTTTGATTGCCATACTTCCAACGATCCTATGGCTATTAAGTTCATATTATAGAGAACGCTTGGTGACACAACCACGTCAAAATTTATTAACAGTTTTCATCATCACCGCACTTGCCGCTAATGCGATAGGTATTCCCGTTGTAAACGACTTATTCAAAGTTGAGGAATGGTTATCGCTCGAATCAACCTTGAATCGTATTCTCGGATATGCCATCACAATTGGTATTACACAGGAAATCATTAAGTATCTAGTTCTCAGATATATCATCTGGAACCAAAATTTACGCACTCGGACAGATATGATCGCCTATGTTGCCGCAAGTGTCGTCGGATATGTAACGGTCGTCAATCTCCATTTAATCGCGGATACTTCTTTAGCGCCAAATATTGTCGCCTATCGTGTAACGTTTACGGTCGCGTTGCATATGACAGCGTCGATGATCGTCGGGTTTGGATTGTCCGAGCTTCATTTTAACCCAAGATCAGTTTTGCTTATGCCCTTTATGCTCATACTTGCGATTATCCTAATCGGTATTCTCATCCCGGTTCGTTCCGGCATTTTGAATGCAGGGTTTGTCCTCGGCATCGGTGTTCAGAACGCATTATTCGGCGTTATTTTCACCATTATCATAATGACTGCGCCCCAATTTGTCATTGCCTTCTTATATGAAAATGCCGAAAATCGCCAGCGACAGGCGGGGTCTACAAAGGGATAAGCCATGTCCATAGTCGAAATTAATGCTGTTCAAGAACTCACGCGTGTTCAACGTTGGAGTCATTACATCACACTTATTATCGCCCTTATTGCGCTAATCGCCGGGATCAACGCACGGAATAGCGCATTTAGCACGAATGTATCTTTCACGAATATTCAAGCAGGGTTACTGATTCGTTACCCCGAAAATTGGCTAAGAGACGAAAATTCTGATGAATATTTGGTGCGGGTTCGAGATATGACCCGCGTGGGGTATAAAACGACAATCCAGATCGGCATTGATCCAATTAGTGAAAATACAGACGCATGGAATATCCTTCTGGCGCGTTCATTGAGGCTAGCAAACCTCGCAACCTATCGCCCGTTCGAGATCGAGCCAGACGTAGCCTTACCGAATGACATTTCCGGCGCACGTATGGTGTATACCTTTACTGCTACGGATCCCAACCCATCATTAGAGAGTCTGCCTACGGTTGTCATTGGTGTCGATGTTGTCACGATCAGGCGTGGACAAGCAATTTCAATCACCTTCCTCACTGATGCCCGCACCTACCAAGAAGATATAGAAATTTTTGATCGTTTCCTTGAAACGTTGGAGTTTCAGTAATGCTATCCAAGCGAGCGAAAATCGCCAAATTAACCGCCTTGCTCTTATGTGTCAGCGTTATTCTGGTTGTCAACATGAGTAACGCGCAGATCATTTCAGAGGACTTTGATCTCGATCGTATTCAACGCGCTACCGTATATATTATTCAAACAAGAAATGATACGGATGATTCAATTACGTGTGTGGGATCAGGGTCAATCGTCAGTAGAGATGGTTTGATCCTCACGAATGCACACAATACCGTCCCCAATCGAAATTGTGCCGGTGAGGAAATCATCATTGCCCTCACGACCCGCGCTGGCACGCCACCTATTGCAAGTTATCGCGCCAGTGTTGTACAGGCAGATGAAGGTTTAGATATTGCATTGCTTCAAATTGACCGCAATCTTGATGGGCGGAGGATCGAACAGGGAACACTTGCCCTGCCCTTTGTCGAACTTGCGGACTCTTCTCAAATCACATTAGACAGCAGTTTAATTGTCCTTGGGTATCCAGATATTAACGGTTCACCCGTAGAGATTCGTAGAAGTGTTGTCAACGGTTTTGTGACGGAACCGAGCGCACCGGATCGCGCATGGATTAAGGTAGAAACCCCCGATGAAGATTTAGGGATTTCTGGAACGATGACAGGTGGAGGTGTCTATAATGTTGCCGGTCAATTGGTCGGAATACCTACGACTGCGCCGGTCATTTCTACAATTTCCGATGATAGTTGCGTTACGATTCAAGATACAAATGGTGATGGACTCGTAAACAGAACTGATATCTGTGTCCCTGTTGGTGGGTTCATCAATGCGTTGCGCCCATCGAATTTTGCGTCTCCCCTTATACGCGCCGCATCAATTGGTGTTGCAGTTGAAAAATTATCAGATACGAACTTGATTTCCACCGTCGCTGGACAACCTGCCTTCAATCGTCTTTACTTTTCGACAGCCGTTAATGAAGGAATGCCCACCCGCGTTGTCAATAACCTACCCGCTAATCCGGGAAGTCTGTTTCTGTTCTTCGATTATGAAAATATGACACCAGAGACGATTTACGAACTCCGTGTAACAGTTGATGGAAGACCTAATGCGCGGTTTAGCCTTGCTCCTGTTCGCTGGAGTGGTGGCGAGCGCGGATTGTGGTATATCGGTAGTAATGAGCAATCGTGGATTAACGGCTTCTATGAGTTCACATTGTTTATCAATGGGCTTGCTAGCGGAAGCAATAGCATTCTCATAGGTGGTTCTCCCGCTAACGACCCTAGTTTTAGCAACATTCTCTTTGGCATCTCGGATAGCGGCAATTTTTTCGGGACGGGTTATGTCTTACCCACCGGTAATCAGGTCACCGCTCGTTTTCTCTTCCAGAATATGAACCCTGATGTTAGATGGACGCAAATCTGGCATTTTAACGACCTTGAAATTAGCCGACAGGATGAAGAGTCGTGGAGTGAGGGAGAAAATGGGTCACGTTCGATTACGCTACTGGCGGAAAATGGTCTTGTTCCGGGTCGATATCGTCTGGATTTATATATCAACGATGCACTTGCCGCGACTTCGGACTTTACGGTTGCCGGAGCCGCGGGCGGACCTGTTCCACGAGTTTTCACCAATATTCGATTCGTAACCGCCGCATCCCCTGCCGATGCTTTGAATGCGGTTGACTTACCGAATTTCCCGAATACCGTGCGTGACATCTATGCGCTTTTTGATTGGGAACAGATTTCCCCCGGTACATTGTGGACGATGCGTTGGCTCGTTGACGATCAGACTTTTTATGAAGAGACACTCCCGTGGAGTAATCAAAACGGTGGGCAAAACTTTATGGTTCGTTTGCGTAGTGCAGAGGGTATTCCCGATGGTGAATATCGTCTTGAGTTACAAATCAACTCCGTTCCCCTGTTATTCGATAATGTTGTTGTCGGTATTGGACAGCTCCCTATCGATTTCTTCGCTCAGGCAGAAGGAATTCAATTAGGCGGTCAAATTGTGGATGCGGACACACAACAGGGTATTCCCGGCGTAACATTCATCCTGATTAGCGAGGAGTTTTCTGTCGAAGATTTCACATGGCTTGCCACACAGGTCTATTCGCTCGCTGTAACGGATCGCAATGGACGCTTTCAATTAGACCGTCCATTACAATTTGACGCGCCCTATAGCGTTATGATTTCTGCACAGGGCTATTTGCCAATTTCCGCAGACGGTGTGGTGGTAGACGAAGATACGCCAAATCCATTGGAAATACAAATTCCCCTAACCCGTGATTGACGAATAAACATGACTGAAAAACAAAGACTAGATATTGAATTATTCCAGCGAGGGTTTGCGCCGAGCCGTGAAAAAGCCCGTGGCATGATTATGGCGGGTGAAGTGCTGGTTAATGGTGAAATGAAAGACAAGCCCGGATTAAGAATTACAGATGATGATGTGCTCACGGTAAAATCGAAGCCACAATTCGTGAGTCGTGGTGGAGAAAAGCTCGCAGGTGCGTTAGAAGATTTCGTTTTTGAGGTTTCAGGGTTAATCTGTGCTGATGTCGGCGCGAGCACGGGTGGCTTTACTGATTGCCTACTGCAAAATGATGCCACCAAAGTGTATGCCATTGATGTCGGTTACGGACAACTTGATTTTAGACTGAGGCAAGATGCGCGTGTCGTCGTTATGGAGCGCACTAACGCCCGTTATATTGAGCAACTGGACGAGCCTATTGATCTTGTTGTGGTTGACGCATCATTTATTTCGCTACGCTTGCTTTTACCACCCATCAAAAATTGGTTAAAGCCAACTGGTAGCGTAATAGCACTTATCAAACCACAATTTGAAGCAGGCAAGAGCGATGTGGGCAAAGGGGGCGTTGTCCGTGATCCGGATATTCATACCCGTGTCATTCAGGAGATTAGCGCCTTCTCTGAGGATACTGGCTTTTATATTCAGGGCTTAACCCTTTCGCCACTTAAAGGTCCCGCCGGGAATATTGAATTTTTGATATACCTGACGAAAGATCAGAATATATCAGTTGAATTTGACCTCGAAAAGCGAATTTACGAGATTCTTAGTCTGTAGTATATTGTGGAATTCGCTTCTGGTATAATTTCCCCATAGTTATCTGGAACGGAATAAGGCATGAGTCGTAAAAATATTCGCAATTTCTCGATTATTGCCCATGTCGATCATGGTAAAAGTACCCTTGCTGATCGATTGTTGCAATTAACCCACACCGTCAGTGATCGAGACATGCAAGCACAACTGCTTGACAGTATGGATCTTGAGCGTGAACGCGGTGTAACCATTAAGGCATCTGCGGTGCGTATGATGTATATGCACGAAGGTGAAGAATACATCCTGAATTTGATTGATACACCGGGGCATGTGGATTTCACCTATGAAGTCAGCCGTGCATTGCAAGCGTGTGAAGGTGCTGTGCTTGTTGTTGATGCTAGTCAGGGCATTGAAGCGCAAACACTTTCCAATGTATATCTCGCGCTAGAGCAAGACCTCGAACTGATCCCCGTTATCAATAAGATTGATTTACCGGCGGCAAGACCGGATGACATTGCTCAAGAGGTTGAAGATTTGCTCGGTGTTGATGCCGATGAAATGATCCAAATTTCAGCCAAGAGCGGGATTCGCGTCGAAGATGTACTTAAAGCGGTCATTGAAAAAGTACCCCCTCCGGGTGGCGATCCGGATGCCCCGTTGCGTGCGCTGGTCTTTGACTCACATTATGACTCCTACAAAGGCGTGATCGCTTATGTTCGTGTTATCGATGGAGAAATTAATGAGCGTGATATTCTTAAGCTCTACAATACTAAGGCGAAGTTTGAACCTGTAGAAGTTGGGGTCTTTAGCCCATTAATGAAACCAGTAAAGGTCTTGGGCGCGGGTGAGGTCGGGTATGTTGCAACCGGCTTAAAGACCATTCAGGAATGTCGTGTGGGCGATACTATTACGCTCTTTAACGGCGGTACGGATAAACCCCTACCCGGATACAAGCAAGCAAAGCCAATGGTATTCGCCGGCATCTACCCGACGAACAATGATGAATATCAAGATTTGCGGGATGCGCTGGAAAAATTACAGCTGAATGATGCCGCACTTGTGTATGAACCGGAAAATTCTCAGGCGCTTAATTTTGGTTTTCGTATCGGGTTCCTTGGCTTATTCCACATGGACATCGTTCAGGAACGTCTTGAGCGTGAATATGATTTAGACATTATCGCCACTGCCCCAAGTGTGGAATATCACATTGTGAAGCATAACGGTGAGCAGATTTCGATTGATAGCCCCGCTCACCTACCAGAAGAAAACGAAGTGAGCGAAATTCATGAACCATGGATGAAGATACAGGTTTATACACCGCAAGAACATATCGGCCCGATTATGGATCTTGTGATTAAGAAGCGCGGCATCTATGAAACCACCGAGTATCTTGATGCCAAGCGCGTGGTACTTCATTACACGATGCCACTATCTGAAGTGATCGTTGATTTTTATGACCGACTTAAAAGTGTGTCACGCGGATATGCAAGTTTGGATTATCAATTCTTTGAATACCGTGCAGAAGATCTCGTGAAATTGGATGTGTTGGTAAATAATGAGCCGGTAGATGCTCTTGCCATCATCGTGCATAGAGATACTGCTTACCATAAAGGGCAGAAACTCGTCACGAAACTGAAAGACCTGATTCCGAGGCAGATGTTTGTCGTGCCGATCCAAGCCGCCGTCGGCAAACGTGTTATTTCTCGCGCAAACGTGAAGGCGATGCGTAAAGATGTGCTTGCCAAATGTTATGGTGGTGATATTACTCGAAAGAAGAAACTTCTGGAGAAGCAGAAGAAGGGTAAGAAACGCATGAAAATGATTGGCTCTGTGGAAGTCCCTCAGGAAGCCTTCATGGCATTGCTCACCCTCGATGACGACTCTTAAATACGAATTACTCAGGTGTGGTTGGTTTCCATTCAGTGACCAACTGCACCTGACGAGTATTGATTAGATGTTCATCAAGTAAATCCTCTAACAATTGCTCGATTGTCCATAGAGAAGCCACGCGAACTGCCGGTTCTGATGGCGTTGAACGCAGATCGAGTATGGTTAGGACATCGGTTATGATTAATCCTCCTCTTTCTGCTTTCTCGATCAACTCATGTCTATCTGCCTCACCTCGCCACACATTGCAGATCAACGCTGTTTTGTGTCCAACGTCATACGCGCCAACAAAATCGTGTGCGGCGCTACTATGGCGATCCTGCGCATAAATAACGGGTATTCCTGTGCTTTGGCTGACCAATGTCGTTAGTGAAAGTGAATTTATATCACATAGAAGTTTTTCGTAAGGAGACTCTGTATTTGTTTCATTGATAAGAAAGACAAAATTCTCAGCAACTTTTTTCAGTAGACGTGGATATGACGGAAGTAACTTGAAGCTCAAGCGAATTGGCGCATCATCGAATAAGCCGAATTGAATGAGTCCACATCTATATAGCTCATTAATGATGTCTGGCATTAAACTCCCCTACTCTGTTGCGAAGCACTTCACTAAAGTCTTCTCCAAAACCAGCATAAAGCACATCATCACCTGCAACATTGATCTGTACATTGGTGGTGTGATCTAAACCCACGTCGATTCGTTTAGTTTCAGTGTTATAGATGCCTGATAATTGACCATCAACGGTAATTACCTGCTGAGATACGGACGATGTATTTTTTGTTATTTCAGGAATGATCGTAATTGCATCCGCATTGAATGCAGTGACATCCAGAAAGCGGATATAGTTGATGTGTGAGAATGCGCCATGTAGAATCGTGAGATGGTTATTACCAGCATAAGCAATCGTACGTTCTAACGCCACTGCCCCTGCCGCACCCAACGCCAGATAATCTACAAAGTTAAACATGTAACCACACACTAGATCCCCTGTTGCGTTGATGACTGCTTTACCGAACGGCAAAAATGGATCGTCAAACCGCCGGATTGGTAATGGCATTTTCTCTATTGTGGGATTGATAAAGAGCAACGTGGTAAGCTCCTGCTCTACCACTAAGTGTTGTACCTTATCAAAAAAGTTATTTGGAGGCATAAAGCCCTCGAACCATTTGCCATGCGGCGGAGATTGACCATGAGGATACCCACAAACGCGCCAATTCGGACTTTCCTCCAAACCCGTATACACGGGTACGTACATCGTCTGCGGATTGCACGGTCACCACTGTGCCCTCAACATTGTCGGAGGCTTCATCCAGATTAGGGTCGCTAATTATCACGATGACTGCTACAACGCCGGTTTCAGCCTGAATCTTTTGCGCAACATGCGTACTAAGATCACGAATCGAAGTCGTGTTATCTACCGAATAAGCGGTATAGAAATCATCAATGATCCCGTAGGTCTCAGATAATGCCAAGATATCAGCATTGACTTTGCGGATTGTCTCCACAATTCCTGTACTAAAACCCGCTTCAACGATTGCAATAGTGAGCTGATTTTGCGCTAATGTATCAACAAAGACATTCTCCAGACGATCCTCGTCCGCACCATAGATAAATTGCCCGGCGCGTTCTCGAATGGAAAGTTCCATTTTTTCAATCATTTGTAAAGCTAACGATTCGTTATCAGCTTTGGCAGTAATACGAACGTCAATCTGTCCGCTATGTGCCGCTAGCCCTATGCTTGGATTGCCAGAATTAAGTAACGCATCGCCAAGGAGATCATCAAGGGTGCTTTCTCCGATACCGGCAGTTTTTAAGGTTCTCGCTTTGATAATCCCAAGTTGATATTTTTGCTGAAGATACGGAACAACCTTTTCTTGAAGCAAAAACTTCATCTCTCGTGGTACACCAGGCAAGCTGATTACGATATTTTCACCATGTTCCACAATAAAGCTCGGGGCAGTGCCGACAGGATTTTCTATAACCACCGCATCGTCTGGTAGAAATGCCTGCCGACGATTGTTCTCTGTCATTTTTACACGAAATCCAGCAAAACGTTCCGCGATTTGATCATATAGGTTCTGATGAAATGTCAGACCGCGTTCTGTTGCAGTCGCAACCGATTGGCGCGTCATGTCGTCAATTGTGGGACCTAAACCGCCACAGGTTATCACGATCTGCGCACGAGACATGCCCAGTTGAATGGCGTTGACGATGCGCGATTCGTTGTCTCCAACAGAAGTCATAAAATAAATATTGATTCCCAGATCACGAAATGTTCGCGCAATAAATACAGAATTTGTATCAGTTAACTCACCTAATAGAATCTCAGTTCCAATGCTAATAATCTCAGCATTTACGTTTGTTAACATGAAGCCTCACTTCTTACCTGAATTATCATAGTTAAATGGTAGTGTACGCGTTTATGAGAAAAGAAACCAAATTTTGGAAAATACGAAAAAGCCGATTATAATGTCCTTCAAATATTGTCAAGGGTTTACGCAATATATTTGTGCAAAATACCCAATATATTTGACAAAGTTAATCTTACTTTCAGAGATACCTTTTCAGGAGGGTAATAGTGGCAAGTGTAACTTTTAATCATGTTAAGAAAGCCTATGGTAGTACTGTCGTAGTCAACGATCTTAACATCAGTGTTGAGGACAAAGAATTCCTCGTCTTCGTAGGCCCATCCGGATGCGGTAAATCAACCAGCCTACGTATGCTCGCTGGTCTTGAAGAAATCACTGACGGTGAAATTCTTATCGGTGATCGCGTCGTAAACAACGTTGCACCGAAAGATCGTGATGTTGCGATGGTGTTCCAGAGCTATGCGCTTTACCCACACATGACCGTATACGACAATATGGCTTTTGGTTTGCGTTTACGCAAGACACCGAAACAAATTATTGATCAGCGTGTAAAAGAAGCCGCTGAGAGCCTCGGTATTGCCCAATTGTTAGATCGTCGTCCTCGTCAGCTATCTGGCGGTCAGCGTCAGCGTGTTGCGGTAGGTCGCGCCATCGTTCGTGAACCAGCAGTATTCCTTATGGACGAACCGCTCTCCAATCTTGACGCGAAACTTCGTGTTGAAGCCCGTTCATTCATCAGCAAGCTCCACCAGCGCCTTGAAACCACATTCATCTATGTGACCCACGATCAGGTCGAAGCGATGACGATGGGTACGCGCATTTGCGTGCTTAGCGCAGGCGATTTGCAACAGATTGATTCACCGTACAATTTGTACCACAATCCGCGTAACGTTTTCGTCGCAGGTTTCATCGGTAGCCCGTCCATGAACTTCTTCGATGCGACACTTTCTGAGCGCGACGGCACGATGTACGTTGATACCGGCGTATTTGACCTCAAGATTCCGGAATTCAAAGCCAATCTCTTCCGTTCCCACTTAGGCAAGAAGATTGTTCTTGGTATTCGCCCGGAAGACATTCATGACGCGGAATACCAACCGCCCGGAATCATCCCGGCACAAATTGAAGCCACAGTTGATGTGATCGAACAAATGGGTAATGAAATGATTATCTATTTGGAAGAAGGTGGTAAAACCTTTATCGCTCGCGTTGACCCGCGTACAAAATCACGCATCGGCGCACGCATGGGGTTGGTTGTCAATCTTGATAACGTGCACATCTTTGATGTTGATACAGAATTGTCTTTGTCATACGATCAAAAGAACGAAGAGTACGCCAAAGCCAAGTAGGTTTCGGAATTAAATAGTGAATAAAAAAAGGGGATTAGTTGATACTAATCCCCTTTTTGTTTCAACATGTAGATGTTAGAGTAACTTACGAAACTTATATCCGTAAACAATCATGCCGCGCTCACCCTCTGTCGTTAGTTTGCGGGTCACCATTTCAACAGGGTCGCCAATCGCCACTTCGCCATCAACATCAGTTAGCTGTGCGGTCACAATCGGACCTTCATCAAGCTGAACCAACGCAAGCATAAATGGTGCTTGTTCCGCAAACGATTCTGGCGGGTCTTGAACGACTGTATAACTGTAAACGGTGCCTCTTCCAGAAAACGCGAAGGTCTCTTGACTGGAGGCAAATGATTTAACGGTATTATCCATCGATTATGCCGCTACTTCCTTCTTAGGAGAAATCACCACATCAACTATAGCGTGCTCAGCAGTTTCAAGTTCATCTGTTTGAGGCGCTTCAGGGCGTTCCTGCAAGCTAACCGCACCATTTTGATAGCGAAACCCTTCAAGACGATAACGTTGTGCGTTCATACGCCAGTGACGTGAAATTTGCATTTAAGAATTCTCCTCAGTGCACAATATACTTGTGCCGATCTGAACAATTAGGCAAATCATAGGGCAAAAGCGCTCTCAAAAGCTATCACTCAACGCAATTGTAGAGGACGTGATAGCCTTTGAGAGGAGAAAAATTTACTGTACTGCTAGTAAGTGCGTTACAGCCGTGCTTGCAAGCCCACCCAGGTTTTGAATCAATGCAGTTTTAGCATCACTCACCTGATTCTCACCCGCACGACCTTGCAGTTGCATCACCGCTTCTACAGCCTGATAAATCCCTGTTGCACCAACTGGATTGCCCCGACTCTTTAATCCACCAAACGTGCTAACGGGAAACCGCCCACTAAGACCAAGCTCGGCACCGGCATTCTCTGCAAGTTTCCAGCCCTGCCCTCTTTCTGCATAGCCCATAGCTTCTAGCGCAATGGTGGTGACAATTGCGAAGGCATCATGCAATTCAAATACGTCTACAGCATCAAGCGATAAGCCCGCTTGTAAGATAGCGGCTTTGGTCGAGGCTTCAACTGCTTTAAAGTAAAGCAAGTCTTCACGATCTTGAAGTTTAAACGTATCAGTCGATGCACTACTTCCGATTATTTTCACCGGACGTGAAACCAGATCTGCGGCACGTTCTGATGACGTAACAATAATTGCCGCCGCACCATCTGCATCAGGCGCGCCATCAAACAGGCTTACAGGGTCAGCAACCATAGGTGCTCTAGCAAATGAACCCGGCTTGATCTTATTGCGGAACATTGCATGAGGATTAAGTCCGCCGTTAGCGTGTGCGTTTATGCTAAATCCCTCAAAAACATCCAGCGCAACATTGTGTTCATACATATATCGGCGCATCAACAGCGCGGCTAAGGCAGGTAATGTCGCACCATGAATTGACTCAAAGTCTGCATCAAGCCCCACGTTGCGTGCTTCAACCCGTGCACCAGCAATCGCATCAGTCGATTTTTCAACACCGACAACAGCAACCGTTTCCACAGCACCAGAAGCAACTGCGAGATAAGCTGATCTGAGCGCCGCCCCACCAGAAGCATCCGCCGCTTCAATCGTGAAGGCTTCAATACCAGAAAGTCCGGCAAAATCCGCGATCAATGCCCCAAGATGTGACTGACTGCTAAACGAAGAACCAA
Source organism: Aggregatilineales bacterium (assembly GCA_040219275.1). Taxonomy (GTDB): domain Bacteria; phylum Chloroflexota; class Anaerolineae; order Aggregatilineales; family Phototrophicaceae; genus JAVJSU01. The sequence continues at coordinate 193,183 of JAVJSU010000102.1, read as the reverse complement.
AAGCATTGGCAACATAAAGCGCGTTAAGTTGCTTAATATCGGCATCTTTGAGCGCAAGCTGAAGCGCATCCGCCGCTAATTCTCGCAGACTTTTATCCCAGTGCTCACCAACAGGGGTCATCCCAACCCCTACAATAGATACATCACGCATACTTCACCTAATCCTTTAACTTGCCACGATAACGACAATAGGTCGCATAATCTATTTCCGTGCGTCGACCAATATAATCTTGTGTTTTGGGCGCACGATCGCGTACTTTATTGATATTTTCGGTTACGACAAGATCAAATGCGTCGGATCCCGCGCCACTCCCATAACTAATCATGAGAATACGATCACCCGCTTGGGCAACATCCAGCGTAGCAGTTAACCCGACCATACATGAACCGGAATAGACATTTCCGATTACGCCAGCAAGTAAACCGTGCTGAATTTGCTCACCAGTAAAGCCTAACATCTGCGCGGCTCGACTAGGGAATTTCACATTTGGCTGATGAAAGACCGCATAAGTATAGTCCGATGCTTGTGTGCCCATCATGTCCATTAACGCCTGTGCCGCAGACATCGTATGATTAAAATAAGCAGGTTCACCGGTAAAACGATCCCCATGACTTGGATAATTCTCTCCGGAACGTCGCCAAAAATCAGGCGTATCTGTCACAAAACTATAGCTTCCTTGATAGACTGCACACGCTTCATCAGCAGGTCCGAGCAAAAATGCCGCCCCGCCAGAAGCCGCCGTATATTCAAGCGCATCACCTGGACGACCCTGTGCTGTATCCATGCCGATACTCAGTGTGTATTTTCCCATGCCGCTACCGATCAAACCGATAGAGGCTTGAACCGCTTCCGTACCAGCCTTACACGCAAATTCCCAATCCGCCGCCTGAATATTTGCTGACGCGCCAATACTTTCAGCGACAATTGTGCTGGTCGGCTTGACTGCATACGGGTGGCTTTCACTACCCACCCAAACTGCACGGATCTCTTTTGGATCAATACCTGAACGTGCAAGCGCATTTCGTGCGGCCTCAATCGACATTGTGGTCACATCTTCATCAAGTCCTGCAACTGCTTTTTCCTTGATCGGACTTCCACTCAACCCATTTGTCCAGATGCGCGCTACTTCCGAACCGGGCAGACGATAGCGCGGAATATACGCCCCATACCCGACAATCCCAACTTTACGATCAGGTTGCATCAAAAATGAGCCTGATGAACTTCCTGTGCCATTTAATGACATTTAGTGCTCCTCATTCCAGTTTTCTAAGAGTTGTTTCGCTCGTTCTAATCGAATTGCACCTTCAGCAACCATGGTTTCAACCAATAACGGGATCGCTTCCAACGGTGCGCCCGCGGCGGCGGCAAGTTGCCTTGCGTGCATTCGCATATGCCCTTTCTGGATTCCGTCTGTGGCTAATGCTCGGATCGCCGCAAAATTCTGCGCTAACCCCACCGTAGCGATCACCTCAGCAAGTTCCTGAGCGGAAGACACACCAAGAATTTTCAGTGCCAATTGCGCCATGGGATGCACGCGAGTTGCGCCACCAACAATCCCAACAGACAGAGGCAATTCAATTGAGCCGCGCAAGTTACCCTGTGAATCGCGCCGCCATTTCGTCAAGCTTGAGTAGGTGCCACTACGGACGGCAAAGGCATGTGCTCCAGCTTCTACGGCTCTCCAATCATTGCCTGTGGCAATGAGTACTCCATCTATACCATTCATAATGCCTTTGTTGTGTGTAGTGGCACGGTAGGGATCAATTTCTGCAAATACACCAGCTTCGATAATAGATTGAACAACTTCACTACCACTCATTTCGTCCGTGGTTAAGCTATCAGCAAGAACCACACCTTCTGCCCTAGCAATTCGTCTATCCGTTAAATTGGAAAGAATTCTAAGATTAACTCTTCCGCGGGTGATTTGTTCGAGTTTTGGAGCAAGGTATTCTACGGCAGTATTAACAGCATTAGCGCCCATAGCATCCCTACAATCATAAATGAGATGAACAATAAGTATTTCGCCAAGCTGATCTGTATTGAACTGTCTTATTTCGAAGTCTTTTGCCCCACCACCCCGTTTGACAATACTTCCGCCTAAATTGTTGACTTCTTCTAAGAGGACTTCTTTTTCAATCGTAATCTGTTTGAGTGCATTATTGATATTTGGACAATCTAGTATTTGGATTTGTCCTATCATTTCAGGCTTATCACTAGACGTGTTAAATCCCCCGCCTTCTCTAAAAAGTTTTGCGGCGAAAGATAATGCGGCAACTACTGAAGGTTCTTCTATGACTATAGGAATTAAATATTCCTCACCATTGATGAGGAAATTCGTACTCACCGCAAATGGCAAACCATACAAACCAATAACATTCTCAATCATGTTATCAGCCTGATCCTGTGTCAGCGTCAAAAAGTCATTCTCATCATCAATCCAATCTTTGACAACTTCTTGGCGATCTTTGAGTGTCTTCTTATAGAATTTAGAAATTTGAGATGATTTGTTTATGTTCATGTATCCAAATCTATCATTAGGTAGCTTTCAAAAACTATCAATTGCCACCATATAACATAGATCCTTTTCTCGTTCATGACTATACGAAGATGCTATGCAAAGAAAAAGCTGACGATAAGTCAGCTTTTTCTAGGAAATGTGTTTATCTTATTGAGAATTTAATCAGCTTTGATACCGACTAAGCCAACAAGAAAACGATGCACAGGATAAAGGATAATGTACATAACCGGCACAACAATCAACGTAAGCACGGTACTACTAAACACACCACCCACGACCACAGTGCCTAACTCAGAGGCGATAATCGCGCCTTCAGATAACCCAATCGTTAGTGGCATCAAAGCAATGATTGTTGCTAAAGATGTCATCAAAATTGGACGCAAACGGCGACTTCCCGCCTCGATTAACGCGTCATCAATTGACATATTACGCTCAGTACGATTAGACCTTACACGATCAATCAACACAACAGCATTCGTGATCACCAGACCCAGCAACATCAAAATACCAATGAGTGCCGAAATACCCAATACACGATTTGTTAACGTCAATGCAATCGCCGCACCTACAGGAGCAACAATCACGCTTAAGAAGATTGCAAACCAATATACAGGTGAGCTGAAAGTGAGTACAAGGATCGCTACCACAATGATCGACGCAATACCAATCGCCACGAGCAGACTCTGGAAACCCTCTGTTTGTAATTCGCTTTCAAAACCCTGGCTTACTTTAATACCATCCGGCAGATTCTCTAGCGATTCAATTTCCTGAATAGCCAATTGTGTCACACCAATAGTATCTTCAGTTTCCAATTCAGCCGAGTAAGAGATCGCCGGTTCAAGATTCACACGAATAAACGTCTCGGATCCTTCAGTAGCCGTAGCCGCCGCTTCGCTCAGATTACTAGATACGTTAGCAATACCATCAATAGCTTCCAATGCGGCGATGATATTTTGATCCAACGCAATACGTTCATCAATATCTTCTGGCAATCCAGACACAACCAGAGCAAATCCACCAAATCCGCCATCAGATACGGAAGCGGCAGACACGATCACATTGTCTTCCCCAAAAATACGATCCGCTTCCTCACGAATTGTCTGGGCAAAGACCTCAAGCTCACTCGATGAACCATTCACCCCAATCGTCACACTACCGCGATTCTCTTCAACAGAATTTCCAGTTAACAGTGTGGAAAAATCCAATCCACCGCCGCCAATTGTTGTCTGGACAGTACCCAGCTGTTCGGGAGGAATTTCCTCAGCAATGAAATCTTCCAGTTCACCGATAAGTGTGTTTGTCTCAAGAACACGCGTGGATGATGGCATATCGACACTCACAGTAATCTGTGGTTCACCGAAATTCGGTAGAAACGCTACAGGACGAGTGCCAAACAAAATAAGACTAAACACAAGCGATAATGCCGCAAATACAAGCACTAATCCGCGATTCCACCAACTGCCAAGTGCCCATTCCAACACGGGCAAATAATACTTGGCTAACCACAGATCACTCTCTTCCGGCATATCATCAACACTCAGGAAGATATACGCCAGTACAGGAACGACTGTTACCGCAACAAGAAACGACCCCGCCAACGCATACGTTACTGCAAGACCAAATGGTAGGAAGAACGCACCAATGATGCCCCCTGTCAAGCCGAGCGGCAGGAACACGACAACCGCAATGAGCGTAGCGACGAAAATCGCAGAGGAAACGTCTCTTGTCGCAGAAACCACTGCCGAATATTTGTCCTCACCAGACTGCATCTGCCGGAAAATATTCTCCAGCACAACAATTGAGTCATCTACAACACGCCCCACCGCTACCGTTAACCCGGAAAGGGTCATGATGTTCAACGTTAATGAATCAGGGAAAATCCGTAAAACAAATTCAAAGAATGTCGAGTTCTCCGCTAACGGTAAGATCAACCCGTGCATTGCAGGTGAGAACCAGCGCATACCCACGAAAGCAGTCAAGATGGACAGCGGAATACTCACCGCAATAACTAGAGTTGCTCTCCACGCAGGATCAGGTAAATTACCTGGCCAAATCAGAATAGCCAGGGCGGCAACAACCCCTACCCCAACCAGCACAAGGATAACAACATCTTCAGAACCAGTTATCAGCAGTAATGCCATTAAAGCCCCGAACAGCACAATCATTACGATGCCTACAATCCGTCGCGGTCCCTTTGTCCATATTCCGCCGCTCAAGAACATCAAGATAATAATGACTGCAAACACCGCACCAAGACTACCCTCACGCGCTACACCTGAAATAGATTCCTCTACAAAAGATGATTGTTCAAATGCGACATCGACTGTGATATTTTCATCTGCCTCGTCGATTTCAAGCATAATCTCTTCTGCCTGACTATACGAAGAAACTGTGTTAGCATCTTGCGTTTTGAAAATAGTCACGAGAAGGCTTGGCGAAAAATTCGTGCGTGTCACTTGATTGGTCGGCGTAAAGACTTCCCCACCCTCGAGTGCGCGTGTAAGCACTTCATCAGGGAATGTTGCCGTGACCTCATCAGAAAACAGCAGAACTGCTTCAGGACGTAATGAGTCAAGGAATGTTGGATCGGTCTCAATCAGAAAATTAACCGCATCAACACTGATATTATTAAGTAATCCCGGCGCAAAACCTCGTCCACCGGAGGTTTCAAACAACTGATTGATGAAATCTGCTGGCGTGCCAATTGCTTCAGGATAGCGGAATAAGTCGAACGCGTTATTAAACTCGCGCACACCCGCGACAAAGCCTGCAATTGTCTGCCACTCGCTATTCAACGCAGGTGCAGTAGGATCAGCCGGAATCGCATCTGTCGCGTACAAGTCCGCTTCCAAAATCGCAAATGCTGATTCAGTATCACCACTTGCGATACTTAGTAGTTCTTCGCGCACAGTCGGATCAAGCGAAGCAAGAAAATCCTCAGGCAGAATAGCGAGCGTTTCTGACGAGAACTTCTGCAAAACTTCAGCGTCCAAACTAGCGTAAAAATTATCCTGCTCCAGCGCAAAATACCGCACTACCGCAGGAGACAAGCTATCGAACAAACGAACCTCATAGCCCTCAAATTGTTGAGGCACGTTCGCATTGATGGTATTTAGTATAGTTGCCGCATCACCATTACCGATCGCAATCACATCAGCGGCTGTATCCAATGGCATTTCAGCAAATTGTGGTTGTGACGAAAGCACATCCCACGCATCAGCCAGTGGTGGCGCAAAACCCTCTAACAACAATACATTATCCGGCAGTAAGTTAAATACATTAGTCGATAACGTAGAGATAAACGCAGGATCATTTTCTGCAAGGAATTCATATGCTTCAGCAGGAATTGATGTAATAATCACCGCCGGATCAATCGGGATGGTTGGAATTTCCACACCTTCCGGCAGTGTAGCAGGGTCGGGTGCAGGTGCAGTGAGCAAATTCAAGAAATCAGCACCACGCACCGTCTCTGAACCCAATAATTGGGCAAATTCTGCCGGCAACCTGATTTCTAAGAGATCATCTGCTGTATCGAGTTCTATGCCAAATCCACCACCAATCACACTAAATATGGGTGGCAATGCGGGACCTTCCGGCACATCAGCAACTTGTGGCTCAATCTGATCGTCCGTATCAACACCATCAACCTCTTCAGTGGATTGTGTATCATCCGCCTGATCAGTCTCGCTTACAACACCTGTCTCAACAGTAATGTTGCCCACCGTAGACACGCTAAACGTCGCCAATGGAATATCTGAAAAACTAAATGATCTGATTTCAGGGGGTTGTATGCGCCATGGATCAGGCAATGTCACCGGTTCTCTAACAACTTGCTCACCGGAAATACTCTCCGCCAATGTCGCCGCCGCCAACGCATCACGCGTAAAACCGTCTAAATTGGCAACAAAATCCTCAGGGAGCACATTAAATACGTCGGTAGGCATTGCAACCAGATGTTCCGCAGTAAAATATTCAGCCATCGTCGGCTCAATTTCTAGCATTCGGGTAACAGCATCCACCGTTAAATCATCCGTCTGCCCCAGAGCACCGACGATCTCGCCATTATCATAAAAACCATTAACGATGGAAGCGAGGGAACGCGTAAATGTCTCCAGTTCCGCGAGATCGGACGCATTGTTAAAATGATCGAACTGCCAGCTTTCAGGCAATTCGGGCACATCTGTTGGTAAGGAAATCTCCACATCAAGTAATGCCTGAACAGCGGATTCATCAAACGCATCAATGCCATCTATTCTGCCCGAGACAACTTCCCAAACATCAGGAGACAATTGCAAAAGAAGCGATGTACTGTTATCTGTGATTTCAACATCAATCGCATCAGGGTCAACAGCCAACGATCCTTCTTCACCGGGCAACACCTGCCCGCCAGAAACCGTTACATTTGCAATCGTATCTAGCGCATTCAGTTGTGTGACAATTTCATTATCAACTAAACGTCGCAACGCACTTCTGTTGTCCGCCGATTGATCGCTCTGTCGGGCAAGAAATGCCAGTGCAGTAGTTACAGTGTCATCAGATAGTGATGTCCAAACCTCAGGTGTTAGCTGAAATAGAAAATTGGGATCAACCTGTGCCAGATAAAGCACGACATCAGCCGATAAATCACCAATTAAAGTTTGGGAAAATTCCTGTGGATTTTCGCCGTCTTGAGGGGCGATCCTTCGTACAGGAAACCATACCGTATCTAGGGCATCCTGTATATCTGCCTGCAAACTCTCCGGATCCTGACCAAAATCATTATAAGCAATGAGGATACTACCAATCGTTCCTGTTGTAGTGGATTCAAGGTTGATAACCTCATCAATTTCGCTGATTGCGGGTTCAAGACGCTCAGTTAGAACTGACAGTGCCTGTTCGCTCGTTAAACCGGAAACCTGTGCCAGAATGATTGTTTGTGGCACATCAATCGGTGGGAGTAATTCTTGATTTAGTTGGGTTACCGCAACCCCACCAAGAATCATAAGTAGAAATGTGAGTCCAATAGTAACGATACGGAATCGCAGAGACAATACTGTGAGCAGGTTGAAGAATGCTTTCATACCCTGAACAGCTCCTTATCAATTCAATGAAAGATACAAAGTGTTGTTTATGAACAGACGAATCTGATAGTAAGCAATGGCTAAATCCAGTTTGTGCAAACCTTGTGAATTATACCACAACCTACGCGAATTCGAGCTTTTTGCCTTAATGATCGGCGCGTCTTAATACAAGAAGGGTAACATCATCAAAAATGCCTTCATTGGAGGCAAATGAAGAAACATCCTCAATCACATGATGAATAATCGCTGACGCATTTTCAGAAGCACTATCTTGGAGCAATGAAGCCAGTCGGTCTTCCCCATATTCTTCCTCGCGCTCGTCAATCGCCTCGATCAATCCATCGGTATAGAGAATCACAATATCATCAGAAGCGATCACAGTACGACGACTCGCAAAATGTGCGTTATCAAAAATCCCCAGTGCCACACCGGACACAGCTAAATATGTTGAACCTTTTTCAGCCGATTTGTAGATCACCGGCGGGTTATGCCCGGCACTCGCATACTCAAAAACGCCGCTTTTTGTATCTAATATGCCAATAAATACCGTGGTGAACATTTTAGATTTTGAATTTGCGATCATGAAACGATTAGCGCGTGCCAATATCTGCCCTGGAGACAAATCAAGTGTCATAGCAAAACGGAGCACGGTTTCGCTATATGCCATAAACAGCGCCGCCGGAATCCCCTTGCCACTGACATCAGCGATCATTAGCCCCAACCGACCATCCGGCAAGATGGCAAAATCGAAAAAATCACCACCTACATCACGCATTGGTTTCCAATATGAGGCGATATCCCACCCTTCAAATTGTGGTGGTGTTTCCGGTAGAAAACTGCGCTGAATTTCCCGCGCCGTTTCCACTTCCTGATTCAGAAGTCGTTGCTGGATTTCTTGTGCATATAGGCGTGCATTTTCAATACTGACCGCAACTTGTGCCGCCATAGCCATAACCAACCGTTCATCACGGGATGTAAAGTAGCCACCGCGTTTATTCACCAGTTGCACCACACCGATGATCTCTTGTTGATGGTTTCGCAGAGGGACAACCAGCATTGAGCGAGTGTGATAACCGGATTGTTGATCGAATTCGATTTGAAACCGCGTGTCCTTATAAGCATCACGAATATTGACCAGATCCCCCGTTAGTGCGACATCACCGGCGATTCCTTCACCTAATTGCAGACGGATTTCCTGAAGTTCGCCAATTTCATCCAGCAAAATTCTTGAATACAATTCATTTCGGGAGCGATCAACAAGATAGAGCGTGCCCCCTTCTGCACGGATCACATCCACGAGTTCGTTGATGATGATGCCTAGTAGCTCGTTAAGGTCGATCTTTGTTGAAAGCAATTGGCTCACTGTGAGCATCGCATTTCGCTCACGTAACGCACTTGGTAGTTCTATCCCCGGCTGTAAGGTTTCAACATGCTTAATTAGAGTTAGTGTATTTGGCGACCCTAAGGCCTCAGAGGTATTCCGATAGACTTCATCCATGAGCGTGTTGATAAAATGTAAACCCATCCCCCCCTTGATGCGTGTTTCTACAGGATCGTCAAGATCGAACGGCTTAACATCTTCCTCGTGAAGCGGAATACCCCAATCTGTTAAAGAAATCCGTAATGAATTCTCAATAAGTTCAACCACAATGACCATATCCCCAATTTGACCGTCAGGATATGCGTGTTTTACGATGTTTGCAGAGGCTTCTTCTAGCGCAAGTTCAATGTCAAAGGACACTTTTTCGGTGAGGTTCAACCGTTGGCTGATGCCAGTGAGAAAAAAGGAAATGATACGGAGGTTTTCTAATCGTGCTTCAACTCTCAGTTCGCCAAGAAAAATCATACGTCCTCACAAAACAAGACCGTACGCAGAAAAGTGCGTACGGTCTTATGGATTGTACCTTTATTCGAAGGCGCTTTGTGCTTGCTCTACAGTATCATATAGATTAAAAAAGTTCGTGAACCCAATGATCTGTAACACACGTAACACTTTACGAGATACGCTGGCAAGTTTGAGATCGCCGCCGTTTGCCTTGTTCTGGGTCAATATATCCGCAAGAATTCTTAACCCTGCGCTACTGATGTAAGATACGCCAGCTAGATCAAGAATCAACTTGTGTTTCCCGTCAGCCACAGCCGCTTGCAGGGCTAAATCCAGATCAACCGAGCCTTCTGTATCAACACGCCCTTCTACATGAAACGTACTCACGCCATTTGCTTCTCGCTCAGAAATTTCCATGAGTCTCCCCATTCTTCTGCTATATCATAAGCATATCATTCATTAACGGTCTGCGACCAACCGTTTATCAATCTCCTCAGCGGCAACCAACCGTCCATCGCGCACTTCCTCAATTCTGGGGATAAGTCCGGCAAGGTCTTTATCATGTGTCACCATAATAATCGTCTTGCCCTGCTCCACCAATTCCTCGAACAATCCGAAAACAATGCCTGCGGAAACTGAATCAAGGTTACCTGTCGGCTCATCCCCCACAATCAACTGCGGATCGTTCACAAGCGCACGGGCAATAGCCGCACGTTGTTGCTGACCGCCGGAGATTTGGCTCGGATACTTGTTCATCACATCCGGCAAGTTTACCATCTCCAACATCTCCAACGCACGTTCACGTCGTTTCCCGCGATATGTCCCGACGTAATTCATAGGCATCATCACATTTTCAAGCACCGTCAGCGTCGGCAATAGCTGAAAGAACTGAAACACAACCCCTACGTTGCGTCCGCGCCATTTAGCGACTTGATTCTCGCTCATTTTCGTTAGACGTTGCCCACCAACATATACTTCGCCCGAACTCGGACGGTCTATTCCGGTGACCATATTGATCAACGTGCTCTTGCCACTTCCAGATGGACCTACTATGGCGACAAATTCACCCTCGCCAACTTGCAAGTCCACCCCTTTCAGGGCTTCCAGAGGTCCCGCTTTCGTGCGGTAAACCTTTTTTACGCTTTCTAATGAGATTAACGATTTTCCGTTCTCAGTCATAGTGTCTTTCATCCCTATTGGTAACGCAGAATATCAGATACAGTGCGGCGTGCGGCAGAAAGTGAGGGCCAGATACTAGCGATCATCGTAATGACCATGATGCCCACAAACCCGAAGATCACAGCCGAAACCGGGAAACTAGGCGGGAAAGTCTCAATAAATCCCGTGACTGTAAGTAGAAGCAACATGATAATCACACCAATCGGAATTCCGATCAGCCAGGAGATCAAACCGACGACAAGACCTTCAGTCAAGAATTGTGAAACTACCGTCGAAGAACTTGCCCCAATCGACCGCATCACACCGATTTCCTTCTGGCGTTCAAACACGCTCATCGAAAGTGTGGTCAGCAAGCCAAGCGCCCCAACCAGTGCGATTAGCGCCGCGACCATTTGCAAAACCACTTGAATGATGACAAAGCCCTGACTAATCTGCTCTGTGAGTTCTACGAAGTTAAACGTAGCAACCGTAATACCATTGTTGAGCATGGTATTGTTGATATCGTCTATCAAGTCATTCAATTGATCTATGGTTGGCTCTTCATATGTAGAGGTCAGGAAATAGCCCTGTGGCAATGGTTCACCATCAAGTGGCAACCCTTCTAAATTCGCAAGGTCTTCCCAGTACATACCGGCAACATTTTCCGGAATATCCTCACTAGCAAACTGGGCAGGCAGTTCGAATATACCCGTTATAGATAATGTGACTGTTTCACCGTTTGCGGCGGTGACTTCCAGTTCATCACCTACCGCATATCCTCCACTTTCAGCAAGACTATTGTTGACAATGATCCCCGACTCTCCCGGTGTGAAGAATTCACCCTCAGAAAATGGGATGAAGTCAGCGAATTGTGTATTCAAGCCAAGCACAGTCACACCGTCAGGATCACTACCTTCGAAACCAGCAATTGTAACCTGAGTCAGATATTCGTTTGGCGTAGGAGCACCCACTGTATAACCGGCAACACTTGCGATGGTATGCCAGTCCATCCACACTTGCTCAAGTGGAAATTCCGAAATGCCGATAATGGTGAGTTCAACGGAATTGCCCGGCACTTTCAAAATGACTGAATCACCGATGGATTTATCCATATTTGTTGCCAATAAGCTGGAGAATATGATCCCGGTATCAGAATTAGCTTCTGTGAGCGGTTCGCCCTCATCCACCGTAAAGCTAAACGCAGGTGATTCGCTATTTACGTCATAACCGTATACCAGAATTCCTGGAGGACCACCGGCGGCTACAGGCGGATCATAACCTTCAAATTGCACTTGGGTGTTTACGCCCGCCTCAATCGTCATGATTAGATTGTTATCTTCACTCTGATAATTATCGCGCAAGATGCCGATAATTTCGTCAGGATCGCGTCCTTCCAATGGGCTAACTGCGACTTCAACATTGAACGTATCCAGAAAAACGTTGATTCCGCTCGTTAGCGAACTAAACACCGAGAAAATCCCCATGAACGCGCCCGCCGCAATCGAGAGCGTTACCACCGTAAAAAACAACCGGCTTTTCTTGAGGCTAACGTTGCTAAAGCCCTGACGAATGGTGATCGGCACAGGCAAAATGCTAATCAAACGCGCAATCGGACCCGTCCCATAATTCGCATCAATGCCGAGATCGGTCATCGCATCAAGAATCTTGACGCGTGTGCCAAAATACACCGGAATAATCGCCGCCAGAACAGGGATTAACAACCCCACCAGTACACCAGCAATCACAGAACCGGGGGAGAACTGGAAACCTTCCAGAAGTGTATTTAACGTCGGGGCAAGTGCTTGTGACGCGGCGTTCCCTGCCCAAATGCCCAGCGGCACTGCTGGTATCACGGCGATTAAACCATAAGCGAAGGCAATACCGCAATACATGAAGAAATTATCCCAACGGCTCGCACCGATGGACTTCATCACTCCGATCTGTCGTTTTTGTTCGATGACGATAGAACTAATCACGTTGATGACGAGAAAGCCGGAAACGATCAACGCGATGAGTGCCAGAAAGCTCATTGTGCCGGCAAGTGTTTGGGCAGATACAATGAGTTGATTCTGTTCCGGGTCTTGCACTTGCGAAAACACCGGATTGTAGGGCGTATCGTTTGCAATCAATTCAGATAGGGTGTCTGATTGCGCTTCAGCAGTTGCAAAGTCAATAAAACGTGCTGAAAAGCCCGTCAACCCTGTTGAACCCGTGATGTATTTGCCATCGGCAACGCTTGTATACGCGCTAGCGTTCGGCGCAATCGAATACGGATGGAACACAATACCCGTCACTGTCCACATTTCTATTGTGGCGATTGCACCGTTGAGTGATTCATCTCTGGATGCACTCAATATGCGTAAAGTGACTTCATCACCAACGGAAAGGTCATAACGATCTGCCATGCGCTGTTCAATCACAATTTGATTTGCACCATCAACCGGATATTCACCTTCAACAAGACGCATCGGTGTGATCGGCAGACGGGGTTCATAAGGCGCTGTATAAGCATTAATCGTAATCTGATCAAAGTCTTCTGGATCATCAACATTGAAGTTGAAATATCCAGTTGCCTGAATAAATCCCATTGTATCTGTTACGCCTTCGACTTCGCTCATCTGGTTCAAATAAGCGGCATCATCAAGCTCAGTACCAACGTTTACGGTGACAAAAACATCGTACATTGAGAGTTCGTCTTCTTTGAGGTCTTCTCTCAACTGACCGACGATAATATCACTGAGCGAAAACAGGGCAATCGTGCCGAGTACGCCAATGAAGATCGCCGCTGATACAAGAAAGGTACGTCCTTTGCGAGCAAGAACATCACCTATGATTTTACGAACGCGAGTTTTAAACATTATCCCTCCGAATTGTTAGGATGCTGGAATGTAAATTAGGTCTGTGTTTGACGCTTGGTGCGAATAGCAGTCAATTCCTGAGTACGGCGGGCGGCGGCGGCTTCTAAAGTCGTGTGTCCGATCATGCCATCGTTTAGCTCAAGGATTTTCGGAACCCGCTGAACCAGTTCACGATCATGCGTAATAATCAGTACAGTTGCACCTGCTTCAGCGAGCGCCTCGAAAATTTCAAAGACATTGGTTGCGCTCATCCGATCCAAATTACCGGTAGGCTCATCACCGATAATCAGTGACGGACTGTTTGCTAGCGCACGGGCAATTGCCACACGTTGTTGCTGACCACCGGAAAGCATATCTGGCGTTTTATGTGCTTGATCTTGAATGCCAAAGTTATCAAGCAGATCAAGCGCCTTTTGCTTTCTTTCTCCGCCCTTATAAACACGCGCCAAATCCATCGGTGCGACGATGTTATTCAGCACTGAAAGCGTTGGAAGCAATTGAAAAAATTGAAAGATAATGCCGATATTGCGCGCCCGCCAACGGGTTAACTGACTTTGACGCGCCCGCGTGACATTAATTCCATCCACGATGACTTCACCGCCCGTGGGTGTGTCAATTGCGGTCAACATATTGAGAAATGTTGTTTTACCGCTCCCCGATGGACCAACTAGTGCAACGAAATCACCCTTCTCAATCGTAAGGTCAATACCTCGCAGAACATTGAGCGGTCCCGCAGGCGTATCATACGTCTTAGTGAGATTCCGAACTTGAATGAAAGGCTCTGCCATAAAATCCCCACCGTTTCTTTATTGAAATTTGATCTACATATTGAATACGCGAACCAACCCAAAAAGTTGCTTTTTGGTGTATATTCGCTCCAATTTTCATTGTAACTGATGAATCGACATTGTATAAGTTACGAACATCCCACAGAAAATACACATTCTTCTGTATGTTTATTCATGAAAGTGCGAACGCGCTGTGCTATGATAAATGACAATGGCTAAAATGAATGTTGAAGAAAATTATGAACGCGCAATATCTGCTACTTTTTAGTGTTGTAATGACATTTCTTGTTTTCGTATACCAGCGAACGGAAAGCAAGAAACGCTTAACTGTTTTGCTCCTGCTTTTCGTTCCCGCAATTTTAATTCGTAATTGGATTGTCTATCGTGACCTCGATTCGGAAGGTATCACTGCGCTCGGCATTGCCCTGCTATTAAATTTTGTTTTCTGGGTATTGATCGGGCGCTACAATCCAGTTGGCTCAAGCGACGAAATTCAAGTGCTTGGCATGGATGACTAAAACAAAAACACCACCTGCGTTAGGTGGTGTTTTAGAGTTGTACTTATTTTGATTAGCCAATGACATTCAGTGGAATGACATCAGCACTTTGTAGCATTAAGACGCTAACCCGTGCGGCGATGGCGCGAGACAATTGCGTAAATGCCTGCCCAGCCGGGCTATCCGGCAAATGCGCGATTACCGGACGACCATAATCGCCACCTTTACGCACTTCTGCCTCTAACGGAATACGACCGAGGAAAGGCACATCGCGATCTTTCGCCAATTTCTCTCCGCCACCCTCACCGAAGAAATCACCCGCCATGTTTTCCACAACCCCGATAATCGGCACGTTCAACTGCTCAAACATAGCGATACTACGCAAAGCATCGGATACAGCCACTTCCTGCGGTTGGGTAACAATTATCGTCCCTGCTAACGGGAAAGACTGTGCTAGCGACAGAGGCGCATCACCTGTTCCCGGAGGCAAATCAACGATCATGTAATCGAGAGTCTCACCCCACTCCACATCGGTGAAGAATTGACGAATTGCGCTATGAAGCATCGGACCACGCATAATCATCGGCTTATCAGGCTGGGTTAAAAAGCCGGTACTCATTAACTTCACCCCATACGCCTCAATCGGGATCATCTTGTTATTAACGACCTTCGGGCGACCCGTGCTCAACCCCATCATTTGCGGGACATTTGGATTCAAGATATCTGCATCAATCAAACCCACCTTAGCGCCCGCTTCAGCAAGTGCAACCGCAAGATTCGTGGAGACGGTACTCTTCCCTACCCCACCCTTACCGCTGGACACCGCGATAATACTACGGATTGGGACATTTAGATTTCCACCAATCCGTCGATCCGTCGGCACCTGTGCATCCCATTTAATGTCTAATTTCTCGATACCATTCACTTTACCAACCACGGCTTCGTTACAACGGTCAACGAATACATTTTTCAACGGACATGCCGGAGTCGTAAGAACGATAGTGAACTTTGCCGTGTCGTTCTCAACAGAGAGATCACGCACCATATTCAAAGACACAATATCTTTGTGCAATTCGGGTTCAATGACAGTGCTTAGTGCCGTCATGATTTGATCTTCTAAATTTGTCATGTTATCTCCTAATTTGCTGACATCACAGAATAATTATAACGCATATCAGCAAAATTCAATGCTCGTTATTAGATTTGATTAGACACATCACACTTTTCTTAAAACAAAAGCCTTACATACACAATCAACTTACCTGTAAACAAAAAAAGACCCGACAAATTGTCAGGTCAATTAAATACTAACACTTGCGGTTATCTATTCGCCAGACTCTTCACGCTCACGTTTACGGGCAAGTGCCGCCTCACGCTTGGCAAGACGTTCAGCTTTTGCGACTTCAGGATCAACATCCGCAGATTTGTCACTGGTTGTAGATTTTGCCGCTTCTGCTTCAGCTTTGGCGGTGGCTTTTTCTGCTTTGGCACGCGCCTTGATGACATCGGTGTGTTCCCAACCACCACGTAATTCCATCTCTTCGTAAGCGGTGGTCGGGGCGATTTTCTTCCAGTAGCTCAGTTCACGCTGAAGGGTTGGCTTATCATGAATATGCGCCGTAGTACGATCGTAACTCGCCATTTCATAGTTATGATCCATCTTGATCGCATCAAACGGGCAGAATTCCGCGCAATAGCCACAGTTCATGCAAATATCAATATCAATATAGAAGGCTTCAGGTTCCGGTACAGGACGACCCGTATCAGGATCAGTCCCACGAACAATCCAGATACACTGAGGTGGACAAACCTTCGCACAGATACCACAACTTGTGCACCAATCCTTGCCGGGGTCTTCTTCTGAATCCAGATCATTTGTCACCAAAAACGGCGTAAACCGGAAGCGCTCAGGAACAGCAAGTTTTTCATCGGGATATTGCACCGTGAACGATCCTTGCGCCTTCATGCCCTGCCGGATCTCAAAATTATCTTTGCTATACTTCTTGAAGCCATAGCGAAGATCATCAACATATGTATTGACGAAGTGCTTCAGCGTTACGCCTAGCCCTCGTAAAATGCCTCGTCCGTACATTCCAACTCCTTTTTCAACCGGATGGGGAGCATGTATTCCCTACCCTACCCGAATCGTATTTACCTTATTTAGACGATCTTAGCGATCAGTTTCACCAAGAACAATGTCGATACTACCCAGAATGGCGACGACATCTGCCACTTTATGTCCCTTACACATCTGACCCAAAACCGTCAGGTTAATGAAAGATGGGGCGCGGACGTGATAACGCCACGGGTTTTGCGTCCCCTTGCTGTCCCCGGCAGAAACCACATAATAGCCAAGTTCACCTTTAGGGTTTTCCACACGACCATAAGACTCACCCACAGGCACACGACCCGCATAGGGGAAATCGCTGGTGACCTTCATGCCTTTTGTTTCTTCAAGACGTGGCAATAATTGGCGCAATATCCGCAGGCTCTCACGCATTTCCTGCATACGTACCACAAAACGATCATATAAGTCGCCATTTTGCCCGACTGGAACATCAAAATCCAATTCAGGATAAATGCTATACGGCTCTGCACGACGAACATCATAGGGTACGCCACTTGCGCGGAGCAATGGACCGGCGGTGCTGTAAGCCACAGCCATTTCCGGCGGTAAAACACCTACCCCGATGCAACGTGACTTGACGATTTCATTTTCACTCAGGTAATAATTGTACTCATCCAAAAAGCGTGGCAAACGCTCGTTGATGATTTCCGTGAGGAATTCCATCGTATCGTAATCACGAATTTTATCGTTCACAAGATTCTTTACACTACGGATGCGTTCTGGCACATCCTTGAAGACCCCACCGAAGCGCATGTAGTTGCACATCAAGCGTGAACCAGCGGCGGCTTCGAAAAAGTCGAGGATTTTCTCGCGCTCGTTATTAGCATAGAGCATCGGCGTGAAGAATGCGCCGAGATCATTCAAGAGGAAACCAAGAGACCACAGATGGTTAACGATACGGGTCAATTCGGTCATCAAAACACGAATAACCTCAACACGATAATTCGGCGGCTCATAACGCGCACCCGTGCTCATCAACTGCTCAACGGCAAGCGCGTAACCGAGGTTATTGCCCATGCTAGAAATGTAATCAAGGCGATCCGTGAAGGGCATATTTTGAATAAATGTGTTACGTTCGCCGATTTTCTCATGATTACGATGCAAGTAGCCCATCACCGGTTCTAATGTCTCGATGGTCTCCCCGTCCAACGTAATAATCATGCGGAACACACCATGCGTACTTGGATGATGTGGACCCATATTGACGACAAGGCGATCTGTTCTGAGGTTATCGCCACTCAGTTCTTGAACATCCACACCCAGTCCTAAACCAGCATAGAGTTCAGCTTCTGAGGTATCGCTCAAACGTCCGAGGTCAAAATCAGCAGGATATTTTACATTCTTACCATAAGCGTTCATTTCTTCTACACGATGAACGTGACCTTTAGGCCAACGGCTTCCGAACGGCTTATGTTCTTCTTCGTAATAGGCTTCTTGCCAATCTTTACGCATCGGGTGACCTTCAAAGCCATCCCACATTAAAATGCGTTTCAGATTCGGATGACCGGCGAATCGGATACCGTACAGGTCATATGCCTCACGTTCTTGAAAGTCCACGCCGGGCCAAACGTCAATTAGTGAGGGAATTTCCGCATTATCACGCGGGGTTTGCGCCTTAAATGTCAGTGCCCCACCACCGCTTATGCGATAGGCATGATACACCATCTCCATGTCGCTTCCGGATTCACCTTCACCCAGATAATCCACAGCCGTTGCGCTAGAAAGATAGTCAAACCCGAGCTGGTCACGCACGTAAGACGCGACTTCGAGCAATTTCTTAGAATCAACAATCACCCCTGAAAAGCCGCTACGGGTGTCATCAGTCACAACACCGGGAAATTGTGCTTTCAAGTTATCAATTGCGTTCTCAATAGAGTCCGTTTGTGCTGGTGCAATCGCTTGATCTGTCATTGGTTACCTTTTACACTCGCTTTCCTGTTTTAGCCTCTTGAGGCTTTACGCGCCTTAGCAAGCTCAAGACGACGTTGACGTTCTGCCTGTGCGGCTTCTTGCCCCACAAGTGACGCATTGGTTGACGGCGGCTGAACTTCTTCAATTTCTTCTACAACTACTTCTTTTTCCTTAACGGCGGCACCTGCCGCAACGGCTTGAACGCCAACCGCTGGTAATTCACGCACACCAAATGGCTGACCTAATGACGCTAATTCCGCCTGACGACGGATGGTGTCCATTTGGCGCGGGTCAATAATATCAGGACCTAAGATCGGGATTGGCGTAGGTTCTGACGGTCCAACACCATACCACGGCACGTCATCAAGATTCGCCAGTGATTGTCCGTCAATTTTGCGTTGCAGGGTGATTAACCCATGAAGTAATGCCTGTGGGGTTGGTGGGCAACCGGGAACATAGACATCCACCGGAAGGTATTTATCCACACCAGAAACAACATTATAGCCCTCTTTAAAAGGACCACCGCCACTCGCACATGCGCCCATCGCCATCACGTATTTCGGTTCCGGCATCTGATTATATAGGCGCACAATTGGGACGATCATCTTTTTCGTCACCGTTCCAGAGACGATCATCAGGTCAGATTGGCGCGGGGTCGCACGCATGACTTCCATCCCGAAGCGGGAGAAATCAAAACGTGATGCCGCAGTACCAATCATTTCAATCGCACAGCACGCCAGACCAAATAGCATGGGCCACATTGAATTTCTGCGGCTCCAATTATAAATTTTGCTGAGGCTGGTGATTGCGAGATTCCCCTGCAATCCATCTGGAAGTGGAAACTCTGTATCATGTATTTGGCGCAGGTCAAGCTCACTCATTTAAGCACTCGTCTCCTCGTACCATTCTCGCAGTAGTTGTTCTAAAATTTTATCGTTGACCATCTGTGGGTCATCCGCAAAATCGGGTAAAGCAATCACCATCTGATATAACCGCTCTACACCGACTGTTTCAACATCAAGTTCAGGGAACGTCTCCATCAAAGACAAAACAATTTCATAAGAGGATTCCCAATACAGTGACACTGATTCTTTCCTCTACTAGCTTACCGCATTTTAACATCATTATCGACAAGAATTCTTTAATCCTGAGCGCAAACTAACCAATCGCTCATACCTATAGGTCAACGCTAATCGCGGTTATCAATCTGAGCACGTTGCAACTTTCCGCTGTAATCTACATAAACGGACTTCCATTCGGTAAAGGTATCCAACGCCGCCTGCCCTGCTTCGCGCATCCCGTTGCCTGTACCGCGTGTACCACCAAACGGGAACTGAATTTCCGCGCCGGTTGTGCCGTGATTGATATAGACAATGCCTGTGGTTAAATCACGGATTGCACGGAATGCCGCATTTACGTTTTCCGTGAAGATACTGCTGGACAACCCATAAGCAACGCTATTATTGACTTCAATTGCTTCTTCAAACGAACCGACTTCAACAATGGAGAGCACCGGACCAAAAATTTCTTCTTGCTCTACCCGCATCCCCTGTTTTACACCATCAAACAGTGTTGGCTCGAAGAAGTAGCCATGCTCAATATCTGCACGTCCACCGCCAACAACAATATTAACGCCTTCTTCTTTAGCGACAGCCATGTAACTGGTTACTTTTTCCAGCGCTTTAGGGTTTACCAATGGTCCCATTTGCACATCTGGATCCAAGCCATCGCCTATTTTGATACTTTTGGCTTTCTCAATGAGCGCATCCAACAATTTTGGCTTAATGCCATCCTGTACAATTAAGCGACTGGTTGCGGTACAGCGTTGTCCGGTTGTACCAAACGCGCTCCACGTAATCGCATCAACTGCCAGATCGAGATTGGCATCATCCATCACCAGAATGGCGTTCTTGCCGCCCATTTCAAGCGTTACTTTCTTACCGAGCCGTGCGGCTTGCTGATACACATTCAAGCCAGTTGTGGTTGATCCTGTGAACGAAATGACGCGAACATCAGGGTGTTGCACCAGAGCGGAACCGGTCTCCCCCGCCCCCATGACAACGTTCAACACGCCATCAGGCAAGCCTGCATCCTGAAAGACTTGTGCGAACATGGCGGAACTCGCAGGAATATCTTCACCCGGTTTCCAGACTATCGTATTCCCCGCAATCAACGCGGGGAGCATTTTCCAACTCGGTACGGCTACCGGAAAATTCCAGGGTGTAATTAAACCAATCACACCAACGGAGTCGCGTAACGCCATGCCAAATTTGTTGTACATCTCAACTGGAGAGGTATAGCCAAATAAACGTCGACCTTCCCCACCCATGTAATACGCCATATCGATGGCTTCTTGCACATCACCTTTGGTTTCCGCAAGAATTTTACCCATCTCCTGCGTCATGATGCGGGCAAGTGCTTCTTTGCGCTCTTCGAGGATGCGGGCTACAGCATAAAGTAGCTCACCACGCCGGGGTGCGGGCATCAAACGCCAGTCTTTATACGCGGATTTCGCGGCTTGTACCGCCGCATCAACATCATCGCCTGCACTTTTGACAGACTTAACAAGCAGTTGCTCAGTAGCCGGATTATAGCTATCAAATGTCGCGCCGGATTTTGCTTCTACCCAGTTGCCTGCAATAAAATTCTTAATAAGATCGGTCATTTTTTAAGCACGCTTTCTTCTGTAAAGATACCAGCGGAATCAATCCAATTTAGTGGAGTGACTCTATAGAGTATAAAAAACGGTGAACTGATTGTCAAGAATTTCACAATCAGTTCGCAATTCGTCAATTTCCCAGTGCCATTATGCGGTCACGCTCAGCACAAGCGCACCGTCTTTGCTCACCCGAGTATAACGCACATCACTTTCGATGTCCGCCTCTTCATAGACTTGCTTCATCACCACACAAACCCGATGTGCCGTGTCTTCGTTATTGCATACTGCACACAAGGTTGGTCCTGCACCGCTAATCACCAGCGAAAATGCGCCCATTTGCTTTGCCGCCGCCCGTACTTCTGCCAGATAGGGCATCAAATGTGCGCGAGCCGGCTCCACTACGATGTCACTTTCCATCGCCTGTGCGAGTGCTTCTACATCATTACGATACAGCGCATCAATCACACGAGCAACCGCGCCCGTTTGATAAACCATCGAATGTAAGGGTACTTTATGAGGCAATACCGCCCGTGCTTCAGACGTTTTAACGCCTACACGGGGCGTAACCAGTGCAAAACAGAGCTTCTCCGGCACAGGTAAGCGCCGAATATCAGCAATCGCCGTTCCCGTAATGAGCGTAATCCCGCCCAGCAAACTCGGTCCAGCGTTATCGGCATGATAGCCACTCACAAGCGCCTCGCCTTCTAAGGCGGCGGGCAATAACGCTTCTTTAGAGAGCGGTTCGCCGAACAGCGCATTGACTGCAACCACCGCCGCCACTGCACTTGCCGCACTACTCCCCAGACCACTCGCTAACGGCAGGTCTTTTTTCAGCGTAATTTCTACTCCACAGGGCGCATTTATCTGCTTAAGCAAAGCATTCGCGGATACACATGCCGTGTTCTGGGTCGCATCAAGCGGCAGTAGACCGTTATCGCCGGTGATCGCACGCATGATCGCGCCGGGTTCATCACGCGGCTCGACAATCACCGTGTCACCGGGTTCGCAAAACGCTAATCCAAGAATATCAAACCCGCATCCCACATTGCCCATGCTCGCTGGTGCGAAGGCTTCTGCTCTGGCATTTATTATCAAAGATGCTATCCTTAACCCTGCACTAATTATTGTTATGCGGATGAGGGTACACCAATGTTGAGCTTACTGCAATGTATGGATTGCGGTGAAGAATTTCCTGTGGATCAAGTGATTTACACCTGCATAAAATGTGGTGGATTGCTGGATGTTATACATGATTTCGACTCACTTAAATCACACATTTCACGCGAAACTTTTGATGCTCGACTTGGTACACTTGATGCGCCCTATAACAGCGGTGTATGGCGTTATAAAGAACTCATCTACCCCGGTGTGGCGTTTGAAAATATCGTCACGCGTGGCGAAGGCAATACCAACCTCTACAAAACAAAAAAACTGGCTGATTGGGCGGGAGTTGATACCCTTTACCTCAAGCATGAAGGTGAAAACCCCACCGGATCGTTTAAAGATCGTGGCATGACCGGCGGCTTAACACAAGCGCGGGTGCTTGGCATGGAGCGGGTCGCCTGCGCCAGCACAGGGAACACGTCAGCATCGTTGGCGGCGTATGCGGCGATGGCGGATGTTGAGGGAATAATCTTCTTCGAAAACAAGAATATCGCGCTTGGCAAACTCTCTCAGGCAATCGCTTACGGCGCGACCTGTATTCAAGTAAATGCAGATTTTGACCGCAATCTGGAACTCGTCCGTGAAGTTGGCGAGCGGCTCGGCATTTACATCCTCAATTCGATTAACCCCTTCCGCCTTGAAGGGCAGAAAACGATCATGTTCGAGACGATCCAGCAACTTAAATGGGAAGTACCGGATTGGATCGTCGTCCCCGGTGGTAATCTCGGCAATAGCTCGTCTTTCGGCAAGGCATTAAACGAACTGTACACACTCGGCTTGATAGACCGCCTACCCCGCCTCGCTGTCATTCAAGCGGAAGGCGCAAATCCGCTTTATCGCAGTTATGAAGCGCGTGATGGAAGCCTCACGTATGAGCGCGGGCTGGATGAACTAGAATCCATCAAGGCAGATACCATCGCCACCGCCATCAAAATTGGTAACCCTGTCAACTTCCCGAAAGCCGTTCGTGCTTTGCGGTTGACAAATGGCGTAGTCGAAGATGTGACCGATCAAGAAATTATGGATGCAAAAGCCTTGATTGATGCACAGGGGATCGGGTGTGAACCTGCATCCGGCTGTTCACTGGCAGGCACGCGCAAACTTGTGGAAAAAGGGATTATCAAACCTCACGAAACCGTTGTCGGCATTTTAACCGGACATCTGCTCAAAGACCCGGATGCAACCATCGGTTATCATCGTGATGAGCTTGCAAACATCAATGCCCGTTATCCGAATCAACTCCATGAAACCGAAGCAAACGCGGATGAAATTGCCGCAATTCTCGACGGAAAAAATCGAGTACGCGTCTGATTTCGCCATAAATCATGTGCATCGCCATAAATTAAGAACAACCGCTACGAACATTGTAGCGGTTGTTTTGTATTTTGATGGCTTTAGTATGTCTTACATTTGACGCTTATTGACGAAAGCGCCATTCCCACAGGTCTTCCAGCCGTGCCGCGTGACGACGTGGCTGTAATGCCCCCAAGGCCTGATCGAGATCATCAAGAATGTCATCCGTATCTTCAATACCAACGGCGAAACGCACCAGATTATCTTTAATGCCCAATGCGAGGCGTTCTTCCGTGGTCTTTTCATAATAGCTCATCAACGCAGGCTGTTCGATAAGGCTCTCTACCCCACCGAGACTTGGTGCAATGTAGGGAATTTGAAGTGCATCAATGAACTTACCCGTCGTAAGCAAATCACCCGCAACTTCAAAGCTGATAACCCCACCGAAGCCGGTCATCTGTGCGGAGGCAATGTCGTGGTCAGGATGTGATTCTAGTCCGGGATACCACACGCGATCAATCAAAGGATGCGCTTCCAGATATTTCGCTACCGCAAGCGCAGTCCGATTTTGCTGTTGCACACGCACGCCGAGGGTTTTGATACCACGCTCCAGTAAATAAGCGTTTTGTGGATCAACCACACCACCGAGCACACCACGCGCATCACGAAGTGCCTTAATCCGATCTTTACGCCCAACGATCACACCTGCTAGTAAATCATTATGTCCAGACAGATATTTGGTCGCACTATGAAGAACGAAATCAATACCCCACTCATACGGACGCTGATTAACTGGCGTGGCAAACGTGCTATCGATCACCGTGCGAACGCGATATTTGTGCCCTAATTCGGCGATCTTTTCCAGATCAGCGATGCGTAGATAGGGGTTGGTCGGGCTTTCAGAAATGATGAAGCGCGTTTTGCGTGGGATAATGGCTTCTTCTAGTGCTTCGTAATCACCATTCGGGACAACGGTAGTAGTGATACCCAAACGTTGCAGAAACACCTGACAGAATTGGCGCGTCCGGCGATAGCAGTCGCTCGTCATGACGATGTGCGCGCCCGCTGGCAAAACGCTCAATAGCAACGAAGTCATCGCGTTCATGCCCGACGCATAAAGCACCGCGTCTTCTGCACCATCTAGCGCCGCCAGCTTGCTCTCAACAGCGGCGACAGTCGGATTACCATAACGCCCGTACTCTCCACGGTCACTGCCATCTCCCCATGTCTTGCTTTCCATGAAGTCGATGAGGTCTTGTGTGTCTTCAAATGTATATGTCGCTGTTTGAACAATCGGGGTGGTGAGTGAGTTATACGCACGACGACGCTCCACACCGCTATGGACGGCGCGGGTGCTGTGTCCCTGTATATTGTTGGAAGTGTTTTCGGAATCTTCACCGGACGTAAAATTGTCGAGATTGAACGAAACCATTGCCTAGCTCCTTGTCTTTTTCAATTTTTGACCAAATAAGCAACTCAGACATTCTTTTCTTTCCAGAACGCCCGGGTTGCTTGTTGACCAAAACAAAAAAAGACCTATGGCATGGTCTTTTGAGGTCGTTATCTAAGCAAACTCAGATATACGTTCTCATCATCCAGAAGTTTACACCTCTGACGGAAGTGGCACCGTCCCATTTGCCTATTGGGGGTTGCCGCGGTTTCGTAGGGCCGTTCCCTCCACCGCTCTGGATAAGAAGTCCAGCTTATTTAGCTGTTAACTTGCAATGAAAAAAGTATAACATAACTCATTAACGGACACAAGCATTTTGAAGAATCGATTTTCAGCATACTGATCAGCAATAATTTTCATGGTACAGTGAACTCTTATCAAAGTCATCATATCGTAACAATACCGTAAGATCGGCTGAAAATATGCGTCTACGACCTAAAGCATAGTATCCAATTCTTGCAAAAACACATATACTGTTTCATGAATAGATGTAAGGCACGAGGGTATAAACGGTGAACCTCAGAATCAATGTGATGATTATGAGCGGCGTAAAGGACGGCGCTGTTATTGAGTTGCGCTCAGACAGTGGTGATGGTCGTGTGTCCGAAGATCGCTGGTCATTGAGCGTTGGTAGAAAAGATGAAAACGACATCGTACTTCGTAACGACACCTATGTTTCTCGTCAACACGCCAATCTTCATTGGAAGGATCGGCGCTGGTGGCTAGAAGACTGTAAAAGTACCAATGGGACATTTGTGGAAAACGCTGGTAACTTCTTCGAAGACATCCCCGTAAAAGGGATCATACCCATTGATATCGGTCAAATATTTCGTGTTGGGCGCACCTGGATGCGAATTCAACCCATCGGATAAACCATGGCAAATATCGGCTTAAAACATATCCTGATTAGCGCACGTCAGGAATCCTATAAAATGCGGCATTTCTATGTCGGGGCTGAGCATTTATTTATCGCTCTACTAGAAATTAAAGGTGGCTTAGCCTCCTCCATTGTACAAAAGCATGGTCTCACGCCGGAATATGTGATTGATTCTGTCCGGCGGAAAATTGGCAAAGGAAGTCGCCATCGCTTATGGGCGGGTGTTCCTAATACGCCGCGTGCAGATGTACTGTTAGATATTGCGCGGGATATCGCAATGGAAAGCGGACGCGACGAAATAGATGAGCGGGATTTACTCACCGCCATTCTAGAAGAAGACGATAGCATCCCTGTACGGGTGTTACATGCTCTTGGCATTGAAGACACACATAAGATTGTTGAAAGTATTTATAACAATGAGCATGTAAGTACGGAAATGCAAACTCCGTATGTCGAAATTGAGACCGGCGCACATTTTGAAGATAGCGAACAGCTCAGCAAAGAACACCTGTATCTGATCCGCCGCATGTTTTACGGGTATCCCAAAATTCGGTTGGAACGCCGTCTTATGGGTGGGTACACATCGGCTGTATTGCTCGTCATCACGCCTTTGCATGGCGATAATCGCGAAGATGCCTCCGTTGTTATCAAAATTGATCATACCGATGCGATTCTTGACGAAACCCGTCGTTACGAGTCATTCGTCAAACGCACGCTACCTCCGCTCACCGCACGTCTGGAAGATCGTCCGGTTGCGCCAGATAATATGGACATCGCCGGAATCAAATATACACTCATCGCCGGAAATGATCGCATTCCGCATGATTTACGCGCCATTTTAGTGGATTGGGAGCCGGCTCAACTGGGGAGTTGGGTAAGAAACGAGCTATTTCCAGCCTTCGGGCGTATCTGGTGGCGGCAAAGTCGTCCATATCGCTTTCAAGTGTGGCAGGAATATGATTGGCTATTGCCCCCCATTCTTACGCTAGAATACACCGGGGACAAACAATTGCCATCAGATGGCTATACCGTCAAATTCCCTGTCAAACGCTCCAAACTTAGCGCGATTGATTATGGCGATGTGGTTGCAATTGAAAATTTCACAGTCCGGAAAACATATCCTGAGCGGAACGCCATTCAGCTTGCCGCAGGACAAGGCAGTGATGCCGCACAAGCCTACAAGATCGAAATTCGTAATCTGGACTTCGAGAAAGATACCTACTATCGTGGTGAAGTCATTGATTCAATAATCGGCACAGTCTGGCAAACGCGCAGTCAACAACTGATGCACTCTGTTCGCGCATTAGAGCCGGATTTTAATCCCGACCTGGAAAAAATCCCCTTTACCCCGAATAGCGATCTGGAACGATTGCCAAATCCCCTATTTGCCTATGAGGAATTACTCGACACGTATATCAACGGGTCATTGAGCACAATTCACGGTGATTTACACCTCGGCAACATCATGATCGGACCTAATAATAGCGCCTTCTTAATTGATTTCGCCCACTCGCGCGATGGGCATACCTTGTTTGATTGGGCAATGCTAGAAATTAGCCTGTTGCGAGAAGTGGTTATGCCAATCGTGAGTGATTCTTGGGATGATGCACGACTGGTACTTACACAGCTTCGTGCACTTAATCAACATCAGTTTGTTGTTGATGATACGCCGCTACATCACGCACTTTCTGTTATCGTTGAAGTGCGCAAAATTGTGGAAGAATGCCTTGCACGGGAAGATCGCTGGTCAGAATACTATATTGCGCTTGCCCTCACTAGCCTGCGGGCGATTTCATGGGAAGCGATGTCTGTCGGTAGTCGTCGCTTTATGTTCTTGCTGTGCGCGTTATCAGTTCATGAAGTCCGCGCAAACCCTTATGTGGAAGCGGACGATTCTTTTCCTCCGGATGCAACCGATATCGGTACCAACTACTAGGTCACCAATAAAACCGTAGAGTCGTGAAACGTCCCAATAGGGTTCAAACTTATCGCTGAGAGGACATAGAATTTTTCGCTAGCCATGTATTTAGACGATCATATGCGTCTTCCTCGGTGGTCGCAATAAGGTAATTTGTCGGGACTTCCGGTAATAAATTCTCTAAAACACGGTACATGGCTTTAAAAAACTGACTGGATGTGTAGAAAATCGCCAATCCGGTGTTATCAGGGCGCGACTCGATGACATTTTTTGCCAGAGTGACAAAATTTGGTGGCAAAAACAAGGTTTCGTGCATGTCATTCAAGATACAAACATAATGCGAAACACTCGCCATCATTTTTCGCCCACTTTGAAGCGATTCCAAATATTCGTCCCATGTCCACCGTCCGCTAAAATGATAACGGAGAATGGTCTTTTCATCATTATCCCAGAATACGATTACACTCATGGTACACACACCATAATAAGTATTTTCTTAATCATAACCCACTGCACATAACGCACAACTAAAAATAATATATGATATACGATTTCTAACGGTACTTTAAAGAATGGGAGAGCGCCGATCAGCACTCCCCCATTTCCACCCATATATGTTACTCAAAGGTTGACTATATGTTATTGCCCCAGCACAAACACCGCGGTAGTACGTCCGGGAATGCTAAATGTTCCGGTTTCAGAATCAAACGCAGAGGTTTGTACAATCGGATCATGCGAATTAGCGAAGACTGGATGCAATTGCAACCCAACGCCGACCAAATCAACCTCTGTAAAGCTAACTTCATCCGGTGATGAATTGAATAGCGTCACCACCAATTCATATTGCGGGTCAAAGTCAGCCGCATCAGTCACGCTCATAACGATCAAACCCGGAATCTCATCCGCACCCATATTATGGAAGTTCAACATATCCATCACCTGTTCGCCAGTTTGCAGGCGGAACAAGCGCACATCGTTGCGAATTTGCAAGATTTCTAAGAAATGCTGACGTGAGCTTTCAAGATTATCAGGCGAAACGATGAGGCTTTCATCAGCAAGGATCGGACGCATGATCTCCCACCGTGCGCCATTATCACCACTCGGCGGTAAGCCAATGCCAAAACCATTTGTCTGATACGTCCAATCTAATTGATTAAACCAGTCACCGGAATTGTAGCTATTACGATCCATTGATTTAGAACGCAAGAGATCATCCCCTGCTTGAAAGAATGGCACGCCCTGAGAGAACATGACGATACTATTGCCGAGATTCTGCATCCGCACATAATCTTCCAGCGTAACACCCTCAAGGTCTTTGTACATCAGGATGTCCCACAGGGTCTCGTTATCGTGCTTGGACACATAAATAATGTTCTCCTGTGGATCAAGCGTATAACCTGCCGGTGAGCCACCACCATAAGGCACCTCCGCGCCCGTAAGCGGTTGACCATCACCATCCAGCAACACATAATTCGCCAGATTACCCGCCAAGCCAACGCGAATCAACTGAGCAAAATCATGCAATTGTTGCAATTGTGCGGCTTCGTCGCCGGGAGTGATTCCATTTGGATTAAAGTACAGATCACTAATCCAGCCCTGATGTTGACGACCATCGAATGGGCTACCACCTCGTACTGCATCGCGCAAACGATCATTAAATACACCAATACCCGTGCCGCCGATGGTCAACTGAACCGCAGGCACACCGCGTACATTGCCATCGGTATCAGAGCGCGTCCAGCCTTCACCATAGACAAAAATAGATGATCCATCTACACCGTCATCTTCTAAAGTCAAGGTATCCAGTTCTGCGCGGAGGTTTTCCATATTTGAAAGCAGATGCGACCCCATCAGATCAAAGCGGAAGGCATCAACTTTATAATCCACCGCCCATGTGAGTGAGGAATCAATTAGGAGGCGCTCCATCATAAAATTTTCGCTGGCGGTATTTGGGCAACAACTGCTCGTCTCAATATTGCCCGTTTGTGGATTTAAGCGATGATAATAACCGGGCACGATTCGATCAAGCACCGAGCGTGGGCTTTGACCTGCATCGCTCGTGTGATTATAAACAACGTCGATCACCACACGTAAACCCATTTCATTCAGGGACTGCACCATCTGGCGAAATTCCAGAATGCGCTGTGAGCCATCTGGATTTGTGGAGTAACTGCCTTCCGGCACCGTATAGTGATATGGATCATATCCCCAATTGAAGCCGTCCTCATCACGGATTGGGTCAATTAATGCCTGCTGCTCATCTGAATCCGGCGCGAAACTCGCAAGCACGTCAAAGTCAGGCTCAGTACGCTCGGACGCATTCTCATTGATCGTCGCAATGTCAAACGAAGGTAACAGATGTAGATGCGTTAAACCTGCATCCGACAGCGATTCAAGATGATTAACTCCAGCGGAATCTTCCAACGTGAATGCCATATACGTACCGCGCAGTTCTTCCGGTACGCTTTCATCCGTCACACTGAAATCACGGATGTGCAACTCATAGACCACAATATCTTCCGGTGCTTCTAGCGGAGGTTTCACCAGCGTATCCCAACCATCAGGCATCAACGCAGGGTCGTTCATATCGACAATCTGTGATCGGGTGCTGTTCATCGCCAGACTGAGCGAATACGGATCGGTGACGATATTCGTCTCGATCTGCTGTGTGGACGGTGCGTAGACCTGCACTTCATAGAGATAATATTTCCCTACCCAATCCGCTTCTCCGGTGACGCTCCATACGCCGGTTGCATCATCCCGCGTCATATCCAGTGCTGTGCTTTCGCTGGCGGGGTTGCTGTCTTCAAAAAGATGAAAACGCACGTTTTGCGCTGTCGGTGCCCAGACATTAACTGTTGGAACACCTTCATTTAGCACCGCGCCCAGATTACCATCATAAGAAAATAAGTCATCCAGCACGCCCGGAATTTGCACGCCCGTTGCATCAATCGGCGCGCCTTCAGCATTCAATGCAGAAACAGCGATCTGCCCACGCAGGATTTCAGGAACGAGGGTTACATCTGATTCGCTAATATTGAACACATCATAAGTCGCCAGATAGGGGAATTTCTCAGCCAATTCTGCGCTTAAGCCGTCAGGATTGTAGGTGAGGGTTAGCGCATCGCCACCGTCGATACCATTTCCGCCCAAACTAAGCGTCGCTTCTGGAGAGTAATTCAGCAGATAGGTCGCGCCGTCTTCAATATCTACATTCCACGCAATCGTATCAGCCGTGATCCAATGTGCAGATGCAAAGCCGATGTTGCCTACAATAACAATGTCACTACTTACGTTGATGTCCATTACTCCTGAGGATGAATCCCAAACGAAACTGACAAGCACGTTGTCTTCGGGGACAGTAAAAGTAATATTTGCACCGTCGAGTGCACCGTCAGCGCCATAGTTTTCGCCCCAGCTTTCATTCACAGCGACTTTAGATTCATAATTCCCCGCAGGGAGCGCGCTGGTTGCATAAACGTAAATACCGTCCGCATCGGGGTCTTGTAACCATGTGAGTAGACATGCCGGTTCCCAATCGCCACCATTACCGTTGCTATCTACACAACCCACTTCGCTCTGGAAACTCCCCGGCACATTCGCAAGGATGCTATTGACGGTATCCATCACCCAACCTGTTTTGTAATCAAACAGGAAGTCTACGGTGGTGTCCTCTTCGAGTTCAAGCGTGAAATTTTCACCACCCTGTACGGCTCCGGCACCAAAATTCACATCCCATGTGCCATTCAGCGCAACTTTATATTCATAAGACCCCGCCGGAATATCAAAACTACCGCGCCAGATGTCATAATCGGCATTATAGGTCAACGCAGTCGCTTCACATTCCGGTTGCCAATCGCCGGGACAACCTAGAACACTCTGAATTGTGCCGGGAACGACCACCATCTCAGGATTATCTAGCCCGGTAGCGGGTAAAGTCGGAACATCCGTGACTGCTTCACCCACGTCTGGCATACTTTCCACAACATCCACGGCATCACCCGCTTCAATCGAGATGGCATTGGTTGCAGAGTCAAACGTAAACGTCACCAGTGCGTTATCTTCGGGCACAGTAAAAGCGATATTCGCGCCACCCGATTCGCCATCCACACCGAAGTTCACATCCCAGCTTAGTCCAAGTGCGACCTTCGCCTCGTAATCACCGGCAGTTACAATCGGTAAACTCAATACATAAACACCATCACCGTCGGGGTCTTGCATCCATGACACAAGACACGACGGATCCCAATCCCCCGCACAACCAACAAGGCTTTGATAGCTACCCGGTGCGGTGGCAATCAGCGAATTCACATCATCGGTGATCCAGCCCGTTTTTACGTCAAAGTAGAAAGTTACTATAGTATCTTCAGCTAGCTCCAGTGTAACATCAGCCCCACCGGGTTCGGCATTCGCACCATAATTCCAATCCCAGGTAGCATTCAGTGCCGCCTTATAATCATAACTGCCGGCAGGGAGATCAAAACTGCCCGTCCAGATATCTGCATTGGCGTTATATGTCAAAAATGTTGCTTCACATTCGGGTTGCCAATCACCGGAGCATCCCAGAACACTTTGCACTGACCCGGCGATGGTCACGCTATCAGGATTTTCCACGATCTGCGCTGTAATGACTGAGGTCATCAGCAATACGATCAGCAGAGAAACCGCCAGCCTTGCACTACTACCAATACGACCCAAAATAATCCTTTTCATGAAATTCCTCATAAAACCTATTAACAAAAAAGAGCGAGTAACATATTTTGTAAGTTACTCGCCCATAATTATACATATCGCATCGCGATTATCGAGAAATCTGTATACTTTCTACAGGTGGGACAAAACGGTCTGCGCGAATTCATCTGTGCTGATATACTGCCCACCGCGAGGCGCAATATCTGCGGTACGTGCGCCTTCGTCTAGCGTTTTTTCTACAGCAGATTCCAACGCTTGCGCTTCTTCTTCTAATCCAAGACTATAACGCATCAGCATCGCCGCGCTGAGCATCGTGCCGGTGGGGTTGGCTTTGCCTTGACCTGCAATATCCGGCGCTGACCCATGAATCGGCTCATACAGACCAAATTTGTCCGAACCAAGAGACGCGGAGGGCAACATCCCCAATGACCCTGCCAGCACCGAGGCTTCGTCGCTTAAAATATCGCCGAACATATTGCCCGCCAGAATCACATCAAAGGCAGATGGACGGGTCAGAATGTGCATGGTACACGCATCAACCAGCAAATGCTCTAATTCGACATCGCTATAATCTTCATGCACTTTGACCACTGTCCGTCGCCATAAACGCATTGATGCCAGCACATTCGCTTTATCGACAGAGGTCATCTTGCCACGCCGACCCTGCGCCGCACGGAACGCCACATGCGCCACACGCTCGACTTCCGGCACAGAATACAGCATAGTATCGTATGCTTCTGTACCATCATCGCCCTGTTCCTGACGCTCACCAAAATATATCCCGCCAGTGAGTTCACGAACGAACAGAATATCCACATTTTCCAGCAGATCAGGGCGTAAAGGCGCATGTTCTGCTAGCGCGGGATAGGCTTTTACGGGACGCAGATTAGCGAACAAGCCAAAATGCTGGCGAATTTTCAGCAAACCCTGCTCAGGGCGTACTTTCGCGGCAGGATCAGACCATTTCGGACCGCCCACCGCACCCAACAAAATTGCATCGCCCTGTTCACACATGGAAATTGTTTCATCAGGCAATGATGTTCCGGTTTCATCAATGGCGATGCCACCCATCAATGCTTCTTGAAAGGTAAAATCATGCCCAAATTTTGAGGCGATCTTCTGCATTGCCTCAACGGATTTACCGGTTACTTCAGGACCGATGCCATCTCCGGGTAAAACTGTAATTGTCGCTTTCATAAGATGCTCCTATACATGCAAAGGACACGCCGTTAACGTGTCCCTCGTCAATAAAATCAATTTGCGATCAGCCTTAATCGCCAATCACTGCGGCGGGTTCTTCATCAATTTCTAGCGCGACCCGCAAGCCGTATTCCACACTATCAACGAGTGCCAGCCAACTTGCATGGATGATATTCGTCCCCGCACCCACCGTACTCCACCGTTTACTGCCGTTTTGGGTATCAATAAGTACCCTCGTGGTGGCGGCGGTTGCGCTCTCACTATCGAGAATACGCACCTTATAATCGGCAAGCTGAAAATCTGCCATTTGCGGATAAATTGGCAATAAGGCTTTTCGTAGGGCAAGATCAAGCGCGTTGACCGGACCATTCCCCTCTGCGGCAGTATGCACGATGTCGCCGTTCACATCAATCTTAACCATCGCCTCGGAGAGTGCGCCGCGATCACGCCGATCTTCCACCAGTACGGTGAAATCAATCAAGGTAAATAGCGGGGTGTATTCAGGACGCGCCCTGAATAATCGTATGGCAACCGAGGCTTCTGCACCTTCAAACACCCAGCCTTCGCTTTCAAGCTGTTTGATGTCCTCAAGGACTCGCAAGGCTTCCTCTTTGGTAACATCCATACCCAGTTCTTCCGCTTTACTAAGCACGTTGCCACGTCCAGACAGATCGGAGATCAACACGCGCATTTCATTACCGATCAGTGCAGGATCAATGTGCTGATAACTATCCACATTGCGGCGGATGGCGGCAACATGAATGCCCCCTTTATGGGCGAAGGCACTTTTGCCGACAAAAGCGAGATGTTCGTCGGGCGCAAGATTAGCGATTTCTGCAACCGTGCGCGAGAGCTTGGTCAGATGACGCAAACTGCCCTCCGGCACACAGCTATAGCCCATTTTGAGTTCCAGATCAGGGATGATGCTACACAAATTTGCATTGCCACAGCGTTCACCATAGCCGTTGATCGTCCCCTGAACATGCACCGCCCCTGCCTGCACTGCCGCCAGTGAATTTGCTACCGCGAGTTCGCCATCGTTGTGGGTATGAATGCCTAATGGCACATCAGGAAAGGCATCCTGCACCATATTGACGAAACGGGCAACTTCCCACGGCATCGACCCGCCATTGGTATCACACAGCACCACACAATCCGCGCCAGCTTCTACCGCCGCACGGATCGTATCGAAAGCATATTCAAGATCGAGCTTTGAGCCATCAAAGAAATGCTCGGCATCATACACAACTTCTTTACCGAGCGACTTCAAATACGCTACACTCACATTAATCATGCGGACATTTTCTTCCGGCGTGGTCTGCAACACATCGGTAACATGCAACATCGACGTTTTGCCCACAACGGTCACTACCGATGTCTTGGCATCTACTAGCGCCTGAATATTGCTATCGTCTGCGGGATCGCTGTTTTTGCGACAGGTCGACCCGAAAGCGGCAATTTTGGCGTGTTTAAGGTCAATGTCCTGCACCGCGTCGAAATATGCCGCATCTTTGGGATTTGATCCGGGCCAACCGCCTTCAATATAAGCGACACCTAGCTCGTCCAGCAGACGCGTAATTCGCAGTTTATCCGCCAAAGATAGCGAAATGCCTTCGCGCTGTGTGCCATCTCTTAAAGTCGTGTCGTAGATCGCTACCTGCGGCATGATTATCCTCTCGTCTTATGCAGATTGTGTGTTTACACGGGCAAGATGTGTAGATTCGTACTCAACAACCTGATCTTCCAAACCGATTAAATAACCGAGTTGGTCAACCCCATTGAGCAAGCAATGCTTAGAAAATCCGTCAATCGGGAAGTTAACGGCGCGTCCATCCGGCAACGTCAGCGTTTGACTTTCCAGATCAACGACCACTTGTGATTCAGGGTCTTCTTCAGCAAGGCTAATCAGTTGATGATGCGTTTCCTCATCAACAACGATGGGAAGTAAGCCATTTTTGAGTGAATTATTGCGGAAAATATCCGCGAAGTAGGTGCTCACCACAGCCTGAAAGCCCGCACCCATCAACGCCCACGGCGCATGTTCACGCGAACTACCACAGCCGAAGTTATTGCCACCGATGAGCACACCCGCACCCTTATATTCGGGCTTATTCAACACAAATTCAGGCTTCGGGGAGCCATCACTGTTGTAGCGCCAATCGGTAAAACAGGCTTCGCCCAGCCCATCCTTATCCGTTACTTTCAAGTAGCGGGCGGGAATAATCTGATCGGTGTCGATGTCATTCACCGGCAAAGGAGCCATCCGCGCCGTAAATTGTTTAATCGGTTCCATGTTATTTGTAAATCTCCGTTTACTGTTTTATGTTGAGGGCGAAACGGGTAAGCGTTCCACCCATTGTGCACGATCTGACTGAGCCTCCATTGAATCGGGCCAGAATTCCCGAATTTTGATGATTTTCCGGTCTGCAAACTCGAAAAAAGAAATCGCAGGGTTCGTAACATCGCCATCGACAGCATGAATCTCTGTGACAACCACATCCCCACCATCCACAAGCCGATTCACATGAATACGCCATCTTCCCGGATAATGTTTATTCACGGCGATAAAGTTATCGCGTCCACGAATTAACTCAGCGGATTGCGTCCATTCGCAGATAAAATCATCATGTAAGAGATCCGCAACCGCCTCAAATTCGAAGCGGTCAAACGCATCCCATAATGCCAGCACCAAGTCACGATTTGTTAGCTCAGTCATCAATTGACCACGACAATTATGCCATTTCCGGCATCATCATTTCACGCGGGTCGGTAATTACACCGTTGATCGCAGTCGCGGCGGCGGTCAGCGGGCTAGCGAGGAATGTACGTCCGCCCTTGCCCTGTCGACCTTCAAAGTTACGATTGCTCGTGCTTACCGCGTATTCACCGGGCGCGAGTTGATCGCCATTCATGGCAATGCACATGGAGCAACCGGCTTCACGCCAATCTGCACCGGCTTCTTTGAAGATCACATCCAGACCTTCACGCTCGGCTTGCGCTTTCACTTTCTGTGAGCCGGGCACAACCATCATCCGCACGTTATCGGCAACCTTGCGCCCCTTGATGAGCTTCGCCGCTTCACGTAGATCACCAATCCGTGAATTGGTGCAACTGCCGAGAAAAACGACATTCACAGGCTTACCGAGTAAGCTCTGATTCGGTTGTAAGTCCATATACTTTAATGCTTTTTCGAGCGCCATCCGTTCGCTGACATCTTTCAGCGCGTCAGGGTCAGGCACGCGGTCAACAATCCGCATTCCCATGCCGGGGTTTGTGCCGTAAGTAATCATCGGTGTCAGATCATCGGCATTTAACACAATTTCTGCATCATAGGTCGCACCCTCATCTGAAGGGAGTTTACGCCATTCTGCGACGGCACGATCCCAATCTTCACCTTTCGGCGCATGAGGGCGACCCTTCACGTATTCGAAAGTCGTTTCGTCAGGGGCAATCATCCCCGCGCGCGCACCGCCTTCGATGGACATATTGCAGATGGTCATGCGTCCTTCCATGTTCAAACTACGGATCGCCGACCCCATATATTCGAGGACATAACCCGTCCCGCCACCCACGCCAATTTTGGCGATAATGGCAAGGATGATGTCTTTCGCTGTCACACCTTCATCAAGCGTACCTTCGACGCGAACTGCCATCGTCTGCGGTCTATTCTGTAACAAAGTCTGAGTTGCGAGGACATGCCCAACTTCACTCGTGCCGATGCCAAATGCGAGCGCACCGAACGCGCCATGTGTGCTGGTGTGGCTATCTCCGCAGACAATCGTCATCCCCGGTTGCGTAATGCCCTGTTCCGGTCCGATGACATGCACAATACCCTGATTTTCCGTACCGAGTGAATACAGCGGAATACCAAATTCTTCGCAATTTTTCGTCAAATAATCCAATTGGAATGACGCTTGCGAATCCAGCACAGGAATGATGCCCTGTGCATTACGCGGTGTGGTTGGCGTACTATGATCCATCGTCGCCAATGTACGATCAGGACGACGCACCTTTAAGCCACGCTCACGCAACAGTGTAAACGCCTGCGGGGAGGTCACTTCATGGACGAGGTGTAGATCAATATAAAGCACTGCCGGCACATCATCGGTTTGTGGTCTTACTAGATGATTGTCCCAGACTTTTTCAAAGAGCGTGCGTGGTTGTGTATTACTCATTCGTTTTATCCCAAATTATCCCAAATTATCCCAAATTTACTTCTTCAAGCGCCTAATTTCCGGCGCTTCCACTATTCAGCCCGATAGTCGCCGCCTCACCTTCCGGCATCACGTCACCATGTCCTAACAGCGCCACCATCCGGTTGACCGCCGCCAGATAGGCTTTTACGCTAGCGACGATAATATCGCCATGTGCGCCGTAACCGCCGAAGGTTCGTCCCGTTGCCGGATCAGCGATACGTACAGTCACTTCACCCAGTGCCTCAATACCTTCCGTGACGCTATGCACACTGTATTCGACCAATACATTATTAGCATTGACGATTGCATCCACTGCACGATAAGACGCATCCACCGGACCTACCCCGACAGCCGCATGAACGAATTCCGCGCCGTCAGCATTGTGCATCTTGATGGTCGCGGTGGGCATTCCCATCGTGCCACAGGTGACTTGAATATCATCCAAACTATAAAATTCTTCCGGCTTATGGAATTCATCCGCAACCAGTGCTTCTAAATCTGCATCGGTGACGTTTTTCTTGGCATCCGCTAATTGCTTAAAGCGTAGGAAAACCGTGTTTAGTTCATCACCGTCTACTTCATAGCCTAACTCTTGCAGGCGTACCTTTAGCGCATGACGACCACTATGCTTACCCAACACTAGCTTGCTTTGTGACAAACCGACGCTGTCCGGTGTCATGATTTCAAACGTAGTCGCGTCCTTCAGAACGCCATCTTGATGAATCCCTGATTCATGAGCAAACGCGTTCGCACCAACGATAGCTTTATTCGCCTGTACCGGCATACCCATATAATTGCTAACCATCCGGCTACTTTTCATGATCTGTTTGGTGTCAATATTTGTCCGCAGATCATAGAAAGATTTGCGCGTGTACAGTGCCATCACCACTTCTTCTAAGCTGGTGTTGCCCGCACGTTCGCCAATGCCATTGATGGTAACTTCCACCTGACGCACACCAGCATGTACCGCCGCCAGTGTATTTGCTGTCGCCATGCCCAGATCGTTATGGCAATGCACAGACCAGACAACCCCACTACCTGGACCTGCGCCGGGTGTTTCCGCCATGAGTGCAGAAATCGTTTCTGCCCATTCTGAAGGCGTAACGTAGCCGACAGTGTCGGGAATATTTAGCGTAGTTGCGCCACATTCCACCGCCACCGAACACACCTTCACCAGATATTCGATGTCCGTGCGTCCGGCATCCATCGGGCTAAATTCCACATCATCGCACAGGCTTTTCGCCAGTGTGACCGCATTTCGCACACGTTCGATACCCTCTTCCTGATCGATCCGTAGCATTTTCAGATGTTCCGGTGATGTCCCCAGAAAGGTATGAATACGCGGATGGGCGGCATCTTTTACGCCTTCCCATGCGGTCAGGATGTCACTTTCAACCGCGCGTGATAAACCACAGATCGTGGGCCCATCTTCCGTGCCAACTTCCTGCGCGATACGTTGCACAGCTTTCAAGTCATCAGGCGATGCCGCCGGAAAACCCGCCTCGATAATATCAACACCGAGGTTCGATAATTGGCGGGCAATTTCCAGCTTTTCTGCGCTACTCAGCGTTGCACCGGGCGATTGTTCCCCATCACGCAGGGTTGTATCAAAAATCAGGACGGTATTTTCATCACGAATGTTCTGTCGCTTGCTCATTAGGGGTGATCCTTTCTAGTAAAACAAAATTGTCGATTAAAAGTCGATTTAAGCCACTAAGCTCACCAAGACCATCTTCGGACATGTCAGATCACCCCCTTTCTCGCTACAGATACGCCATCGTCATCCATCGTTAGTTATCCTGTTTAATCTGCTTGTCATTCAGGAACGGCATCATATGACGCAGATCCGTACCTACTTTTTCGAGGAGCAGATCATGTTCTGTTTTACGACGCGGTTTGAATTCAGGGCGACCATCAGCATTTTCTTTGATCCAATTGTTGGCGAATGTGCCATCTTGAATTCGGGCTAATACGCCAGCCATTTCTTCTTTTACGAGGTCTTCAAAGCTATCACCGACCACATAGCCACCATATTCAGCCGTATCACTCACGCTGTACCACATATAGCTCAAGCCACCTTCGTAAAGCAGGTCAACGATCAGCTTGAGTTCATGGAGGCATTCGAAATAAGCAATTTCCGGCTGATAACCTGCTTTGACAAGTGTTTCAAACGCGGAACGAATGAGCGCGGTTACCCCACCGCAGAGTACAACCTGCTCACCGAAGAGATCGGTTTCTGTTTCTTCCTTAAACGTTGTTTCAATCACACCGGCGCGGGTACAACCGATTGCTTTGGCATATGCCATCGCCATCGCTTCCGCGTTTCCAGTCGAATCTTGATGCACAGCCACTAATCCCGGTACGCCAGCGCCTTCTTTAAAGACTTCGCGTACACGATGCCCCGGTGCTTTCGGCGCAACCATAGACACATCTACGGACTCCGGTGGGACGATCTGATTAAAATGAATATTGAAACCATGCGCAAACATCAGCATGTTTCCAGCTTCAAGATTGCCCGCGATTGATTCGTTATAAATCGCCGCCTGCATCGTATCCGGCACGAGCATCATAATAATATCTGCGGCTTTTGAGGCATCGGCGACGGACATCACTTCTAAACCATCTGCTTCTGCCTTTGCCTTGCTCTTGCTTCCTTCGTGTAAGCCAATGATGACTTTCGCACCACTATCTTTGGCATTCAACGCATGAGCATGACCCTGACTCCCATAACCAATTACGGCGATGGTTTTGCCCTCCAATAAAGACAGATCAGCGTCATTATCATAATAAAGTGTTGCCATGAAAGTTCTCCCTGTGTTGTATATAGAATGAAATTAGCGGCGCAAGTTGCCGCTAATTCCCGTAAGCATTAAAAAATTTGACCATTACCATTGACACCGTTTTGTACGGTTACTACGGGTTCATATTCCGTATCTTGAATACGAACACCGCGTCCCATCGCTACAATGCCAGTACGTACCAATTCTACAATCCCGATTGGGCGTAGTTGATCAATAAACTCTTCTACGATTTCCTCGCGCGCGGTGATCTCCACAATCGCTACTTTTGGTCCCATATCCACAATGCGTCCCGGAAAGCGTTCACAGATTTCCGTCACCGCGTTATAGGATTCAGGATCATCGGTGCGAACCTTAATCAGCGCAAGATCACGGCTGACATGCGGTTCCTGTGAGATCAAACGCACATCTATCACATTCACCAGTTTATACAGGTTAAGCGCGATCTTACGTGCGTCGGCACGATCCGCATTGACGACAATTGTCATACGGGAGACATGCGGTTTGTGAGTACGCCCCACTGTGAGACTATCCACATTAAAGTTGCGACGGCGGAACAAACTCGCCACCCGGTTCAAGACACCGGGCTTATTTTCCACCAGTGCAACCAGTGTTTCTTTGTTTGGAGGTGTTTGATTTGACATTATGACTTACTCTCTCCCGGTTTTGGACGGCGGATCATGTTATCCAGATCAGCACCGGCAGGCACCATCGGATAGACAATATCTTCTTTTTGAACCACAAATTCGATCAGCGTCGGACCATCAATGCTCCGTGCAAACGCGACAGCCTCTTCAATTTGACTGCGTTCGGTGACGCGCATAGATGGGATGCTATAGGCTTCTGCCAATTTACAGAAATCCGGGCTAAACATCGGCGTAGCATAATACCGCTCTTCGTAGAATATTTCCTGCCATTGCCGTACCATACCCAGAAAACCATTGTTGATGATGGCAATATTAACGTTGATCTTCTCCTGTGCGGCGGTTGCCATTTCACAGAGAGTCATCTGAAAGCCACCATCACCTACAATAGCCCAAACTTCTTCGTCAGGCATGGCGAATTTCGCGCCAATCGCGGCTGGAAAACCGAAGCCCATCGTTCCCAGACCACCACTCGTAAGCATGGTCGCGGGGCGCTTGTGCGGATAGTACTGCGCCTCCAACATTTGATGTTGACCCACATCGGTCACGGTAATGGCATCGCCGTCGGTATATTTCCAGAGATCATTAATCACCTGTGCGGCAATCAAGCCACCGTCTGAACTTGACTTGATAATATCACGCTCGTCAGCATCTTCCTGCCAATCGCGAATCTGTGCCATCCACTCTGGATGTGTATTGGACTGAATCCCTGGCAAAAATTGTGAGAGTACCGTGCGTAGGTCACCGGCAATCCCTACATCCGCTTTCACATTCTTGTTTAATTCTGAGGGATCAATGTCGACATGGATTTTCTTCGCATTCACCGCATAGGTCTTCAGATTACCAGTTACACGGTCATCAAAACGCATCCCTAGCGCAATCAATAAATCTGCCTTCTGAATAGCGAAGTTGGATGCCGCTTGCCCGTGCATTCCCATCATCCCCAAAACCAGAGGATGATTTTCTGGCATACCGCCCTTGCCGAGCAACGTCAGCGCCACCGGAATCTGTGCGCGTTCTGACAGTTCACGCAATTCCTGCATTGAGCCAGACCGTAACACACCCTGCCCCGCCAGAATAACCGGACGCTTGGCGGCGTTGATAAGTTCAACCGCGGCATCAACATCAGATTGTTGTGCATTGGATGCTGGACGATACCCAGGTAACACAATCGGCTCTTCGGGATATACAAATTCCGTTTTCTCGTTTTGAATGTCTTTCGGCACATCGACCAACACAGGACCCGGACGACCGGTACGTGCAATTAGGAAGGCTTCACGCATGATATACGCTAATTCACGAACATCACTCACCAGATAATTATGCTTTGTGATCGGTAGCGTAACACCCGTCACATCTGTTTCCTGAAAGGCATCCGAGCCAATTGCCGCACGCGCAACTTGCCCTGTGATGCACACAATAGGCGACGAATCCATCATCGCGGTTGCGATACCGGTTACAAGATTAGTCGCGCCCGGTCCGCTGGTTGCAATCGCCACACCCACTTTGCCAGAAGCACGGGCATATCCATCCGCCATATGCGACGCACCCTGCTCATGCCGAACCAGCACATGATGAATCTGCGGATATTTGGTCAGTGCATCGTAGGTAGGAAGAATCGCCCCACCCGGATACCCGAAAAC
Source organism: Aggregatilineales bacterium (assembly GCA_040219275.1). Lineage (GTDB taxonomy): Bacteria > Chloroflexota > Anaerolineae > Aggregatilineales > Phototrophicaceae > JAVJSU01. Next base: position 149,905 of record JAVJSU010000102.1, on the reverse strand, counting down.
AACATCCACACCTTCACGAAGCAAACATTCAAGGATAATTTCTGAACCAGTCAATAACATTAGATTTCTACTCCTGATAAATTAGTCGCCAGCCGTTTTTTCAGACTGTTTGACGTGGGTGAGCCAGCCATATTTGTCGGGTAATTCACCCGATGTAATGCCGAAAAATTGTTCCTGTACCGCTTTGGTGATCGGTCCCGGTTTGCCCGTACCCACTTGCAAACGATCTACCGAACGGATGGGCGTAATTTCTGCCGCCGTACCGGTGAAGAACATTTCGTCTGCGATATAGAGCATATCGCGTGCAAGTGGCTCAAATCGCACCTCATAACCGAGGTCTTTAAGGATGGTCAACACACTATCACGGGTGATACCGAGCAAAATTGATGACCAGTTACCTGGCGTATAAATGACCCCGTTATAGACGACAAACAGATTCTCACCTGCGCCCTCGCTTACATAACCATTAATATCTAAGGCGATACCTTCCGTGAAGCCATTGTCTTTTGCTTCCATACTCACGAACTGACTGTTGATGTATTGTCCGCCGATCTTCGCCAACGATGCCGATGTATCCGGCGCGATCCGTCGCCATGAACTGACCTGAACATCTACGCCGTTATCAATCGCTTCACTACCCAGATAACGTCCCCACTCCAACGTAATAATCACTGTTTCAGTCGGGGATTTACGCCCCTCCAAACCGAGCGCACCTGCTCCGCGAAAAACAAGCGGACGGATATAACAGGCTTCATGACCATTCCGCGCTACCGCTTCAACAATGGCAGTATTGATGTCTTCAGCGGAATACTCCCACGCAATACGGGCAATTTTACAGCCGTTGACCATACGCTGAGTATGATCGTTCAGGCGAAACACCGCCGGACCGTCAGGCGTGGCATAAGCGCGGATGCCTTCAAATACGCTTGACCCATAGTGCAAGGCATGTGAGGTTACATGCACATTCGCATCTTCCCATTTTACAAAATCACCATTTCGCCAAATCCATTCCGAAGACATATCGTTATTTCCTTTTGATTAAAATTATTCCCGCTAGGTAAAAAAAAACCCCCGCTTGGGGGGTTATTGTTGACTGTCGCTAATCGCCTACTTTCAACCGCCCAAGCACTTAAAACCCGCCGCTAATAAGGACGAGTACGAGTACTACAATAATAATAAGGCTGTTGAGTGACTTAAAACTGCTCGGCGTTGTTGACATGATTATTTCGCTATTTTTTCACAAACTAGAATAAGCGTAACCAGCTTTTAACGATGAGTCAAGGGATTGCACGAAATTTCCTCATATAGGTGAAATTTCATATAAGTTGACCCCAAGTTGTTGTCATGGTTGCACAACACATTTTACGACTTACGCCTCAAATTGAGATTTAGCCGCTTCAATTTGCTTTCGCACTGCGGACGGCGCGGTTCCCCCATGAGCGACCCGTTTGGCAACCGATGCGCCAAAATCGAAGACATCCAACACATCTTCATCAAATAAAGCCGAGAGTTTTCTGTAATCGTCAAACCCTAATTGGGACATTTGAATCCCTTTTTCATCTGCCAGTTGCACCACCCTACCCGATACATGATGCGCCTCACGGAATGGCATCCCTTTCCGCACCAGAAAATCTGCCAGATCAGTAGAAAGCATTTCCTCAGTAAGCGCGGCACGCATCTTCTCTGCATTCAAATTGAGCGTCCGCACAATCGCGGTGAAAACCGGCAAAACACGATTGACGTTATCCACCGCATCAAAAATCGCTTCTTTATCTTCCTGCAAATCTTTGTTGTAGGTACTCGGTAAACCCTTTAGTGTCGTCAGAATCGCCGTGACGTAACCGATTAAGCGTCCCGTCTTACCACGCGTCAGTTCCAATGGATCAGCATTACGTTTTTGCGGCATCAAGCTAGAGCCGGTGCTGTAACGATCATTAAGCGTGATAAACCCGAAAGACGGATTACTATAAATAATCACATCCTCAGAAAAGCGACTCAGATGCGTGGACATCAGCGCGAGGGTAAACAATGTCTCCGCAACAAAATCTCGATCACTGACCCCATCAAGGCTGTTCTGGCTGAACGAATCAAAGCCAAGATCACGCGCCAATGCGTCCCGATTAATGTCGAACGGATTTCCCGCCAGTGCGCCTGAACCCAACGGACTCACCGATGCACGGCGACTTGTATCCTGTAAGCGATTACGATCACGACCCAGCATCCAGAAGAAACTCATCAACCAATGCGCCGCGGTGATGGGTTGGGCGGGTTGCATATGCGTATAGCCGGGCATGAGTGTTTCGACATGTTCTTCGGCTTTGTCGATAAATGCCTGTTGGAGGAATTTAAGCTGTTCGTCAATTTGTGCGATGGCATCTATCACCCACAAACGGAAATCCGTCGCTACTTGATCGTTACGACTCCGCCCTGTGTGCAGTTTTCCGCCAACGTCCCCGACAAGCTCCGTAAGGCGACGCTCCACAGCCGTATGAATATCCTCATCATCGGGCATGAAAACAAACGATCCATGCTCAAATTCATCCCGCACGCGGAACAATCCGTCGATAATCGTTTCGGCTTCGTGCGCCGTCAACACCTCCGCGCTGACCAATGCCCGTGCATAGGCGATGCTTCCGGCGATATCCTGTCGATACATACGCTTATCAAAACCGATGCTATCGTTCAGTGCTTTCAGGTCGTCGTCCGTCGGTTCAGTAAACCGTCCACCCCACAATGCCATATAACCCTTACCTTTTTGTGTTGTCTACTATCAATTTATGAAGGCGCAAAGTAACTTATCTGCTTTGCGCCTGATATGGTCAAAATCAATTAGTCGCGCTTGAACTTGCTGTAATCCGGTTGACGATAACGGCTCTTGCCACCGCCATCGCTTGCTAATAAGGCTTCCACTTTCAACGGCAGACCGAACAACTTAATGAAGCCTTCTGCATCCTGCTGATTGTAAACATCTTCTTCGCCGAACGACGCGTAATCTTCACGATACAAGCTGAAATCACTCTTGCGCCCGACGACGATCACATTGCCTTTATAGAGTTTTACGCGCACAACGCCAGTGACGACTTCCTGAGTCACGGTAATAAAGGCATCCAACGATTCACGCAGGCGGGTATACCACATGCCGTTATAGACCAATTCCGCATATTTTACGGCAAGGAAATCTTTATAGTGCATCACTTGCTTATCTAGGCAGATGCTCTCTAATGCCTGATGCGCCTTGAGCAATAACGTCCCCGCCGGAGTCTCATACACGCCATGACTCTTCATGCCGACGAGACGATTTTCTACAATATCAGCACGTCCGATGGCATTCGCTCCTGCGATTTTGTTCAGCTTGGTATACAGCTCCACCGGATCGAGTACTTCGCCATTCACGCTGACCGGATCACCCTTCTCGAAACCAATTTCCAGATAGGTCGGTTCGTCAGGAGCATCTTCCGGGCTGACCGTGAGTTGAAACATCTTGGCTTCCGGCTCATTCCACGGATTTTCCAGCAGACCGCCCTCGTGGCTCAAATGGAAGAGGTTGCGATCACGGCTATAAATATCTTTCTCGGTCTGTGATACCGGCACATTAAATTCGGCCGCATACGCCAGCGCATCTTCACGACTACGGATGTCCCATTCACGCCACGGAGCGATAATTTTGAGTTTCGGATTAAGCGCCATGACGGTCAATTCAAAGCGCACCTGATCGTTACCCTTACCTGTCGCGCCATGAGCGATTGCATCCGCGCCTTCGAGTTCCGCAATTTCCACCAGATGCTTGGCGATCAACGGACGAGCGAACGACGTACCAAGCAAATATTCCCGCTCATACACCGCGCCGGCTTGCATGGTGGGGTAGACGAAATCGGTCAAAAATTCCTCGCGCAGATCACGAATATAGCATTTGCTCGCACCGGAGGCTCTGGCTTTTTCATCGAGACCGTCAAGTTCTTCTTCCTGACCGAGATCCGCACAGAAACAGATGACCTCCGCCCCGCCATAATTATTGCGTAACCACGGCACAATCACCGAGGTATCCAACCCGCCGCTATACGCAAGCACGATCTTTTTTACGTCTGACATGGTGACTCCTTCAAAGTTGATTCTGACAATAAAAAACCCCGAACACACGTCCGGGGTTCAATACACAATGTGGATGCCCTACTCAGCGACCAGCCACGCCAAAACCCCCAAACGGTTGTCGGGTGCGACGGCGACGGATACGGCGGTTGAGGGTCACAAGTTTAGTGTTCATAGCGCCTAAGGATAACGCGAGATCACGGAATGTCAAGGAAATGAAATGTCGATTTGTGCGTTGACCGTTTTTACAATCACATTCTTTCAAATACTTCTTGCATTTCCATATCATGAATTAACACAATAGGATTAGACTCAGTAATCCCATCATGCCTCATCAAATGCGACACTTGCGACTTCCAATCTGAATGTGATAAACGCAATGAACGCATTTCAAGTTCAAAGCCACGCAAACGATTAAAATTCTCAATCACAATTTCCGCTTGTGTTAAACGATCTGAAAGTTCAAAAACGCGATCTTCATGCCTTGAGTTCGGTTTCCGCGTAACGCGCTTCATGATACTTGCATACTCTGCTTTAAGCATCTCCCCATTCCAGAAATCGCCCCTCAAATCATCTAAAACATCGATAAGCGACTTTGTTTCAGTTTCTTCATCGTTCGCCAACCACAATTGAATGCGGAAAAATCGCCCCAAATCTTCTTTAGAAACGTCTTTATGGACAAAAATCGCAGGACGATCACCCATCCAACGCTCGACGAGAGTCTTCACATCGGCTTTTAGCGCATTGATGCTCTCAGTTAAACGCGTCTTAGCAAGATCATATTCATGGGTTTCAAGATAACAATACGCCCGGCTAGACTCAGCAAACATCGCACGAATAAGATATTGTTGAGCAAGCAAAAGGGTCTCATAAGCATAGCTAGAACTTACAATCTGATTAAAGTTGATGACAAACTGCTGGCGCGATTTGTACAGGTCGGCAATAGCATTACGGGCGGACTGAGTACGGTTAACGACATCTGAACTTTCCAGTGCGTCCCGCGCTTGTTCCAATGCGCCTTTAAAGTCCACATCGCGGTTTCTCTCAAATTCTGACCGCACAGTTTCGCCTAATTCGGAGACGAGTTCAGAGAGTTGATTAACCCGGTTCAAAATTACCCGAAGCGATACTAACGTCATTGATAAATTGAGAAGTTGACCTGCAACAGTAAATGAGGTCAGGTTATGAATTTGAGTTTCAAGCAAACGCATTACAGCCCGTGTTTGCATTCCATCAACGACAGTAACGCCTGAATTGGCAACGTTTGATACAACATTTAGCGGGGAGACGTTAGAAAACATCTTGCCCGTTTGCTCTAATATAGAACCATCACGTAACCATGCCACGACTTGCTTTGAACCAGATTCAACTACAACCCCACCAACCCGTTCAAATTGTCCGGTTGCTAATCCCATTTCAATATAACGCGGTATTTGTAACACAACTTCTAGTTGCGACATATGCTAATTCCTACTTTTAGAATGTCTAGTAATGGTTACATTCTAAGCGCAATTAGCCGAATGAAGCATAAAGCTACGGCAAATCCACCTCACAACGTCCTTGATTTACCGCGCAGGTTGCCAGCACCGCCCCACCCCGACTGACCGTGAAGGCATCCGTATTTGTCCAGAACATCTGCGCCTCGTTGACGGCAATCCACGCATGGCGCACATTACATTCAGATGGACGCACCGACCATTCCTCGTCAAAAATTGACCACGCTTGCAAACAATCATTCGGCGGGAAGGCATTCAGCGAACGGCTCAAAAATTGCGTGTCCCACTCGCTGATATTCACCACTCCGGACGCACTCGCAAAACCGAGTCCGGTCAGGTCAAGGTCTGCGCCGGAAGTATTGACTAACGAGAAGCTCACAGTGTCGTAGATCAACAGCAAATCGGATGACCCCACTGTGACCGGATTGCTGTTCGGCGCGTCATTTTCCGGTTGAGAAGCCAGCGCCGTGCGATCTTCCAGATTAAATTCACACACACCCACGCTCACCGTACAGGTCGTGATGAGTTCGCCGAAACGATACACGTCAAAGGTCGTCCCGCCACGCCAGAAGGTCGCTCCGTCGTTCACCGCAATCCACGCGTGACGGGTATCACAATTTGCAGGTGCATCAAGCGGGGTGGTCGTCTCCAAATTCCACACTTGCAAACATCCCTGCGCGGGGAAGCCACTCAGCGAGGCGGTCAAAAATTGGGTGTTCCAGCGTCCCACGTCCATCGCCCCCGTCTCGCTCTCGAAGTACAAGCCTTCGATGTATAGCGGGACTGTCGACGCATTAATCAGCGTGAAGCTATCTGATGAATACTCAAGGCTAATATCAAATGTTGGGAGCGGGGTGGCGGTCAAAATCGGTGTTGGCGAAGGAATCGCCGTCGGATTTACCTGCCCGACGCGCACCTGCCCCACAAGCACACTTGCGATCCCTTGTTGCAATATCGCCGCGTCAATCCGCGCTTGTTCGGTAACGGTAGGCTGTGGTGTGGGTGATCCCGGCATAGTCGTTGGCGGAATGCTTGTTGTAGTGGGATTGGGTGTCGGGCTACTTTGTGGTGGCGTTGTCGATTGTGCAATCGGCGTTGTGGGCACAATAGGCAAAGTCGCCGACGGAACAATAACGCTCGGTGTGGCAGTCGGCGGGGTAAAATCTGCGCGGGATGCCAGCAACATTGTAAAATACACCCGCCCCGAAGAAGAACGGGCAAAGGCGATCCCCATTTCTTGATATACGGGATTCACCATGTTGCTATAGTATTCGGGGCTGTTCAGCAATTGGTTAAATGTCGCCAGCGCATCAGCATCATTGCGATAGAGCACGTTTTCCGCGCCGCTAATCATATTGTAACCAGCATCAGCGATACGCTCCCAAAATTCGGACTCATCTGAGCCAGTATGTGAGAGGAATTCACCGCGTGCCATATCATCACTATGCCGTTGCGCCGCTGATATTAACGCCGGATTTAACGCTAAAGGGCGCATATTGAGAGACGCTCGCTCTGTATTCAACAACGCCAACATTGACCAGGCGGTATCCGTCTGTGCACTTAGGCTAAACGGAACCATCACAAGCATCAACAAGCAAAAATAAAGTAGTTTACGCATGATTCATCGCAATCTTGATCGTTAGATTCTCAACGGTAGGCATTGTAACAGGTCATGAAAAAGCCTACCTGACGCAACTTCTACGGGATTACTTAGAATCTTATGTTGTCGAATTGGGTTGAAGGTCGGTAAAATGGAGAGGTGTCGATTTTTCAACATAAATCCAGAGGATAAGCGCGATGGATGCAAAAGCGGAATTATTAAGCCAACGTGATGCAAAAACCAAACCGCACGTAGAACAATATGCGCCAGTTTGGTTAACAGACGAAAAAATCATTATGGAAGATCAGGCGGTACAATTTCACATTGTTTTCCGTCACCACCTGTATGGATGGGTAAGCCGTCGCTATCGTTACGACGGCTTCAATGATGTGCTCTATCACAAGGGACAAACGCAACTCAGTGAAGACGAGGCCCTTGATGTTATTCAGGCAGAACCCTATATGGATGTAGTTGTGCCAGATATGCCGAACGCTTACGGTGGCTAATCGCTAGTACCGTTTGTTATACAACAGCAGGTTTTCTGGAACGACGGTCTGTGAGTTCTTCAAAAACCATCATCAGACGATCTTTGATTTTTGACCACTGATAATGTTGGGCGAGTTTAGTGGCATTCTCGCCTAACATCTGTCTCTCTTGCGGTGATTCTAATAGCTTGATAAGACGACCTGCCAGCGCCTTCGGATCACGCACCGGAATCAGGTAGCCTGTTTTGCTATCCTGCACCAAAAATGCGAGACCGCCCACTTCAGAAGCAATCACCGGCGTACCGGATGCCATCGCTTCTAATGCCACCATCCCGAATGATTCATAATCTGATGGCACGACCACAGCCTCCGCCGCCGAATAATAATACGGCAACATAGGATGTCCCTTCGCGCCCAAGAACTCCACATAACGGTTCAAATCACGGGTATGGGTAATGCGTTGCAGGCGATTAAGTTCTTCATCCGTGGGGTCTTCAGGATCCCCACCGATGATCGCCAGACGGCACTTTTCTATCAGTTCAGGGCGCTCAGACCAGATGATGTCAACCGCTTCAATAATCATATCTACGGCTTTAAGTGGTTCAATCCGCCCCACAAACAAAAATAGCCGTGTCGCATCATCAATACCTAATTTCGCTTTTGCCTCCTGTTGCGGAATAGGATGAAAATGTTCCGCATCCACCCCCGGCGGCACGATGTCAATTTTGCGACGATCCGCACGATACAACCACAATAACTGTGCCTGCTCTGCCGGAGTCGCCGCGATAATACGATCCGCCCATTCGACAATCTGTGTCTCTACGCGCACCCGAACATCGGGTAACCTCGGCTGTGTGGAACTAATGCGGTTCTTCATATGCCCGAGTGTGTGGAACATATGCACGAACGGCGTGTTCCATACTTCCTTGAGCTTATTCGCAACCCAACCACTCAACCAGTAATGGCTATACAGAATGTCATAAGTGACATGGTATTTAGTCGTAAAGGCAATCACCCCCGCCGCAAATTGCGACAGATGCGGATAAACATCATCAGGGTTCAAATGCACTTTCGGACCACAATTCACATGAATAACACGAACATTCATCCCAAGAGACAGATCAATTTCCGGCAATTCTGGCGAGCTTCTTCGGGTAAAAATATCCACACCAATACCTGCCTCACCAAATTGTCTGGCAAGTTCGCGCACATATACGTTCATTCCACCCGTTTTCTTGCCACCTAATGGGGCTAGTGGACTGGTATGCACACAGATGATCGCAATTCGATTTACGGACATACACTCTCCAATCTCAAAACTAATGGGCGACTTGTGCTTTCAATGCAAATACAGCGGTGTCTTTACCACCCAGATGATATTTATACGGCTCGTTCCCGCGCAGAAAGTCAAACACTTCATAGTTGTTTTCAATCGCGTAACGTATGTTATTTGCGAGCAGGACAATGCCGGGGCTATAGGAGTCATATTCGCCACGAAGCAAACCGGAGTTATATACCAGAATATGATTGCTATAATCCAAGTTGAGATACGCCGCCGCGATAACGCCATCAACCGTTAAGAAATTTAGCTGAACCCATCCATGCTTATGCAATAATGGAATAAGTTCACGGAAAAATGTGATGTTATTTTCATCCTGCAAGAAAATTTCTTTGTCCTCATCACTTGCCGCCATTAATTTGAGGAACAATTCTAACTGCTCCTGCATATCATGAGCTTCACCCACGATATACCAATCAATATCTACCCCACCCCCGGCACGGCGCATTTTTCGGCGTAATTCATGGCGTTGTTTCTTATCAAGCATCGACAAATAATCTTGCCAATCATCCGGTAGACGAATTGATGGGGCTACATCAAGTTGTTCGATCTCGGTGGTAAAACCATGTTCATGTAGGATTTTTGGAAAATTAGTAAATGTTGGTGATGCTTCAGGGATGTTACACAAATTTATGCGGTCAAACAGGGCGCTTTGTTCAGAAAGATAGGCGGCAAAACGTTCCATCACCGCCCCAATACAGTCTTTATCGATTATCACATCAAGATAATCGGTTACATCCACACACCCTATAGCAGAAACAACTTTTCCTTCATCGCCTTCGTGCATAAACCAGGGCGCAATCCCTAATAGTCTATTCGTTTCATCACGGCACGTAAGAATCCACGGTGTACCCGGCTTATAAACCCGCCACCACGTAGACTGCCACTCCCATGTGCTAAATATCGTATTCATGGCACTGCGTTCAAGAAGCGCGTTCCATTCGGACGCAAGTTCATCAAACACACCGTCATATTCGTATGCAGTGATTTTCACCTGATACCCTATCCCTTTGTTTAAATCTTTGATTTGAAGACGACTTATGCGAAATTGTAACAAAACGGGTTTAACGAAAGATTAGACGCAGTGAGGAAGTTAAATCATACTTACTTCACTCTGATCTCCCAAATTCTCATCAAACACCAACAACCCCCAATTTTGAGGGGGGACAGCATTGTGATGTGTGCTAAGGTTAGTTTATTCGCCCACACAACACTTCATCATGGAGGTTACAACATTCTAACATCTATTTAGACGAACCTATACCATAGGGCGAAATTCCTACAGCCCGATCATCATAAATGAGTCACAATCCAAACCAATCACCCAATAAGGACATCTTATTCTTTAGATGCGCCTGTAGTTCAAATCATCATAATGACAGGGAAACACTATGGTTGACCAAACAGAACTTATGACGATGAGTATCACCAAAGCACTTGATATTTATGGCTGGTCGCATCTTGATTCGGTGTTGCTGGCTGCACTGGCAACACAATCCCCACTCTTATTAGTCGGACCACATGGTACAGCAAAATCACTTCTTGTTGAAAAAATGGCAGGTGCACTTAACCTTCAGATGCGCCACTATAATGCCTCGCTCCTAAATTATGATGATCTTGTGGGAATCCCCCTACCCGATGAAGCAGGCGAATCCCTCCGGTTTGTCCCAACCCCAGGTTCAATCTGGGATGCGGGTTTCGTTTTCTTCGATGAAATCTCGCGTTGCCGGGCGGATTTGCAGAATAAATTATTTCCGATCATACATGAAAGAAAGATCGTCGGTATCCCGCTGGAAAATTTACAACACCGATGGGCGGCGATGAATCCCCCAGCACCGGAGGAAATGGACAATAGCACGGGCGCTGAATATTATCTTGGCTCGGAACCGCTAGACCCTGCCCTAGCAGATCGTTTTCCATTTGTCGTTCCCGTCCCGAATTGGCGTGGGCTTTCCGCAGAAGATCGCCGGCATTTACTTGCCTGGCACGGTGAAAACCCATCTAATGACACTGATTTATTCGAGCATGTGACTGGACAGCCTCTACAGCACATGATTGATGAGTGCCGTTCGTTAATTCCAGAAATCGAAGCCGAATTTAGCGAATGGCTGACGGACTACATCATGTATGTGATGGATTTGCTCGATCAAGCGAAATTGGCGCAAAGTCCACGACGTGCGCGGATGCTAGCCCGTTCAGTTAGTGCGATCCATGCCGCACGCATGATTCTGGAACATGTTGAGCGTGACGATCTGGAATTTAGCGCACAGCTTGCCCTCATTTATGGGCTACCGCAAAGCGCAACCGACTCTCCACCGTCGCAGGCGACTATTATCGCTACCCATCGTCAGGCATGGGAAATCGCCAGCCTCAGTGATGGTGATGATTGGCGACAGATATTGGAAGAAACCGATCCCATTCAGCGAATCCTTCTCGCCGAACAACTCGGTTTTGCTGAACATGATCTCGGTCGGCTTATTACGCAGGCGCTTGCCACCGAGGAAAGTGATGCACGGCAATGTGGTCTGGCAACAGCCATATTTCTTACATTCAAGGATCGCCATTCATTAACCCCGTCCGCGTGGGAGCCATTGGCAAAATTGGCGCGTGAGGTGCTAGAGCCACGTCAAATGACAACTTCGATTACGCCCGGCTATTTAACAAATACATGGAATGAAATCACGGATTGGTGCAATAGCCGCTCCATTAAAGATAACCGATATGAAAAAATGATCCAGAATTTCGTACTCTGTGGTTTTCCGGATCGCTGGAAAAATTACAAATGGCAAGACGTAGTCGAGCAATTTCGCACAGATCTCGCACAATTTGGCATAAAGGAAGGTGAATACTAATGTCACTTCTCAGCAGAAACCCAAACACTGCAACTCAACCACCTGCCCTGAATAACCAGGCACAAAATACCAACACTCAAAATCAAGCAAACGCGACACCGTCACGATTTAACCGACCCAATAATCAGCAAAACAATACCAATAACCCATTCGCCGCACAGCCCAAACCGGCAAATAACAGTGCGCCACCAAAGCCAACTCAAAACAATAACAAGGCAACATCTTCACGCTTTAGCGGCAAACCAAATCGCTTTGGTGCTTCTGACGTGACATGGATCATAAGCCCCACAGACGAATACTTTGTTCGGTTTGACCTCAATGGCTTAGGGGATCCTTTTCATCGTTTGCTAGGCGTGGCACTCAATTTGGACTATTCCGATGTCAGTAATGTGGTTATCGCACTGGAAGATGGCGGTAAGCAGGTTACTCAACTACAAGAAAAAATGGAAGCCGCATGGAAGACTTACAAGTTTAATGGCGCTGGGCTTGTTTATCCGTGGAAAGACGAAATCAAACAGATCATCGCTACACAATCAATGGTACAGGTGAATACCAACAACGCGAACGCCAATGACGACGATTACGATGCTAGTGACACATCAACCAACGCACAAACAGATAACCTGACAACATCCGGCTGTTTGCGCTCGATTGATTTGTTACTCGTCCTAAATGTACTCGCCCGTACCCGCGCAGATCTACTTTTAGCCGAATCCCCCATCACTTTTGAGCGTGGCTTTCTGGAACGCTCGCTCGTGACCAATGAGCCACGCATCGTCGCACTTGCACGCGCTACGGGCTGTGTGGAGGAACACTTTAACCGATGAAAAGCCCAAAAGCCCGTGACCCACAGAGTATTGAGCTTACGCGCCGTCTGGTTCGCTGTATGCCTGCGGCGACCTTCGAAATGGAAACCTTCTGCCGACTTGCGGATGTGGTCGTAACGCGAAAGATTCCAACGGCGGCGGTAGAATGTGTTCTGCGTCCGCGCTTACTTATCAATCCAGATTTTGCCAAGAAATATTGCGAACGGGATGAGCACCTTTTTCTGCTCGTCATGCACGAACTATGGCATATTACACTCGCACATACCCGCATGTATCCACGCGCCACGCCTGTGCATAACATCGCCTTTGATGCGGTGATTAATGCTGGTTTATCCCGCCAATTTCCGGGTCCAGAATATCGCGGATTTTTTGAAAAAGTGAATCCGGTGCCAAATTTTCCACAAGTTCTGTTGCGCCCACCGGAGGGTTGGCCCAATAATCCTGTGTATCCCGACGTGGGTCCGGCGGGAACGATCAATATCCTGAAACGTCTTTATCCACCGAACAATGACAAAAATGTGCAACCACCCTTCTATGCGGAGTTGCTTGATCTGCTTCGCCGATATGCGAAAGAGAACGGCTTGCTATGGGAAGACGTTGAAGTTGTCTTGCTGGGCGATCATGATGGCGACGGTGAGGGGAAAAGTGGCGCAGATGGCAAACTGCTTGATAACCCTGCCATGAAAGATATTATGAAAAAGGTCGTAAAACGTTGGCCCAAAATGCCTCTGGGCGCACCAACAGCGGGTGGTGGTAATGGCAAAAGCGAGTTTGTCATCTCCGATGTTGAGCAGGTGGCGGAGCGTGCACAGCGCAAATTCGCAGACATCCTAAAACGGTGCTTAAATTCCGGAATCGGTGAGCCACAGCGCAAAGCCAAACGGGATATTGCGGGGATGTCCGGCACGGGGGTCATGCCGAACGCCCGTGATCGTAGCGCACCTGCAAAAAAACGACTCGGTTCGCAGGGTGTGCTCTGGTCACAACCGGGGATGACTCGCGCCCGTGTCCCTGATGTTCCCGGCAAAGCCTATATTTATCTGGATGTATCCGGTTCTATGGCGCAGGTGCTCCCCTATCTCGTCGGGTTACTTGTGCCGTATGTCGCCAATAAGAAAGCCGAGGTATTTCAGTTTTCTACCACGATCAAGCCCCTTCCCTTCGCAGATTTAAAACGCGGGCAGATACAGACAACCGGTGGAACAAATATCAACTGCATCATGGAACATTTGCTTGGAGATAAGAACAAAGTCCGACGCGCACTTTTACTGACGGATGGCTATACAGGGTATCCAAGCAACGAAGATATTCAACTTACACGAGATCATAAGATCAGCGTTCATGTGGTGATGCCCGCCGACAATCACACAGAAGAGGAACTTCAGATCATTGCCAAAACGATGACCATTCTCCCGTCAATTTATCCCGGCACGCGCTGGTAAATCACCAAAATCAAAGAGAGTAGCGATCATGCTACCTCTTTGCTCTCTTGTCCCCTAACACAACCACAAAGTTGTATAATCGACCTGAATACCGCTATCATCAAGCAACTAAATCAAATTGGAATTTTCTTATGAAGAAAAAGTTACGTGGTATTAAACGAAAAGATATTCAACTAGACTTCGACCTCTATCGCACCGATGTTCCCATTCATGGCGTGGCAGGCGATGTGCTCAGTGTGATTGATATGTGGCCCGAAGCCATTGAGCGCACGATTGTTTTTGTGCATGGCTATGCGGGATGTGCGGAAACATGGGAATTTCAAATCAACCATTTTGCGCTCAAATATCGCGTTGTCGTACCCGATTTACGCGGACATGGGCAAAGTGACGCGCCCTACACACGCTACACAATGGAAGAACTCGTTGATGACCTGCACAACATCGTAGAAACACTCAATCTACCAGAAAAATTTATCCTTGTCGGTCACTCATTCGGCGGGTCAGTCTGCGTAGAATATGCAAACGCCCATGCAGATCGCTTAGAAAAACTCATCCTAATTGCTACCGCCGGGGAATACCCTCTGCCGCGTGTTGCGTCGATTGCCTATAGTATTCCCACACCATTTTATCGCCTGTGGTGGGAATATCGCCCGAAATGGAACGCAGAAATCCATGTGATGAAGCGCATGATGTTCAACAATATGCGTAAGTGGAAGGGGTGGTCACAACTACGCAATATCACAACCGATACGCTGGTCATCACCGGCGAACGGGATAACTATTTCCCGCGATATGTGTTTGAAGATGTGGCAAAAATGGTACCAGAAGCCGAAGTCCTTGATGTTGGCTCCGCAAAGCACAAAGTACAGTTGGAGCGTTATGACGCGGTCAACCGTGCAATCGAACGTTTCATTGATACCGGCGAACGTAAAGGCTCGTGGCGGGAAAGTACCGAAGATGATGATATTCTCTCGAATAGACCATGGCTGACAAGTTACAGTCAGGGAACACCGCGTACCATCCCGATACCGCGACAAACATTATTCCGTTTTCTGGAAAGTGCCGCTAATTGGATTCCTAAGAAGAAAGCTGTAATATTCTACAATCACACACTGACCTACCAGCAACTTGATGCAAAAGTTAATCAGTTCGCCCACGCCCTCCATGGTCTAGGCATCAAACCGGGTGATCGTGTGATGATTGTTTTACCCAACTCGCCCCAATTCATCATTGCCTACTATGCAACCTTAAAAATCGGCGGAGTTGTCGTCCTGCCAAATCCTGATGCAGAAGCGCCCGGAATCATCAGGCAAATCACCATCACCGAGGCAAAGTTACTGGTCACGTTGCGATCATATGCTCCAATGGCGACGGCTGTCAAAGAACATACGCAACTTCAGCACGTCATATTCGCTGATATTCGAGATGCTGTTTCCGATGGCGCGTATAAAAAATTACTGGAGAGTACCGCCGCACCTGACACCGAGGGGACAAAGCGCCTCGGTCATACCATGTCGCGTTTAATTGATGAGGCAGACGAAACTGCGCCTAATATTGACGTAAAGCCCGCCGACCTCGCAGTGATTATCTTTACCAGTGGCACAACTGACGCACCGAAAGGCGTGTGCCTCACCCATGCCAACCTCGTCGCTAATGCCATGCAAACACGGCATTGGGTGCCGGATCTCAAATATGGTGCTGAAACGGTTCTGAGTGTGTTGCCATTCGTACATAGCTATGGCATGACTACCGCGATGAATATTCCGATTACACTGGGAGCGACAATGGTATTGCTCCCTGTATTTGAGTTAAATCAAGTGCTCGAACACATCAAGAATCATAAGCCCACGCTGTTCCCCGGAGTACCCTCCATGTACACCGCCATTAACCATGCAAAAAATGTCCGTAGCTACGGCTTATCGTCCATCAAAGCCTGTATCAGCGGTGCCGCACCACTGCCCATCGAAGTGCAGGAAGAATTTGAGAAACTCACACGGGGGCGCATGGTAGAAGGATATGGATTAACGGAATGTTCACCAGTTACACACTCTAATCCGCTTTATGGTGTACGTAAAATTGGTTCAATTGGCATACCACTCCCAAATACGGATTCCAAGATCGTCCATCTGACCACGGGCGAAGACCTCCCTGCCGGGCAAATTGGCGAATTAGTCATCAAAGGTCCGCAGGTGATGAAATCTTATTGGGGTATAGACAACGAAGACGATCCAGAATCGATTCTAAAAGATGGCTGGCTATATACGGGCGATGTTGCAGTGATGGATCATGACGGATACTTCAAAATCATCAGCCGCAAGCGTGACACCATCATGACAGGTGAATACAGCGTTTATCCGCGTGATGTTGAGGAAGTGCTCTACGAAAACAACAAGGTACTGGAAGCGGCAGTTGTCGGCATTGAAGCAGGCGCAGACGGGCAACATGTCAAGGCGTTTGTCGTGCCGCGTC
The DNA here is from genome assembly GCA_040219275.1 of Aggregatilineales bacterium. Lineage (GTDB taxonomy): Bacteria > Chloroflexota > Anaerolineae > Aggregatilineales > Phototrophicaceae > JAVJSU01. Next base: position 133,309 of record JAVJSU010000102.1, on the reverse strand, counting down.
CGGGAACAAAATTATCCAAAGACGAATTACTAGAACTTTGTCGGCGCAGACTAGAAGAATATGCAGTGCCGTGGGATATTGAATTCCGTGAGACACTACCAAAGTCATTTATTGGAAAAGTGTTGCGTCGTTTGTTGATTGAAGAATAGGCTTATAGGAATAATTGAATGGAAGAGAAAACGGTGGGAATTACACTGGTTTTAGGGGGCGGTGGTAGCCGGGGCATTGCCCATATCGGGGTATTGGAAGTACTCAAAAATGCTGATATTCCGATTGACCTGATCGTTGGCACCAGTATGGGCGCAATCGTCGGCACGCTATATGCGTCTGGCGTGGATATGCACACGCTCACCGAACGCATCGGCGACCTCAAAGGCACAAATCTATTCAGCATGAACCTTTTTAGCGCCCACGCCCGCCAGCGATCTGTCCAGAAACAACTTTTCCCCGCACTAAAACACAAAACCTTTGCCGATCTTCAAATTCCAACTATTGTCATGGCTGTCGATATGCTACATGGGAAAGAAGTCGCCATTACAGAAGGTGAAATTATCCCTGCCGTGCTGGCGAGTAGTGCAGTTCCGGCAGTGTTCCCTCCGGTGAAAATCAATGGAATGGAATTGGCAGATGGCGGGGTTGTAGATAGTCTAGCCACACACATCGCCTATGAGTTTGGTGGAAAAAACATCGTCGCTGTGGATGTCTACCCCCCACTGGAAAAAGACGATCCCTGGGTTGATCCTATCAGTGCGATCATGGGCTTTGATCTACCCGTTCCGGTCTTAAGAAATCCCACATGGAACAATACACCGAGTATGCTTTCGTCCATGTGGCGATCCTTCCGTGTGATGGCGTGGCATGTCCATGAAGAACGTCTTCAAGCCCATCCGCCGGATGTATTGCTCCGCCCCGGTGTTGAAAATTATGGATCGCTGGATTTTACCGACATCGACGGACCACTTGAAGCAGGCATTCATGCTACGACTGACCGATTGGACGACATCAGAGCATTGATTTCCAACCAGCCACACGATCAACTCAACGGCGCACAAAGCTCAACTTGATTTCAGTGCAACAGAAGTTTAAGACCATTTCCTGCCCGCGTCTCTCCGTCCCCAAATCCACTTATCCGTCATGATGCGGACGGTCATATCTGTTTCGATGGTTATCTGACAAGAAAGGCGTGGATAGCCGAAACGCGAGCCAATGCGATCATGCCAGTGCGTTGGCGCGTGTTCGCCTTCTTCAATAATCACGCCACAGGTCGCGCATAATCCACGTCCGCCACAATTGAGCTTATCGAGAATCGTAGCATAGGGTGAAATCCCCCGTTCTAGCAAGGTTTTCCGCAAATTCGAGCCAGACGAAACCGTAAATTCACGCTTCTCATCGTCAATCAATACCTGTAAAACACATTCTTGCATAACAATAATCCAGTCGGCTAAATAATTGGCACAAGATAACCCGCTCGATACAAAAACTCAAAGCGCGACTCTGAAATTCCCATCTTTTGCGCCTGAGCCTGCGTGAATCCATCGGGGAATTGTTGAACCGCACGTATCAAAGCGGGTTCGTTCAGATAATCCGCGTTGAAATCGTGGTAAATCCCGCGTGATTGCGACACATAACACCACCCCCCAAGTTGATAGCGCGTGTCTGCTGTAAGCGCCGGATGACGATAGACCATCGGTGTGGCAATTTGCGCGTTCTCGATGACTTCCGCGTAGGCGTTTAATTGGCGTTCAATCCCATAATTTTGGTGCAGATAATCCAACGTCTGCGGGGAGGTACGCCGTCCTGATCGAATAATCTCTGATGCGATTTCCGCCGCAGACCCTATATCGCCGTAATCCACTTTGTCGATGAGAGTGTCCGGCAATAACTCTCGATGAGTGGAAATGCGTGCCGCAATGGTCGGCGTACCGCATCCCATGGACTCATAAACTGCGTTGCCAAACGACTCAGGAAAATAACCGAGCGACACCGTGACCGTTCCCAGACTAAAATATTCCGGCATCAACTCCTGTGGAATCCACCCGTGAAAAATAAAGTTGTCTTGCAGGTTATAGTCCGCGATTTTCTGTTCGATCTGCCCATAAAATTCACGCAAATCTGACGATGCTTGCACATCATGCCAGCGCGGAGCGAGTGCGATCAAATTGCTAAAGCCACGTTCATTCACCAGCAGATTGACCAAATCAATCGTCTGCATGATGCCTTTAGACTCTTCGGGGCGATGGGGATGCAAGAGAATAGGTTGATCTTCCAGCTTAATCGGCACGTAATCGAGGATTTTGTCCGGCTTTGTAGGCTTGAACTTTTGCCAATCTAGCCCGTTATGGATGACTTCGATACGTTCACTGAGTTCCGGGAAAAACCGCCCGACGGTTTGTTGAAAGTATTGGCGCGAATACTCGGAGATGAGCACCAACTTATGCGCCTGAAAATGAAATCCACCCAGCAACGTTTCAGGATAGACATTATCGCGCAACGAAATGACCGTCGGCACATCTTTGTAGACATACGGATACAGAAATTCCCCATCGTGCATATAGAATCGATCAGCAGTCTGTAAGTGATTGCTGACATCCTGTATCGCGGTTGCCATGTCGTAAGCCGGAATAGCGTAAGGTTGCGGGAACGGCTGATGAAAGCGTAAAATCGGCTTAACGGTCACATTGTCATGCCATTTAAAATTTCCCATATTTGCTGAGGCACGCGTACATAAAACCGTGACCTGATGCCCGCGTTGACCCATATGAATGGCGATATTTTGCAAGTGCTTGGGCGCACCACCCATCACTGTATCAGGAAATAACGGGTTTACAGAAAACATGACGATCTGCATTTATATCATCCTTGTAGGTTACGGTATATTCCAGAATAGCTTTAGCTTACCAGCAATTCGCACATTCTGATTGGAAATTCGGGTGATGTTTAACACCTATTTAAGTTATCCTCATCAGCCAACGACATAATCACGAATAAACAGTCAGGAGACAGCATGATCCCACCAACCATTAATCAACAAATTACATTTTTATACACCACAGATCTAGATAGAAGCGCCACATTTTACGAAGATGTGCTCGGCTTGTCGCTGTGGCTAGATCAAGGAACTTGCCGTATCTATCACACTACCAGCAACGCCTATATCGGCATCTGCCAGACAGGTGATTCGTCAAAAGGGAAAGTTCAAGCGGGCGAGCAGACGAATATTATTTTCACCATCGTCACGGAAGAAGTCGACGCATGGTACGACTACCTGATGGGCAAAGGCGTACAATTCGAAAAACCGCCAGAAACAAATCCTACCTACAATATCTACCATTGCTTTCTAAGAGACCCGAACGGCTACTTGATCGAAATTCAACACTTTCTGAACGAATAACGCACATTAGAGGATACTTACGGTGTTGGCGAATAAAGCCATTTCCTAGGTATAATACCCTTATTCAAACAAGATAATTTCGCGGTGTAATGTACGAACTTCCGTTGTTTCCACTATCAAGTGTCCTTTTTCCCGGTATGCCCATCAATCTGCATATCTTTGAAGAACGCTACAAAACCATGATTAACGAATGTATCCAAAATCGAGAACCCTTTGGCGTGATCTTAATTGCCGACGGTCAAGAAGCTGGCGATCCATTAGTGCAACCCTATCACATTGGCTGTACTGCCCAGATTACACAGGTACAACCACTCAGTCAGGGTCGGATGCAAATTACCGCCGTCGGACGCGAACGCTTTAAGGTGCTCTCGTTAAACTACGAAAAGCCCTATTTAACAGGTATGGTGGAAAATTATCCCCATGCTGAGGAAGACCCCTATCTGCTACGCCAGCATAGCAAACGTCTAAAATACCTTCTGGATCGCTATCTGCGTGTATTGGAAGAAGCCGGGCAACTGAAGTATGACGATAACCAACTCCCGCATGATCCAATGACTCTTGCCTATCTCGCCTCTGTGTTGTTGCAACAAATCACCATGGAGCAAAAACAGAAATTGTTGGAAATTGAGATGGCGACCTATATGATAGACGAACTCACCCAAATCTATCGGCGCGAGGTCGTGATTATTGAATCTCTGCTAACCCCGCCTGAGAATTCAGAATTTGTCCAGCAGATCGGACCCTTCGTACTCGGTCCCTTCTCACTGAACTAAACAGAGCTTTGCCTTGTAAATCCTGTTGGTCGCGTATATCCTACGCGCTTTGTCCGCACGACCAGCAGGATTAAACCACTCAAAATGATGAGCAACCCGTCGGCACGTTGGATATCGCTAGCCCCTGTTTTTGTTGCGCTCATAATTGCGGGTTTCGTCGCCACCCAGCGCCTTAGCGATTATGGACGGGAGACCGACTTTTTCGCCTATCGCGTTGCTTTAAACGTGAGCCAAATTGAGGGTTTCGTCTATACTGCCGGTCAAGAAGCATTACTTACGCTCTCTCCCCTGGCTATATTGCCTCTTAGCGTTGCGCCACGCGAGGCACAAACCTTTGCGCTTGTCCTGTTCATAAGCGGACTCGTTCTATCGTCTATTGCACTGGTTACCTTCCTGAGCAAAGACTTCACGCTTCATCAAGTAGCCTTAATTGTAGCGATCTTGATTCTCGGCTATCCAACATGGGTCGGGATGCAATCAGCAGAAAGCATCGCATTTGCTGGAGTGATTTTTGCGCTCACCCAACTTGACCGTAACCGTCCTGTGATTGCGGGTGTAATCGTCGGAATCGCTTCACTATTTCATCCGTCCGCAGTGATCGCCACATTTTTACTCGGTATTTATGCGTTTCGCTCCGGTAAAAGCGCCCTCTATTGGCTCATTGCCCTGTTGCCCATTGTCGCATGGTTAATGCTTGCAGTTGTCAACTACGGATTTGATGGCATGAACGGACTCTTGCTCCGTCCCGATATACCAGATGCAAGCTGGCAGGATTGGCTGTGGATTGGATTATTTGGATTTGCGGTATGGCGCATGACGCAAGCCAATATGGATCGTCGCTTATTCATTCTGCCGGTTTGGGCGAGCGTGTCGTTGATTTTGTCCGTCTTATTTACAGGTGTGTTCAACCCTATTGCTAGCATAACCCTCACGGCGACTGTCGGTATCGGCATTGCGATTCAGATTAAACGATTAGCCGACAGCATCAACCTACCAATCAACGCAGTTGTCGTTGTCGCCTTTAGCCTACTCCTGCTTACCGCCCCACCCCAAACACCTGAAAACATTCAACACGACGAGACTCTAGCCAATACGTTCACGATCCCACCCGAAGCATCTCTGCTACACAATCGTAGTTCTGCCCTAACGTTTTACATGGAAAATTTTGTGGGCGAAACCTATCGCTTTGACGGCAACTATCAGCCGGAAATACGCGCTTATGTAGATCGTGCCGATCATCAATCGCTCATCGTCGCCACCGCACCGGATTTTATATACCACCCAGAAGAAGCATTACCTGTTGCGTTAGACAATCAGAATCTTGCCGCGCTAGAATATGTAGTACAAGCTGAAACAGCAGGCTTATGGATACGTGAAGCAAATGTCGGAATTTTTCCCGATAACCCGACTTCAATTGATCTCGCCTTCAGTCCAGATGTTCACTTAACAGGCTACGCGCTTGACCGAACACGCGTAAGTGCGGAAAACACGATCCGCTTACGGCTTGATTGGTCACTCAATCGCTTTCCTGACGAAGCCATCGGCATCAATATCAACTTGAATGACATCAACGGTACGCCGATAACCTCAATTTTTACACAATTCCCGCGTGAAAATTGGCAAGCTGAAACACTTTCGACTTTTCATGCCCTGCGCTTACCGAAAGATGTACCAGTAGGCTTATTGCAGGTGCAGGTCACGTTAGATTATCGTGCGGGAATCCTTGATCGTCATACATTTGGCGGTGTGATCGTGCCACTGCCTCAGCCAGAAACCGCACAAAACTTGATTGGCACACTTGGATCAGTGTCGGTTTATCTGCCGGAAATCAGCACAGTAGATGGTCAATTACAGCTTGATCTCATCTGGCAGACTTCTGCGCTTTTAGATGCTGATTATCGAGTTTTCATTCACATTACCGCGCCTGATGATTTACAACCACTCGCGCAGGATGATGGTTTGCCACTCGATGGACGTTACCCGACAAGCTACTGGCTACCAGAAGAATTCGTCACGGAAACGCGCATTGTGGATATTAGCGCCTTACCAGCGGGGGATTACAACGTCAACATCGGGCTATATACGCCGGAAGGTGGGCGCTTGAGGAATGAAAATGCAGATTACCTGCAAGTGGCAACCCTCACTATTGCCGAAGATGGCACAGTGCAAATCCAGACGGACTAATTCGCCAACTCAATCACCAGTGGAATCAGCGTTTCCGCCACACGACAGGTTTGTTCAGCATCGTAATGCAAGGGAAAGTCTGTAAAACGATCTGCGGGTACAAAATCCCATAAATCGACATAATTCCAGTCGTTTTCCGTCGCAAGCTCACCAAGCATTTCACGATAAGAATCATATGCCCAGCGTGGATACAGATCGTTATAACGCAGGTCACTATTCGCACCAGAACCCCTAAAAATCGGTTCGTTGACCAGTAACACCGGCAAATTTTCGGATTGCGCTAAATTTACGCCCGCTTCGAGCACATCAAATGCTAGCAAATCGGTCGTTAATTCGCCCACGCCAATTTCTCCGCGATTGGGAATGCCCTCACTCGGCGGGAAATTTTCCACCGGAGAGCGAAAAAAACGCGGATTTGTGTGGTCAAAATCGGTGATTCCCCATGCAACCCCGTAAAATTGCAATCGTAACCAATCCGCCAATTCACGCCGTTGACCGATAATCGTGTTATCAAAAACGGTCGGGGCATCCGGCAATCGTGAGGTATCCAAAGATAGGTTATTCTGCGCGATAATCTCCAGCACGCGGTCACGGTTGCTCTGAATCACGGGATGCGACAGTTGGTCGTCATCGTACATGCCTTCCAAGGTCGTAAACCACACAACCGCATCCGGCTGATATTGCAGAGCAAAATCAAGAATCAGCGTGTCTTTCAGCACATTCGTGATTGGATAGCCCAGGTTATAAACCCGCATGTTACGCCCATCAGCGGTTTGCGCTCCACTTGCGTTCATACAGGCAGAAAATGTTTCATTATTATTAAGCAACCAGCCCCACACGCCGGAATCCCCCAACAACAGCACTCGGAATTCATCGCCGTTGTGTTCACCTCCGCTAATTTCATGCGCCGCAAACATGCCTTCGAGACTACCTATAGACAGGTTATAAACTTCGGTTGGATTATCTGCATAGGGGAATCGCTCACGTCCGGAGACGAGTCCGTTGTATACAGACATCTGATTAATGGTCGCTAACGGTTGCGCGACCACATAAACGAGGTTCACCAGTACGAAGAGTAACGTCGCTTTTAGGATTACCCTAACCACAAACGCACGCGTATATACTGTTTTCGGTTGTATCAGCCAATCCCACTTTGCCATGCCTACCTTACCCTCCAAATAAGCGTGAGAACATCGTCAGGCTATCGCTCACGGTGGGCAAAGCAAAAAATACCCAACCCAGCGCGACAAAATGAAATGTTGCCAGCACACTACCGACGTACATCACGCGACTTGACCAAACATTTGCATTGACCCGTTTCGTCCACCCCTTTGTATTATCTGCCAGCATCTTATGGGCGAACAACCCCGCCCCATGCCATAAACCCCACAACAAGAAATTCCATGTGATGCCGTGCCACAAACCAATCAAAATCATCGTCGTGACCTGCGAGATAAGAATTATCACGTACTGCGGAGGCTTATTTTTTCGCGTGATGAAAAATCGTGATAACGGCGTGAAATAATACACGCGAAACCATGTGCTTAGGGTGATGTGCCAGCGTTGCCAGAATTGCTGAATATTTGCCTGTGTGTAGGGTCGGTCAAAATTCTCCGGCAATGTGATTCCGTATAAACGTCCCAAGCCAATCGCCACATCAGAATATCCGCTAAAGTCAAAAAAGATTTGAAAGGCATACAGGTAAAGCAATATCCATAAGCCAGTCGTGTTTTCCGTCAGGTCAATCAACCGCGGATTCATGGCAATCAGCGCCAGACTATTGGCTACAACAAATTTCTTGAATACACCAACTGCAATCCGTGTACCGCCTTCTACCAAACGCGCCGAATCTAAGGGTTTCGCCGCCTGTAATTCCGGCACAAAGCGTTGAGCACGATCAATCGGACCGGCGGTAAATGCTGGAAAAAACAACACATAGGTGATCGTATCCTGAAGTGATAGCCCTGTTTTGGGAATGCGACCCGCCCGAAAATCGAACAGTAATCCGATCAATCGAAAGGCGATATAAGAGAATCCGATCCACACAAACGGGCTAGAAGTCGCCAATGAGTCGGCATCCCACGTCAGCGCATAGCCGGATAAACGGGCTAGATCAGGGAGCTTAATCACGACGAGAATCACCACGATCAGATAAATGACGAATAATGCTATCTGATGAAAAAGTGATGAATCCGTGCGTTCGTGGAAAAAGTGTGACAGGCTTGCACCACCTGTAACGCTCAACACAATCAGCACTAAGAATATTTGGAAACTCGCCGCATCACTAGATAGCGCGTAGCCACCCCATACCAGCGCAACCACCCCGCCAATTAAGGCAAACGTGCGGTAGGTCGGTTCAGTTGGCGTATTTGATACAGGTTGAATCAGCCACCAGACGAGCACGGTTAGCCCAATCGTGCTGAACAATAACAGCACATCCAGCTGAGTTAACCCGCCGTCACCGAGTATCCACGCTATAACGAATAAACTGCCCACGAATAACCCGGTGGGGCGCAGTGTCGCCGGAATCAGCCACATGAACGGCAATGATGCCAGCGCCAGAACAAGAATGTGTATCAAATCCATATGCGTATAATCGTCTCATCAGTCAGGGACAATGGGCTATTCGCTCGATTGTGATGTTTGTTATAATCGCTTGTTATGATTATGTTCAATGGGGAAATCTTTTATGCACGATGCAATACGTAAGTTTATCACATCAGAACTGATGAAAGACGACGGTTATCCGTTGCAGAATGACGAAGCCCTAATTTCAGGCGGGTTAATTGATTCGTTCTCTCTGGTCGAATTGCAATTGTTCATTGAGCAGGAATTTGGTGTGCGCGTGGATGACACCGAACTCACCGCAGAAGCGATTGACACAATCAATGATCTCGTTACAGTCATCGAAAAAACACAAGCCGAGTCCTAAGAAATAATGGTGAATTCACGACCTTCACTCTAGTGAATTCACCGTACAATTCTTGCTATATACGCTTATACGACTGTGGCTGTAAGCTATGTACATCCTCAAAACCCTGATATCGATCTTCATGTAAAAAATAAGTCAGCTTTACAGACGCGCCCGCGTTCTCGCGAAATTCCGTCGCGGTGATGATGAACCCCAGTTTGAGCTTTGCGATTAACACACCCCGATTGGTTGGACTATGGTAACTTACTACCCGTTCATAGCCAACATCACGCAAATAGGACAAATAGAAGGGTACAAAAGCTGTGTAAATACCGCGTCGCTGATATGACGGATGAATCCCACTGACATCCATCATGAATTCGGTTGCGCCCGTCATTCGTCCCGCGCTCCAACCGATTGCTTTATCGCCGTCATAAAAAACCACCGCATCCTGATGAGTATCGCGCTGTAATTTAGATAATTCTTTTTTTCTTTCATCGCGCCGTTCTGATGGCATGTTATACCAGCGAGCACTCCATTTATTTTCGGGAAAAATAATTGGCTCAAGCGCATCTTCAACATCAAAATAGGTTTCCATATCAACATTAAGCCCGATAATGCCGTCCGGCAGGTGAATCGGGAAATGGGTATTCTTTTGAGTTTCGATGTTGTTAGTCGTCATAACCACCTCCACATAACAAGAATCTCCAAGTATTATAACGCGATTTAAAAGATTTTAAAAGCTCATAAGCATTCAAAAAAATAAAGCCGAAGGTTAACATCTTCGGCTTTAGTGTGCTGTAAGTTTAAATAATATGTCCGCGAATTTAGTACATCGCCCCACGCCAGACGGCATCTAGCACCATCAACGCGGTCAAGTTACGGACATTATAGCCAAAACGCAACCCGTTTGCATCAAAGATGGCGGTTTCGGCAGTCGATGAATCATAACTCGGATGTACGCTATCACCGCTTAATCCGCGATTGGGTAATCCCTGTAGCGCAGACCAATAATTCCAGAGTGGGATGTCATACTGTGCGGCAACTGCCATGATGATTCCGTTGAACTCGCTCACCCGCCCCGCCGCATAACTTAACGGCTGATCTGGAATGGTACTCAAGACCGGAATGACACCCATATCGATGCTCGTCTGGACAATGCGCTCCAAATTAGCGCGATAATCAGTGCCATTCACCCAATTTAGATCGTTTGTGCCGAGCATAATCAACGCTACAGATGGGCGGTTATTTCGATACTCACACACAAGGGGCGACTCACCATAATTACAAATTCCAGGGACAGCCCGTTGCGGATCAAGCACATCGAAGCTCGTCCAACCGCCCCGTGCCGCTAAGCTCGTATTGGCAAATGAGAAGTGATCGCGCGCAGACGTTTGTGAGAAGAAATCAATCACAGGTTGCAAATAGGCGTATTCATTCAACCGTGCGCCACCAAAACCGACAGGATTGAGAAATAAGTTGGATGCGGTGATGCTATCACCAATTTTTGCAAACACGCCCGCATTGTTGCCTAGTTGCTGACCGCGCAAGTAAATCTGACGCGCAGTGCCACTAATGGATGGAATTACGCCGGGCATGGCGTTTGCCTGTGTGTTTTGTGGTGCTTGTTCAGCGGTTGTGGTCTGTGTTTGCGGTAATGGTGCGCCCGCGCCAACCACCGGCAAATTTGTTACGTTACCATCGACGTTTACAAATGTATACGAAAGCCACCCCATCGTCCCGCCACTAACAAGAGTCTGCAACCATGTACTGCTTTGATTACGCCCTACAAATACCACAGTCTGACCCGCCTGCACTGTCGATATAACATCAAAATTCGTGCCGGGACCACCGCGCAGATTGACGATTGCCCGCGTTGATCCGCTAATTCCCTGTCCGGTTGCCACAGGGGCGGCGGATTGCTGTTGAACGGGTTGTTCGGCTCCGGCATTTTCTGTCGTGAGGTTTTGGGCAGGTGCGGCAATATTGACTACCGGAATGCTCTGTAGGATAAAATCCGGCGCGAATTCAAGATAAACGGAGAGCACCCACCCAGAAGCCCCACCGTCCAACGTCCGAACCTGCATCCAGATTCCGCCATTGCCGGGTTCATCTTCGCGCGCCAAAACCACAACCTCGGTATTCACGCTCAACATGCCTACAATCTGGCTTTCATCGTGGTAACTATCGCGCAAATTGAGTTCATAAGCGATAACCCGCGCTCGCACTTCGGATTGCCCGAATGCCGCAGGAAGATTTAACACAAAAAGAACAACCAACATAATCAGAATGAGGAATTTTCGCATAATCTAATCCAGCATGTTTCCATATCAAGGGTTTGTTGGAGAGTAGTATAACACCATCACACCGGACGTTTGAATGGTACGGTATCATCATTGAGTAATCGTCGGTTTAATGCAAACCGCAACACTATATCCACGACAAAATGTTATAATCTATTTTTATGTGCATATCATTACACCCACCCCACAGGTATTCCTATGGAAATCATGGATAAAAAAGTCGTCAAAGGCTATGAGCTAACGGAACTTATTGGTGAAGGAGGCTTCGGTGCAGTCTACCGTGCTTACCAGCCCCTCATCGGGCGCGAAGTGGCGATTAAGATCATCCTTCCCCAACATGCGAACCGTCCAGAATTTATCCGCCGCTTTGAATCAGAAGCACAATTAGTGGCGCGGCTTGAGCATCCCTTTATCGTGCCACTGTACGATTATTGGCGAGAACCGGATGGCGCATTTTTAGTCATGCGCTGGCTTAAAGGCGGCAGTATCGCTGATGAAATCCGCAAAAATGGTGGGATGGATCCACAGAGGGCAAGTCGCATCATCACGCAAATCGGTGAGGCGCTGGCAGTCGCCCATCGTCAGGGGGTCATTCATCGAGACTTAAAGCTCGATAACATGATCCTCGATGAGAACGGCAATGCCTATTTAACTGATTTCGGCATCGCCAAAGATCTCGGTCACAATCTGAACATTACACAGCAGGATGCAATCTTAGGTTCACCTGCCTATCTTTCGCCGGAACAGATCAAAGGCGAAGACCTCACCCCGCAAACCGATATCTATGCGATGGGTATAACGCTATACCAGATGCTAACCGGCGAACTACCATTTAACGAGACAACCGCCGCCGCACTGATGTACAAGCATCTGAGCGAGCCTATTCCCGATATCACGCTAAATCGTGATGATCTCCCGCCGCTAGTCAATCTGGTGCTCCAAAGAGCAACGATGAAAGATCCTGAAGATCGTTATACGGACATCATCGCAATGGTCAAGGATTTCCGGCGCGCGATTCGTGGCGTAACAGAGGCAACCGACACCGCAGACGAATTTAATCCGTTAGAAACTGTAAGTACCCCAACAGGAACAATTTCCGGCATTGTATTACCAGATCCGGAAAATCCTTATAAAGGCTTGAGGGCTTTCCAGCAGGCGGATTCAACTGACTTTTTTGGACGTGAAGCACTGACCGAACAATTACTAAGCCGATTAAAAGAAACGGGTGCGACCAGCAAATTCTTGGCGGTCATTGGACCCAGTGGTAGCGGTAAATCGAGCGTGATTAAGGCGGGTGTGATCCCAACACTCAAGCGCGATGCTATTGAAGGTTCAAAAGATTGGTTTGTTGTGGAAATGGTTCCGGGCGCAGAGCCAATGGAAGAACTCGAAGCGGCATTGCTACGCATTGCCGTCAACCCGCCGGATAGCCTGCTGAATCAGCTTCAAGAAGACGAACGTGGGCTGGTACGTGCCGTTAAGCGCGTGTTACCTGATGACGATACCGAGCTACTCCTATTTATTGACCAATTTGAAGAAACATTCACCCTCGTCGACGAAGAAGATCAGCGCCAACACTTTTTGTCCAGCTTACTCGCCGCCAGTGAAGATGAGCGCAGTCGTATTCGCATCATCATCACATTGCGGGCAGACTTTTACGACAAACCGCTCAATTATGTCAATTTTGGCAATCTGTTGCGTCAGCGCACAGAAGTCGTTCTGCCTCTTTCAGAAGATGAACTCGAAATCTCCATCAAAGGACCGGCAACACGCGTAGGGATGGTGGTCGAACCGGGATTAGTCAAGGCGATTGTTTCCGATGTTTCCTCACAGCCGGGCGCACTCCCCCTACTACAATACGCGCTGACGGAATTATTCGAACGTCGTAATGGCAACATGCTCACGCTCAACGCGTACAAAGATATAGGCGGCGCGATGGGTGCGCTCGCGAAACGTGCCAGCGAACTCTACGATGGACTAGATGACGACGGTAAAGAAGCCGCACGACAGATGTTTTTGCGTCTGGTCACACTCGGCGACGGTACGGAAGATACACGCCGGCGCGCTTTACAATCAGAGTTGCTGTCACTCGGACAAGATCAGGATACCATGTCGCTCATCATTGACGCGTTCGGACGGTATCGTCTGCTCACATTCGATCATGATCCACAAACGAGAAGCGCCACCGTAGAAATTGCCCACGAAGCCTTAATCCGCCAATGGGCACAACTCCGTACATGGCTGGCAGATAATCGTGATGATTTGCGAACACAACGTCGTTTGATGGCGGCGGCTGAGGATTGGCTAGAATCTGGCAAAGACCCCAGCTTCCTGTTGCGTGGGGCGAGGTTGGAACAGTTCGAAGAGTGGATGAACACGACCACGCTCTCAATGAATGAGGAAGAAGCAAATTATCTCAAAACCAGTATCAACACGCGTGAAGAACGCGATTTAGAAGAACATGCGCGTCAGCAACGGGAACATGCCTTAGAAGAACGCTCACGTAATATCTTGAAGGTACTCGCCGCCGTAATGTCTGTTGCCACGATTATCGCCATAGGTTTAACCGTACTGGCGTTTAACCAGAGTCAAGAAGCACAAACCGCCCGCGACGAAGCGCAGGATAACGAAAACGAGGCGCGTGGGCTTGCTCTTGCCGCCAATGCGCGTAATTCATTGATTGAGCATGACTCTGTACTGGGATTATCGCTCTCATTAGAGGCAAACCGGGCATTTTCACCCACGCCCATTGAGGTGATGCGTGTGCTCTCTCAAGCGGCATATGGACCGGGTGTTCGGCATCGCCTGCAAGGTCACGTCGCCTCTGTGCTATCTGCGGATTTTAGCACGGATGGACGTATGAGCGCGTCAGCATCACTGGACGGCTCGGTCATCATCTGGGATAACGACACCGGCGAACAAGTTTTGACGATTGATCTTCCGGCAGAAGGCGCGGCGACGACAGTCGTTTTCAGCCCGGACAATACAATTTTATTAGTTAGTGCGATGGATGGATCGGTCTATAAATTTGATGCCGAAACAGGCGACCTTCTCGATCAATTTGAAGGTCACACTGACGGCGTTACCAGCGTTGTTTTTAATTCAGATGGCACGCAAGCCCTATCCGGTTCACTAGATCACACCCTGCGTTTATGGGATGTTGCAACTGGTAACGAAATTCGCGTCTTTACCGGACATAGCGGCATCGTGCTGGATGTCGCCCTGAGCGCAGACGGACAATACGCCGCATCAAGCTCCGGTGACGAGAGTATCGGCAACATTTCTGATGATGAGATAGATAGAACTGTGCGCGTCTGGGATTTAAGCACTGGCGAAGAACTTCAACGTTTCGCCCCGCCAGCAGGTTATATCCGAACCGTTATGTTTAGCCCTGATAGCACCTCCGTTATTTCCGGCACATGGACGGGCGCAACAGGTGGCGTTATGAGCTTATGGAGCGTCGATACTGGCGACCTGATTCAACAATTTTATGGACACACGGATATTATCAGCGGGATTGTCTTCTTGCCGGATGGTGAACGGGTTGCATCTGTCTCATGGGATCGCACGTTGCGTCTATGGGACATCAGCACAGGCATAGAAGTTCAACGTTACGAAAGTTTTGAGGATAAACTGCTCAACCTGAGCGTCAGTGCAGATGGACAATTCTTGCTCACCAATTCCGGCGATTTTGGCGGCAACGAAATCTCGATGGAGTCCGAAAACTCTAAAGATACGAGCGTCTGGCTGATAGATTTACTCAGCAGGGACGAAGAACGGCGCTATGTCGGTTCAACCGATTGGATTTGGAGCGTAGACATTAATCAAGACGAAACGCGGCTCGTCAGTGGGACGGGTCCCCTCACTACGCCCACAAGTGGCGTTGCAAATGACTCGCTGGTTCGCATCTGGGATTATGCGACGGGCGAAGTTCTGCACGAACTCGCCGGTCACACCGAAACGGTGGAAGCCGTTGCCTTCAGTCCTAACGGCACGCGAATTATCTCCGGTGCATGGGACGGTCAACTCATTCTCTGGGAAACCGACAGCGGTGAGGAAATTCGTCGTTACATCACGCCGGAAGAATTCAATTATACGAACGCTAAATTCTTGCCCGATGGCACACAATTCGTTACCAGCACCACTGCCGGAACGATTATTTTATGGGATGTTGAAACGGGTGAGGAAATTCGACGATTCGAAGGACACACACGCGATGTCGATGGCATAGACATCAATTCTGACGGAACAATCCTCGCGTCGGGGTCTTATGATTTGACAATCCGCCTGTGGAATATCCAAACGGGTGAGGAAATTCGCCAATTGCTCGGTCACACAGACCGCGTTAATGATGTCGCCTTTAACAGCGATGGCACGCGGTTACTGTCCAGTGCATGGGATTCTAGTTTGCGCCTCTGGGATGTCGAATCGGGCGAAGAACTGCATGTCTTCAACGGGCACAACGGTCCAACATTCGGCATTGCATTCAGCCCGGATAACACCGTGTTTGTTTCCGGTTCAGCAGATTCTACCGTCCGTTTATGGGACATTAGCACCGGGCAGGAAATTCGCCGGCTTGACGGTCATACAAATTGGATTTCTGAAGTTCTGTTCTTGCAAGATGGTGAGCACGTTATTTCCGGCGCACAGGACAACACCATACGCCTGTGGCAAACTCCCCAACGCTCCAGCGAGGTAGTCAATTGGGCAATCAATAATCGATATGTACGTGAGCTGTCTTGCGGGGAGCGTGAGCAATTCCGCGTAGAGCCGCTTTGCGAATCAGACGACTCATAGAGCAATTGCAATATCTCTGAAACATGCAGGTGATGGGCAAACCCTATCACCTGCTTTTATTTCTCTGCCTCAACCCACGCAAAACTCGCACAATCGGCGCGAAAATGATACGAATACCGCGCACAATCAGCGCCAATCCACGCACAAGCAAGCCCGGAGGTGGAATTTGAATCAGAGGGAATGACTCTCGTTGATAGTGCTCAATCACATGATTCGCGGCGGCGATTCCAGTAGTGGTCGCCCTTTCCATCCACAATGAGGGCGTATCATAACCGATCCAATCGCCACAGGCATACACGCCCGACCACGGCGTATCGACGAAAAGGCTATCTTTACGCATGGGTACGCGAAATTCAGTATGCCCACGACTATTGCGCCTCACCGCCCCATGCACAAACGCGCCACGTACAACCGGAAACGCCCGCTGTACCTCATCAATCGCCGTAATCAGCAAATTACGATCCGGTTGATCGAGTAACTTTTCGTTGCCATAAATATGGACTTCGATGGCACTCCCGCCAGTTTCTTCATGCCATGCTTTGAACTCATCATATAAACGATGCAACCAGAAAAAATTATCCGGAACAAAATCACCCGTAAACATCCCGCCATCAGTCCCGTCTTTTGGCGCAGTACTGAACCACATCCGCACGACAACATTGCGTAAGCCGTTCGGGAATTGCATTGTTTCTGCGACGGGTGCTGTTGCCGGACTCGCATGAAGTAAGCGTTTGGCAGACGGCGCATTCGTCGCAAGAATGATGTGCTTCGCCCTGATACTCCGCAATCCGCGACGGTCAGAATCCTCGACAATCACACGCAAATAACCCTCTTCGGCGATAAGTTTTTGTGCGGTGACACCTCGCCGAATCATCCCACCGCGTTCTTCAATTGCCCGTGTCAGTGGCATAATCAGATGATCGTGTGAATTACCCGGTAAGTATTCCATCTGCCAGGAGTCGCGCCGGAGCACCGTGTAAAATCGCAACGCGGCGATCAGTCCGGTCAACGAGATAGATTCTGAAGGAGCCGCCAGAAGATTTTGCCCTAAGCCGGTAAACGTCATCCGCAAATTGGGTGTCCATCCACGAAAAAAATCTTTGATGGTCAGCCCTTCCAGACGTACCTCCTCGCGGATCGGATCAAGCCCGACTGTCCACAAGATGCTAAACAGAAAACCCGGCAAAGACAAAAAATCAAGCGGGGTGATGGTGCTCCAGATGCGTGGATTGAATAGGAGTTGCAAATAGTGAAATGGCGCAGGGAGCCAACCGTAGCGCACCGCATTTCCTGCTTCCAGCGTACGAACTTCCCGCCCCCAACGGTTGATCCAGTCTTCGCCCGTTGAACGGGTCAATTCAACATTGGTGAAGCGCGTTAACATCGCCCGCATATTGTTGTATCCGCCCCAGAGGGCATGAACACCATGATCGGGACGAAACGCCCATTCTTTGCCGTCAAATGTAAACGTATCCGGCTCGCCACCATTCAACCGTCCACCTGTCCAGAAAGAATCTGCATCGATCAGCAATGGCGTAATACCGCGTTCGGCAAGGTGCACGGCGGCGGTTAAGCCTGCGAGACCACCTCCGATAATCACAACCGGAAAAATATCCTCGGGTTCAGCCTGATCGTCAGAATTAGTTTCAGGGATGTTTGCAGGGGGAGTGGCTCCGGTTATCGCCAAGTTCAGTCCTTAATGATTTATGCAAAAATAGACAATTCACCAAGCCTAACCGGAGAGTTCCCCCATTTCAACTATCAACAAACAAATTCTACGTTATTGAGCGTACCTGAACCTTGCGTCCGTTGATGTTCACGAAGCCATCAGCATCGCCCATGATGTCCCAATCGTTTTGATTGACCAGAGTCATCCAGAAATCACCACGCACTTTCAAACCGGGCAGATTGTCACGATCTGCTTGACGATAATGCGAATCACGCCGTAAGGTGGCTACTTTTGCGATAAGTTGTTGCTCCGTAATGCCATTTTCACCCGGACGGGAGCGGGAAGGCACACCCAATTGTTCTTCCGCCAGCCGTACAAAGCTATGCCCTGTGCCAAAATTGACACCCATATCAAACAATAGCGCATATGCAAGCGGTGTCTTTAAACCGCGATGCGTGATGTATCCGTCGACAACCTTATCCCAGTAATTGGTGGTCGCCACTTCATCCTGAGAAAGTTGCATTTCCGGTTCTTTCGCCGCCGCAACGAGTAGATTTTTCAGCCTCACATCCTGCCGTAAACTTTCATCACGCTGGCGCATCCGGTCTAAGTAACCTGCCAGTTGTTTAGCCGTATCTGTCGTGGAACGCGCCAAATATTTTTCCATCACCGTGATTAAGCTACCCGCCGCCATCGTAAACTGAATCAATCCATAACTGATGATACCGGCATCATAATTGTTATAGGCAGCGTAACCTGTGCCTTCAAACGCGGCTGTAATCGCAAATGATGCTTTCTTCACACGCTCTATTCCCTCCAATACGGGCGCGGGTTGTGGCGTTGTCGAAGCGGGGGCAGGCGATTCTGCGCTGGTTTCGGGAGATGTGGTCGCTGTCGCAGGGGTGGCGACGGTGGGTTGAGCCGACGACGGTGCAACGGTTGCCTGTCCGCGAGTGAGATCAAACGCATAAGTATTCACCGCGAACGATCCGTAGCCAAATTGCCCACCATCCCCCCGTATTTCAATCAAATCGTCGCGTATCCAGCCGATTCTGCCGTCGTTAAAGTCTACCTGAAACCACTGATAGACTTTACCATCTTTGTTATTACCCACACCGTCCGGCTTTACATCCAACACGCGCAACCCATCTAAGCCGACAGCCGCCTTAAACGCGATGGCATTCTTCGTGCTGGGATCATTGCGGATATTTACTTCTACGATGTTGGGATACTCAATCAATCCGCGAATCTTCACCAAAAAGGGATTGTCGCTCATGAGGAACTCCTTATTTTCCAAAACGTCCTAATTACATTATTATTCACAATGGGATCAATAAGTGTTGATCTTTGAAAACACAATTTCATCAATTGTAGCAAACTCATCCAAATAGTAATGCTTCTGTAATCAACAAGCAGGACAATATGTCTATGAGCAAACAACAAACAATCATGGTCGTTGACGACGAAACCACGATCCGCGAGGTCGTAAGGAAATATTTGGAGCTTGAAGGCTATCGGGTGTTGGAAGCCAGCACAGGTCATCAAGCATTGGACTTATTGCGCGAGCAGAAGCCGAATTTAATCGTGCTTGATCTGATGCTCCCCGGCATTGATGGCTTTGCTATCACACGGTCTTTACGCCGTTCCGATGAATATGCGCCGTTAAGCGCGGGTGGTGACATTCCGATTGTGATGCTGACTGCACGCACAGATGAAGCAGATCGCATCGCCGGATTTGAACTCGGTGCGGATGATTATGTCGTCAAACCGTTTAGCCCGCGGGAATTGGTCGCTAGAATCAAAGCAGTATTACGCCGATCAGGGCAGGATGCGATCACCAACGAAACACCCGTTACGCTTAAGCAACTTTATCTTGATCCACGTAGTCGCACCGTCAAAGTGAAGGACGAAGAAGTTGTACTGACGGCGAAAGAATTTGACCTGCTCTGGTTCATGGCACGCCACCCGCAACAGGTGTTTAGTCGCTCGCAATTGCTCGACCATGTGTGGGGCTATGAGTTTTACGGCGATGAAAGCACGGTAACGGTGCATGTGCGCCGCCTGCGTGAAAAAATTGAGCCTGATCCCGCGCAACCCACCTATATACAAACCGTTTGGGGTGTAGGTTATAAGCTAGAGACAAACTAAGCAACTTAAAGAGCCTGTTATGAAACTTGAATCCCCTAGTCTGAATACTTCATTATCTCTATTTTCCGGCATTGTACTGGCGATGGCTGGGGCAATCATGGTTGTCGCCACGACATTACGCCCCGGTGCCGAGGATATGGCGTTTCTGATTCTGTTTATGTCTGGCACAGGCTTTATCACCATTTCGGTGTCGTACCTGCTCTATCGGCGTGGATTGGCGCGCTGGTTCAGAAGTTTGCGCTGGGCATTGCTGGTTACGGTTGTGCTGACTGTTGTGCTCATATTTGTCAACGTATGGGTGACTGCACGTCTGATGTTCATTAGCTATCATGATCTTGCCTTAACCACCGCCCTTCTGCTCTACGCGGGCGTAACCGCGATTGTCTTCGGTTTTTTCATTTCTCGCACCATCACCGATAGCATTGGCGAATTAGCCACCACCGCAGAAAAAATCGCACAGGGAGACCTGACCGCACGGTTGGATGTGCGAGGCAATGATGAACTTGCAAAATTAGCTGAAACATTTAATTGGATGGCGAGCAATCTTCAAGAAATTGACGACCAAAAACGGATGATTGAGCAAACGCGTCGTAATTTAATCGCGTGGGTGTCTCATGATTTACGCACACCGCTTGCCTCAATGCGGGTGATGATCGAGGCGATGCTGGATGGCGTGGTTGATGATGAAGCAACCCGTACCCGCTATCTTGAAAACAGCCGTGCAGAAATTGAACATCTAAATAGCCTCATCAATGACCTATTTGAACTCGCACAAATCGATGTCGGGCATCTTAAGCTCGATTATCAAGTCGCCTCTATGTGTGACCTGATTAGCGATACAATTGGCACAATGACCGCCCGCGCACGGCAAAAACAAGTCGTGCTTGATGGAAAAGTTAGCCCCTCAATTGATCCGGTAAATATGGCTCCTGATAAGATTCAGCGTGTACTTTATAACTTGCTGGATAATGCCCTTCAACACACGCCTGAAGGTGGCTCAATTATGTTAAACGCCTATGTCACAAATGCCGAAGCGATTCGTGTTGATGTGTACAATTCTGGCTCAATCATCGCCAAAGATGATTTACCACATATCTTCAGCAGTTTCTATCGTGGAGAACGCTCCCGCGCACGCGACAATCATGGGACACGCGGGGCAGGCTTGGGTTTGGCGATTACACGCGGGTTTGTGGAAGCACATGGCGGTAAAATCTGGCTAGAAGCCAATTCCCAGAATGGGGGGATTACGTTCAGCTTCACAATCCCCCGAACATCTAAGAAAATAACCGTTCCCGCCATAACACCCTAAAAATTCACTATTTCTCGCAACTTTTCACCGACCACTCACCCTATTTCGTTAGCAATCACGAAAAACCCGTTACAATGAACCAAATAACTATTGCCATTCGGATTTTCTATAGGTAGTTGTGATGCGACCAATTAACTTGCTTCCTCAAACAAATTCTCACCCCTTATCTATGATTTTTAGACTTTGTATTTTATTTTGTCTCCTGCCTGTTTTTTCTTCTATAGTAATGAATGCACAGGACAACGCCCCGTTTCCACCAGCAAATATCGTGAATGACGAAGGCGGGGTCGTCATCATCCGTGGCGAAGTCTCTTATACCAATCCATTTTTCACCAGCGGCGTAAGTTTCCCACTGATTATTCTTGAAGATCAATCCGGCTTCGTGCATCGGGATCGTGGTTTCGTCTTTCCGTTGGAATCACAAACACTCGGTCAAATTACATCTGATTTCTACACCTCACCGTTTAACTATAGCCTCGCCCTGCCCATCGAACCACAGGGCACATACAACGATGTTGATAATGACAATGAGGCAGACACAGGGGTAATGGTCTTTGCGATTGCTTACTGGCACAATGTTTGGGGCGATCCCTTCCTCGATGTGCGCGATCAAAATGGTGGCGGATGGTCTGGCGCTTACGCCTCCACCCGCTCCAGCAATGATCCTGAACAGCGCAGTGAAATCGTAGGCGGTAGTTTTCTCATCTACGCACCGGATGACCAGCAGGGTTTTCCATCCGGTTTCGGCGACGATGGCTTACTCTTCACCGAAGACGACCCCATCGTGACTGTTCCGCAGGGCTACATCATCGTCAATATGGACACAATCCCCTTCACCTTTGACCGCGCACGAGAACAATCCATTAATCTCATTGAACCGGATTCCGCCGCACTGGTTGATTTTTCCAATCAAGGATTTTCCACCGCATTTGATAGCATGATCGCAAAATTCCGCACGGATTATGCCTTTACCGAATACAAAAATATTGACTGGGATGCGCTAGAAACCGAATTTCGCCCGCGATTTTTGCAGGCCGAACAACAAAATGATGACTATGCTTATCTGACCGCGCTACGAGAATTCATCTGGCGTATACCCGATGGGCATGTGAACCTGTCGCCGTTTGATCCTTTTCTGGATGAGTTTACGCAATCGGTTGCTCAAGGCATCGGTATGGGCATCCGCGAAACCGATGATATGCGTGTACTCGTGACCTCTCTAGTCGACGATGGACCTGCGTCGTTAGCGGGGATCAGCCTACGTGCGGAAATCCGGGCAATTAATGGCATCCCAATCAATGACTTTATCGGACAGGCTGAACCGTGGACACAACCGTTTAGCACCGACCACAATCGTCGCCTTGAACAACTTATTTATGCGCTACGATTCGATCAAAACACGTCCGATGTCAGCATCACGTTTCGCAATCCGGGGCAAAACGGTTTCACGACACGAGAAATTCCCACCGAACGTGAGTTCGATACGTTATTTTCCAATCCCCTGAACGAACCAGAATTGGATGGTCTGGAACTGCCGGTTGAATTTCATCTTGTGGACGACACGACTGCATATGCCGCGATTTATAGCTTCCTTGATGATGATGCCCTCGCCATTCAACTGTGGGAGCGCATGATTCAACAGATGCACGAGCGCGACATTGATAATTTGATTATTGATATGCGCCAGAATGGAGGCGGTGATCCCTTTTTGGCAGATCAAATGGCGGCGTATTTCTTTCAAGAAGAATTAATCATCGGCTCTCGTGGAACCTATAGCGAACAAATCGACGGGTTCTTCTTTGATCCTGATCTGACTCGCCGTTTTTACCTGCCATCCGAAGATTTACGCTATGACGGTAATGTCGCCGTGCTCATCGGTCCGAGTTGTGCGAGCGCCTGTGAACGTTTTGCCTATGACATGACGCTACAAGATCGCGCCGCAATCATCGGGCAATACCCGACTGCCGGGCTGGGTGGTGGGGTTGAAGATTTCCTGATGCCGCTCGGTATAACCGTTCGCATTACCGTGACGCGCTCGGTTGATTTCGACGGCAACATTCATATTGAAGGTCTGGGCATTCCACCGACTATTCGCGTGCCGGTCAACGAAATTACCCTATTTGAATTTGAAGACCCTGTCATGGCTTACGGGCTTGCATACTTACAAGACCGTCCTCCGAGCCTTGATGGGGGAAATATTGCTATTGGCGATGTTGTTCAGGGACAGTTCTTCCCCGGACTAAGACAACGGTATACATTAGTCATCGAGGGCGGAAAACCGCTTGATATTTTTCTGGGTGATGAAAGTGGCGATCTGACGACTGTTGTACGTTTCTATGATCTTGATGGTAACCTCTTATTAAGCAATGAAGATAGTCTTAACCGAAACAGTGGCAATAGCTTACTCTCTGGTATCGGCTCAGATCAGACATTTACCGTTATTTTGGAAGTCGGGACGTTCGAAGATCAACTTGAAGGTAGGTTCACATTGAGCATTTCCGAAAGTGAGTTTGAAGTCCCGAATAATTAAGACCATTAATCTCATCTAATCTACATTTAAGTAGTCAATTATGCCTTCACTTAAGATGTGGGGGCATTTTTTCGTGTAAAATTAATTTAAAGTTGAAAATATTAACTAATTTTTACTAAAATTCATTGTATAATATGGCTAAACACACGAACTTTCTAAAATACTAAAAGTAAACACACTAACAAATTCGTGAGGTTTGTAAATTTATGAATAAGTTATGTAAACGTTATCATTTTTCCCTGAAATAAGTTATAGTATTGAAAATCATCTTAATTCGTTAATTTATGAAGTTATTACTGATGGACGTAGCCGTGAAAAAAGTAAACAATATTACAATCATTGAACTCAATGGCGATCTTGATTCAAATGCCGCTCAATTGGTGCAGTCACAAATTCTTGCACTCGCCACAGAAAACAGTCGCATTTTACTTGATCTGTCTCAAGTTAATTATATGTCAAGCGCGGGCTTGCGCCTGTTACTCCTGCTCTACCGTCAAATCCGTGATCATGTCGGTCATATTGCCATCGTTGGATTAAATGATGAAGTAAAAGATGTTATGGCAATTACCGGATTCCTCGACTTTTTTGCTATCTTTGATACACGTAATGCCGGTATGCAAGCACTCAGCGCCTAAACTGCATATGGAGGCAACTCATTGCAACTACAAGGTCGTATTGATAGCGATCCTACCCACCAATACAAGGGTTACAAATTACGTATCGGCAAGCCATCGCCGTTCGGAACAACGCTCGTTCCAAACGGTGTTAACTTTTCTATCTTTTCCCGCTTCGCCACGCAATGCACCCTCATTCTCTTTGAGCGTGACGCGCGAGAACCTTTCATCGAAATCCCATTTCCAGAAGAATTCAAAGTCGGCAATGTCTTTACGATGATCGTCTTTGATCTCAAATATGAAGAGATCGAATATGGGTATCGTATGGATGGACCTTACCGCCCTCACGAGGGGCATCGTTTTGATTCTGACATCATTTTGTTAGACCCATATGCCAAGCTCATCGGTGGGCAGGATGTCTGGGGTGAAATTCATCCTGAGGGCATTTATCCACATCGCGCACGCCTCACACCGGAAGATTACGATTGGGGTACAGACCGATATCCGAACTTCCGCACAGAAGATCTCATTATCTACGAAATGCACGTTCGCGGATTCACACGCCATCCATCATCCCATGCGCGCTACCCCGGCACATTTGCCGCCATCCGTGACAAAATCCCGTATCTGAAATCACTCGGCATCAATGCAGTTGAGTTCATGCCGATTTTTGAATTTGATGAATTCGAATATGACCGCACCAATCCCGAAACCGGCGAACAACTCCTGAATTATTGGGGTTACAGCAACATCGGCTTCTTCTCACCGAAAGCAGGTTATGCGGCGACTGGTCGCCTCTCTATGCAGGTGGATGAGCTTAAGACGACCATCCGTGAATTGCACCGTCACGATATTATGGTCATTCTGGATGTTGTTTTTAACCATACCGCAGAAGGCAATGAACTCGGTCCAACAATCTCATTTCGCGGAATTGACAATAAGACCTACTACATGCTCACGCCGGATGGACGCTATCTGAATTTTAGCGGCACGGGCAACACCATGAATTGCAATAATCCGGTTGTGCGGAGTATGGTGCTAGATTGCCTCCGTTATTGGGTGTCTGAATATCACATTGATGGCTTCCGTTTTGATCTCGCATCAATCTTAGGGCGAGACCAGAATGGCTTTCCGTTAGCGAACCCTCCCCTGCTAGAAGCCCTCGCCCATGATCCCATTCTCGCGAATTGTAAACTTATCGCAGAAGCATGGGATGCAGGCGGCTTGTATCAGGTCGGTAGCTTCCCCGCGTATGGCAGGTGGACAGAATGGAACGGTAAGTATAGGGACACAATCCGCCGATTCCTTAAAGGGGATGCAGGCATTATTGGCGAAGTCGCAGAACGCATTCAGGGGTCGCCTGATTTGTATTGGGGACGAAGCGCGGCGGCATCGGTCAATTTTATCACCGCCCATGATGGATTCAGTTTGCGCGACTTATTCTCCTACAACGAAAAGCATAATTGGGCGAATGGCGAAGAAAATCGTGACGGCGGAAACGACAATTACAGCTGGAATTGTGGCGTAGAAGGCGAAACGGACGATCAAGAAATCGTCGAAATACGCCACCGTCTCATCCAGAATGCGGTGGCGATATTGATGGTCAGCCGGGGCGTGCCGATGATCCTCATGGGAGATGAAGTTGCCCATACCAAATACGGCAACAACAATACCTATTGTCATGATAACGAGTTGAACTGGTTTAACTGGGATCTACTAGAGACAAACGCTGGAATTTTCGATTTTTTCAGGCATTGTATCGCCTTCCGTAATGCACATCCGGTGTTGCGCGGACGGGAACACTTTACCCACCGTGATCTGGTCGGCAGTGGCTATCCTGACATTAGCTTCCATAGCACGCGTGCGTGGCAAACCGATTGGGCGGAATACATCCGTACTCTTGCCTTCATGTTGGATGGCAAACATGCAGAAAACGGCACTATCGAGGACGATTCGATTTACGTCGCTATGAATATGCACTGGGATTCACACCCGTTTGAAATCCCTGCATTACCAGAAGATCGACAATGGCACGTATTCGCCAATACTAGCCCCGGCGTGGTGCATGTTATCCATGAACCGGGTAATGAGCCGGTCATCAAAGATCAGCATTATATTATGGTAGGTGCGCGTTCGGTGGTCATCCTTGTAGGAAAAAAGACTACTACCCCGCGTCGCTATAAGCGTAACTCACGCTCCAAAAAATCTTAGAAAACGGGAGTGGGCACAATCATGCCTACTCCCGTTGTTGTAAATTAAGGTGCCCGATGCCCTTTAATTAAACTTCGTCCGGTCATCTCTTCGGGTTGCTCAACACCCAGTAGGTCAAGTACCGTCGGCGCAACATCGCACAAACGCCCCCATGTATAGAGTTCATAATACTCCGCCCCAATCACAAACAACGAGACGGGTCCCACAGTATGATAGGTGTGCGCTTCGCCCGTGAGTTCATCCACCATGCGTTCACAATTGCCATGATCGGCGGTCACAATAGCAACGCCGCCCTTCTCAAGGACTTTTTCGACGAGCTTATTCACGCATTCATCTACTGTTTCCACCGCCTTGATTGCCGCCGAAAGTGAACCGGTATGCCCGACCATATCTGCATTGGCGAAGTTAATCAGTATAAAATCATCGTCTTCGCTGTTCAGGCGATCTAGTGTTGCTTCGGTCAATTCATAGGCGCTCATTTCCGGCTTCAGATCATAGGTCGCAACCTTCGGCGACGGAACAATCTTACGATCTTCGCCAGGGAATGGGTCTTCTTTACGCCCGTTGAAGAAGAACGTCACATGCGGATATTTCTCTGTTTCAGCAGAATGATATTGCTTCAAACCGGCGTTACTGATGACTTCCCCAAGTGTATTCTTGAGGCTGTCTTTATCAAACAAGACCTCCACAGGGTAATCATCTTCATAGACGGTGAACGTCAGCAAATTCAAGCCCTCCACAAAGTCAAAATGATCCACGCCTTCAAATTCTTTGAGCGAAAACGCGCTGACAATTTGGCGCATCCGATCTGCGCGGAAGTTGTAGAAGATGATCGAATCGCCAGATTTTACGGCAAGGCTATCATCATCTCCGACCACCGTCGGCACAATAAACTCGTCCGTCACATCTTCCGCATACGATTGCTTGATGGCTTCCTTGGCGGTAGGCGCGGTATTGCCTTCCCGCTTTACCATGGCATTGTAGGCTTTTGAAGTCCGCTCCCAACGCTTATCACGATCCATCGCATAATAGCGCCCACTCACTGTTGCGACACGCCCAACGCCGAGCGAATCGATCTTTTCCTGTAGTTCGTTAAAAAAACCGATACCACTTTCTGTCGGCGTATCGCGTCCATCGGTAATCACATGAATCACCGGATTAACACCCTGCTCTCTGGCGATGTCTAACAGCGCAAACAGGTGGCTGATATGGGCATGAACCCCACCCGAACCGAGTAAGCCCACCAGATGAACATTGTTCCCTTGCTTGCCCGCCTCAAATGCCTTGTGCAGTTTTTCATCCTCGGCTAGTGATCCATCTTTAATTGCAAGGTCAATACGTGTGATGTCTTGATACACAATGCGCCCTGCGCCTAAATTGAGATGTCCCACTTCAGAATTTCCCATTTGATCGGGCGTAAGACCAACATGCTCGCCGGAAGTATGGACAATTGCCCGCTCACGTTCTCGCATCCATTGGTCAAAATTCGGGGTATTACCTTGAACAACTGCATTTCCATCTTCCATCTCACGGATGCCCCAGCCATCCATGATGACGAGCATTACAGGCTTCTTTGCCATGTGAATTCCTTTCGTGTTCCAATTTCTGGAAATTATTTCAAATTAATGTCAGCTATGATAATACATTCCGTTGCCCTCTGTTGTAACGCCACGCCATGATAACTTCAAGGTATCCGGCGAAAGTCATACGATTAGGCAACTATTTCGTCTCATCTATTGACCGCAGTTGCGTTGTCTGGAATACTCGAAAGCAATCTTAAGAAAGATAAAGTTATGGCACAGACCCAAAATAATCAGCCTTTGCCGGATCGTATTCGCCCACAATCACTTGACGATTTCATCGGTCAAAAACATCTCGTCGGCGAAGGCAAACCGATCTATCAAGCAATTCAGCAAAATAGCGTGCATTCGATGATTCTGTGGGGACCGCCCGGCGTAGGCAAAACGACCCTTGCGCGTATCATTGCTAAAGAAACCGGACAGCGTTTCGTAGCGCTTTCCGCAGTTTCCGCCAGCAAAAACGATTTGCGTCAGGTGGTGGATAGCGTACGTGGCGCACAAACGCCAATGGAACAACTCATTGCGAATCAAAAAAACGGCGCGGGCAATTCTGACGGTGTGATCTTGTTCTTGGACGAAATTCATCGTTTTAACAAGGCACAGCAAGATTTTCTACTGCCTTACGTAGAAGACGGCACGCTCACGTTGATCGGCGCAACAACAGAAAATCCGAGCTTTGAGGTTATCTCCGCATTGCTCTCGCGCAGTCAGGTCTTTTTGCTGGAATCGCTATCGCCGGATGAATTGGCGCAAGTCATCACACGGGGCGCATCTGATTTAGGCGTAACGCTCAATGCCGAAGCGATGGATTTTCTGGTGCAATTTGCCAACGGCGACGGGCGACAATCGCTCAATTTGCTGGAAAATGTGGCGAAACTCTACACAAACGAGTCGAAATCCGACATTACGATTGACGACCTTAAGAACGCCCTGCAATCTAAACATCTGCGCTATGATCGTGCAGATGAGGAGCATTACAACACCGTCAGCGCCTATATCAAAAGTATGCGCGCTAGCGATGTGGATGCCGCGCTGTATTATCTTGCACGTATGGTCAGCGCCGGGGAAGACCCTAAATTTATCGCCCGTCGTATGGTCATTTTTGCGAGCGAGGACATCGGGCTGGCACAACCCACCGCACTGGTTGTCGCCAATGAAATCTTCCGCGCAGTCGAGACCATCGGCTATCCAGAATGTCAGATCAATCTTGCGCATGGCACCGCTTATCTTGCGCTGGCAAATAAAGATCGCTCCTCGTACGATGCCTTTTTCGAGGCGATGGACGATGTGGAGAAGTTCGGCAATCTACCCATTCCGCTGGAAATTCGCAACGCGCCAACGAAACTCATGCGTGATATGGGCTATGGTAAAGACTACGAAATGTATCCAGAGGGCAAAAGCCTGTTACCCGAAAAGCTCAAGAACAAACGCTATTATCGGAATAATGCAAAATCATGATTCATTCAGCGACACAAATTGCCGCCCCACCGTGGGAATTGCGCGGCGATGGGTTCATCCTCATCTACCGTTTTCCAGAAGCCTTTATCAGGCGCGACGGGAATGTGCCGCGATTCTTATCTGATAAATTCGCGGGTGGTTGGGGAACGGTCATGTTGATGGATTATCACACCTCCCCGGTTGGCGCATATCGGGAGTTGCTATTCGTGCCGGGTGTGTTCGATGTGGGTCGCCGTTGGACATATTCCGTGACCAAAATCTATGTCTCCACGATGGCAAGTGTGGTGAACGGACGAGAAAATTGGGGCATCCCGAAGCAATTAGCGGATTTTGAATTGAAGCAATGCCCGGATAATCGGCAACATATCAGCGTTTCAGTTGATGGCAACCCATTTTTTAGCGCATCGTTGCGTGTTTCCGCACCGCGTTTGCCTGTGACAACACGCCTGTTACCGTTCCGTCCGGCGCTGATCCAACAGTCTACAGACCAACCCGAAGCAACTATCCTGCTGACCAAACCGACTGGATCTGGTTGGGTGCGGACTGCGAAAATCGAAACACTCACAGTAGACAATACTTATTTCCCGAATATTGAACCATTTAAGCCTATCGTTACGATCAACGTAGCAAACTTTACAGCCAACTTTCCTATCCCAAAAGTTATGGTGTACTAGGAGACACACGATATGGACATCAACCGTAAACGCATTATCGTCACCGGCGCGGCATCCGGCATTGGCTATGAATTACTTAAACAACTCAGCCAGTATGACGCACGCATTGTCGCCGCCGATGTAAACCCGATTGACCGCACCCCTATTCGCGGAAGTAACGCCCAAATTTATCCGTTTCAAGGTGATCTGTCTCAACAAAGCGGTGTGGACGATCTATTTGATTACGCGCTGGAAACGATGGGAGGGATTGAACTCTTCATCGCCAATGCCGGATTCGCCTATTATGAGGCGATCAACCATGCAGATTGGGCGCATCTGGAACGTATCTTTCAACTCAATGTGATCTCGCCTCTGTATGCGGCGGCACGTATGCAGGAAATCAACCCGGATACCGATTACAATGTGGTGATGACCGCCTCCGCAATGGCAAAATTGGCGTTACCCGGTTACGCAGTTTATGCCGGCACAAAGGCGGCGTTGGATCGCTTTGCAGAAGCCTACCGCTACGAAATGCCCGCCAACGCCCATTTGATGCTGGTCTATCCCATCGCCACGCGCACGAATTTCTTTGATACTGCCAACGACGGCACACCCGTTCCCTTCCCGTCACAAACCTCCGCACACGTCGCCGAGCGCATCATCAGAGGGATTGAACGGGGCGCACAATCGGTCAATCCGTCCATGGGATTTTCATTCTTCTGGACACTGAACCGCATTTTTCCGCTTGCTGGAAGACTGTATCAAATGGTAGAGAATCGCCGTTTTAATCGCTGGAAGGTTAATCATCAGCCAACATCACAAAAAACACCCGTGAGTTAATGTGTTCACGGGTGATTGCCTGTTGGCTGGAACGATTCTCACTCTGTTGGAGGCGTTTGAATGTAACTATCCTCGATACGTTGCATTTGCTCGTCCTGCGTGCGCTCAAGGATGATCCTCACGGAACGGTCATACGTGAGATAATTCCATATCCAATTGACGAACACGTTGAGGCGATTGCGGAAGCCCATCAACCACAATAAATGCAGGAAGAGCCACGTAATCCACGCCAGAAATCCTGTCAGTTGCACCTTGTAATACGGATATGCAACCGCACGACTACGCCCGATTGTCGCCATAATCCCACGATCAGAATACGTAAATTTCGCGCCGGACTCACCACCTATCGCGCTGAGGATATTCTTTGCCGCTAACGTACCCTGTTGTTGTGCAACCGGAATCACCTGTGGATAAGGTTGACCATCTGGCGCGATAAGATAGGCTATATCACCGACAGCGTATACATCCTGGACACCATCTACCAGCAACATTTCATCTACCGCAATACGTCCTCCCCGTTGCGCATCCACACCGAGCATTTCCGCAAATGGCGCACCTTTAACACCCGCCGCCCACACCAACGTATGCGTGCGAATGACATCACCGCTAGAAAGGATCACATGATTGAGCGCCGCTTCTTTGACCGATTGCCCCAATATCACTTCCACGCCGAGCGATTTGAGTTGCTCCAACGCAGATTCTTGCAGACGTTCAGGATAGGGTATCAGCAAGCGATCCATTGCTTCAACGAGAATTACCCGCGCCCGCATGTGCTTTTCTTTGGAAAACTCATGCTTCAGCACATTATTGTACAATTCATAAAGCGCACCGGAAGTCTCTAAACCAGTGGGACCGCCTCCGACTACGACCATTGTCGTTAAGGCGGCTTTTTGCTGAGGATCATCCGTCCATGTCGCCCGTTCAAACAATTTGAGGATATGATTCCGCAAACGTACAGCATCTGAGAGCGTCTTTAAACCAAAACCATTTTGCTCTAGCGCGCCATTATTGAAGTAATTGGTCACACTACCCGCCGCGATAATGAGATAATCGTAGGCTTCGTTTAGTGTTTTGCCGTTTGCGTTAATCGAAACTTGTTTAGCCTCCCGATCAATCGCATTGACCTCGCCAAGTAGAAACTGCACATTCTTATTTTTGCGAAAAATGCTCCGAATAGGATACGCAATTTCGCTTGGATCAAGCCCGCAGGTTGCCACTTGATACAGAAGCGGTGTAAACAGATGAAAATTGTTGCGATCAATCAGCAGAATGTCGATTTCATGCTTCGCAAGAGTCCGCGCCGCGTATAAGCCGCCGAACCCCGCACCAATAATAATTACGCGTGGACGAATCGTTGTCATCTCTAGCTATTCCCCCTGCACTCTCTTGCACTCTTTTTGTGAATTAATTCACAGTATAATTTATTTGTGATATTCTCCACAAGGCATAATTTAGTACCAATTTGTACGCTCCAATCTGGCGTTGGTCATGTACAAGCCTCTATCCGGCGTTATAATCCAGACGTTTTAGCCGATATGAGACTATCAACAAAAAGACAAAAAGGAAAATCAGATGCCGCGTGCGTTACTCAGCGTGTATGACAAGACGGGTTTGCTGGACTTTGCGCGAACCCTCATCGAACTTGGTTGGGATTTAGTCGCCAGTGGTGGCACACAAAAGTTAATCGAAGAAGCCGGATTACCCGTCACTCCTGTTGAACAATTAACGGGTGTGCCGGAAATTCTCGGAGGGCGCGTAAAAACGCTCCACCCTGCTATCCACGCAGGTATTCTTACCCGCAATACAGAAGAAGACATAAAGACTTTATCAGAATTCGGATTTGCGCCAATCAGCATGGTCGTTTCCAATCTTTATCCTTTTCAGGAGACCGTTTCCCAGACCGGCATTACCATGCAGGATGCGATTGAGCAAATTGACATCGGCGGGGTTACCCTGCTCCGTGCGGCGGCGAAAAATTTCTTTCATTGCACCGTGCTCTGTGATCCGGCGGATTACGGAAAAGTGATTGCATCATTGCGTGGCTCCGGCGAAATTGATATTGCACAACGGCGTAACTTTTCGGTGAAAGCCTTTGCCCACACGCGGGATTATGACACAGCGATTCATGCCTTTTTATCTCAAGGCACGAATACCGGTATGGCGGCAGTCGTGGATGAACTCCCGTCGCAACTTTCACTCGGTATGCAACGGGTAGAAACACTTCGCTACGGCGAAAATCCGCATCAGCAAGCCGCATTTTATAGCAGACAGTCTACGGATGGTCCTTTCGGCGGCACGATCCTTGGCGGTAAAAAACTGTCTTATAACAACATACTCGATCTTGATGCCGCATGGCGGGCAGTTGGTACGTTCAGTGATCCGACGGTGGTTATCGTCAAGCATCTCACGCCCACCGGAATCGCCAGTGCAACGACCTTGCCAGAAGCCTTTCCGCCTGCCCTTGCATCTGATCCCGTGTCTGCATTTGGTGGAGTGATGGCGGTAAATCGTCAGGTGGATGACACGTTTGTAGAAGCATTGGGGGCGCTGTTCATTGAGGCGATTGCCGCACCATCTTTCACAGAATCCGCACAAGAAACACTGAATACGAAACGTAAAAATTGCCGTCTTGTGCAAATCCCATTCCCCTACGATGGCTCTGATCTCGAAATTCGCACTGTGCATCGTGGCGTGCTCGTACAACGCACCGATATGGGCGATCCTGAAGGCACAGTGATAAAAACAGTCACCAACCGCGCCCCAACCGACGAAGAGATGAAAGCCTTACAATTCGCATGGAAAGCCGTTCAGCATGTCAAATCGAACGCGATTGTGCTTGCCAAACCGGGGCGCACCGTCGGCGTAGGTGGCGGATTATCCAGCCGTGTGGACGCGGTAAAATTGGCGGTGAACAAAGCAGGTGACGAAACACAGGGATCGGCTCTCGCATCAGACGCATTTTTCCCCTTTGCGGATGGTATCGAAGAAGCGGTGAACGCGGGTGTGACGGCGATAATTCAACCGGGCGGGTCAATCCGTGATAGCGAAGTGATCGAAGCCGCAAATAAGGCGGGAATTGCGATGGTATTTACCGGCACACGTCACTTCCGGCATTAGTGAATTAGCACGAAAAGCGGGATTTCTGGACTTGCAGGCGCAGGGTGTGATTGCTATAATGCGAAACATCAATCACAGTTTTTGCAAGTTTGTTAGCCACCGTAGCTCAAATGGCAGAGCATACGCTTCGTAAGCGTGAGGTTGTGGGTTCAAGTCCCACCGGTGGCTCTTCTCCTGCCCGCTAATTTCACTTTAGCGGGCATTATTTTGTATAGGTAGGGAAGCTCATGGACGGTGAACAAATGAAATTACAGCGCCCCGTCACAATAGCCGTTGCGGGTGGCACTGGTTCAGGTAAAACTACCATCTCTAACGCGCTACTGGAACGCATCGGGCATCACAACATCGCCTACTTCCCACATGATGCGTATTATAAAGAACTCGACCATCTCCCACCCGACCAACGCGCACGCATCAATTTCGATCATCCTGATTCACTCGATACAGCGTTGATGGTAGAGCACATCACACAGGCGCAAAATTGGCAATCTGTAGAACGCCCCATCTATGATTTCACGCGAGATCGCCGGATGGAACAAACGGAAACCGTCGGACCTCAACCCATTATTCTCGTTGAAGGTATCCTTATTTTTGCAGAACCAGACCTACGCAAGTTATTCGATGTCAAGATTTACGTCGATACAGATGCAGATTTACGCTTTATCCGGCGCTTGCAACGGGACATCGCCGAGCGCGAACGCACAACTGAATCCGTGATCCAGCAATATCTGAACACAGTGCGCCCGATGCACCTGAAATTCGTAGAACCCAGCAAGCGCTACGCGGATGTCATCATTCCTGAGGGTGGCTTTAATATGGTCGCTATTGATATGGTCTCCGCCCGCATCCGCAGTATGCTCGCCGGAAATCAAGAAGAACGCTGGGAAACCGGCATGAGTAACCCCTAAAAATGTCTCGCTGGCATTGACTGATATTTTCACATCATGTTATACTTGCGAAAATCATAGCAAAAACGTTGAACGGAAGTAGTAAGCAAATCTTCCCTTGTGCCAGAGAATGCAGGTCATCGGCTGAAAGCCTGCTCACAATAAGTTGCTGAAGTCGTCCGGGAGTTGCTAATCTGAACGGGTCACACTCATTAAGATTAGACGGGAACGCCCGTTATAGCGCCAAGAGCGCCTGCCGAATCTGGTAGGAAGCAAGGTGGTACCGCGAAAGTAACCCTTTCGTCCTTGTAATTGAGGATGGAAGGGTTTTTTTATTTCATAGTCCGGTCTATCTTACCGGATGAGGATGTACATGAATGACCGTAAATAACGATACAAACGACTTTTATGACGCAATAGCCGAATACTATCCCTATTTCTACAAAGATTGGGAAATTCAGCTGGAGCGTGAAGGATTGAGCTTGCGGGCGACATTCCGCAACAAAGGTGTAGAGCGTGTGCTTGATACCGCCTGCGGTGCCGGCACACAAGCTGTAGCACTCGCAAAATTGGGCTTTCAAGTCGTCGCCGCAGACCCTAGCGCAGGGATGCTCAAGAAGGCGCACGAAATCGCCGATCAATACGGCGTGGGCGACAAAATTGAGTTTATCCGTAGTGATTTTCTCAGCTTGCCGGATGCTGTAAATGGCCCCTTTGATGCCATTATCTGTAAGGGGAACTCTCTCCCCCACTTACTTACAGACGATGAGATTGAGTCAGCCTTGCTCATCTTCAATGATTTGTTACGTCCCGGCGGCACATTGGTGATCGGGATGCGCGACTTTGGTCCATTTATGGAAGATCGCCCGCGCTTCATCCCCGGTTTCATCAACACGGATGAGGACGACTCAGAATTTATCACCTTTGAAGTCTGGGAATGGGAAGACGGTCCGCCGGTGATCGCTACCCAGAATTTATTCATCGTAAAGGGTAAGGGTAAGGAGTATAAGGCGATGAAACGGTACGTCACCTTTAGACCACTCTCTACGGATGAGGTAAAAGTCGTCCTACTAGAAGTTGGTTTTGAAGACATTAACGATCAACCTGAACGTACAGACCGCGTGCTTGTGGCGCGTAAACCATTAGGAAAATGAGGACATTATGACAGCGACAAAACGGCAGATGCCGAAAAACTTTGACTTTGCAGAGGGCGAAAAACGCATCTACGATTGGTGGGAACAAAACGGCTGGTTCAAGCCAGAAGCCCGCCCTGATGATGCTGAACCATTCGTCATCAGTATGCCACCGCCCAATGTGACCGGTGTATTGCATATTGGTCACGCGCTCTTTAGCACGTTAGAGGACTTGATGATCCGTTATGAGCGAATGCGCGGTAAAGCGGCGCTATGGGTGCCTGGGACAGATCACGCGGGTATTGCAACTCAGCTTCAAGTGGAAAAAATGCTTCAAGAAGAAGGCACAAGCCGTCATGACATTGGACGTGAAGAATTTCTTGCGCGAACATGGCAATGGAAGGAAGAAAAAGGCGGCACAATTACTTCACAGTTGCGTCGCTTAGGCGCGAGTTGTGACTGGGATCGTGAACGCTTCACGCTGGATGATGGCTTATCGGAGGCTGTTCAGGAAGTCTTCGTGCGTCTATGGGAACAGGGCTTGATCTATCGTGGACCGCGCCTTGTGAATTGGTCACCGGGCTTGCAAACTGCCGTCAGCGATCTTGAAGTGGAATCCAACGAAGAAACAGTCAAGCTCTACTTCTTCAAATATCCGGTGGAAGGTGGCGAACATCTGCCGGTTGCCACCACGCGTCCTGAAACCATTCTGGGTGATACGGCGGTGGCGGTTAATCCGGAAGATAAACGCTATACGCATCTCATCGGTAAAAAAGCCTACGTCCCGATGCTAAATCGTGAAATACCGATTATAGCGGATGAGTATGTGGATATGGAATTTGGAACAGGCGCGCTTAAAGTCACGCCGGGGCATGATTTTAACGACTATGCCCTGTCGAAAAAGCATAACCTTGAGATGATAAATATTCTCAACAAAGATGCGTCACTGAACGAAAATGCGGGTGATTATGCCGGATTAGATCGCTACGAAGCCCGCGCCAAATTATGGGCTGATATGGAAGCCGCCGATTTAACGATCAAAGCGGAGAGCTACACCACGCGCATCCCGCGCAGTCAACGTGGTGGCGAAGTGGTAGAGCCGATGTTGAGTACGCAATGGTTCGTCAAGATGGATGACATCGCCGCCAAAGGCTTAAAAGCAGTGCGCGATGGCGACATCAAAATCGTGCCGGAACGCTTCGAGAAGGTTTATTATCACTGGCTGGAAAATATTCAGGATTGGTGTATCAGCCGTCAATTGTGGTGGGGGCATCGCATTCCAGCATGGTATCGTGAAAAAGATGGCGATCCACAGGGCGAAATCTACGTTGGGCGCACACCGCCGAAGGGTGATGGTTGGACAGCCGAAGAAGATGTGTTGGATACATGGTTCAGCAGTGGTCTGTGGCCCTTCAGTACGCTCGGCTGGCCCCATGAGACCGCAGACGTGCAACGCTTTTATCCGACAGCGGTGATGGAAACCGGACACGACATCCTGTTCTTCTGGGTGGCGCGGATGATTATGATGGGCTTGTGGTTCACAGATAAACCGCCCTTCCACACAGTGTATTTGCACGGTCTGGTCAGAGATTCCGAAGGTCGCAAATTTAGTAAAACCATCGGAAATGTGATTGACCCATTGGTTATGGTGGATGAGTATGGCGCTGACCCCTTGCGTTTTGCATTGGTTACCAGCGGCACGCCCGGAAATGATGTCAACCTTGATGAAGAATGGGTGGAGAATAGCCGTAATTTCGCCAACAAAATCTGGCAGGCAACCAGCTTCATCGTCAATAATCTCGAAAATATTGAAGGTGAGCTTGACCTGACTCTGCCACAACCGGACACGCTTGACCTACCATCAAAATGGATTCTATCACGCTTGAACAAGCTCATTAAAAACGTTCAGAATCTGTTCGATACGTATCAATTTGGCGAAGCGGGGCGACAGATTCGGAGCTTTATCTGGGATGAATTTGCACCGTGGTATCTAGAAATCAGCAAACATCCGCTGTACAACGGCGAACCGGAGCAGAAAAATGATGCGTTGCGCGTCCTAATCCATACTATGGATACCTGCCTACGCCTCCTGCATCCGTTTGTTCCGTTCGTGACAGAAGAATTATGGAGCTACATCCCGCACAACGGCGAGGCGCTCATCGTGGCGGATTGGCCCCATGCAGACGAGGCGTATATCAACGACAAAGCCGAATATCAGATGGGCGTGTTGATTGATCTTGTCCGGCAGGTGCGTGACATCAGAAACAATCAATACGACATCAATCCGGGCAAAAAATTGGACGCGATCATCGCACCGGGGAGCCATCGCAGTAATATCGAAAAATACGGCTATGTGTTTTCGCGCCTGTGCAACATCGATAACATCGACCTGCTAGCCGAAAACGCCCCATCACCGGAGCAAGCCGCGTCAGGAGTGGTGGCGGATGCAACCGTCTATCTACCCCTCGCAGGCATGATTGATTTTGAGGCGGAATGCGTCAAGCTCAACAAAGAGCATGAGAATCTCATAGGTGCGATTGCGAAAATTGAAGGCACGCTGAGCAATGAAAATTTTGTCAGCCGTGCACCCGCAGAAGTCGTTCAGCGGGAACGTGATCGCCTTGTTGATTTACAGGCGAGCTTGAGCCAGATCAACGAGCGCATCAGCGAACTCTGCAAGTAAATTCATCCCCAAACGAAAACAGCCCGTCTTTTAGCAGACGGGCTGTTTTTATGCTTAGAAATTTAGTATTTAAGTCTGATACTTAGGCTTTATCGGATTAATTTGTCTGCGATGTCTTTAAGAAAATAGTGCGTCCCGCTTGTTTCGCCGCAGAACGAACCTCCGCATTGTCATCATTCTCAAAAACAGAGCGTAGCACATCCAGCGCATCAGTATCCGCGATCAGTTCCAATTCCTTGATTGCTTTAATTCGCACATCAGGATTCTTATCTGAGAGCCGCTTGATGTGATATTGTACTAAACGCTTTATGGGTGACGACATCTTATCGATACCCCGATGCTCAACTAAAAACTCAATATACTTGAATTATATCACAAGAATATTGCGATAATATGGAGGTTTCGTTAGCACACATGCTATAATGCGATCTCGCGTTTATGATACCCTCAACACCGATCACGGAGATGAAGATTGGTCAGTCGTGCAATTATCCTAGCCACAAAAGACCCCTATCATTCGTCACAGCTTACATATAATCGTAACCATGCCATGTTGCCTGCACTCGGCAAACCGCTAATTGCCCGCGTCATGGATCGTATTTATCAGGCTGGCATACGTGAGTTCACCATCATTTTGGGCGAAGATGAAGGCGAAGTTGCCTTTTACCTCAACAAATGGATGCCCGATGTCAAACTAGAGTTCGTGTTAGAAAAATACAGCACCAATCTTGTTCGTACTTTGCGCCCGGTTTTAGAACGTCATGCGCCGCCGTATTTTTTTTGCCTATACAACGGCTTTGCTCATGCCAAATTGCCGATGCGCTTGCTCAGTAGCTTTGAAGATAATCCAGATGACCTCATTATCAGTGGCGCGGCAACCACCCTTTCAACCTCACCCAACCAACATTTTGGACTAGTTACTGGCAACACGATTTCGGAAATCGTCTTAGAAAAACCGAACGACGGCAAATTTATGTTACTGAGCGATACGGGAATCTTTGGCAAAGCCTTTGCAGATTACATATTGAATAAGCAACCCGCCAGAACGGGAAGCCTGCAAACCACCTTTCTGGATGTCACACGCACCTATCTTGCCGCCGGAGGAAAAGCCTCTGTCGTAGATTCGGGCTGGAATTTACGCATCACCAGCGATCAGGACTTATTGACGCTCAACAGGCATCTCCTTCATGATTTGCAAGATGCACATCTTTTAAGTGAATTACCCTATACCGTACAAATTATCCCACCCGTACGGATTGACCCGCAGGTGAACGTCGGTCAGGGTGCACGCATTGGACCTAATGTCTATCTTGAACGTGGGAGCAGTGTCGGTCAAGGAGCAGTATTAAAGGACTGTATTGTGCTCTCAAACGTTAAGGTACCGGCAACGGCAACCATAGAGGATAGCATCATCTCCACGCGGGGTCGTGTAGCTTTGCCCTCGCACACCTAGACGACAAGCCTTATAATGCTCGCATATCTGTTAAGCAACTAAAGGGCACACATTGGCTGAATCTTTCAAAATTTGCCCGATCTGTGGCGCAACCAACACTCAAAATGCACGCTTTTGCTCAACCTGTGGCACAAATTTAGCTGACGTTGATGCAACCACCTCACAGAGACAGCCACAAGCTACCCTCACCTCAAAATACGATTATCGACACGGAGAAACTGATCTCTACGAGGGGACTTTACGGCGAGTTGGGCAGGCATATCTTGCAGGGAGCGCAACATTTCTGCTGATTTTGATGATGGTCGGTCTCGCCCTTATCTTCGGGCGCACCGTGCTTAGCAATAACGTGGATGATAATATAGCTTCAGGTAATGTCGACATAACAAATACGCCCTTCCCCACACTGAATTTACCGACCGTGACGGAAGGACCACCCACCGACACCCCAAGCCCTACACCAACGGTGAACCCGACAGCCACCCCGACACCAACGCGTGAACCGTGCCGTCCAACCGTGCAAGCCGGAGAAGGCTTATATGATGTTTTGCCTCGGTGCGGGCATCGCTTTGAAACGCTGGACATCATCGACATTGTGGTGGAACTTAACGGATTGACCAGCGCACAGGGCATCCGTGAAGGGCAAATTTTGGATGTCCCGTGGCCCACAGAAACCCCCGACCCGAATCTGATCCCAAGTGAAACACCAGAAGGTGAAAGTGTGGGCGATGCCGGCGAAGAAGGAGATGTTGTTGCAAGTTCGTCAGATGATACGTTCGATGCGCCATTTTTCCCGACGGCGACCTTACAACCGGGCATCACTTTCCACACGGTTCTCGCCAATGAAAATATCATCACGATTGGCGTGGAATATGGCGCAAACGTAGAAATCCTCTCCCAGCTGAATCCAGAGATTTCATTTTCACAATGCGATTTTGGTCTGGATTTTGGCGGACCGCGCTGTACCGTTTTCTTAGCGGAAGGTCAGCGGATTCGTGTTCCCGCCCCTACCCCCACACCAACTATCCCGCCCACTGCATCCGGTAGCGAAACACCCACCCCAACCGCAACCGCAACCTTTAACGCGCCAAGTGTCATCAGTCCTAGCAATCGTGCGGTGTTCACCCGTGACCAATTTGTGACTTTGCGCTGGATAGGTTCTGGTACGCTGGCACAGGGGCAAACGTACCGCCTGCGTGTGGAGGATACATCAGCGGGGATTGTGTATACCGCAGATACATTGGAAAATAGCTTTGTGTTGCCACAAGCATGGCAGGGTACAGATAACACACGCCATGAATATCGATGGACAGTCAGTGTCATTGATACGGATACACCTGAGACCCCATATTTCGTTACCGAGCCGCTAACTTTTATCTGGCAAGGACGAGGTTAGGAAAATTTAGATGAAAATGATAATTCGTATACTGTGTCTGGTTGTGGGTGGCTGTTTACTGCTCACCGCCTGCAACTTCAATATTAACGAGCCAACACCCACGGCAGAAGCAATTGTCGAAGAGCCGATCAATCCGCTCCCCGATCAGGCGGAAGAAACGCCGAGTCCGTCGCCGACCCTATCCCCGTCACCGAGTGCAACACAGGGCGCGCTTGTTGCGATTGTAAGCAATACGCCGCCGCCCACACCGGGTCCACCCACGGAGACATTCACACCTGCACCAACAGAAGGACCGTGGGAATATGTGGTGCAATCCGGTGACACGCTCGCTTTTATCCTGAGACAAGCGCCCTATAATTACGATATTTTCTCAAATCCGGGCATCGAAAGCGCGGTTATTCAACTCAATAGTATGAGCAGTGCGAACAGTCTCATTGCGGGTCAAACATTGCTCATCCCCCGCCCCACACCGACCACTATTCCACAGGGCATAGAACTGACTCAGGAGGCTATCCGTGCGCTAGGTGGCGACCCAACATATAATCTATCAGGCATCATCCCACCCGGTACGCTTTTCGACTGCTATCGCGTGGAAGAGGGACAAACCGTTATTGAGATTATCAGCCGTTTTCCTCCACTGACATTGGAAACGATCTGCCAGCTAAACCTGGATAATTTTTCCTGTTTAGGTTGTGATTTTGAACAACCGGGTGGTGGACCAACCTGCGGTCCCCAACTTTCCATCGGACAATGTGTGAATGTGCCGTTGCCGACACTCACGCCGACACTGTCGCCTACACCGGACGGCAACGAAACACCCACGCCCACGCCGACTTATCGCCCGCCGATACAGGTTTATCCACCAAATGGAGGGCTGGCTCCGGCGGCGATTATTGA
Organism: Aggregatilineales bacterium; assembly: GCA_040219275.1. GTDB lineage: Bacteria > Chloroflexota > Anaerolineae > Aggregatilineales > Phototrophicaceae > JAVJSU01. The sequence goes on along the minus strand of JAVJSU010000102.1, from coordinate 90,375 downwards.
ACTGCAATGGGTTGGCGTAGGCAGACTCGCCCGTGACGAATATTATCTGGTGGAAGTGATTGATACGACGAGTGGTTCAGCGCCAGAATATTTGACGACCAGAAACACGTCGATCCGATTGCCAACGACGATGATACCCACCGATGGGCAAACACATAATATTTCGTGGACGGTGCGCGTGGCGGTACGGAATGAAAACGGCGTATTCGCACCCATCGGCGCAACCAGTATTACCCGCACATTCCAGTGGCAAAGCCGTTAACCGCGCCGGAACTCCCGCGCGAGTTGGTCGCCACTCATATGGATTAAAATCGAGCGCCCTTCAGGACATTTGAGGGGCGTTCGGCTTCTTTCTAACCTTCGCACAATGTCCTGCATCTGTTCCGTTTTCAAAACCTGTCCCGCCCTAACCGCGCCGCCACGAGCGACTCTCAAGAGCAGTTCGTCACGAAAGATGTCTTCAGCCATTTGGGGTTCGTCCCGCAACACCTTCACAATCTCACGGAAAAAATCGCTCAACTCCGCCTGCCGGATTATCGCAGGAATACGCCGGACGCTCATCGTATTGGGACCAAACGCCTCTAACAAAAATCCCATGGACTGGAAAACATCCGCCTGCAATTCTAAGGCACGACCATCTGCTGAAGACACGTCAAACGTAAATTGATCGAGAGCCAGTTGTTCGGGGATATCGCCTAGCTTCAGGATGTCTTCAACTTCTTCGTAAATCACACGTACATGGGCGGCGTTCTGGTCGATCAAATACATGCCTGCCGGACCCTCCGCGATGATGTAGGTCGCGCCAATCTGCCCGACGACACGTAATACAGGCAAAGTGCGCGGTTTCGCCGGAGCGCCCATCCCGTCTGGAATATTGTGCCACTCATCATGCCCGTCATCATTGGCGCGGCGAGGTGCTACCTGACCGGGATTATCCAGCGTCAAATCCATCTCCAGCTGATCTTGCCCGGAATACCAGTTTGATCCGAAATTTGAAAAGCGTCCCTGTGGGGAGGGAATGGTCGTGTTACCACGCGATTCAGGGTAAATGACGGAATAGCCACTACTCACGTCCGGCGCGTTGATAAGTTCCAGCACGGCTTGGCGCACCGCCCGTTGAACGGTCTCAAACACCGCATTATTATCCCGAAAGCGCACTTCTGCCTTGGTTGGATGCACATTCACATCGACTTCATGGGGTGGTAGCGTAATCATCAGAACACTAATCGGATAACGCCCATCTTGAATCACACTTTGATAGGCTTGTACCACCGCATACGTCAGGCTGGTATCCTGAATCCAGCGCCCGTTCACAAACAGTGTGATGTGGGTGCGATCTGAACGATGAAATTCCGGCGCGGATGTAAAGCCAAAAACATGCACTTCAGGGCGATCATCACGGGCAGACTCTTGCGCGTCCACCTCAAGCATCTGCCGAAAATGCTCCAAGCCAAGCGTTTTGACGATCACATCCGCCAATTGACCACTGCCACTCGTGCGGAAAATCTCCCGCCCGTCCTGTTCAAGCAAAAAGCGCACATGCGGATACGCCATCGCATAGCGTGTGATGAGCGCTGTGATATAGCGTTTCTCCGTCGCTTCTTTTTTTAAGAATTTGAGGCGTGCAGGCGTGTTGTAGAAAAGATTCTCCACCGTGATGACCGTACCTGCCGGTGCACCAATGGATTGTCGCCGGACAACAACGCCACCATCTACCCGAAGCTGAACACCAATCGTATCTTCACGATGTCGTGTGACCAACGTGACCTGACTGACAGATGCAACGCTTGACAGTGCCTCTCCACGAAAACCAAGTGTAGACAATCGAGAAAGGTCATCGGTGATACGGAGTTTGCTCGTCGCGTGGCGGGCGAATGCTAAATCGACCTCCGCCACTTGAATACCTGAACCATCATCACTCACACGGATCAGCTTTTGACCCCCGTTCTGAATGGTGACGTGGATGCTCCCCGCTCCAGCATCAAGCGCATTTTCAATTAACTCCTTGACGACCGATGCCGGACGCTCAACCACTTCGCCCGCCGCAATTTGCGCGATAACTGTTTCAGTAAGTAACTGAATAACCATACTATGTCCTAAAAATAAAACCCCGATGGTGTCGGGGTCTATCTTATCGTAATCTGCTCAAAACATGAACACTTGTTTCATCATGCTAGCGTTTATCCGGGCAGAAGGGTGTTTTGGTCGTTGAGGGGAATGCTGATGAAAAAATTACTCCCCTGTCCTTCTTCACTAACCACCCAAGCGTCTCCACCGTGTCGCTGTGCGATGCTCCGCACGATGAATAAGCCCAACCCGCTCCCTTTAACACGTTTATGTTCTTTTCGAGGGATGCGAACATGGCGCTCAAATAACATCTTCTGATTCTCGGGCGAAATACCAAATCCAGAATCTTTTACGGATACCAGCAACATTTCGCCGTTCTGAACATGCACCCCAACCTCTATCAAGCCGCCATTGGGCGTGTATTTGATGGCATTATCAACAAGGTTGGCAATCGCCCGTTCAAGCATATTCACATCGGCATTAATTACAGGCACGTCATCGGATGTATCCGTCTTAAGCGCAAGTTCCTGCTTTTCCGCCGGAACAAGATGCGTTTCCACGATGCGCCGCGCCATATCCGCCACATCGCAAGGACTACGCTCCATTTCATAAAAGCCAGTTTCAGGATCATAACGACCCGCATCCTGAAAATTATCCACAAGCGTGGTCATCTGGCTAATACCAGCGAGAATCTTGTCGACAAAATGCGCCTGCTGATCGTTAAAATCGCCGACCATGCCGGATTCCAGCATACTTGCGAAACCCTTCATGGAGGTAAGCGGGCTTCGTAAATCGTGCGAGACAATCCGCATAAATTCACTCTGATTACGGCTCAATTTTTTGTGACGGGTGGTCATCCGTATGTGCCCGACCACAATACTCAGGCAGTCAATCACCGTTCCTAAATCCGCCATAAACGTTTCATCAAAAGTGATCCGGGTATCAAACTCTTGTAAAAATACACCGACAACAATCTCATTTACGATGATTTGTGCTAGTGCAACATGCGGTGCCGAAAAAGCCAACCCATCCACCAAAGGAGGGTCAATATGTAAACCTTTACCAAGCCCCATGACGAAACTTGATAGCGCTTCGTCAGAAGGGAGATTCTCTTCATTAAGGTTGAAGTGGCTTAATAAGCGAGGGTCTTCAAAAATCAACACCCCACCGCCAGATGCACCTGTCAGGGTGTTGGCAGAATATACAATGTGATTCAACGTTTCAATGGGATTAGTGTTACGAGCAATTTTACCAACAATATCGCGCAAAATTGATAGGTGCGCTTGCTCTTGTGTGGCATTGACTTCTGTCATTAGTCCCCTCCGAATGAAGAATAGGTGATCTTCACGTTATTCTCCATAAATGGTCTTATTGCTCGTACAATAAAAAGTGTAAAGTTAGTGACAAAAATAGACAAATAGTAACGCTCTATTTTCTCTCATGATTGAATTATAATATAGACGACAAAGTGTGAGCAAGTTTAGTTAAGAAAAGATAACCTGACTTTTCTTGCGGCGCATTTTCTTTCATGCTAGACTTCGCCTTATTGATGTTACAAAATTAGAACAACATGGCAGAAAAAATACTAATAGTAGATGACGATATTGATAGCCTTAAACTTATCGGTCTTATGTTGCAACGCCACAGTTATGAGGTTGTTGCCGCAAATACCGGAAGTCAAGGATTGGCAAAAGCCAACGCTGAGCATCCCGATCTCATCATTTTAGATGTGATGATGCCCGATATGAACGGTTATGAGGTCTGCCGTAAGTTGCGGGAAAATCCCGATACTCAGGCGATCCCTATTATCATGTTCACTGCTAAAACCCTGATTGACGACAAAGTGGCAGGATTTGAAGCAGGCGCAGACGACTATTTAACGAAACCCACACATCCAGCAGAACTTGCCTCCCGTGTAAAAACGATCCTTGAGCGCAGTGCAGATCGTCGTCAACAAAATAACGTCAGCGGTACAACCATCGGGGTTATCGGGACGAAAGGCGGTGTTGGAACAACAACTGTCGCATTAAATATTGCCGCGGCGTTCCAGCTTAAAGGTGAATCTCCAATTGTCGCAGATTTCTGTCTCGGTAAAGGGACGATGGGCTATTTTCTCGGGTCAGATACCCCAACAGGTATGGCAAGCGTCATTAGCAAACCCAAGGATGATATTACCCCATCGTTTGTAAACGACGAAATAGTGACCCATACAACAGGCTTACGGGCGCTACTTTCTTCCACACGCCCAAGAGAAACACATCTAAACTTTACCGCAGATTCTGCTCTTTCTGTTGTAAAGGCTTTAAAAACTTTAACACAATTGCTGGTACTCGACCTTGGTAATGGGTACTCGCCGCTGTTTAATCGCCTGAAAAATGAACTCAGCTTACTCTTGATGGTGGTAGAGCCAACCAGCATTTCGATGAAAACAGCACAGCAGATTCTCGCAGAATTAGGTGACAAAGCGGTTGAGATCGTGGTTGTTAACCGTGACAAATCAGATGAATCACAAACACCGTGGCAAGATATTGAGATTGCACTCGGAAGAGAAATCCGTGCTATTATTACTGCCTCACCCGATATTGCCTTTGATGCCACAGAAAATGGTATGCCAATTGTAAACTTTAGCCCTAATTCAGTCATTAGCGGTCAATTGACTAAACTTGCGGAAAAGATCCAACAAAAGAATTAGTTCTTAACAGGTTAGTTTTTATCGTATGATTCAAGAAACACTTTCACAAAAAATTATCCATGTAGCAAATTTGATCAAAACAACACAACATGTGGTAGCGTTTACCGGGGCAGGCATTAGCACGGATTCAGGTATTCCTGATTTTCGTAGCCATGATTCTGGATTGTGGCAGGGTGTTGACCCGATGAATGTAGCGAGTATTTTTGGCTTTAAGAAAAATCCGTCTGCATTTTATAATTGGGTTGCGCCGCTCACACGGACGACCATTGAAGCAAAGCCAAGCGCGGGTCATATGGCGCTAGCAGATTTAGAACGGATGGGAAAACTCGACTCGATAATTACCCAGAATATTGATATGTTGCATACACGCGCTGGCAATAAAACCATTTTTGAATTACATGGACACATGCGTGAGGCAACGTGCATCAACTGTTTTACGGTTTATGATGCGAAGCCGATCTTGCACAAGTTTCTGGAAGATGCAGAGGTTCCGCTTTGCCCGACCTGCGGTGGCGTGTTAAAGCCAAATGTCATCTTATTTGGCGAACAATTACCGATACGGGCATTACAGGGCGCACAGGATGCCGCTCGAAAGTGTGATCTATTGATTATTATCGGCTCTAGTTTAGAAGTTGAGCCAGCCAGTGATTTACCCCGTCTCGCATATCGCACGGGTGCAAAAATCGTTATTATCAACCTAGAACCGACCCCGGCTGATAACATGGCGGAGGTTGTAATCCACGCACGAGCGGCGGAAGCCTTGCCTGCAATCGTGCGTGAATTGGAGAAAACAGGATGACCGCATACACAAATACTAATGACCATGACTCCTCCGCCCGTGACCGGCAGTTGGAGATGTACGAGCGCCTGATCGAAATTAGTAAACAGCTGAACTCCACATTCGATCATATGTCCCTGCTCCGTCAGATTATTTCCGCCGCAACAGAACTCACGGATAGTCAGGAAGCATCTATCCTGTTATTGGATTCCGCCAGTGGTGAACTCCGTTTCGCTATTACGACCAATTCTGACCCGAACGCGATGGAAGAAATCATTGTGCCGTTGGAGGGCAGTACTGCTGGATGGATTGTCACACATGGCGAACCCCGTGTTATCGAAGATGTTTCCAGTGAACCGACACATTTTCAGGGCGTGGATGATGCCATTGCATTTCGCACCCGCAACTTGCTAGGTGTACCGATGAGAACCCACAAGGAGGTTATTGGTGCGTTGCAGGCTGTGAATAAGCGTGACAACGAAAAATACAATGACATGGATGTAAACGCCCTAACCACGCTTGCAAGCCTCGCCGGTATTGCGATTGAGAATGCCCGTCTGTTTCGTCAGAGCGATTTTGTGGCGGAAATGGTGCATGAACTGCGAACACCACTGCTCTCACTAAAAACCAGCACCACCCTACTCTTACGCCCTGACCTGCCGGAAGAAAAACGGACAGACATGGTTGTTATGATGCAAAATGAAACCAATCGCCTGATGAGCCTGACGACGGAATTTCTCGATCTTGCACAGATGGAAAGCGGACGTGCAAAAATTGAAATCCTGCCATTCGATTTAAACAAGTTGCTGGAAGAAAGCATTCATATCGTCATCCCGCAGGCTTCGGATAAAGACATCACCATTGTGAATAATAATGAAATAGAAGATACGATCAATGGTGATCGCGGTAAGATCAAGCAAGTTTTATTAAATTTATTGACGAATGCTATAAAATATAATCGCGCCGAAGGAAGCATCTTCGTCAACACACAAGTTGTTGAACGGGATGACCAGCCGATGATACGTATTGCCGTTAAAGATACCGGCTACGGAATTCCAAAAGAAGATCAGAAAAATATGTTCCAGAAGTTCTTCCGCGTACAATCAACAGCAGATAAAGCCTCTGGAACGGGGTTGGGGTTGGTCATCACCAAGCATATTGTGGAGGCACACGGGGGCAACATCTGGCTGGAAAGTGAATCTGGCGCAGGAACAACGTTCTTCTTCACTGTGCCGATGGTTGACTAATGCCTTACATATCCAGCAAAACTTTGAGCACACCTTTTTGTCCGGCATGTTCCATTGCGTGCATCGCTTGATCTAAGCTATAGCGTGCTTCGATCAGCGATTCAACATCGACAAGCTGAGCTTCAAGTAGGCGCAAGGCGGCATCAAAAGGACCACATCGGCTACCGATAACCCGAATTTCATCGACGGCGATGCGTGTTAAATCTGCCGTCGGCGTGCCGACATAGGTACTTTTGAGAACGATTGTCCCGCGTGCCTTCACCAGATCAAGCGACTCCGCAAAACCAGCTTCAGTGCCTGTACAATCGACGACCACATCAGCATAACTGTTCGCCAATTCCTCACGCGCTACTGCCGGAATACGCCACTTCTCTAGCAAGTTCGCCTGTTTTTCGCGCCGAACAATTACCACAATATTCGCACCTGTTAAGCGTAACACCTGCGCGACAAGCATCCCTAATTTACCCGCACCAATTACGACTACACGATCACGTGGCGAAATATGGACTGCTTCCAGAATTTGCAACGCGGCGGCTAACGGCTCAACAAATACCGCAGAATCATCGCTCACGGAATCCGGTACGATATGTAAATTCTGCTCACTTAGTCGCATAAAATCCGCGAAACCGCCATCATGACGGTCAATGCCTACTGTTGTCCGATTAGTACATTGACTAGGGATGCCCCGCCGACAAAAATCACAGGTACCATCAGCTACATTAATCTCACCGACGACGCGCCGTCCTATGAACTGTGAGGAGGCTTCCAGCACCTCAGCCACAAATTCGTGACCGAGAATGCCAGAAAAGCCCATGTAGCCTTTTACAAGTTCTAAATCTGTATTGCAGATACCTGCGCGCCGAATCTTCAAGAGCGCCTCACCCTTTTGAGGAGTAGGCTTCTCATGTTGGGACTCTAAGCGTAGCGTATCTTTATATACGACTGCCCGCATAGGTTATGCTCCCGCCGCGGCAATATGCTCGTCACCTTCCAGAAGGGGAATTTCGCCCTTTTCCCATGACACCAGCAACGGCACGGCGATGAAGATGGATGAATATGTACCACTCAGCAAACCAATAAACAGAATGGCGATAAATTGCTTGATAGTATCACCACCGAACAACAGAATTGCCACCATAACAAAGAACGCGTTTAACTGTGTCGCTAAAGAACGATGGATCGTTTCCCAGATGCTCCGGTTGACAATTGTCTCGTATGGTTCGCCAATATGTTTGGGGATGTTCTCACGGATACGATCAAACAATACGATAGAGTCCTGCACGGAGAAACCGACAACCGTCAGCACAGCCGTGAGGAACAGGGCATCAATCTCCCATCCGAGCAACAAGCCCATCAGCGACATCGCGCCCATCACAACCAGAACATCGTGGATCATCGCGGCAATCGCGCAGACACCATAACGCACCGCTTTCGGCACCTGACGGAACGCAATAACAATAAAGCCTGTAATGACCAGCGCACCGACGAATACCGCGATAAATGCCGCACGCGTCACTTCCTGCCCTACTGTCGCTGAAACCTGCTCCACGCGCAAACTATCCCGATCTAATGGGGCGAGTTCGTCTAGCGCATTTAACAACCCTTGTGTGGTTTCCTGATCTTCAAAGTTACCACGTACCGACCAACTAAAGTTTTCTTCTGCACCCAAACGCTGAATAACAACGTTATCCTCGCCGAAGCTCGCAAAGACCGAGCGGATATTATCTTCCGTCGCGCCTGCTTCGGTAAATTTCAGATCATAAATACTACCGCCAACGAAATCGATGCTCAATCTAAAAGGGGCATTGGTTTCTATAAACGACAGAAGCATGATGATTAAACCGATACCAATAATCGTACCGGAAAATAGGAAATAGATATTTCGTTTTTCTACAAGATTAAACATGCCAGCATATCCCTTCGATTAAACACCCAACAGCCATTTACGTCGGCTCAAGGAATTGCGCGAATAATACACGATTAAATATAAGAACGTCCGCGTGACGATAACCGCCGTGAACAGGTTAATCACCAGCCCAAGCGCCAGTGTCACCGCGAAACCGCTGACGATGCTCGCCCCAGGTGTTTGCCCGAAGAGGAACAAAACACCACAGATGATGATCGTCGACAGATTCGAGTCACGGATGGATGTCCATGCACGATCAAACCCTGAATCCAATGCCCTCTCAAGATCCGCTCCGTCGCGCAATTCTTCTTTGAGGCGCTCAAAAATGAGGATGTTACCATCTACCGCCGTACCGATGGATATGAGGAAACCTGTGATCGCGGGTAACGTGATGGTCACCGGAATCAATTTAAACGCCGCGGCATTCAATAAAAGAAAGACGACTAACGCTAAGTCCGCCGCAATACCCGGAACACGATAATAAATAAGCATAAACGTCAGCACAACGATCACACCGACGATACCCGCCCGGATGCTTCGGCTAACCGATTCTTGACCGAGCGTCGCGCCGACAGTTTCTGCACTTTCCACACGAAGCGGAATTTGCAACGCACCGGAACGTAACTGCACTGCCAATTGTTTAGCCTCATCTTCAATAAATCCACCGGAGATAACGCCACCGTCGGTTAACTGCGCCTGTATAGTCGGTGCAGAAAGCACAACGCCATCAAGCACAATTGCCAGCGGTTCGCCAATACGCTCTGCGGTGAAGGGACCGAAAATCGCCGCACCTTCTTCGTTCAATGCGAAGCGAATGATCCAATCGACCTGCTGGAACTCAGCCACTGCCGCATCCAGCAAACCACCTTCTAATACCGTTCGAAATGGTTGTCCCTGCGGGTCTAACAAGCGGGGTTGTTCCTGCACAACAGGCGCTTCTTCCTGTATTTCTGTATCGCTACTGTCGCCTTCAACAGCGGCTTCTTCTGATGACTCAGCTGTTGATTCAGCCGTAACTTCGCTTGTGGCTTCGGTCGCTTCAGCCACAATGTCCGGCGTAACTTCTGATTCAACGACGGCTTCCTGCGTTGCATCGCTCAACGCGCCTTGCGTAGAGTCTTCAGCCGCCGCTTCCTCGCGGGCTTGATTAATCAGCAACTGCTGAGTCGTCAAAATCCGCTGTCCGATATACTGATTGACTTGAGTTGCCGTTAACCCACCAAAATCTACAAACTCAAGCTGTGCGGTTTGTTGGATCGTCTCAATCGCCTGTTGTGGATCGGTCACACCCGGTAATTCCACCAGAATACGGTTACCGCCCTGCACCTGTACCGTCGCTTCGGAAAGCCCGATGGCGTTCACACGACGGGAAACACTATTCGCCGTTTCGCGCAATTCTTCTGCGGTAAAGGCATCAGATGGAAGTTCCGCCTGAAGCAAAACACGCAAACCACCCACAAGGTCAAGACCTTGATTAAACTCTGCCCAGTCGGGTTCACCATCATTGTTGAAATCAACTTCAACAACTTTCGCATCTCCCGGCAAGGCAACCCAGACGGAAAAAACCGCCAACGCTAATATGACTGCCAGCCAAAACCAATGCCGTCTCATAAAAATCCTTTCTTAGAAAATGTAAACGGGGCATAGACCTCCTACCCCGTTAAGCCAATCACCCTATGATTGCTGTTCTTCCAGCATATTTGTTTCGCGTAATCCGCGACGCGCATTTTCTGCGATCTCGTCCTCATCATAGGGTTGCATCAACGCCGCAGTAATCATGCGAATCACAAGACCATCTGCGATTTCAACAAAGGCGATCCCTTTTTCAGCGTTAATGTCAATGACCTTTCCGATGATGCCACCGTATGTAATTACTTCGTCACCGGTGGCTAGCGTCCGCGCAAACTGCTGACGCTTCTGAAAATCCCGTTGTTTGGGGAAAGTCACTAATGACCACCATGCACCCAAACCCAATAGAATCACAAAAGTCAGCAGAGCAAATTCTTCCATTACAATACACCTCCAACCTCTAAACGTCACGAGGGAATTTCATATAATTGTAAAATTCAAGATGACTTGCTTGACCATCTGTTTGATAGTCCCTAAAATAGCAAGCGCATTATACATTACAGAAGCGTACAGTAGGATAGTCGCTTCTTAGCGAATTTTGAATCTTAAAAATCAGGAAACAGACCAATGCAAAAACGAGCATTTGTAATTTTACTCTCTTTAATCGGCCTACTTAGCCTTTCGATGATGACCGTCTCTGCCGGAAATGTGACCCTCAGCAATAACGGGAACGGAAGCGCACCATGGCAGATTACCGGTGAGCCTTCTATGGTCATCAACGGGTTTGATCTGAATAGTCGTGGAATCACCCGCCCCACGCAGATTGACCGCGTAAGTATCAGCGTTGCCCGCACGCCCGGTACAGCCGCTACACTAGTTATCTACGAGGATGCCAACGGCGGATCTCCTGCGGATGCGACCCTCGTGCGCCAACAACAGGTGAATATCACCACTACAGGAACCTTCACCGTAGACCTGACCGAACCTGTCACGATCAATCAGCCGGTCATCTGGGTCGGGTTTTATCTACCCGTTGGTTTTGAATTCAACGCAGATACAACCGGTGCATCCGTCCTCACCTATTGGGCATGGACACCCGGCGGCACATTCGACATTACTAATCTCGGCTCTGCGGGGGTGCTTGGCCCATCAGATGGCACCTCCCCTGTTAGTTTAAATATCGGCGGCGTAGCAATCATTACCGCTGAAGTCATCACCGATGCCAGCGTGGTCACCACCCCGATTGGCACAACCACCAACCCCGGCGTTGCTGGCGATACCAACCGCGAAGATTTGATCCAGCAGGTTGTCGCTTCTAGCGGACAAAACGTCACTCCACCGATGGCGACCTATAGCGGTTGTGAGACTCTCTATGTTGATGCAGACGATATTTTCATCACTTACGGCAACGGTATCCGCTTCTTCTGCCGTTTGAACCTTGATCGCTATGCACCGCCGACACCGGATGGATATTCACGACGTGGCGTGCTCTATGATGTTTATGCGTTCAATGGTCCTCCCGGCGGGATTGCGACACGCTTCTCTAGCCCGGTCACGCATTGCGTTACACCACTCGCCAATGACCTGACAACCGCTATTCTTGGCGTTGCGTATGGTACACCGCGAGAATGGGAGATTTTACCATCCGTGCGTTATGGTACACTCGTGTGCGCGGAACTCAGCTATGCCGGTTCCGTTTCTTATTTCGTTCCATCAGGTAATTAAGCGACACTCTATGCGTATTGAAACCAACGAAGATTTAGTTAAACGTAATCGCCGTATAGCGACCTATCTATTCTTTTTCAGCCTGTTCGTGCTCGGATTCGGCTTCCTTGCGGCGAATGGTGCATTCCTGAATACCGTAGACGAATCAACAGGACAACAACTGTATCTGCTCATCATGCCGGTTGTCCTCATCGTCGGGATGCTTAGCACGCTCGTGTCAGTACGGATGACCAATCTATGGGTGCGCCAACCACGCCCTGAAGATTCAATTCAGTTAGGGTTAAAGGGCATCAGCACCAAGAGTGTGCTCTATAATTACCTGCACATGCCTGCCCGTCATATCTTGATTTCCCCGCAGGGTGTGTTTGCGATCATCACGCGCTATCAAGAAGGTAAATTTGCGGTTGATGGTGGCACATGGACAACGCATCGGAGTCCCTTGAGCCGTGTCTTTAGCATTTTCCGTATGGACGGTATCGGTGACCCGACGACTGAAGCAAAAGCAGCCGCAAAACACGTTCAGGACATCATGGATGAAATTGGCATTGAGGTTGATGTTGAACCCCTCATCCTGTTTATTGACCCGCGCAGTACGCTGGAAATTACGAATCCAGAAGTCCCTGTGCTTTTTGCAATGGACAAAGTGACGCTGGGCAAGAAAGAAGTCACATTAAAACCCAACTTGAAGCAATATTTGAAGGGCTTCAACAAAGACGATTACCAGACGCTCACTGATGAAGAGATCGAAAAGTTTGAAAACGCAACTATCGAGTTCGAGATCGAATCGTAAGTCGGGTAACGAGTTCAGCAAAACAAAAAAGAGCGCCCACTTATTCTGGACGCTCTTTTTTTACGCTGTTTGTCTAAGAACTACATGCTGTCCAGACGCTCTTGCCATTTAGCGACCATCTTGTTGTAAATCGTTTCGGAAATTTCGCCCATCGCCAGCTTCATATCAAGGCTATCAATCAACGCCTGAATTTCTTCCTTGCTCTGCGGCGCTGAGACAGCAGGCGCAGAAGACGGCGCGGCGGGAGGAGCGGCTGGTTGAGGTGCCGCGTTCGGGTTATTATTATTCATCATTTGTTGCATCATCTGATTCATCATCTGTTGTTGTTGCATCATCTGCTGTTGCATCATCGACAGTTGCTCATTATTTTGCTGTTGTGGCTGACCACCCATTACCGATCCCAATTGCTGACCGACACCCAGACCCAAGCCGGCGCTCGTCATTGCACCACCAAGCCCTTCGTTTTGTGCCGCCGCCATGCCGATGTCAAGACGTTTCTGGCGTTCCAGAACCTCTAACCAGACTTCGAGCGGCACCACATCGCGGAGTTCTTCAATCGGCACATTGACCGTGTCAAATGGATTAGACTCAAATGCCTGAATCGTCAGACCGAGTTCGTTAAAGCGATCATTGATCTGAACGAGGAGCGCACCTTCGAGGTCTTCAAGCACACCGTTGGCTTCGACGATGTTCTGTGCACCAGATTTCAACAGCAAGTTATTGATCTCGCCGAGGAGCATGGTCTGAATCCGCGTTTTGATGTCACTTAGGCGAGTGACCGCACGATTCATGCCATATTTCTTCAGGAACATCATCGGGTCAGCAACTTTAATATCAATAACACCATGCGTCCGTAGAAGGATGATACCTAAGCCGGTGTTGGTACGCATATAAATTGGCTTACTCGTCCCCCACCCCACCTGCGGCAAATTCCGCAAATTGATAAAGTACAGATCTGCCGTGAAAGGTGTGCGTCCGCTGGTCGCCATGCCAATCAGACCGGACAGAATCGGGATATTTGCGACAGACAGCGTATGTCGTCCCGGACCCAGTACATCCAGCGCCTGCCCTGCACGGACGAAGACCGCCGCCTGACTTTCACTGACGATGACCTGCGATCCCATCCGCCAATCGCCACTCCCCTGCTGAGGCTCACGATAAGCGAGTTCTTCTTCGGCGACATTGACATGATCGATTACGTCAATAATTCGTGCCATGAGTTCTTTTTCTCCTAAATTGATGTGGACACTCTATGTTTTGCGAAATTAGCGTAACAATTGCTCGGTGTACTTACTGTTGCTCAGTCACAAGCTGAATTAGATCGCGTCGCCCAATTCAGTCAGCACATTATCACGCAGATCAAAGGCTTCTAGCGCCTCGGTAACGACACCACTCGTCTCGAAAATCGCGGCATCGAGATCGGTATTCGTCAGCGCGGCTTGTCTCAATTTATCCAGTGATGCGTCGATATTATCAACATAGTGCATCTGGGCTTCATCGAAGCTATAAATTTTCTCAAGGTCTTCAGATTCAATCTTCATCTGTGCCCACATCCCATCATATTTGGGCGCGGCGGTGGCAACTTTATCGTGATAAAGCTGGAGTTTACTTTTTACATCACGGGTTTTGCTCATGTAGGCGATGCCCGCGCTTGATAAGATGATCTTTTCAATATCAATCAACTTGGTGATTTTCTGCGCGAGTATGCCGGTAATATGCTCACGTATCATGCGATCCGCAGTCCGGCGTGCCTGCTTATCCTGATAGCCTTTAAAGCCGGGAATTCGCGCTACAAGCCGTTCTAGCGATCCCCGTTGGGAAACGATCCGATCATATAAACTTGACATTCAATACCCTCCACTGCATAAACAAGAAAATGTTACTGTTAATTATCCTATAATAAAATTCACAATCGTATGCCCCAATGATTGGGGTACTGCGCGAATTCACGTAACAGGTCTTCAACAAAATGTGCGTTATGTCAAGAAGTATTCCGTCCCGCAGAACGGACAGAGGACGACTCCCTTACCAACAAGTTCGATCTCCCCACCACAATGCTTACACCGATCCAATTCGCGCAACTTGCTCGCGTCTTCGGAATAAAGCATTCCTTCTTTCCAGTTTACGTATCCGCTGAAAACCTGCAAACCGACCAGCTGATGCACTAAATCCTGTACCATATTCATCGGAACACCTAATTCAATTGCCATCTCCTCGGTACGCACCTGCCCACGACTTTTCAGAATATCCAGCAAGTCGCGTTGCATACGCATGGTGCTTTCTTCTTCAATCTCCTGCCCGCCCTGTGTGTAGAGATAGATTCCGAAGCCCAGCAGTAATGCCACCGGTACAAACACGATGAGTGCGCCAAGCAAAGCCCCCCCCGCGCTCAAATTGTCCCCGCGCGCCTGCACCGCCAACCATAAACCGGAAAGCGCCGCTACACCGAAGCCAATCACCATTAAAATTATGCCGCTTAAACGACCACGATTCACCCGTCGTTACTCCTTATTATCCAAATCCACTACTGCCACCACCACTTGAACCACCACCAAATGAGCCGCCACCGCCACTCCAACTTCCCCCACTACCGGAACTCGAAGGTGCGCTGGTAAAGGTACGCGAGGCAGAATCTAGCATCGTGGTTAAGCTATCTGAAATTGAATCCAGTCCACCTGATAACCCGCCAGAAAAATCATCCAGCACATTGCCACCACCGGCACGCGCCAACTCTCCGGGATTTACATCCGAGGCACTCGGCAAACCAGCACCTATTGGCGACCCGGCACGATACCCGCCGCTATAATACCCACCGCGATAGGTCGGATAGTACCATGTGGGAATGCCTACACGCGGGTTGCGCTTAAACTTATTGACCCATGCACGATCATGACCAAACGCAACTGCATACGGTAAGTATTGCTCAAACAGCGCGGCGGCGGATTCAAGATCGTCATATTTTTCAAGATTCTGCAAATAATTCTGGAATGCTCGCCATTTCGCCGCTTCGAGCGCACCTTTTTGGGTTTTTGCTGGCATAATTTGTGAAAACGCCAATGCTACAGCACCAGAAAACCCTATTGAGGCAGGAATACACAGGATCGCCGCGCCGAAGCGTTCGATGCCATCAAACATGAGAAAGCCAACCACCGCCGCAAAAATAATGACCGTTGTACCAATCGTCGTCCATGTAGAACGCACCGTACTCGGTTTGGCGGTAACTAATTTTCGGCGATAGAGTGAGTTATAAAGTTCGCTTTGTACCTTTGGAATAGTGGTATAGAACTTATTCTTGAGGTCATCAAGCTCACGTTCCATTTTGTTACCAGTGAAGATACTATCAAAGACTTTACGCTCGAATGCCTTTAAATCTGCGTCCGCTTTGTCTGTACGTTTAAAGGTGAATTCACTTTTCGCACCTAAGCCAAAAATAAGACCTTCTGTCTTGTTCTCTTCAATCACCAGATAGCCACGTCGTGCGAGGTCGATAAAAATGGACATCACATCATGCACATCTGCTTTTTCGTCAATTAGCGTCCCAACTA
Source organism: Aggregatilineales bacterium (assembly GCA_040219275.1). Lineage (GTDB taxonomy): Bacteria > Chloroflexota > Anaerolineae > Aggregatilineales > Phototrophicaceae > JAVJSU01. The sequence goes on along the minus strand of JAVJSU010000102.1, from coordinate 74,056 downwards.
ATGCAGGCTGTAAATCCGACGGTGGCTCGGTCAAATATTCTGGCACAGGACCCACCTTCGGATCACGCCCACGCCGATACCAGTAACTAAAAGCCGCAAGCGGAAACACGATACCGATCACCAATGATAGCAAGATTGAACCTAATGTGATGAAGGGTTTGATGTTTTGTTCAAACGCCTGTCGATCATCAAATCCAGATTGCCATGCGGGTGCGACTGCATCGGGATTATGCGGATATTGCACCCGAATCTCGAACGATTGATCTCCAGTAATTTCACGCGTGGCGGTTGCCCTGACGAATCGCCCATCCAATGTGACATCCGCAGGCACACCATAGGTTTCAACAAGGTCAATATCCTGACGTGGCGCAAAACCTTCTGGTAATTCGACGGTCACGGTACTGTTGCGAATCGGGAAACCGAAATGCTCCGATGGCACAACCGACCACCACAATTGATCGCCTTCTTCGTAGACCCGTAATGCGCCGTTTACTGTATATTCAATCGTGAACTGTTGGCTTCTGTCTTGAATGGGCTGAAAAAACCGATAGACGATGGAAATACCCTCTTGGACATTCTGCACGCAATAGGTGCCTGCACGCTCATTACAAGCAGGCGTTAATAACTGTCCATCTTCATAAACCACGATGTTCGTGAGTGATTCTAGCCGATCATCCTCAACGATAATTGAACCGAATGTGAATGCCCCGCTGAAGTAAACATCATATGCGTAACTGACATCGAATCGATTATTAGCCGTGTCAATCTGATCTATCGTTGCGTCCCAACGCTCCCAATACACAGAGCGAGACTGTGCATACCCTGTTCCAGATGAGAGTACGCTCAGTAAAACCAACATAATAATTAGGGTAATGCGCTTCAAGGAAATCTCCCAAAAGGCTTATAAGTTATGCTCATACAAGAATTATAGCACGGATGACATGGCGCGACTCGTCTGTCGGGTGTAATATTTGCTTAATTGTTAATCACGAAATCTTTGAGGAGAAGACGAATGCAGTTACGCCGTATATCGATGTACCTGTGCGCGACACTTGTACTTATCAGTGGATTTGCCTTTGGCGCGTCCGCACAAACAACCACCGAAGTACCCGAAACCACGCCAGAACCTACAGTTGAACTTGTCATTATTGATTTAGCAACCGCAACGCCGGCAACCCAACCGCTCGAAACCTATGTGGTGCAATCAGGCGATACCCTTTTCCGGATCGCGGTGCGCTTCAATACAACCACCACCGCACTTGCCGCCGAAAATGGCATTACCAATCCACGCCTAATTGTTACCGGTCAGGTGTTGCGAATTCCGGGCACTACCACAACCGAACAGGCACCCACCCCTGTTACCACGCCGGAAATAGGCACAACCAGCACCTATACCGTTATTTATGGCGATACCCTGTTCCGTATTGCGATCCGGTTTAACACAACAGTCACAGAATTACGGCAACTCAACGGCTTGAGCAGTGCGGATGTGATTTTCGCCGGACAGGTGCTCACCGTACCTGATCCAAACGCGCCGATACAGGTAGATCAAGCAACCGTTGAACCGATTGTTGAAATCACGCCGACTGCGCCACCTGCCGAGGCAACTGAGATTGTAACAGTGACTGAAGAACCTGCCGTCTCCGAAGACCCCGTGGTCGTAGAAGCACCCGCGCTCCCGAACGAAGCCTTCGGTTACGGTGTGGAAGCCTTCATGATAGGTCAGGATGTGGCGCAACTCACCGACTATGTGGACGAATTAGGTGTCGATTGGGTCAAAGTGCGCGTGGAATGGCGCGACATCGAAGCCGAACCCGCCAGCATTGAGTTCACCGAGCTAGATGCCATTGTGAACGCGCTAGATTCACAGGGATTGAACATCATGTTCACAGTCACGAATGCACCAGATTGGGCGCGGGAACGCTTCGGTGACGATCCGCTCAACGAAAATGCACCACCGCAAGACCTCACCACCTTTGAAGACTTCATGACCGCCCTCACGGATCGCTACAGTGGTACGGTGGACGCTTATCAAATCTGGGATGAACCCAATATTCGCCGCAATTGGAGTTGCCAGATCAATCTTGGCACAGCAGATAACCCACGCGTGACCACTGGCATGTGCCAGACGAACTACATTGATCTGTTGACCGTTGCCTATAACGCCATCAAAGCGATTGATCCACAGGCACAGGTTATTACTGCCGGATTAGCGCCAACAGGCTTTAATGATGGAATCAATGCCATTGCGGATAGAGATTATCTGCAAGGTCTTTATAACGAAGGTGTGATCGCTGTCTCGGATGCAATCGGCGTACATCCCGGTGGCTGGGCAAATCCACCGGATGCGCTGTGCTGTGATGCCGCGCCGGGCGTGGAAACACACTATGAAAATCCGATTTTTTACTTCTTAGAGACACTTCGCGCCTATCATGACATCATGCTTGCGAACGGGGATACCCGCCCGATGTGGGTGACAAGTTTCGGTTGGGGAACGGGTCAGGATACCGACTTCCCCTCAGAAGCCAACATTTTCGTCACCTATACCAGCCTCAGCGAACAAGCTATTTACGTACCACGCGCTTATGAAATTGGCATGGAGACAGGCTATGTTGGACCGATGTTCCTCGATAACTTAAATGGTTGTCAGGGGTTGGCGTATCGGGTGGAAGCCTGCTACAACAGCTTAATCGCGCCGGATGGGTCACTGCGTCCCGTGTTTGGCACTGTAAGCACGAGTATCGGTGGTGTGCTGACGGAAGAACCGACAGACGAACCTCTACCTGAAGCAACACCAGACCAATAAAGTTACAGACCGCAAATTTTCTACAACAACGGGCTATTCGGAATTGAGGGTAGCCCGTTTTGTTTCGTTTCCATACATTCTGGCGATATTCTGCGCTTCCTGACGCAACTCCTGCCGCAACACGGAGGGTTGCAACACTTCAATCTGCCCACCCCACGAGCGTATCCACGGCAACATCGCCCGCCAATCCGAAATTTGCAACGAAATCAGCGAATACCCGTCATTATGGCGCACGATGCGCTGGTTTGGATGCCAGAGTTGCTGAATAATGATCGGCGCGACCTCCGCAGAAACCTTTAAAATAACTTCCGCGCTGGCGGTATCTTCTTCGCCCACCCCACCCCACGCATTTGCTAGATAGCGATGCGGATTAAATTGGGCGGGTACTTGATAGGCTGTGCGTAAAATACGCGCGCGCATAATCCGGCGCAACTTTAACGCCCGCACACGTTGATAAAACGAATCGTAACCAACAGCATAAATTTCACCCGTCGGGGTTAATTCTAGAAAATAGGTGGCAAATTCGCGTGAGAGAGTTTCTCGTTTAGAGGAGCTATACCAAAGTTTGACGATCCGCTGTTCGCTCCATGCGCGTGTGATGGTTTCTAACACGCTCACGAACCCGCGATCAACCGGTGCGTTGTGCATCGTTTCCGTCAGATGGTCGATGTGCTTGGCGGGAAGCTCGGACATTGCATCGCCGAGTTTTCGCATTGCAGAAAGCACATGCGGATTATTCTGGTCACTATGATGGGCAAGCACACGCAGAGCCATAAAAAGCGCCATCGCCTCGTGCTGATTTAAGCGCAAGCCCAACTGATAATATTCGCGGTTGATGCAAAATCGACCCGTCTTTTGATAAACGGGAAGCCCATTTTCAGTGAGGACGGATATATCACGATAAATCGTTCGACGATCCACCCCGCACTGACGCGCCAATTCCACCGCACGTAACCCGGTCGGGTGTTCTACGAGTAATCGTTCAATCAGTTCAAGTCGATCTGTGCGATTAATGATTCGTGTTGACATCATGCAACCTTTTACTGAATTTCCGCTTAAAAAGCAGTATAGCAGTTTTCCAAATATCCTGCTGAACCTAAGATTTTGATGATTAATGCCGTCTAATGAAAGATAACCGCTATAATGTAATTGAACCGTAACTGTTTAAAAGTAGGCTGTTAATTAAACTGCCTTTAGGAAACACAGCGTAATGACAGATTTAACACACTCTTTGATGAATACAACTATCGGACGCGGACGTTACCAGATATTGGAGCGCATCGGCGCTGGTGGCATGGCGCGCGTTTTTAAAGGTTATGACACGAATCTTGATCGTTCGGTTGCGATCAAAATAATGCACGAGCATCTCTCAGAAAATGAAAATTTTAAAGAACGTTTCGAGCAAGAGGCGAAGTTTGTCGCCAGCTTAAACCATCCGAATATTGTCCAGATGTATGATTTTGACTCATTTAATCGTGACGGTCAGAATGTATTTTATATGGTGATGTCCTACGTTCCGGGGATAACACTACAGGATCGACTCAAAGAACTTGGCAATAATGAAACGCTAGCCCCTCATGACGAAGTTTTAAAAATCATGATCCAACTCTGCGCCGCACTGGGTTACGCTCATAATCGTGGCGCGGTGCATCGGGATGTTAAACCTGCAAATATCCTGCTTAACGAACGCGGAGAAGCCATTCTCACCGATTTTGGCATTGCACGGTTGGCGCAAAGCACCGGACTCACACAGGAAGGTTCCACCGTCGGCACGCCTACCTATATGTCCCCTGAGCAGGCAACCGGAGAAGCCATTGACCAGCGGAGTGACCTGTATGCGCTCGGTATTATTTTGTATGAAATGCTCGCAGGCAAACCGCCCTTTGCCGATGATGGCACACTTTCCGTATTACTGCGCCACCTCAATGATCCGGTACCGTCCCTTTCTAACACACATAAAATCGGTGATGATTATCTTGATGCCGTCATTTTTAAAGCGCTCGCCAAATTGCCGGAAGAACGCTACCAATCTGCGGAAGAATTCGGTCATGATCTAAAGATGGCATTTGACGGTAAGATGCCGGATATTCCCGCCTCAAATTCATTCACACAACAATTTACTGTTCACCTTGCGCCGGATCAAACGCCAATTCGGATTCAAAGTCCCGCATCAGCGTCACAGACGGGCATTCAAGCGTTAAAGCCCAAAGCGTTGAACTCTCCGCTCGGCATTCTGGCGGCAGGTCTGGCGATTCTGGCGGCACTCTTGTTCATCGGACTCATTAATCAGCAGGGAGATTCTTCGTCTAATAGTTCAAATAACGCCTCATCGACAATTGATGCGAATAACATTCCCACCGTGGATGGTTTTAACGATAACATCAACGCGGTGGATAGCATGACAGGCAGTGACAACGCCGATAGCATGACGGGACCGGTCTACTTTATTAGCACGTTCTCGCAACAGGATCCGTTCCTATCCTATTGGTCACAGGAAGACCTGAGTATGCTCGTTAGGGAAGTGACCGATGATGGATTTTATCGCATTGATAGTGAACTTTCAGACCGCGCCGTTGCGACCATCTTCCCGCTTGGAAATGACTATTCGAACGGGTCTATCTTAATGACTGCCCTGCTGGAAGAAGGCAGTTCTCCTGCCAGTGGATACGGCATTATCTTCCGCTATATCGACGATGACAATTACAATGTGTTTGCTGTCGATGGTCTTGGACGGTACAGCATCTGGGTACGCACTGAGGGACAATGGCGTGAATTACGCGGAGAGAGTGAATCATGGACATCAAACGACGCAGTGATGCCCTTAGGTCAACTCAACACGCTAATTGTGGAAGTTGACGATAATCAGTTGATTGGTTATCTGAACGGAGAGACGATTACAACCGTCTTTGACGACACGATTGAAGTCGGTCAAATTGGCATTTATGTCGCGTCACCGCCGCAAGGACGGGCGAGCATCCTCGTGGACACCTATCAGGTCACCAATACACGCTTCCCATTGGCGGATTCTATGACCGGAAATGACGATCCCACTGTGCCACAAATTGATGTTGAGCAAGATAATTAGAATCGCGCTTGAATAACAGCGATCCACAAAGGGCATAAACACGCCACTGAGAAAAATGCTAGCACCGCTAAGGCAATCGTGACTGCATCAAATAATCCACCGGACGATTCACGCTCAAATTGCTGACTTGTATAGGGCGGACGCGGCGTTGAGGGTGTGTATGGATTGCTGTCCCCACCTTGCAACGGCGTATTACCACGCATCGTCGCCGATCCCCCCGGTGGGTACGCCCGCGAGTCACTGTTAAGCGGCGGGCGTTGTTGCGATGACGGAGGCGCTGAAGGTGCGTGGGGCGCAATATCATAGCGCTGTGTCGGTAACCCCTGCGGGATATTGGATGCGACCTTACCACTTTGCTGAGACCCTGAAGGTGGCGGTGGAATGACCATCGGGCCTTGCCCCGGTTGTGTTGGCAAAGATGAGGGCGGCGGAGCCAATGGACGCGAATCTGTCGCTTCAACTGGATTTTCCGTTAATGTGCCTTGCCGTGAGCGATCACGATAACTCTTCAGCACATTGCCAAGTTGATCTGCATTGCTATAGCGGGCGTTCGGGTCTTTGCTCATCACCTTCTGGATGATTTTCGCCAGACTATCCGGTACGGCGGGGTTAAATTCGGTCACTGACGGAATACGCTCACGAATATGCGCGAGAGCTAATTCCTGCTGATTCGCACCAATATAGGGCAACCGTCCCGTAAGCATTTCAAAGATCACGATGCCAATAGAATAGACATCAGACGCGGCACTCGGTTTTTCGCCCTGCGCTTGCTCCGGCGCGAAATAATGCGGACTCCCCCATACGACAGATTGACGTTGTGCCGGTTGCGTATCGCTTAACGCCTGCGCGATGCCGAAGTCTGTTATTTTGACCGTATCACCTTCCGCTAAAAGGATATTCTGCGGTTTCACATCCGCATGAACAATGCCTGCACGGTGAGCGTATCCCAGCCCTGCACAAATCTGAATCGCTAAATCTAACGCCCGATTGACGCTCAACGCACCGTAGGCGCGAATCATGCGTTTTAAATCCTGTCCTTCAACAAACTCCATCACGATGTAATGCGTCGGACCTTCACTACCCACATCATGAACGGTAACAATGTTGGGATGTTGCAAATTGGCGATGCTTCTGGCTTCGTTTTTGAAGCGGACGATAAACGTATCATCAGCGGTTAAACTTGGACGTAGAACTTTAACGGCGACGATACGTCCGAGTGCTTCATCGGTAGCTTTATAGATAACCGCCATCCCGCCCGCGCCCTGCTGTGAGGTGAGGCGATAGCGTCCATTGAGGAGTGCTTCTCCAGACATGCTTAATCCTTACTGGCTGTTGCTTAACGCCTTACATTGTACAACGGGTCAGGGTCTAGTCAACGGATCAGAAAAGCGCCGATATTCCATCTGTGCGCTACGATCCGTCATGCTTGCAATATAATCCGCCACCACCCGTTGCACCGGATGAGAGTCTTGCTTAATTCTGAGATAATATTCACGCGGTAATTGGCGCGGTTCAGCGACACAACTGGCGAAAATCTCGCTAATAAATCGCTCTGCACGCTTCGCCATGCGTATCACACGATAATGATAATACATATTTTCGTATAGAAAGTCTTTTAATGCACGATTCTGTTGTTTATGCTTATCACTATGCGAAATAATCAATGTATCATTTTGCTGAATTTCGAGCACGGATTTAGGGTTGAGCATTTCGAGGCGCTTGAGTGATTCTTGTAACACATCATCCACCTGCATTCCAATTTGCTCACGGATAAAGCGGTGACGGGTGATCTCATCCATCGGTCCGCTGTGCCAATCTAACCGTTCGCACAATTCCCGCCAGATGTCCAGTTCATTTAGTTGTTCCGGCGTGAGCAACCCCGCCTGCAAACCATCGTCTAAATCATGGGCATTATACGCCAATTCATCGGCGATATTGGCGATCTGCGCCTCTAAACTGCCGTGCAAGGTTTTATCAAAGCCGGCAACATCACTCAGATCATATTCGGTCTCATGCTTGGCAATGCCTTCCAACGTCTCATAGGCAAGATTTAACCCCGCCCAATCAGGATAACGTCGTTCGAGTTCAGTCACCACACGATAACTTTGATGATTATGATTAAATCCGCCATACTCACGGGTCAATTCATCCAGAATATGCTCACCCGCATGACCAAACGGAGGATGACCGAGATCATGGGCGAGACAAATCACTTCAACGAGGTCTTCATTTACGCTCAATGCCCGCGCTAAAGTACGCCCGATTTGCGTAACCTCTAGGGTATGAGTCAATCGGGTACGGTAATAATCGCCCGCATCATTGACGAACACTTGCGTTTTATACTCTAGTCGTCGGAAGGCGGCACTATGCACCACACGATCTCGATCTCGCTGAAAAGCCGTTCGATAGCGAGGTTCATGCTCATGATGATGTCGCCCCTTACTATTCCGGCTCAACATCGCATACGGCGCGAGGGTATCTGCTTCCTGTTCTTCTAGATGTTCACGGGTAACAAACATATGATACAGTCCTCCATCCCCCTATTGTACTTGATGCGCGTTGGATATGCTGGTAAAACACTCATTTAAATGAACATCGCAACCCCGCAGGAAGCAAACACGATGATCGAAGGTCTGCTTATTAATCTCGCCGCACTGGGAACGGTTTTCGGTTGGGCGTTCTTATCCTTCTGGTCGGCGATTCCGGCGGGCATTGCGCTTGATCTGTCTCCCCTGCTGGTTGGCTTAACGGTCACGCTCAGTTATGGCAGTGGCGTTTTGCTGGTAGTGATTGTCGGCACACCGCTACGGGAACGCATCCGGCGACGGATGGAGAAACGCGTAACCGAAGACGATACGCCTCAAACGCCAAATCGTATGATCCTTATGGTGCAAAACGCATGGACGCGCTACGGGCTAATCGGGCTTGCCATCGCCGCACCGATGACGGTTGGCGCACAGGTTGGCGCGGTAATCGGCTTATCCTTCGGGGAAAAACCGCTCCGACTGGTAATTGCCATGACGCTGGGTGCGGGCGTATGGGCGACGCTCATCACGTTGGCAGTCGTAACCGGGCTGATGACCGTCTCTGAAATCACATAAGACCACCACAAGAGGAAATACCACAAACCTATGCGTGTGGTATAATCTCCCCAACAAAGTTACGTCAAATCACCGACAATCTTGAAGTAGAGTCGGAGGAAAACAAACTATGGACATTAACCAGGCCGCGAAGATGATTGAGTGGCTCGATGAAGAACGGCGACGCGACAAATCTAATCTTGCGACGATGGAAGAACGCCTCGCTCAACAGCAGGAGGTCATCGACACGCTACAACGTCGCCTCAACTCGCTGGAATCTGACCAGACTGTGATGAAAAATGACTACGTACCGAGCACCCGCGAAAGCGACATGATCGATCAGGTACGTAAAGAAATGCGTCAACTCATCGAACAATCAGAGAGCAAACGCCTCAATGCCGAGCGTGAAGCCGAGCGTCGCGCTGATCTTGAGCGCCAGAATATTGAGCGTCCGGTGCGTGAACTTTCCGAAAAAATGACGAAAATTGAGCGGCAAACTACCGAAATGCCCGCTTTGCAGATCGAACGTGATCGGCTCACCTCATCTATTTCCACCCTGACACAACGCGTTGATGACCTGTATAAACGCCTTGAAGAACCGGATCGCCGTCTGGCATTTCTGGAAGAACAACGTCGTCAGGATACACGCCGTATCTCCGAGCTAGAGAGTGAACAACCGGAAGTCCAGAAACAGATTGATTCTGTGCGTCCAAAAGTGACCCTACTGGAAGAATTGACACTCCGCAACGAACGCCGTGTACAGGAAGTTCAAAATAGCGAACGCGAACGCCGCGACCAAATTCAGCAATTTATTGACCAGCAAGTGCTCCAACTGCAACAGCGTGATCAGCAAGTCGAAGCCTTGATGGAAAAATTCGGCACGCACGATAATTTGATGGAACGCAATATCGAACGCTTTGAATCATGGGCGGAAGCCTATCGCAATATGAAACAGATCATCGACGATTTCCACCGTATCGGAGATCGCCTCGAACGCCGCATCAACGAAGTGGCAGAAGCGCAACGCCTGAGTGAAGATCGCTTCCGGCAAGAATGGAATGATTGGCGCTCCGACGATCAAAAACGCTGGAAACAATTTACATCCTCAAGCGATGAAGTCTGGCGCGGTCACGATAAAGAATTTGAACGTTACGTACAAAAGTTAGACGATATGGGCGAGAAAATTCAGCCTCTGAAAGAAAGCCTGACGCGCTTGTGGCAACTGGAACGTGATCGTGCCGCGCTTTACCGCGAACGTTATCAGACCTTACTTAATGAATACGACAAAGGTGACATCAGTATAAGCTCACCGCCGCCCACATCCACCTCAACCGGAACGATGCCCACGGTAACATCTGATAACGGAAACATCAACGGAACGCAATAATCTATGCGCGTCATCGGGACTGCCGGACACGTCGATCATGGAAAATCTACCCTCATCAAACGGCTAACCGGCATCGACCCGGATCGTCTCGCGGAAGAAAAAGCCCGCGAAATGACGATTGATCTCGGCTTTGCATGGTTAGATATGCCCGATGGCGATACCCTAGGGATTGTGGATGTTCCCGGTCATCGGGATTTCATTGAGAACATGTTGGCGGGCATCGGCGGAATTGATGCTGTTTTGCTCATCATCGCCGCTGATGAAGGCGTAATGCCCCAAACCCGCGAACATCTGGCGATTATCGACCTGCTCGGTATCCAGCGCGGAATTATCGTCCTGACGAAAACTGACCTCATCGACGATCCTGACTGGCTCGGTCTGGTGGAGTTGGACATCCGCGAAGTTGTCCAGAACACCGCCTTAAAGGATGCGCCAATATGTCCTGTATCCGCGTATTCTGGCGCGGGCATTCCCGAATTAATCGAAACACTCAGCGAAATACTGGCAGAAACCCCACCACGCAGGGACATCGGTCAACCCCGCCTGCCCGTAGATCGGGTATTCTCCATGAGCGGCTTCGGCACAATCGTCACGGGAACACTACTTGACGGCTTACTGCGCGTGGGCGAAGAGATCGAACTTTTACCCTCTGGATTACGTGGGCGTATACGTGGATTGCAAAGTTATAAGCAAAAAGTCGAATTCGCGTATCCGGGGAGCCGTGTGGCGGTCAATATTTCCGGCGTGGATAAGCAGGATATTCTGCGCGGAAATCTTATCGTTCGCCCAAACCAAAACGCAACGAACAGCTTAATTGATGTCTATTTAAATTATCTTCCTGATGCGAACCGCCCGCTTAAGCATAATAGCGAGGTTAAATTTTTCTCCGGCACCGCAGAAACCACGGCACGGGTGCGTTTGCTGGCTGATGAAACCATCGCACCCGGCGATTCAGGATGGGTGCAACTTAGGCTATCGTCGCCTGTGAGCGTGCGCCGCGAAGATCGCTTTATCCTGCGTTATCCCTCGCCCCCACAAACCGTTGGCGGTGGCGTTGTGGTTAATCCAACACCTGCAAAACGCTGGAAACGCTTTCAGTCACAGGTGATTGATCGCCTGAAGACGCAAAAACAGGGCACTCAGGCGGATCGACTGGCGCAGTTGGCGGAAGGAACTAGTCCGATCAAACCCGCAGAGTTACAAAAACGGAGCGACCTCAACGCACAAGACTTCGATATCGCACTACAAGAGGCGATGGCAAATGGTCTGTTAGTTCCTTTACATGACACGCTCATGGCGGCGCACAATTATCATCAACTGCTCCACTTAATTCGGGATTTGGTCGACCAGCATCATCAGCATTATCCGTTGCGTTTAGGCATTTCCCGTGAAGAAATCCGTAGCCGGCTGGACATCAAAAACGCGACGCTCGCCCTGTTGCTCGGTTCTCAGGATGAAATTGTCGCCCAGGACGGCGTGCTACGAATGAGCACTCACCAGATTGTCTTTTCAGCGGAACAGGTAAAGACAATCAATGAACTGCTGAGTCTTATGGACGAAGCACCGTTCACCCCACCCTCGTATAGCGATGCAGAAGGTATCGTCGGCAGTGATGTCTTGATTGCACTCATCCAAATCGGCGAAATTATACAGGTACAGCCGGAAGTTATTTTCACCCGCGCCACGTTCGATGTGATGGTAAACGGTATCCTTGCGTTGATTGACGAACACGGTGGCGTAAGTGCAAAATTGGTGCGCGATCATTTTGATACATCGCGCAAATATGCTATAGGGATATTGGAATATCTGGACAGCATAGGATTCACCAAACGGGTGGGCGATGATCGGGTACGCGGGAAAAATGCACCGCAATCTTAAAGCGTCACGCCTAAATGTTCGGCGATCTGTGCGCTAAACACAGGGTAAACACGCTCTATTGGGAGCAAAAGGTCGGTGTATGGGGATTTGGTGTATTGCCTCTGCTGAATGACAAAATCGGTAATGTCTTCGATGTCAATAATCCAGCCACCGTTAGCGTAATGCTTGGCTGTTTTGCCCCCTAAACCGATTTGTATTGCACGCCGCTCTAAACGACCATCCGCAGGGCTATAATCAGGGTCCCATTGTAGGCGTACTGCGGAAGATCCAAGCGCCGCTTTCCAAGTAGCTTCATGCTCATAGAGTTGCGGTTGGAAAGTTGAATGAACCGCCTTCCGCAAAATCGCATCAAACCCGACTCGATCCAACCGCACCGCCAGAATCCGCTCTTGATCTGGCTTGGTCGCCCAGCCACTGCGGTGCATCATCCACAAAAATCCGGGTTTGATCCACGTCATACGATGCAGGTTAAAATCCGGCGCACCTGCAAATTGTTGATAATCTATCGCATGTGACGCTATTTCCGGTTTATAGGCTTGATACACAATAACCGATTGCTCGTCAAATTGGGCAATGATGTGCTGACCGGATGCGGGCAACAGTGCTTTCCGGCTCGCATAGGATTCGGTAACGAGGGCCATGGTCACTTAACTACTTTCCTTCATGACCTGACTTTCCTCGACGTTCGCCATCTCAGAGGTTGTCGTTTTATCCACTTCCACACGGCGAATATTCGCACCCAGCGCCGCCAATTTTTCTTCTACACGTTCATACCCGCGATCAATCTGCACGATATTGGAGATGCGCGTTTCACCCTTTGCCGCTAATGCCGCCAACAAAATAGACATCCCTGCACGAATATCAGGACTAGAAATAAACGGCGCGGCTCTTAAAGTCGTCGGTCCCTGCACCAATGCCCGATGCGGGTCGGCTAACGTAATCCGTGCGCCCATCCGCACCAACTTATCCGTGAAGAACAGACGGCTTTCGTACATCCAATCATGGAACATCACCGCGCCCGCGCTTTGCGTCGCGACAACTACGGCAATACTCATCAAATCCGGCGGAAAACCGGGCCAGAACTGGGCTTTTATTCGCGGAATGCGGTTACCGATATCGGGCTTGATCGTCAACGCTTGCGAGGCAGGAACGAGAATATCCTGACCTTCGACCTGCCATGTTACACCGAGTCGCTCAAAGACGAGTTTAACCATGTCAAGATAATGCGGATCCGCGTCCTTAATACGGATTTCGCCACCCGTCATCACCGCAACCCCTATGAAACTACCCACTTCCATAAAGTCCGCGCCAACACGCGCTTCGCATCCATTGAGCTTTTCCACACCCACGATAATCAGGCGATTCGAACCGATACCGTCGATCCTCGCGCCCATACTCACCAGCATATGACATAAATCCTGCACATGCGGTTCGCTAGCGGCGTTGCGAATTACGGTGGTTGTCTGACCCAAAACTGCCGCCATCACGGTGTTCTCTGTGCCGGTGACGCTTGCTTCGCGCAGTAATATATCGGTGCTTTGTTTTTTATCTACCCGCATGACGAACAAATTGCGCTGATACTCAACTTCTACGCCCATCGCCCGCAACGCCTCAATATGCGTATCCAGACGACGTTCACCGATGAAATCCCCGCCCGGAGCAGGTAAAGTTGCCCGCCCGAAACGTGCGAGTAACGGTCCCGCCAGCACGAAACTCGCCCGTGTCTTGCGTGCCATCTCAAGATCAAGCAAATCAGGATCGACGTTTTCTGCATGAACGTTGAGTTGATTAGGGGCTGTCCACTCGATTTTCACGCCGATGCCACGCATGATGTCAATTGTTACGCGCACATCGGCAATATCCGGCACGTTGTTCAACGTTACGGGCTTGTCGGTCAAAATACAGGCGGGCAACATCTTCAAAATTGCGTTTTTGTTGCCACCGGGGGTCACTTCCCCATTCAGTGGATGTCCACCTTCGATGATAAACTGTTCCATAACAACTCCTCGTCGTTGTGGGTAATTTTTTAGTTGGTTTTAAGGATAATCCGGTCAACCCAGCGTCAGCATGATCTCATCGCCCAATTGGATCTGATAGCGATCTGCGGCATTCCCGTGATTAGTCGCAATTTCCAGATAACCCTCACTGCCAATCAGAACCAGCCCGTCACCTTTTTCAACATCGCTATAGGTTCGGGAAATTTTAGGAAAGGTCTGTTCACCAATCTTGATTGTGGCTGATTTCGTAGACACTTGTACCACCTCATCGCTCCAGGATGATGCTAGAAGCAGACGATTGTCACTGCGCCATCGGAACTGCCCGATACTTGACACACAATTCCCAAAATGATCAATGTGGATGATCTCGCCGACAATTTGCCGTTCCGTCAACGTTAAGCGCGGCGGATCAAGGCGAATAATATCATCGAGCGATTCGCCCATTTTTTCAAAAGGAACGCCCGCCGCAAGATGAGCGGCGCACGGCGAGAAAATATCACGCCCATGAAACGTTCGACTAATCGTGTTTAAGTGATATTCCGCATTGGTCAGCGCAACCGCCTGAATTTCAGCACCGAGATGCGCGAGTGCATAGGTCAATACACCATTATCCGGCGCGACAAACGTATATCCAGCGGATTTCACCGCAATCGGTAAGCGCAACGACCCGACACCCGGATCAACCACAACTAGAAAAACCGTTCCTGCCGGAAAATAATGATAGGCATTCAAGAGCGTAAATGCCGCCTGCCGAACATTTTGCGGGGCAAGCTCATGCGTGATGTCGATAAAGTGCGCCTGCGGGCAAATGCCGTGCATCACACCTTTCATCACACCTACATAGCTATCCTGTATGCCAAAATCTGTCAGTAATGCGATGGAATTGGTCATATCACTAATTCTAAAAGCGATCAATTTTGCTAAACATCCTCGCATTGTACCGCATCTCACTTTTTAGCGTACATAGCTGTTTGGCATAAAAATGGTAAAAATTTACTGGCGCAGAGCTTGCCCTGAGCTTGTATAATGTGGGTATCGGATTGGTTCACGCGAGTATCATGGGGACTTATAAATGGGTGAACTCTTATCAGAGGTTGAAGAATTTATCAAAAAACAGCCGATCTATAAT
This sequence comes from Aggregatilineales bacterium, assembly GCA_040219275.1. GTDB lineage: Bacteria > Chloroflexota > Anaerolineae > Aggregatilineales > Phototrophicaceae > JAVJSU01. The sequence continues at coordinate 58,694 of JAVJSU010000102.1, read as the reverse complement.
CGCCGTAGACGACTATTGATGCCGATTTTTCGCGGCGTGATGAACGCACTCTACAAAGTAAATGTCAATGGACTCGCCAACATCCCCACCGATGGACCGACGTTAATCATCAGCAACCATCTTTCATTTTTTGATCCCGGCATTAGCACGGCAGTTATTCCTGATCGCTATGTGATCTCCATGTCAAAAGCCGAGGCAATCAATAATCCGGTGGTGAGAATGGTCGTGGCATTATGGGGCAATTATTATATTAAACGTGGTGAAGTTGATCGCCGTGCCCTGTTAAGCACCATCGAATTGGTCAAGAGTGGTCAATTGGTGTGGATTGCACCGGAAGGCACACGCAACCCCTCGCTTCAAGACCCTAAAGACGGGGTCGCCTATATCGCCAGCAAAGCAGATGCCACTATCGTCCCGATGTCCATTATTGGTGCCGGAACCCTAGGCGAAAATTTGAGGCGGTTGCGCCGTGCAGAAGTTCATGTGAATATCGGCATTCCGTTTAAGTTTGTCTCGATGGGCAAGCGGGTCACACGTGAGATGCGTGCATTGATGATGACCGAAGCCATGTACCGCATCGCCATGACGATCCCCGAAACCTATGCCCATCTACGTGGCAGTTTTGGTGATCTGTCACAGGCGACATTTAGCACCCTGCAATTTATCAATTCGCCAAATAACGCACTTTCCAGCATAAATTCTGAGCCAACTAATCAACAGAAGGACGATCATGCGAATCCTGTATATTGATATTGATAGCCTCCGTCCAGATCATCTTGGGTGCTACGGTTATCACCGCGCCACCAGCCCGAATATAGATGCAATTGCCGCGCAGGGCGTGCGTTTCGACAACCTTTACATCACCGATGCACCCTGTCTACCCTCACGCACGGCATTATGGAGCGGGCGCTGTGGCTTTAGAAATGGGGTCGTGGCGCATGGTGGCACAGCCGCATCACCCTTTAACGAAGGAATTGCGCGGGGTTTTCGAGATAGCTTTGGGTCTTCAAGTTGGATGGTCGCGCTCCGGCAGGCAGGATTCAAGACGGCGACAGTTAGCTCTTTTGGAGAACGTCACGCGGCATGGCATTGGTACGCTGGATTTAATGAAATCTATAATCCCGGCAGACGTGGGCTAGAAAGCGCCGATACCGTTGTTCCAATCGCGATGGACTGGCTTGAGCGTAATGCACAGCAAGATAATTGGTTTTTGCACGTCAATCTGTGGGATCCGCACACACCCTACCGTGCGCCAACCGATTTTGGTAATCCATTCAAAGACGATCCGCTCCCTGCATGGATGACGGAAGAAGTCTGGCATAAATTGTACGCTGGTTACGGTCCGCATAGTCCGCAGGAAGCAAACGGGTTCGGGCATGAAAATGTAAGCGCCCTCTTCCCGACACATCTCGATAGTATTGATACCTATGATGATGTGCGCTACTGGTTTGATGGCTACGATACAGGCATTAATTATGCGGATATGTGGCTCGGACGTTTGTTTAACGCCCTGGCAGATCACAACATTTTGGAGGATACAGTCATTATGATTAGCGCCGATCATGGCGAGAATCAGGGTGAACTCAACATATGGGGAGATCATCACACCGCCGATGACATCACCTGCCGTGTGCCATTGATCGTCAAATTCCCCGACATTGTAACCGAACAACGGGTAGATAGCGCCCTGCATTATCATTTCGATTGGGCGGCAACCCTGATCGAATTAGCAGGTGGTAAAGTCCCCACCGACTGGGATGGACAAGCCTTTACGGAGGCATTCAAAAACGGAACTGACTCCGGACGTGAGTATTTAGTCACCAGTCAGGGTGCATGGGCGTGCCAGCGTGGGGTGCGTTTTCAATATGAAAGCCAACCCTATATGCTTCTGGAAACCTATCACGATGGTCATAAAGACTTTGCGCCGATCATGCTATTCAATCTGGCGAGCGATCCGCATCAACAGATTAATCTTGCACCTGACCAACCAGCAATCACAAATCACGCGTTAGGTTTACTTGCAGAGTGGAAGCGGGAGATGATGGACAAAAGCGCGACGGATAGCGACCCCCTCATGACCGTCCTCCGCGAAGGCGGACCCTTTCATACTCGTGGCGAATTACCCGCCTACCTTGATCGTTTACGCAATACAGGACGCGAACATCATGCCACGGCTCTCGCGATGCGACACCCAACAGAGTTATGAAATACCAACAATAGTATTGATTTTTCAGGCAGAGAATCAATAAGTGTGCTAAATTACAAAAATTCATTTATATTTCGGATTCAAAATCGAAATAATGTGTCATGATGAAATGAACATGTTTATTGAGCCAGAAGACAGTCACTATGTATCCACTCATTGACAGCAACCATTCTCACCTACCCATAAAGTCAAGCACCGTTCTTATTGTGGACGATATGCCTGATAATCTCATGCTCTTAACTGAAATTCTGCGTGAAAGTGGTCATCGTCTGCATACATGCAATAGTGGCAAAAGTGCAGTAATAATGGTTGAAGACATCACCCCCGATCTCATCCTGTTGGATGTCAATATGCCGGAGATGGATGGCTATGAAGTGTGCCGTCACCTCAAGAATTCCCCTGACCTCGCCGACGTACCGATCATATTTCTGAGCGCGATGGATAGCACGCTTGATAAAGTGAAAGCATTCCGTACAGGTGGGGTTGACTACATCACCAAACCGTTTGAAGTGATCGAAGTGCTAGCCCGCGTGGAAACACAACTCGCAATATATCATCAACGCAAAGAGATCAATCGTTTACGTCAAAAAGATCAGTTAATCGTAGAAAAACTGACGAACTTTGTAACTGATACTTTAAAAAACACATCCCATGATCTGAAAAATCCTCTAAGCGGAATCAATATTAGTGTCCATTTATTGGAGCGCCACGGTCGTCTTGATGATGAACAAGGACAGGATTATTTAAGTGGTATCCTACGTGACGTACAACGAATGTCAGCCTTAATTGAAGACCTCATCACGGTTGCAAAAGTATCGTTAGATGAAAATGATGAGCAGGCTTCAGAATAACCCATCAACTGCTGTAAATACCTACACACCAATAAGTAAAATTCAGCAAAGTTATTTTACTAAATAAAATAACTACTTTGTTGACAAAATTATCCTTTCCTGTTAATTTAAAAAGAATTAATGAAATTAGGTTCTTTTTTGATAACTCTGTATCTATGAAAAATCCTTTTGAATCATCACGCGTCACATCTGTTGCACCCCTACCCCTGACCAATGCGAAATTTCAGGCGGTACAGATGTTGCGCGTACATGGTCAACTCTCCCGCACACACATCGCTGAACTCATCGGATATTCCCCCTCGAAAATTACCGGCATCGTCAATGAACTGATGGATGCAGGCATCGTTGAAGAACGAGAAGACAGTTCTTATACGGGTGGGCGCAGAGCAAAAGATATTTCATTTAATCCCACGTTTGGATACATCGTCGCTGTAGTCATTGGCATAAACACGCTAGACGTTGCCTTAATCGACTTTGCGGAAAAAACCCGCGTCCGGCGCTTAATTCCCATTTATGGTAAAGACGAACCCGATGCCGTGCTACATACACTCACAAAATTCATCACCGAGCGCTTGAAAAAATTCGACATCTCCATTGAAAAAGTTTACGGTGTTGGCATCACCCTCTCGTGCGCTATCCACCCTATCTCTGGCGTACCCTATAACTCATCAGACCTGCCCGGTTGGGGTGGCTTTCAGATAGACAGTTTACTGCGTGAGGTCTTTCCGTATGCTGTTATCGTTATCGAACGTGATACCAATGCAATGGCGTTCGGGGAACTACGTAAGGGCGCGGCAAAGGGTCTGATGAACATCGTCTATATCAATATCGGGCGGAGTTTAGATGCGAGCCTCATCATTGATGGCACAATTTATCGTGGGGCGAACGGGCGCACCGGTGAAATCTATCGGATTCATACCGATCAAAACGGGATGTCAGATGTCTTATCGACAGAATCAATCACTAATCACGCAGGAAAAGCGATAGCAACATTGGTAAATATCGTTGATCCGCAGATGATCCTACTGGGTGGTGACGCAGGTCTCGGTCATGAATTTCTGGCAGATGTCCGGCGAAGCATCCTTGGTCTATCACAATCTTCCGCAACCCAACATTTACAGGTGGATCTCGCGCCGTTGGGTATTGAAGCGAGTCTTTTAGGCATTATGGCACTCACCGCTGAAAAGATTTTTACAATCAGCGACTAAACATGTGCAGGGCTTTCTTTTCAACCTACATTCGTGTTGAAAGGGAGGATATTAGAAAATTTCGTCTATTTTTAGCAAGAGGAGCGGTTTTTTATGTCAAACATAGTCAAAAAAGTCAGCCTATTTGGGGCAGTGCTCATGCTTTTATGCCTGACCATTGTTCCCGCCGCGGCACAGGATACCGAGCTATCCATCATCTGGTTTGCCTGGCCCCCCTGTGATCTTCTGGATACCATCACTGATGATTATCCGGATGCAACCGTGACCGTGACCTGCGTGCCGATTGGTCAATGGTTCGACCAGATTTTCCTTGATTTCGCGTCCGGTGGTGGTGCAGACCTCCCCATTCTCGATAGCCAATTTATGGGTGCGGCAGTTGCCGGTGGTCATGTGGCAAACCTGAGCGAATGGATGAATGAAAATCTACCCATTGATGATTATGTACCGGCGGCACTCAGTGCCTATGGTGAAGTTGTCCCCGGTAGCGGTGAATACTATTCCGTCCCGATGATGACCGATACCCGTATGCTGGTGTACCGTACCGATGTCTTTGAAGAAGCCGGTCTGGAAGTGCCCGCCACATGGAGTGAACTGCTCGCAGACGCACAAGCCTTCAAAGAGGGCGACCTGATCGAAAATGGCTTTGCTACTCACTGGAGTCCCGATGGTGATCTCGTGGCAACCGGATGGAATCATCTCTTCTGGTCATTCGGTGGCGAATTGTGGGATTCGGAAACCTACACGGTTGAAGGAATCATTAATGACGAAGCCGGTGTCCGTGCGATTGAATTCGCCAATGAACTCTGGCAGACTGCCCCCGATGGCGCGGGTAGCTTCGGCTTTGATGAAGTCGTCGGCGCGATGTGCAACGGCTCCACCGCCATGGTAGAAATCTGGTATGGCTTCGGTGGCGCATTCACCAGCCCGGATAGCTGTGCAGAAGCAGACAACATCGGTTTTGCCGTTGTCCCCGGCGAAGAAGAACATTTCATCAGCCTCGGTGGTATGGGCATCAGCCTGAGCAGTTACTCAGAGAATCCAGAAGCCGCGCTTGACCTGATCGCATGGTTACAGAGTGATGAAATCCAACTGCGCTGGGCGCGTGAAGGTGGCTTCCCCGGACGGACTTCCATCCTTGCAAGTGATGACTTCTTGAACTCAGCACCGTATGCACCGTCATTCGCAGAAGCCTTCCAACTGGTCAAAGATTTCTGGAACTTGCCAGAATATCAAGAAATGCTCGGTATTCAGCAAGAATACTTAAATCTAGCAATCACCGGACAGATGGACGCGCAAGAAGCCCTCGACGAAATCGCGCTGGAACATCAAGAAATCCTTGATGATGCCTACGGCGACTAATCTGTAAATAAGCAAAAACCTTAATCAGGAGCCTGATAAATGTCAGGCTCCTTCAACTAATCATTTAAAGAGACATTTTTATGAGCAGTGCTGATTTATCTCCACCAACCGCAACATCAAATTCGCAAACAAAACCGATTCGTCCGACGTTTAGCTGGTTAACGGATGGTCGCTTGTCGTTTCTGTTTGTCACGCCAACGTTGCTTATTCTGTTGTTTATCGCTATCTATCCATTACTCTGGTCACTTTCCGCCAGTTTTACGGATCGCACCCTGAGCCAGAGCGGTGACATTACCTACATAGGCACAGACAATTATCAAGAATTGTTGACGGAAGACCGTCCGTGGGAACGCTTCGTCGTCACCGGACAGATCGTCGGGTTCTCGGTATTGTTTGAACTCATTATCGGCTTCGGTATTGCCATGTTGCTGAATCGAAAATTCGCCGGACGCAGTATCATGATGACCATGATGCTCATTCCAATGATGCTTTCGCCGGTGGTCGTCGCCTTATTCTGGCGATTTATGATGCAAGGTGATGGGGTGTTCAATTACTATGTGAACGATGTGCTCGGCTTTGATAGCATTTTGTGGTTATCAGATCGCCGAATTATCCCGTGGGCGGTCATCCTTGTTGATGTCTGGATGTGGACACCCTTCATGATGTTGATTTCCCTCGCGGGACTTTCCGCCGTGCCAAAATACCTGTATGAAGCCGCAGAAGTAGATCGCGCGGGCGCATGGTTTCGCTTCCGGCACATCACCCTACCGATTGTGTCACCCCTTTTGATGATCGGCATTATCTTCCGCACAATGGACGCTTACAAGATGATCGACATTATCTTCGTTCTTGTGGGAGATCGTGGCGGTTCTGGTCGTGCGGCACAAACCGCTGGCTTATATGTTTATGACATCGCTTTTAAGAATTTTGACACAGGCTTGGGATCGGCATACGGCTACATCATGCTGGTGGTCATCATCGCGCTGGCAAACCTGCTCATCCGTCAACTCAACAGCATGAAGGGACAACCCTAATGCAACGTGCAAGCAAAATAACCTTCTGGGTATCACTCCTTCTGGTATTTTTCTTTTTTATGTTTCCACTCTATTGGATTCTAATTTCGTCATTCAAAACGCGGGCGGATATTGTCTCGACGACACCAAGCTATTTCCCGTTTGTCGAGTTCGAGCCGACTTTGGACAATTATCTGGATGTCTTCGTCACGCGTGACCAAACGTCCGGCGATGGGAGCACGGTAACCGCCTCCGCTGATGTGAGCCAATTTCGTGATCGACTCATCAATAGCATCATCATTACAGGCGCATCAACTGCTCTGGCTGTTTTCGTCGGCACGTTAACTGCTTATGCGGTTTCGCGCTTCACGATTCCGCTCGAAGACGATTTCATGTTCTTCGTCCTCAGTACAAAAATGCTCCCGCCGATTGTGGTGTTAATCCCCGTTTTTGTGCTATTTAACAATTTAGGACTCAGGGACAGCTATCACGGATTAATTCTGCTCTATACCGCTTTCAATTTACCGTTCGTCGTATGGATTATGAAAGGCTTCTTTGACGAAATTCCGCGTGAATATGAAGATGCGGCAATGCTAGATGGCTATTCACGCTTGCAGGCAATTTACAAAATCGTCCTGCCGGAAGCGATCCCTGCGATGGCGGCAACGGCGGTCTTTTCGATCATCGTGTCGTGGAATGAATTTGTACTGGCGAATTTCCTGAATCGTGATTCCGCCGCGACTGTTCCGCCCTATTTGAACAGCATCATCGGCGTGGGTGCGGTGGAATGGGGGCGTTTAGCGGCGGCTTCGGTCATTTATGTACTTCCCGTCATTATCTTCACCTTTCTCGTACGCAATCACCTGCTCCGCGGCGTGACATTCGGCGCAGTCCGGCGATAGGAGAGAATCAGATGGCAGAAGTTACACTCAACAATATCACCAAAGAGTTCGATGGTGGTGTGGTCGCGGTAAAAGACCTTTCACTATCAATCACAGATGGAGAATTTCTCGTCCTGCTTGGACCGAGCGGATGCGGGAAAACGACCACCCTCCGCATGATCGCTGGCTTGGATACACAAACCAGAGGCGATATTTTCATCGGGGAGCGTCGCGTCAATGAGCTACGCGCAGGAGATCGGGACATCGCCTTTGTGTTTCAGTTCTATGCACTTTATCCGCACCTGACCGTGTGGGATAACATTTCCTTTCCGCTCAGGGCGCAAAATTTACCGCAGAATGAGGTGGCAAAGCGCGTCAACGAAGTCGCTACACGGTTACGCATCAGCCACCTGCTCAAAAAACGACCCGGTAGGCTTCCGGGAGGTGAGCAACAACGCGTCGCCTTAGGGCGGGCGATGGTACGTCAGCCCCAAGTATTCTTGATGGACGAACCGCTGACGAATCTTGATGCCAGCTTACGCGCCGATATGCGAACCGAACTCAAACACTTGCAACAGGAACTCGCCACGACGATGGTTTATGTGACGCACGATCAAATCGAAGCGATGTCCATGAGTCATCGGATTGCCGTCTTGAACCTGGGCGTGTTGCAACAGGTCGATACCCCGCTGAACATTTATCGCTATCCACAAACGCTTTTCGTGGCGACATTTATCGGCAGTCCTCCCATGAACATCATCGAGTGTTCGCTACAGGGAGATAAACTTAACGGCGTAAACGGTCATTTTGACTATACTCTCACGCCGGAATCGGGTTTCGATACATCGGAAAGTAACTCGGGATATTTCGGCATTCGCGCGGAAGATATTATGCTCAGCGCAGGCGATAGCGAAGGCGATTTACGGGGCGAAATATCAATCCGTGAACCACTCGGCGATGAAACAATCTACCGTGTAGACATTGGCGCATATCAGATGACCGTCAAAACATCTCCAAAGTTCGTCTTAAGTGCTGGTGACCGTGTTTCGCTGACCTTCAACCGTAAACGGATTCATCTCTTCGACAAAATAACGGAACAGTCATTACGCACGCAGGAGGCAGTAGCCCGTGTCTAGCTTGAACGTACAACAACTTTCAAAGAGCTACGGACGAACGCAGGCGTTAAAGGATGTTTCGTTTGAAGTCAATGACGGTGAATTTATGGTGATGCTCGGACCCACCGCCGCCGGAAAAACAACCACCTTGCGCTGTGTCGCCGGCTTAGAAAAGCTCAACACGGGAACGATCAGCATGGATGGCATGGTGATTAATCATGTCAGCCCAGCGGAGCGCGATGTGGCGTTCGTTTTCCAGACGTATGCCCTATATCCGCGCAAAACAGCATTTGAAAACATGGCATTTCCGTTAAAAGCGCGTGAGATGACCCCACAGCAAATTGACCAGCGCGTGCGAGAAGTCGCCGAATTGCTTCAAATTACCGAATTATTAGAACGTCGTCCGGCGCAAATGTCCGGCGGTCAGCAACAACGTGTCGCATTGGGGCGGGCGATGGTGCGTCAACCGCGCATCTTCCTGATGGACGAACCGCTGACCAATCTGGACTTTAAATTGCGCGTGGAGATGCGGGCAGAACTTAAACGCCTGCAACGCGAATTGGCTACCACATTTTTCTACGTCACCAACGATCAAGTAGAAGCTATGTCGATGGCAGATCGCATCGCAGTGCTGAACGAAGGCGTATTGCAACAGATCGACACACCAGAGCGCATTTACGATCATCCCGCGAATTTGTTTGTGGCGACCTTTGTCGGCAATCCGAGAATTAATACGCTCCCGTGCAGTTATGAAGCGTCTAGCAATACGCTACACGCCCACGACAACGCATGGTCACTTAAGCCCAATAACACCCAATTGGACGCGCTACAAAATGCACGGCAACCCAAAAATCTGCTCTTTGGCATTCGCGCAGAAGATATTGAAGTCACATTACAGCCGATTGAAAATGGTTTACAGGGGAAAATTTACGTGCTTGAACCGCTCGGTGATCGCACGTTTGTTGATGTCACGCTAGGTAGCAACACCATCCGCGCCCGCGCCGATGCCGATTTTAACGGTCAAACTGGCGACACAGTTTACCTGAAATTTGATGTGGATCGTTCACATATTTTTGACGCAGACAGTGAAGTAACTATTTTTTGATTTCTATGTAATTTTGCAGAAAGGAAGTTACCATCATGGCAAGACCAGTAACCTTATTTACAGGACAATGGGCAGATTTACCCCTCGAAACACTGGCAGAAAAAGCCGCGAGCTTCGGCTATGACGGTCTGGAACTCGCCTGCTGGGGTGACCATTTTGAAATTGATAAAGCCCTCTCCGATGATGGCTATGTGCAATCGCGCTGGGACATCCTGAATAAACACGGGCTAAAATGCTACGCCATCAGTACGCATCTTGTGGGTCAGTGCGTTTCTGATGCGATCATCGACGAACGCCACAAATCCATCCTCTCAGATAAACTTTGGGGGGACGGTGATCCTGAAGGTGTGCGTCAACGCTGTGCAGAAGATGTCCAAAATGCCGCTCGCGCCGCCAAGAAATTCGGCGTAAAGGTCGTCAATGGCTTTACGGGCAGTCCGATATGGCACATGATTTATCGTTTCCCACCCACTTCTGATGAAATGATTGATGCTGGCTATAAGGCATTTGCAGATCGCTGGAATCCAATTCTGGACGTGTACGATGAAGTCGGCGTGAAGTTTGCACTAGAAGCCCATCCCGCAGAAATCGCCTATGATATTTTCACAGCAGAAAAAACCCTCGACGCACTGAATCGGCGTGAGGCATTCGGTTTTAACTTCGATCCGAGTCACTTTATTCACCAACTCTTTGATCCGATGAAATTCATCGAACGTTTCCCTGATCGCATTTATCATGTACACGTCAAGGACTCCAAAGTTAAGCTCGATAACACGCGTAGCATCCTCGGTTCACATCTCAATTTCGGCGACTCACGGCGCGGTTGGGATTTCGTCTCCCCCGGTCATGGTGATCTTGATATTGACGCGATGATTCGTGCGCTCAATAGCATCGGCTATGATGGTCCGCTTTCCGTCGAGTGGGAAGATAGCGGTATGGATCGTGAATTTGGCGCGACAGAATCCTGTGCATGGGTCAAGAAAAGTGACTTCACACCGTCAAATATTGCCTTTGATGCCGCCTTCGCGGACGATTAACGCATTCAAAAGACAGATAATCGCGAAACAGGAGAGAAAAAGCGATGGCTGACGAAAAGCAAAGTAGCAGTTTTACAAGCATGGCGGGCGCAAAAGCCGAGGGTGATGCGCCGGAAATTGGTATCGGGATGCTCGGTTACGCCTTTATGGGCAAGGCACATTCCAATGCCTTCAAGAAAATCCCCTACATGATGTACCCACCCGCCGCCATTCCAAAGTTAGTCGGGATTGCAGGACGCAACAAAGAAGCGGTCAACGAAGCCGCCACGCGTTACGGATACGAAAACGCCTACACGGATTGGCGCGATATGCTGGCGAACGATGCCATTCAAGTGTTCGACAACGGCGGGTCGAACGACATACATGCGGAGCCATGTATCGCGGCGGCGGAAGCGGGTAAGCATGTCTTTTGCGAAAAACCACTCGGACGCACGGCAGAAGAGTCGAAGTCCATGCTGGACGCGGTAGAAAAAGCAGGCGTTAAGCACATGGTCGCCTTCAACTATCGCTTCGTTCCGGCAATTGTGCAGGCGAAAAAGCTGATTGAAAGTGGCAAGCTCGGCAAAATTTATCACTGGCGAGCGGTCTATTTGCAAGAATGGGGCATGGATCGTCAAATGCCGATTAGCTGGCGCTTCCAGAAAGACGTTGCAGGAAGCGGCGCTTTAGGCGATCTCGGCGCACATATTATTGACCTTGCCCGCTTCCTCGTCGGTGAGCCAAAATCTGTGATGGGATTAACGCAAAATTGGATCACGGAACGCCCTGATGGCTCCGGCGGTATGACAAAATCCGATGTGGATGATGGCTTCGTCGCCCTGCTCGATTTTGAAAACGGTGCGCTCGGCACGGTGGAAGCCTCTCGTTTTGCCAAGGGACGCAAGAATTACAATTCGTTTGAAATTAACGGCGAACACGGGTCGATTCAGTTCAACATGGAACGCCTCAACGAACTCAACGTGTTCTGGGCGGATGACGAACCCAATACCACACAGGGCTTCCATAATGTGCTGGTCACAGAAGCCCATCATCCGTATTGGGAAAATTGGTGGCCCCATGGTCACATCATCGGCTGGGAACACAGCTTCATCCATGAATTTGACCATTTCTTCCGTGCGATAGTCAATAACACGGACGTTTCACCGTATGGCGCGACCTTCGTCGATGGCTACAAGAATTCTGTGATCTGTGACGCGATTGTTAATTCCGCGCAGAGTGGCAAACGCGTGGACATCAACTATGGCTGAGCAAACCGGAAACGCCAACAGAATTGACCTGAGCCTGCTGGAATTTGGGGTAAACGCGCTGTTTATCGGCGGGGTCATATTTGTCTATCAGAGCGGTTACGACTTTCTCTACAAACTGGGGTTGGCACTGCTGGTATTGGGATTTGTCGGCATGTTGGCGGGGCTGATACTCAAGGGGGCAAACTGGCACAACATTATAGAACGGATTGTGCTGGTTGGCATGATGGTCGGTGTTCTCGGCATGTTTCAGTCGTGGAATATCAGCCTCTATGAAAACGGTTTTTACATACTGGGTCTGGCAACATTGGGCTTTATCATCATCTCTCATATCCCTGCCCCACCGGAAGATTAAACATTATCAATCGGGCGATCCAACAACTGAGATCGCCCGATGATTTCCGTAAACACCCGCCCCACATCCTCACACAACCGACGAGGAAATTTCATGATTACGTCCGTTGAAGAAATACATCATCAATTTATGCAGATGGCGACCTACTTACCGATGGCAGTCGCGGTTTTTGATCGTGAGATGCGGTATCTCTTTGCAAATCCTAGCTGGATCGAAAATTTTGATCTGGCAGAAACGAATGTCATCGGGAAAAGCCATTATGATATATTCCCTCAAATTGGCGGTGATTGGAAAGCCATCCATCAAAAGTGCCTACAAAACGATAACCCTTATAAAGACACGGTTGCGTACCGCAGTAAAGATGGCTGTCTGGAATGGATGCGCCGCGATATTCGGCAATGGCACCTATTAAATGGTGAGGTCGGTGGGCTAATCATCTACGCGGACATCATCACCGAGCGTAAAAGAACTGAAGAGGCACTCAAGCAACAACATCAATTTTTACGTCAGGTAATTGACCTGAATACTAGCTTCATCTTCGCGAAAGACGTACAGGGAAGATATACACTGGTCAACAAGGCGCTGGCGGATGCGTATGGCTCTGTTCCGGATGAAATGGTCGGCAAATCTGATGGCGATTATAATAAAAACGAAGACGAAAATCGGCATTTTCGCAGTGACGATCTTGAAGTGGTGAATACGAGAAAAGCCAAATTCATCCCAGAAGAGCCGGTGAGCAATGTGCATGGAGAAACCCGCTGGTATCAAACAATCAAGATTCCGCTCATTTCCAATGATGGCAAAGATGTTCAACTGCTCGGCGTAGCGACAGACATCACCGAACGCAAACGGGCGCAGGATGAACTGCGCGCACAGCATCAATTTCTACGACAGGTGATCGACCTAAATACGAGCTTTATCTTCGCCAAGGATCAACAGGGATTATATACGCTTGTGAATCAGGCACTTGCAGATGCGTATGGGTCTGTACCTGAAGCAATGGTCGGCAAATCCGACAAAGACTACAACCCCGATCTTGATGAGGTCGTCAAAATTCATCAGGATGACCTTGAAGTAATTACAACACGCAAGCCCAAATTCATCCCGCAAGAGCCGATTACTTATGCAAACGGCAACACCCGCTGGTTTCAAACCATCAAAGTGCCAATTATTTCCGATGACGGTGAGGTGCAACTACTCGGCGTAGCAACGGACATCACAGAGCGTAAACAGGCAGAAGAACAACTGCAAAAGCTAGTGGTTCAAGAACAGGAGGCACGCGAGGTCGCCGAAGCCGCCTCAAAAATGAAGGATTTATTCCTTGCAAACATGAGCCACGAACTCCGAACCCCACTCAATGCCATTGTCGGGTTTCTGCGCGAAATGCTTTATAGCGAACAACTCACACCGGATAACACGCATATGGCGGAACGCTGTCTGGCGAATAGCAAGCGCCTGTCATTGCTCATCAACAGTGTGCTTGACCTCACGCGTCTCACGGTCGGCAGTCTTGAATTGGTGGTCACGGGAATCACCATACGCGAATTAGGACAGGACATCATTGACGACTTCTTTACACAAGCAATGGAAAAACACCTGAAACTAGAGCTTCACATTGATCAGAATTTGCCTGATATTATCCAACATGACGAAGAACGGTTGACACAAATTATCTCTAACTTGTTAACCAATGCCATTAAATTCACCGATCACGGCATCGCTAAATTAGCGTTGCGTGGCGAAACCGATCAACGGCTTATCATCGAAGTCTCTGACACCGGCATTGGAATCCCTGATGATTTACACCAGCTTGTTTTCGAGAATTTCGCACAAGGAAACACAGGCAGGCAACAGCAAGGCGTTGGACTGGGCTTGTCTATTGTCAAGAATCTCACCGATTTGATGGGTGGCACGGTGAAATTGTATAGCCAATTGCATAGCCATACGGTCTTCACCGTTGATTTACCCTTGAATTTGAGCACGCAAGAGCGACAATCACCCTACCCCGCAAGTGGAGAAGATAACGATGGTGAAATCGGTTCTAATCGTTGAGGATGACCCTGACGGTCAAGAAATTCTTGGACGTATGTTATTTCGCGCAGAGATTCCAGTTGAACTCACGGGAACGGCTGAGGACGCGCTTCAGTTACTTTCCGCAGAGGATCACTGCGCCATTGTGATTGATCTCGCCCTGCCCGGTATGGACGGCTTCGCGTTACTCCAACAAATCCGCGCAAATCCGCAATTCAACGAGTTCCCGTGCATTGCCATTACCGCTTTTCATACCCCCACACTAAAGCAACGGGTGATGCGAGACGGGTTTGATGGCTATTTCGCCAAACCGCTTGATGATCGCCGTTTAATCGAAAAACTCAATCAGATTCTAAAAACCCCCAATAATAGGTGACTTGGCGCAAATCGAAAAGCAAGTACAATGAACTTGTGCCTATTCATTTGCGTAGGAGTTGCTGATGCCCGTTAAAGTCATGAATTGCCCATCGTGTGGGAACACACTGCCGGCAAGCGCCAGACCCAATCAATTGCTTACCTGTAGCGCCTGCAATACCACGCTTTACCTCAGCGATTGGGAAATTGGCAAAAGTGATGGTGATGTGGCTGTCGCAACGCCCACTCGCGTTTATACCATCAGCGATCTGCTCTTCAAAGATGATCTGTGCAATGTCTATCGGTGTGTCTATAAAGCCGACGATAAGCAATGGCAAGGTATGTTCAGAATTGCTCGCGATGTCGACGACAATGACCTTGTACAGAACGAAGCCAAAACCCTGTATCATCTACACTCCGCATCCGATTACGACGAATTCCGCCCATTTTTACCGTATACGTTGGAGTCGTTCGTCTATCAGGATGCAACCCTCAGCAAAGGGCGACAGGTGAATATTTACGGTATTCACGAAGGTATCTCCGCGCCCAATGAACTGTTCACGCTTGAAGAAATCCACGCATATTATCCAAATGGTATCGACCCGAAAGATATGGCATGGATGTGGCGGCGCTTGCTCTATGTGCTGGGATTTATTCACAATAACCATGTCGTGCACGGCGCAATCATCCCCTCACATATTATGATCGAACCGAAAGATCATAAGTTATTCCTCTCTGGATGGGGATTTTCTGTAAGTGAGCCTTCAAAAACAGGCAAGCGGATGACCGCCATTAGCTCTACGTATGACAAATGGTATCCACCGGAAATCTACGAGAAAAAAGTGCCGACGAGTAGCGTTGACCTATTTCTAGCGGCACGTTCAATGTTATATCTGATCGGTGCTGACCCGCTTGACGAATCCGCAGAACATCGCAACCTCGATAAGCCATTACAAGCACATTTTGCACAATGTCTAAAAAGTTTCCCGAATAACCGCCCGCAAGATGCGTGGAAATTACTGGAAGAGTTTGACTCAATCATCGAAAAATTATGGGGTTCGCGCACATTTCGCGTGTTCTCCATGCCTTACAAAACTTAAACAAGGAGACATAACATTATGGGAAGTGGTAAATGGTCACCGAACACCTATCAAGCACGCGCACAAAAACGGCAAACAACCGGGCAGGATGCCTTCGCCTTTAGCCGTCAAGCATCCGCCGTACACCCCGCGCTGAACCCATATGGGCTAGAAGTGCGCGAAAGCCGTGACACAGACGAACATCCGGACTCCAACGCGATTATCGTTGGCTTGGACGTTAGCGGATCAATGGGCAAAACGGTACGCGCCATTCATAAAGACCTGCCCCATTTACTTGGTTTATTGCAGGGTCGTCAATATGTACCGCATCCCCAAATTATGTTCGCCGCCTTTAGCAATGGCTCCTGCGATCATGTGCCGGTGCAAGTGGGGCAATTTGAATCCGATAACCGGATGGACGAAAACCTCGAAAATATGATCCTCGGTGGCAGACTCGCCGGTGGCTGTGACATCCGCGAATCGGCAGAATTACTGATTTATCTCGCCGCGCGGCATACTTCCACCGATGTTTGGGAAAAACGCCAGCGTAAAGGGTATCTTTTCCTTATCACTGACGAAATGGCATATGAGCATATCAAAGCGAACGAGATTAAAGACATTTTCGCAAGGGACATCAAAAAGAATATCCCGCTTCAAGATATGATTGCCGAAGCATCCGAACGGTATCACATTTTCGTGCTTATCCCGACAGAAACTTCTAGCGGTAAAGACCCTAAAGTACGCGAATTTTATAAAGCCTATCTTGATTCCAAGCACGTTGTCCTGTTAGAAAATTCAGACGATGTATCCGAAACCATCGCTTTAACCATTGGCTTGACCGAAGGCAATATTCGCCTTGCAGAAGGGTTAGCCCATCTTAAAGAAAGTGGCGCAAGCGAAGCAACGATTAACGAGCTTTCTAAGGCACTTAGCCTGCTCGATACCGGTTCTGTACGTGGCGCAGGTGGTTTAGCCGATATGGACGACAAAAACGGTGGCGGGAGCCGTCGCCTATAAATAGCTTCGCCTCAAGTCAGGATATAGCGAAACGATCCGCTGTATCCTGCTGTTTAATCTCCGCAAGCATCTCCCAAAGGAACGTCCATTGAAAGCATCCACCCGACAGGCATTTATCGTCGTTGATCTTGGCTATGGTGATGCGGGCAAAGGCACAATGGTTGATTACCTCACGCGCAAACACAATGCCCATACCGTCATTCGCTTTAACGGTGGCGCACAGGCGGCGCACAATGTCGTCACCACACAGGGTCAACATCACACGTTTTCGCAATTTGGGAGCGGCACATTCGTCAGTGGCGTTCGCACCTACTTATCAAGATATATGCTGATCGAACCGTATGCCCTATTCAACGAAGAAGAACATCTTCAGCAGTTAGGGATTACGGATGCGTTTTCCCGCCTCTCGATTGACCGCGCCGCCCCTGTGACGACGTTGTATCATCAAGCGGCAAATCGCCTCAAAGAACGTGCGCGTGGTGATAATCGACATGGCAGTTGTGGCGTTGGCATCGGGGAAACCGTCGCTGATTTACTGGAGCACGGGCAATCTGTACTATTTGCGGGAGATTTACCTGATAAGCAAACCACGATCAAGAAATTACGCTTCCTACGTAACGCAAAATGGGAAGCCCTGCGTGAGATTCGCCATCAGCTAAAGGGTGATCCCGACGCATACGATGATTTGCAGATATTTACCGACGATGACCTTATCAACATTGCGGCGGACAATTATCAATATTTGATAGAACTGGTCACACTGACGGACGATTCCAACATGAAAAATCTGTTTGAGCAATCAGGCACGCTAATTTTCGAGGGTGCTCAAGGGGTATTGCTCGACGAAAATTACGGCTTCGCACCCTACACCACATGGAGCACCACAACACCCAAAAATGCAGAAACTCTGCTGAATGAAACAAATTATTCAGGCGAAATCACACGGCTCGGCGTTGTCCGTAGCTACATGACACGCCATGGCGCGGGACCTTTCGTCACAGAAGACCCAACGCTCAGGAAAAGATTACCGGAATTACACAATGCAACCTCCGATTGGCAACAATCCTTTCGCGTTGGTTATTTTGATTCTGTCGCCCATCGGTATGCGCTTAATGTCGCAAAAACGATTGATACGGTTGCGATTACGCACGTAGATCGACTTGCCGCCCTGCCCCACATCCAAATTTGTGACTCATATATAACACCCGCCCCTCAAGAAAAAATCGACGCTTATTTTGTCCTTGCGGACGGCACACGCAGTACGATCATCTCCAACATAAAAGTTCAATCTATGCCCACTTTCTCACATCAAAATGAACTAGCCCGGTCTCTAATTGACTGTAAGCCAATGTACACAGCAATTCCTCATGGCGAGCGCGAAAGCGACATTGAGTCCACGATTGAATACATAGAACAACGCCTAAACATTCCCGTTACGATGACTTCAACGGGCATGACCGCACAACACAAATTCGAACGGGAATCGAATTTCAAAAGCAAACATACGCTATAGCAAAAAAGTCTATTAAATACGGTCAAAAATCAAAATTGCCTATGGCTAAACAAAAAAAGAAATGCTATATTTTGTATGCCATGTGGAATAAGAAGATAATAAGATCTCACCACATTGGTGCAGTAAAATGCACCTAGTAGCCACCTAGTGAGAATGCAGAGCAGTTTGCACTAAAACATTCCTTTTAAACGGAGTGTTGCGACAAATTTTGGATCTAATCTCTACGAATACCGCAGAAGCTACCTGAAACAGTTGGGCTTTGCGAGTGGTAAGCGGCTATGGCAAACCCGAATAATTCAGGAGTAAGAAGAAATGGCAGAACGTACACAAGGCACAGTTAAGTGGTTCAATGCTGAAAAGGGTTATGGCTTCATTTCCCCGGAAAGCGGTGATGATCTCTTCGTCCACTACTCAGAAATCCAAGGTTCCGGTTACCGTTCCCTTGACGAAGGTATGAAGGTCGAATTCGAAATCACACAGGGTAAAAAAGGTAAGCAGGCAAGCGCCGTTACCGTCATTAGTCGCTAATCTGAATATAACAGACAAGCCTTCTCAACCGCCTCTGCATAAGGGGCGGTTTTTTATTTCAGCGGTTCGTCAAAAAGCCCACGTTAGATCATCCCTGAATCAAAAAAACGTGGACAAAATAATGCCCACGCTTTTGGGTATCTTATGATTAAACCGCTAACTATTCTGGCCGATTACATTCCTCATCGGCATTATCGATCCGATCTTGAATTTCGCTGATGCGGTTGTCAGGATTTGGATGCGAACTAAAGAATTCTGGTTGCCTTGCCCCACTGCTGGCTTCTGCAAGCACCTGCATCACCTCAACCATCCCCTGCGGATCGTAACCTGCATCCAGCATTAAACAAACCCCCAGCGTATCAGACTGTAGTTCGTCACCGCGTCCGTACCTCATATTGATTAGTTGACCGATCATGGCGGCAGTCTGGGCGGCGCTTGCCTCCCCTGAAGCCACACCTACGGCACCGACCAGCCCATTCGTCAGCTGGTTTTTGGCGATCTGCTGGGCGCTATGGCGTGCCAATACATGCACGATTTCATGAGCAAGCACACCAGCAACCTCGTCCTCGGTATCAAGTTGGGAAAGCAAAGCTGTCGTAATAAACACTTGCCCGCCCGGTAAAGCGAAAGCGTTAACCGTATCCGGATCATCAAGCACAGTGAATTCAAATTGCCACGGTGTATCCCGCGCAACACTGTTTTCGACAATGTCGAACCCGATCTGATCAATCGCAGATTGCACCTCGGAATCTCGATATTCACCGCCGAATTCTTGAATTAGCTCCGGCGCGGATTGTAAGCCAAGCGCGATTTCTTGCTGAGGCGTGAGGCTAAGATGCTGAGTTTCGCCCGTCACGGGATTATATTCTTGAGAGGCAAAATAAGAAAATAGTGAAAACGCGGCAAATGCCAACCCGATAATAATCCGAAGACCAATCCCGCTACCACTCTGACCGCTACGTGAACTTCTACGCATCGCCATAAGTCACCTCCCCCTCAATTCCCCCGTCATAATGGTCGAACAGTTCGTAAACACCGCCCGCGACTGCGCCAAAAATGACATGACTCAATAAAAGCACACTGCTATTAATCGCAAAGAACCACTCGAAAAACACGGTCATCGTGTACAGATTTACGCCATAGAGCGCCAAACCCATCAGTGCGCCGCCGATGATGCCAACAAGCAGTCCCCAGCGATGAATCACAATCGTGACGAGCAACGTAAACAACATCGACAGAACGTAGTGGACAATCACCCCAACGAGGATTGCATTATTACCCGACTCCGTCAACACATCTGAACCCAGTACCAGCGCCCCAAAATAGCGCAAGATCACCGTAGGATCGACTTCAAGAATGAGCGGCGTAAGAATCAGATTTATAAGAAGAAAAGCAGTTCCCGCCGCGAAGCCTGCGATCGGAATCGCCCTCCATGTGACGTTTTTTTGTATTGCTCCAATCATAATGTTCTACTCCTGTGGAAAAATCAGTGTAAGTGTAGCATTGAAGGGGGTAACGCGCTTCCATCAAACAGCGGGTCTTTGACTAGGTGATTCAGGTGATAAGCGTATGTGAAGAAATGAGTTACATGTATGGGAATTGGCACTCAACTCGTCGCATCGGTGTATTGTTGATTGCAGAAACGAGTCTAAAAATAATCTTACGTTAGTTGAAGGTTGCACACGCATCTCGTATACTTAGAGATAGAGGATGTGAGAGGTTCAAATGGCTAGCGAATATAATATTCTAGTCGTAGACGATCATGAAGATTTACGGTTAGATTTACGTGACATTCTTAAATTAGAGGGTTATGCGGTATGGACTGCCGCGAACGGCAAGGATGCACTTAAAGTTTTTCATAAACGCGAGGTGGATATGGTCATCTCGGATTATGAGATGCCCAATATGAACGGATATACCCTTTTACGATATTTACGCACTCAACAAACAACCGCTCGTCTACCGTTTATACTAATGAGCGGGGGGAATCCGCCGTCCATTGAAGGTGATGAAAATTTTTGTTTTCTCAAAAAACCGATCATAATTGAAAAACTAATTTCACGTATCAAACTTATTCAATCCCGCCCACTCAACGATAGTCAACGTGCCGCAGATTGAATTATCCCATCAAGCCAATCTGAAACGCGTTGAACCGTGCGCGGGTTGGTGACCATCACCCCGGCCAGCTTAGGGCTTAACACTTGCCACGTTGCCAGGATTCTGCTCGATGTCGCCGTTTTGATGACTAGAAAACCTTCACGATTAGCGTCATTTTGTGGTTTCGTTCTCACCAGTGTTAAATTTTCGTAGTCAGGCACTTTTAATGACGTGTCATCATGCCACAGTACCACCTGTAAACCTTCGCGCATATAAGCAACATATTGTTCTACTTTTAAATTGAACAACGCGGGACGAACGTGGATTTTTACGCTCTGTATGTCCGTACCTGACAAACGCGAAAGCAACATATCATGATATTTTTTGAGCAGTTCATTTCTGCTAATCAAAATATTATCCGTATCATCGAGTCGTAGCATCCCCTGAATGGAGACCTCATAATCGACGGAAATTGACCTGGATAACATATTGAAACTTTCCTCGGTTTGTTGCGAAACAAAAGAATCATAGGATTGCATATAAGGACGGCGCATTGATTTACGCCGTCCTTTATTGGGATTATTCGTGTAAGTCATTATGCGGACATCTGGAAGTTTGAAGCCACTTCCTTGGCAATATCACTCAACGAAGTAGCTTTTAGCGTAATAATCCAACATTTGGTTGGCTCAGATAGACCAAACGCACTCAATAGGTCTTCATCACGTATGTTTACCAACCGATGACGGACATTTTCATCTAATAATGCCACACCCAGCAAATGGTCGAGCCGGCGACGTTCGTCCTGATTACGGACATAACTCCACCATTCATCCGCGCCATTAAAACCTCTTTTACCGGACCAGGACGTAGTATCCAACACCATCTCTTGTGGCGCTCTCTGGTTAATCATGAAAAACTCCTCTTTCGCAGGGATGAAACTCTAACCGGCACACGTACCACAAGCGCTCGGTGAAGTCGCAGGACCGGCAAGCGCAATTTCAGGTGAAAACGCAAACAACGCCACTGCCAGCAAAATCATCGTGAGAACAATCACTGCAAACAGAACGCGCTTGTTAATATTCATGAGGGACAAAAAGTTGACAGATTGGACGAACATGGCATTACTCTCCTAAATAAATGTGTATGTTTGACTGATAGAGATAGTATGCCGGACAGTGTGCAACAAAGTGCTTACCAGAACGAGCAATTCTGAAAACTCGCTAAAAATGCAAAAATCATGCCAGAATCACTCAATTTCTGGCAAAATAGAGTATTTAATTGATTTACTATTGTTTTTTAGGATATTTTTTTACAGGTAACTGTGATGTGTCAATTGCTTCACATGGGCATGTGTTTCTGGAGAGGGCGGAATACCTAGCTCAGATTCGAAAATAGAGGACATTACATTATATTGCTTCAATACATGATTCAACTCACCCATTCCCGCGTAACAGGTGAAAAGCGCACGATAGGTTTCTTCGCGGTATGGATCGACTTTTAGTGCCTGTTTGAACAAGAGAATTGCACCATTAAAATCCTGACGCGACCGTGCACAGTGCCCCGCCCCAATCAACGCGCTGATATATAATTCGGATAGCGCCTCACGATGCGGAATAATCCAGTCGGCATCAACTGATGGTAAAAATTCCCCGCGATAATAATCAACCGCTTTGCGATACAGATCGTCCGCACGTACATCAGAATATGGAAGCACTTGAGCTTGTTTAATATAGTGTTGGAAAACCAGCGCATCACACCAGATAGAAACATCAGGATTAATCCTGTACAAATCATTCTCAAAAACGATCACGTTTTCGCCCAATGCACGTCGAGCGCGGTAAAGCGTCGTATGAAAATTGGAGCGCACCCGGCTTGATGAACTATCGGGCCAAAAAACGAGGCTCAATTCTTCGCGGCTACGAGCGCCCTCAAACAAAATATATAAGAAAAACTCCTTCGCCCTGCTTGATCGCCATTCCGCAGTTGTAACTTGCACCCCATCACGTTCAACCGCCTCATCACCGAGGGTTAGTACACGAACACTGTAGGTTGTTTCACTGATTACAGTGACATTTTCCGGTGATGGCGAGGTAGAAAGAGCGTGTCGCGCAGTCTTCAAGCGTTGAATTACCGTTCTTAATGGGCTAAGTTCTGGCTTACGTGTAATAAACTCAGCAAGATGAGGTGTATTCGCAATTTCGGCGGCAATCGTGCTACGTGCAATCCCTTGATCGCAGGCAGTGACACAATCACAAAGGTATTGGGTGGCACGTATTTCATCACCATTCAAAAGAGAAACACCCGCCGCCAGAAGCGCAATTTGAACATACTCAGAGGCAATCGGCTGGTCAGATAAACCATCCAGAAGTAATTTTAGACCGGCATGAATTTTAGAATAATCGTTATCTCTTGTATTCAGTACAAGGTTGTTCGCCATCACAAGGGAATAGGTTGCTGAATTCTGCCCTTCTGAGGTGCCCAATTCTTCAAGCAGATCGCGGACGAGTCGTGAAGCTAGCGAACGATCTCCCTGCCAGCGATACAGCGTTGCCATGCTCAGAGAAATTGATTGCTGGAGCGATGGCTCTACACGACTACTCAATTCATAAGCATTATCATACAATCGGAGCGCCTCATTGATATTGTCGAGGTCTCGCTGTAAATCCCCCATCGTCCAGCGTATATAACTTTCCGCACGATGGTTCGTCGTCTGGGCGATAATTTTTATGCCTTCTTCGAGCGTAGCCAGTGCCAGATCATAGTCACCAATCTGGTGATAATGATAGCCAAGATTATTCAGCGCCAACGCAAGTGCGTTCGTCTGCCCCAATACGCGGCGAATAGCGACCAGCCGTTGTAAACAATAGCTGGCAGAAGTCATATCGCCAATACGTGTATAAGCAACGGACAAATCCTGCAAGACACCAGAGACATAATAAGTATCGTTTGTTTGCTCAAATAGCGGCAGTATCTTTTCTAACAGGTCAATCGCAAGGTAAATATCCCCGATTGCCAATTCGACCAGTGCAAGCAAATGATTCGCACGTCCAATGGTTGTGTCTTTTAAGCTGTTGTCGTTCGCAATGGGGACGGCAAGCGCCCGTGCCGCATTATAATCTGTTCGCCAAATATGGATCATCGCCCGTTGTAAGCGTACTTCCGCAACCCAAACAGGCTCCGCCCGAACTTCAAACCCCGCCTCGGCAGAATTCAACTCGGACATCGCATCCAAATAAAGATACCGATCCGTTAAAATCATCGCACATGTATAAATAAATTGGGGCAAGCGTTCAGCATTGTCATCAAGAATGGCACGCCAACGCAAGAGGGTTTCCATATTCCCTTGCTGATAATAGGCGCTATGGGTATGTTCAACGATGCTTAGCGCCGCATCGATGCGCTCCCCCGCAATGTAATGATGGAAAGCTTCATCATCCTGATGCTCCTGTCGAAACCAATTACCCGCATTGATATGAAGTGTCTGATAACGATTAGGGTCACTTTCTTGTAAGCGACGCTGAAGAAAATTTCTGAACAACCGATGCAACATCAATCCGCCAGAAACTTGCGATACAAATAAATTTCGCCGGACAATATCAGTCATGATGTTGACGCTACGGGGTAAATCCAGTACTTCAGTACAAATCTCAGGTGTGATGCGTGAGACAACAGATGAGGTAAGCAAGAAATCACTCAAAATTGGCGGGAGTGACTTTAATATGCCGTCTGCCAAAGCGTCAAACAGTGCTTCCGGTCCACCACTACCCCGCAATAAACCGATCTGCAAATCTTCCGGCAAAGGGCGCAATGCCATTGCTACGCCAACGGGCCATCCCTCTAAATGTTGAACACGCGCCCGCAACGCATCCTCCGGGAGTTCAACGCCTACTTGAACAGCAAGATTGTTCGCATCCTCAGTCGTAAATTTGAGTTGCTCCTGCCCTATCGCAAGCACATCACCTTTTGCGATTAATTCGGCGAGCGGCAAATCAGGCAAGGCGCGACTAATCAGAACGAGGTGGCAATTCGCAGGTAACCGACGCACCAATTCACGCAACCAGCGTTCAACCTGTGGCGCGGCGGCTAGATAATGAAGATCATCAATTACATAGAGAATATGATGGCTCAGATGTTCTCGTATATAATTGGCAATAT
This sequence comes from Aggregatilineales bacterium, assembly GCA_040219275.1. Classification (GTDB taxonomy): domain Bacteria; phylum Chloroflexota; class Anaerolineae; order Aggregatilineales; family Phototrophicaceae; genus JAVJSU01. The sequence goes on along the minus strand of JAVJSU010000102.1, from coordinate 33,546 downwards.
AATTTGCACATTCATCAGGCGTATTAATATCCCCGGCTAAACGGGAAATTCCCGGCGCAACAAACTCAAGAGATTGTAAGCTATGCCAGAAAAGTGCGGGCAAATCGCGCTCGCGTTCATGTAAACTGTGCCATGCTGTGGGTAAGGCTTTTTCACGTACAAAATGAGCAATCGCGGTAGTTTTGCCGTAGCCGGGCGGCGCACTAACAATAGTCAAGCGATGATGAGGTATATTTTCCAGCACGTCACGAAGCACATAGCGCTCTGCAAAGACGCTATAAACTGGAATATCTGTATTATCGAGATTAGTTAGTTGACCTCTGGTCTTCATAGTCCACGCTTATGACTTATGATAACGCACTCAAAACGTTGGTCGTTGAATCAGCTACGATAACGTTATTTATCCAGCATTTGGCGCAAGTTTTCGTTTTTGACACGAACCGTAGCACATCAATAAATTAATTGTAACTTGTGCAGTCAGTGGTTTCAACATCCCTGCGTAATTATTGGATGTTCTTCTACTGATTCTGATCAACGGTTATGCTAAATTGGCGGAGGATATGAATTTGTGGAATTAGAAAAACTCACCGTAAAAAACAGGGGTCACCGAGCCTTCGTTTTCGAAAGAACGGCTCTGAAAAAAAACGTTTTGACGAACGATACTTGAACTCTACGTCGAATTTATTTCAAGTGACCGAAATAGACTAAGCGATCCAAGGTTTTCAAACACTTTACCATCTCCAAATTTGCCTTGATACTGTGGAAATTGAATATCCGTATCACGCATTTGCTTAAGCGTTTGCGCCAGACCTAATGTCCCTAGCTCGCGACTTTGTGTGACTTTATCAAGGTCGATGATTTCGGTGAGGATGGTTTCGTTGGTCTGTGCCTGTTGTAAAATCCGCCCATCGGGGTCAACAATCATTGATTTACCGCCACCCCACGGACCAACACCATTGATGTCGATAAAATAACATTGATTCATAATGGCATTGGATTGGCTCAAGACCAGTTCAAGATCACGATCTGAGGTGGGGGTCATCGTCGGGTGCAAGATCACTTCCGCCCCCTGCCAGACCAGCGCCCGCACCATTTCCGGGAACCACATATCGTAGCAGATCGTCATACCAAAACGCCCCACATCAGGAATATCAAACACACAAAATTCATTGCCGGGGGTAGTCTCTGCCTCCAGCGGATACCACGGGAATATTTTGCGATATTTAGCGATGATCGTGCCATCCGGTGAAATCGCTAGAGAGGTATTGTAGATTTTGTCGTCGTCCAACTCATACATCGAACCCGGAATCAACCACAACTTCTCTTTAGCGGCAATTTCACACAACGCATCACTCATGTTCCCCGGAATTGGTTGTACAATCCGATTCCATGCTTCGATGTTTGGCTTGGCATCAAACTGCACCAATCCTGATGGACACAGTTCATGAAAAACGACCATTTGCACCCATGGAAAACTGGATTTAATCCGGTTGATGACCTGTTTCATTTTGGCGATGGTCGCCTGCTCGTCCCATGCGACAACGCTCATTTGCACACCGGCAATTCCAAATAAACGGCTCATGCTGTCTCCTTATTCGTAAAATGACACGCCGTCCATTGACCGGTGTCTAATAACTCAAGTTGGGGTTCTGTTTGTGTGCAAAGTGTTTCGGCGATGGGGCAACGCGTATGAAACCGGCATCCAGAGGGTGGATAAATCGGGCTGGGTACGTTGCCTTCTAACGGCGTATGGGAAGGATCACGCGAAACACCCACGCGTGGCACAGATTGTAACAGCGCCTTCGTATAGGGATGTGCCGGATTGTTGATAATATCCGCCGTCTGACCGATCTCAACCAATTTACCGAGATACATCACACCAATACGATCACTCAAATGTTCAACCACGCTCAAATCATGCGAGATGAACAGATAAGTTAAACCAATTTCATGCCGTAATTCATCCAATAAATTGATTATTTGCGCCTGAATCGAGACATCCAACGCAGAGGTGGGTTCGTCTAAGACCAATAATTTCGGTTCTAACAACAAAGCACGGGCAACGGAGATGCGCTGTAATTGCCCGCCGGATAACTCATGCGGATAACGATCAAGATGCTGTTTGCCCAAGCCTACCCGTTGCATCATGGCATGAATACGGGATAGCCATTCTTCTTTGGGAAAGTCATGTGTTTGCAAAGGTTCGATCAGTGATTGTTGAATCGTTCGGCGCGGACTCAGTGATGCTAACGGATTTTGAAACACGATTTGCATATCACGGCGTTTTTGTCTTAATGCCCGTTTTGAAAGCCGGGTCAGATCCGTATTGCCGAATAAGACCTGTCCAGCGGTAGGTTTTTCCAGTTGTAAAATACACCGTCCCAGCGTCGTTTTGCCACAGCCGGATTCGCCGACCAACCCGAGCACTTCACCCTGCTGAATATCAATGGTGACATCTTCCAGCGCATGAACGACCCGCCGTTGACCGGTTAGCCAGCCACCGGGCAAAGCAAAATGCTTCACGAGGTTGTTCACCTGAATAAGCGTGTTACTCATAGGTCGACCCCGCTTCTGGCTGATTATCTTTCGCAATGCGATCATCAAGCAAAAAACAGGCGGCATTGTGATTATCGCTGACCGTGAATTGTGGCGGGTGTTTCTCGTGGCAGGCATCAAACACATGCGGGCAACGGGACGCGAATACACACCCCTGAATTGCACCCGGATTTGCGGGTACAGTGCCGGTGATGGCTTGCAATGGACTGCCCTTCTTGCTGGAAATCGGCAATGCCGCCAACAAACCCTGTGTATAGGGATGGGTGGGATGGGCGAGCAATTCATCGGTTGCGGCGGCTTCCACCACTTTACCCGCATACAACACCGCGCTACGATCACACACCTCAGAAACCACGCCCAGATCATGCGTAATCAACAACACTGAAATACCATGTTCATCACACAATGCCCGTAAAAGACGCAGAATTTGTGCCTGAATTGTGACATCAAGCGCGGTGGTGGGTTCATCGGCGATAATCAACTGCGGTTCAGAGATGAGCGCCATCGCAATCATCACCCGTTGTTGCTGTCCACCGGATAACTCATGCGGATAACTGTTATAGACCCGCTCCACATCCGGTAAGCCGACATTATCCAGCACACTCAAAATGTGTTGACGTGCTTGCGTCTTGTTGCGCGTGCTGTGTTGCCTCACCACGTTAAATAATTGTTGCCCGATCTTAAAAACGGGGTTGAGCGAGGTAAACGGGTCTTGAAAGATCATCGCAATATCGTTGCCACGTATTCGTCGCATTTCTCGCGATGATTTTTTCAGCAGGTCTTCGCCTTGAAACAAAATGCGACCCTGTGTGATCCCGCCCGGTTTAGGGATTAAGCGCAGGATAGACAAACATGTAACCGACTTACCACAGCCACTTTCGCCCACCAGCCCGAATATTTCCCCCGCCTGAATAGAGAAGTTAATATCATTGACGACCTGCAACTGTCCACGCGAGGTATCAAAGGCAATGTGTAAATTTTCAACGTCCAGTAACGCACTCATAGGATTAATTTCATCTAACGATATTGTCTCGGGTCGAAAATGTCTCGCAGAGTATCCCCGATTAAGTTAAACGCCAGCACGGTTAAGAAGATGGCGATGCCGGGGAACATGCTATACCACCATGCCTGACGCAAAAATTGCCGTCCCTCTTCAATCATTAAGCCCCAATCTGCGTTGGGTGCTTGCGTGCCAAGCCCAATGAAGGCCAGCGATGTCGTCGCCAGAATCACCGTGCCGATGTCAATCGTCGCTTGCACAATAATCGGCGTAATTGTGTTTGGCAGAATATGCCGTGTGATAATTACCCTGTCTTTTACGCCAATCGAACGCGCCGCTTCTACAAAATATTGTGCGCGCAGGCTTCGGGTTGTGCTCCGTACTAAGCGCGTATACCACGGCCACCACGACACCACCAGCGCCAACACCGCATTCATTAAACTCGGTCCCGCGAACGAGACAATTGCCATCGCCAACAATAATGACGGAAACGCCAGAAACAAATCGGTGATTCGCATGATGAGTTCATCGATCCATCCGCCATAATATCCAGCGACTGCCCCCAACGGTGTGCCGATAATCACGGCGGCAGTAACCACAACTAGCGCAGAAAGGATTGCCGGACGCGCACCAAAAATTAGCCGGCTAAGCATATCGCGCCCTAGATTGTCCGTGCCTAAGAGCGTGTTAGTTGATGGCGGTAACAAACGCGCTTCAGCATTATTTCGCCCGCGCCCCTGATCGGGATACGGTGAGATAACTGGCGCAAACACCGCACAAAACAGGATCAGCACGATCCAGCCGACGCTAAACATCGCCAGCACATCCCTTTGAATCACATAGAGGGTATGATGCCAGCCACTCCGTTCTGTGGGTGGTGCGTCGAAGTTATCATCGGGTAGCTTTTCGCCACGTTTGCCAAGAAACAGTTTTGAAATCGACATACACATTCATTCCCTTAGGACAGGCTCACACGCGGGTCAATATAGGCTTGCAATAAGTCGATCAATAGATTGATCAGAATGTAACCTGTTGCACCAAACAACGTAATGCCCATAATTGCTGGAAAATCTAAGTTCAAGAATGATCGCGCTGTAAATAAGCCAAGTCCGGGCCAATTGAAAATAATTTCTACATAAAATGCGCCCGTGAGTGAATAAGCAAGCGTCAACCCGATGACCGTTAGCGTGGGAATGATGGCATTCTTCAACGCGTAACGATAAACGATCAAACGGCTATTCAAGCCATAGGCTTCTGCGGTACGAATATAATTTTGTTGCATAACTTCTAGCATCGTGGCGCGGGTCATACGGGCGATCAAACCGATTGGATACGCCGCCAGCGTCACTGCCGGTAAAATCAAATGCAACGCCACATCCTGAAACGCCACCCAATTTCCGGTGACAAGCGAATCAAATAAGAAAAAACCGGTGATATCTTGAATGGGACTGGTAAACCGTAAACTGCTATCAATCCGGCTAGCTAGCGGTAATCCCAACCCCAGCCCAAAGGTCAATTGCAATAATAAACCAAGCCAGAATTGCGGAAGTGATACACCGATGATGCTAAACGCCCGTACAAAGATATCAGCAGGTTTACCATGCAACTGTGCAGAAAATACCCCCAGCGGAATACCCACCACGATGGCAATGAGTAGCGACACGAGCAGGAGTTCACCTGTAGCCGCCAACCGTGAAGTGATTTCTAGCGTTACGGGTCGGCGCGTCGCAAGTGATTCGCCTAAATCCCCGTGTAACAGATCGTCAAGATAACGCACGTATTGTTCTGGAAGTGGATCATTGAGACCAAGTTCTTCAATCGCGGCTTCAATTTGCTCAGGGCGTGCACGATTACCGAGATAAAGCGCGGCAGGATTGGATGGCACAATTCGGGTCAACATGAATGTGACGACTGTCATGCCCAAAAGCACCACTACAGACAAGAATAATCGCCGCACTGTGTACTCAATTTTCTGCACGAAGACATCCTAAGAATCACTGATTGGATTTATGAAGGGGCGGTTATCGGAACCAACCGCCCCTATAGAAAATTATGCGACGGGTAGCCTACTCTGGCTACGGGGCGATCTCAATATTGTAGAAATTAATCGAGAACGGATAGTTCAGGTTGTATTCAAAACCCGTCAGGTATGTTGGAACTGCATACCATGTGCTGGTATCCATGAAGAACAAACCCGGAGCTTCTTCGACCATAATCGTTTGTGCCTGTGTATACAGATCAAGCGCCGCATCAACATCAGTACCGGATGTGGTACCCGCTTCGTCTATTAATGCGTCGAAGGTCTCGTTTGCCCAATAGCTCAGGTTAAAGAAAGGTGTTTCACTGCTACGGAACATCGACCAAAGATTATCCGCGCCGGCATCACTGTAGGTCGGCCAGTAAAGCAATAAGAAGACATCCTGTGCATTCGCAGGATCAGATTTCGCTTCGTCCCATTGTTGCCCGAAAAGAATTCCTTCAATGTTGACTTCGATTCCCAGTGCTTCTTCCCATGCGTCTTTAAGCAAAGGTGCGATCACTTCTTCGATGGCGTTTTCTGCGGCATACGTGATGCGTAGGGATACGGTTGAGGGGTCTACGCCGGATTCTTCCAGCAATGCCTGTGCCTGTTCAACATCATAGGTATACTGAGGCACAGAATCACTAAAGGGGAATACTCCCTGCGGAACTGCACCAAATGCCTGAGTACCTAATCCTTCCGCCGCAACATCAATGATCTGCTGATACGGTGTTGCGTAGGACAGGGCTTGACGGAACGTGACGCTATCCAGTGGGGGACGGAGTACATTCAGGAAACCAAGATAGTTGAAAAGGGTTGATTCTGTTTCAACAGTGTAATCAGGATCATCCGCAAACGACTGATAGCTTGACGGAGGCAAGCGTAAGGCTAAATCGACCTCTCCACCACGAAGCAACTGTTCCTGGGTCACATCATCGGCGACGATGCTAATTTGCACGATGTCAAATTGGCTATCATTCCAACCACCCCAGTAGTTTTCGTTCGCCATCAGGATGACTTCTGCATCAGGGGTGTATTCTGACAGCATATACGGACCTGTACCGGAAGCAACGCCACTATCAAAGTAGCTATCATCCGCTTCATAAGCATCAAGTGCGTTCGGGCTGACGATCCACGCCCCATAAGTTGAACCGAGAACCAACGGCAACGGCGCAGGATAAGACATGTTGAATTGAACTGTCAGGTCATCAACCGCTTCTACGGTATCCAGCGGGAACCAGATAAATCCAGCACCGCCAATTTCGCGTGCTAAATTGACCGAACGGACGACCGCATCGGCAGTGAGCGCCGCACCATCGTGGAAGGTCACGCCTTCACGCAGATTGAACGTCCATGTGAGACCATCTTCACTCGTTGACCAATCCGTTGCCAGCGCCGGAGAATATTCTTCTTCTGCGTCCGGTGCATTTACAACAACCAGTGTTTCGTAAATATTCGCCATATAAAGCGCTTCTGTAGAAAAGGATACCGCAGGATTCCATGTGGTTACTCCGGCAGTCGATGCAACACTCAAAACCTGTGTATCCTGTGCGGAACTTACGCCGACAAGGATCATCAATGAACTGAACACAAGAAATAGCGTAACGCGTAGCTTCATGTTATATTTACCTCGCTAAGAAATAGTTTTCCACCCACCCGTAATCCTAGCGTGTGATTTGCACAAAATATTCGCAAGATACTAACAATGGGTGATTCGATTCTTCTAAAAACCAAATTTCTCGTACCTCATCCTGGCGCGATGCACTTATCGCGTCAATCGCTTGTTTCACAAATCTGTTCTCCATCAGGTCAGCAACGGGTAATGCTCATTGCACCGGCAGGGTATGGTAAAACCAGCGTCCTTACAGAAGTCGCCGACCATTATCTACATCCCTTAACATGGATTCAGCTTGACGAAGGCGATAATGACCCCGCGACATTTATCGCATATCTTTTCGAGGGCTTAAGTCGTCAGATAGAGGATGTCAACATCGCCATACCCTCCGAAGACACCATCGCCCCCGACCACATGCTCATTATCTTGCTGAATCAATTGTTAGAGCAAACGGTGCCGGCATGGATGCTCATCCTTGATGATTATCATGTCATACGTAATCCGGTGGTACACCAATTAGTGACCACGCTGATGGAAAACCTACCACCACAGATGCGCGTGGTCATCGCCAGTCGCATCACGCCGGTGTTGCCCCTTGCACGCTGGCGAGCACGTAATCAACTGCTGGAATTACGTGCAGAAAGGTTGCGTTTTTCTACACAAGAAGCCGAACAATGGCTCTCACAACAATACACTGACTTATCCAGTCCTATGATCGCTGATCTCGTCGCCAAAACAGAGGGATGGGGCGCGGGCTTACAACTCGCTTCTGCCCTGCTCAATGAGTGTGACGATAAAGCACACTTCATCACCCAATTGAGTGGTACACAGCCACATATTTTTGATTACTTGATGGAAGAGGTTTTTGCCCAACAACCCTCCGAAATTCAGACATTTCTTCTACGCTCATCGGTTTTTGCAGAACTTAACCCTGAAATTTGCGCAACTGTGCTGGCTACCGAATCCGCAACGGAAATTCTGGCAACATTAGAACGTCATAGTCTGTTTATAGCTCGGCTGGATTACCAAAGCCAATGGTATCGCTATCATCAATTGTTCCGTGATTTTCTGTTGAGCAAATTTAATCAGCAACCAGATTATACCGCCACGCAATTGAGCGCAGGTACTTACTTTGCAAACATGGGACTGCCAGAAACCGCAATTCAACATTTCATCCTCGCCGGGGATAACGTTCATGCCTCACAAATGTTATGTGCGTTTGCGGATACCTATTTACTACAGGGGCGCGTTGATGAAATCCAGACCTATCTAAATGCGTTATCTTCGGAAATTCGCCAGATAAATCCGCGTATATTACTCCTTCAGGGGCGAATACTTCGCCACAATGGACAGTTTGGATCGGCTTTAGAACACTTAGAAACAGCCCGCGTAGTAAGTGATGATCCGACCCTGCATTGTAATGTCTATGTGGAAATTGCCGCTATCAGACATTCACAGGGGCAATATCAACAAGCCTATGACACCGTTGGACTGGCAACTCGTTTAGGCGATGCCGTACCTGCTTCTGATTATGTTCACGCGCTGATGCAAATGGCGCGATGTGCAGGCTTTGTTAACGGGATGGACGAAGGGCGTAAGCTAGCAGAACAAGCCTATGAGATTATGCAAGCCCAACCGGAGCAATTTACCCTTTATGAACGCGCGCGATTATTAGAAATGCTCGGTCAAATTTGCTGGTGGCATGGTGACGCGCTAATGGCAATTGATTATTGCAAGCGTGGATTGGCGCTGTTGGATGACACGCAAACTCCGCTTCGGGCGCGGCTGTTAATTACCCTTTCCATCCCTACGCTCTATCAAAAAGACTATCAACAGGCGCTTGAGGGTGCAAAAGATGCCATTGATATTTGTCAGGCATTACACCTAAAGGAAACACTCCCCTCTGCTTATGCCGCATTCGGCAACGTTTTGACCCGCACCGGACAACTCGAACAGGCAGAATCCGCACTGAGAACAGCAATCACGCAAGCGGAAGCCATCGGCGGGGCGCGGTTTTCTCAGGTGATGGCGGCGGGATACCTTGCACAGAATCTCGCACTTCAGGGGCGAACGAGTGAAGCACGGCGCTTAGCAGAACAGGCACTTACGCCCTACGAAAACCAGCCGATTGTCTATGATGTGTATGTTTGCCGGAGCGTGTTGGCAGATTTGCTCTTGGACGCTGATAAACTTGACCATGCCAAGCAAATTTATAGTGGTTTGATCGCTGTGGGAGAGCATACGCAATATCGCATTCCACTGGCGATGGCATATTTTGGAATCGCCTACATTCTGATGCAAGAGAATAATCGCGAGCAAGCATTAGAATATTCACAAGAATCGCTCAAGTTGCTTGAACCCGCCATGATGCACCAGCTGTATCTCGATCAACATGAACGTGCACTCGTGGTCTGTTCCGCACTAGTTCAGCATATGCCTCAGAATTCATTTGTCGGACTCGTCTATCAACTACTATCAGATCACACACCACAACCATCCGTCATCACCATCACAGAACCTGATCGCATAAAAATAGAGACGTTGGGCGGACTGTGGGTTATCCGTGATGGCAAAGAGATCGAACCGAAGGCATTTGCATCGGCAAAAGCGCGGGACTTGCTCGCCTACTTCATCACCTCACGCACAAAATCAATCAACTTAGACCGTGCTGTGGATGCGTTGTGGCCTGATGGCTCTGCAAGTACGAATGCGTTTCATACTGCCCTCTATCGTGTACGTGTCGCGCTTCGCCAAAAAGGAGAAAAAGAGAAGTTTATCCTATCAGAAGTGGGCGAATATCGGCTGGATACCGCGAAATTTGATGTTGATATTGATCGTTTCGATAGCATACTGAAACGTGCTGAAAGCGCCTCAGGTGAACAAGCGGCACAACTATACGAACGTGCGCTTGAATTCTATCAAGGCGCATATCTGGACAACATGGACTACGAATGGATTACGATTGAGCGTGAACGATTACAACGGAATTATCTCAAGGCAATTCATCAATATAGTGAACTGCTCATCGAGGATACGCAATTTCATATGGCGATTACATGGCTTCGTAAAGCACTCGAACTTGAACCGTACGACGAAAACCTGCACATTAAATATATGCAAACGCTAGCACAAGCAGGGCAACATCAAACCATCGTTGCCCATTATCAACAGTTGACCGACTTACTGAACGACGTTTTTCATGCGCCACCGATGCCAGAAACGCAATACGCGTACGAACGTCTCACAAAGTAGACGATTTACCCTAACGTCACCACCTCTTTGAGGGCATTTTCAAAGATCATTAGCGCATGGTCGATCTGTGTTGTTGTGGTGACAAGCGGCGGTATCCAGCGAATCACGTTTTCGTAAGACCCACAGGTGAGCAGAAGCAGGCGATTATCCACACAATATTTGGCAACCGCTTTAGCGGATGTTTTATCCGGCTTGCCATCACGCGTGAATTCAGTGGCGATCATCATGCCCCGCCCTCTCACATCGCCGATGATCGGATATTGTAGTTGAAGTGCCTCTAATTTACGGCGTAAATAATCGCCGACAGCTTTCGCATTTTCCGCAAGCGCTTCCTCTTGAATGACCTTGACGGTTTCGCAAGCGGCGGCAAGGACAACCGCGCTACCTCCGCCATATGTCCCGCCATGTGTGCCGGGTTTCCACTTTGCCATGAGTTCTTGACGTGATGCAACCGCAGAAATTGGCATTCCACTACCCAACCCCTTCGCCATGACAATCACATCAGGGACAATATCCGCATGTTCAAAGGCAAAAAACTTACCCGTCCGCCCGAACCCTGATTGCACCTCATCAAGAATTAATAAGATGCCGTGTTCATCGCAAATCTGCCGGAGCGCCTGTAAGAATTTATCCGGAGCTGGCACATATCCCCCTTCGCCTAGCACCGGCTCAATAATGAGCGCGGCGGTATTTTCCGGCGAAGACTGTGTTTTGAATAGCAAGTCCAATTGTTTCAGGCAAAAGTCGATTGTAGTATCTTCGTCCCATCCATAATAATAACTATAGGGAAACGGCGCGACAAAAATACCGGATGGCAAGGGTTGATAATCATAGCGGTAAACGGTTTTGGCAGTGGTCATCGCCATCGTCTGCGCGGTGCGTCCGTGGAAACTCCCCTGAAACACAATTATGTTTCGCTGTCCGGTGGCGTGCCGCGCTAATTTCACCGCGCCTTCAACTGCCTCTGCGCCACTGTTGGAAAAGAAAAAACTGTCGATGACATCTGGTGTAATCGTGTTGAGCGCATCCGCAAGGTTTAGCGCCGGTGAGGAAATAACAATGTTCATCTGACCAAAGATGAGTTTTTGTGCCTGCTCCTGTATCGCCTTCACGATACGCGGGTGACAATGCCCTGTATTCACTACACCGATACCTGATGTGAAGTCGATGTATTGGTTTCCGTTGGCATCGTACAAGTAAATACCTTCCGCATCCACGGGTTGCAATGTCGTGAGATGCGTCCAGACAGGTGATAATAGGTCTAAACTGGTGTCATTCATCATCCAATATCCCGATATTCGTTTTAGACAGGATACCCGGTCTGAATCACAAAATATGCACAAGGTGGTTGATTTGATAAAGACCTTGCGCGCACTCAATGACGGATACATCTGCCGCGCCTGAAAATGAGTCCGCGCCACCGCTAGAAATTACACGCTGGAATTGACCTGATAGCCCTGCTAGCGAGAAAACAGGCTCTCACCATGAAAGGGTGGCAATTTCCCTGACAGTTAACGGTTAATTCTGATAAAATTCAGCCTTTCGCATTGCTGAAAGAAAGTACGGATCATGACTGTCTCCACGCCGACAACCATTGAAAAAATTCGCGCCCTTCCATGGAGTCTGGCGGCTGGAGCGGCTAACTCTGTTTTTGCCCAGTTCATCTATTTCGGCCCTGTTTTCGTTCTTTTCCTCAGCGACTTGAATATCAGTAGCACACAAATTGGTTTTTTACTGTCTCTGCTACCGTTTATGGGCTTAATCGCGCTATTTGTTGCGCCGCATGTCGCCCGTTTTGGCTATAAGCGCACATTTATTACGTTCTATGCCTTGCGTAAAGCCATCACCCTGCTGTTGCTATTGGTACCGTGGGTGATGACACAATTCGGTTCAGAAGTGACGCTCGCCTTTGTAGCGGCGATTGTGATCGGGTTTGGTCTGAGTAAATCTATCTCTGAAACCGGATTTTTCCCGTGGGTACAGGAAGTCATTCCACGTTCAATTCGTGGTAAATACACTGCTTCCAACCACATTTTCGCCAGCCTGACCGCCATCGGTGCGGTGAGTGTTGCCAGTTATGTCTTGGGACTGCCCGGTGGTCTGGAACGTTACCAGATTTTGTTTGTTGCCGGGGTGGTATTTGGAGTCTTAGCAGTCTGGCTTTACACGCATGTGCCGGGCGGTTCACCACACGACCGGACGACTGCACCCGTGAGCACCTACCGTGACTTATGGCACACGGCTCATGATCGCAATCTACTCTATTATTTGGCGGGTGTTGCGTTAATTATATTCGGAACGGGACCACTGTTTTCGTTTTTGCCGCTGTTTATGAACGAACAAATTGGTCTCAGCGAAAGTCAGGTCGTTCTGTTGTCCACCTCAACGCTCATCGGCGGATTAGTATTGTCGAATTTATTAGGCTGGTCAGCGGATCGCTATGGTAGCAAACCCGTGATGATCGTTGGTATCGTGTGCATGATGTTTTTGCCTGTGGGCTGGCTGATATTGCCACGCGCCAATGAGACCAGTCTAATTATTGCGCTGGTGATCGCGTTTTTTCAGGGTTTTGCCGCCACTGCATGGATGGTCGGGTCGGGTCGATTACTATTCGTCAGTGTTGTACCCGATGACCAGAAAGGTCAGTATATGGCGGTCTACTACGCGGCGATTGGTGTCATGGGCGGGACGAGCCAGTTAGTCGGTGGGGCATTGCTTGATGCTTTTAGTGGCATTTCCGGTCAATTGTTGTTTATTACGCTGGATCGCTTTACCCCTCTGATCCTCGCTGGTATTGTTCTGCCGGGTTTGAGTTTGCTGATTTTTCGGCGGGTGCGGGCAGACAGCCAGTTTACCGCAGGCGAATACGCCGGAATGTTCATTCAGGGCAATCCGATTCTGGCGCTGGAAAGTCTGGTGCGCTTTTATCGGGCACGGGATGAACACTCGATGGTGGTGATGACCGAGCGGCTAGGTTTGACCCATAGCCCGCTTACCGTAGAAGAATTACTTGAAGCACTGACCGACCCACGTTTTAATGTGCGCTATGAGGCAATCATCTCGATGGCACGAATGCAAGCCCATCCCCGGCTGACAAAGGCACTCACCAACATTCTACTTGGTACGGAATTATCACTGAGCAATGTCGCCGCATGGGCATTGGGGCGTATTGGCGATCCATCAGCGATCCCAGTATTGCGTACCGGGTTAGACTCAAATTATCACTCGGTGCGGATGCATTGTGCGCGGGCACTTGGAACACTCAAAGCGCAAGAAGTCACCAGCCTGCTCCACGAACGCCTGCAAACCGAAACCGATAAGGGTTTGCAGATGGCTTATGCGGCGGCATTGGGTAATTTGCAAGCAACTGAATCGATTGAAACACTATATAAGCTGTGTCTACAAACCACCAACGAAGGGGCACGCATAGAGTTAGCCCTGTCATTGGCACGGATTGTGGGGCAGGAAAATCTGTTTGTCAATCTGCTACGCCAGATGCGTAGTGATGCGGGCACAACGATGGCTCAGGAACTGCTGAAAGTGCGTCGTCGGCTAGTGCGGTCAGCCTCACCCGATATTCTGGAGTCACTCCAGTCCGCATCGGATCTGTTCGCGGCTGAAGATATGGTCGCGGGGGGTGTCCAGTTAGCGACCTGCTTGCAGATGATAGCATCCGGTGAGTATTTTGATGCCGTTGTACGCCAACTGCTACAAAAGTGTGCGGATGATTTAGCGGTCTATGGTTCAGAGCGCGTTGAACTACTCGTGCTGGTGCTCCATGTGCTACATACTGGTGTAAGAGGCATGAAGCAGGGTATTGTCAGGTGATGACCGTCGAGGCAAATCCTATTGCAAGCTGGAACTTTGTTGGGTATTGACCTATTCCGCGTGTTGATTCAAAAGCATAAAGACCAATGCATCGACATCCGATTCGGACAGATGCGTAAATGCAGGCATACGATGATTGCGCGACTCGAATCCGGGGGTAGAACAAATTGTTGGATCGAGGATGCTTTCGCGAACATAGTCAGGGGGATTTGTTGCTGTGCCACGATACGTATTGAGTGTGATATATCTCCCAACCGAGTCACGGAGATCATCATGATCAGGTCCAAACGCACCGTGGGTGTTCGCAATCGTCAGTGTGTGGCAAGTTCCGCAGTAATTTGAGCGATAGACCTCAATACCCGCTTCGATCATCAAGTAATTAACAGAGGATTTTTGTGTGGTTGTGCTGGCAACCGTTCCACAAGCACTAATGTAAACAAAGTCTCCTTTTTCTCCATGCCTCTTCGCTCAATTTGGTTTGAAGATCTATAATTATGAAGTGTCGTTCACGGCATAAGTGAAGCATGGAGTTGATGTGCCTTTTGTAAGTACCATTGCATTTGATAGCTTACAAATTTAGGTATCGCTATTTCCAGAGCTTCGGTTGCGCCTGTTTGATTATTATGAAATGCTCGATGAAGGGCAATGTCATACTGTGTTACAGCTTCCTGCACCAATCGTCCACCAGCGATGTGATTCTCAATCGCCTGCTCAAAGTAGGACTCTGCTTTATCAATCTCACCCAACTTAGAGTAAATTTTACCCACCGTATTCAAACCTTCACCAACTGCAAGTCCCTGTTGTGTATCCCGTCCAAATTGGAGAGCCTGGTCTGCAAGTTCTAAGGCTTGTTCTAAATCACCTTCATGAAGTGTCAATTCCGCCCGATACACTTTAAACAATGGGAGGTGGAAAACTGTCTTGCCTTCCTCAATCATAGATAGCGATTGGTCAAGCACATGCCTTGATTTTTCCAAATCACCAAGCCGCATATAAATATAACCAAGAAACCCCCGGCTCCAATATAGAGGCAAAAAGTCATTGATTTTCGAGGCAAGTTCCTCACTTCGAGTATGGAAATCAAGCGCATCATCCCAACGACCATTCCACATATAGCCACAGCCATTGATGACAAGCGTACCTGTCATCCGGCTTGCGCCAACCTGTTCTGCAACTTTGATGCTACGTTCTATAATCGGGATAGCATCGGTATACACACCTTGCATCATTAAACTTAGGGCGTAAAAAGCTAGTGAACCGGATAGCAATTCTGAATCCCGAAACTTTTCAGCCAGTTCAATACCTTTGCGAAGATTATTGCGGGATGCCGCAAA
Source organism: Aggregatilineales bacterium (assembly GCA_040219275.1). GTDB lineage: Bacteria > Chloroflexota > Anaerolineae > Aggregatilineales > Phototrophicaceae > JAVJSU01. Next base: position 17,941 of record JAVJSU010000102.1, on the reverse strand, counting down.
ATCACCAACAAGCGCGACGCTACGTCCAATGATGTTATAGGGTAACAACAATAACTCTTCGATATTCATCTTTTCTGCTAGTACCATGCTGCGCTGAAAATATTGCATAGACGCACCTGTTTGTCCCAGCATAAAATGATACGCCCCTGTGCTACCTAACGCACGCGCCAATAACTCTTCATCACCTATTGCTTCCGCAGTGATAACAGCTTGCTTCATGATTTGTGTTAGACTTTCATCGGGGTGATAGGCTGCAACACGGGATAGTTTTATCGCAAGTTCAATTTGCCGCCGTTGGTTGTCTGGATTATCTTCTAAATCATTTAGCAAACCATAGGCTTGGTAATAATATTGTTGCGCTTGTAAATTAGCGCCACTGAGCATGGACTGATTACCAGATAGGTCAGCATAGTGTATTATTTTTGCCTGATTTTCAGCTAATATCCAATGATGAAGCAGGATTGGCGCACGGCTTTCATCATCGGGATAGAGTGCTTCTAAGCCCTTTGCAATATGCTCATGCCATAACCGACTTTCATCATCGGGAATTTGGTCACGCAATGCTTCCCGGAATTTATCGTGAACAAAGCGATATTGATTGTTATGAACTTCAAGAATGAGCGATTCTGTACATTCCAGCAAAAGATAATCAAGGTTGGTATTGTCTAGCAAATGTTTTAACAAGGCTGTATCAAGTTGTCGTCCAGCAAGAGCCGCAACTTGTAGAAGTTCTCTGGCTTTGCCTTTGATGCTTGCCAAGCGTCGACGAATGATTTCTTGCACACCGCCTGAGACAATGAAGGGTGGAATAGTTGCTTTACCGACCTGATTGATTCGACCTGCGGATTCCGCAAGCGCACGGAATACTTCGATAATAAATAAGGCATTACCCTCTGTCTCACGTTCCAGTAAGTTAACAATCTCGGTTTCTTGTTTTGAATCACCCAGTAAGAAGTTGCTCAAATCGTGGATTGCATCACGCGACAAACGTGAGAGGGACATTACTTCCATACCTTGTAATTCAGTTGGTAAATCTGGACGTTCATCATCACGGAAACTTGCCACTATTAACAATGGGATTTTATGGATCATTGGTATAATTCGTTTGAGAATGACAAGACTTTCAACCGACCAATGTATATCTTCAAGCACAAGCAGAGTAGGCTGTTCGCTACATTCCAGCCAGCTTTCGATTGCTGTTAATAATCGCTCAAGCGCGATTTTGGGATTGAGCGCAGGGGGTGCATCAGGGATGGTCTGACCCAATAGCATTTCAATATCCGGGATAATCGTCTTGAGAATACTCGCTTCTTCTAGCTTTGGTTGGTGTTCCAGGCACAAATGTCTGAAAGGTTGCCGCCATAATTCATAAACTGCACCACCTTCCTGAATACCCTGACCACCTGAAACCACAACACCTCGAATCATAGCCTGTATTCGTAACTCATTTAACAACCGTGATTTGCCAATACCGCTTTCTCCACCGATGAGCCATGCGCTTCCTTTTGCATTATGCACATTAAGCACCTGCCGCAAGGCTTCTTTAAGGCGATTAAACTCATCATCACGCCCTACAAACGGAGCAGATTGTAGAATATTCTCCCTGATTTGGAGGCTCTCATCTGGTTTGATAAAATCGTAAGTATTGGAAATTGCATGAATCACATCCTGCGCGTTTTGATAACGGTCATCAGGGTCTTTGGCAAGCAAACGTTCGATGATTGGAACTAATTCGGGTGGCAAGGTAGTCATGTCTGGTCGTTTAGTTAAAGTGGCTGTGATAAGTAGCGCAATGTTCTCTGGCATACCCAATGGGTGCTGACGGGTGAAAATTTCGTAGGCGATACAACCCAGCGCATATAAATCGGCGAGGTGTGTTGGTGGCTTTTCCATCAAGATTTCTGGTGCCATGTAAGCTAATGTTCCTGCGATAAAATCTTTATTCAGTGTAGCTTGTGACTGGAAAACACCTCCGTGGGAAAGACCAAAATCTAAGATTTTTACCTGTTTTTTATCTACCATAACATTATCTGGCTTTAAGTCTCGATGCACAATTTTGTGCTGATGCAGGTAGGCTATTCCATCCAAACATTGGAGAAGGTAGGTGATACGTTGCTCAAATGTGCAATTTTCTGTAGCCTCGACAATAGATTGTGGCTCATTTAATAAATCCATTGTGAAATATGGCTCACCGAATTCACCAATAAACCCATAATCTAAAACGCTGATGATATTCGGGTGGCGTAGAGATGCCAGCAAACGGAATTCATGCGACATGGCAACACGCCGATTATCCACCTGCGTTGTATCAATATCACCACGTTTTAGGTCACTATGTAACTGTTTAAGCGCTATCCATTTGTTATTTTCAAGACGATCCATCGCACGATAGACAACGCCCATACCACCACGACCCAGTTCTTCGTATTTTAAATAACGTTGTTTCATGATATTTTGGCGTAATCAAACGCAATTTTTGTGAGTGCCTTGATACACCATCTCCTTTCATAAATATTGTTCACGTTGTATTTTATGAAATATCTCAACATGTAACAGTAAGTTAGCAAAACGACATTCTTGTAAAGTATAGATGAGTTATTTGCTTAGATTGATAAAGAAATGTAGGCATTTTTTACTATACTGTATAAAGGTATGACGTATCACACCTATGTGGGGTAAAGGTAGCGAAACTGCTGTGAGGTGCAAAGTTTGAGATAGGTCTTTGGATACCAATGCAACGAAAACGGGCGGTAGTGTGGTTCAAATGTTCAATCAGCCTGCAACACCTTACCGATTGCTTTCGCTGATTTAATGCCACTTAACTAAGTAGCTCTCGATACTCTGCCATTTCTTGCATGAATTGGCGCATCTATGCACCACGATTTCAGATCCTGTGCGGTTGACCACAAGTATGCCAGCTAATTATAATTTTGTCCTTAAATCAATCGTATTAGTTTGTTTAACCCACCCCCCAACTATGCCATATTGTGCTAACGTTGATCTCAGAATTACAGGTAGATGATAAGAAATGAGCATTCTGGCTCATGGTGTTGAACAATGTTGACTGTGAAGCGCACCCTACCGCCGTGCAACTCGGACAATGCGAACATATCCGAGCGGTAGGGTCGCTTGTGTGTCACACCACCCATCGAGTTCACGAACAGAATAAAAATCGTGCCCGTGTCTTCATCGTAGCGTGTGATACTCTGGTAGCCCAGCGATAAAACGCCGTCATTGACCAACATCACCGTTGTAGTAGCGATATACAACTTGCTGATACTGGCGATCTTGAACAAGGCTTGTGGGTCTGCTGGTACCTGCTCCACTCGATTATTCCAACCAGTAGCATACAGCGCCGGGGCTTCCACCGTTTAAGGTTCACTTACCTCCCAAGTCTGTGGGGGTACGGTCTTGAAGTAGCATCTCAGTCCTCCGCACTTAGCATCGAGCGCACCGGATTCATCACATTCGCCATGCTCTGTTCCGGGTCGGCAGAATCATGGTTGTAAAGCATCACTATCACCGTATCCAACTCAGGCGAATAATTGAGTACGGATCGAAAACCAGCAATCCCGCCCGAATGACCCAGATAATCCTCACTGATGAAAATGCCCAGACCCGTGGGACTGCCGGGCGCGGGTGTTGTCATCGCAACCAGTGTCTCCGGTTCATCAAACAATTCACCACCGAACAAACCGCGTGCGAAGGCAATCAGGTCTGATGCAGTAGAGACCATGCCCCCTGCTGACCATCCAACGGATTCATGCAGTTCAGTGACATCGCTCAAGGTGTCACCAGATCCCGAATAGCCGTGCACCACATCAATCAGCGCGTCTTCATAGCAATCCAAAAATGTGGATTCCATGCCCAGCGGTTCATAGATGTGCATCCGATATGCCTCTGCAAGCGGCAAATCCTCCACCGCTTCGATCACCATGCCGAGAAGTGTGTAGTTGGTGTTGCTATAGCTCCACCGTGCGCCCGGCTCAAAGTTGGCATCTTCACCATAGACGTAGCGGTCGAGCGTGTCGTTGGGGTCGCGTTGCACGCAATCCAGCGTTACAGCACCCGTATTTTCATCAACCGCCATCTCAGTGAATATGTCAGCATAGTAAGATTCGTGTTCGACCACGTTAAATAAACCGGACGTATGCGTCAGTAGATGGCGCAATGTGATCTGGTCGCCATACGGCAGTTGATCGGCTACATCCGGCAACCAAAGCGCCAGCGGATCGTCTAAAGTCAGCACACCGTCCTCTGCAAGTTGGACGATCACCGTCGCAGTGAACATCTTGGTGATACTGCCAATCCGAAACGCGCCTTCCGGCGACATCGGGGTTTCCTGCGAGAGATCCGCAAAACCGCTTGCCCCCGCGAACTGATATTCCGGCGAGTCGATCCACACGACCATACCAGGTGGGAGTCCGCGCGAGGTCAGATCATCCATTTCGGTTTGTATCTCCGCCACAACATCGGGCGGAAAAGTCTGTGAATCGTCCTGAGCAGTGGCGATGGTGCCGGATAGCAGACCCATCAGGATGAGTGTCAAGATCAATGGTTTACGAAAACGCATGAGAATGCTCCTTGATGATTATAAATCAATTGCTGTTGTCAAAAATTTGCTAAAATTGTTGTACGCGTTGTGACCAACGCTGACTTCAGTCATCAGAACAGGATGACCCCTTACCTGCGCGCTATTCGCATAACACGGTCAAATACGATATGTATGGTCGCCTCGGTATCGCCTCCAGTAGAGTTCACGAACAGAACGACAATCGTATCGGTATCTTCATCGTAACGGGCAATACTCTGGTAACCCGGTACCCAACCATTATGTTCATACTCATAAACGGATGAATAAATCGCCTGCTCATCCTCATTGAGCAGTGAGCCATCATTGAGTGCTCGCAAGAATATGCCAACATCCTGCGCTGTTGCGATCATAGAGCCACCGGGGCTGATATGATCGAGTTCCTTTAGATCAGGCTCAACATCATGATGGTATCCGCTGGAAACATCGTCTAAATCGACCTCGTTCAGCAAGCTGTACGTATTGGTCAGCCCAAGCGGTTCCAGAATTTCATCGTGAATGTATTGATGGTGGCTGTAACCCAAAACTCTATCGAGAATATTGCCAATCAACAGATAACCCGTATTGGAATAGCGATAATCACTGTCAGGGTCAAAATCCGCTGGCTCATCCAGAGCAAATGCAAGATAAGCGTCACGATCCGGCAGTGTCTCGAACCAGGGATAGTCGGAATGATCCACGAAATTAGGAATACCACTGCGATGTTGTAGCATCGTCCTCACGGTAATCTGGTCGGCATTTTCAATCCGACCAACCATTTCAGGCAGGTGATCCGCCAGAGTATCATCCAGTGACAAGATCCCGTCATTGACCAACATCGTTGCCGCTGTCGCAATATATAACTTGCTGATACTGGCAATTTTGAACAAGGCTTGCGGGTCGGCTGGAATCTGCTCTGCCCGATTATTCCAACCAGCGGCGTAAAGACCCGGAGCTTCACCCGCTTGATCGACATAGACGATGACACCATCAAGCCCACGATCAACAGCACGATCTAGTTCCCCTTGGACAGTGTCAGCTAATGGCGTTATCCACAGAAAAACAGCATTCCAGGGTACAAATATCACGGCGGAGATAATCGCAACGATGGGCATGACGATTCGGAGTATACGCACGGTACGCGTCTTGTTTAGCTCCTGGCGCTCCTTATTTAGCTTCTTTAGCTTCTGCATGACTTTGTTGATCCTCACTCGCCAGTAGCTGACGTTAAAACTAGACATGTTATTCTGAAGGTGCAGACCAAGCAATTCAGCCAGAGCTTTCACTATGCTCGAAGGGCTTCAAGCCTACGAACTTGTACGCAATCGGACTATAGACTGTTGCAAAAAGAAGCCCAACAACACCCAGCGCCATCACAACACGAGCGATGTCGTTTGAAATCCACTCCAACAGAAATCTGAGGGACTCCGGCAGTATGTCTGCAAGATACTGAAAGTCAAACGGGAAGATAATGAGCAGTACAACGGTACTGATAAGCAGGAAAATGATGCCACCAAATACATCGAACAGGCGAGACAAGAGTCTGAGACCAAATATCCCCTCAAGCGACGCTGTAGTCATCCAAACGACCCAATAACCATAGAATAGGAACTGCTCCAACGTGCCAAATTCTGCTGTGAAGAAGCCTGTTGACTGTGTTTGATGGTTCACGAAGAACACCACCATCAAAAGGCTAAACACAGCGATAATGATGCTGGAGACACGTTCATCAGACGGAATACCCTTGTCTGCATCTGCTTTGCCTCTGGAATACCATGTTTGATCGTTTGTCATGATTTGTCTCCACTCTACTCTAAAGATAGTGTTGCAAGCCTAATGTGAGCATCAAGCAAGCAACAATTAGGCTCAAATTGATTGTCACACGGACAAGAAAAGGTTGTTCAGAATAATCAAGTTTTAGCCATCTTCCGAAAACAACAACAATACCCATCAATGAGAACCACGGTGTAAAAAGGAATGCAGGCGCACCACGGACAAGCATCGTTGCAAGATCATGAATTCCACCTGAAATTATGAACGTCAAGATAAGAGAGACACTTGCAGGCATAAATCGGTTGAGCGGTTCATAGATAGAGCGCCCCAACGCATAACCCCATATCGGATTCCAGTATTGCCAGAACTTTTAAAACGTCCCCGCCCCAAGAGAACGAACGAGCATATTCTGCAATGAGCCTGACGCACCCAATGGGACACCATTACGTCGCTTGACATACGCTGAAAGTGTGAGTCTTTTGTTTCGGTTCTCTTTCATCTTTGAGCCTCAATCAATATGATGTACTGAGCTTACCCATCTCTGTCTGTATCAATGCGACTGAACGCCGCACCAAAAGCGATGCCTAATGCAATTCCCAGTGCTATGTTGCTCGAAGCTGCACCTAATCCGATCCCTAATGACAGGCCTGTTACCATACGGCTAACACGAATTCGGTTCATCGTAATTGCTCTTTAACAGTGCGATGTTCATGATTTACTGTAATTACAACGCTACCTTTTTTACGTCCGGTATCTACATACTGGTGTGCCTCGGCGATTTGCTCTAATGGATAGCAACGATCAATGACTGGTCTGAATTTTCCCGCATAAACAAGCTCAAGGAGTAGGTCAAGATAGCCACTTTTTTCGCTAGTGGGGCGTAAGCCTGCGAAAACGATCTTTGCCCTCTTTTTCCCAAACTTAGAAGTCCAGAGCATTTGAGGCAAAATTGCAGGCGAAATGACAGTTGTGAGGTAAATGCCACCTTCTTTGAGAACACGTTTGGCTTTTGAAAATGAACTCTTGCCCACTGAGTCGAAGATGACATCATAGGTTTCACTAGAGCGGGAGTAGTCTTCTTTTGTATAATCGATGACATGGTCAGCACCGAGCGATTTCACCAATTCTACATTTGCAGTACTGCTCACACCTGTAACTTCTGCCCCAAATGACTTTGCAAGTTGTACGGCGCTTGATCCAATACTGCCAGACGCACCGATAATCAGAATTTTCTGACCGCGTTGAATATTTGCAGCACCCTGTAGATTTGGCAATGCGGTTAATGCACCGGGGTGAATAGCTACCGCTTCCTCATAGGTCATCTGATCCGGTTTCAGGACAATTGCGCCATCTTCCGGCAGGATGATGTACTCTGCATGAGCGCCAGTGCCAGGGGCAGTCGTTCCAAAAACCGCATCCCCCACCTTAAATCGTGTGACAGCTTTGCCGACAGCTTCGATCTCTCCTGCTAGTTCACTGCCAGGTGTTGTATAGCTGGGTTTGAATAGCCCTGTGGCGAGTCTTGCCATAAAGTCATTGCCACCCCGGAAAATAGCATCAGTCATCTCAACAGTGGTCGCGTGGATTTTGATGAGGACTTCGTTATCCGCAGGAACTGGTTTTGAGACTTCTTTGAACTGAAGAACTTCTGGTGATCCATATTTTGTCTGTATAACTGCTTTCATGAGTATCTCTCCGTTTGATTTGTTGAAGTTGATCGTTACATTGAGCCACTTAAAGCTCGCTATCCTGAACAGAATTGACTGAGATTAATGTCAGACCTAAGTCACGGATTTTCCGCAGTAGTCCATGCAGTGCCGCCTGGTCAATCACTTCGCAGATGAGTAGCGTTGTGCCATCGTCAGCGGATGTCACCGTTATACCGCCGAACCAATCGCCCCATCCGGTGTTCAAGTGTCCCTGGAGCCGGATGTGATACAGCATTGGCTGTGGCTGGTTTTGCGTATCTGCCATCGTGATTTCCTGTATGTTTGCTTACTTCGCTCAACTTGAGATAAGCATATATGCAGGGTGGTATTGTTGTGATGACACCAAAGTGTTGTTAGGGGGTATTGTTTTTTGGAGCAGGGGGTATTAGATCAGACCAAGTTCACGCGCACGGGCGACTGCCTCGGTACGGCGACTGACCTGAAGTTTCTGGTAGATATTTCGATTGTGTCCCTTGACAGTATTTAATGCGATAAAAAGGCGTTTGCTAACTTCACGATTTGATAGTCCATCAGCAACAAGTTGTAGGATTTCTAACTCGCGTTCGCTTAACGGCTCAATAAGTGGTTGTGATGCACGTGATGCCGGTAAACTCGAAGCACTGTCAAATGCCGTCAAGAGTTTTCGTGAATAGGTCGGGAAGATGTCTTGTGTTACTGCTTCGGTGAGCATAGCCTTCATGACCTGACCCTCATCCACAAAAATACGAACATATCCCTCTGGTTCAGCAAGTTGGAGTGCCGGTTGCAGGCTGGCAAGGGCAACCTTCCCGTTTAGAAGAGTCCAGTGTAATCGCGCTTGTAGAATACGGATTTCGATCACACTACCCATGCGCTTTTCACCTTCTGCTGTATCAAGCAACCGTTCCAGCAAATGCGTAAGCTCATGGATCGTGTTTGATGTACTGCCGTTCTCAACGAGGTCAATGTGAAGGCGTGCCAGCGTCATGAGTTCAAATTCGTTCAAATATGTGACATCGCTATCCAATGATAAGCCTCTGCCTTGCGCCCAGGATAAGGCTCTATTGATTTGTCCCTGTTTGATCCATATTTGCGCTTTCATAGCGGGTATAGGCTGAATATTGGGCACGGGTGTAATGTGATAAAGACGTTCCGCCTCATCGAGTAATTCCAGCGCACTATCAAAGTCACCCGAGATTTGTTTCATTCGCGCCTGTACTTTGCAGAAACGCACCCGCCAATCGGGTAATCCCGCCTGTTCGTCCAGCGACTCACTTTTTGCGATATATTCCCTCGCTGTTTCCAGATTATTCTGTTCGCGGTAGAGATCACCCAGTCCCATGTACAAATCGGCTATACCTTGAACTTGATATGACTGTGATTCCGCAACTTGAAGACCCTTCTGGTAGATGTCTATCGCGTCGAATAAACGTCCTTGTCCCAGCCTAATATCCGCTAAACCAAAGGTACTACTCAGGGCAAAGTGAATGATGCCCAGCTGATACATGTGTTCCATGCCATCTGTCATAAATTGATAGGCAGCTTCCAGATCGCCAGTATACCAGTGTGCAAGACCCAACATCGATATCGCGATGCCGCGTTGATGATGATCGTCTTCCTCTGCAAATGCTAGCACACGTTGCCCATGTTTAATTGTTTCCGGTATATTGCCGAGCGCCAGTGCATGATAGGTGCGTGCCGACGCGATTGTTGCTGGCAACCGTTGAAATTCTGCCTTATCTACGACAATAATCTCAGAGGCAACTTGATCCGGTTGCCCGTCTATATCGAGCCACTGTTCAGCATCACGCAGTCGCTCGTCAGCGGCATCTAGCTCACCGAAGTCCAGTAGCACCCATCCATAACCTGTACTGAGGACGGGGCGATTGCGATAGACGGATGTCGGTAGAGCCTGCATCCATGCACGTTGTTCACCGTTCTGAAAAGTAGTTGAATGGGTAGCTGTCCACGCTACTTCAATCATCGTCGCGGCTCGCTCGAAGTCTTTAGCAACTAGCGCATGATAAATTGCCTCAGATCGCAGTTCGTGTTGTTCATACCACTGGCTTGCGCGGATATGCAAATCGTCAATCTCTATGCTGTCAGTTTGCCCCAAACGTTTACGCAACAGGTCGCCAAACAGATGATGGTAGCGATACCAGTTGCGCTCATTATCGAGAGCGATCAAAAATAGGTTCGCCTGTCGGATGTTTTCGAGCGTTGCCAGGGCATCTTCATCATCCTGCAAGATCGCCGCGCACAGCGGGCCACACAGACGCTCTAAAATCGAAGTTTTCAGCAAGAAATCCTGAATGTGTGACGGTTGCCGGTTCAGCACTTCCTCAATCAGATAATCCAGCACAAAGTGATGACTTCCCGTGAATGACTGAATAAATGCTCCAGTATCCTGCTTTCCCTGCATCGCGATTGCCGCCAACTGTAAGCCTGCTATCCAGCCTTCGGTGCGCTGCTCTAACGCGGCAACATCATCAGGCGATAGGCTTAATCCCATCGCGCTATTGAGAAATTCAGCCGCTTCGTCCGCTGTGAAGCGCAGGTCAGCGGCGCGGAGTTCGGTCAACTGACCGCGCACGCGCAGACGTGCCAGCGGCAAACGCGGGTCTTCGCGGGTCGTGATGACCAGATGCAGCTGTGGGGGTTGGTTACCGATCAGAAAGGTCAGCGCCGAGTCGATCCCCGTGCTGTCGAGGGTGTGATAATCGTCCAGAATCAGCACAAAGTCATGCGGTATCGTCGCCAGTTCGTTGAGAAGCGGTGTCAGTAGCGAGTCGATGGGTGGCGGCTGAGGCGCTTCGAGCAGACTCATAATGCTGTTACCGATCTGCGGCGAGATCGTCTGCAATGCGGCGACAAGATAACTAAGGAAACGCACTGGGTTATTGTCACCTTCATCCAGTGAAAGCCACGCGACCGGGCGCTCTCCACTGTCGATCCACTCTGTCACCAGTGTCGTCTTACCGAATCCGGCAGGCGCGGAGATGAGCGTCAATTTACTGTGCGATCCCCCGTTCAGTTGGTCAATCAGGCGCGGACGCAGCACCGAGCCAGGACGCGGTACGGGTACATACAGTTTTGTGGTAAGAATTTGTGTAGACATGGATGTATTTTACCGGATTGGTGATCTGAGGCAACAAACGATTTGTACGATTTAGGCTGACGACTTACAGCCGACACCACGCACTGTTTGTAAATAAACGGGATGGGTCGGGTCGTCTTCCAGTTTGCCCCGTCGCCAACTCATATGCACATCCAGCGTCCGTGTGTCTCCCAGCCAATCCGTGCCGCATACCTCATCGAATAGGCGACCCCGCGTGATGACTTTTCCGGTATTGCTCATCAACAAAGTGGGGATCTCATACTCTTTCTGGCGCACAACAATTTCTTGCCCACTTTTGGTGATCGTATGGGCTTCCAGATCAAGCGTAATATCGCCAACGGTTATTCTTGCGGGTGTATGGTCGCCTTGATCGAGCTTCACACGGCGCAACATTGCCCGCACATGGGATTCAAGCTCTTTATAGCTGAACGGCTTGACGAGATAATCATCTGCGCCCAGTTCCAGCCTCTTGATGCGATCCGTACTATCGTCGAGAGCGGTTAGCATGATAATGGGCACAGTGCTGCTATGCTGGCGAATTGCCTGACAGACCTGCCAGCCGTCTAATCCGCGCATCATCACATCCAGCAAAATCACATCCGGCTTTTCCACCATCGCCATGCTTAATCCCGCATAGCCGTCATTAGCGACGGTGACATTGTATCCAGCACGTTCAAAAGAAGATCGCAGTGGATCGGTCAGTTTACGTTCATCATCGATGAGGAGAATATGCGACATCTATTTTCTAATCTACATGGTTACGTTTTGTTGATTTTAGTCTGGTTTGTAGTTATTTAAGGAGGAATTAACGTTTTCAGAAGTCATCATAGTTATGACTAGCTTAAATCAAACACCATGAGGGTGGCGTTGTCGTTAATCAGGGTGGTGGTGAGGTTGTGTTGGATCATTGGTGGGGGCTATTTCTAGTAACTACGGAGGCAGATCACTGCATAGTCGGAAACAATTTATGACTCTATTTCATTGGTAATTACAATACAAAGGACGCTACGGTGCTCTTTCACCCAAACAATATCATTTAACCAATAATGATTTTTTGTGACATATGTCATCAATATCCAATGACCCATTACACTCTCTGGCACATTTATGAAATTAGTGTGCAAAAATAATAGTTTAATACGCAATACGGTTCATCTGACATCGTTTTCAGGATTGGCACATTTGTAACACAAGGGGACTATAGATGACGCTCTTCAGATACTTTTCTGTCGTGGCTCTGGTATTTGTACTCGCTTCGTGCGGGCGCAATTTACCTGATTCCACACCCGCACCGCGCCCAACTGCAACTGTCGTGAGCGACACAGCAACGGAACCAACTGAAACGGATGCTACGGCAGAATCCGCGCCGATTGTGGTTGATGATTCCGCTGACGAAATCATTAGATTTGTTGCAGACGCGAACCCTGCTAATGGACAAACATTATATAATGAGGTGAATAGTACAGGTTTCGCCTGCTCTGGTTGCCATAGCGCAGATACAGAAAATCGCCTGATTGGTCCCGGCTTATATAACGTGCCGCTAAGGGCAGAAACCCGTGTGGATGGGGAGGTCGCGCAACGTTACCTCTATAATTCCATCCTCCATCCCAATGATTATATCGTTGAGGGTGATCCTGCCTATCCAACCGGCTTGATGCCTCAAAACTATGCAGAAATTTATGCGGATGATCAGATTTATGACATCATCGCCTATCTGATGACGCTCAGTGATGCGCCAGCGGTTGCCCAAGCACCCGCCGAAGTTACAACCAGCGCGGAGCAACAAACGTCCGCAGAAGTTGCCGTCACCGTCATTGTTGTCGTTACAGCCACCCCCGCACCCACGCTCGAAGTGGTTGCCACAGAAGCGCCTACAGCGGAGGATGTGACCGCTGTGCCAACCGAATCTGTCGAATACAGCGCGGAAGATGTTCGTCAGCAACGTTTGCTTGGGGTTGGTAATGCCGCATTCGGTGAAACTGCCTTCAATGCGTCCCTTGTAGATACGACTGCCTGTTCGGATTGTCACGCCTCAGACAGTAGCGACCCCGGCGCAGAGGGACCCGGCTTACTCGGCTCTGCCGCTACCATCATTGAAGCCAACCCCAATATACCGCCCGATGTCGCCGTCTATAATGCCCTCCTGAATAGCGAAACTCACGCTGATCTCTATACCACCTATGTGGAGCAGAACAGCTTCCTTGATCTGGCGAATATAGTTGCTTATTTAATGACCCTTGATGCGACAGTAGACCCCGAAACCGGCTTAACATCCGCAGAACAAAGCATCATTGACTCGGTTCTCGTGGCAGATTCAACGCATGGCGAAACGCTGTTCAACGAGATGAACGCGTCCGGTTTTGCCTGCTCCAATTGCCACCTTGCCAATTCCGAAGACCGCCTGATCGGTCCCGGTCTACTCGGCATCCCCACCCGTGCGGAAACCCGCGTTGAAGGTCAGCCGGGCATTCTTTATCTCTGGCAATCCATCGCCAATCCGAACGCTTACCTTGTCGAAGGCGAACCCGCCTATCCCGCAAGTTTGATGCCGCAGAATTATAGCGATCTGTATACACAGGAAGACATCTACGACATCATCGCCTACCTGCTGACATTGGAGGAATGAGCCGAAGCGCCAGCCGAAGCGCCAGCCGAAATCAACACGATTGCAGAGCATTATTTTTAACAAAAAGTAAAGTATCACGCAGGGAAAAAGGATGCGATTTTATGACTGATATGACCGACGATACCCAAGACAATCTCGCATCGGAGGCGGGAAAGCAGGTGGAAGAAAACCCGTCCATTGAGACAACTGAAACAACGGGCGAGACGATTGAAACCAACAAAGAAGACGATGGCGGCGTTCGCATTGATCCGCGTGGCGCATTAGCGTTCGTCTTTCTGGTGCTTATTTTTTACTTTGGCTATTACATGATTTCATGGTTTGAAATTTTCGTACTGAGAGGGTCGTGACGTATGTTGCATGTTCATGAATACGAACGCTATTGGATGATTGGTGTTGCCGCTGTTTTGGGCGTGTTTATGGCGGCGCTGATCGCGGGTGCGGTGGTCTTCGGGGTACGCGTACCGGATAAAGGCGAGATCATTAACCCCAACGAGTTGCAAAATACGATGTTCGCCAACCCCGGTGTGTTTGATATGGGCAATGGCGAATATAACGTCGTGATGTTAGCGCAAAAGTGGTCGTTTAATCCGGCAGAGATTCGGATACCGGTTGGCGCAGAAGTCACCTTCCATGTGACCAGCCGGGATATTACGCACGGTTTCATCATCGAGCGCCATAACGTCAATTTTGAACTCGTCCCCGGTCATGTGGCGCAAGCGCGGATGACCTTTAATGAGCCTGGTGAGTTTCGCTATATCTGCCATGAATATTGTGGTCAGTTCCACCATGCCATGCACGGTGTGCTCATCGTTGAAGATACCGATAGCCTTGCCCAAACCGCTGATTAAACGGCAATCCGGGCACGATTTACTGAAAACTGTTTACTGACGACTAACAACTATTTCGGAGTAAGGTATGCAATCCGTACAAAATCCACCCACCGTTCAAGAGAGCGCCCCTCTGCTCAAGTTCCCATCTCTGGTGTTGCTACAGGGAGAACGAATGCTTGTTGGCGCGCATATTTTTGTCGCGATGGCGGCGCTATCCATCGGCGTCTTGCTCGGTCCTTTTCAGGCATTTAGCCGCGCCCCCGCGTTACATTGGGAGATACCCGTCTTCTCGTATTATTATCAAGCCCTGACCGCGCACGGTGTGCTCAATGCGCTCGTTTTTACTACCTTCTTCATCATGGGCGTGAGCTATTTTGTGGTGCAACGCTCCTTGCAACGCCCACTCAAATATATGCAGGCAGTCTGGTTTGCCTTCTGGATGATGTTCGTGGGTATTGTTCTCGCGGCAGGTGCGATCATCGCCGGTGAAGCCAGCGTGCTCTTTACCTTTTATGCACCGATGCTGGCACATTGGACATTCTATTTAGGGTTAACGTTGGTGATTGTCGGCACATGGATTGGTCTCGGCGTGGTCTTCCTCACTTATTTCGATTGGCGCAAAGACAACCCCGGTAAAGCGGTTCCACTCGCCACTTTCGCTCTGCTTTGCAATTTCGCCATGTGGTTCACGGCATCGCTCGGCGTGGCGATTGAAGTATTGACCATGCTTTTGCCCATGTCGCTTGGCATCATTGATACCACCGATGTGCAGGTCTCGCGCATCTTATTCTGGTTTTTCGGGCATCCTCTCGTTTATTTCTGGCTAATTCCGGCGTATGTCTCATGGTACACCATGCTTCCTCGCCAGTTGAATGTACGCCTCTTTAGTGATCCATTGGCGCGTGTTGCCTTCGTCATGCTGATGATCTTTTCCATCCCGATTGGTGTGCATCACTTATTCGTTGATCCCGGCATCAGTGAATCCGCCAAACTCATGCACGCCATCCTGACCTTTGTGGTGGCAATGCCCAGCTTCCTGACCATGTTCAATATCGCCGCTACCATCGAACGTGCCGGACGCAGACGCGGTGCAACCGGCTTGCTTGACTGGATGTGGAAACTCCCCTGGGGTGATCCGGTCATCGCCTCGCAATTTTGCGGGATGTGGTTGTTCATCTTCGGTGGCGTAACCGGCTTGATGAACGCCTCCTTCAATATGAACGTCGCGCTCCATAACACCACCTGGGTCGTCGGGCATTTTCATGTCACGCTCGGCGGTGCGGTCTTCATGACCTACATGGGCATCCTGTACTGGATTTTGCCGATGCTCACTGGACGTAAACTCTTCATGCCCAAACTCGCGCTCGCGCAAGCCTATTTATGGTTCGTCGGTATGCTGATCTTTGGCGGTTCGATGGGACGTGCCGGCATTGAGGGTGCGGTGCGGCGCTCCGACCTCGCGGCGATAGGTGCTTATACCCCACCGGCGGCGGAACCCTGGTTGAACCTTTCCGCAATCGCGGGTGTGCTCCTACTCCTGAGTGTGATTGCTCTCTACACCGTTATCGTCGGCACGATGTTCTTCAGCGAAAAGAAAGTTGAATCCGGACAGGAAGTGCCTGTAGATACCAGCGCACCGACGGATGAATTTATCCCGTCATGGCTGGAAAATTGGCGTTTGTGGATCGCGATTATGATCTTTAGCAACCTGATTATGTGGGGACCGGTGCTCCTGAGCGCGATTGACCTCCAGAATGGCTTTTATTCCATCGGCGACTCATCTGGCTTGCAACCATAAGTTATTCCACGATCCTGGGATATTTTGTAGGGATGACCTGCTAGGTCATCCTTTTATCCAAATATTCCGCACCATTTCTAACCTATAGACGAAAGAAATGCTTGATGACAAGCCATAACTCGCATGATCAATCCACAGACTTCCGACCTCCGTTATCGTATAATGCCTTCATGCTGTTACTCGTGATGGTTTTTATCGGGATTTTTGGCGTGTTTATGCTCATGTTTAGCGTCACTTATATCAAAGACCTGCAAACCTTGACCAGCATCCCCGATATTTTGTGGGATTTCACCTGTGGTAGACCCAATGCCTATGGATCGACCCTGCCATTGTTGATGACCATAAGTATCGTCTGTTTTCTGGCAACCGGGGTGCTGTTTATCATACGCCGCCGACTCATAAACCGTCCTACAAAATAAGCGGGGGACAGATAACGACGAACGATGGATTATCAGCGTTCTACACCAAAATGATATTTCTTCTGTATGTGAATACGTAAAGCAGACTGATGACTGAACAGACACAACTCACAAATGACCTACCGCAAATCAACCCTATGGGCAAAAAAACGCCTTCACTCAACCTGCTGATCTTTATTTTTACGGTCAGCATGTTGTTTTCCGGCGCATTGATTTTTCTCATCCTCAGTCGTGTGATGACAACAAATGAACCGGCATTCGACCCCAATGTATATACTGCCGAGGGTGGGGTACGGATAATCGACCCGCCTCGCACGGTTTCGGATTTTACACTCCCCGCCCAAACTGGAGAGCCACTTTCCATTAGTGAATTGCAGGGTAAGGTGGCGCTGATCTTCTTCGGTTATACGCATTGCCCGGATGTTTGCCCGTTGACGATGCTTGATTTCCGCGACGTGCATGATATGTTTGGGACAGAAGCAGATCATGTTGCGTTTGTGTATATCAGCGTGGATGGCGAACGTGATGCGCCAGCGGTCATGGCTGATTATTTTGCACGCCGCGATATGCAAAGTTATATGATCGGCTTAAGCGGCGACGAGGCAACCCTCAACCGCATCGCACCAGAATATAACCTCTACTACAACCTTAATCCGCCCGATGACAACGGCTTCTACACTGTCGATCATACTGCCAGTATTTATCTGCTGGATACTGAAGGGCGCTTATCTCGTATCTTCGCCTATGGTACCGAACCCGCCATTATCGCTGAAACCATTCGTGATATTTTGGCGAGTGGGTGATTGAGTGTCTGTGATGTCCTACTAGCATAATGCTCGTCTTGCAGGACGAGAAAACCTCTCTTTTTTGTCCATTTCGGTCTGACTTCAAACATAATGCCAGTCCTGCTGCTATACGGACAGTACGTGTTTTGTTCATCGTTAGCTGACCTTTATCCGGGTGTCTTCAGGCGTTATAGCGATGACGACATTGCCCTTTTTGCGTCCCGTCTCGACATAGCGATGTGCTTCAGTGATTTGCTCAAGGGGGTAGCAACGGTCAATCACAGGGATGATTGTTCCGTCTTCCATCAATTCCTTAAGCAGGTTGAGGTCTTTG
>JAVJSU010000101.1:0-17938 GCA_040219275.1 Aggregatilineales bacterium | reverse complement strand
TGGAGTAATGGACAAACTGAAGGACAAGTCAACCGTCTCAAATTCATCAAACGGCAAATGTATGGTCGTGCTAAATTCGATCTACTCCGTCTGCGGGTTCTTGCTCCACCCTGATTTCACATAAAGTGCGGATGAACCATTTTAGCGGGGGTGGATCAGTGTTGGAGGCGGCGTTTTTGTAGACAACCAGCAGATGAACGGTGTTCATGGCTATGCCGGCGAATTTGGTCACATGGTCGTTAATCCGGCAGGTGAACGCTGTGGTTGTGGTCGCATCGGTTGCTGGGAAACAGAAGTTGGGGAGCTTCACATCGCCCGACGTATTATCCGGGAAATCGAGAACGGTGTGGAGTCTACCCTGTCCCGGCTGCTTGTGGATGGTCCATCAGCACTGACAATCTCAGCGATTGTTCAAGCTGTAGAAGACAATGACGCGCTCGCAACGACGATGCTGGGTCAACTACGTGAAATGCTGGGTCTTGGGCTAGCCAACCTTGTCAATATCTTCAACACCGACATGATCGTCCTTGGTGGTGTATTTCGCAGTCTCCGATCCACCGATTTCGAGATCATCAATGCCATTGTCGAACGTGAGGCGTTGGCAGGATCAACCGTCGATCTACAGATTTTACCAGCCAGGATCGATATGAATGATGCCTGTGTACTGGGCGCGGCGGCATTGATATTGGATGACATTCTACGTGTACCGGCTTTTTCCGCATTTCGATAGCAAACCACCAGTGTGACCGTGAAACGGTTGCGTGTGATGTCAATAAATAGAGCCAAATCAGGAGGACATTATCGAGAAAACAACATAATCATCTATCAATTTGCTTACCATCAATTTAAAAAAGAGAGGGAATATATAAAATGAAAAAACAATTATTCTTAGCACTTCTAATCATTCTTTTGAGCCTGTCAATCAGTATGGTCAGTGCTCAGGACGACGTTGTCGAACTTGAGTTTGTGAACTGGATCGGCAGTGAAGAAGCCACCGCAGAAGACCTTGAAGCGATGCTGGCGGCATTCGAAGAAGCTAATCCTGATATTCGCGTCAATAATGTACCGCTACCCTTCCCGGAGTCGGGGAATCAGCTTCTGGTTCGTAGTCTTGGTGGCAACCCGCCTGACATCAGCATGACACATACAGCATGGGTGGGTCCACTGATCGAAGCCGGCGTGTTGATGGATCTCACAGATGTGATCTTGAATCAAGATGATTACTTCCCATTTGCACTTGAAAGCGGAATCGTCGACGGGAAATTAAACTATGTCACATGGGCACCCAGCCCGACAATCGTTTATTACAACATCAACCTTCTTGCAGACGCAGGTTATGATTCACCGCCGGAAACATGGGCGGAGATGATGGAAATGTCCGAAGCTGTGGCGGCTCTTAATGACGATACCTATGGCTTCGTGATGGAAACCGCCAGCGCCGCGAATGCAGGCTTCTATTTCCTCGGCAACATTATGTCCTATTATGGCGCTGATCTGTTTGACGAAGATGGCAACGTCGCTCTGGACTCGCCGGAGACCGTTGAAGCGTATACGTTCGCCATGGATCTGTTTGATAGAGGCATCTCACCCACAGGTAACGTTCTACGCAACACCCGTGAACTTTTCTCACAGAACCATGCCGCTTTTTATCGTGATGGTGAGTATGGCGTAGGTATTATCGAAGCACTGAATCCGGAAATGGTCTTTGGTGAAGACTTCGGTGTTATCTTACTACCCGGCGACGAAGCCGGTGTGCCCACCCCAACCTTCTACATCGAGCATCAGCTTGCTATTTATGAAGGTACGGAGCATGTGGAAGAAGCCGCCCGCCTGATCGACTTCCTTACAGGTCCTGAAGGTATCGCCATTTATAACGATTTTGGTGGTTTCAAACTCCCGGTACGTGAGTCGTCTGCAAACATTGACTTCTATAGCGCACCGGAAAACGCTTTCATGGGTACGTTCATTGAAGCGATGGACACCGCAAATGCACTGCCCGGCGAGCAACCCACGTTTGGCGCGTTGATGATTACACTCGCTGAAGGTTTACAGCGTGTCGGCATCATTGGCGAAGATCCCGCGACTGTTGTCCCTGAACTTGCAGAAGAAGTTATCGACATTCTCGACGAATAAAAGAAGACCTTGCCTATGCGGTGCCCCGCTTAATCGAGGCACCGCATTCACTATACTGATTGATTAGAGGTCATCAAATGACAACCCAAACCTCTCTCCCCCCAAAGAAAGTTGCAAAACTCTCCTCGCGTAAACGGCGAGATATGATTTTCGCGTTGGTGTTACTTATTCCGGCATTTGTCGTGCTCGGTGTGACCGTTTTTTACCCCATTATCGACGGTATTCGCATCAGCTTTTTGGACTACACACTGCGAACGCGTCTTAACCCGCTGTGGAACGAGTTCGAAAACTATATTGAGTTGTTTCAAGATGGCGACATTCAGCAGTATTTCAGAACAACGCTTATTTATGTGGTGAGTGTGATCTCAATTGAATTCGTCATTGCGATCAGCCTTGCATTGATGCTGAATAGTAAATTTGTACCCGGACGAAATATCCTGCGCGGGCTATTTATGATTTCGTGGGTAATTCCCAACATCGTCGCGGCACTGTTGTGGGTATGGCTGTTACAACCCCAGTACGGTGTCGTCAATTATTTCATGTCGGATTTGCTCGGTATTGTCGAACCCAACCAGAATTGGACGCAGGATCCGAATCTGGCGATGGTTTCCATTATAATCGCAACCATCTGGCGACAGATGCCGCTGATGCTGATTATGTTTCTCGCCGGTTTACAGTCGATTCCGGATAGTCTTCTGGAAGCCGCACGCATCGACGGCGCAAATCAGTGGAACCTTGTACGCCGGATTATCTTACCGCTCATGTCACCCGTTATCGCCACGACGATTCTGCTGGTCACAATCAACAACTTCCAGATGTTTGTGATCCCGTGGCAGATGACACAGGGCGGTCTGGTAGACAGAACGACAACACTTGCCATCGCAACCTATAAAGAAGCCTTTCTAGAATTTGACAGCGGCAAAGGGGCGGCAATCGGTGTGATGTGGTTGTTGAGTCTGGTGGTAATCAGCGCCTTCGTTAACTGGTATATTTCGCGGACGAGTTGGAGAAAGAACAATGGATAGGATTTCGCAGAAAGGTCTCACTTCTGTCCAAACTGTACAGTCTGATTCTGTCGTAGAGCAGGCACGTATCAAGCGCCGTAACAAGCGGATACGTACCTTCATACTCTATACGTTCATCTTCATCATTCTGGCGGCTTACCTGTTCCCAACCTACTGGATGGTGCTTGCGTCTTTTCAGCCCAATGGGGATTTGATCATATCGCCACCGAATTTGATACCGAAGAATTTCACGCTGGAAAGCTATACCAAGATTTTCCAGAACGTCAAAATTCAACGCTATTTTATCAATAGCATCATTGTCACCGGATCAACAGTATTCATCAGTCTATTGATCGGGGTGTTGGCTGGTTACAGTTTCTCGCGCTTCAATATCCCCGGTAAAAACCTGTTTTTTACGTCGATCCTGTCGGTTCAAATGTTCCCGCGGGTTGCCATCTTGATCGTCTTGTTTACGCTGTTTACCCGCTTAAAACTCACGGATACGCTGTACGGACTTACATTGGCTCACCTTACGCTAACTGTGCCATTTTCAGTCTGGTTCATGAAGGCGTTCTTCGATGCGATTCCAATCGAATTAGAGGAAGCGGCGTTTATTGATGGGGCGGGACGGTTGACCACCCTGTTTCGGGTCGTCGTGCCGCTCACATTACCCGGCATGATTTCCGTAGCCATCTATAGCTTTATCATGTCATGGAACGACTTCATCTATGCTTTCCAGCTCACCACTCAGGATCACCTGCGTACACTTCCGGTGGGCATTTCATTGACGTTCATAGGTGAGTATCGTTATGATTGGTCGGGTATGATGGCGCTAGCTACACTGACGACTCTACCGCTCATTGTGTTGTTCATCGTCTTACAACGATTCATGTTAGCCGGACTAACGGCAGGCGCAGTCAAGGAATAGGTATATGAACGTCCTGCTCATCACCACGGATCAACACCGCCGAGACACGCTTGGCTGTTATGGTAGCGACATTTGCGAAACACCCCATATCGACAGGCTCGCGACTGAAGGGCGGCGCTTCGATCACGCCTATACGATGACGGCAATCTGCACTCCCGCAAGAGCGAGTCTATTAACGGGTTATGCGCCGTTTCGACATAAACTACTGGCGAATTTTGAGCGCAATGTCGGCTATGCAACTGAGCTAAGTGCTGAGACGCGCATGATTCCTTCCTATCTGGAGGGGTATCGTTGTGTGAATGTCGGTAAGTGGCATGTCGGTCAGCAACGTGGTCCGCAGGATTTTGGTTTCAGAGGCGAACACTATGAGGGATGGCACCAACCCTATCAGCATCCAGACTATCGTCGTTATCTGACGGAAAAAAATTTGCCGGAATTTTCTGTCCATGACGAGGTGCGGGGAACGTTTCCTAATGGGCAACCCGGCATCCCCCTAATGGGTGTGCATGATGCGCCAGTTGAGGCAACATTCTGCCATTACCTGACCACACGCACCATCGAGCAACTTGACAACGTCGATGACAACCCGTTCTTCATCGCGTGTCAGTTCTTCGGTCCACATTTGCCGTATTATCTGCCCGAAGAGGTGCTCAATCGTTACGATCCATCGGACGTGAAGC
The DNA here is from genome assembly GCA_040219275.1 of Aggregatilineales bacterium. Lineage (GTDB taxonomy): Bacteria > Chloroflexota > Anaerolineae > Aggregatilineales > Phototrophicaceae > JAVJSU01. The sequence goes on along the minus strand of JAVJSU010000101.1, from coordinate 13,193 downwards.
CCCACCCTTCGATGGCGGAGACATTCGCCGGAAAGCCCAATGTACAGCGCTACTATAACCAGCATTGGGCACTCGATACCTTGCCGTGGGAAACATGGCAACGCATGATTGCCGCCTATTGGGGCTACGTCAACTTGCTGGATGAGCAGGTCGGGCGTTTGCTGGATGCTCTGGAGAGAAACGGTCTGGTGGATGATACCGTAGTCATCTTTACAAGCGATCATGGCGGATTTGTCGGCAATCATCGTCTGGCAGACAAAGGTCCGGCGATGTACGACGACATCTACCGAATTCCGCTGATCGTTCGTGATCCTCATTCAAGCCATGCGGGAACGGCATCTGACGCGATGGTCTCGCTGATTGATGTCATGCCGACCATTCTTGACATTGCGGGTGTTCAAATTCCCGACGATCTGGATGCACACAGCCTTTTGCCATTGATCCGTGATCCGAATGCGGTGGGGCGTGATTGGATCACCGCAGAATTTCATGGGCATCACTTCCCCTACCCACAGCGTATGATTCGTACCCATCAGCATAAGCTCATCATCAGTCCAGCAGACATGAATGAGCTATACGATATGGAAGCCGACCCCTACGAACTGACCAATCTGTATGATCATCCGAACTACGCAACGGTCCAACAACGACTCATGGGTCAGTTGTATCGGCACCTGATAGCTGTGGACGACAACTTCCATCATTGGATGCCCACCATGTATACGTTTGACGCAGAGACACAAAACGTAGAGAATCAGGCGCTCATTCACTAATGAAAGAAGGAAGACTGTCCTTATGGCACCAAACATCATTGTTGTGCTGACGGATGACCATGGTCAGTGGGCAACCGGGTGCTACGGCAATCGGGAAATTCACACACCCACTTTAGACAATCTGGCGGCAACCGGTGTCACGATGCTCAATGCCTTCACGCCATCGCCGGTGTGTTCTCCGGCACGAGCCTGCTTCTTCACCGGATTGTTCCCGTCACAACACGGCGTTCACGATTGGATTCACCCCGACTTTGAAGAACCTGCATGGCTCAATCGCCCGACAATCGCACACATACTTCAGGAAAACGGCTACACAACCGCCCTATGTGGCAAATGGCATCTGGGACAGAATCAACAGCCACAGCAGGGTTTCGACTATTGGTCGGCGGTTGATCGCAATTACCCGCCAAAGGACGGCGTTTATATCAATGACGTAGGTGAGGCAATCCAACGGCGTGGTTACAACACACAGTTAATCACCGACGATGCGGTTGATTTCTTGAGGTCGCACGAAACAGATAAACCATTCTTCCTATTTGTTGGCTATTTCGGCACACATAGCCCGTGGAGTGGTCATCCGGAAAGACTGGTTGAACAATACCGGAATTGTACCTTTGACAACGTGCCCGACGGACCTGTCTACAGCGGCGGACGATTAACAGGCGAGTCATTGGCACCAACCCGCCTTAATCGAAGCGAAGCACTCGCCCAATATTATGCGTCCGTGACCCACATTGATGAAGGTGTCGGACGTATCCTCGATGAACTAGACGCACAACGGCTTCGTGATGACACATTGATTGTCTATACCGCAGATCACGGCTTGAACTGTGGTCAACATGGCATCTGGGGCAAGGGTAACGGCACGCGTCCGTTAAACATGCTCGAAGAGTCGATTCGTATTCCGCTGATCGTCAATTGTCCGGGTACACGCGGTGACACACCCTCTGACAACCGTATCGGCATGAAGCCCGGGTCATATAATGGCTGGGTACTCGGTGGACAACGGCGGACAGAATTTGTTGATCATACGGATCTGTTCACCACTCTGCTAGATTATGCGGGCGTGCCACCCGTTGATGACTCGCCGGGGCGTAGCTTCCTTCCTATGTTACAAGCTGGCAAAGGTCTGCCGGACTGGAAGGACTCGCAGATCGCGGAGTACGGTCCGGTGCGCATGATTCGCACGGAAAAATATAAGCTCGTTCTCCGCGAACCATCGGGCAAAAACGAACTTTATGATCTGGACGCCGACCCCGCTGAGACACGTAATCTATACACCGCAGAACTGGCGGTAGAATTGACGACCCGACTTGAGGCGTTCTTTGAGGCGTATGCCACACCCGATCATGATGGGCGGAACGCGGAACGATTACGCCAGCACAATTATGTTGAAGCATGGAGAGGGGAAATATCGTGAAGGCAATTATGGTGATGTTCGACTCGTTAAATCGACATCTGTTGCCACCCTATGCGTCAACAGGAATACATGCACCAAATTTCGAGCGATTAGCCACCCACAGCGCCACGTTTGATCGCGCATATATCGGCAGTATGCCCTGTATGCCAGCGCGCCGTGAACTGCACACCGGACGTTACAATTTTCTGCATCGTAGTTGGGGACCGCTGGAACCGTTCGACGACTCTATGCCACAGTTGCTTGCACAAAACGGCATCCACACGCATCTCGTCACGGATCACTATCATTATTGGGAAGACGGTGGCGCGACCTATCACAATCGCTACACCAGCTACGAACTGGTGCGCGGACAAGAAGGTGATCCGTGGAAAGGCGATGCCCATACGTTTGAAAACCCACCAACCCTCAACCAGAAGGAGCCAAATCTCCTGAAGCAAGATTTCGTCAATCGCCGCTATATGCAGGCAGAAGCGGATATGCCACAGTCTCAAACCTTCTCGCTGGGTGAAGCATTCATCCGCCATAACCACGATGCCGACAATTGGCTGCTACAGATCGAAACCTTCGATCCGCACGAGCCATTTTTCGCCGCAGAACGCTTCCGCGACCTGTACCCGCACGACTATGATGGCCCCCTTTACGATTGGCCTCCTTATGCCCGTATGACGGATACGCCTGAGCAGGAACACCATATTCAAAAGGAGTATGCCGCGCTGGTCAGTATGTGCGACGCGAATCTAGGCAGGGTGCTGGATCTTATGGACCAATATGCGCTATGGGATGACACACTGTTGATCGTCAATACCGATCACGGCTATCTACTTGGTGAACATGGCTGGTGGTCGAAGACGCTCATGCCCTTCTATAATGAAATCTCCAATATCCCACTCTTTATCTGGGATCCGCGCAGTCGTCAGCAAGGGGTGCGCCGACAGGCACTTACTCAGACGATTGATCTTGCGCCGCCCCTGCTCGACTACTTCAATGTTGATATACCGAATGATATGCAAGGTGTTTCTCTGCGCGAGACAGTAGCAAGTGACACACCCGTGCGTGACCACGCGCTGTTCGGAATTTTCGGCGGACATATCAACATAACAGATGGTCAATATGTGTATATGCGAGCACCGGCATCACCAGAGAATGCGCCATTGTATGAATATACATTGATGCCAACCCACATGCGAGCACCGTTTGCACCACAAGAATTCGCCGGAACAACTTTGCAACCACCGTTCACGTTCACGAAGCATTGTCCGACGATGCGTATTTCAGGCAAGCCGTGGATGAATCCGCACAACTTCGGCACATTGCTTTATGATATTGTGAACGATTCAGCACAGGAACAACCAATTCAGGACGACGCAATCGAAACGCGCATGGTCACGGCAATGTCACGGCTGATGGCGATGAACGATGCGCCGACTGAGCAATTCGAGCGTATCGGTCTGCCATTACCTGAGGAGACCCTGTAGTGGGCAAATTCTGATACCATCAAAGCGTCTAGACCACTGCCGGATTGTAAGTTACGAGACACGAAGACGTATGGATCACACACCATAGGCAATGTATTCGTGGAGTTGCGTGGAAGAAGGTTTAAGCTCTGCGTTGACTGCGAGGTAAATAGGTTGTAAGTAGAGCGATTCGAACAGACTACATTGAACGTTCTATCGCCTAATAACGGAGCAAGATTACTGCTGGATCATAGAACTAACGATCACTATTCTAATCGTAAATAGGGGCTAGCTTCATCCTATGATCTGCCCTACCCGCGTCCAATGTATACCCAACACTGCACTAATTTTCCGATAGCTCATGCCCTGTTCGCGCATGGTGAGGATGTCGGCGCGAAGTTGAGCTTTGTCGGGGTTGCGCGAATCAGTCTTGGTTGAGGCTGGTAGGGGAATATCGAACTGGAGTATATGCCTAGTTAACGTACCTGAGACCCTCAGGTCCACAAACGATTTCCGAACCATAACTTAACGAAAAACCACCATCAATAGGTGGTTTTTGTCTATGTTATGGGGCATGTTTTCGCACTCCTGATCTCAATAATTCAAGGTTGCAATGCACACTTTGACGTGAGTTCATTGATTCGCAGATAGTAACCGTTAGGATCAACGACACGGAAATCCCGACTTCCCCAGGGACGTTCTGCCAGATCATCGGCAATGGGCCACTCCGCATTTAATACGTGGGCATACAGTGTGTCAAGGTCATCCACTTCAATGACGATTTCGACTCCCAAACCAACACGCTCTTGCTCTTGTGGTTTCAATGGATGATCATCTGGTAACTGTGACCATGCCTGTAGGGCTATCTGAACGTATCCCTTGCGAAAGACGGAGTAACCATCTGGTTGATAACTGACCTCATCAAAGGCCAGGACATTGGTATAGAAATCCCTGGAAGTGGGGACAGATTTGACGAACAATTCTAAACGTAATCGCAAAGCATTTTCCTTTCTGCATCACTCGGTCTGTATGACCTGAAACAGCGTAATCTGTAATCCATCTGGCGACTCGACCCGTGCATTCAAGTCGTGCCAGGGTGTCAATGTCGGTTCACTTACGATGGTCGCACCGTACTGCCTAGCATCCTCGACGGCCTTGTAAATGTCTGATACTTGGAACGCGAAACGGATTTGTCCAGAAACCTGCTGTCCTACTTCAATCGCATCGACATGTGTTGAATGTTCTTTGTCCAGAATCTCGATCACGGCTTTCCCGCTGTGAAATAGCTGACCGCGTCCGTGATCGGTCCAGGTATCCCCTGGATCCAAACCCAACCCATCCCGGTAGAACACGACTAAGCGATCATAATCCTCAGCGGTCAACGCGACCCGTAGCTCAAATACCCTCATTACTTGTTCTCCTGACTTTGCTCTCCAACCTGAATGACAACATTTCCCACCTTATGCCCACTTTTGACGTATTTGTAGGCTTCTGCGATCTGTGCCAGTGGATAGCAACGATCAATGACTGGCTTAATCTCACCAGATGCGGTCAGATCTGCCAGAAACACCAACGCCTCAGTGGATTCATGTGTTGATTCACGGATGGAAACAAAGCGTCCATCCTGCCGCAACACCCGCTGAGTTTCCTTTGACGACACCTTGCCAACTGCGTCGAAAATCACATCATAAACATGGTTGCCTTGCGTAAAGTCCTCCTGAGTGTAGTCAATGATGTGATGTGCGCCCAACGATTGGATGAGATCGAGGTTACGTGTGCTGGCAACGCCAGTCACGTCTGCGCCAAAGTACTGCGCCAGTTGAACGGCATAGCTACCAACACTGCCGGAGGCTCCGTAGATCAAGACCTTCTCATCACGCTGAACATTTGCCTTCTTGAGTAAATACAAGGCGGTCATGCCACCGACTGGCAAAACAGCGGCTTCCTCGAAGGATAGCGATTCTGGTTTCGGTAGGATGACACCCGAATGCCATGTTTCCGGCACGCAGACGTACTCGGCATTTGCACCAGCAGCGAGGCCAGTGGTCGTTCCGAAGACAGCATCACCGACTTTGAAGCGCGTAACCCGCTGGCCCACTGCTTCAACTACACCGGCAAATTCGTGACCGGGAGTCGTCTTCTTCGGCGGCATCCCGATGAGCTTGCGTACCGGCATCCAGTACATGATTCCGGGCAGACTGGACAGGACGACATCGCCCCGCGTGACGGTGGAAGCGTAGACATTGATGAGTACCTCATAATTACCGTGAACTGGCTTTGCGACCTTCTGAAGGTGAAATCCCTGTTTTGTCGAGACAATGGCTTGCATGGTATGCCTTTCTATTCTGTCGTCTGCTAGAGGGACGATGCTGGTTACACCGTCCCCCAAGATGGTCAATGGTTACTGGCCGGGTGCGGTGGCGTAAGCCTGTTCAACGTTGATGACTGCCGGAGTATTTTTGGTGCGGACACCCTTCACCAGCAGATACAGCGCCATGATAAGTTCGACAGGGAAGGCGACCATCACGATCATCTGGAACGTATCGGCGTAATCGGCGTAGTTGGGCAGGATGAAGGACGCGGTGTTGTCGATGAAATAGCCCGCAGAAGCGACCATCAGTAGTATGCCCAACCATTTCGGGAAGTAACCTGAGATGTAAACGAGATACCCCTGAATGAGAATGCTAGTAGCAAAGAACATCAGCGCCAGATTGTAGCCGATGCCGTGGGCGTTGAAGAACACATAGGCGTTTTCAGTACTGGATGCCGTCATATCTCCGCTAGTGAATTGCAGCACGATGAACAGCGTTAACAGGTTAATCCCCAGCGCGGATGCCTGCGCCAGGCGGAATCCGGCGGATAGCAGCGACAGTCCATGGTTGACGGGCTTGAGCAGGTAAAAGAAGGCGACACCGATGGCGACATCTGCCAGTACCATGACCAGGTCAGCCATGATGGTCATGCGGAACAGCCCTTCCGACGTCGTGACATTCTCGACAGTCGCTGCCGGATCACCGGAGACGAGCAGGCTTTCGCGGGTCAGACCGCCGAACATCCCGCAGACGATAATGATGATATACAGTACCCCAGCAATGCGAGCGATCTGGCGTAAGGACACGGTGTTTGTTGGGTTGGTTTGTGTTGTTGCAGACATGTGAATTCTCCTTTTGAGATATAGACTATGCATTTATTGGATATGTTTTTGCGATGTTTGAACGTTATCTTGAACGCTGGTAGTAAAAGAGCTGTGATGCGAATTTGACGATCTCGGCGATCAGAAAGACAGTGAGCAACAGGCTAGCCATCTCAAACGGTGTCAATTCAGCGAACATACTGGCGAATGTTGCAAATACCCCAGCAGTCATCACCAGATAAGCGTTGCGGGATGCCTTTGCCGCGATCACCTCGTCGCGCTCTGTACGGTCTTCGATTCGACCCGCACCGATGAACAACACGATTTGCAACACGATCTCGACAACGATAATCAGCACAATGGAGGAAATCGTCAGACCGAGTGCGCCTTCCGGGACGGCTTGCTCATCTGGCAATAGCGCAATCACATTGGCGATGTAGTAGATGCCGATGAGCAGTACGGCGACGAGTGATACTCCTGCACTCTTAGCGCGAAACGGTGCGTTGATCTCTTGCTTGTGGCGGTGGTTCATGGTTTGCTGAGACATACTTTTCTCCTCTTAATGGTTACGGTTCGATACGGTTGACTGAGATCAGCGGCAGACCGAGATCGCGGATTTGCCGTAGCAATCCATGCAGTGCCGCCTGATCGATGACATGACAGGTGAGTACGGTCGTGCCATCGGCTTGTAGCGTGACGGTCACACCGCCGAACCAGTCATTCCAGTCGTCACCCAGATGTCCCTTGAGTCTGACTTCATAAACCAACGGTTGATCTGGATTTTGCAGTTCTTGTGACATCAGGTTCATCCTTCGATGTGCCGGATGGGAAATCATTGCCATCCGGCACATAGATGGGCTAGTAGCCCTGCGCGTTGTAGATGATCCCATCGAAGTTGATGTTATCCGGCGACAACATGGTCAGGGCTTCGGTGTCTTGCATCAGTTCAGCCAGTAAAAAGGCGGTGATGAAATGTTGAGCAAGGTCGTGGGCGTTTTCCATGTCCCATGTGGGATCAGAGCAGTAAGCATCAAAGCCGATTTCCACGAAGAACGGCAATGCTTCGCAGGTCGCCCCGAAGATCATGTGCTCCGCGCCCTCGAAAGCAACACGCGCTTTTGACTCACTGGAAACGTATTCGTAAGTCGGCTCCGTACCCCAGGCGAACGGTGTGCCGGTATCGGCGGTGCCACCCAGTGCCAGCACCGGGATGGTGATCTCAGATAGTCCCGCTTCATTGAAGAAGTAGGCATCACCTGCCATTGACACGGCGACATCGACGCGGTCATCGCCCCATGACGGCCACAGACCTTCCGGCATGGCATCGAAGCCTGCGAGTTCGACCATATCGTCTACGTAGGGCAGTACCATGCCGCACAACCACACATTCGGATCGCCGGATGCCTCGGCTTCGGCACACAGGGCTGTCATACCATCGATGTCGATCCGTGCACCCGCCATTGCTAGCGCGGTATAGCCGCCGTAGGAATGACCGACAACCGCGATGCGTTCGGTATCAATCAGTCCCGTAAATTCACCATCTGCCGATTGCGCTTCGACATAGTCCAACACAACATGGATTTCCTGCGGGCGGGTGATTGACGCACGCCAGAAGTCGCTCAGCGTCTCATCGACCAGTTCATAATGCTGTGGTGCGACCACCACAAAGCCATATGAGGCGAGGTGTTCCGCCAGCCATGCGTAACCAGTGCGACCCAGCGAGAAGCCATGCGACAGAATCACCAGCGGATACGGTCCGCTATCGAGGTCGAATGCGGCATCGCTAATTGCCTGCCCGGATACGGTTGGCTCCATGCCCATTGACGAGTCAGGATTGGTCATATATGCGTAGTTGATAATTTCTTCGGCACCATCTTCGTTGAGCGCCGGATACCAGAGTGTGACATCCAGCGGTACATCGCCGTCGATGACCTTATCCTGTGTGCCGACTGGATGCTGACCCCGTACAGCATATGCGGGGGTGTCACCCGGTAAGTTACTGTCCTGAGCGTTTGCACTATTCTGCGCCACTGAGAACAACAGCAATAATACGACCATGAATGATGCATAAAGTGTGTTTTTGCTACGTGACATTTGCTGATCCTTTCGTTCAGAAATACGATGAGACCAGCATAACCAGCAGGCGGTACTGTTGTGACGATACTAAAGTATTGTTTGGGGGTACTGTTTTGAGATTTTAGGGAGGATTATGCTAGATTAAGCCCAATTCACGGGCGCGGGCAACGGCTTCCGTGCGTCGTTTGACGTGGAGTTTATCAAAGATGTTGCGATTGTGCCCTTTGACGGTGCTTAGGGCGAGATAGAGGCGTTCGCTAATCTCGCGGTTGGAGAGTCCATCCGCGACCAGCGCCAGGATTTCTAACTCGCGTTCGCTCAGGGGTTCGATGAGTGGCTGTGCGGCTGTGCTTGCAATCGGGGTCGATGCCCGTTCAAATGCTGTCAACAGCCTGCGGGTATAGTCCGGCATGATGCCGAGTGCTGCCGCTTGAGAGAGCAGATCGTGCATCGGCTGCCCTTCGTCAGTAAAGATGCGAACAAACCCTTCTGGCTCAGCAATTTCAAGTGCTCGCTGAAGGATGTTAACAGCAGTTTGTGTGTCATTAATCGCATGGTGCGCTAGGGATTGCAAAACAAGCAGTTCAATGACACGAGTTGTTCTCCCACCTTCCGCTGCTGCTTGAAGCAGACGATCTATCAGTTCTAGAGCATCCTGTAATGCTTCATCTTCCTGATCACGAGAAATTTGCACTAACCTCAACCTGACCACCGTAATGTGCTTGAATTCAAGTGAAAAGTCTAAGTCATCATCCGCCAACAGCCCCTGCTCATTGAGCCATCTGTTAACATCGGAAATCCGTCCTTGCCGAATCCAGATTCTGGCTCTCAGAGATGCAATGGGATATATATCCGGTTCTGCCGTTTGTTGATAGGCCTTTTCAGCTCTTTATAGCCAATCCAAAGCGGTGTTGAAGTCGTGCTGTGCGGCACACAACCGTGCCATTGCCACATCCAGGCGATACGCACTGTTTGATAAAATCGCGTGCTCCAGTAGAGTCATGCCACGTTGAACATAGTGATTTGCGGTCTCAAGATCATCCCATTCATAATACAAGTCAGCCAGTCCTACAAAGAAATTGACGCTCAAGTGTCCCGCCCGTGCATAGTCCGCATCAACTAAATCCAGTGCTTCTTTATATTGATCGTGCGCCCGGTTGAGATGTCCCATCATGAGGGAAATACGTCCCAGGTGTGCGGCACCAGCCCTATGAAAAACGCGATCATCAGTTTTGCGCAGACTTACAATACTCAATTTGATGGACTCATAGGCATGAGCTAGATCACCATTTCTCCACTGCACCAGACCTAGAAATAGGGCGATCCCTCCACGCCAGTAGTACTCGTCCTCTGGCAATAGTTCCAGTGCCGTTTGTGCGTAGTGGATGGCATCCAAATGATTGCCTGCTGCCTGAGTGAGATAAGCGCGTGCGCCCATGTTTATACCTGGAAGTGAAGAGAGCTGTGCCCTATTTGCGACAATCATCTCATTCAGCCGATCACTGTCCTGATCAATGTCAGCCAGCCAGCGGTCCACTATATTCAGAGTTGCAGCCGCTGCATCTAATTCCCCATCATTCACGAGAATCCATGCGTGTGCCGCGCTCAGGATAGGACGTACTTGAATCTGTGCCTCAGGTAGTTTTTGTACCCAACCGCGCCAGACTGATGGGCGAATACCTTTTGGGATGATGGGCCATGTCCGTTCGATCTGATCAGCTGCACGGTTGAAGTCCTGTGCAGCAAGCGATGAGGCGATTGCCTCTGTATAGAAACCTGCCTCCTCAAACCAGATGCTCGCACGAATATGCAGGGTGCTGACTTCCGTAGTGGTGGACTGCTGAAGGCGTTTACGCAGCAAATCACCGAACAGGTGATGATAGCGATACCAGCACCTTTCATTATCCAGTGGGATCAAAAACAGGTTCGCCTGGCGGATGCTTTCAAGCGTTGCCTTTGCATCCTCATCATCGTGCAAAACCGCAGCGCACAGCGGCCCACACATACGTTCCAGCATTGAGGTCTTCAGCAGAAAATTCTGAATGTGGAGTGGCTGGTGACTGAGCACTTCCTCCATCAGATAATCCAGTACAAAATGATGGCTGCCCGTGAATGACTCGATAAATTGACGGTTGTCCTGCTGTCCTTGCATAGATATAGCCGCCAACTGCAAACCGGCGATCCAACCTTCCGTGCGCCGTTCCAATGCGGCGACATCCTCCGGTGCAAGCGATAGCCCCATTGTGTTATTTAGGAACTCCGCCGCTTCATCGGCCGTGAAGCGCAGATCAGTGGCCCGAAGTTCAGTCAACCTGCCCCGCGCCCGTAAACGCGCCAGCGGCAAACGCGGGTCTTCGCGGGTAGTGATGACCAGATGCATCTGCGGTGGTTGGTTATCGATCAAAAATGCCAGCACCGAGTCGATCTCTGTGCTGTCGAGAACGTGGTAATCATCGAGCACCAGCACGAAATCATGCTGCATCATAGCCAGTTCGTTGAGCAACGGTGTCAGCAATGAGTCGATAGGTGGTGGCTGCGGCGATTCAAGCAGTTGCAGGATGCCCGCACTGATTTTCGTTTCAATGGTTTGCAGTGCAGCGACAACATAGGACAGGAAACGAACCGGATCGTTATCACCTTCATCCAGCGACAGCCATGCAACTCGAAGATCCTCTGAACTGATCCATTCTGCAATCACTGTTGTTTTGCCAAATCCGGCAGGTGCGGTTGCAAGTGTCAGTTTGCCGTGCAAACCTACATTAAGGCGTTCAATCAATCGTGGACGCAGAACTGAATACGGATGTAATACGGGTTTATAGAGTTTGGTGGCAAGGATTTGAGTTGACATGAACCAAGTATAGCCGACGCTCACTCAGGTTACGAGAAGCGCTGTGCCGAGCTGCGGCAGTGTTAGGTCTGCTGTGGTTTTCACATAATATTCACCCTCATTTATTCTCCAAGACAGAATATTCGTACTAGTAGCCCGACAATTGGTGCGGTTTGGATTCAACGCGCTATCAACATAACCCTATAAAAGCTGTTTCACACCTATTGTTATAATCAGGCAAACGAGAATGAATGTAACATTGATTGCAACACGGAGTTGAAATGCCTGGTTTGAATAATCAAGTTTCAGCAATCGCCCGAAAACAACAACAACACCCATTAAAAAGAACCAGGGTGTAAAAAAGAATGCAGGCGCACCCCGGACAAGCATCGTTGCCAGATCATGTATTGCACCTGAAATTAAGAATGTTAAAATGAGCGCCACCGCTGCCGGCAGAAAACGATTTAAGGGGGCATAGATATAACGCCCCAACACATAACCCCATATCGGGTTCCAGTATTGCCAGAACTTCGCAAACGTACCTGCGCCAAGCGAACGAACGAGCATATTCTGTAATGAGCCTGTCGCACCCAATGGGACACCATTTCGATACTGCACATAATCGTTCATCGTCATCTGTCTGCGTGTGTTTGTCTGTGCTTTGTTCATGATTTCTCTCGTGTGATTTTATATAGCCGCGTCTTCAAGGCTAAGTTGAGCCGCTCGTGCAGTGATCTTGATCAAATTCTAAATGGGTACCTGTCAAATTGCTCAGGACTTAGATTGGCGACATTGTTTGTGTACAAGCTCAATGCCAATCGAACGAAAATCACAATGGTGAAGGCTATAAATCCGATACTGTAGTCAACCGTTGTGAAAAACGGCAGCAAGAATACCCAGAAGACGGCATTGTAGGCCAATCTGATTAAAGCCAGTGGATGAGCATACCCCTGTTTGACGGATACGTAGTTGGCTGAGTTTTTCTGAAGCCACGCGAACCGCGTTGCTGTATGAAGCTCAATGATTATTCAGAACAGCGCACCGAAAATTGCTAGACCAATCAACCCGTCTCGTTCCAGCCAGAACGATGTTGAGAAGGCGAAGATTACATAAATCAAGGTGGGGATGCCTAACCCCGCTGACAGGATGTTGTTCCAGCGTACCGTTAAGAAGTGCTTTTTGGTCATGATTCGCCTCCATCAATGCGACTGAATGCCGCACCAAAAGCAATGCCTAAAGCAATTCCCAGAGCGATATTGCTCAATGCTACGCCTAATCCGATGCCTAATGCCAGTCCTGCTGCTATACGGACAGTACGTGTTTTGTTCATCGTTAACTGACCTTTATCTGTGTATCTTGAGGCATGATGGCGATGACGACATTGCCCTTTTTGCGTCCCGTCTCGACATAGCGATGTGCTTCAGTGATTTGCTCAAGGGGGTAGCAACGGTCAATCACAGGGATGATTGTTCCGTCTTCCATCAATTCCTTAAGCAGGTTGAGGTCTTTG
>JAVJSU010000100.1:0-158335 GCA_040219275.1 Aggregatilineales bacterium | reverse complement strand
GGAATGGCAAACGGCGACAACGGCGCGACCGTGCTCGTGCTCGTCGACTTCACCGGGTAGGAGCTTCTGCGGCAGTCACTCACCGACCGATTGAGCGGCTCAACAAATGGCGTTCTTCATGCCATTTGACCCACTAGCACCCCATCATGCCCCATAGCGACGATCAAATGTTGATTGGCTTCGTCAAAAACGGCATCAAACGGACCAACGGAATACTTACCCGTAAAAGTTGGATCGAAATGGTCAAAATACAGTTTTCGGCGCTCGTCCGTGAGGAATGAGAAGTCCCATTCCTGTTGCCATGTTTCACCATTATCCGTCGAAACGTCGATACTTGTTCTATCGGTGAACGAAAATAACAGTGACCCCGCGTTCAACTGCCAAGTTATTGGTCGTAAGTTTCTCTGACAAGCGACTTGCTGTCCAACAGGGGAATCAGCGTTGATCTCAGCCCAAGATAATCCGCCGTCTGAGCTAGCAAACCCTCCGGCGTAAACATCTCCCCAAGCATAAACATTTTCGTTTTCAGAAAATACACAAATTACACCATAATCGTAAAAGTCATACCCTGGCGAGGTTGCTAAAGTTGCAAAGATGCCCATACCGACGACCAGCCAACTATAAGGACGCATATTTGGCGCGGTGTCCGGTGCGCGTTGCCAGACCCACCAGCCGATATAGAGTGCGGGGAGCGTGAACAAGTCTGTCGGGTCGAGGCGAAGGGAGGTTTGCCAGCCGATAATGGCGCTCAATGCCGTGTTGGTGGCGTGTTGCACGGTGGGAACGGTCTTCGCCAATGCGAACCAGATGCCGATGAAACCGAATGATGATCCAGCTACCCACGCCTTATGATCTGGTAATCGGCGCGGGATGAGCCACGCAAAAATCAGCGCGCAAATTAATGGGGCGAAGATCAGCCATGCAAAATCGCCGAGTTTGCCCGTCCACCATGAGGGCGCGTAGATGCGGAAGAGGTGATCGTTGAGCAGGACTAAACTCACCGCGCCGATACTCAGCGGATGTGTTAGGCTGTTGAAGGCTTTCCAGAAGGCACTATTTCGGGTCATTTGTGTGTAAATGATCTTTCTCATGGTTGTCATTCACAGTATATACGCGGAAAGTGACGATTGTCCTGTAAGACTCATTAAGCTCCCGCTGTCTATAAAGCAATACTTGATTTTTACGAGCAAATGGAGGATTACTCAATGGTTGATCGCGTGAAGGTGAGCTTAAAAGATGGCTTTGTGACCCGTGCAGAGGGGCGCGGGCATGTTATCCATGCAGATTTACCGCCGGACGATGGCACAGATTCTGCGATGAATCCAGAAGAATTGCTCCTCGCGGCGCTTGGTTCATGTATGTCGCAGACGGCGAAGCTCTATGCACAGCGCAAGGGCTGGAGTCTGGATGGCGTGGATATTGAACTGGAAGTTGAAAAATATAATTCGAAAGATTACCCCGGTTATTATGGTGATGAGCGGTTTGTCCATGAAATCCGTGAGCATATCGTCTTTCATGGCGACCTTGACGAAGATCAGTTGATCCGGTTGAAGGACATCACGACGAAATGTCCGGTGAGGCGGATTATTTCGTTGCCGAGCTTTTTCGTCGAAGGGCAGACGTTGCCGGAATAATAAGCGACATCGAAAAACACATGCTTTCAATGAGGGCGAACTAGCAGTTCGCCCCTACCCTAAAACCCACGTCCTGGTATGCTTCCTCATATAGGATCAAACAAACGTTCAATAATTTACTCCTCCAAACTCACGAGATTCTGATATGAAAGTGTTACAATAGACATAATTTCGTTCGCATAGACGACACAAGGAGAACGAGAATGTCTGAACAGTATTCGATTGATAATGACCTTAAAGAAGCGTCGGCAATGTCCGAATCGTTGATCCCGTATATTCATGAAAGTGAATTGTATGGCAAGGCAGGTGGCGGATTTTTTAGCAAGTTGCCCGCCCTGACGATTGGCGGTCTGGTGATGCGCCTGCGTCGGCTGGAAGCTCTGCGCGATCAACTTACACCTGCCCAGGCGGAAAAATTGGATCAATCACGAACGCACATGGAAAGTATTGCCAAAGAGTGGCGCGTTCACTTTACTGAGAAAATGGTGCGCGAGGCGCTGTCACGGCTGGATGCGATGAGCCAATATTTCGACGAGTGTGCATCCAGTGAGCGCCAATGTGCCAATTACTACAATCCTGAAATTCTGCGGCGCACCACCGTGCAAGAATTGCTGATTGCGATGGATGAACTTGGCATCACGATTGAGCCGGAACTGACGCAAAAAGTCGCCGGGACAGATAGCAAACTAAGGCGGTATGTGCGTCCGGCAGATTTTGTATGGTCGGAGACGCTCAAACCGGCTTATCCTGAAAAACCCTTCTGGTGGATGTATCAGCGTCCACCCAAACCAGCGAAATAATGACAAAAGCACTCTTTCTAAGATTCATACTGGCAGTACAGGTTTCTGTACTGCTTTTGTTGTGTCTGGTTTTCCTGTCATTGACGGATTTACCCGTCAGCGATGACGAAGGCTTGGCTTTATGGGTTGTGGAAGACAGCGCGCAGATGTGGGATGTCGCGCCGCGAGATAGTTTGCGCGGGATTCGTGCCAACGTCGGCGATATGCTGGAACGATTGCCGGAGACAAACACCCCGCCGTTGTATTTCGTAATCCTAGATGGCTGGGTCATGCTGTTTGGTGATTCTCTGCTGGCGGTGCGGATGCTTAGTGTGTTGTGTGTGAGTCTCGCCCTACCCGCGATTGTGCATATCATCCGGCGCTACATGCCCGCGTTTCCGATTACACCCGCGTTTGCGATTGCGCTGTTGCTGGCGTTGCCGATTTTGCTGGTGGTCAACTTTTACGGATTGTTGTTATTTTTTGCGTCTGCATCGCTGTGGTTGCTCCTGCGCTGGGAAAAGAATCAGCGCGGGTATGAAGCGTTTTTCTACGTTATTTTCCTGACGGGTGCGTTGCTAACCGCGCATGTCGCCCTGCCGATGTTGATTCTGCATGGTGTGATCGCGTGGCGCAGGGATGTGTTGCGACGCTGGGTGATCTTCGCGGCAATCAGTTTGGCATTTTTGCTTCCGGCGCTGGTCGTCTTTCCACCAGTTCTATTTGATCTGATGTCCTGGCGGAATCTGCTAATTCCGATTTTTGTTGCGGCGGTCACTGTCACCGTGCCCGTGCTGGCGGTGGTATTGACGGAGAATATCAAAGCAAATCAGCTGGTTGTGAACTTCGCGCTGGCAGTTTATGTGATCGGTGGGGCATTGTTACTGTGGCGCAACCCGAATTGGCAGGCGGAAATCAGCGCGATCAACGCGCTACGGCAACCGACTGATCCCGCAATCATGGCAATTGATCCGCGAAGTGGGCTTGGTTATCTGGATCGACAGCCGGAGACGCGCTTAAGTCATGGCATTAGCGTGGATGTCGGATGGCGAACGTTCACGCGAGATGAACTGGACGCGATTGTCGAGACAATGGATGATGCGCCTTCGATCTGGGTGTTTTTGCCGGATGATCGTAGCGAGACGGATTTTGTGCTTGAGGCGTTGGAGCAAATACATACAGTTGGTTACTCTGAAATATTGGATGAGATGGTTTTCCGGCGTTACGATAAGCGCGAAGAATAAACTATTCTCTGTCCGCGAGGTGCAAAGTATACTCACAAGGTGGCTTTTTCATTACAACAAGCGTGATACACAAGGGTGGATCAATTTGCTGAAGCGCCTGATCAGTTTTATGACCGTCCTCCTGGGACTCATTTATTATTATGCGCGGTACATCGAACCGGATTGGGTGGAAGTGACCGGGCATCACGTCACATTACCGACACTCTCACCGGCATTTGAGAAATTTCGCATTGTGCAGATCAGTGACATTCACATCGACACATGGATGACCCCTGAACGGCTTGACCGTCTGCTGGAAATCGTCCAGAAACAACATGCCGATTTGATCGTCATTACGGGGGATTTTATCTCGCGGCGGGTGCTGTATGGCGATGATGAATTTATCCGGCTGTTTAGCAAACTTAGCGCACGCGCTGGAGTGGTTGCCGTCCCCGGTAATCACGATTATTCCGGACCGAACGCGATAGATCGTCTGCGTCGCCTGTGGAAAGAGTCTGGCATTCGTGATTTGAGCAACACGATCTATACGCTGGAACGTAATGGCGAAAAGTTGCACTTCGCCGGCGTGGATGATGTGGTGGCGCGTAAGGCACGGCTTGATCTGGTGATGGAACAATTACCAGCGGATGGTTGTGCGATTATGCTTGCCCATGAGCCGGATTTTGCCGACATCATCGCGCCGTATGATCGCTTTGATCTTCAACTATCGGGGCATACGCACGGGGGACAGGTGCGCGTGCCTGTTTTGGGTGCGCTTATCTCCCCAAAGCACGGACGGCGTTATGATATAGGCTGGTTTTATGTGGATAAAATGCGCCTTTATGTGAATCGAGGTGTCGGTATGGTGACGCTTACCCTACGTTTTAACTGCCGTCCTGAGATTGCGGTGTTTACTTTATACACGCCAAAATAAGTTCCGTTGTAAGATATGGAATATACAACCCACAGGAGCAATAATGATTAGTAAGGCATGGCTCGATTCACTAAAAGACCCCGATCCCGAAGTTCGCAAAGAGGCGATTCGATCAATCACCAATTCCGGTGATGCTGATGCAATGAAGTATCTCGCACAGGTGTATCGCACTGATTCTGACCCGGATGTGCGGGAAATGGCACGTCAAGGGGGCATCAAACTGCGGCAGATGGGACATAGTTTGCAACAACAAGCGCCCGATCTTGATGACGATGAAGACGCGTATGATCCGATGGCGGGTTTATATGCGACTCCATTACGCGAAGAAGCACCACAACGCGAATATACGCCTGCTTCTTCTTCAGCTTCTTCAAACCCACTTGATAAACAGAAACGTCAACCCGCGCAGGGCGGCGCAAATTCATGGGCGACTATTGCGCCGGATCTGTTCCTATATTTCGTCATTGTCGCGGTAGGGACGTTTATTGTCACAACAGTGCTGGCACAGTCTTTAGATTCAACGCTGGAAGAATTTTACGCGACAGCGACCACCGAAGAAGCACAACAGATCCGCGATATTTTTGAGCAATCTACCAGCGCATTGGCGATTATTTCCGGCATCACCGCCGTACTCGCACTGATTACGCTGGTTATTCAAACGTGGATCATCCATTACATGGCGACGAACTCCTTCGGAGGCATCGGCAATATGTTCGCGTTTATTCGCAAATTTGCGATTGCCAATGGCGTGTTAACGGTAGCTATCTATGGATTAACGCTATTCTTTGTTTCTGCAACATTCGCCGCGATGCCGGATATAAGCGCCACAACGACAACGACGACAACCACCGTACCCGATGGTTTTGGGAGTCTCTTTGTGACATTGTGTTGTGGCTCAGCAGTGGCATTTATCGGCGTGTTCTGGTATTTCGGGCGGATGATTAGCAGACATTATTTTATCGGCACATGGCAGGCTATCGGGGCATTTATTGCTGGATCCATCGCGGCGCAGATTATCACACAAATTCTATCAAGTATGTTTATCTAAGGTACATTTAAGTCATTTTGTGTTGTTAAGAACATAGGTTGAGTATACTGGTAGGCACACATTGGATCACACGAGATAGACACTTATGATTTCAGAAGATTTGATTGATATGCTGATTGACCCCGACCCGGAGGTACGTAAACGGGGGGTAATGCAACTGGGAAAATCCAAAGATGCAGAAGCCCTGCCGTATCTCGCGGAGGTCTATCGGGACGATGAAGATGAAGAAGTCCGTGAGCTTGCCCGCAAAGCAGGTATATTCATCCGTAAAAATGCACCTGCACAATCATCAAGCGGGGGTGGCTCTCGCACTGCACCCAAAGCACGCCAACCGGAACCTGCGGCAACCTCGTATTCTGACCTTTATAGCGACAGTAGCGACGGTCTGTATGCGGATGACCCTGAAGAAGATGTTTACGCAGATGCGGATGCCTCGCCCCTTCCGTCGGAGTTGCGCGTCTCTGCGGTAGACAAAGAACGTGCAAAGGGGCTGGTTCAGCAAGCGATGGACATGAACATGCGGGGCGATAATCAACGGGCGCTGAAAGCCTTAGAGAAAGCCCTGTATACTGACCCGCATCTGATGTACGACACTTTCACGATCAGCCTTGCCTCCACCTTGACAGGGATGGATGGGCGCGAAGCCGTCAAAAGCATCGGACCGAATGCAGATCAACTGAATAAACGGCGTGCTGGTGGGAGTGCAAAACGCTCCGGCATCCAGATTATTTTTGCCTATACCATGCTGATGGCGGGTGTGATTGTCTTGCTCGGATTTTTCCTGTTTACATGGATTGACTTTACCTCTGTTCCGACGGAAGGCGAGAATGGCGAAATTACGACACTGGGCGAGCAACTAGACGATGCACAATCCCAATTTGAGGCACTAGCTGATGCAGGGGGTACCACGCCTGAAGTACAAGCCTTGATTGACGCATTCAATGGTTTGAACTTTGAATTCAACGGCTTAGATACCACATTAGTGAGTATCGGCGCTCAAGATATTCTTGCAGTCATGGGATTCGATACGTTTGTGGACGCGATGTTTGGTGGACTAGACACGTCCGAATTTGATGATCCTAGCCTCGCTTATGAACCTGCCCCACTCGACTATACGCTGGTGCTCATCCCAATTATGGCGGTCATCGCGATCATCATGGGAATTTTGTTGCTAATGAATAGCAAAATGTCCTATTGGATTTTCGGCATTATCGCAGGCATACTCGGGATCATCCCGCTTGCCTACTTTTATACCAGCGCCATCAACGAAATCACGCCAACAGATGCGGATATTGCGTCCTTTGGTCAACTCGATATTGTTAACGCCGCAGATTTGATCGGATTTGGTTTCTGGATAACTCTGGCTGGAATGCTGGCGATTATTTTTATCCCCTTCCTCGCCATGTTGACGATGCCTGCAAAACAGGACTTTTAAGCACAAATGCCGTACAAAAATGAACGGGTTGTTCCATAGATTGATGTGGACAGCCCGTTTTTTGATTCCGTTTGCACGCCGACTCCCCCATCAAATATCGTAAAAGCCTTGGTGTTGTTTTCCCGACTGCACAAACGCGGTAAAATCATGCGTGTTAGTCAGGTTAGCATTTTCAATAATTTTTAAGAGGGGGGCGTAATGCTCAGGATAGAGCGTAGGCGTTTATGGATATTTAGCTCAGTCGCGTTGGTCATTTGCGTCTTCGGGATGATTTTTTCCGCGCAGATGATGAGCGTACCGCTTCAAGCACAACAAATTTTCGTTACAAGCACACCGCGCCCGCCCGATTTACTCAACAATACGCCACCTCAAAATGCGCTCCTCAGCCAATATGCGTTGCGGCTGTGGCAACAAAACACGTTGATTGATTTGCTGGTGCGCCAGATTGAACGGCTGGCGACTGGCGAGGATATGTCCCCCGAAGCGGTGCGGTTTACACAGTATGAACTGAATCAACGCTTCCCGAATGCCCCGACGGACGCGACTCAGCGGGAACGCATCCTGAACGCGATGCTCAATGCGCCACGCGGTAGTGTCGATATGCGTGGCATCGTGCGCCCGTATATTATCGATCAACTTTCCGAAAATAGGGTTTCTGCGACCAGTTTTCAGGAATTAACGATTAACGGCTTTATGGTGGAAACGCAACCGATCAATCTTGATGGTACAGAAACGGGCGATATTTATGCTCATGTGCGCTATCCGGCAAATGCAAGTGCACCAAACGACATCCTGTATGACGATCATCTGCTGATTCTGGGGGCGGAAGACGGAGGTTACAACTTACCTGCGTATGCGGTAAATTTACCCGCCGCACCGTTTGATACCGTGAGTAGTATTTCGTTATGGCGATTGGCGGATTTGACGGGTGATGGACGCACCGAAATGGGTTTATTGATTGATCGCGGTGAAATTAATCAGCGATTGGAAGTCTATGGCTGGCGGGCGAATCAGGTCAATAGCCTCATTCTGCCGGGGGAGCGTATACTGGTCGGCGAGTCGATTACGCGGATTGATAATTCAAGCACGATACAGGTGGAGCAATATCGGCTGGATTCATCACGCTGGCAGTGTTATTCCACATTGACGATTGATTGGCGCTGGGATGCCAATTTCTATCGACCATCCACCGATTTAAATGCGGCATATACCAACACGGATACGATTGGCTGTGATCTTTTAGAAGCGGAACCTGTGTTCGTCAATCCGGGTGAGATGGGGATTAATCTGGTTAGCGGGATGATCGACGCGACGGACGACCCTG
Source organism: Aggregatilineales bacterium (assembly GCA_040219275.1). Lineage (GTDB taxonomy): Bacteria > Chloroflexota > Anaerolineae > Aggregatilineales > Phototrophicaceae > JAVJSU01. The sequence goes on along the minus strand of JAVJSU010000100.1, from coordinate 149,958 downwards.
CCGAACGGGGATTTGATCGGGCGAATGTGGCGCTGGCGATGATGTATTTGCTGAATGATCAGCGTGATGATGCCATCAATCAGATTGAGGAAATGCTGGCGTTTACGGATGGTAATAAATGGCTACAGGGACAGGTCGAAACGTTTGTCAATAACAGCATTGGCGATGATGTTTCTGCGCTCAATGTATGCGCCGCGCTCCTGCTGAATAACCCGGATGGCGCGTGCAATATGGATCAGATGTTGACGCTGTTGTTCATTGAAAATCCGATTGTGCGTGATCTTGGCGTGGAGGAGCAATTGGAGGCGCTTGATTTACCGATAGCGGAAATTTTGACGGTTTCGGAAGTCGGGCGATTGGATCGGACGGTGGTGAATTTTAACCTGACGGGCGCGAGTTGGTGGGCATTTGCGCCAACTGACCCAACATTTTATGTGCCTGAGCCGGTTGATCCACCAAATGGCGTGGAAGCTATTGTTTTCCCGATGGGCTTGATTACGCCACCGGATAGCGCCTATGCGCTCCTGTTTGTTCAGCGTGATCCATCTGCGGCATTAACGGTACTGGACAACGAAGAACGCAACAATCCTGATACACCGCTTTCTGTAGAGGCGCGCTATTTCCGTGCGTTCTGTCTGGATATGCTATCGGATCGTCTAAATGCACGGCAAGGCTATTTTGATCTGTGGACGGAATTCCCGACGACACATTGGGGTCAGTTGGCGGGTGCACATCTGGAACAACGGGGGTAAGGTTGCCCTCACCCTAAATCCCTCTCCCAAAATGAGAGAGGGACTTAAAATACTTCTTGATTATTGGATGCTAAAGAACGCGAGACTGTTATGAAATTGCTGAATTTTCGTTACAAAGGACGTACCTGCATTGGTGAAGTGAATGATGCGGGTGAGATTACACAGTTTGCCCTACAAGATGGGCTGATTGGCTATATGCGACGTGGCATTACACCGCAAAAAACAAGCGAACGAGTCAATTTGAGTGATGTGACACTACTCGCGCCTTATGTACCGGGTAAGATCATCGGTGTGGGACGCAATTATGCGGATCATGCCAAAGAATTGAAAAACGAATTACCCACTACTCCATTACTGTTCGCAAAATTTCCGAGCAGTGTCATCGGGACAGGCGAGGCGATCATATGGCGTAGTGCACACACGACACAGGTCGATTATGAGGGCGAATTGGCGGTGATTATCGGCAAACGCGCCTCTCATGTCAGCGAAGAAGATGCGCTTAAGCATGTGTTTGGCTATACGATTGCCAATGATGTGAGCGCACGCGATCTGCAAGATTCGGAAAGTCAGTGGGTACGGGCTAAGGGGCTGGATACGTTTTGCCCGATAGGTCCGGTGATCGTCAGCGCGTCTGCGATTGAAGACCCGCACAAGCTCAACATCGTCACCAAGCTAAACGATAAAGAAATGCAAAACGGAAATACGAGCGATATGATTTTCAACATCCCATATTTGATTTCGTACTGTTCGCAATCCTTTGTTCTGGAGCCGGGCGATATGATCTTGACGGGTACACCTTCCGGCGTGGGCAAGGCACAAAAGCCGCCGCGCTTCCTCAAAGATGGCGATGTGGTGACGGTCAGCATCGAGGGCATCGGCGAAATTAGCAATCCGTGCAAGGTGATTGAAGACGGGGCGTGAGGTTCGCCATCTAATGAACAAAAAAACCGCCACTTAGCTGATAAGTGGCGGGTTGGGTATGTTATTTAAATTTTATTCGATTTTTTGAGGCTTATTCTGTAACGACCATGACGGCACTGGCTTGCTTGCCTTTGTTGCCATCCGTGATTTCAAATTCTACTGTGTCGCCCTCATTGAGAGAACGAAATCCATTACCCTGAATTTCTGAATAATGTACAAAGAGATCGTCTCCATCTTCCTGCGCGATGAAGCCATAGCCTTTTTCGCTGTTGAACCATTTCACTGTGCCACGAGTACGTTCTGCCATTGTAAATCTCCTGAAACTACTGAATTACTCACTGGTATTGCTTTAGCCTGTGGTACACACACATCCAGATTGTCAGGATTTATTGCGGTACTCAAAAGAGAGAGCACTTAGAAATTTACACCTTCAAACCCATTTACGGCATCCGGCTTCACAAGCGCGGTTAGCTGTAAAATGGGGGTAAACTTACGGTCTTCTCATTCCGGCTAAGGTACCTACCACTGCACCTCATGCGGGTTCGGCAAAAGCACCGAAAGTTTTCCCGCACAGCATACTCATTGTACAACGAAATGATTTCTCACGCTACACTCATATAACGCTACATTGCATTGTTAACGTCGGATTGTTGAGAGTATAAAAATTAGTAATAATGCCCCGACAAATGCCGCGATGATATCCCCAAGTGAAACGGTAATTTCCTCGCCGATGGAAATATCCAGCACGCCGAAGATAAAGCCGCCGACAATCGCACCCGCCAGACCGATAATAATATTGCCGATCAAACCGTAGCCCCGTTTTCTACGCGTGACCAATTGCCCCGCCAGCGTACCGGCTAATGCCCCGACGATCAACCAGACCAGTAATTGCCCGAATGTTAAATCCATGATTATGCCCTCCTTATACACGTTAAGTCATGATGATTATAGCCGATGGGAACTCAATGTGGGATAAACGGCACGCAAAATCAGCATAAAAAAAGCCACAAGCAGATGTTACCTGTGGCTTTTATTGTTAGATTATTCTTCTTCGGGGAAGGTTTCTCGCCATGCAAGTGGATAGATAAAGCGTTGATTGGTCACGCTATCGTTCACGATCTCCGCGCCTTCAAATAAGACTTCAGTCGTATCAGGATCGTTTAAGTCCATCGTGATCAGGTTAAGATATGATGGTTCACGCGGATCAGTCAGTACGCGCCATTCGGTTAAGATGGCGAAATCGCCCGTTGCCGCCGCAATGACATGCCCATAACGCCCGCGGATCAAGCGTTCATCTACACCATCTTCCAGCGAGACTCCGAAGAGTGAATTATTATCGCCATTGCTACCACCTGCCACAAACAACAGCGTGGCGCTATCCGGTGTGTAGCCGATGGACGAGATCGTGTCACCCCGATTTACCGGGTTGAGAATCAGTGGCGGATTGTCTGGATTGACCAGATCGAAAATGTTGATAGCAACATCATTGTTTACGGTATTGCTCACCATCGCCACCCAGCGTCCATCCGGCGAAACAACTGGCAAGGCATTATCTTCTGGATTGTATAAACGGCTGGTCAGGCGTGGCATCACCGCACTTTCGGTAATATCTTCGCCTGCATCCGATTCAGTGAGCGTAGTCATACGGAGGTTGACGAGGTTACGGGCGATGCCGTTGGGGATAGCATAGACCATGACTTCACCTTCATGCGAGGCAAACAAAGTCGCCGTGCGCGACTCGCTGAAAAATGAGCCTGTCGCATTGCCGTTGAGTACACGGGTTACGCCCCCGCCGGCAATGTCACCGGCATAAATCGCCCAGCGTGTACCCGCACCACTTTCACAGCGTTGACCGAGCAAAATGCTCACGCCATTATTTGCCATCAGCGAAACCTGCGCCCCTGCGAACCGGCACCCTTGCTCTGAGAAAAATGTGCCAACTTCATCCGTATCCCCATCATCCCAGATGGTGAGTGCCGCTTCGTTGTAATCGCTGAAAATGCCTACGTAAGCGACCTGTGTATCTGCGATATCAAAAGCGGCGACATTATCAAAGCTGAAGAGGACCTCTTCTGTATCACGCGAGTTTGATTCTCGGACGTACATAATGCCCTGCGCAACGGGATCGGTTTGGGCATTATCCGCAAAATCAATATAGGCGATACGTTCACCGTTAGGGCTAAATTGTAAGGCACCACTGCCGATACAACCGAGCGCATCAATACGGTCAATCTCAAAGAGAGTTTCCGCCTGATCTGCGATAAATAATGAGCCGTGATCGGTACCGACATAGAGCGCAAAATAGCGTTGATCGGTGGAGGTTGCCTGTTCGCCACAGGCATAAATACGATTTGTGCCGGAGGGCAAGGTAAACACAGGCGTAACATCACCGTTGCGTTCGATGAGTACCAATTCTCCCGGCGCGTCTGAAGATTGCTGACCGGGTAATCGCCCTTCACCGACCCATGCAAGCACACCTGCTGTGCCATCCAGATCAATATTGATGGGTTGCGGGGTTGGCGATGGTGGTGGTGGTGAGTCTTCACCCGCATTCTCGTTATTCGCTACGTTACCCGCGTCGCCACCACAGGCGATGATAAGTCCACTAATAATCAACAGTTGGATGAGTAACACAGCGCGTGTTGGAAAAAACCGCTTATCAATCATTCGCGCCCTTTCAGATAATTGCATGTTTCAGAAATAATAACGTTGTACCGTTTGTTCAGGCTAGTACTAAACACCTATTATGAAGAAATTGTATCAAGATAATGCTAAATTAAGCATAAGGACATGTTTCAACAATGAAATAGTGGGTCCAACGTTGGTAAAGCGGTGGATTATCGGCATAAATAGCAACATAAAATTTACTCCGTTCGGAAAACCGTAACGGAACACTGAGGAAAGTATGCGATTTATGTGATGTCTCTCAAACGTTCTCCCTATGCCAGCACATTTTGCTAACAACGCACGCCTCTCATACGCGGTTATTTTTTAGCGAGTATCCTGACCATCTTAGAGTTTAAATCACGGTAGCGTAGAATACAAAAACAGGCGATAGCGTGTCAGGCTGTCCCCTGCTCTTCTGTATGATTTTGGATGTCGCATGTAATTACTTGTAGTAACGTTTCAGCGCAGACCGTGCTAAGGGTGTATTGATGGTTTGGAGTGCATATACAGCCGCCATAAATAGACCTCGATTTTGCCCATGGAGCTGATTATGTCGATTTTTTTCGCTTTTATAGGTTTCAAGAATATTTTTCAATGCTGATACGGCGCTCTCATGACCAATTTGCCCCAACGCATCCGCCGCAGTAGAGGCGACCATCGGGTTGTCATCATCAAGGAGGTTTATAAGTGAATTAACCGCAGTACGATCTCCTAATTTACCTAAAGAGCGCACCGCCGCCAAACGAACATCATCAGGACGATTTGACAGTGTGTTTATAAGTTCCGGCACGACAGATGAGTCCATCGTATCACCTAATTTTTCAGCAGCCATCCGGCTCATATCACGATCCGTATCATTTAAGTAACGGATCCATTTTTCGATGTATTGTGTGTTATAGATAGGCATTGCGTCTTCCTACACATAAGATAAATTCACTAACAGTCCCTATCTTAATATATGTAATAAAACAGAGAAAGTGCATGAGGAATTATTTCATAAGTTTTTCGTTATTGTATGTTGTCTTATGGTACATTACGATCAATCATCATAATCCTCTGCCGTATTTCTTACTCTTAATCCAACATTCCACAACTAATATATAAATTAGAATATTAACTTTCCGATTATTTCAGCGGGGAAATTTACGAAATTTATTTGCTACAAAATACTGATTATTTGCACAATAAGAACAAATATTCTATCTTTAGTGTTGAGAAAGATATTCTCTAGCTGAGGAGAAGTGACATGGGAGTTTCAATTGAAAAGGCACGGGAATTTGTGTACGCGAATGGCATTTTGTGGGAACGCGCCGCGTTTGCGTATCTGTTTGGAGATCAAAACAGGCGACAGGCACATCTAGCACGATTGCATCAATGCCTGCTTTGTTACAAAAACACCGATGACGGATGGGGTCATGCGCTGGAGCATGACATCAAAACACCGGACTCGCATCCTCTAGCCCTCGAATACATTTTACAGGTGACGGTGCGTGATTGGGACATCCCGGCAGGCAACTTGTTCGATGGTACAGTGGCGTGGGTGAGCAACAATCAAACAGACGATGGCGCGTTGAAAAATCCGCCAAGTGTGCTGACTTATCCTCATGCACCGTGGTGGAATGAAGGCGGGCAAACCGCGCCGGATTCAATTACCGGCAATTTGACCGCGCTTGGTTTGGTTTCGCCGGAGTTAGCATCCAAAACACAGGCATGGGCACAGGAAAACCTCACATTGGAGAAAATTCAGGCAAACGAGTGGTTATTCATGGCGTATCATGCCTTTGATTACTTCATGAATGTTGATGACTTTCCTGACGTAGAAACGTATCGCGTCGCAACGATTGAGAATATCCGTGAGTGCGCCGCGAAAGCGCCGGAGAAACAGTATCCTGCCCTGCTCGCTTTTGCGCCTACGCCAGACTCACGCGTGTCTAAAGCCATGCCGGAGCTAGTGGAGCGTAGCCTGACGTATCTGCTGGACACACAGGAAGCCGATGGTCGCTGGCGGGACGAACATGACCTCGGACACTGGCAACCCGCCGCGACAATTGGCGCACTCCGCGCATTGCAACGGCATGGGAAATTGGATTAGGTGTTGTCGCCAATTAAAAAAGGTGAAGCCGTGTAACTTATGCTTCACCCAAATTCTATCGGAAAAAGACCCTTAATTTTCTGGAATCAACGCCGTGTATAGATCGTTGAATTCGTCCGTATTGGGATCATAAATACCGAAACCGGATGCGAATTCCCAATAACACCAGCCTAACCCGCGTGATTCTACGGCTTCGCGCACCGTTTCTGTGTAGAGCAGACGGTCATCAAAATTTGCGGTGGAATATGATCCCCATTCGCCGAGAAATATCGGGATATTGTGCGCGTCCCGCCATGCAATCACATCATCAAGCGTGTCGTTAATGAGTGCATAGTCCGCCTCAGAACCGAATCGGGTACCACGCCACGCGTATGCGCCGTCCACCCATTCCGCACCTTGATGTGTAAATTGGAAGGGTTCGTAAAAGTGGAAAGTAACCATTAAGTTTTCGGTGTTGACTGGCAGAATCAGATTATCCAGCGAAAAGGCAGAATTCCACTGATCGCCGCCGAAAATAATCAAGCGTTCGGGGTTGGTTTCGCGGATAATGTTGATCAGTTGCGGATACATTTCATTCCAGATGTTGGCAACCAGTTGATTGTGTGGCTCATTGAGCAATTCAAACAGCACCGTTTCAGGATAATCGGCAAATGACTCGGCGATTTGCGCCCAGAGTCCCTGTAAACGTTCAAAATTCGCGTCTGGCTCGGTCATCATTTCATCGTAGTGATGAATGTTGATGACCGCGTTCAAGTCTGCTTCTAGCGCCATATCCACCACTTCATGAATCCGTTCCATAAAGTCAGGGTCTATCGTATAGGGCGCGGTTTCTTCTGCATGGGCTGACCAGCGAATGGGAATACGCGCACTGTCGAAACCAGCATCGACGATGGTCTGCATATAATCGTCTTCTACGCGCACGCCCCACTCGCCTTCGTTGGGCGCTTCTAGCATATTGCCCATATTGACACAGCGTCCAATCGGAGAATCGCTGGAGTCGTCCTGCGCGTAAGCATTCAAAAATGGGATCCAAAGTAAAAACACAATACAAATTTTCAATAGCTGTTTCATTCAAGGTGATCCTAAGAATCCGATAAAAGTAATCATCAGTATGCATCATAACGGTGATGACGACACAAACTCAATAGGACGTAGGCGTTATTTAAAACACATCAGATCAAATAGCATGATGTTAAGATTCTAGCATCAAAGTCCGCTGACGAACGTGATATAATCAACGCATTGTGTCCGTTATGAACCCTCAGAGTACAAACTTTCAGCTTATGTCTTTACTAACTGGTACGAAACTAAGTAAATTTTACGGTCCTGATGAAATTTTCAGCGACGTGACGATAGAAATTCCGCATCATTCCCGCATTGCCCTGGTCGGTCCGAATGGTGCAGGCAAAACTACCCTGCTCCATTTGATCGTCGGGGAAGATACGCCGACGGAAGGTTCGATTCACATTGCGCGTGGTTCGCGGATTGGCTTTTTGCCACAGCGTCCCGAATTGGTGGGGAGTCATACGCTGTGGGAAGAAGCGATGACTGCCTTCACCGAATTGCGCGAGATGGAAGGACAGCTTAATCAACTTGAGCATGACATGGCTGATCCTGATAAGCATGATGTGGCATTAGAAGCGTATGGTCCGTTGCAGGAAAAATTTGAGCGCGACGGCGGCTACATCTACGAAAGCAAGCTCCGCATGGTGTTGATGGGTGTGGGCTTCGAGACGGATGATTATGACATGCCACTGACGCAACTTTCCGGCGGGCAGAAAACGCGAGCGGTTCTGGCGCGACTTCTGCTGGAAGAGCCGGATCTGCTGGTGCTCGATGAACCGACCAACCATCTGGACATCAACGCGATTGAATGGCTGGAAAAATTCTTGCGCGAATTTCCGGGTGCGGTGCTGGCGGTTAGCCATGATCGCTATTTTATGGATTCGTTCGCATCAGCCATCTGGGAGATGGATTACGGCACGCTGGAAACCTACCGCGGGAATTACAGCCATTATGTGCAACAACGGGCGGAGCGTTACGAGCGCCATATCAAAGAATATGAATCACAACAGGCGTTCCTGACTAAAGAGCAGGATTACATCCGCAAGCATATGGGCAGTCGGTGGACGGCGCAGGCGAAGGGTCGGCAGAAGAAGCTGGCGACCATGCAAAAACGCGGCAAGATCATCGGCAAGCCTCGCGGTCATCGCAAGGAGATGAATCTGCGAATCGAAACGGCGATGCGAAGTGGCGACAAAGTGCTGATGACGGGCGATTTGACCGTGGGTTATGAACAGGACGATCCGCTCCTCACTGTGCCGGAAATCACGCTCTGGCGCGGGGAGACTGCCGCATTGATCGGTCCAAATGGCGTGGGTAAAAGTACCTTCCTGAAAACCGTTATCGGCGAATTGCCCGCTTTAGATGGTGTGGCGATGCTCGGCGCTTCGGTACAGGTCGGTTATTTCGCACAGGCGCATGAACGGCTTGATCCGAGTAATACGCTGGTCGATGAAATCACTGATACCAAGTCGATGCCGATTAGCGAGGCGCGGGCGTATCTGGCACGCTATTTGTTCACGGGTGACGATGTGTTTCGTAAAGTCGGCACGCTTTCCGGCGGAGAGCGGGGACGACTGGCGCTGGCGAAATTGGCGCTCGGCGGGGCGAATTTGTTGCTATTGGACGAACCGACCAACCATCTTGATATTGAAAGTCAGGAAGTGTTACAGGAAGTGCTGGGTAATTTTGACGGCACAATCCTCATCGTCAGCCATGATCGTTACTTAATCGACGCGCTGGCGACACAAATCTGGTCTGCACAGCCCGGCATGGTCAATTTGTTTAAAGGGACATATCGGGAATTCTTGGACGAGCGCAACAAGCGAGAACAATCCGAAAAAGCGGCAGAAGCGGCTAAAACCAATGGAAACGGCAAGAGCAATGGCGCAAGTAATACAGAGAAAAAACATGGATTGAATCCATTTGAACTCAAAAAACGCTTGAGTGAAGTTGAAAAGCAGATTCATGCTTTAGAAGCGCGCATGGAAACGCTAAATGCGGAAATTGCGACGGCGAGCGCAGATGGCAATGCCTTCAAGGTCAGTAAACTCGGCGAGGAGTATATGCAGACAGAATCTGATCTCGAAGCGATGATGGAAGAATGGACGATGCTGGCGGAGTGAGGTACTTCCTGCTGATATTTGAGAGCACACCGCAGTCACTGGGCGGTGTGTTTTGTTTATGTAATCATCTTAATGCACGATTCCAATTATGAGTGTATGATTAATGGAATAAACCTAAATAAACATTCTCGGTGGGGAGGATGGTCTGGTGCAAGTCACTATTCAAGATTTAATGGCAGTTATGAAGCAGTTAGAGGATGTGTCACACTGTTCGGCGCAGATTGTCGAAGATGACAGTTTGCCAACATCGCAACGCACTTACTATAGTGGCATTATGTTCGGCGTTGAAGATGCTCGTGAGCGCCTGTTATCGCTGATCGTAAAAACGATGCAATCACAGGATGCTGACCATCAAGAGCAATGCTGATTATCGGCAAAAAAATAAACGGCAACTCTGCGTATCGTTATAATTCCCAATTCACCCATGCGCCCCGCTCGTTAATCACAGACGGGTTGCCGTCCTCATCCCATTGCACCAAGCGCCCGGCATGGACGATAATCGCCGTGCGGGTTCGGGCGACTTTTTCATCTGTCGAACTTTCAACCAAGCCCCATGCCGCATATATTTGCCCGTTAGTACGGCTAATTGTGCGCTTATCCCGAAAACCCAAACGCGCCGCGATCTGCTCATTGGTCAAACCAGCGGCGACCATCTTGGCAACCTCTTGCTCATTGGGTTCCAATAAGCTAAGCGGGTCGTGCTCATCAAGATGACGGACTTCCTGCACACGCGCTTCAATATCAGGATCAACAAAGCCACGCCCATTCACCGCTTCTTGCAACAAAGGTACGATCATTTCTGGCAGAAGATAATTTGACTTGCGTACATAGGCATAATGGCTGAGGATACCCGCCCGCCGGAAGGCACGGAAATAATCATCGTCATCCTGAATCGAGTAAAAAACGACGGGCAAACGGGGAAATTCACGGCGAATGACTACCGCCGCCTCGATGCCGTTCATCTGCCCCGCTAGCGCAACGTCCATCAAAATCGCGTTTACGGGCGTGCTCAGGCAAAATTCCAGCGCGGCTTCACCACTATCCAATACACCGATCACCTGCACCTCGCCAGTTGCTTCTAAGCCAGCTTTGAGCGCCCCCTGAAGGCGTAAATTATCTTCTACCAGTAGCATATTTATCATCTTGAAATCACTTCAGCGCTATCTAATTTAAGAGGTCAGTCATGATTAGGACTGTAGCAGATAAGTAAAAACATGGTCAAGCACCTGTGTGCATGTGAATAAGCGACTTACTGATTTCCCAAATTTTTAGAAATATTTAGACATTACAATTGCGAAACTTTGTAGCTTTGTTTAATATTAAGATCAACAATATTACAATATTTTAATTATGATATTACATAAATCACGTCTTCATTCAAGCAGATTAACTGATGGGGTAACTTAAAGATGTACAAGAAAACGAGCCTATTTATTTTGATTACCGTTTTCATGCTCTTCGGAATTGGACTCTCTACGGCTTCGGCGCAAGCCTTCCCGACAACTCCGGTTAGCATTAACTTTCAGATCACAGGGTCGCCTATTCCGGCGGGTTATGCGCCTGACTTTGGGGATGCATTCGGGGCGCGTGGTGGTGGATTGTCCTACGGGTGGGTTGTGGTTGGTGGAGGCGCACCACAGGCGATGACCACCGAAACGCGTGATCGTAATCGGGTTGGTATTGCACAGGAATTGGATACCATTGTTCACATGGAACGTACCGGTGGAACATTCGGCTGGTGGGAAATTGCAGTCCCTAATGGCAATTACTTTGTAACGGTTAGCGTGGGCGATCAACCTGATCCCGTAAATGGGTATGACAGCACCCATATCATTCAGGCGGAAGGAACAACACTTATTTCTGGTTTTGTGGGCAATGGTGGACAGGAATATAGTCAGGGATCGGGTGTGGCGAACGTTACGGACGGTCGATTGACGATTGATGATGTGGGTGGCGTTAACACCAAGATGAATTATGTGGTCATCCAGGCATTGGCAGAAGGTACGGTGATCTCCGTTCCCAATGAAGGCACAGTCCGAATTGATTCCACCTCCCCTAGCCCGCTATTTAGCACTCCGGGCGGTCAGGCGGTCACGAATGCAGACGGTAGCCCGATCAGCTTACCACGAGACACTGGCAACGATGGCTTCGATACATATGTAGTCACCGATGTACAAACGTTCAACGGTGAAGTTTGGCTCGCCATCTTTGTTGGATCACAAATCTGGGGCTGGGTGCCATTGAACGCGGTGTCTCTGGTTACGCCAATTAATGGACTGGATTCTGCGATTAGCTCAGCGGGGATTGCTACCGGACCCGCATCTAATCCGATATTGGATAGTGGGTATACTATCGTCAATACCAGTCGTTTGAATATGCGGAGTGGTGATGGCGCGGGATTTTCAATTGTTACGATTTTACGCGGTGGCACCGAGTTATCCATTCTTGGTCGCAATGATGACGCAACGTGGTGGTTTGTTACGGATGGGACAAACGAGGGTTGGGTGAATGCAGATTTCATCATCTTACGTGGTGATTTGACCGAAGCTGTAGTCGAAGAAGGCGAAGGCGAACTCATCACACCAACATTCTATGTCTTTGGTAATGCTATGATTTACAGCACCACATCAACCTTAAGAAGCAACCGTGTGTGCGAAATTCCGGGCAATGCGGAATACGACGTACTCGGACGCAACGTGAGTTCTGGCTGGTTGTTGATCGAAGCTGACTGTCGCGGTCCGATTGTCGGGTGGATCGAAACGAGTGAAGGGGCGTTGCGTAATGGCAACATTGCAACAATCCCTGTGCGGTAATTAGCTTTAACTAGCTCATAAATGTCTATATCCCCCGAACTAACGATACGTTCGGGGGATTTTTAATTATCCGTCTTCGCTCATCTTTTTGAGTGCGCCGGTGCCGGGTTGACGCAACGCGCCAGTAGCCACCGTATTGCGTTTGAAGATAAACGTTTGTGTTTCACCCATCACACTGATGCCGACCATTTCCCAGCCCTGCCCACCAATCTGATTAATGATAATGTGCAGAGGTTGGTTTTTGATCGCCGGTTGCATATCACCGTTAATGTAGTACTTGATCGTGCCGTAATTGTGGCTAGAATCAAGCGTTAGATATTCCCATTTCACCATACGAGACACCTTATGTGGATTAAATTTTACGTTATGAACATCGTTATTATAGCGTAAATTTAATGATTCCAAGTATTAACGCTGAATTTTTAGGTCTTTAGGGCGGACTGGAACACTATGATTACTGATTTAGATGAGATCAAGCGCCTCACCAATGAACGCCACGACGAGTTTGAGGTGATGCGCTATACGCTAGAAATAAACGAGGACATCATCAGCGACGACGATTTAGATGTTTTTGTCGATCAATTGGCGGCACCGATTATTGACGGGATTGATTGTACTGCGTGCGGAAATTGCTGTCGCTCATTGGATGTATACCTTGAAGAAAACGACGCACAGCGCCTTGCAACAGGCATTGATGTGTCACTGGAGTCGATCCTGACAGGCTATGTTGACCGTGAAGGCGGCGCAGAATATGGTGAATGGGGGAAATTCAGCGCATCGCCGTGTGCATTTTTAAAGGGCAATCTGTGTAGTGTCTATGAGCACCGTCCCGAAGCCTGCCGTGCCTATCCTGCGTTTACGCCCTATTTTCGCTGGTCGCTGGAAGACACACTCGAAGGCGCGGCACTCTGCCCGATTATTTATAATCTGCTGGATGCACTGACCCGCGAAATAGACGGTTTGTATCAGCGCGAAAGACCTGCCTCGCTTCCCTCAAATAATTCAATTGCGATTGATGATGTGATCTGAATTCACATCCAATAATCACTCAATCCGTACTCATATTCTCCTGCTAGAATAGACTGTTTGTAGGCTTATTATTGAGAAATCAGGATAGCAAATAGCCATGATGCAAAATATTCAAAAACTCAGTCGCGGACAGCGATTGCTGGTCTTCATCTTCTTGTTCGGTGGCGGCTTGTTGCTGATTGTCGCCTTTGTGGTGGGGTTGATTTTGCTCACCGTGAATTCGTCCCCGCGGGCGGAATCGCGGGCGGTTGCGGACGGCGTGAGTGTGCGTGAATTCGCCGTATTGCCGGGCAATGATGTGTACCCTGCGACGGTTGAAGTGGGCGCGGATGGCACAGTTTATACAGCGAGTTATGCAACGGGCGCGGTCTGGTCGATTTCACCCGAAGGCGATGTTCGTGAACTCAACGAAACACGCGATGATGTGGGGTCAGCGGTGGGAATTGCGATTGCGCCGGATAATACGCTCTACATTTTAGATCGGCTGGATTCTGACCCGCGTGCGGCGGGCGGACTCATCTGGAAACGCACATCCGACGGCGCACTCACGGAATTTGGCACGATTGAGGATGAACAGGGCTTTGTCTCTGCTCATGCCATCGTTGTTGACGGCGCAGGCAATGTGTATATGAGTGACCGCGGACGGCGCGAGGTGTGGCGTTTTAATGCGGATGGTGAAGGCGAGCGATTCTGGCGTGCCCCGTTGAATGATGCACAAATCAATGACGTGATCCCAACAGGTCTGGCGTACGATGCCTCAACCGATACGCTACTCATCACTGATTTAAGTACAGATACGATCTTCCGCGTTGGCTTAGAAACGGTTGATGATGGCGGCGAGAATACCGAAATTGTCTATCGCTTCCCTGCGGATGAAAATGGCGCGCCGGATTTCGATGGCATCACTGTTGCGCCGGATGGCACGATTTATGTGGCGGCGTTTCGGGGAGATGACAACAACGGTGTGATTCGGCTGGATGGTGACACGCTGACGTATCTGGCAATCAACTTTCGGGGCGCAAATGATGTCGCTTATTTTGATGGGAGAATTTACGTCACGAATTTTGACTCGCAATCGCTCGTGTTGCCGGGGATCAATCCACAACTGCCATTTGCGATTGATGTGATTGAATTGAATTCGGAGTAAAGTTTTTCGCCTTAGTTGGACAAAACAGAAAATAAAATTGTAAGAAAAAACGGGGACGGCTGAAATGAGCCATCCCCGTTTGTCATTTATGCTGATAATCGCCTACTCGATTTATCCACCGAGAGGGTTAATGGTCGGCGTGGGTACGGTACTACCGTCTACACCCTGACTACTATTCGATGGGACGGTATCGAATGGCAATGGCGTAAAGACCGGGACTTCCACCTGCGTCGGGACGGGTTGCGGGGTCGCCGTCGGTAACGGATTATTGACCGTAATCCCCTGCGTTGTACGATATAGGAAACCACCCGTGTTGGAGAAAACGGCTAGGCGAATTGTGTATTGTCCATTCGTGACCTGCGTTGTGTCCCATGTGCCAATCGTCCCCTGATTCGGTTGTTGTTGTTGGAATGTGCCGATCAAGAAGAAGTTATTCGGGTTATTGGCAGACGCATATTCCAATTGATAACGGTTGAAATTATCCGCGCTGATCTGTCCAGTGATATTCACATTCCCCTGTACGGTTTGCCCGCCGGAGGGTTCTGTGATACGTGCGACCGGAATCGGCGTACTGACATCACACGATTGTGTCGGTACAGCATTGATGGGCGGTGTCAGCCCGATTTGAGCGGCGTAGTTATTGCCTGCCGCCGTGTTGCTCAACCATTGCACCGCGTAGGGATCGCTGATATTTACGAATTGCGCCGCAACTTGATTATCCGGGCAATTGGCATTGGCGAGTAAGCCTGACCATGAGTCAATCGTCGCGCTGATGACCACACCACCGCCCTGTGCTGGATTGGGTGGCGGTTGTGAGGACAGATAGAACTCATTACGCGGACGACTGCATGTGCCATCGGCAATCGTGCCTGTTAGATCACATACTTGCCCGCTAGTCACGTTTGATGGCGGTGAGAATGCGCGTGGTGCAGTGCCTTGAATGGCGGTGCGGATCACGCGGTTCCATACGGGCGCGGCGGCGGTGTGTCCCTGTTGATTGACGATGGTTGCATTTTCGTTGCTGTTGCCCATCCATACGCCGACAACAGCCGTGTTGGTATAGCCGAGCGTCCACATATCGGTGTTGCTACCCGTGCCGGATTTCGCGGCGGAGATGTTCGGTAAATCTGGCAGAGTCAGCGCGGAATTCGTGCCGAAGCGTGCGCCACGGGCGGCATCATCGCTCATGATACTGTTCATCAAGAAAGCGACTGATTCTGGCAAGACCTGCTGTACTTCTAATTCCATCGGGAGTGGCACATTGTTGCCATTGGCATCCTGCACACTACGAATGGTCGTCAAGCTCACTGGCACGCCATTATTTGCTATGAACTGGCAACGACGACCCCCGCTGGCAAATGCGCCATAAGCGATCATCATGTCATACAGGCGGACGTTCACATTCCCGGAGGCTGTCTCCAAACTGCCGAGATTGGCTTCAGCTTCAAAGCGCATTCCGAGCGATTCTGCGACTGCCTGAAAGGTCTCTATACCGATAAATTCGTACGCCTTAACCGAAGACACTTCATAGCCCAATTGCAAGGCACGGCGAACGGGTACGCCGCCGTGATATTGATTGTCGTAATTGGTCGGGACATAGCCGTTAGCGAATTGTGATTGAACATCCCATGTGATGGTCGCGGGTGTATAGTATTCGTTTTGATCTGCCACGCCGTTACCATTACGATCTGCGCCACGTAAAGCAGTGGCATAAACCATCGGCGCGATCATCTGCCCCGCTTGCTGGAAAGTTAAGGCATTGTTGATTGAGCCACGAATTTCCGCATCGTTAAAATCAGGGCTACCAACCATCGCAAGAATTTCACACGTTTGTGGATTAGTCACCATGACCGCGCCGGTGTTCAAACCGCTGGTAGAAAGTGCGGTCAGTTGCGCGCGCAATTCATTTTCAGCGGACGTTTGAATAGTCGGATTGATGGTCGTCGTGACAGTGTAGCCATTCTGGTAAATTTCTGTTGAGCCGAAGAGATTCTCCAACTGGGCTTCGACGATCTGTGTGAAATGGGGATAGCGACCACTTGATTCTCTTGGCAGATAATCAGCACCTTCTACATTCGCGACATTGACGATGTTATCGCCTTCGGGGTTGGTATCCGCTTCGGAAACGCAAAATGGTGTCGCCTGATAGGGCGTGTGCTGGAATTGGATGCACGGGGCAAGTGCCATAACACTTAACACGCTACGCATCCGACTAAAAGCAAAGCTCCGGTTGGCAACCGGGTTATTATCCTGCGGCGTTTCCAGAATACCCGACAATAAGGCTGATTCTGCAAGGTTCAGGCTTTCAGCAGGTTTGTCAAAATAAAAACGTGATGCGGCTTCTACACCATAGGTTTGATTACCGAAATTCAATTCATTCAGATGGAGTTGAAGAATCTCATTAGGCGTATAGGTCTGGGTGAGTTCGCCTGCCACAAGAATCAGGTCATTGCGACTCGCGCTTGATCCGTCTTCCGCCGCGCCCAACACAAGATTACTGGCGACTTCCTGTGTGATAATGCTGGAACGCGGGGTGATTTGCCCGGTTGTGATATTTTGCAGGAACGCCTGCACAATCGTCACCGGATTCCAACCCGTATGCTCATAATAGCCGGGGTCTTCTAACGCAAGTACGGCGTAGATCATCTCCGGCGAAATTTGTTCAAGCGTTACTTCACGGCGGTCACTGCCATCACGCCCTAACGTGCCAATCTCGTTACCATTAACATCGAGGATCGTCACGGTCTGGAATTCTGGTTCATAATTTGCCAATGCCACAATTTGAGGTTCGTAATTGCTAATGATGCCGTTGTACCACAGAAGCGCCATCCCGATGACCGCCGCACCTGCCAGCAAGACCAGCACAATCACCGCCACCAGACCGAGCACGACTAAACGTCCGGTGGAACGTTGCTCATCTTCGCGCCGACTGCTGTAAATTTCACCTTCTTCGTCTGCAAGGCTTAAATCCGGCGGTTCGCTCAGATCAATACGTGATTGTGGGCTTTCGATGCCTGTCGCGGCGGACGGAATGGTCGTCCCCTGATAGGTGCGCGATGGCACGGTTGCGCCGGAATCATAGATTTGCGGTTCACTCTCTACAGTTGGTGCGCTATAGGGATCGTTAAGAGTGGTCGCAAACGATACCGCCGAATTCGCCACCGTCGCGTTAGGATCATTAATAGGCACACGGCGCGGGTTCAGATCATCGCCTGTACCCAGCCCTTCAAATGCCGGATTTGCCGGACGTGGCGGGGTATATTCGCCACCATCCGTTGGATAACCGCCCGTGACCGGCGCGGTATTGGCGGCGGCACGTTGTTGTTCTGTTAGATAGTCAAGATCGCCCCAGGGGTTTGATTGGGCGATGGATTCTTGATATTCACGTTCTTTTTGCAGGACATCGGGCGTATCTTGCACCCACTGATCGTTTTCGGATTTGTACCAGATGTCAGAATCCACGCCCAGCATCCACCACACGGAATCATCATCGCGGAACATCAAATTACGAAGTTGCGCCAGATAATCATCATTGGTGATGATGCCGGTATCCCGCTGTTGGCGCATCGTCCGCACCTGATTTTCCACCTCATGGAAGCGGCGGGCGAGTTCCATCTCACGCGCATTCAGGGGTTCAACGGGCGCGGGCGGTGGCGCGATGCTGACATCTGTATTACCACTTTGAAGTTCATTCAAGCGTTGACGGGCATAATCCGCCGCATCTGCCGCATCTAATGAGCCAGTACCACCCAGATTTTCGGTGTCACCATCGCTAAGAGCCGAGTCAAAATCAATGTCAGGTGCGTCGCCACCACTTTCCAATGCGGCAAGTTGGCGACGGGCATATTCCCCCGGATCGGTCAGCGCAAGGGCGGCATCGTCAGTTGAGGCGCTTGTATCAGCAGAAGTCGATTGATTGATAATACGCTCTGCTGGAGAGAGTAAATCATTGTCGATTTGCTCAGATTCATCTTCGGATGCCATCGCTTCGAGCGCGGCGGTGATGGGATCATCCTCGCTAATGGCACTGCCCAACGAAACATCATCGGTCAGGCTAAGTGCGGCGAGCATCTCGCTACTCTGGATCGAGTCTTCGCTGGTATCGTGCTCGATGAGGTAGATCAAATCCTCCGGCGCGAGGGGTCCGGTAGGCTGAGACTCTTCTTCTTCGGTGTCTAAAGTCGCCAGAGAAGCCGATTCAAACAGCAAATCCTCCGGCGCAGAAGCCCTACTTACGGGAGCGGTGGAGCCTTGCTCTACTGATTCTTCAGGCACAGTGTCATCAGTTTGGAGAATTTCAGTCTCATCTTCCGGTGAAAATGTGGTGTCATCAGGACTTGGTAAATGCCACCCACCGGTTTCATCAGGAGACGAGTCTAAATCTCTAGGCAGGGCGGGAACACGCCAGCCAGTTGTTTGAGGTTTTTCAGAGATACGCCAGGTACCCTCTGCCTCTGGTGTATGCCACCCGCTATTCGTGGGCGGTTCGTTATTGGAACTAGGGCTGTTCGGTGGACGATCCGACATGAATTATTGCCTTCGTGGATTCACTGGATTCTAACAAATTCACAACGCATATTATACATCAAAGCGTAAAACTGGCGAAATTCAGTTCGACATGATGTTATCAACAGTGTGAACAACTGGATTGTGATGAAAAAAAGGCAAATGACTACTGGCTATGGCGCTGAGGATCGCTACCTTCGCCGATAGATTTGCTGTCGGATTCATTGGCGGTATGAATGATAAGCGCTTCTGCCTCGCCTGTGATTCGTTGTGGGTCTGCGGCGACGGGGACATCCGGCACAATTGGCGCAGGCGGTTGCACAGCATTCTGCACCTGTGGCTTGCTATCTCGCTCCTGCGGCGAAGGTGTGCGGGTGGACTCAGAAGAATTGTAAGGGTTGCGATTTAGAATGAGTGTATCTTCGTTATCAAAATCAAAAGATTCAGCTTGTGCCGCGACTTTGCTTAAATCTTGCGTATCACCGGAGGTGTCTCGGTCTACCTTGACGACAATGGTACTGACATTGTCGCGTCCACCACGCGTGTTTGCCATTTCGACAAGTTTCTGACTGGCTTCTTCCGGTGTTTCTGCGGAGAGGACGATTTGTGCGATTTCATCGGGCTTAACATGCAACGTGAGACCATCGGAACACAAGACCATACGATCACCGATGCGAAGTTTTTCATAATAGATGTCAACTTCTACATCATGCGCCTGCCCTAATGCGCGATAGAGTACATTTCGCATGGGATGTTCTTCGGCTTCTTCCGGGGTGATATGTCCGGCGGTAACGAGCGCCTGAACAAAACTATGGTCAGACGTAATCTGGACGATTTCGCCATTGCTCCCGTCAATCAGATAGGCGCGACTATCCCCAACATGACCGAGCACAACATGGGTATTACGAATAAACGCCATCGTCACAGTGGTTCCCATCCCCTTCAATTCAGGATGACGCTGTGCCTCATGGACGATTGAATCATTGGCATCAATAATGGCTTTTCGCATTTTTTGGGCGAGGGTTTCCTCGTCCATTTCACGGTAGCCATTTGGAAAATCAGAGCCTGAGTCGATTAATCCTTCGTGGATTTGCTCAACAGCAATACGACTCGCCTCTTCACCTGCAACTGCCCCTCCCATACCATCAGCAACAATCGCCATGACGATTTGCTCGTTGGCGGAGAGGAAAATGCGATCTTCATTATTGTCTCTAACTTTACCTGTATCCGAACGGGCGCTACTCCGTAACCGGACTTTCTGACCCGGACTAAACATAGCCGGACTCCTTGTAACACTGGTTAATTACATTCTACTTAAGGGTTGGTGTGATGCAAGTAAACACCAATAATACATCTAAATCCAGACCCTATTATAGTACAAAAATATATACGAAGAATTAATTGAATTAATATACTCATTCTGAAATTTAGTTTTCATAAATTTTTTAGGTTTATGATCCTATTCCCTCTTACCAATCCCTATCATCAGTGTACACCGAATGGTGATTTTTCGGCAATCTATCTGGAAAATTAGTCCATAACGCTAGTGAACTATACGCTTTACGCTCTGTCTGAACTGTACTATAGTAATGCAATTGACTGCCAATATGGCAAAGGAGGCAGGGGACAGTCTCCGCCCAAAACGCCATCCGGCGGTTGTACTTGAATAACTCCCCAATTGTGACTATGGCAAGTTTGACTGATATTTACCAGATAGACAACTATATTGATACATTTGCACTCGGTCATTATGCCCGTGTGTTTGATGCAACAGATCAACGTACCGGCGAAGTGGTCGCGTTCAAAATCTTGCGCCCGGAACATCTGACGACTAACGGTGAAATCCGCTGGGAATATCGCGCCTTTCCTAGCGAAGCGGATTTGCTTACCAAGATGTCTGATAGCCCGTATGTGGTTAAGATGCTGGATTGTGGTTATGTTTCCACACAGGAAGATGTGCCGACAAACGGCGAATTGATTAGCTTTGGCACGGATATTGAGCAATTTACCAGCGTCATGACCGATTACGCCGAAAAACAATGGCGACCCTATCTCGCGCTGGAAAATTTACCGCGCACCAACAATTTGCTGTATCTGATGAAACCGAGCCAGCAATCCAGCCGATGGCGTTTGCCGAGCGAAGAAGGTCTGGCGTTAGCGTTGCAATTCGGGCAAATGCTCAAATTAGCGCATAGCAAAGGCATTATTTATCTCGATCACAAGCTAGAGCATGTCTATTGGGATGGCGCGAAGCTGTGCGTGATCGATTTTAACAGTTCGCGTCAACTCGAAAATCGCAACGGTGAAGCGCAATATTTCCGCATGGATATTCACAATTTGTGCGTCGGGATTTTGTACTCGATCTTCACGGGATTATCCCCCCTAAAGACCACCCTGCGACCACAACCGAGCGACATGAACGAAGTCGAACGACGCTATCAGGATGTGCAGGCGCTTGATTTTGGCGTTGAACCCGGCTTAAGCGTCGCGTTACAGGAGTTTTTGCAACGCGGTGCGTCTATGCGGATTGAATCTGTTGATGATTTCTTCGATGGGTTGCGCCATGTCGCCGCCCTGCATGGCTGGGACTTTAATGAGCAATATACCAGCCCCGCCAGCCGTGAAGCGCGTGACCATATGCGGGCGGGTTTGCGTAAATTGCGTGAAGGTCAGGCAAACGTAAAAGAAGCGCGGGATTTATTTAGAGATGCGGTCATTCTTGATGGCATCACCGAAGACCTCGAAGATGAGCTACGCCGTCTGGTGAAAGCCGCCAATGACATGCTCAATAACCGTGTGATTCCGTAGAGATAAACAATTTATGACTCGTATCGCCCTCATCTCCGATATTCACGGCAATCTTCCCGCGCTTGAGAGCGTGATGGCAGACATGAAGCAATTTGCGCCGGATCATGTGGTGGTCGCGGGAGATATGGTCAATTGGGGACCATTTTCCACCGAGGTGATGCAAGTCGTCACGGAAAACCGCTGGACAACGATCCGGGGCAACAACGAATATTATGTAATTAACGCCAAATCGCCCCGCCGTCCAGCACAATGGTCAGAATTCACTTTGTTGGAGTGGCTTTACGATCAGCTTACGGATTGGACTCATGTAATTGCCGGTCTGCCGGATGATATCTTATTGCTCTATCCTGACGCGCTAGATGTGCACTTGTGTCATGGTATCCCCAATAATTGCTGGAAAGGCGTTTATCCGCCTGAATTTGACGCGGATGAGCAGGTCAATGCGTGGCTACTTCCCGCCAGAGCAAAGACCATTTTCTGTGGACATACACACATTCCCATAAATCGGCGCGTTGGTGACTATCACATCATCAATCCAGGGACGGTGGGCGTGCCGCTTTTAGGCGAAAGTGTCAGCAGTTATATGATTATTGATGGAACTTTAGACGGTTGGGATGTCGCCGAACATCGCACGATTCCGATGGATACCGCCCCACTCTTTCCGGCATGGGACGCGCAAGATTTTGTAGGACGGTGCGGTGTTGCCGCCATGATGGTCATGGAAGAATTTCGCCAATCGCGCTTGATGGTGCATAGCTTTAATATGTGGGTGAAAGCGTTACATCCCGATGAAAAGCCGACACTCACGCATGGAGAAGCCTTCCTGAAGACTGATCCAACGCCGTATATCCCCGCACACTATCGTTTTTAGCATTCAATTTGAGAATAAAAAATAAGGGCGCAATATATTGCACCCCTACAAAGAGCATTCAGAAACGCTCCTTAATGCCAATGTATATCCTATTTTTCCAACACGGCCGGATTACACACGTTGTTGTATTCGCCATTGGAGAGAGCATCAATGATTTCCTGCGCCGCATCAATGCCCACTTGAACCTGCGCGTCGCTGGTGCTGGCGGCAAGATGCGGAGTGTGGATGACGTTGGTCAAGCTGAGTAAGGGGTTCTCGGCGGGAGGCGGTTCGGTTGCGTAAACATCCACTGCCGCGCCTGCGACCAGACCACTTTTGATAGCGGCGGCGAGGTCTTCATCATTAATTAGCGCACCACGCGCCGCATTGATGATGCGAATTCCCGGTTTCATTTTATCAATATTTTCCTTGCGGATAATTTCACGCGTGCCATCGGTAATGAGGCTATGGAGTGTCAGGAAATCCGAACGGGCGAAAAGCGTGTCCAGATCAACCAGTTCGATATTCAGATCGGTGCTCGTGACGAACGGATCATGCGCGATCACGGTCATCTCGAACGCCAGCGCACGTTGGGCGACTGCCCGCCCGATACGCCCGAAGCCCAGAATACCGAGCGTCTTACCACGTAACTCTGTACCGACGAACACTTTGCGATCCCAGCGCCCTTCGCTCATGGATTGGTGTGCGGTGGGGATGAAACGTGCTAGCGACAGCATCAAGCCGAAGGTGTGCTCTGCCGTGGCAATGGTGTTGCCGTCGGGCGTGTTCATGACGACGATCCCCTTCGCTGTTGCCGCGTCCAGATCAACATTATCCACCCCCACACCGGCGCGGGCGATGACCTTCAAATTGGTCGCTTTTTCGATCAGTTCTGCGTCCGCAGTGGTGGCACTACGAATAATCAGCGCGTCCGCATCTGGGATGGCGGCGAGCACTTCTTCACGGCTCATGTTGCCGGGTGCAGTCACGTTGAAGCCTTCGGTAGCTTCTAATAAACTGACCGCTTTTTGATCTACATTGTCAGAAATCAACACCTGATAGGTCATTATTGCTTTGTCCTCGGAATGTGATTCGGTTAGTTGGAATTGAAGTTGCATTTTTGGACGATATTTCATTCATAGCAAGGGCGACCTGTCAGGTCGCCCTTACATAAGATCGCCCGTATTTGTTTATTGATTCAGGAAATCGTCCAGACCGTCGAGCACTTCATCTAATGTGGAAACGCTCATGTCGCCTAGATGTGCGATACGGAAGGTCGGACCTTTGATCTTGCCGTAACCCTTATCCATTGAGAAGCCTTTGTTCGCCGCCATGAACTTCGCCATATCGTTCACGTCGATGCCCTTTTCACGGTTATCAACGGTTGTCACAGTCGGGGAACGATAGCCGTCCTGCGCGAATAAGCCAAAGTCACGGCTGTTCGCCCATTCGTGGGTGATGTCACGCATTTGCAGGTGACGCGCCCAACGATTTTCCAGCCCTTCGGTGAGAATATCGTCGAGTTGTTTATCCGCCGCGTACATCAGTGAAATAGGCGGTGTGGACGGCGTGTTGTTTTTCCTGAGACTTTCTTCGATGCTGATGAAGTCAAAATAATAGCCACGAAATTCGATCTGCGCGGCACGTTCTAGCACGCTATCACTGATGGACGCGAAGGCGATACCGGGGGGTAAGGCGAACGCTTTTTGTGAGGATGTCAGCGCCATGTCGATTCCCCATTCATCCACGCGCAATTCCGCGCCGAGGAAACCACTGACGGTATCCACGAGAAAAAGAGTTTCAGGGTATTGTTTGACGACTTCACCAATTTCTTTAATGGGATTGGTTACGCCGGTGCTGGTTTCATTATGCACCACGCAAACCGCATCATAAGGGGTATCCGCTTTTTGCAGAGCGTCGGCGACCATTTGTGCGGTATGGGCTTCACCCCATTCGACGGCGATGGTGTCGATCTGCTTGCCGTTCATCTGACTAATTTCCGCCCAACGTTCGCTGAACGCGCCACCGATGAGGTGCAACGCTTTGCGATCATCGCGGATGCAATTACGACATGCACCTTCCCACAAACCCGTGCCGGATGATCCCTGCACGAAGACGCGGTTTTCCGTGACGAAGACTTGCTTGAGCTTGTCTTGCAGACGGGCGAATAGATCGGCAAACGCGGTGGAGCGATGCCCGATCATCCATGCAGTTTGTGCCTGTAAAATTTCTTCACGAACTTCTACCGGGCCGGGAATGACGAGGCGTTTATGTGTTTTATCAGCCATTAGGCGTTCTCCTCAATTCGTTTGATGTAATTAAAAGCATTCCAGCTTTTGAATAATCCGTCGAATAATTTCTTTTATAGTTGATTTACCACACTTGATTTTTCACACTACGACATGCCCAAATTATCGCGCAGGCATGTTAAGAAATGTTTTTGTGATGTTTCTCACAACCATCGCGTAGCATTGTAATGCAGGCTAAACGTGAATTAAAGCGGTGATTTTATACGGAGATTCTTCGGTGATTTTGACTGAATTGGGGCGTTTTTTGTCGTCAAAGGTGCTAAAAATGGGTGAATTATAGTAATAATCTGGAAAACAGCGCAAAGTCACTTGGCGTTGTATGTCCTCATATTCTATTTGTACTAACATTCGATAACTTATTGACGTGATGCCCAGAGGCTATAATCATGTCCCATATTGAGGCGGGCGTGTAGATCATGATTAAAGCGACTGATGACCAGACGCGAATAAGCGTTATAGACGGTGAGCGTAATCAAGAACAGCACCAGTCCAGCGAAGATACCACGTCCACCGCCGACTTCACCCGTGCCTGCCAGCAACAACACCATCACTGCCAGCGCACCGCTGTTCATGAGTGCGATGAACATCTGATACGTGCCTGTGGGGAAGAGCCACTCGTACCACATCGTGCCTGTATCCGGCACATTTTCACGCGCAATCAGCGAGCTATAGGCAGGCGGTGTGGGATACGATCCATGCGCGATGATATAACGGCGCAACTCATCCACGATGTAGGCGTAACGGGCGGATTGAGCATAACGCCCCGAAATCGCGCTCAGATAGACTGAACCAATCAACGCCGCCAGCAAAAGTAACCCGCTGATAGCAAGTGCGAGATTATCCAGATCGGATTGCAAAATGAAAAATACACCGCCGATAATTGCCGTCGCAAACGTCAGGTAGAAGTTGAAAATACTCTGCACCGTCCCCTGTGCATCCGCATATAAGCTCAAAAAGCGGTCAATTTCCTGAGTGTAAAAGGCTTCTGCTTTTTCGGTAAAGGGCAGTTCGCGTTCGGGTTGCTCGCTCATCGGGTTAATCCTCCGGTGCATGGATAATACTATTATGGCTGAATATGATGATACCGTGCAAGCAAGTGGCTGTTTTCCCCCACTTGTAAAGGCGTATACTATTCATAATATGTGTTTAGAGTTTAAGAAAGATCATGATGGTAAAAAATAAACTATTTCTAGAAGAACTGCAAAAATTACGCAACCGACAACCAGCTGTTGCTCATTGGCGTATCAAAATAGACCATCTCTTAGAAAACGGCATTCAATCGCTCGATGCGCTCTACGCTTTGGTGGATGATCCCAATGCCGATGAGTCACTAAGGGCGGATGGATGCACGATTATTGGTTCGCTGTGCAAATCGCGCTATGATCGTGGAGAGAGCATCGTCGACGAACGCCGTGCTGAACCGATTATCCTCCGTGCGTTGGCAAGCCCATCACAGGAAATTGCGAAAAGTGCCTTGTGGACATTGGCAAGACTGAATACGAAGCGGGGCAACAAAACTATCGTGGACATTGCCTTTGATCCTTCTAATCCGCGTGGATTGCGCGAAGACGCACTCCAGCACATGGGTTTAGTGGGGACAAATGACGATATTGAACCACTATTAGCGATTCTCCGTGATCGCACAGAAAACGAATGGGCGAGAAAGATGGCGCTTATATCCGTAGCTACCATACCGATGCCGACCCAGAAAGAAACCGAATCGGGTCGCTATGTCGCAAGCGTATTTTACGACCTCATCCGTGATGAGAGCGAGTCAATCTCCTTGCGTGGGGATGCGATTGAGCAATTGGCAAGTCTCGCCAACACAGCATACCTGCCCTTTTTTATCGAACTTCTGCGCCATGAAGAACCTGAAATTCGCTTCTGGGCATCCTATAGTATCGTGTGTAACACTAATAAGTATGGTCTGGATGTTGTGCCGGAAATTGACCGTGCGATCCGGCATGATGTTGGCATTCCTGATGGTTTGTGGTCAATCGGGCGAGAGGTGCTTCCAGCGATGGAGGAAATCGTTTATCGTCATCTTGTTCCGGATACCGAGTGGTCATTACATCGTGTGTTCATCAGCCCTGAGCCGGAATACTGGACATACATGAACGCGAGTCGAGTCGGTGACACGGGACAAGAATGGAAAGTTGTGCCAAAAACCACGACTCTAAAAATTGATCCCGCGTGGCTTGAAGGGCAAATCAAAGCGCAATGGGAAGATGCGAACTTCAACAACCGCGAACCAGCACCCGAATCACATTTGCTCACATGGCAAATCACGTTAGGCGAGAATGTGCTCATTGGCGGGCTGTTGTTCGATGGGTATGCCATCATCCTGACAAGCAAATACAATAACGATCTGATAAACACCTTCGCCGCATGGTACCGCACCATCATCTCGCCTGAACATGCGCTATACAGCTACGGATGGGCAGATGAGGGGATATTATTGTGATGCAATCAGCCCTAATTCACTCGCCCATAATCGCGCAGGTGGCGTAGCAGATGGCGAATGTTTTGCCTTCCGCATTGGTGGCTCTGGCGCTCATGAACAACTGGCGGCGGGTCATTTCGTCCACGCTGGCGGTCACGTAAACAAATTCATCCTGTGGCGTGACGGGGCGCAAATAAGAGGTGTTCAATTGGGTGGTGACGCTCGGTTGCGCGACCATAAAACTGAGCGGACCCATTGTGTTATCCATCAATGTGATGATAATCCCGCCCTGCATAAAGCCCATCGGATTGCGATATTCAGGCATATTTGGGAATTTGGCTTTGAGCGTGCGGGCTTCAAGATCAACGTCCAGAATTTCGCCACCCATCGTTGTGAACACGGGTGGTGGCAATACCAGACCGCTTTGCTCACTCGCTGTTTCCGCCATCGTATTCATGGTCTGTGCAGTTTTATCGTCCATCAATCGGTTTCCTGTAATTCCGCATCATGAATTGCCGAATCCGTTTGCGATAAGATTAATTTGACGAGTGTTTCGTAATCAGCATGGGCGCGATTGGTCAGCGCGATAATCGGCTTGGCACGCTCACCCGCTAAAAATCCGGCGATGCGATATTGCACGGGTAACGCCGGAATCACCAGCATGATTCCCTGCGCGGTGCGATATTTGATCTGCCCGACGGTGAATTTGCGGGTGACTTCCGCATCTTCTGCCGGGAGAAGTGGATAGACTTTTACGGCGCTAATTTCAGACCATGCGATATGGCGATCTTTCCAGATGGGCGTGTGGATGGTGAGTCCCGCGTCGTTCACGGTCACCGCCGGAGCAACAGCAGTCAGCATCAGCAAGGGCAACGCTAACAAGGCAGTGACGAAGGCGATCAAAATGAAGCCATCGGGTGAGTCGGTGAGTGCGATTAAAATTTGCAAAAGTGCCGCAATCAGCAGGATTCCCGCCGCCGCCAAAGCGCCATATTGGATGATCCGGCTCAATGTAGGTTTGGGGTGATTAAACGTCTGTGGTTTCATGCGCGTGATTAAGTTTCGATTAGTCGATCATGCCAGAATCTAATGATGATTCGATTTGTGGATTATAGCAGTAATAAGGCAGAGGTAAACGCCCTTCACGCTGATTACTCATGTTGATTCGTCAAACCAAAAAAAGCGATGTAGGCTATAAGCTCGGATTTCGGAATATTTCAGCAAAGTTCTGGTTACTTTATGCGCGTAACAATCTTCTGGCGCTTCGCCGTCTCTTTCATCCTGTCTACGCTATGCCTGTCTTTGGTCATCGCTCAGGACGAAGACACCACCACCCCTATCACAATCCGACAAACGACCTCACTCTACAGCGGACCGGGCATTACGTATCGCGAAATTGGCGAACTTGACGGTGATGAGTCTCTGGATTTGCTGGCACGTAATCGCATCGGCAATTGGGTCGAGTTGCGTGTGATCGGTAGTGAGGAAAACAGTCTCGAAGGCTGGGCACTGACCGGCACATTATCACTCGCGGAATCCATCCATTTTAGTGATACCCCTATAGACGAGACATTGACCGATGCCGCACCCTATAACCTTGATGATGACCTGCTCGCGCGTATGTATTCTGTTCCGGTCATCCCGCAGATCAGCGACGATATGAGGATGGTCTACGCGCTCGGTCAAAGTTTAGGCAATCGTAGCGAAACAATCACCAAAATCGGCGATAGCCTGAGCGTGTCGTCCATCTATTTGACCCCGATGTGGCGCACCGATCATCGGCTGGGCGCGTATGATTATCTTGCCGATCCCATCGCTTACTTCGGCGAATCGACCCGGCATGAGAGTGTCGCCTCACGGATTGGTTTAAACACATCTTCAATTTTTGACCCTATGTGGGCGGATCAAGTGCTGTGCAATGCGGATGAATCGCCCCTACTGTGCGAGTATCGGCTTACCCGTCCGAGCATCGCGTTTATCATGTTTGGACCCAATGATGTGGTCTCTAATATGACGGTGGAGGGGTACGAGTCACAGATGCGCGTGCTGGTAGAAATTACGCTTGATGTGGGAATTATCCCTGTGCTTTCGACCTTTAGCACGCATCCACAAAGCCGATGGTGGGACAAATCAATGGCGTTTAACCTTGCTCTGGTGGACATCGCGGCGGATTATGATGTCCCAATCATGAATTTGTGGTCGGCGGCGCGGGCGCTCCCGAATTACGGTCTGGCGGGCGATAATATCCACATGATGCACGGCACATACGAATATTTCAACTTCACCACCGGACACGAAGCGACTGTGGGCATTAGTCTGCAAAATTTAGTCTCGCTGGCGACGCTGTATGAGTTATACACGTTTTTGGAGATGGAATAAGTCAATGGGAAGTTGTTAGCTTCTGTTATATTTTCTAAGGGTATTGAGAAAATCCCCCTCTAAATCTCCCCCCGCTTCGCAAGGGGAGACTTATTCCGCTTCCTTACGAAGTGGGGAAGGGGCTAGGGGATGGGGAAAATACCCACATTTAATCAATATTTTTCCTTAAAACTTTTAGGCAAGCCGTGTTACTCTTGATCCGGGAAGACGGCGATCACTTCGATTTCGCGCCATGATACCCATGAGTCACTTTCGAGTGTTTCCACCCGAATAGATTGAATGCCCTGCCATGCCTCATCAGGTGTCACTTCGATCCATTCAAGATCATTGGTCACACCGGAAAGCTCGGTCAAAAAAACATAGACATTATCGGTACCCGGTCCACGCCCCCAAATTTGATGCACGGTATATGTTGAGGTCGGGAATTGGCTCGGCAACAGGCGGATTTGCCCGATGGCATAGGCGTTCTCTAAGTCGATTTCGATCCATTGTGGCGCAAAATCACCAGAACCCCACCAATTATCAACACTATCTTCAGCAGATGACTCCTCTAGCGTTTCCGCAATACCATCAACGGCATGTTCGGCTGGATGATTTTCGTCGGGTGTATTCCCTGTAATCTCATTGGAAACCGTGACGGGCTTGTTCAACGCCACATTGAGTCCCAACGGAATGTCGATCTGCTCAGGGAGTAGACCGAACGGTGCGCTACCGACTACGTCAAGGTCATAAGGGCGAGGTTCGCGCGGAGCAAAACCCTCTTCGATGACACTCCAGCTACCGGGATGGATCTCTTGTGTTTCCCCGCCGGAAGTCACGCGCACCAGACCATCAAACGTGCTGACCTCTAAGCCATCACCATCGTCGATACCGTCGCCATCTTCATCGAGTGGCAGAAGCAAGGCGGTACTACCCACTTCAACATCCACACCATTGACGCGCAAATTGACCGTTGTTTGAGAAGGCGCTTGCACCAGCACACCATCACGTGGCGCTTCTGTGCAGGCAGGTTGACCTAAACCAGCGCTAAAGCGAAAGGCTTGCATCGGCGCGGAAAAACCGTCATCTGCGCTGATGGCTTCGGCAGTGTCGTCGTTTTCCAAGAGCACATCACCAAAAAGGATGATGGTAACATTCTGTCCGGGCAACGTATCCGGCAGATTGGCTTGAAGCGCCATGACCGCCACACCCCATGTCTGGTTTTCGACATCTAAGGGCGCGGTCTGTAGGGTCTGAATAGCGGTGACATCCACGACATCGCCTGAGGTACCAAAATTTTCGAGCGTCGTACCACCCTCGCCCGTCGCATTGATGAGTATATTGCCGTAACAGGCTTGATTCCGCCCTAAGCTACCGCATGAATCTCCAATTTGAGCGAGCGCGGTTTGCACCAATTCAGGGCAGGTTTCCGTCTGTGCGGCAACAGAGAGTGTAAACATCACGCCCAAACCGATGAACCATAAACTACGTAGCATTTTTTTGACTTGCAACACGTTAATTTTCCTTACCAATAATGACCTGATAACCGCCCGTTTCATCACCATACACGCGAGTATCTTCGTTGACGCGCAAAAACAAATTGCCCGATGAGGCGGCGACATTTTCTGTGGACATCACAAACGGCGTACCATCCGTGCCGATTCGTCCGATTAATGCACCGATGGGCGCGCCGGGTAACAGCATAAATGGAGACGAAGCAGGTACGATACCATCAATGGGAACACTGCCCGCCGGTCCGGTGGTCAATGCGGGACAGAGTTGATCACACGCCAGAACATCCGAATTACAAATTTCATTGCATTGGGGCCAAACCGTCACCTGTCCCTGCGCTAATGTTATAAACGCATCACCCGTTTCAAAGAACACACCTGTATCCAGCCAATCAGAGCTACCGGGCAAATTCGCCAATGAGAATGTGTAATCAAACAGGTCAAATAAGGGAAAATCTACACCTAATTGAGTCGACGACGGTATATTTGTGGATTGATTACTTTCTTCACCACCATCCGGCGACGTGGGGATTGTAATTTGTTCACCTGCGCCAACGTTCTGAACAACGCCATCCTGAGTGGTCAGGGTTGCGTCACCTTCGATAACAGCCACACTCATCGTATCTTCTGTAGGTGTTTGCAACAGAATGAGGCTACCGATTTCTATATCTACGCCATTTGCACGGAAATTCACGCGGGTTTCATCCGGTGATTGGATCATCAAGCCGTTTTGCGGAACATCCTCACAGGTCGATTCGCCAATTCCTGTGCTGAAACGAAATGCTTGCATCGGTGAGGAGAGGTTATCTACTAATTCCTCGTCCACATTTTCGGTGTCATTTTCTATGCTGGCATCACCATATAAGACAAAAAGCACGTTTTGCCCTGGTAAGGTATCCGGCAAATTCGCCTGTAATGCCAAGACCGCCACGCCCCACGTTTCAGCGTCAACATCAAGGGCGGCAGTGGTTAGACGATTGATTTGCGCCACATCGACAATATCACCACTGGTGGCAAACGATTCTAAAACGGTTGCATCTTCGCCCGTAGCACTGACGAGCACGTTTCCGTAGCACGCTTGATTGCGCCCTAAGTCATCACAAACGGCATCCACAATGCGGATCGCTTGCTCCACTAAAGCGGGACAGGTTGTATCAGTATCTTGTGCGGTAGAGAATGAGAGTGAGGAGAAGATAAACAATACAACCACAAATATTATGGCTCTCATCGGGTTCATAAGTCCTCCATAAACCGGGTTTGATAATCAGTATAGGTTAATAGGAAGAATCATGCTGACGCGTTTCGGGTGAAATTATAGGTCTTTGATTCGAGGCGATGGCATATGATTGGTCTCTGCGAGGCACTCTAAGCCGTCACGATCTGCGATATAAACAAGTCGCCCTTCTTTACGGAGCAATCCGGCGTTCAGCAATCCACGCAACGCGCGCCCGACGACCTCACGGGTGGTACCAAGCACAGCCGCGATTTCTTCCTGCGTGAGTTTGGTTGGCGCTTCTTCGATTTGATCGGCGTAGGTGGTTTCGTGCAGAAAGAGCTTGGCGAGGCGTGACGGAATCGAGCGGAAGGTCATGTCTTCGAGGCGCTCGATATATTCACGGTTCATATGGGCGAGTTGGCGCACATAATTTTCCAGCAGAACGCGATCTCGGGCGATCAGGGTCATCAGTTCTTTATGGCTGATAATCATGATCTCCGAATTGGTCACAGCAACCGCGTTGAATGGGTTGTGCCTGCCATCAAGTGCGGCGACTTCGTTGAAAGTGGAGGTTGAGCGCAACAGGCTGAGGGTGTGTAGCCTGCCCTCTTGATTCACGCGATAGATACGCACCAAGCCATCCAGCACCACATGAAAGCCCGCACAGTCTTCGCTTTCGTTAAAAATTACCGACCCCGCCTGATAGATGTGTCGATGGGCGACTTGCTCCACACACGCAAGGCTAGCACGACTTAATCCCTGAAAATAGGGAATTTCGTACAAGCTATTGGAGGGTTGGGATGATGGGTTAGAACTACCATTAAAGAGATGTGCCATGCCGGGTTAGGTTATGAACTATACGGACAACAAGAACTGCAATGGGTGATGGATGCTTAGGGTAGCGAACTATCCCGTATCTTGCAACAACATCACCCACAAAATAGCAATTTTCACCGGTGGATTAGATAAATTGTGCCAACAGAACCAGCAAAACCATAAGCGCGGCGGCGAGGATCCCCATGCTACGCAAGTCCGCGAGCACGAAGCCATATTCCTCATGAAGTTGTTCTTCCGTCACGAATTTGGTCGGGTTAGCAAGTAGCTCCGCGATGTACTCACTGCTGAGGTTATCAGATTTGGTACGGTTGCTGTACTGACCAGAAGCGACGTTAGAATTCACCTGACGGCGTGCGGCTTGACGACGGGAACGACGTGCCTCGCGGGCGGCATCGGCACTTGTGGTCGATTGGGCGGATTTTCCTTTTGCCTGAACTTCGCCTTCACCTTCTTCAAGTTCGCCACTAATTTGTTGACGTGCGCGCTCCAAGGTGGATTCCGGCAGATTAGGCGTTGTGTTTCTATTGCTCTTATTTCTACGCTTTGCCATCTAAATAGCCCTTCAATTAATTTGTGGTAGACCCTGTTTTATCACTTGATTATGCGCCTGTTTACAGCAATAAAACAGGGATAAATTGTATTCTTCAGCATCTCCATCTGAACGTCTAAGCATCCCCACCATCAACGCGTTCCGCAAAAACAACGATGCGCTGGTCACTCACCTGATAGGGATAACAGGAAATTAACGTTGCGGTAGCCACACCGGGCTGATTGTCCATCACATGCACATCGGTTGGATCAAAAATATCCCATCCCGAAATCCGATAGGTAAAAGTTTGGGTTTGCGTCCGAATTTGGAACTCGTCTCCCGGTTCAAGCTCATCCAGATAACGGAAGAGTTCGCCGTAAATATCGTTATGGGCGGCGAGGACGACATTTGTGCCGATGTCCGTCGGGTTTGCGCCATTTTGCACCTGCCCCACACCCTGCCGTAAGGCTTCCCAATCCGTGCCTTGAATAATCGTCTCATTGATTCCCAAACGCGGAATATAGAGCGCAATGGCCGTTTCTGAGCTTGGCTCTGGACGGCGCACTATAGGGCGGTAAATTTCATCCTGAATACGCACACGCAGATGTGACGGAACTTCATCTTCGTTAAAGCGCGGGGTGTTATTTACAATGGTATGCCCACTCGGAAGAACGACATCGCCGATTCGTAATGTTGGCGTGGGTTCAAGTGTGGGCACTAACGCGAGTCTGTCTTCATTCGCGGCACGTTGAGAGTTGGCGGTTTCTGTTTGTAACTCGTTGATGGCACCCACCATATTCACACCGATAAAGATCAAGCCCGCAACTGCCGCCACTTCGACCAATAATAACGAGCGATTCATAAACGCTTGCCATGCAGAATTGCGTCGGCGCGACTGCCCGATAACGGCTTCTGCGGCAAGCGGATCATCTTCAAAGCGTGGCGCACCGGTTGGCTTATTTCTGCTCGCTGGTGTTCGGACTTTAGGCATCGGCGGTGGCGTAGCCTTTTGTGGCTTGACTGGTTCACGTTTTGGCGCTCTCGTCTGTGCGAGCGTTTCTGCACCCGGTTCAAAGGGCAATGCAAACGGCGCGGGATCGGGTTCGGGTTCAATCACCTGCGGGACTATTTGCGGTTCGGGTTCAATATTGGCGGTCAACGTTTCCGGCGGCGATTGGGGTTCAATGACCCGCCCGGAACGGCGCATACGATCAAGCTGTTGCTGGCGTGCCTCTCGCTTTTTGATGGCAAG
Organism: Aggregatilineales bacterium; assembly: GCA_040219275.1. Classification (GTDB taxonomy): domain Bacteria; phylum Chloroflexota; class Anaerolineae; order Aggregatilineales; family Phototrophicaceae; genus JAVJSU01. Next base: position 114,730 of record JAVJSU010000100.1, on the reverse strand, counting down.
TACGCGCTCCAACTCCTCAATGGAAAGTTCATCTATAGGTCGTTTATCACGCATGGATTCAATAAATCCGTTACTCTAATTACACTGATTTGTTTAAACTTACAAAGAATGGAGACTTGGCGCAAGTATTTTGCCGTAAGAAAAAGATAACATAAACATAAGACTATATTTTACAGGGTATTTAGCGGTATGACGATGAACCGATGGTACAGGTTGATAGTAGTTTATCATATGCTGAAAATAGTATGGAGATGATAAGATAAGTACAATCTAAAGGATTTTTGAAGACTTTTTAGAAAGCCATAACCTTTTCTGCTGTGGCGCGGTATGTATTGTATAACAACGCGACTCCGCGCATAGCAATAACAACAACTATGGAGTAGTCATTTGGATCGCGTTGAAGAACAGCGATTATTACTGGATGCCAGCAATGGTGATCGTGACGCGTTTGCGAGCCTGTACCGTGAAAATGTACAGGTGATCTATCGGTATATCTATCATCGCGTAACGGATACTCAACTGGCAGAGGACTTGACCGGCGATGTGTTTACGCGGGCGCTAAAAGGTATTTCGAGTTATCAGGATCAGGGGAAGCCCTTCGCGGCATGGCTCTATCGCATCGCACATGCACGGGTGGTCGATCATTATCGGCGAAGTGGCAGGCGACCTGATGAGAGTGATATTGATGAGGTGCCGGTAGCGGTTACACCCAATATGGATGAGGGCATGATGCGGCGGCATACAGCGAAAGCCTTACGTACTGCGATTGCCGAATTAACGAGCGATCAGCAACAGGTCATTATTTTACGCTTTATTGAAGGACATCGCATCGAAACTGTGGCGGAAATGATGGACAAGAACGCAAATGCGATCAAAGCCTTACAGCATCGGGCGCTAAGGTCATTAGCACGCTTTTTGGAACGCTCTGGCATTGATATTGATACGATATTGGCAGGATTAACTTGAACGACGAACGCGCTTTGGACTTTTACACTGCACTTGACGATTGTCTGGATGCCCTCTTTAGCGGAGAGCGCACTTTAGACGCGTGTTTAGCGTTGTATCCTGAATACGCAGAGGATCTGAAGCCGGATTTACAGGTGGCGCTATTGGCATCACGGTTGAAGTCTCCTGCAATGAGTGATTCCAGCGTGGATGCCCTGGAAGCCCACTTGATGGGGCTGATGGGCGACGAAAAGCCAATCACCGAAACAACCAGACCGCACCGACCAACGGCAAAAACCATCCCGTTCCGCCCACCGATGATTCTGGGACGTGCCGCCGCGATTATCTTGATCGCCGTGTTGATCGCAATGGGTAGTGGTGGCGGTGTGGTCGCCGCATCCGCAGATAGTATGCCCGGCGAAACGCTCTATCCAGTTAAGCGTATGTGGGAATCGATCATTATTGTGCTGGCTAGCATCACAGGACAATTGGATGATGTATGGGTGCAATTGGCAGAAACACGCTTTAAAGAGGCACAATTTGGTGTAGATCAGGACGCATTAACGCCTGAAATGCTGGAAGATTTATGGCAAGCGACGCAGAAAGCCATCCAATACGCGGATGAGTCGCCGGAGTTACAAGCCTATTTGACCGTGCTCGCCGCCGATCTACAGGCAGAGCATATTATTGACAGCGAAGACGCTTCACACGCGCAATTTATCACGCTTATTGAGCCTGTGCTGGAAACTTTGCCATTAAGCCCATTAAACGGGAGTGGCGATCCAACTCAGCAGAATAATGGCGTTGATTTCATTGATGCAAATGATATAACGGCGACATTGACTCAGACAATTGTGCTTTCACCAACGATAACACTCACACCAACCTCGAACGCCAATCAGACTGCAACGCTCGATGTACCGATTGAAAACACCATCAACACTGCGACCTTTACGGCAACTTCTCGCATCCCGCCGACACCAACACGCACGGCAACGCCAACGATCACACCGACAGCGACGGACTTACCGCTGATCTTGCCGAGTGCGACGATCACACCATTACCACCGCCAACGCGAGCGATTGTAGCCACTGCACCTGAAGGTGGGATTATCCAACCGACAGCGGTATATCGTCCGGGCGATCCAACGCCGATACCGACATGGTTCCCCTATGTTCGCCTGACGCAAGATGCCTTCTACCTGACGCGCACGGCGGAATGGCAAGGAACAGAATCTGCGCCTTAATGTTTGTGAATGAGCAAAGGGACAGTTCGCGTAACAGTAAACTGTCCCTTTTTTATTTGAGATATGTCAACCCGGATTCAAGCGCATGTAAATAAGCGTCTTTGGAAAGCACTTCGCCTATGGGCGTTGGCGGTTGCGGATTATCGCCGTAATCCTGCAACGCGAGTTCATACCATGCGACATCACACCACTTGAGATGCTTATAACCGATGTTGTGATAAACGCCAATCGGTTGAAAATCAAGCGCACGATGAAAGCCCTCACTCGGGTCGTTGGGCAAGGTGATTCCCGCGTAGGCGTTATAAAATCCCTGCAAGCGCAAAACATCAAGCAAGGTTTTATACGCCGCATACCCCACCCCGCGCCGACGATAGTTTTCATGGGTATAGACGGACACCTCCACCGACCATTGATATGCCGCCCGCGCCCGATGCGTACTGCCATAGGCATAGCCCATCAGATTGTCGCCATCCATTAAAACCAGCCAGGGATATTTTTCGGTGTAATGGATGATGCGCTCCGCTATTTCTCCTACTGAGGGTGGAGAAATCTCAAAAGATATTGTTGTTTGCTCAACAATCGGGGCATAGATTTCCAGAATTTGAGTGGCATCTTCGGGGGTTGCCTGCCGGATGATGGGAGTCATAGCGTGTTTTGTGCCTCGGTTGAAAGTGTTGTAAAAGTCATATCAATATTAACGCAAACTGGCAACAGATTTCATCAGTCAATACATCTCAAATCCAATAGCACAAACATTGGCGATTTCGACAGATACCAAATAAAAGCGCCCCTGTCACAGTGAACAGAGGCGCGTAGATAGCGTGAATTTATGACGGTTTAGAAGTAACTGCTGATGACATCCAGCACGGCGGAAATGTTGTTGGGATCACCGGATTGCACGCGGGTATTGCTGGAACGGGCAATCGCGTTCAGCGCGTTAATATCCGCATTAGAGCCATACGCCACCGGAATGACGATGACAGGATTAAGCGCGTCACGACTAGCGGAAATCGCTTGTGTGGCATTGTTGAGCGTTACGCCTTCATTGCCGGTGTCCTCACCATCACTGAGCAAGACCACTGCACGGATACGATCAGAATCTTCGCTGGCGGTCACCGTGCCGACAATCTCTTGCACCGCGCCGTATAGCTCCGTACCGCCTTCCGGTTGTAGCGACCCAATCTGCAAACGCAGTTGTTGCTGATTGGTTTCATAGGTATCCAGATCAACCACAATGCGAACGTCCTCACTAAAGACGGCTAAACCAACGCGATTGCTCGGTTCCATGTTATCGAGGAATGCCAGCGCCGCTTCCCGTGCCTGCGATAGCTTACTGCCTTCGCCCATCGACCCCGACACGTCGATCAAGAGCCAGATGTCCGCCTGTTTTTTGACGAATGACCAACTTTGTTGAATAGAAGCGATGACATCCGGCGTGGGTACATCCAGCGTCAAGAAGGAGTTATCCAGCGCGACACCATTTTGCGCCACGAAGGGGAAGCCAAGCGTAACTGCTGGATTTGCAGGACGGAAACCCTCCGCCATGATGCGTTCCTGCACAGGCACGGTCAGCACATAATCAGTGAAAACACGCGCCGCTTCACGTTGTTCATCCGTCACCCAATCCGCATTGACGATACCCATTGGATGCTCATGGACGAACGTACCTTCTTTTGGATAGAGCGCGACAAGGGGTTCCGGCGGTTGCACTTCGGTACGTCCGAGGTTGATGAAGATGAGGTCGTTTTCTTCCAGCGCGACGAAATCCAGATAGTCCGGTCCCTGCGCGATATATTCTTTAAACTCGGTTGTCCGGCTGGAATAATGACGGATCAACTGTTCGATGTCGCGTACACCATCTTGCACAGCTTCGTCATTAACCTGATCGAGACCAATTTCGCGTCCGGTGAAACCGTTTGCACGCGACGCGGCGTAAAATTCGGCGATCAACGTCGATAATGCGGTTGAACTGATGAACGGGTCGGTGTGTCCGTAGTAGACGGTACGCCGTCCATTGGGGATACCGAAATCTTGCCAACCATTGGGGCTATTAAGCACTTCGAGCAATTCTTCCCAGCCGATTTCGACCTGATCGAGCGGAATCCCATCACGTTCAGCGACAGTCTCACGGATGCCGTTTAAACGACTTTCCCAGATCGCCATGACGACGGGTGCAAGTGCGGTTGCACGGGCATCGGAAAGGTCAAACACCTGACGACCGGATTGGAAATTCGCCAGCGCCAGCCAATGACTCACCGATGGCTGAAAGATCACCGGACGGACAACATTGCTATTGTTCGGCGCGATGAAGGCGTTGACGATCCCCTGCATAACCGTACCAGATGAGCCGGTGACTCCGGTCACATAAATGGGACGTTCACCGCTTGCCAATTCTGCGCCAGTAACGGGATTGGTGCCGTTGGCATAAGCACGATTAAATTCTTCAATCGTCTGTGGCATATAAAGATCAGATTCCGGCGCATAGACAATATCGATCTGTATGGCGTTCGATGGAATGGATACGCCATTGGTTGAGGCTACCCCGCTGGGAGACTCCCCAGAATCGCAGGCGGCTAATGCCAACACCATCACCGTGAAAAGAATAAATAGCCGTTTCATTTTTTTGATACTCCTCTTGTTCCTGATTAAAACCGTCAAAAAGCGGTCAGAAATCTCTTGTTTCTTTACTGTGTCGTGGTAAACCACTGAATTAAACTTTGAATATCCGTAGCGGACGGTGGTTGAATCACGTTTGTATCCAACGGCGGGTCAATCAATACGCCATAAGCCTCTGCTGTGCTAAATAAGGACGCTGTTACAGGAGGCGCACCCACTGCGGGACGCAATCCGTGCGCGATGGCGCGGGTTTGACGGGCATCGTCCAGTAGATAATTCGCAAATGCCTGCCCTGCGCTAAGTTCTTCGCTGGTGGTAGCGGGGTCTTCCCATTGCGCGACAGGAAAATCAAACACAAATGCGTATTCGGGATAGCTAAAGCGGACTTCTCCATTGCGTGTAATGCCATCTAGCCCGTTCAGCCATTGCACTTCCGGTCCGATGGCAATATCGACAGAGGCTCTATTCCGCGCCATAAATTGGGCAATATCATTGCCGATGGTGTTGAAGTTCTGCACACTATCAATCACAGGGGTGAGCCAATCGTAAAAATCACGACTGATCACACCACCACTGAGGTTCACTGTGTCGTTATAGGCGGCGGAAGCGGAGAGTAACACGCCTAAACCGCCCATGGTGCGATCCGGCAGTAAAAATGCGAGATTAACGAAGCCATTGCCACCACCCAACGCCTGCCATGATTCAGTTTCCGCCGCCATGACGACCTGCGACCAATCGAACGCCTCGCCATCTGCGGTCAGTAAATCTACACGATTCGCATAACCACCCCACAGTAACGGTGTGCGGGCAGTTGACTCTGTAACAACATTAAAGGGGATGTTCGCCCGTGCCGCATACGTCACAGAAGCAGACGAGGCAGGAATCCACAATTCAGGGTGATTTTCCGCTGTCCAGAAATTGGTGCGTGTATTTTGCCATACATCCAGATCGCTGGTGGAAATGACATTGACCTGTACACGGCGCGTCCCATTAATGAGCGTGTCGCTGGCATTAAAAGCATCAGCGGATTCACGGATCCAATCTTCTGCAAGCGGGTCAACAGCGACGGTGATTTCTAATGGGGGTTGATTTTGCAGGAAGAGGCTAACGCCCACAACACCTGCGGCAATGATGGCAAATATGATAAGAACGATAGTGCCACGTTTCATAAGGTTGAACTTCCCTTTGTTGCCTACCTAATCAATATTGTAGCTGTTTCTCTAGTTTACGCTCCCCCAAAGATTAGAGGTCACGCTTTGCACTTTTTATTGTAACCTCCAACGTAAAACACAATAAAACATTAATCTCGTATAAGATCCGTGTAAATTCGCGAGTAAAATTGGTAATTTCAAGTATAATTATGAAATGTATCGTGAATTTTTCGCCACTATAGATACCTAAGATATGGGTAGGAGCGATGGGAATAAATGAGTTACTTTAATCAGAATGACAATGTTACCTATAGCAGTCCGATCAGCGCACCGGGCATAGAGATCAACCGCATCATGAAGTTCGTCTATGTGTGGATGGGCTTTGGTCTGTTGACCACCGCGGTGGTTGCGTGGGTCGTCGCCACCAATGACTCCTTGCTGAGTTTGAGCGCACAACCCGGCGTGGGCATCATCACCTTTATCGCCCTTATCGGTATCGCTATCGGCATGAGTATCGGTTTAAACAAATCATGGATGACCCCCAATGTTGCGGCGGGGATGTTTTTCGGTTTTGCGGCAGTGATGGGCTTTTCACTTTCACTGACATTATTCGCCTTTCTCTCGCCGACAGTCGTCAATAGTGCGGGTGTCGTCGTCCCCAACTCGATGTATGATCCGGGGGCGCTGTATGGTGCATTCGGCACAGCGGCAGGTCTCTTTGGTGCGATGACCATCGTCGGATTCACCACCAACATGGATTTGACCAAGATGGGTACATACCTATTCATGGGGCTGATCGGTCTGGTGATTGCAATGGTCATCAATATGTTCATCGGCAGTAGCACACTCGGCTTCCTGATTAGCATTGCCGGTGTCGTCATCTTTACCGCGCTTACCGCCTATGACACGCAGAAGATCAAACAATTAAGTATGAACCCAGAGATTCAGGCAAATGGCGATCTCGCCGCAAAGGTTAGTATTCTTGGCGCACTGACGCTCTACCTCGATTTCATCAACCTGTTCCTCTTCCTCCTGCGTATTTTTGCGGGTGGGCGTGACTAACATTTCTATTGACTGAATATAAAGGGCGATCTGCACAGCAGGTCGCTCTTTTGTTTAGGGGTCACTTAAAGAGTGGCGTGCATGGCTTCTGTTTATGGGAATGACAGTGTAGGATAAGACAAATTACCGGATGGAAGAAACGTAATCCGTGACCGAACACCCGCCCACAACACAACACCACATACTAAAATCCGCACCTAAACCGGGGCGCGAGATCGGGCTAATTGCCCTCAAACGGATGCTCCAAACGCGCAGTCCGATGGATGCACTGGCGGTCTTCCATCAAGAATTGGGAGACGTGTTTCGCATTACTTTTCCCGGATTTAACCCCATTATGCTGGTCGGACCGGAAGCGGCGCGTTTTCTGCTGGTGGAATCCCGCGATGATATGCGCTGGCGCATGGAAGGCGAACCTATTGCGTTGCTGTTACGGCATGGCGTGTTGATGGAAGACGGCGACTCGCATGATGCGCTACGGCGGGTGATGAATCCCGCTTTGCACCGCCGGATGTTGACGCAATACGTCGAAACGATGGTCAAGCGTACGGACGAAATCACCGCACACTGGCACACTGGCGCGACCTATGACATGCTGATCGAAGCGCGTAAAATCGCCCTGCTCATCCTCACCGACAGCCTGTTTAACGTCGATTTTTCGCCGGAGATGGCGCGTCTGTGGGCGGGCGTTCTGCGGGCAGTCAAATATATCTCGCCGGGATTGTGGGTCGTGTGGCGGGGATTCGCACCAATGGGCTACAACCGAAAATTACGTGAGATTGACACGTATCTGTTTCAGATCATCGCGGAACGGCGTAAATTCCCCGGCGGAGACGACGATTTGCTGGGTGCGCTGGTGCATGACTCTGCGTTGACCGATAGCCTCATCCGTGACCAACTGATGACGATGTTGATTGCAGGACATGATACCAGCACGGCGAATCTGGCATGGACACTGTATCTGCTAGGCAAACATCCAGACGCAATGCAACGGGCGCGAGAAGAAGTGCAAACCGTAATCGGTGATGGCGAACCACAATTTGAACATCTGCGGGATTTGACGTATCTTGGCGCGGTGATTGATGAGAGCCTGCGCCTGTATCCGCCGATCCATCTGGGGTCACGGTTTGCGGCGCGGGATTTAGACTTCAACGGTTTTCATATTCCAGCAGAGATGCGCGTATTGTATTCGATTTACCTCACGCATCGTCACCCTGATTACTGGAGCGAACCGGATGCGTTTAAGCCGGAACGCTTTATCGACAACCATCGACCCGAACCGTACACATTTATCCCGTTTGGTGGCGGTCCACGCAATTGCATCGGTGGCGCGTTCGCTCAAGTGGAGGCGAAAGTGGTGCTGGCGCGGATTTTGCAACGCTACGACTTACGATTGCTTCAAAACGATGTACGCGTTCATATGGGCGCGACACTTGAGCCACGCCCCGGTGTGAAGATGCGGGTAAAAAAACAAACGCATAAAATCTTAACTAAGCCTCTCTGATTTTGATCTATAATTAATATTATATTTTAAATCAGGAGAAGCTAATGTTTAATAAAAAAGTAATGTTGATAATTGCAATAATGACTGTCTCGCTAATGATTATTCCTCTTCAAGCCCAATCAACTCTCACTTATGGTGACATAGTAACGGGTGAATTGACTAACGATGAATTTGAAGTTGAGTATACGTTCGAGAGCGCAACAGGAGATGTAATCATTGTCGAAATGACACCCGTTGACGCACTTGGAGACCTCAATAGTCCCGAACTGATTCTTTTAGGCACGGATAATCGTGTTCTGACAGATACCTCAGGAGGCTTTAATATCGGTTCAGCCGTCCTCGTCGCAGAAATTCCTGTTGACGGAACTTATACCATTATTGCCGGACGTAGAGATGGACGCGCAGGTGATAGCGTGGGAGAGTTCACATTGGAACTGATTCAGCCCGAAGAAATTACCATTGATATTCCCATAGAAGGATCAGTAAGTAGCGAAGGTAGAAGTCAATACTACCTAGTTCAATCTTCGACTACATTCGCAGTTTCTTACGAAAAAATGATGGGAGAAATGTCGCCCCAAGTCTCGGTGAACACGCTAAGTGATGACTCTGGTGGTTTGGAAGAAATCGCTACTGCTCAGGGTGACGAACTAACCATCGCAACATTAGGGAATTTCTCAGCCAGTACCACATATATCGTGTCTGTCGGCGAAGCACTTTTCGACTTCAACTTTAGGGAAGTTACGGCAGGATTTACTTTACAGCTTCAACTAAACGACTAAGTCACAAGATCAGATGGGGAACTTAAACATACAGTTCCCCATTTGCTTATACCGCTCACCCCCACCACAAATGTTGTCCGGTGGCGATGTGCTCCCCGATTTTGCGTTTGACTTTAGCAAGTTGTTCATCGACATCTAAACATCCTCAGCATGACCGTCACTCGAAATCCAACCAAACATCAGCTACTATTCCAGGAGCAATTTACTCAAGTTGGAGTGTATTTGATGGCTGATATGGAAATTGAAGACGCTGAAGACGTAAATGATGATGCGCTTCTCGTCGTTAATGAGGTGTTTTATCGCTACGGTAGTGCTACGGCGCTAACAAATGTCTCTTTTTCGCTGGATAAGGGGCAGTTGGTCGCGCTGGTCGGGCGTAACGGCGCGGGCAAGTCTACGTTATTGCGCTGTTTGGCGGCGTGGGCAGGCATCGAACGCGGGGATATTATTATTGATCGCGTGCGTACCTCGCTGAACGAACGTGCGGCACGCGAAAAAACGATGCTCATTCCTGATACACCGCCCTTTTATGACGAACTGACCGCATGGGAACATCTGCAATTTATCGCCCAATTGCACCATATCACCAATTGGAAACTGAACGCGGAAGTGCTCCTACATGATTTCGATTTGTGGGAGAGTCATAACGCCTCGCCGACCACATTTTCACGCGGGATGCGTTATAAATTGGCGGTCTGTATGGCGTTTCTGGTCAATCCATCGTTGTTGCTAATGGACGAACCTTTCGGTCCACTTGATCCGAATGCCGCTGAGGTATTGTGGAACGCCTTACGCGAGCGCACCAAAAACGGTATGACGGTGCTGTTTAGCAGTCATGCCCTGCCAACAGATGACCAACCCGATAGTTATTTGATAATCGATCAAGGCAAGATCATCACACATGGCACGGCTGAAACGGTGACCGGATCAACCGATTCTACAGCGTGGTCACTCAACGCGATTTTACGGGCGGCGCTGGATGAATAACCTCGGCGACGTGCGGATTTTATTGTGGCAAAAATGGAAACGCTTTAAGTACGAAGCCAAATATTGGTTACGCTCTCTCGGTTACGATGTTAGTGATCGCTCCTTTTCAAATCGATCCTATGGCATTTATCTATTGTTATTTGTGGCGTTCTGGTTGTATGCCATGTGGCTTTATGTGCTGGATCGCTTCGTGGACATCGGTGGTTTTTTTGGTGCCACAACCCGCCTGCAATTGATTGATCTGGTACCAATCGTGGTGCTGATCGCGCAGGCTGGAACAGTATTTGTCGCTTTGCGTTCATCGCCACTCAAATTAACCACCAATGACGGCACATATGTCGCGTCGTCGCCGGTTGCACGGCAAGCGATCACCCTAACCCGTTTTATTCAGGCATATTATGGGCGAATCGTCGTCATTACCCCACCCTTGATGATAATTGCTATCGGACTAACGTGGAAAATCAGCCCGGATGTGGGTGGACGGGCAGGCTTTCAGGCGATGTTCGTCGCGCCATTGCTGGTGTTGTGCATCTGGGGCATAACGTGGTGCGTAGGATTGATGCGCTTGCGTCTGGAACATGAAAACTGGTTGCTAATGATCGCATTCGCCGTGCTTGCCGTTCCGTTGGCGATCATCCCCGGCATGATGCTCCGCTCGGTGATGACGGGCGACCTCTCGTTGATCTTCGTCGGATTGAGCATCACGTTAGCGGTTGCGCTGGTGTATGGCGTTGCCTATCTCGGCGGATTCGTTAATATGGTGCGCGTGGTGGAAGAAAGCCAGATGTTCGCCAGAATCAATGATCTAGGTCCGGTGGGTATGATGATTACACCACAGGTCATTCTGGATTTACAAAAAGGCGACCAACTGGCAACAGGCAAACGACTGCCCTTACCGAATGCACTGGGCGGATGGGCGTTGTTGATGCGGGCGGTCTTCGCCTATTTATCTTTCCGGCGTAGAGACTTGTACTATGTGGCGGCGTGGGGCGCGGTGGTCGCACTCTTGCTTACGTTGACGCAGACCATCGACGGCATTTCACCATTGCAATCGTGGGCAGGGATTATCCTGCTCGTGGTGATCTTCCCGCCGCGTCCGGTGGTCAAAATTTTCGCCGAAGATCAACAGCATCCCTTTATTCGTCAATTCATCCCGCAGACCGATCTTATGCTGTTGCTGGTCGATAGCAGTGTGCCATTGATTACGCTAACGCTCGTCGGTGGGTTGGTGTGGTGGTTGCGGATTGGCACGATAGACGGCATCGCCGGAATCGGGTTGATGACGTTGCTATTGACGCTGTGCATGGGTGTGGATTATGTGCGTCCGTATAATACAGGCTGGCGCGTTTCATATACACAGGCGGCGGCGGTGAGTTTCGCGGTTTCCATCGGCGCGGGGCTGGCACTAGGCTCATTTTACGTGGCAGTCGTCAGCGCATTGATCTTCGTGGCGATGCTCAGTTTATATCTCGGCGCTTAGTTTGTTGAAATTCTTCCCCTAGCGCGGAATAATAGAAGCGTTACACAATCAAAAATCATGATCGGGAGGGTCAGATTTACCATAACCTCCCGACATCCAACCCCTAACCAACCAGATGGGATAGACTAAACATGCAGAATAACGAGAACGATCAGCATAGCCCGCTAGGCGCGGATATTCGTTTGCTCGGCAACTTGCTCGGACAAATCATCCGCGAACAGCACGGTCAGCACGCTTTTGACCTTGTTGAGCGCGTCCGGCTGACGGCAATCACCCGCAGAAGTAGCGACGAAGACGCGTCCAAACAGTTGGAGCGCATCATTCAGGGAACGTCACTCGATGAAAAACGGGTACTGATCCGTGCTTTCGGGAATTATCTACAACTCATCAACATCGCCGAAGATCAACAGCGCATCCGTACACTCCGCAGACGTGAGCGCACACGCGGATTAAGCGAATCCATCCAGCGAGCGATTCATGATCTGAGCAAAGACGGCATGACCGCCGATGAAATGCGTGGTTTGTTGGATAAGATTCGTGTCCGTCTTGTGCTAACTGCCCACCCTTCAGAGGCAAAACGGCAAGAGGTCTTGATTAAGCTCCGTGACATCGCTGATTTCTTAGCGGCAAAAGAAGTGGTTGATCTTCTCCCGCGTGAAGAACACCGCATTGACGATGATATTACCCGACGCATCGAGCAATTGTGGCGTGTCATGCCGACGCGTGCCAATCGCGCTACCGTCGCTGATGAGGTGGAATACGGCTTATATTTCATCACGAGCGTCATCATGCGTACCACTGTTGATATTTACGATGAAATTTTTAACAGTCTGGAAACCTATTATCCAGACGAAAATTGGGATGAGTATGATTTGCCGCCTGTGTTGCGCTTCGCCTCATGGATTGGCGGGGATCGGGATGGCAACCCGAATGTTACGCCGGAAGTCACGATTCAGACCTTAAAAACGCTCAGAGCGGCGGCACGGGAAGTCTATAAAGACGACATCGCCTATCTGCGGGATCGGCTGACGCAGGCAACTGACGAAATAGGCATTGAAGCGGATATGTTGACCGCGATTCCAGTCGAAGCCAAAAGTGAAGAGAAATACCCGAACGAGATTTACCGTCAGGTGATGGATGCTATTTATGATCGCCTTGATACCGATTTTTATGTTGACGGTGAGGCGTTATTACAAGATTTGAAGCTCATTCAGAGAAGTCTACGCCATCACAACGCGCAACATTCGGCGGATGGGACGCTCGTCTGGCTGATTCGCAAAGTGCAGTTATTCGGTCTGCATCTCGTCCCGTTGGATGTGCGAGAGGATGCGCGTTTGCATTCAGCGGCATTGACGGAAATGTTTAAGTTTTATGGCACCACCGATAATTATGAAGCTCTGCCAGAAATCGAAAAACAGGCGCTCCTTACGGCAGAAATCGCCAGCCCGCGCCCGTTCTTCCCGATTGACCTCGTATTTTCTGAAGCGACGAACAAGATCATCAACACATGGCGCATGGTCGGGGATGCTCATAAACAGTACGGTAGCGTGGTGATCGATACATTCATCGCCAGCATGAGCCGGCAACCGAGTGATGTGCTCGCCATGTTGCTGTTTGCTAAAGAAGTCGGCTTAACCGGCAAGCTAGACATTACGCCCCTGTTTGAAACGGTGGATGATCTGATGGAAGCGCCCGCAGTGATGGAAAATCTGTTTAACAATCCAGAATATCGACGTCACCTCGATATGCGAATCACAGCTACCGGACAGCCTAAACAGCAAATCATGATCGGCTATTCCGATAGCAACAAAGACGGCGGGTACATCGCCTCAAATTGGAGTTTGTATCAGGCACAATTGAAATTGGCGGAATTCTGCAAGGCGCAGAACGTGATTCTCGAACTCTTTCATGGGCGTGGCGGGAGCATCGGGCGTGGTGGTGGACCAACCAACCGTGCGATTTTGTCTCAACCGCCGTCATCCATGCAGGGTGACATCAAAATCACCGAACAGGGTGAGGTGATCGCCTATCGTTACAGCAACAGCGCGATTGCATGGCGGCATCTCGGTCAGGTGATGCACGCGGCGATGATGGCGGTGGGTGCGCCCCCTGTGACTCAACTTCAGCCAGAATGGGTGGAGGCGATGAACCAGCTCACTGATCTGGGACGTGACGCATATCGCAATTTCGTCTACGAAACGCCCGGTTTCCTCACTTATTGGCAGGAAGCCACTCCGATTAACGAACTCGCCAATATGCCCATCGGGTCGCGTCCGGCGAAACGTAAAAAGGGCGGGTTTGATGCCATCCGTGCAATTCCATGGGTCTTCTCGTGGATGCAAAGCCGTGCGATTATACCGAGTTGGTTCGGGGTTGGTCATGCGCTGGGCACATTTGCAGAAGTAGACCCCAAAAATCTGGCAATCATGCAGAATATGTACCAGAATTGGTCATTCTTCAAAATCCTGATCGAAAATGTGCAGTTGGATGTCGCCAAAGCCGATATGAAAATTGCCGAGTATTATGCCAGCCTTGTGCAGGATGAAGATTTACGCGGTCAAATCTTCACCCGTCTGAAGTTAGAGCATGAACGCGCCTTTGAATTTATCTGTAAGGTGACCGGACAGGAAGAATTGCTGGAAAATGTGCCGGTGATTAAGGTGTCCATTGAACGCCGTAACCCGTATGTTGACCCGATAAACTTTATTCAGGTGGAATTGCTTCGAAAGTTCCGCGAGATGGAGCCGGATTCACCGGACTACAAAGTGACGTTGCGCGAGCTATTGGCGACGATTAGTGGCATCGCGGCAGGCATGAAGACCACAGGCTAGCGGGTCAGATGGTCAGCAAAGCAATAACTGATGATCTATTTGCAATGGTGGATGCGATCTTATCACGTCGCATCTGCCATATTTCCTCCCAATTTCCAGCAATTTGCGAACCTTTACGCACTTTTCACGTATATTTAGATGTGTCTTAATGCAATTATACAGAACCAAAAGCAGGGGTTGTGTGTTGTATAGTGTGATAAGTCGTTGGAATGAGGAAAATCTGTGGCACAACGTACATTAGCGGCAGGCGACGAACGTCTATCGGACTCAGTTATCAGTCAAGAATCAACCGCGCTTGAATTTACTGCACCATCACAGGGTCTTGATGAGCAAGAAGTGCTCCGACGACGCGAGCGCGGTGATGGCAACAATATTCGCATTCAAACAGGGCGCACCTACCAGCAAATTCTGCAACAAAATGTATTCACATTCATCAATATCGTATTGTTTTCCATCGGTATTGTGCTGGTGCTATTCGGCTTGTGGGGAGATGCCTTTGTCAGCGTGGGTGTGGTGGCGCTTAACGTGATCGTCAGCGTGATTCAGGAATTTCGCGCCAAAGCCAAGCTCGACCAAATTGCCCTTTTAACCCGCCCACAAGTCAGTGTGATTCGTGAAGGGGCAGAAAAAATTATTGACCCCTCAGAATTGGTGATCGGCGATATTATCGTGGCAAAACCGGGCGATCAAATTGTGGTGGACGGCGTGTGTGTGGGCGATGGGCGCATGGATGTGGACGAATCCCTGCTTACTGGCGAATCTGATCTGGTCATCAAAACACATGGCATGGAGGTTTTCTCCGGCAGTTTTTGCGTCACGGGGAGCGTTCGTTATCAAGCAACCAAAGTGGGCGCGGAGAGCTTCGCGAATAAGCTGACCATCGCCGCCCGCGAATTCAATATCATCCGCACCCCGCTCCAAAATGACATCAATTTTGTCGTTCGCATCTTGCTGGTGCTGGCGACTATCATCGGCTTACTCTTTGGCGTGTCGGTCATCATCCGTGAGGTAGAAACGGTGCGCTCGGTACAGATGGCGGCGGTCATCGCGGGTCTTGTGCCTGCGGGTTTGGTCTTGATGACGGCGACTGCTTACGCGATGGGATCATTACGGATGTCCGGGCGTGGCGCGTTGATTCAGCAATCGAACGCGGTAGAGTCCATGAGCAATGTCAACGTGCTATGCCTCGATAAAACCGGCACGTTGACAGCCAATAAAATTCACCTCCATACGCTACACCCACTTAATATTTCAAAAGAAGCATTCAGCTTGATGCTCGGTACGTATGCTAAAAGTACCCGTGCAGGCAACCGTACTAGCGACGCATTGGGCGAAGGATGCGAAGGGGTCGCCTGTGATGTGGTGGACGAAATTCCGTTTTCATCCGCTCGCAAGTGGAGCGCCATCGCGTTCGATCATGATGATTTGCGCGGTGTCTACGTGCTCGGTGCGCCGGAAATGCTGATGCCTTATCTTGATGAGGGTGTGGACATCGCCCACGACATGATTCATGCATGGACGAATGAGGGTCTGCGTGTATTGATGGTGATTTATAGCCCTGAGCCTGTCGCCCTGCATGATGAAAACGACGACCCGATATTACCAGATGGATTGCGTCCGTTGGGTATCGTCAGTTTTAGCGATGAGCTACGTGCCGAAGCGAAAGAAACGCTGGCGGGCTTTATGAAGGCGGGGATTAACCTCAAAATTATCTCCGGAGATAATCCGCATACAGTAGCGGCGCTGGCAAAACAGGCAGGTCTTTCGCAGGATATTCAGGTGGTTTCTGGCACAGAACTTGCCAGAATGGAACCTAGCCAGATCGCAGAAATCGCGGAACAAAAGACGGTTTTCGGGCGCATCACACCGGAGCAAAAAGAGATGCTGGTGGATAGCTTACGCAAGCGCGGTTTTTATGTTGCGATGATCGGAGATGGTGTGAATGATGTGCTCTCGTTGAAAAAGGCGCATATCGGCATTTCGATGCAAAGTGGCAGTGCGGCGACTCGTGGCGTGGCGGATATTATTTTATTGAACGATTCGTTTAAGGCATTACCGGCGGCGTTCATGGAAGGTCAGCGCATCCTCAACGGCATGGAAGACATCATCCGCCTATTCTTGACGCGTGCCTTTTACGCGGCGCTGATTATCCTCGGCGTGGCGGTTGTAGCAGATGTCATCGTCTTTCCGTTTATCCCCAAACATGCCTCGCTCATTACCTTACTCACTGTCGGCTTTCCGACTTTCGGGCTGGCGGCATGGGCGCGGGCGGGTGTTCCCAAGCGCAATCAGATAGCGAGTTCGATGTCATTTGTTTTTCCGGCGGCACTCACAATGGCATTTACCGCATTGGCGATTTATTTTGCATATCTTGCGATTGAATATGTGCCGGCTCGTGAGGCGATCAATAACGCGATAGTGATTACGCCTGCGATGCAAGTTGCGGAACGCGAAGCCATCGCTATCGCCCGCAGTGCCTTAACCTCAATCATTGTTTTTATGGGTTTGTTGCTTATCCCATTCGTCGAACCGCCTACAAAATGGTGGGTTGCCGGTGACGACTTTAGCGGAGATTGGAGACCTACAATCATTGCCGGGTTGATGTTCCTCACATTTGTGGTGATTGTGGTCGTCGAACCGTTCCATGAATTCTTTGAAATTAGCCCGCTTAATCTGGTGGATTATGTCTTGATTGCCGCGACAGCCGTCCTATGGGGGATGAGTTTACGGATGATCTGGAAGTTACGTTTATTTGAGCGTTTCTTCGGATTAGAGATACCACTTACATAACAAAAAACATAGAGTCGTCACTGAAATTTAACCCGTAATCAATAGCGCGAAAATCAAGAGTCCTGTACAGTATTTGTACAGGCTTTTGCTTTTGTAAGTGATAAATACGAGGTAAACACCATGCGAAAATACATTTTCACTATATTGGTCTGTTGTCTGATTATGCTTGCATCTGTGGGCATCGTCAGCGCACAGGATGGCAGTCCAATCTCCATAAGTTGCCCGAATGGTTTAGAAATTACCAACGGTGTGGAAATTATCGTCAATATGCGCCCCGGTTTTACCTATACCGCAACAGCCGTCGGCGTGGATGGATTTGACCCTGTGCTAGCAGTGATGGATCGCGAACAAGTACGAGCGTGTTCGGATGATAATGATACAGCAGAAGAGTATACTGCCAACCTGCCGACGACAGGGCAAGTCACGTCATCGGGGTTAAATGCACAATTGCCTTTTTCGCACAATTACAATGGATTTGAAAATATTTCTTTGATTGTCGGTGGATTTGGCGGTCAGAATGGCGAATTTTTACTGATCCTTGAAGGCATGTCCGTCACAGCGCGGGATGGCTCCGGTGCGGGTGCGGGCGATCCATTTGTGGTGCAAATTACAGAAAACATGGTCTCCTCTGACACCGATGTGTCTGTGTATATGATGGCAACAAACGAGCAACTTGACCCGCTCATGCGTGTAGTGGGTGCGGACGACGACGTTGTTTACGAATGTGATGATGCCGGTACAAGCCTGTGTGAAGAGAGTTCCTCTGATCTAAGTAATGCGTATGTTTCGCGCACACTGGGACGGCAGACCCCACTGCGAGACCGGAACGCGATGATCACTTTACCGACATCCGGTGCAACCACACTAGATTTAAGCAATGGATTTTATGTCAGATTCCTGATGACGAGCTATCAACAATCTTCATTCGGCGATTATGCGGTGGCGTTTCACGTTGGCATTGATGATGGTACAGGCGTGGCAACCACCCAAAACGCCCAACCTACCCCACAAACACAACCCACCCAGAGCGCCGGACAATCCGGTGGCACAGTCCCGGGTGGCGGTGTAAGCGTAAACTGCCCCAACGGTGGACAGATCACAAATGCGGTAGAAATCGTCGTCAATATGCGCCCCGGCTTTGTGTATACGGCGACAGTCCTCGGTGTTGATGGTTTTGACCCGGTTCTAGCCGTGTTGGAAGGCGGTGTCGTGCGCGATTGTAACGATGATAGCAGTGATGCAGGCACCTATGAAGCGAATCTACCGTCAACAGGTCGGATTACGTCTTCGCGTTTTAATAGCCAACTACCCTTCTCGCATAATAACAACGGATTTACGGATATTTCGCTGATAATCGGCGGTTATCAGGGAGCGACAGGTGACTTCCTGTTAATTCTTGAAGGCATGGCGGTGACTTCTGCTGATGGCAGTGGCGACACGGCGGGCGATCCATTCGCCATTCACCTCACGCCGAATATCGTCAATGCAGACATCAATACCACCGTTTATATGATCGGTCTGGAGAATAGTATTGATCCGTTTACCCGTCTGATAGACAGCGATTCGCAAGAAATCCTCAGTTGTGACGATGCAGGTACCAGTTTATGTGCGGACGGATCATCAACACTTACGGGTTCGTTTTTGTCGCGTACACGTAACCGTACAGCAGAAGCCGATAATCTGGACGCGATGCTGGTCATCCCGACAACAACACTGACCAATCTCGACTTTAACACCGATTTGTTCCTGAATTTCTTGATGACCAGTTTCCGTCAATCAACGTTCGGCGAGTACCTTGTGGCATTCCATATTGGTATTTCAGAGCCGGGGATTGATGCGGACCTATAACTATCGGTAGACACAACCAAAAGATTGCGTGATAATAACGACATAATTTGATGAAATCGAGATTGATGAGACGGGTGTGAAAATTTAATCCACCTGTCTCATTGTGTCATTGTGAGGATCATGAGCGAAGAACACAAACTCCCCAAAAAAGACGAGACAGAACTGAATCCCCGGGATACCGAGATGTTGCCTGCTGTTCCCGGTGAACGTACTACCTATAACGTCAAAGATGCCGCACAGCAGGCGCTTGCACGGTACAACGCGGAATTAGAGTTGCGTCGTCAGCAAGAAGCAGTAGAAACGCAAGAGATTGAGAAGCAGATCACCCTGAAGATCAAAATTGAGGGGGTGGAAACGCCGATTGGTATTACCGTGACTATTGAAAATTCGGTGACAATCGGTAGACGTGACCCGACAAAAGAGGAAACACCGGGCATTGACCTAACACCACATGGCGCATATCAAATGGGTATCAGCCGTAATCATGCTGAGATAAAAATAAAAGATCAACGCCTGTTTGTCGTCGATCTTAATAGTCGTAACGGCACTTATGTAAACGGAAAACGGGTGGAACCACAATCTCCGATCAAGTTGCGTAATAATGATGAATTACGTCTTGGCAAAATTGTGATGCGCTTACAATTCCAGACCATTTCCTAAAAACACACGCTCAGCCTGCTTGAACTAGAAGTGTTTCATTAACCGCCGAGAATTTCCGCCACTTCTTCGGCGGCTTTCTTCGCGGCAACCAGCACATGCGCGATGCGGGCATTTTTATCCACAAGCACCGCCAGAGATGCGCGTCCAGCAGGATAAACTACCATCACGCCTTCTTCGCCTTCCATCAGCAGACGTTCCAATTCACCCTGCGCCAAACGCCCCAAGGTGCGTTCTGCCAGCCCGATGAGCGTTGCCGACATCGCCGCCACCTGCGGGCTACTGGTCGGGTTCTCATGCGGGTTTTCATCATCACCAGCAGGGTATGCCGCGACCAGCAAACCGTCAATGTTAACGATTACCGTCGCCTTTACACCTTCAACATAGGTGTGTAGCATTTTGAGTTTTTCCTCAAGTGCTTCACTGCGATATTGCTGACTCATACTGCCTCTTTTTCAATTAGCACGCCAGATGTTACCCGCGTTGCGAGGATAGACCAATATTCTAAGTATAACGGAATTCAAAATGACACTCAAATAAGGTATTTGTCATACGTTCTGTTTAGCTTATTCGAAAAGTCACCCGAATCAGTGTTTCCCGATGAGATGACTAGCCAGATATAACATATTTTATCATATCACGGGTTATCTGCTTTATGTTAGGAAGACTCATTTAAATTTACCCGAAATTGGTATCCTCCGCCGCAAATTTAGCTAAAAGGTACCGTTCTTCTTCGGATAGCTCTATATTTAGCAACAATTCAGGGCGATTTTGCCACGTACGCCGCAACGACTGCTCACGTCGCCATCGCGCAATCTCCCCATGATTGCCGTTTTGTAGCACCTGTGGCACGCTTAAATCCCTATACTCCACCGGACGGGTGTAATGTGGACCTTCCAACAGACCATCCGCATGGCTATCCCGTTCTTCCGCGCCTTCTGATCCCAACACACCGGGGATATGCCGGACAACCGCATCCACGATAACCATTGCGGCGAGTTCCCCACCTGTCAGCACATAATCACCAATGCTGATCTCATCGGTGATGACCAATTCACGGATGCGCTCGTCAAAGCCTTCGTAATGGCCACATACGAGCACAAATCGCTCTAAGCTGGCAAGCTCAACGGCGACCTGATGCGAAAACACCCGACCTTGCGGGGACATTAAAATGACGGGCACATCAGGAGATTGATTTATCACGGCTTCAATCGCAGGGACAACCACATCTGCCCGTAAAACCATTCCGCCACCGCCACCATAGGGCGTATCATCCACCGAGCGGTGTTTATTTGTGGCGTAATCACGGATGTCATGTATGCGTAGCTGTAGCAAGCCACGATCCTGCGCTTTCCACATCATGCTTTCGTTCATCGGACCGGCAAACATACCGCGGAACAGTGTCAAAATATCAATTTGCATAGCGTTTGAGTTCTCAGTTAACAGATTACAGTATTCAGTGTACAGAAAAAGCGCGGGATTGCTCAGGTTGTAAGCACAAACTTTGCCGGGTCGTAACCATATTGTCCACCTTGCACGACCTCCCACAGGTATGGTAGACTTTTGTCACACAATTTGACATAAAATGTGAAACGATACAAGCGTGTCAAAAGACGATTCTAAACCACCTCGTCAATATTCATTAAGTAGACAAGTGCATTTTAACGGGTAAAACCTGCCGAACACCCTTTTGCTGGTGTCACGGCTTTTTTGTTTTAGATACAGGGAGCAAGGACAAACTCTTGAGTGACGATGCTTCTGCGGGCATAGCGATTGTTGCCGCGCTCATCATCTTTGATGCAATCATCACATTAGCGTATGCGGCTTTAGCAAACGTGCGTGTCGCATGGTTAAAAGAACAGGTCGAACAGGGAAATCGCGGTGCATCCGCAACGATCAGTATTATCGAAACATCAACGCGATTGACGGTCACCTATCAATTCGTTTCTGTTTTGCTGTCATTTACAATCGCCGTGACAGCACTTTCCGCCATCGCCCAACCCATTATCAACGCAAATGCAGAAATGAATGCAACGTTGATCCGCATTATTGCGATGCTCATCAGTGTGTTTATCACGGTGATTTTAGGCGATATTGTGCCGGAAGCGGTTGGCAGTGGTTATGCGAAACCACTGGCGGTTTTACTCACCCCTCTCATGCGCCTGGTATTGCTCATCACCAGTCCCTTCGTTATTGGTATCTTGTGGATTAGCCAGACGATTTCAGGATTGCTCGGCAGTGGTGATCTTGTGAACACGGTTACCGAAGAAGAGATCATGACATTGATCGAAACCGGACATAGTGGTGGGACGATTGAAGACGAAGAAAAAGCCATGATCTATTCCGTGCTACAGCTAGACCAAACACGCGCCAGTGAAGTGATGGTGCCACGCATTGATGTGGTGGCGGTAGACATCGAAAAAACATTGGAAGCCGCGGGAACGATCTTTATCGATTCTGGATATTCGCGTATACCCGTCTATGCCGATCACATTGACCAGATTCGTGGCATTCTTTACGCTAAAGACTTGCTGATTTATTATCACCGCTCAGACAAATCGAAGACCAAAACCATCAGTGATCTGATGCGTAAACCGTATTTTATTTCAGAGACGACCCCGGCAGATGAATTGCTAAAAGAACTGCAAACCAAAAAAGTACATATGGCAGTGGTGGTTGATGAATATGGCGGTACGGCAGGCATCGTCACGATTGAAAATATCATCGAAGAGATTATCGGCGATATTCAGGACGAATATGACCTTAACGAAGAAGCCGATTATGTCGAAACCGGCACCGATGAATATGACATGGATGCCAGCATTGACCTTGACCATTTCAACGATCTGTTGGATGTCGGTCTTCCCACAGAAGACATGGACACGCTCGGCGGCTACATTTACACCCACTTCGGGCGCGTACCTCGTATGGGGGAACTCATCGAAACAGATGAGTTGACGATTGAAGTCCTTATCGTTGATGGACGACGCATCCGCAAAGTGCATGTCACCCGTAAACGTCCTGATGATGGCACGGAAGACACGCCATTATCGAACGCTGATGTCAGTACCGAAGAACTAAAAGACTCAACCGAAGCCTATGACTAATCATGATCTACAAAATTTGATAGAACTCGCGTTCTCAACGGCGGAACGCGCCTATACACCCTATTCCAACTACAAGGTAGGCGCGACTTTGCGCACGCCTGATGGCACTGTTTTTTCTGGCTGTAACGTAGAAAATGCCGCCTACCCTGCCTGTATCTGTGCGGAGCGTACGGCACTCGTGAAAGCGGTGAGCGAGGGGCATCAGCAATTTGATGTGATCGTGGTCGCCACACGCAACGGGGGTTCGCCCTGTGGCATGTGCCGACAAATGCTCTATGAATTTAGCCCGACCATGCGCGTGGTCTGTGTGGACGAACAGCGCAACATCGTCATAGATTCCACCCTGGATAAACTCCTCCCGCATGGCTTCAATTCTCTAGGTTGAGAGATAATCGTTGAGTAAACAAGAACGTTCATTCCGTACCAACGCGTTGATTATTAAACGGCGTGATTTTGGCGAGGCGGATCGTCTGTTGACGGTAGTCACGCCCGCGCACGGCAAAATTGATGTGATTGCCAAAGGCGCACGCAAGCCGATCAGCACCAAAACCGGACACGTCGAGTTATTCACAAAAGCCGATATGCTGGTGCATCGAGGGCGAGAAATAGACATCGCCGCCCAAGCCGTGATGATCGAAGGATTCCAGAAATTGCGCGAAGATTTGCAGACGGGTGCGTATGCCAATTATGTCGCGGAATTGATGGATCGCTTTACTTCCGATGGCGAAGAAGACACATCTGATTTGTTTGACTTGCTTGAAGAGACTTTTGTGCAACTGTGTGGCGAAGCGGATCAACGATTGGTCATCCGATATTATGAATTGAAATTGTTGGATCTCGTCGGTTTTCGCCCTGAGTTACAGGAATGTGTACTCTCACACGAACCCGTACAGCCGGAAGATCAATATTTCAGCAGTAGCGAAGGCGGCGTGGTCAGCCCACAAGCGGCAAAGCATACCTCCTCACTGATGCCGCTCTCTCTCGGCACGCTCAAATTGTTACGGCATCTCCAGCGTAGCCCGTTTTCGCTGGTCAAAACAATCGATGTTCCCGCGCATATCCACAGCGAAATTGAACGCGTGATGCTCGGCTATGTCACCTATCTTTTAGAGCGACGTTTGCAAAGTGTAGACTTCATCCGGCGCATCCGGCGATAAGTGTTAACATCAGCATAACTTGAAAGTTTACGTGCTATCTGAGACAATGTCGCTCTAATGCACTGTTTGAGAGGTACCCTGTGACCATCGATAGCACGCTTGAACGCTTCGTCTATGGCAAGCCCATAACCGACGATAACACTGAACCTACTGTAGCAGATATTCTGGCGATCACGCCCGGTTTATCGCTAGAAAACGCCATTTTATGCCGGAGTCTCACATCAATCGAACCCTTACCCCTTGAAAACGGCAACGCGTCACAGTCTGTTGGCTTGTTTCGTGGGATTGATGACGATTTTATTCTGGTACATGCACGTTTTCAGCATGACAATCCCGAACGCCCGATTTTTCAATATGTCATTTTGCCGGCAGATGTTCTGCAAGGTGCATCCGGCAACATCAAAACACTGGCAGAAATCACCGATCTGGGTACAGCCGATTATCGCACAACGCACGAATCGTTAGATACCTTGAGCGTTCCACCTGTTCCGACATGGATCGCAGATCGACGCGTGGCGCTGTTTGAACGCGTATTGACGCATACCGGCGGAGACATGCGCAATCTACTGTATATGCTAGATGGTGCGCTGGGGGAAAATGGGTTGCAAATTTGTGGCTTTGTCCCTAGTGTTGATAAACGTCTTGATTTTGTCGAGGCGATCACCCTGCTTTTACCGCCCGCAGTCCGCGCGGATATGACATTTACAACCAATACGGATGATCCAACGTTCACGCGAGCGGCGATCATTTTTAGCGAACAAACCGCAGAAACATCACGCGAGCGACTAAACACATCGGATATGCCCGATGTAGACACGTTTGAATTCCAATCCATTTACGTTGGTCATCTAGCGACTCTCTGGCATGGTTCGGTTGAAGATTTCGTCAGTGACATCCGCACCGTTGAGCGTCTTGTACAGCGCATCGTCAATCACTCAGAAAAAACCCTCAGCAGTACCGACTTACTTGACCAGATCACACGCCAGCATAAACTTGATTTGCAGGTGATGACCGATGAGGATGTGCCGATTGACTCGATCCATGAAGCGCTTGTCGATCATCAGTTGAATGATGATATGTTACTGGCACGCTACGCCGAACGGTTACTCACCTACGCGCTGGACGAGCGAGATACGCACAGTGCGGAAATCGTCGCAAAATTAATGGACGAAAACAACAGTCTCGACGAAAAATTAAACGCCGCGCTTGAAAACACGTTGAAGGTTGAGCCTGACGCGGTCTATTCGTTTATCCGCACGCATCTTAGCAATGGGGTCAACGAGCGCTGGCTCCCGCGCTTAAATGCCGCCGCGACGATCTCCTTAGATATTGCCATCAATGACGGCGATAATGACACGTTGATGAGTTGGCTCCGTTTGCTAGCACGCGAACCCGCGAATTACAAATTGGGCGATGTCTTACAGCGGGGCATCCTTGCCACCCAAAAACGCACCTATGAGGATGGAAAACTGGGGATGCAATTGTTGAGTTTTGCCATCAAACGCGCCCACAACGCGCTTGATATGTTGCTCGACGATGATGCCCTGATTAATGCGCTCCCGGAACCACTCGGTCCTGCATTACGTGATTATGATAGCATCGCCGTCGGTGATTTATTGGAAACCGGACGCGAATTTTCGATGGTGCTTTTTGCCCGTTCAGCCGAAGATCATGCACAGGCGAGCTTTACTGACGAAAGTATTCAATATTTATGGGAATCGTATAATGAGGGTCAGAATAGCGCCTCATTACCGCCACGCTATCAACCGGGAACGATTCTGGAACACCTTCTGGAAACGGGCGCAGAATGGCTTAGTCTGGACGCATCCGAAACCTTGCTGACTCTTTTTATCGCAGATGGGCGCAGTGATTTGTTCCGGCGGTTTGGCGGGGCATTGGCACAGCAATCGAAGCTCACGCCCCTTTTGCCGACTGCCTTAAACAACAGTGAGCAATCACCGGACATGATAATCAGCCTGATAAATCAACTGGTCACCGATGAAATCATCGTGCAACAACAATCGGTGGATACGCTGATTTATTTGATTGATGCACGCGGATGGAGCGACGAAAGCCGTGTGTTGATTGAACAGGTGGCGCGTTCTTTACAGCAAAACCCCGGTCTTGCCGTTACACGTGATACGGTCTGGAAATTACTCGATGTGGCGCAGGCTTTCAAAAGCGAATTGGTGATGCGTGCCACCACCCGCCGCGCCATGCAGGTCATTGAGAAGATTGAGGACGATCAATCGCTGATTGATAACCTTTTGCACGTTTATGAGAATGTCCGCTGGAGCAATGGCGGATCAACAATTGTGGCTAATCAATGGCGGACGTTCGTCAATACACAGCCCTTAGCGCGTTTACAGCACATTAGCCGTTTGATGGACAGCACAAAATTGCTGGAAGATTCGCAATCCATCTTGCAGACGACCATCGCTATCCGTAAATTGATGGGCAAACGCACATTGGGAGAATTTGCCACAGACATTAGTGCGGCGTTCAACATTCTGCAATTGCTCTCGGATTCGTTTGATCCCTCCAACCGCCAGACCATCGACTTCGATCAGGAAACGGTGCGGATGGAACTCGACACGCACGACGATGAACTCACCCCGAATGAGCGCAATCTACTGGCGAAAAACCTCAAAGAATTGGCGCAACTCGTCATCTTGATGGCGGATAACCGGAGTAAATCGTCCCTCATACGGCGCGAAGGCAACATCGAACGGCAATTGCTGACGGGCGAACAATCCCCGCAAAGCGCCATCGATACCATGAAGTGGCTTTCCGGTTATCTGAGCGGGATGCAAAAGGATGAAGACGACAATTAGCGCATGTCGTCCCTCGCCCGTTCCTCGCCGATACATCTTAACGCGGGAGATGTTCTGCTGGAATATCCTTGAGTAAGGGATTCTGTGCATCGCGTCCAGAAATATTCGGATTTTCGATCCCCCAATTCAGCTTTAAGGCGGGATCGTGCCATGCCACACCGAATTCGTCGCCACCGTCATAATAATTGTTGACGATGTAGTTGAGCGTGCAATCCGTCAACGCAACGAAACCATGTGCTACGCCAATCGGAATGAATAAGCCGATGTTGTGCTCCTCGCCGACATCGAGCGTTACGCTGGTCATATAGGTGGGAGATTGCGGACGTAAATCCACCAGTGCGGCGCGGATTTTACCCCGTGAGACGTACCAATAATCAATCTGATTGAAGTGATAGTGTAAACCGCGCAACACGCCCGCATTGCTATCACTGCGATTATTCTGGAAGCGATCCCAATTGACCCAATCGAACCATTCTCGCCGGAAGGTCTCCATAAATTGCCCCCGCTCATCCTTGAAGGTGCGGATGTTTGTGGTGTAAACGCCTTCGATTGTTTCTAATGTTTGCAGAGGCGGGTTGAGCTGTTGTCCGGTTGCCATAAAATCCTTTTACCCCTTACCCTAAATCCCTCTCCCACAAGGGGCGATGGACTTGAAAACAAGCACGAGCTTTCCCTTCTCATAAAGTGAGGAACCTGAGTGAGCACCTAAGTAGTTAAGTTTAATATCGCCTATTGTACACGACACATCGCTTTGATCCACGTGCGGTTGGGCAGAATTATCACGGGGAATCAAAAACGGGTGACCTCTATGTACAAGGTCGCCCGTTGAGCTATTTTAGGATTGGTGCTATTTCACAGGTTCGGGGTTTTCGTAACCATGTGGATGGGTTTTATGCCAATTCCATGCGGTCAGGATGATCTTCTGTAGATTATCAAATTCCGGCGACCAGCCCAATTCCTTCTTGATACGGGTGCTATCTGCAACCAATTTTGGCAAATCTCCTGCACGACGCTCTCCGGTGGAGAACGGAATGGCGTGTCCGGTCACACTACGGGCGGCTTCGATGACTTCCAACACGGAGAAACCGTTGCCGCTACCGATGTTATACGTCCGGCTTTCGCCATGCTGTAGGGCTTCTAACGCCAGAATGTGGGCTTCTGCGAGGTCGATCACATGGACATAATCACGGATGCACGTTCCGTCAGCAGTTTCATAATCTGTGCCATACACCGTCACCTGTTCACGTTGACCAAGCGCCACCTGTAGCACAATCGGGATCAGATGCGTTTCAGGATCATGCGCTTCGCCGATGTGGGCATTGGGATGTGCGCCACTGGCATTAAAATAACGCAGGCAACAATACTTCAGCCCATAAATGCGATCCATCCACATCAACATACGTTCAGCAAAATTTTTCGTCTCACCGTAGACGCTACCGGGGATGATTGGCTCATCTTCGTTGATCGGCACATGCTCCGGCTCATCATAAAGATTGGCTGTGGAGGACAGAATAAACCGTTTGACCTCATGCTTGGTGACCTGTTCGAGCAAGTTCATCATGCTCATGACGTTATCACGCAGGTACTTAAACGGGTCTTTCATGCTCTCGCCCACTTGAATATGAGAGGCGAAGTTCATCACACCATCAAAAGGGGCATCACCTGCACGAGCATGTGATTCAAAAAATGCCGCCAATTGTGTGACATCGAGCAAATCGCCTTCCACGAATTTGGCTTTAGGATGCACCGCCTCACGATGACCGGCGACCAAGTTATCATAAACAACGACTTCATGACCACGATCGATCAATAATTCCACAACATGACTACCGATGTAGCCTGCACCACCCGTTACGAGCACTTTCATATGCAACGTCTCCTGAATTGTCCTGTTAAACGTGTTTCGCTAAATAGTCATACACGCGACTCTCCAGAAACACTTATTCACAAATCGCATTATAGCATTCTCGTCGCACCGAAATGAGGTATTGCCTCATGAATTCGGAGAAAATTCAGCCAGTAGCGTAACAGAGCGTATAATGAGCGGAGGTTAGTCAGCAGATAGTCGCAGATTTACTTTTGGACGAGCTTTGCTAAAGTATGAAGTGGAAGCTAGCACAACCAGAACCAGCACATCAGCACATTAATGAGGAGGAAATTATGCAGGTAAAACGCTTACTTTTGATCGCGGTGTTTGTCATCAGTGGGATGATGATGAGCGTGATGGCACAGGGCGCACCCGACCCGATTAACGATGCCCTTGCGGATTTGAACGCACAACTTGGCACCAGTTATACGCTGAATGACATCGCGTGGTATTGGGAACAGGAAAATTATCCAGATTCCAGCCTTGGATGCCCGCAAGAAGGACAGACTTATGCCCAACAGGTGACTGTCGGTTATCGTTTCGTCTTCACCGCCAACAACAACATTTACGATTATCGCGTGGCGGCAGATCGTAGCATTTTGTTTTTGTGTAGCGTCACACCCGTAGAAGAAAATGAAGACGGGACAACCAGCACCACACCGGACTTTATCGAGTCGGATTATAGCAATCCGCTTTGCCCCACCCCGCCGGAAGGCATCAGCTACATGCACACCCGCTTGACCACTGAAATTCAAGCACGCGTACAGCCCGGTCTGCCGAATCGCGTTCGTGCAGAACCTAGCGTAGATGCCGCGCAAACGGGTGAAATCCCCGGTGGCAGTATCTTTAACGTGTTGCAAGGTCCGGTCTGCGACGATCAGGGCTATTTATGGTGGCAGGTGGATTATGATGGGTTCGTTGGTTGGACTGCTGAAGGACGTGATGGCGATTATTTCATCGAACCTGTCCCTTCGGCGACCCTGCCTAATACCCAAACCATTACCGCAGAAAATGTGAGCTTCGTGGTGGAATTGGCGCGCTTTGAAGCCAATCTCGGCGACGGGCTGGCATGGGCGCAAAACACCGAAACCGATGCCCCGCCCCGTCTGCTCGTCACTGGTGATCTTGGTACCGATGGCGGATGGGTGATTGACACAGCGGCGACGAGTGAGTCACCACGTTTCCTGACCGGCTCGGATACCCTGACGGTGGCGACAGTGGGTATCAATAGCAACACCGCCCTGCTGGGTGCATCAGATGGCTCATTGCGTCTGTGGGACATCAGCACCAACGCCGGATTGGTGGAACGTGCCTTCTTACAGGGGCATGATTCGCCCGTTCAGGCAGTCGCTTTCAGCCCGGATCAAACGATCTTCGCGGGCAGTGGCGGACGGGCATTCTTGACCGAAAATCGTGAAGACAATCTATATGCCATCACCGTGTGGGATGTGGCTAACGTCTTCTTGCTGGGTGGCTTGCGCGGACATACCGATAGTGTCACCGGATTGGTGTTCACCGATGATAGCACCCTGTTAATCTCCAGCAGTCTGGATGGATTCATCCGTATTTGGAGCATCGCGGGTTTGCAGGAAACCAGCTTTATCGAAATTGGTGAAGGCATCACCTCTATCGCACTCAGCCCGAACCAGACGACACTGGCAATCGGCACACAGACCGGATCAATCGCATTGTGGGACTTGCCCACCAATACTGCTATCGCCACATTAAGCGGTCATGTGGGTGCAGTGACCAGCCTGAACTTTAATGCAAACGGCAATCTGCTGGTCAGCGGTGGGGATGATTTTAGCGTACTACTGTGGGATGTCAGTGTGCCGGATAGCGCAGTGACACCAACCATCCTCAGTGGACACACAGACGCGATCAACACGGTTGCGTTTAGCCCCGATGGTCAGTTGATCGGCTCAATCAGCGACGATAACTCGGCGCGCTTCTGGGGTATCAACGCCGATAACGTCGGATAAATATCCAAATAAAAGCACATTGTCATGCACGGATGCAGAGATTGTGTCCGTGCATTTTTTTTGCGCGTGTGGTTCAATTAGGTTGGATGGATTATCGTAAGCACATCGGAAACACTATGGAAAAAATCACGATTTTTGAGAACAAACGCGTCGTCCTCGCGGTAACGGGGAGCATCGCCGTCTATAAGGCGGTTGATCTGGCGAGTAAGCTCACACAGGCGGGCGCACTGGTCGATGTCGTCATGACCGATTCCGCACAGCGATTCATCACACCTTTGACGTTTCAATCGGTCACGGGTCGTCCGGTGTATACACAGTTGTGGCAATCAGATAGCACGGGTGGCTTGCCGACGCACATCGCGCATGTGGGACTCGGTGAAGGCGCGGATGTTATCGCTGTGATGCCGGCAACCGCCAACACAATCGCCCGATTAGCGCAGGGCATGGCGGATGATTTGCTGACGGTTACGGCATTGGCGGCGCGGTGTCCCCTGCTAATCGCTCCGGCAATGGATGGTGGTATGTATGAGCATCCGGCGACACAGGCAAATGTAAAAACACTTGTCGAACGTGGCGTGATTTTGATCGAACCGGAAAGCGGACGATTCGCTTCTGGTTTAACCGGACGGGGACGCTTACCAGAAACACCCACGCTGATGGGACAGATACGGCGCGTGCTGGGACGTGAGGGTGTGCTACAGGGACGTAAGGTGATTGTGAGCGCAGGTGGCACGCAAGAACCGCTAGACCCTGTGCGCTTCATTACCAATCGTTCTAGTGGCAAGCAGGGTTATGCGCTGGCACAGGCGGCACTTGACGCAGGCGCTAGTGAAGTGGTGCTGGTGAGCAGTACTACAGGATTACCTACCCCATCGGGCGCACAACTCATTCCAGTAGAGAGCGCGGCGCAGATGCTTGACGAAATTCAGAAGCACAGCACGAACGCAGATGTGCTCATCATGGCGGCGGCAGTGGCGGATTTCCGTCCCGCGGAAGTTGCGACGCAAAAAATTAAGAAGCAGGATGACGGTGAAGGCATCACTCTGAATCTCACGCGCAATCCTGATATTCTGATGAACGTGAACACCCAACGGCAAAAAAGTGGCTATCCACGCGTTGTTGTGGGCTTCGCGGCGGAAAGCCAACATTTGCTGGAGAACGCGCAATCGAAATTAACGCGCAAAGGTCTTGATTTTATCGTCGCCAATGACATTACCGCACAGGATGCCGGATTTGCGACAGAGACTAACCGTGTAATCATCCTCGACAAAAACGGCGAACATCCGCTTGAGTTGATCAGTAAAGCAAAGATCAGCGAAATTATTATCGAAAAAGCCGCGAAATTGTTGTCGAAATAATGTAAATTGCGGGTAATTCCACAATTCACATACAACGCGTTTACATTTTTCGCGTATAGTATTAAATGGGATGTGCAAATTTTTGAATTAAGCACACCCTGTTAGTCTTCATCAAGTTGAAGGAGTAAATTCTCAATGGTAAAACGTTTTTCCGCATTTGTACTTGTATTCTTGCTTGCATTAAGCATCGCGCCGCTCGTTAGCGCACAGGACAACACCTGCTACAACCTCTCTGCCGCTGATTGCGAGACCATCAATTCTGCATCAGCCAACACCTATACAATCACATCATTCAACCAAACGTTCAGTGTTGATCTGAACATCACCGGGCTGGAAGTCGCGGCAATGTTCGCACCTGAAATTCCCGGATCAATCAGCTTTAATGTTGATGGGAGTGGTCCTTTTGTCATTCTTCCGGGAAGTGAAGTGCCCGTAGAATTGGCACTAGATATGGTTGTCAATTCTAGCATGGGCGTGGATTCCCTGAGCAATGTCAGCGTACCTTTCGCGCTGGTTGGTGATTACCTCTATATTCCAGGTACCGGTGAAACACTTGGTCTGCCACTTTCCGCATTTGATGACGGGGATTTGCCGGTCGTTGGCGAATTGCCGAGCGGTGCAGGCGTGACCAATTTCGGTAGCCTGCTCGGTCTGGATGCCATGAGCGTCGATAGCGTGAATCCGAGCGGTACAGACCTCACAGGATTCATCAATTATGTGCGCCTACCAGATCAAGACCTGATGGGACAGACGATGTATCCCTTCCAGTTTAACGTTGATGTGGATGCCATCCTGAACTCACCAGATTTTATGGCAATGATTAACAGCGTATCCGGCATGTTGGGTGCAAGCGGTGCTGAAGCTGACCCGACGGTTGGAATCGTGCTTCAACTGATCCCTACCCTGCTCGCAGGTGTGGACTCCGATGTTGTCATCACCCAATATGTGGGCGCAAATGACAACTTCATCCACAAACTCACGTTTGATTTTGGCTTTGCCATTGATCTTGGCGTGCTTGCCGGAGCGACAGGTGGTGATAGCGCACAGATTCCGCCAGTCAATATTGATCTTACATTTGATGTCGAACTGAGTGACATCAATCAAGTCTCTTCCGTCAATGCACCGGCAAATGCCCGTCTGTTGAGTGAAGAAGAAGCCCGCGCCTTTGCAGAACAAGGCATGGGAATGCTTGATGGTTTGGGTGCAATGGGCGGTTTTTAATCCCCCGCACCTGATATACAAACAGATGTAAACCTAAACCGGACTTTCCATTTGCGAGAGTCCGGTTTTTCATTTTTTGCCGTCCAACTTTCAGCGTAGGGCAAACGCCGCTACACGCACAAGCAGATGTCCTTTATAATCCACGCGCGTTATGCTGAAATTTACGCTTCAAACTTGATGCACTTGCTGGAGATGGAAACTCATGGTCGATAAAGACGATACACAACCGCGCTCACCCTTTAAGGATGCACCACCAACGGCACGCCAGGCGCCCGTGATGAATATGCCGGAGGACGAGGGCGATGGTACCGGCGGACCGGGATGTTTTCTGTGGGGATTTATCGGCCTCATTATCTTCGGGTTGGGCGTGGCAATTGTCCTGATGGCGGGCGCGGCGGGTTGGACCTCCGGCGTGCGGGTGGCGCAGATGGACGCGACAGCGACGGAAAATCGGCGCATCATCGTGCAATTTGAGCAAATCCCAACCGATATTGCGGCGGGGAATCAGCAGGTTCTCGCCTTCCGGTTAGATTATTTGATGGGATTGACTCCGGCTGTTTCTGGCATTGAAGATATTCAACGTTCTGCTACACAATTAGCGATTAACCTACAACCCACAGTGACATTTACACCCAGCCCTACCCCAACACCAACCGAAACCCCGCCAGAAGTCACGGCAGAGGCGACACAAGATACGAGTAGCACCGTCACTGATACTGAATCAAGCGTGGATAGCCGTTATGATCTTGAAGCCCTGCTCTTAGAAGCACAGGAACAGGTTGATCTGGGACAATATGAAGAGGCGGTTGATACACTGGATGTCATTATTGCGGTTGATCCCAATTATCGGACGGAGATCATACGCGGGTTGATGTCCCGTGCATTACGCACACAGGCGGCGAACCTCTACCGTTCGCTTGAAGGTGTGGCAGAAGCCATCATCCTGACCAACCGCGCGGAAGAATTCGGTCCGATTGGCGAACTGGATTATGAACGCCTGATCGGCGGTTTGTATCTGGACGCGCAGAGAACGATTGAACTTGGCAATTATCTGTCGGCAATCCGCAGTCTGGAACGGATTACGACCTACCAGAGCACGTATCAAGGAATCAACATTACTGAGCAAATCTTTAATCAGTATGTCTCTTATGGGGATGCACTGGTGGCGGGTGCTCAGTACTGTCAGGCAGTGGCGCAATTCAACAGCGCGTTGAATTACTTCAACAGTAATGCAGTCATTGGCAAACGTGATGCCGCGCAAAACACATGCCAGCAGGGGATCAGCCTGACATTAACACCGGGGGCGACCATAGAAGGCGGTCAAGGTGTTGCACCTGTGGGTCAACCGGGCGGCTAAAGTGAGCATATATCACTAGGCGAGCGTTCTAAGGGATCACTCATTGATAGTTCATTGCGGGCTTAGGGTGGCGCAATAAACTCCCATCATTAAGTATCGAGCCTGACAAATTGTGTTGATCCCTCTTGAGTAGTAAAAATGTGTCGTTAGTCAGGTTCGACGGCGAAGTGGACAAAAATTCCATTAGCCAAATACCACGACTGCCCGGTATGTTCCCCCTCATATCGGGTAGTTTTATTTTCCGCCACAACCAAACCCACAACTTTAGAATACGTGCAACTAACAAAAACAAGCCGATAGTAGAGAACTATACCGGCTTGTTGATTACAAACGGGACTCGTGTATTTGCTAGTCGAGAGGCAAATCTACCCAACGACGTTCACGGAAAGATTTTTCTACCGCGTTGATGATTTCCTGCACGCGGGCGCTCTGGGCAAAATCACCTTGATTGGTATCATCGCCGGAGTGAATTTCTTCCATAAAATTGTGTACCAGATTGGCATAAAAGAGTGAGGGCCAGGGTTCGCCTTCTTGATGCTGTGGCGGGAAGAAGCGTTCTGGAATCTCCATCGGGACGAATTCTACTGCGTCCGGCTTTGCGCTGTGGAGGGTTTGGCGTACGCCAAATTCATCAACCAGTCGGCAAATCAACGCTCCATTAGAGCCATACGCACGCGCTTCTAAGCCCGGATAATTGCCAACGGTTACATAGCTGGATTGAATGGAGCAGATCGCGCCATTTTCATATTCGCCGATGTAAATATCCCCATCATCAATGTTGGTACGCACTTTCTGCCCCATCGGATTGGTGCGATACGGCACGAAATTTTTCAATGTGCCGACCACACTTTTCAAATTGCTATTCATGAAATGCAGACTCAGGTCAATGATCGGCGCACCATACCCCTCTAGTGACGAGACTTTGATCTGTGGCAAGTCGGTTTCGGGGATCAGATCAGCTTTGGTGACGGGTTCTGTCGGGCTGATGAACTGAGAATTTTGCTCATAACCGTTGAAAATGTAGGGTTCGCCTATAAAGCCCTCTTGAATCAATTCATACATATATTGCATGGCAGGGGCATAGCGGAAGGTCAAGCCGACTTTGGTCTTTAGCCCTTTGGATTTTGCCAGTTCATGCAATTTCCATGTGTTTCTGTAATCATGGGCGACGGGTTTTTCACACAGGCAATGCTTACCGGCATTAAGCGCGGCAAAGGCTAAAACCTCGTGATTGTCACGCTCATGGGCTGTGCCACGCGTAACCACATCGACAACATCAATATCCGCCTTCTCTAGCATTTCTCTGTAATCGGTGTACACATGCGGGATGTTGAATTGTTTTGCGCGTTCTTCTGCTAATTCACGATTTTCGTCACAAATTGCCGTCACTTCACTGAGCGGTGAGCGGGTAAAGCCGGGCAAATGTGCGCTATTTGACCAGCGCCCCGCGCCGATCACGCCGACACGTAATTTTTCAGCCATTGGGTTTTCTCCTATTTCAAGTATTTAAAGGTTGGTTGATTATTGCATCGGCTCGGCAACGACATAGGTCATCGCACCACCTTCAATCCGTGCGATCATCGGGCGCAAAAGCATGATTGCCGTTTGATCGAACGGTGCTTTAAATGTCCATAAATGCCTATGTGTGCCGGCTTCTAGCAACGTGCCGAGTTCGGTATCTTTTTCGACAATCGTGCCGACCTGATCTACGGTAACTTTAGGGATAAAAATGCCTCCCTGCGGTGGGCGTAATACGGTAGATGTTCCCACAGGGATCGATTCCGTTGCCGGTGCATCGTCGTTGGGTTTCAGTACGCCTGCAACCACTAACGCACGGCGCAACCCGCTAGCGATGCGATCCGCCCATGTTTCTTCAAGGTAACTGCGTCCGCCCATTTCCAGTGCGGCAACAGTCACCCCTTGCGAGCGGGCATAGCCTGTCAGCGTGACACTGCGATCCGGTGCATTGACGGCAAACGGCGCACCAAAGGCTTTTGCGAGGGCTTCCCCGCCGGGCATCTGGAATACAAATGAGTTGACGCACCAGCTACCGCCCCCGTGCAGGTCAATCGCCACGTTGATGTCTTTTAGGGCGTGTTCCACGAGCAAATGTGCCAACCGTTCCGTGTGTGAGCCATCGGGATTGCCGGGAAAGGTGCGGTTGAGGTCAAGCACATCGAGCGGTGCATTGCGAGCATCGGCTTCCATCGCCAGCGGGTTGGCGTTCGGTACAACGCGAATCGTTCCGATCAAGTCATCCGGTGAAGTTTGCTGGAGCAATTTGTGAATCGCCCATGCGCCCCACGGACCTTCATCACCATGCACGCCTGCGGTAATCAAGGCGGCGGGCGCACCTGTGCCAACCTCACCAATGGCAACATCCACCGTACCCACAGAGGCTGATGCTCCCACCGGAACTTTGCGCCACTTCAGCGCATCACTAAGTTGAGTCATCAGGCATTTTCTCCTGATTCGGCACGAATACGCTCGGAAATTTGCCACGCGTTTAAGCGTTCACCACTGATTGTTGTGGTCGCTAATTCCAAAAATGCGGGGGTGAGCATCATCGGATCAATCCAGACTTTTTTCTGTTCTTCGGTGTAGTGCACCTCTGAAAGCGGCGTGTGCATCCCATGACCGGGAGTGACGGTATTGACGCGGATGTTATGCGCCTCGCCTTCCATCGCCAGACATTTCATCAAGCCCTCTAAACCGTGCTTAGAGGCACAATAGGCGGATTCATCAAGGAAGCCGATGATGCCGGATGCGGAGGAGACAAAGAGCATCACGCCACCGCCACGAGTCTTGAAATGTGGGTAAACAACTTTGGATATAACGAAGGGCGGGCGCAGATTGGTATTGAGTACGCTAGTCCAATCGTCAAGTGTGTGGTCTTCAAAGGACTTAGTAACCAGTATGCCAGCGTTATTGACCAGAACATCCAGAAAACCTAGATCACTAATGGCTTTTTCTATGGTTGCCGTAACCGCATCCGCATCTCTCAAATCAACAACATATGGGAAGACTGTCCCGCCTTCAGCTTTGAGTTCATTCGTTGTGGTTTCCAACGCAGTTTTGTCAAAATCAAGCAGAGCAACCGTGATACCAGCGCGAACATAAGCCGTTGCAATCGCCTTGCCTAAACCCAATGCGGCACCGGTTATGAGCGCCGTTTTTCCTTGAAGCTGATCCTGTATTGCCATGATCGAGTCCTTTCATCGTTGTTGATAAATAGTAACCTAACTTAACCTTACGCCACTAAATATATTCTATTTTTCTCAATCTGCCAGTTACACCTAAGACCAATTTACGAAATTATAAGACCAATTTTTTGTAATTATCCGTTAGCGCGTTATATTCGTTTTCATGATAAGCAATGACGATCCTTCGTTGTGAGTCTACCCCATTAACGACGCAAGATAGTGAATTTTTCGGGCTAAGGCTTAGGCTTTAGTGAAGCATCTATAGTTTACGACCAACATAACAATGGGAGAGATCATGTTAAGAAAACGCGCTTTACTCATCATTGCAATCCTAATTCTGGCATTGAGCATCGGTATGGTGCCAACATTAGGGCAAGACGATTCTGAACTCACGTTCGGCTTGAGCTTCACAGTAGACACATTAGACCCCGGTGCAACCAGCTTTTCCGGCGTGGAGATGATTGTTGAGCATGTGTTTGATACACTCGTTCGGCAACAACCTCTGGGTACATTTCATCCGGCATTAGCGACAGAATGGACAGTTAACGAAGACGCAACCGAATACATCTTCACGCTTCGTCAGGATGTCACGTTCCATGACGGTACACCATTTAATGCTGAAGCCGTCCAATTTACATTTGATCGTATTGTTGACCCTGATACGAACTCACAAATGGCGTTTAGCTTCATCGGTCCATACGCAGGATCAGAAGTTCTGGATGAATACACCATCGCAGTGCGTTTCTCAACACCGAACGCGGCATTCCTTGATGGTGTTTCTCACCCGCAACTCGGTCCGGTTTCTCCTACCGCAGTTGAAGCATTGGGCGAAGACTGGGGCTTCTCCGGCATCGTCGGTACAGGTCCATTCATCTTTGAATCCTACACCCCTGATTCCGAAGTGGTGCTGGTGCGTAACCCAGATTACAACTGGGGTAATGAAGACCTCTTCGGGCGTAGTGGTCCGGCGACACTGGAAAGATTGATCTACAAGATTATCCCGGAACCGGCAACCCGCGTAGCGGCACTGGAAAGTGGCGATGTGGATATGATTAATGATGTATCCGCGCTCGATATTGCCCGCATTGATGAAGACCCGAATTATGATCTGGTGCTCATCCCGCAAGCCGGTCATGGCTGGTCATTGATGTTCAACTTTGATCAGGCTCCGACCAATGAACTGGCAGTCCGTCAGGCTGTTGCGCTTGCCATTGATAAAGAATTCGGCATTGAAGCCGTAGAAAACGGGTATGCAGTAGGACCTGCCTGTAGTGCACTGACCGGCGCGATGTTCGGCTGGACATCCGCATCCTGTGATGCTTACCCCTACGATCCGGTACGTGCCGGTGAAGTTCTGGACGAAGCAGGCTGGATTATGAATGAAGAGACCGGTATCCGTGAACGTGACGGCGAACCGCTGGTGATTGGTCACTACAGTGCAGATCGCGCCCGCGCCCGCGCCACAGGTGAATGGATTCAAGAAGATCTCGCGGCAGTCGGCATTGACTTCCAACTGAACTTCTCTGATGTTGCGGCATATCTGGAAGTTGTCCGTGCTGGTCAACACAACACCCAGCAATGGTGGGATACCCAGACCAACCCCGATGCAGTTTTCCGTACCCTGTTCGACTCATCCAATGCAGATGGTGGTACAAACCGTAACCGCTATCGTGACGAAGAGATGGACACATTGATTGATCTGGGTGCGAGCATCGCCGATCCGGTTGAACGTGCCGCGGTCTATGCACAAATTCAACAAAAAATTGCTGATGAAGCGATCATGGTCTTCCTCTATGATCCTTACTATATCTATGCGGCAGTTCCGGGTATTGAAGGCGTAGTTACCCTCAGTGGTGGGCTTGTACCGTTCTTCTATGCCGCCACCTTTAGCGGTTAATCGTAAAATCTAAGGAGCTTAACGGTGGTAGGTGTGGCTTGCCTACCACTGTTTAATTACACCCTATGACACGATATCTCACTCAGCGTCTCTTACAGACAATTCCAACGGTGCTCCTCGTCACGATTCTGGTTTTCTTGATGTTGCACTTAACGCCGGGTGACCCTGCGGAAGTCTTTCTGGGCGACCAACGAAGCACGCCAGAATTACTGGAAAATGTACGCGAAACGTTGGGTTTAAACCGCCCGCTTCATGTCCAATATCTGGATTATATGGCGAACGCGCTTCAGGGCGATTTAGGACGGTCATTCAGAACGAATGTGCCTGTGGTCGCGCAAATCGAAAATCGGCTTCCGTGGACGCTTGAATTAGCCGTCACCGCGATGGGCATAGCGATGATACTTGGATTTGGTCTAGGGATTATCGCCGCGCTGAATCACAACACCCTCATTGATACAGCGACGATGACAATCGCGCTCATCGGTATTTCGATGCCC
This sequence comes from Aggregatilineales bacterium, assembly GCA_040219275.1. Taxonomy (GTDB): domain Bacteria; phylum Chloroflexota; class Anaerolineae; order Aggregatilineales; family Phototrophicaceae; genus JAVJSU01. Next base: position 74,356 of record JAVJSU010000100.1, on the reverse strand, counting down.
GTTTATTGGTCATCTCTGCTGTTAATCATCCTGTTTGCCGTCAATTTAAATTGGCTCCCTGCCATTGGTCAGGGTGGGATTGATCGGCTGATTATGCCGGCATTTGCCCTCGCCTCGGTGTCTGCGGGTTCGCTGGCGCGTATGGTACGCTCTAGCATGTTAGAAGTGCTCAATCAGGAATACGTGTTGACGGCACGCTCTAAGGGCTTATCAGAGCGGGTCATCATCATGCGGCATACCTTACGCAACGCACTCATCCCTGTGATTACTATTTTGGGATTGATGTTCGGCGGTTTGCTGGGTGGCGCGGTCATCACAGAGACCATTTTTGCCCGGCTCGGGATCGGACAATTATATGTTGAAGCCGTTCTACAGAAAGACTTCCCGCTAGTACAAGGCATGACATTGTTCATCGCGCTGACCTATGTACTCGTAAACCTCTTTATCGACATTATCTATGTGATTGTAGACCCCCGGATCCGTTATGACTAATCGTCTGGCAACGAACGAAGACATCCCAAATTTAAAAGAACAGGGACGCGCTTATAAGTTATTTCGACGCATACTACGAAGCCGGAATGTGACTATCGGGGGATTTGTGCTGATCGTGATTGTGCTTCTCGTCACCATCGCCCCGTCCATCACTCCGTACGGACCGACTGAACAATTACGCCGTAACCGACTGGAAGCCCCAAGCGCACAGCATCTTTTCGGCACGGATAATCTGGGACGTGACATTTTGACGCGTGTGCTTTACGGCGGCAGAGTCTCATTGCAGGTTGGGTTATTTTCAGTCGCCATTGGTGCGACGACAGGCACGATTCTCGGTCTGATTTCCGGATATTATGGCAGATGGGCAGATATTATCATCATGCGTTTGATTGATGTGATGCTGGCATTTCCGGGGATTTTGTTGGCGCTGGCGATTATTGCCGTGCTGGGGCGCGACTTGCAAAACGTGATGATCGCAGTGGGTGTGTCGTCAATTCCGGTATACACGCGGATTGTACGTGGCAGTACGCTTTCCATCCGTGAATTTGATTATGTGCTTGCGGCGAAGGCACTTGGCATCCCCGATTATCGGATTCTGTTCTTTCACATTTTGCCGAACATTATGGCTCCGATCATTGTTGTCTCCACTAACGGCATTGCTGGTGCCATCATCGCTGGCGCGGCGTTGAGCTTTTTGGGGCTGGGCGCACAACCACCCGATCCTGAATGGGGGCTAATGCTGGCGCAGGGACGCGAATACATCCGTGTCGCCGCATGGGTGACGACCTTTCCCGGTCTCGCCATCATGATTACCGTGCTGGCGATTAACTTATTGGGCGATGGTCTACGCGACATTCTCGATCCACGCCTGAGAATTTAAGTGACCTTTATCCATGATTTTACATTTCATCTCTATTTTCATCTTTTGAAACACATATTGGTAGCCTTATGACAAATCTGAACGTCTTGATCGCATCCTATCTTGAACCCGAACTCGTCGAGCAAATTCGGCGAGAAGTGCCACAGGTGACGGTGCATTATCATCCCGAATTGATCGGGAAACCGCGCTACATCGCCGATCATGGATCATTGATGGAGCGCACAGAAGCACAGGAACAACAATGGCGCGATCTGTTGCAAAACGCAGATATTTTGTTTGACTTTGACCATAGCCACCGCGACGATTTAGCGGAACTCACGCCGAACCTTAAATGGATTCAAGCGACGAGTGCTGGAATCGGGCAATTTGTGAAGCGCATGGGCTACGGCGACAATGACTGGCTATTCACGACAGCAAGCGGGGTTCATGCCCGTCCATTGGCGGAATTTTGCATGATGGCGATGCTGATGTTCGCCAAAGACTTCCCCTATTTACGCCGTGAGCAAGAAGCACATCACTGGGAACGCTATTGCGCTAAAGAGCTTGCAAGTAGCACGCTCGGCATCATCGGCTTGGGGAACATCGGGCAGGAAGTCGCCCGCATCGCCAAAGCATTTGAGATGCGCGTTATCGGCAATCGGCGTAACCCATCCCTCCCTGTTGATAATGTGGACAAGCTCTACGGGACGGATGATTTAGCGGCATTGCTCAAAGAATCGGACTATCTGGTACTGGCTACGCCGCACACGCCAGAAACCGAGGGCATGATTGGCGCGGAACAACTGGCGATGTTGCCAGAAAGCGCGGTCATCATCAACATTGCGCGTGGCGTGGTGGTCGATCAACCCGCCCTGATCGAAGCCCTGCAATCCGGGCATCTGGGCGGGGCGGCGCTGGACGTGACCAACCCTGAACCCCTGCCCGCTGATAGCGTGCTGTGGGACATGCCGAACGTCATCATCAGCCCACATTCTGCCAGCACCGCTCATACGGAGAATCAGAAAATCGTCGATCTGTTCTGCGATAACCTCAAGCTGTATTTAGCAGGCGAACCGATGATTAATGTGCTTGATGTTGAGTTACTCTATTAGGCATTTCTGGCAGGGAGGCATTAAATGAACCGCATACCAAAATCGTGGATGATTTCCGCGCTCAAAAAATCGCATCTTGTGCTAGGCATGACGATTGGCGATGTATCTCAAGAACAGGCGCAGGACATTCGAGACGGCGCTGACGGCTGGACGATTTTAGAGATCATGTGCCATGTGCGCGATTTTCAAGAAATTTTCATGGGACGGGCAACGCGCATACTCAATGAAGATACGCCCACGCTCGTTCCGGTTGATGAAGCCGCGCGGGAGCAAATGATTATCGACAATGCTTATAGCCAGCAGAACTTACGCGACGTTTACAAAGATTATGTCCGCACCCGCCATGTATTTATCGAGATGCTGACCGCGCTTGAAGATACACAACTAGACCGACGTGGCATCCATCCGATGACTGGCGAAGTCGATGTGACCACACCTATTTTCCACACTATTTTGCACGACGCAGACCATACGGAACAAATCGCCCGTATTCTCGGCAAACAATTACCCGATTAAGGAGTAGACAAACAATGACGACTATCTATGATTCACTCACATGGCACGAAGTTCCCGTAACTGCAAACGCCGCTTCCCGCCACGTTCCGCTAGCGTATGGTGAAGCAGGTACTGAAGGCACACGCGTCACACTCATTGCTGGAACTCATGGCGATGAAGGTCCGTGGTCAGCCTTAACGATGAAAATGCTCCTACAACATCCTATCGAGAGCCTGAAGGGACGCATCCGCATCATCCCGACTGCAAACGCGCTAGCGGCAGAAGCCAATACCCGTAACTCAACGATTGATTCGCCCAATCCAGTTGATCTTGATGGCGTTTTCCCCGGCAATACAGGTGGCTCGCATACAGAACGCCTCGCCGCGCAAATCGCCCCTCTGATCGCCGATAGTGATGTCATCATTGATCTGCATGGTGGTGGTAGCTGGTGCGTGAATGCTTTCGTCAAACGCTTTGAAGGTTCGGAGCAACTGGCGACGGATCTCGGCGCACCGTTTATCAGCAATGCGCCGAACAAACCCGGTGGACTGACGACCTATGCACGTTCACTCGGCATTAAAGTGGTAAATGTCGAAGTTGGCGGAAGCTCCGGCGCGGAAATGTACTGGTGCGATCAAATCGTCAAGGGGATGGAACGTGCGCTGTATAACATGGACGTTCTGAGTCTCGATACACCACCTGCCCAGCCTGAACCGGCTATCGACGTGAGCAAAACCGAAGCCATGCGCGCACAACTCGGTGGCATTTTCGTGCCCACCGTGCGTGAAGATGTGGTCGGCAAGGTACTCCCCGCTGGCACGGAACTCGGCAAAGTGCTTGATCTGCACACACTGAAGGAGCTACAGGTTTTCACGGCACCGCATGAAAAAACCGCTATGATGCTCCTACGCCCGTCCATCTGTGTGCTGGAAGCCTCCGCATTAGTGTATGTGATCGCTACGCCCGTATAGTAAAATCTATCTCGCAATTTATATGCCGATCACTGTTTTGAAAGTTACAGTGATCGGCAAGTTTAATCAAATATGTTTACCTTGATTGCTAGTCAGCTAGTCAGTTTCTCAGAAAAAGTATCTATTTTGCACATTGTAACCGCTTTTTACATAAGTTTCTGTAAGAAAATAGCGTTTATTCTACAACTAGCAATCTGCGTATGTTTTACTGCCCCGTAGTTCGATATACAACCCAATTTTGCACACAGAAATTTCCCTACATAATAATTAACGCATATTCTAGAACGGGAGTGGCTTGATTCGGTAGGTTTAGATATAGTTTGTGTGTGAATGTTTACTTTAGTAAAAGCAGGAAACGAAGGGGCAATCTATGCCAAAGGAAGCACTACGTGCTCGCATCAAGGCGAAACTGATCCGAATTTATGGAGAAGAACGCGCAGGTACGATTCTAGATCCGCTGTTTCAGTTGATAGAAAAGACTCAATTGCCTGACGCAGACTTTGGTGAACTCTCCGAGGCGGATTCAGTTCTGATTACCTATGGCGACCAAGTTCAGCGTGAGGGCGAAGCGCCGTTACAAACATTGCACCATGTCCTCAATGATACGATCAAGGGTGTGATAAACACGGTGCACATCCTGCCCTTTTTCCCCTATTCATCTGATGATGGTTTTTCGGTGATTGATTATTACGCGGTCAATCCAGCATTGGGAACATGGGATGATGTACGCGACATGAGCACTGACTTTAAGCTGATGTTCGACGCGGTATTTAACCACATCTCCGCCCAGAGCGAATGGTTCAAGGCATTTTTACGGCAAGAATCACCCTACGATAATTACTTCGTCACCGTGCCAGAAGGAACCGATCTCTCAGCAGTCGTCCGCCCGCGTGCGTTGCCCCTTCTGACGGCTTTCCAGACTCCCAACGGCGAAAAATTAGTCTGGACAACTTTCAGCGAAGATCAGATTGACCTCAACTTTGATAATCCGCAATTGTTGCTGGATGTACTCCGCATTTTGCTATTTTATGTGGAGCAAGGCGCGTCATTGATCCGACTGGATGCGATTGCCTTTCTGTGGAAAGTACCGGGGACAAGCTCTATTCATCTGGAAGAAACCCATCTGGTGATTCAGTTGATGCGCGATGTGCTTGATATGGTTGCGCCACAGGTAGTACTCATCACAGAGACGAATGTGCCGCATGAGGAAAACATCTCATATTTTGGCGATGGAAGTAACGAGGCGCAGATGGTTTATAACTTCGCCTTGCCGCCCCTGGTTTTGCATACGCTCCTCACAGGGAACGCCAGCAAACTGAGCGAATGGGCAGGCACGCTCACACAAGTTGGTGAGCGCACGACGTTCTTTAACTTTACCGCTTCACATGACGGCGTGGGCTTGCGTCCGGCGACGGGTTTGCTGAATCAGAAGGAAGTCGATGCACTGGTGGAGATGGTCAAGGCACACGGCGGTCTCGTATCATATCGCAGTCAGAGCGATGGCAGTCAAGTGCCGTATGAATTGAACATCGCCTACTTCGATGCCATCACCGCGCCGGAAGTCACCGCCAATGAACCGGATACTGCCGTAAAGCGATTCATCGTGTCGCAAGCCATTGCGCTGGCATTGATAGGTGTACCGGGTGTTTATTTCCATAGCTTGTTCGGCTCACGCAATGATCTGGAGGGTGTTGAAAAAACCGGACACAATCGCACCATCAACCGCCAAAAACTAAACGCTGATATACTACAAGAAGCCCTTGATGACAAGAAAAGTCTGCGGGCAAAAGTCTTCTCCGCCTATCGCAAATTGTTACGGATTCGGGGGAGTGAATCCGCATTCCACCCGTTCGGTCAGCAACGGATTATCAACCTCACATCGGAATTGTTTACCGTCATTCGTACCTCACCGGATGGTACAGAAACGATCATCGCCCTGCACAATATCAGCGGCAAAGCGATGATGATTGATGTGCCGACAGGCAAGGTTGAAATCTGGAAAGATGTGCTCTCAGAAGAAGAATACACCAGCCTTGAAGGCACGGTGCAGATCGTCATGGAGCCGTATCAGGTGTTGTGGTTGAAGGCATATTAGGGAAGCTATTTGTTAGTATCGGTTGTTTGGAAGTTTCTGTTCAAAGAAGTTTTGGCGGGTTAATGCGCGACAATCGCTTGACGATAATTTTATGTTTGTTCGTGTTTGGTCTGGTGAGCGCGTTATTGACGCTGAATAATGCTCAGAATACACTTGCAACTGCGCCTGTTCAAAGTGTGCAAAGTGTTCAAAACTCGCCCACTCTCACGCCTTCTTTCCCAACCGCCACACCTTTGCCAGTGGTCGGTGGGCAAGAGAATGTCAGCGTCACGGTGAATTTGCCATCGCAGGGAATCACACAACAGACGAGCGGATATGTGTCCGATGTGATCGCCGTGCCGTTGGATAATCCCCAACCGTTTCTGGATGTGGGAAGTATCTGGCGCTTATCGTCTCCGCTGGATGATACCGGCGTGGTAACGGTGGGTATGCGCGGGTCAGTTGATGGCGCGGCGTGGGCAGAATGGACAACGCACGATCATTTTCACCTGACGGATTCGGGCGATATGTATGGACATCTAATCACCTTTCCGGCAGAAACCCGCTTCATACAATTTCAGATCACATGGAACACACGGATTGATGTGCAGATCACGGCGGTGGAATTGGCATTCATCAGCCCAGGCGCGACTTCACAAACGGTGATTAATCAACTTAATCAGCAGACCGAACCCGTCCCGATTGCGCGGCTTGCACAGGCACAACCTGTCGTATCGCGTACTAATTGGGGATGTCCTGATGGACAAAATTCACCGCAATGGTCGCCGAGTTACACGACAATCTCACATCTGATTGTGCATCATACGGTTTCACCCAATGGCGAGAGTGATTATCCCGCCCGGATGCGCTCCATCTGGAATTACCACACCAACTCATTGGGCTGGGGCGATATTGGCTACAATTATTTGATCGACCCGAATGGCGTGATTTACGAAGGTCGCGCCGGCGGGGATGGTTCTGTTGGCGCACATTTTAGCTGTATGAATAGCCGGACGATGGGCATTGCCATGATCGGCACATTTTCCAGCCAGAGTCCCACGCAAAACGCGCTCAGAAGTTTGGAGCGTTTGCTGGCATGGAAAGCCGATTCGCTGAATATCTCACCGTTGAACACCAGTTATCATTCACCATCGGCGCTGAATTTACGAAATATTTCTGGGCACCGTGACGGCAATAGTTCACCTTATGGTTGCCCTGGCGGGACGGTTTGCCCCGGTGATGTGTTATATGGCTTGTTGCCACAAATCCGCAACAACGTGCAGGCAATCGTCCAGAATGCCGCAACAGCCACGCCAACCCCAACTACCACGCCCACCCCGACACGCACACCCACTCCGACGATCACGCCGATTGGCTTTGCGTTCAACATGGTCGACCACATCGCCTTGCTGGACGGGATGCAGAGGTTCTCGCCGGAAAATATGCGGATTATTCTGGTAGTTTTCAGAGAGCAATACGCGGACGTGTATGTAGAAATTGGCGGTGTGACGGGCATTGCGACGGTGTATTTCCAACCATCATACAATTTCGCGGTGTTCGCCGTCCAAACCGTAACGCCACAAATCACCGCCGTGCCATTAAGCGAGTCTTATGTGGATACCGTCAACAGCACCTTGCCGCAAATTATCATTGATGGGCTGGATTTCGTGCTGACGCGGCGCTATCCCGCAGGCTATGATGTGGAAGGCTTGCGCGTGGTCAACAATATGCTAGAAGTCGGGTTGATCGAGCCGTGATTTTGCTTTTTTCAGACGTTCATCGTCAGCGGATTCTTCGTGCGGCGGATTGATAACGGTCATGATGGTTGCTCCGATTTTCATACCGACGAGCCATCCCCCATAACCGATCATCGGCAGAATGAGCACCGTTCCTGCCAGCCAATGTAGGAGCGGCGGACCATCGGGATAATACAAAAATGGGATGCCGGACATCAGCAGATACAGCACCAGAATGACTGACGCACCCGCACCGAGTTCTGTGCCATGATCCGGTGTGAGAAATCTACCAAAGCGCAACCATCCGGTCACGCCGATGATGAGCGCGATCATCAGGAAGACAGACATCAACATCATATTCGGGGTGGTCATCACACCGTAGACCGCGCCCACACTGAGAATTCCCGCAAGCAATGCGCCCGTTGCCCCGCCAACCATCTGCGCCATTTCCGTTTGGGCTTTGCGTGTATCACTGACCTTCAGCTTGTCGTTTTGCACGGCGACCTGTTGCCATTCCTCTTTGTGGAGATCATCCAGCCACGCCCGCCATTTTTCGACAAGGCGCGGGTCAAGGTCTTCGGTTTCCAGAATGCCGCGTGCTTCACGGTAGCGTTCTTCGCCGATTAATTGGTGGAATTGTTGCATACGTGGGTCTTACATAGCATCTATTCCGTTAGCTTCAATGAACGTCAATGTGTGCCATCAGGCTTTTCTATTGTACGGCAAAAGTCGATTTTGATTTGCCCAATTCTGAGGGAATAGCCAGAACCCTCACCTTGTCTATCCAAATTTTGGCTGAGGGCAAGCGGTGAGGGTAATCAATACATCATAACAGCGATATAACACTATTCGATTGATAATTTACAATTACGTCCGCAGATAGGATGCGCCGTTTACGTCGATAATCGCGCCGGTGAGGAAGGCTGTTTGCTCTGCCGCCATGAAGAGCACGGTATAGGCGACTTCTTCTGGCTTGGCGACCCGCCCCATCGGGCTTTGATTTTTGATCGCATCGCCGCGCGGACTTTTCAGTTCTTCGGATGCCATTTCAGTTTCGACCCAGCCGGGCGCAACCGTGCCGACGAAAATGTTATGAGGCGCGAGAGCAAGCGCCAACGATTGCCCCATTGCGTTCATTCCTGCTTTGCTTGCACCATAGGCGGGTGCGGTGGGTTCGCCTCTGAACGCCCCGCGTGACGAGACATTGACGATGCGCCCGCCACCACGCTTTTTCATATGCTGTGCCGCACAAAATGCCATGTTCGCCGCACCGACTAAATTCGTGTTGAGGATGCGCGTCCATTTTTCCTGCCATGTCGCATAATCCACATCCATGATGGGGTGTTCTTCGTAGATTCCGGCGTTATTCACCAGAATATCAACCCCGCCGAGTGTTTCCGCGCACAGGTTAATTGCCTTTTCCACTGCGACGGGATCGCTCACATCTGCCTGTACGGTCATGTGTCCGCTACCCGATAGCGAATCAAGTGTGTCTTGCGCGGCGGCTTGATTGTTGTTGTAATGCACAGCAACAGTCGCGCCATGTTCGGCGAAGAGTTGCGCGCAGGTACGCCCAATTCCGCGTGACCCACCCGTGATAAAGACGATTTTATTGGTAAAATTCATTGGTAAGCTGTCCTTGTCTCAAAATAAGTGCATGTGTGCAGTGTACAGGGCTTTTCGCGTGGTATAAATCCCAAAATGTTAAGACTTATATCCCAAACATATCCCAAAATTTAAACTTAATTAGAGAAATTTGCACAGATAAACGCCATTATATCCCAAGTTATGATGATTTTATCCCAAGTTTATCCAAAGCGTGAAAGCACCCATATTTTCAGTGAACGTTAAAGGACGTAAACAACATATGATGGCAGAAAAATTGATCCTATTTGACATTGACGGCACGCTCATCCGCACAAAAGGCGCGGGACGGGTGGCGACCCAACGGGCAATGCTGGATGTCTATGGCACAGCCGGACGCATCGACACGCATCACTTTGGAGGCAAAACCGATTGGCTGACGCTGGTCGAGTTATTGGCTGAACACGGTCACGATCATGATAGTATCGGCGCGACCATGCCAGAATTTGAACAGGTGATGGCAAAACACCTTGAACGGAGCGTGCGGGAAGCGGAATTGACGGTGCTCCCCGGTGCGATGGCGCTCGTCAGCGGTTTACTGGATGAACGGCGTGTGATGATGGGCATTGTCACCGGAAACACCCGCGCAGGTGCATCGGTCAAGTTAAGTGCCGGTGGCTTTGATCCGCTGTGGTTCAAGACAGGCGCTTATGGTAGTGAGTCGGTGGATCGTAATGAACTGAGTGCGTTGGCACTAACGCGGGCGAATGCGCTTAATAAACGTGATATTGCACCAGAAAATGTGCTCGTTGTTGGCGATACTGTGCGTGATATTGAGTGTGCGCGGGCGATTGGCGCAGTGGCGGTGGCGGTCAAAACAGGATTTGAACAACATAGTCTGCTGGAAGATGCCAGGCCAGATTATTTGCTCGATAATTTGACCACATTTAGGGCGTTATTGGCGCTGGATTAAGTTAAAGCATATCCGGTTGTGGCGGCACTTCGGTGTAATCGTCTGTAAAGGGATGGGTCGCTTGCACCTGTGCATATCGTCGATAAAAACGCTCGATGAGGGCTTCGTCGTCTAAATCAAGACGCATATCATAGGCATCTTCGCCGTCATCACGGTAATAATTGGTCTTCTTATCGACAATCTCGAACTCATATTTTTGATAGAGTTTCTGCGCGACGACATTGCTGACCCGAACCTCCAGCACGATATAGTTCGCGCCGAGCGTAAGTGAGCGTTTTATCATCGCCGCCAGCAACACTTCGCCATACCCTTTACCACGATATGGGCTTGCGGTAGCAATGGTGCTGATGTGGGCTTCTTCCATGATGCGCCACAAGCCACCATACGCGAGAATTTCCTGCCGGATTTCGGTATCGTCGGGGTTACCGCTTAAGTTACGTAGAATTCGCTTCCAACCCTGCACAGTTTGTTGACGTTCGTCTACTAGCACCGCCATATGGCTGTAATTAGATTCTTTGATCTCGTAGGCATATGAACGCGCCGACCAGGGCGTTGTGAACGCTTCCTGATCGATCTCAACGACGCGGGCAATATCAGACGGACGCATGTAACGTAGTGCGAGTGTCATTGAATCAGTCTTCGGATTTAACGTAAACGGGCAACAAACGTGCCGCTTCAAATTCGGATTTATCTTCAGTTGAGTTGAGTCTATCGAGGGCGGCTTCTGCCAAAAATCCCGCACGGCGTAAGCGATTGCCCGCTGGGGCGATGGTCACGGGGATGGCATTTGCCTGTGCAAATTTGATAGTCTCCAAGCCCTCCTCGCTAATCTCGCCAGAAATCGTCGCGGAGCCATCAATCGTTTCGATCAGCGTTTCCCAATTCATCAATTTTGGCTCATTGCGACTGCCCCAACTGCCCTTACGCCAGCGATAAGACTGCACGATGATGCGTCCGCGCCCGGCTTGCACGACGGCAATCAGCGCGTTACCGGCGGGTGTGTTGGGCTGACCGTAAGCGAGAATATCCAAAGTGGACATGCCGATGAGGGGTAAATTATGGGCGCTGGCGATGCCTTTTGCCATTGCCACGCCGATACGCACGCCAGTATACGATCCCGGTCCAACGGAAACCGCTACCGCAGTCACCTCTTGCATGGTCACTTCACAACTTTGCATGAGAGTCTGAAGCGTCGGCGCGACGGCGGTGGTGTGATGATTACCAATACGCGCGGTATATTCCGCGATGAGTTCATGCTCGTCATGTATTGCCAGGCTCATAAAGCGGGTGGCGGTGTCTATCGCTAACAGCATAAACGGTCTAATCCTTGATACCAAAAGTCAGGGAACGAAATTCATCAATCAGTTGATTGTAGCGTTTGTTCGTCCCTTCAAAAATAAAATTCCGGCGGTTGGGGTCAACCACACGCAGTTGCACCCACAGGCGATGCTTGGGCAAGGCTTTTTCGATCCGTTCGGGCCACTCAAAGACGATTGTCCCGTTACTTTCCAGCAGATCATCCAAGCCGATACTCTCCGCCTCGTTAGAACCTTCTAGCCGATAACAATCGAGATGATAGAGGCGTTGCTCGTCTTTTTCACGGCGATGCTCATGCACGAGATTATAGGTCGGGCTGGTGACGGGAGTTGTTGCGCCCCACCCTTTGCCAAGCCCGGTTGTAAAAACCGTTTTGCCCGCCCCCATATCCCCTGAAAGGCAGATGACATCACCGGGTTTTAAGAGTGATCCGAGTCTCGCACCAAGACGCTGGGTTTGCTCGGCGCTGTGGCTGATGATGTCCAGCTCACCTTCTTTCAGAATTGGCACGTTGATTCCCCACAATGGTTTGCAAACTAATGAAGTGGATTATACAACGTGGCTAAACACAGGTAAACAGGAAGCTCACCCATGGGGTTAGCTAGGGAGCCTGTTCTAGCACGAAAAGGTCAAATGTCGGGTCGGATAAGCCGTTTATTATTTCGATTGGGGCGGATTCGCCATCCAGAAAGAGGAGATTTAGCACGAATGCCTGATTAACATAGGTCAGATAGGTGGCATAGTCTCCGCTTAATTGCGGTGTGCCAACTACTGAACCACTGGCAAGTGCAACAGGGTCGCCATTTTCGGTGACTAACCTTAAACCCTCATTCACATAAGCAAAGCGCGTATCATCCAACCATTGCAATAGGGAAAATACGCCCACATCACCAGAATCCACCACACGCGGATTGCCGCCACTAGTATCCGCGATGACTAACTCATAGCGGTTCGCCCCTTGTTGAACCAGATCACGCCGTAAGTAGGCGATTTTGCTTCCATCGGGTGACCCTAATGGCAAGCCAAACAAACTCGCCCGAATTGTGCCGATTAGTGTCGCCTCACCCTCAAGCGTTAAGCGCCATAAGCTGACAGGAGCAAAATCGGCTTCCGCTTCGTGATAAAGCTGGTCGGGATCAGGGATGACGACTAAGAAGGTATTGGCATCAACCCATTGCGGCATTGGATAAAATGGGAGATGTGTGCCGGTAGCGACTGCGGGAAAGGTGAGTAAATCACGTTTTTCGCCCGAATCCGGCATATACACGCTCATTTGTCCATCGCTCTCGCCATACACACCGGGCTGGATAATCGCTAGCACAGATTGATCGTCGCTGAAAGTATTGAGGGCAAAGTTTCCACCCGCGCCAGCAGATAACAGCAACTCCGCTTCGCCGGAGGTCACGTCAACACGATAAAGATCATTTTGGGGCGCGGCATTCAGGTCTTGTCCGGCGAGTGATGTATTGAAAAACAGCGTATTCTCGCCTTCCCAGATGAGTTGATTGATCTCGCGTTCATTCAGGGATTGTCCAACATTGATCTCCTGTTCATCTGCACCTTCAAGAGTTCCAATATTCATCACCGATAATGCCTGATCTACACGGACAATAGCAATTTGCATCCCAGATGGTGATAGCAATGCACGCGACACATCGCCGGAGGAAATCAATGACTTTATATGTTGGTCATCGAAGATGTTTAAATTTCCTTCATGTGCCCAGAGAATATGCACATTCTCTGATGATGTAACGATGGCGGTCTGTGACGGATTCGTAGGCGTGGAGGTCGTGCCACAGGCACTGATTATTAGCAGAAGAAAGACGAAAATCAGGCGCAACATCGTGACCCCGACCTATGAAAATATGATTGTACGGTGAGACATAGTTTAACAGACATCTGATTTATGCGAAGCAGGCGATAAAAACATAGGAAATTATGTCAAAAATCCACCAACTGACCTACTGAGAGTTAGCCTTTATCAGCGGGAAACAATAGATAAAATGATGATAGACTCAATCTATCGCAAAAATTAAATCAAGCGGCATCAGCCGATATAGAAACATCTTAACAGCCATCGTTCACATGCTGAAACCATTCCAAAACAAATGGAGGTTGCGTTTCTGCGAAAGGTCAATCCACAAACATGATTCGTTCACTGGTAACAAGCGCCGAAGCAAACGAAAATGAAGCACCAAAAGTTAGCCGTAATTTAGAGCTTGATCGTCTTGAGGTGGCAATCACTGATGGACGTTTAATGTGGATTGATGTTGTCGATCCAGAAACCAGCGAGATTCATTGGTTATCAGATCAATTTCACTTAAATCCGGCAGTCGTTCAGGATTTGATGCGATATGATCGCCGTCCCGCGCTTCTTGTATATCCGGATTACCTTTTTCTCTCGCTCTTTGAGCCACACATTAATCTGAGCCGTGTTGAAGGGCGTGAGATCCATTGTCTGATTACAGATACCTGCTTCATCACGGTACGTCCTTCGGATGCAACTGCGGTTGATAACGCCTATAAGCGTGTGACACAAAATCCTGACGCGTGGGAATCCGGCGTGGCGTATTGTTTTTATCTGACCGCGCAATATGTGACCGATTCTTACTATCCCCTGCTTGATCGTATCAGCAATCAATTGAACACGGTGGAAGAAAAATTACTGAACGGTGGCGCTGATGAGCAAGCCCGCAAGCCTGTGTATCGCATCAAACAGCAGTTGATTAATCTGCGCCAGATTGTCGCCCCACAACGCGAGGTATTTTCCAACGTACTCGGTGAAAAGCGCCTGACCGAAAGCGGCAACATCCGTGATTTGTTTCGACATCTGTATGAGCGGTTGCTCCGCGTTTATGATGTCATCGATTCTCAGCGCGATTTGTCCAGCAATGTGCTTGATATGTTGCAAAATCAAGAATCGAGTAAGCTGGTAGAAGGGGTTAATCGGCTGACAATTTTCTCGATGATTTTCCTACCGCTCACATTTTTCACGAGTTTCTTTGAGCTAAACTTCGTAACGACTTTTGATCCACTTGTCTTGCCGGTGAACGGCGGGATATTGTTTATGTTTGTGGTTGGGGCGATGATGCTCTCAGCCACACTGATGGTGTATATGTTCCGGCGGCGTGGCTGGCTTTAGTGACGGTTGAACCGTAGTTCTACCGTCACTTCTGCGGATGGTTCGTCTATGTCTGAACCTGTTTCGGTAGCCGTCGGCATTGGTGTTGCCGACGGCATTGGACTATTCTCAGGGTTTTGAGATATTGATTCAGTCGGTTCTATTGGAATCACGATCGGTGTTATTTCTTGCGTCGGGGTTGGATTCGCCGGAATGACGATAGTCGTCGGTGTAGATGTGGCATCCGGTGTGGTCATCAATACCACGCCACCCACAACGATTGCATCAATCCCAACTGGTGCTCCACCCAACGGGATAATGCGTAAGGTATGTTCCCTCTCGGTCAATGCGCTAAAGCTAGCGATTTGCCCATATGCCGTTTGGGTTGAATTCGCGTTGATTCCGCGCACAGGTTCACCGTCAATCTCAACGACAAATGTGCCATACTGCGCGCCTGCAATATAAACCACATCAACCTGTGTTCCGGTGAATGTCATTGTTAGCGCGTCCGTGCCCGTTGTCGAACTTTGTAAGTAAGATTGTCCGATTGCGCCGTCGCTTGCCTGTTGCGTCCAGACACCGCTACGGGTGATTTGACCGTTCTCCACCTGTATCATCAAAGGTTGCAAGTTAAACGACAATGATAGGAAACTCTGACTGGCGGATAGCGCACCGACTCCCGCTCCGTTATACGTTTGAATTTGCCATGTATAACCACCAAATGCTAATGGATTGGGCAGGCGATAAGTGCAGATGCCACCTTCACATACCGAAGCGGCTTCGTGCCATTGATCGTAAGCCGGTAATCCCATGCCATTGACCACAAAAACGCGATAGTATGTAACGGACTCGATCGCATTCCATGTGAAAGTCGGGCGATTGGTCTGGTAAATTACGGCATCGTCCACAGGTGTAAGCAATGTTGTCGCGCCTGGAGTAGGCATATTGATGGAGAAGCCTATGCCACCATAGCCGTCTGCTGCGCCTCCAACAGACCAATTGCCCCAACCCGCCTCATTACCACCACGAACATACCATATATATGCGCCATTTTCCGGCAAGGTAATCGCCAATGGACAACCGCCCGGATTACAGCCTATATCTTCACCAATGTTGTATATCTCAGAACTGATGTAACCATTTGGTCCGGTGATGTAAACTTCATATCGGGTTGCATATGTGTCAAATCCTAGAACGAAGTTCACATTGTTATCCGTTAAGACAGCATTCGGCGCAGGAGCCTGTTTCGAGATTATCCCCGGCAACTGCTGTGCTACAGTAAATGCTCTGCCACCATAGCCATCTGCCGCTTCTCCAACAGACCATTTACCCCAGCCTGCATCGTTACCGCCCCGTATATACCATATGTAAGCGCCGTTTTCGGGCAATGTGAGATTTAGTGAACAGCTATTGGAACAGGTTACATCCGTACCAACAGAATAGGACTGATTATAAACATAGCCATTCGGACCGGTGATATAGACATCATAAAGGGTCGCGTATTCATCTGCTAACCAGCTGAAATCGACATCCAGACGATTTAAGATCATCCCCGCCATAAATCCGACTTTCGTAATCACCTCTGGTAAGGATTGCCCGACAGTAAAGCTAACGAGTCCATAGCTATCCGTTGCCCCTCCTGCCGACCACGCACCCCAACCTGCCGCGTTATAAGCGCGTAGATACCAGCTATATGCACCATTTGCAGGCAAAGTCATAGTTAGCTCGCAGGTCGAAGTACAAATTACATCACTACCAACCAACAACGTTTGATCGCTGACAAAACCGTTCGGTCCTGACACGTAGGATTGATAATATGTTGCCTCAGCGCCCGGTTGCCAGCTAAACGTAACGTTCACATCAGTCAGATTTTGCAAGTTTGTGGGCGCAATTTTTGTCACTACGTCCGGCAATTCATCCGTCACACTGAACGGCATACCCTCGGCTTGCCATGCGCCCCAACCTGCCGCACTAGATGCACGTATATACCATATGTAATTGCCAACATATGGAACCACGACATTTAACGTGCAGTTCATGTTACAGGTCACATTTTGCCCCACACTATAGGTCACATCGCTGACCCAACTATTTGGACCCGCCATATACAGATTGTATTGGGTGGCGGAACTATCATGTATCCACTCTAAGTTAACGGTGCTATCTGTCAAAAGTTGTGCGGTCGTCGGGGCGATGGTTGTGACCACATCCGGAATTGCAGAGGGTGCGGTAAAGGTGGTCGGCGTTGACCATGTACCAGTTCCCGCCGCATTGAAAGCCGAGACATACCACGTCCATACGCCGGGGGCTTCCGCGAGTGTGTACGTCCATGTACAAACACCGGATAAACAGGTTACTTCGTTCCCGACCTGACCGGCAAGTACACCACTTGCAACAGCATTCGGATCAACCAAATACAGATTATAACCGGACGCATCACTGACTTCATTCCAGCTAAACGCCACCTCGTAATCGGTTTCGATGTCGTCCTGTAACGGTGAAATTTTCGTTACCGCACCGGGCAAGTTCGCGGTTAGCGTAAAGTTAACGCCCGCCGACCAAGGTGTAGCCTGATCGTTACGCCAGCCGCGTATGTACCATGTATACGTCCCGGTAACGAGACGATAATTCTCGCTCAGTGTAGTGGCATCAAGCTGGCAGGATGTGCCGTTGCAATAGCCTAAATCGGAGATCACTTCATTGATAACTTGTGCACCAGCACTATTTGCCACATACAAATAATAGTATTCTGCACCATCAAGATCGCCCCATGTGTACAATGGGTTTCCACCGACAATGTTCACATCCCCCAGTGGTGCAATTTGCGAAGGAATAGGTGCATTCACAGTAAAGTTTGACGCACCTTGATACCCATTATTAAAGGGTCCACCAACACTGTAGCCGCCGAGACCATAGCTCCGAATATACAAAGCATAGCTCTGATTATTTGCTAGAACGACGGGTGATTGAATAGCACAGTCGGTGCTATTTGGATCGCTACAGGCTTCGGTGCGGGTAAACCATTGATCGAACACCAGCACCCCTTCGGATGTGGTGAGATACAGATTAAAGTAGGTTGCATTGACCGCATCACCGGAAAGAGACCAATTGAAAATCGGTGAGAGGTTATCCGTGTTCGTCGTTGCTTCAAGCGTGACGAGACCCGGAGGGGGCACAGTAAGCGTGAAGGACATAGGACCGACCCATGTACCGCCTGCTTCCCTCAAATACCACGTGTATGCACCATTATTGGGCAAACGGTAGGCTTCATTGAGCGTAGTTAGATCAATTTCACAGGTTGTAAAAGCACAGATAGAATCGCTTATCGTCTGCTGAACGACAAAACCCGACGAAGGCGTATTACTCAGATAAATTTCATACTCGGATGCACCACTATCCAGCCATTGGAATGTCGGATTACCGTACGTCTCGGCAATCGCATTAATCGGGCTGAGTTGGGTGAGAACCGGTATGATGGCAGTCATCATGAGCGAGGCTGAGTTATTATCTGTTATATCCACAACCTCAGAATCAACCGTTGCTGTAAGGGTTGCAGTCCCTGCTGTATTGAGCCGTGCCGCGACGATCAATTCCGTACTCGCGTTGACTGCTAATGCGCCGAGATCACACGCATTATCTGTACATACTGGCAGAATGCTTTCAACGATAAGTTCATCCGGCAGAATAAGCGTAATCACCGCATTGCTGATGGCTGTTGGACCGTTATTGGTAATGGTGAATGTATATGTCACTAATTCATCCACCAGTACCGTTGTCCCTGGCGTGATCGCTTCTACGGTCAGATCAGTAATATCACACACAACTGGTGAGGTTATCAGCACCGGACTATAAGGAGAATACCGCAATGCCACTGTGTTCACCGCACGCACACGATAGCGATAGTCATATACACAAATCAACCCGGTATCAGTGTATGTTACCGCATCAACGAGTGCCCGTTGCTCCCAAACAATACCATCGCGGGATCGCTCGACAATGTAGCCATCTTCACTACCGGACTGATCCTCCCACGCCATGCTTATGGTTGAGGTTGTAGCGTCGGTCGCAATCAGGTTTGTGGGTGTACAGAGCGTATTGACATCAACCCCTAATATTGTAGAAAGTCCGGTTTCTGACTCAACATCGCCACCTGTCGCGGTGAGACGATAATACTGTCTGCTCTCACAGGGCAGGTTAGCATGTGTATAAGTCGGCACCTCTGTATTGGTTAATAGTTGCCAGTTTGTTTCACCATCAGGCGACAATTCTAGAAGATAGTTCGTAGCAATATCTTCCCAACGAAGTGAAATAGAAGTCATGGCCTGCGATGATACTACCAGTTCAAGCTGTGTACATGGTTGTGTCTCTGTATCCGTCCGCGCAGTAATAAATGACGAATACGCTGTGCCATAAACGGCGCGCACTCGATAATATGATTGACCACATAATGCGTTAGTGTCGATCAATGTGGTGGAATTTGCACCCGTAACAGCAAGTCTCTTCCAGTTTGTGGTTCCATCGGGCGAACGTTCAATTTGATAGCCTGTTTCGCCATTGCCCGCATCTGTCCAATTAAGATCAACCTGAAGCGTGTTAACGACTGTGGCGTTGAGAGTCGTCGGTGATGTGAGCAGAGGTTCCTCATCTACAGAATAACATGCGGAAAAGCCAGAAGTACCCTCCGCACCGGTGGCTGTCGCTGTGATGAATGTACCGGTGGCGATTGCCTCATTCAACTGCACATTAAGCGGCGCATCCCCCGCCGAGTTGGTCGTTACGTTGACTGTACCAATGTAACGCTCACCTTCCCCGTAACCAGACGCATTACAGGTGGTATTGGCGAAGAATTCGACACGATATTGCTCTGAAGCATGACTGTGCAACAAGCCATTTAACGTCAGCGTATTGCCATCTGTGGTCGCGCCGGAAATCACCGGATAATTCTGTGCGCCGTTACTACCAATATCCTGATCGAATGGATCGTTAGGAAGCGGTGTCAACATCAAATTGACCACCGCGCAATCAGGACAATATGCGAAACGTTGTAGATGGATTCCAGAATTATCATTGTTGTAGATGGAATTCTGACTAATATCAACATTCAGACCCATTACGAGCGAAACATCCGAAGTACCGATACCAATTCCATTTTGCCTGCTATTTGCAATCGTATTATTTCTTATTTCCCATTGCGTTGAGGGCGTATAGTAGGCAGAAACAATAATGCCGTTATAGATGGATAGCGGGGTACCGTCTAGCATAAGACCTATCGAATTATTCTCGACAATACCGGAACCACCCTGTAACCTCACCGCGGCACCGACCACATTATCACGCACGGTAAGGTTGCTGGACGCTGAGTCGATACTATACCCATTCGTTAGAAAGTTTCTACCTGTCGGTGTTACTCTAAGGAAGTTATCTTCAATGAGCGCAGAAGAACTTGTCAGATTGACCTCAAAAATCACATTCTCTGTTAGCGTGACAACTTCATCCCCGGTGTATCTGATGTTAACTTCGCCATCAGAATCCAATTCATCTCTGAGATTTAAACCAAACCAATTACCCTGAACCACAATCGCGGAATGTACAGTTAGCGGGGTGACAAATAAATTGCGTGCCGCTACATCACTACCACCGAGTAAATTGTTACCGGATAGATTTTCTAACAGGTTTCCACTCGAATACCTTACATCATTGTTCCCGTTGACATCATAGCCAAAGAAATTGCCCTGAATAATTAAATTTGAGGCATCTGTAGCATAGAAATTACTGTATGGATTGCCGCTAATCAGGTTACATGCGCCACTACAACCCGTGTTAGGCGTTGTATTCTCTGTGCCGCCAACACGAATATTATCGCCACTGATGAAGATGCCTCTACCATAATTGTAAGCCGCCGGGTACGACAGCGAACTGATACCGGATATGTTGGTGCCAATGAAATTGCCCTCAATCACCTGATTATCACCGGTGATGATCGCTCCATAATAGATATTACCGGAGATCAAATTGCGGGTTTGGGCGCTTGTCCCGCCAATTTGATTATCATTTGCTCCATCAATGTGCAGACCGATAAAGTTAGCCTGTCTTTCACTACCCGCACGATTTGTACCCAGATAATTACCAACAATCGTGTTGTTGCCAGCGGTGTGTATATAAAGTCCGGCACCATCGAAGTCATTGATAACCAGCCCGCGCACGGTGCTATTACCCGCGCTAATGTCCAGCCCATGCCAGAGATTGTTCGAGGCAATGTCTTGTCCGTGATACAGGCTACTACCACGCAATTCGATCAGGGGAACACCACTAAAACCGGGTTGTGTCCAGCCATCAATAATGAGCGGATCGGTAATTTCTGGTAAAAGTGTCGCCGGACGAATAGTCGGGTTACCAGTCAAATTGAAAGCGATGGTATCAAGTCCGGCATGGGCATTTGCGGCTTCAATTGCTTCGCGCAGAGTACAATGCACAGCACTACAAATCCCATCATTACGGGTGTCATCGGTGGTGTTGACCGTGTACAAGCCAGCCGGTACAGCGGTATCAACATAAAAATCGATCCTGTACGGGGAACCGAATCCGAATCCTAAAGTGTCTTGCAAGGTAACACAGGCAAACAACCGATAAAAACTATCAGCTAACGCAGAAGGTGTCAAAATCGCAGACTCATTTTCGGCGGCAATGCTGTCAATTGTGATGCTGGTATCATCTCCCGATAGACTTGTACAACTGGTCGTCTGAAAAGTGCCATCTGCACCTGCATCAATTAAACGATAATTGGAAATATCGCCTGCGTTGAGCATATCCCGACTAAATATCAGTTCAAACTGTGGTGTCGTCACAAAGCCATGACCTGAAGCAAACGTTTCCGAACCGTTATTCGTAATTGCATAGACAACGTCCACAAAAGGTCGTAGTGTAATGTTCTCAAGCTCAAGTTCAAACGCACCCACATCACATTTGCCATCTACGGGACGTGGTGCGCCACGCTGATCTGTGCCAGAACAATCAGGGATGACATTCAACGCGCGGCTATTTCCCGTCAATGCGTGGGTGCGCGTCGATCCACCGTTGTTTGCAAGAGGCTGAAGCGAGACACTTCTGTTATATATATCTGTTTCGGAGATGTCTACAAGTGACAACTCTGATCGAAAATCACCGATTAAATTATAACCGCCGGATGTCGCAATATTCACATCACGATAATTGCTAAGAGAAGCAATATTGCCAGCAACGATGGAGTGCGAGAACGTTATTGCATTATGATTACCGTAAAAATTAGCGTTGTAGATACCGCCAACATTCGTAGTTCCACTTTGAGTGGCACGGTTTAAGGTAATGGTTGAATAATCAATATCTACGGTACTTTGTTGGACATATATTCCCCCGCCGATAACGGCAGTATTTCCACTTATGGTAGATTGATTAATTGCGAGTGAGCCGATTGCGTCAATTGCACCACCATAGGTAGCATCATTTCCTGCGATGGTGCTTTGCTCTATTGACGCTGAAGCTAAATCCCTCAAATACAGTCCACCCCCACGGGATAAGGCGGTATTGTCATATATCTCGCTACGACGGATCGTCAGGATTGCCTGACTACCCGTATTGAAAATTCCACCACCGTTGGAGGCGCGACTATCCCGAATGATGCTATCGAGCAGGGTCAAGTTTCCCTCGTTAAGAATTGCCCCACCATAATAATCTGGATAACCGGAAGCATCTCCATTCTGTAGAATTAAGTTTTCAAGCGTTACCGAGTAATCACTATTGACGCTGAAAATCCGACTATCGGCATTTGCATCAATAATTACTTCGCCTTCGCCAACGACTATGACATTGGTTTCAATGTCGATTTGTCCACCGTTCAGCATATAAGTCCCTGCTGGCACGGTGATTGTACTGCCATCGCCAATCAGTTCATCCGTAAGCGCATCACGAAGCGTACAGGCATCAATCACACAGAATCCATTACCATCATCGCTTGTGGTAGTCACAGTAATCGCTTGTGGCGCATTCCAACGACTATAATTTGTGAGTGTATAGGTATTGTTGATCGGATGACGTTCAGGAAGCCCCGGCGTTTGCACTGTAGCGACGAGGTTTAATGCTTGCCCGGCGGTATTTTCTGCAACTCTGAAGGTCATGTTGAAATTAAAATAGCCATTCGTTGCTACGCCCGTAATCGTGTTCGATTGCGGATCAAAGCCTTCATCGTAGCTGACTGGAATTAATCCTTCCAAACTATCCAGCGTAATCACGACATCTTCTATCGGCATTGAAGAACCACTTGCAGTCAGGCGTACGTTAAACTCATCACCCGCAATATAGATTTGTGGTGTGTTGGTATGGGGATCACGGTAGATCGTTAACCGCGCCTCCGTGCCGATAACAGAAATGGCTTGTAGCGCCTCCACATCTGATGGGAATGCGGGGTCGCTGGTCAACACTTCGGCTTCAATATTCCGTTGTAGACCCGCAATTTGAATACTGACATCTACGGTGAACGTAAGTGTAACGGTCTCATCTATATCAAGATCGGTCACCGTCCACACATTATTGACCAGGCTTTCACTGCTGTTCACAAGGGTGGTTCCAGCCGGTAGGTTCAGACGTATTTCCGCCTGCCCCACAGGAAGCTGACCTTCATTCGTTAGATTCAGCGTCAAATCAACCGGATCACCGACATTATATTCTGTTTGTGTAAGGGGGGTAAATTCCAGATCAAGCAACGCCCCATTAACCACAAAATCAAACGAAACACTATTATTTGAGTAGTCACTATCACTGATTTGGTCGTAGGAAAATACTTCACCATGAACAGTAATGGTGTTGGTTGCTTGATTATCGCGTACCATACCTGTAAATATTTGGGATGCTGTGCCACCCGGCGGTAATGTGCCAATCACCCAATCGTAACCATCCAGTATAAAGTCGCCGATACTTGTTACGTTTGTCAGCCCATTCGGTGTATAGATATCTGCATGAACGCCGGTGACTTCCTGACTACTATTGTTGGTGACGGTAAAAGTATACGTCACCTCGGAATTAACGTCCGGTGTCGGATTGGTTACATCCACTTCAATTGATAGATCAGAAGGATTTACGGCGATATATGCTTCTGTGTAATTGTTAATCGGGTCATAATCCGTAAAATCACCATAAATTTGTCCACCGATATAAATATTTTGACGATCTGATGATGGAGACACGGTGCCACTTAAGGTTAGTGTACGAGTCTCCCCGGCAGGAATATCTGGAATATACCAGTTGGGGAACGCACCCGGTTCGCTCAAGGTTATCGGAAACGAATACGGATACATATCCATATTTACCCTTACATCA
Source organism: Aggregatilineales bacterium (assembly GCA_040219275.1). Lineage (GTDB taxonomy): Bacteria > Chloroflexota > Anaerolineae > Aggregatilineales > Phototrophicaceae > JAVJSU01. Next base: position 50,274 of record JAVJSU010000100.1, on the reverse strand, counting down.
GTCACAGGGATGTCACCATTATTCGTTACGGTGACGAGGAATGCCACATCATCCCCTACGAAAGCAATTGCAGGTTGTGGGGTAATGGTAAGGACAATATCAGTCGGTTCGACAATATTCAGCGTGTTGATCTTCAGGTTGTCGTCTACATTCGGATCAAGCAAATCGCTGGAAATTTCCGTAATCCACTCAATGGATTGTAGCGGTGTTCCCGGTACAACACGGAAGGTCAACAAAAGACGGGGGCGATTCGGGTAATTCGTACTTCCCAGACGGTCAATCGTCCAGATACCATCTGCATAAACCCCAAAATTCACAGAATGGGAGATGTATTCTATGCCGTCGGGTAATGTAAGATCAATTACAGCATCGACATAGTAATTTCCGCTTTCACGCTCTACGGAAAGACTCGCCGTAAACTCTTGCATTTCATAAATGTTACCGTTGTAAACGCTATTACTATTGGAATCCGAAATATAGATTGGATTGATGCTCAGGTCTACATAATTGGTTGAGAATTGGGAAGATACAACCCCGTTATTGGCATAATTTGAATCTGTTTCGTCCAGCGATTGCAGAACAGCACGGAAATACATGTCGTCAAGGAGGAAGCCGTTCTCAGCAAGATAAGAAATTTCGATGGTACGGGTTTCGCCAGCAGGAATTGTCGCTATTGTCCACAAATCCGCCGTAATCGTGCCGTCACCTGTTGCCGACTGATAGGTAAACGGAGAATCCAGCGTGATTTCAACATTATTTGCGTCATTCGAACCGGAGTTAGTAACGGTCAATGTAGTGAGAACGATCTCGTTCAATACCGGTGTGAGTGTACTGTAGGTCGCGCTCAAGGCGAGATCGGTAAATATCAAGGCGGTTTGCATCTCAAATGCACCGGCATCACAATTGCCGTTCACAGGGCGCGCTAATCCGCGAATATCAACCGCGGTATCACAGGTGGGGATAAAGTCCAATGCAGGGCTAGTGGGTAATAGCGCGACAAAGGGCGAATCACCCGTCAGTTGCAACGCACCAAGCGCAACCTCTGCATTTTCTATATCGGTGGCATGATCCAACTCACAACGATCATCATTGCTGATATTATAGCCTTCAGATTGGGTATCAAACCAACCACATTCGTTGCCGTTATCGCCGTTGAGGATATTATTCCGCAACACCAGTGTCGTTCCAGAACTTCCATCAAAGGTGTCGCCACTGTTTTCGCTGATTGTCGTGTTCGTGACCGTTACAATTTCATCTGAATCGTACGCATAATTAAAATCAAACACGTAATTCCCGACGTTGCCATAAAAGAGGCTGTTGTTGATTGTTACGGTGTGGTAAGCCGTTACCGGAACGCCAGTATTTGTTACAAATGATGAACGATCAATAATGACTTCTGCTTCGTTGTTGAGGATAACGAAAGAATTGTAGCCCCTGTTATTGCGGAAAATACTATCCTCAATGAACAAGGGTGAGTTTTCCACAAGTGTGTAGACATCATAATTGTGATTGGCGACGACAGCGCCACGATCTCCGAGCAGGTTGTCGGTAAATGTGCTGTTGCGAATGGTCATCACGGATGGGACAACATTGACAATAATAGAGGCATTATCCCCGTTATCAACAATGGTATTGTCATCAAAGGTACTGCCTTCAATCAACACATTACCCCGAAGATTGTAAATGAGGCTTCCATAATGATCTACACTACGGGACATATTATTGGTGATATTGTCCCGAATGATGCTATTGCTAATAGTGAGTTCACCCGTGTTATATACGACCGCACCGACCCGCGACGCATTGTTAATAAGCACCCCATCGTTAATGGTCACTTCGCCCGCATTGAAAATTGCCCCGCCATTAAGGGTAGAGACAGTTGGATACGTGGTTGAATTACCATTTAAGGTCACGCCATTTAACGTGAGTGCGCCATTTTCAGTGACCTCGAAGAAACGCATGTGGTTTCCCGTCGTGTTCACGAGTTCCCCACCGATAATGGTAATTTCACTGGTAATTGCGGGGAGGGCATTCTGCTCAAATTCGTCATATCCGTACGTGAACGGAATAGCACCATTCACCGTAATTGTGTTTGCACCGGGGTGGCAGGTTTCGTTATTCGCTCTTTCAATAGCAAGGATGAATCCCGCAGTATCGCCTGCATCAACGGTCCAATCTTCACTTGTTTCACACTCAATGGTGAAATCCGTCGTAGCGATTGACTCCCGCGCATACGGCTCTGCATAAACGAATGCGCTACTCGTAAATACACCATTATCAATATCCCCTTGTGCGCGAATGGGAATGGTGATCTCGTTCGTCGTATTCGGGGCGAGATTAGCTGGAAGTTTCCACAGGACAACCCGCGTACTTAACGGATAAAGGGAGTACCAATCAAAATCGGCGTAATCCTCGAAGACAATGCTCGTATTTTCGGGAATGTGGATTAAAACCGCTTGGATTTCCCGCCAGGTTGTGCTGTTATTGGTGACAGTTACAGTGAGGTTGATGTCATCAAATATGCTAGGTGCTGAATTGTCTGTAGCGATGGCAACTGATAAATCTGGTGCAGTCGTATGTTCAAACGGTCCAATATCACAGGCGAGCGTGCCGTCATCATTGCCATCAATTGGACGAGCGTCACCAAGATAATCTGTAGGCAGGCAAAGCTCAGACGGAATTTGATCCACTATAGGCACGGTAGTTAAAATATGCGCCGGAATATCCCAGTTATCGCTGTAAATATTGAATTCGTTATAGCTCCTGATGGACAGCAAAGAGGTCGTAATTGTATCTGTAGTCACTAATGTGGAGACATCACAGCCCGTCAAATTGTTGAAAATATTATATCCACCGGAGACCAGATGGGTGGTTGTACTACATTTATTATTTGCCTGATAAGGTTCAAACTCAAATACATTACCAAGCAAACGGATAACACCATCCCCACCAAAAATAGGATTGGCTATCTGAACAGAGATGAGATTATTTTGTAAAGTCAGTAGTTCATGAGCGCCACTTGATGAGAAAAGCGGATTACCATTCAGCACAGTGTCATACTGGTCATCGTTATCAATAATGCTGTTTGTGATGATCGCTTCGCCACCATCATTGTGGATGAGTGTTGAGGCAATACCGGTATAATCGTCATATAAGTAGAATTCAGCACGATCTATGTAAAGATCGCCAGCAGAGTAGATTGTGCTGGCACTGCTGGAGGTATTGTTCGCTAAATAGCCAGTCACCTGCACATCACGGAGAGATAGGGTTCCAAGATTACGGACCACCCCACCATCAACGGGAATGCCATAATCTGCATGGAGGTTAAGATTTTCAAGAATTAGCGCGCCGCTTTCGGTCACATCAAAAGCGCGTACATTCCTCAGGGTGATTTGCGCGCCGTTACCGTTAATCCTGACATGACGGTAAATTTGAGGCAATATATTATCAACTGAATTCGAATTCGTAGAAAGTATATAGTCTCCATCAGGCGCAAGATTGATGATCGCCTCACCGTCGTAGCAAGCCCCATTCCGAATGGCATTGATCGCCACGATCAACGCATTCACATCACCGTCTGCAATATCGTAAACAGGTTGTGTTGTGGCGGAGCAAATGTTTGTTAGAGTACGCGCATAGTCATCTTCATTCGGGTTCCCATTGCCCGGTGTAGAGTCAACATCGAACTGATCGAAAGCGCCAATCTCTGCCGTCGAATAAATCGTCCCTGACGATCCATTAACTTGTGTCACAATATCTAAGGTTGCCTGTGAGAATGGTGCAAGCGAAGGGATCGCCCACTGCTTCGCCACAGGATCATAAGTGCCTTCTCCACTATGGGAACTATAAACAACTGTAGCGCCGAAACTATCATCCACCACGATATTCGTAGCTTCATATGCACTCTGATTCGTCAGCGTCAGTGTATAAGTAAGTATCCCACCGGGTTGAACGGTAATATCTGCACGATTATTCAGTGCTAAATCAAACGGCAGTTCTATTTGATTTGTGATTTGTACACTGTTATTGAAAAGTTGATTATCGGCATATGGAGATAGAATTTCTGCACTGAAAACGGGCATAGCAGGAGCCACTGCGGAGTCATCAACACGCAATGTCATCTCAAACTGCCGTTGATAGCCGTTTCCACTGTAGGGATAAATAAAATGGCGCACGCTAATGATGCCATTCTCGTAAGTCACGATGTTATCGTCGTAACTCACCAATGTCATTTCATCAGGAAGCGGGAAAGCGATTTGTACCCCTGAAACATTAATTGACCCAAAATTATAAACTTCAAAATTGATCGTGAATTCCTGACCGGGGAATAGCACATCAGGCGACGTTTGCATGGTGATGCCCAAATCAGCGGTGTCGATAGACGCGCTACGGGTTATGCTATTGTCTCCGGCATAAAGATCGTATTGATCCATGCTTAGAAGGCTTGCTGAAAAATCATAAGTGCCACCTGTTAGTACATCACGAAGACCGCGCAATTCAAGACTCAGCACACGCGATTCGCCAACGGCAATCGTATCGATTGTCCACACCGCATCCGAATATTCTGCGCCAGTAAAGGAATTCACCTGTATACCATCAGGGATATCCAGGTCTATCACCACATTTGTGATGGGTAAATCACCCGTGTTTGTGGCGGTGACGGTATAGGTAAAAGGCGCATTCATCGAAAACTGTTCGACGGATAGGTCTGCATACAAGAGCAGATTGGTGGGATCAACGATTAATGCAACCTCAGCGCGATCATTATAGGAGAGGACGTTGACTGTGGTTGAGTCCAGAAATGCGGCGGTAATCGGATAGCGGGTAGCGGTTGTAGGGGAAACATCCAGTATAAGTTCCACCGTCTGATTCACGGATAAACTATCAATTGTCCAGATGCGATTCACATAATCTGGCAGACTCGCGTTTTCCACGGTCAAGCCAGCCGGTATCTCTATTGAAATCCGCACATTTTCAGCCGTGCCGGGACCATTGTTCGTCACCCGCGCTGTTAATGATGTTGTCTCACCTATCGTTAGCGTAGAAGCACTTGCGCTGAGTGATACCGCAACGTCCGCATCTGACATTAACGGCATCTCCACCGCACCAACATCGCACAACCCTGTACGCAACGCGCCCAGTTGATCTTGAGTTTCGCACAGTGTCTCATTGCCGGCATCAAGTGCAGGGCTTCCCTCAGCTAAGCGATGAATCGGGAGAAGCAAATCCCATGCCAACGGCTCTAATAATGGATTTACACCGGATAGATCGGTGGATGTGAGTAAGCTATCATCATAAATCTCACCGATGATATTATTACCGAGCGACACGAGCGAACCACGAAAATCCGCCGCGATATTCTCATAAGTGGCATTCCCGAAAACGATTGAATTGCTCATTTCAACGCTGTCGGCACTCGCCCAAATACCGCCTGTACCTTCTACAGTCGCAGTATTATTGGTTACCGTAGCATTGTTGAGGTGAATGTTCATATAAATATCACTAAAAACACCACCAACACGAAATGCTGTGTTTCCGCTGATGGTGCTGTTGGAAATATTTACGTCATATCTATAGGAACTATTTCCTTTGACTAAATATATACCGCCTCCAATATTGGCTGTATTATCCACTATCGCGCTGTTGCGAATGGTAACAGGTCCTGTCGCGTAAATCCCACCACCAGAAATTTGATAATTGCCATTGTCACGAATGACTGAATCTTCTACTGTTAAATTGGCTCCTGAAGAAATACCATTTTTGATGTTGTTCGAAATTGTACTGCTACTAACTAGCAGACTGTTCGGACTTCCAATGCCGCTATATATCCCATACATATTGCGTGTAAGCGTCACATCGTGGAAGATATATTCGCTATATCGGTATACAGTAATCGCGCTTTCACTCGCATTTTTGATTGTAACGCCACGAATCTCGTGAATATGCGATGGTTGGCTATAACCGGAAGGGTTGTTGTAAACAATGCCTTTTTTGCCGTTGGCGTTAATGATCGTCATATTTGAGCCAGCACCCACAATTGAGAGTGACTGAGTGATAGATAGCATATCCTGTTCTAGCGTAAATACACCGGCGGGCACAATGATTGTGTCTGCGCCTGCTCTTCTATTCGCAAGTGTAATGGCGGCACGCAAGGAACACATATTCGATAAATCGGCACAAATACCATCATGAATATCGGCATCGACTGTATCTGCCGTGCTATTTACATAGATAAATTCTGATGTTTGGGCGTGTACCGGGTTGGGAGTAGAGGCGATGATGACGGTCAACAAAAGCAATAAAACAGCGATAGGAAATTTAGGCATTTAACCCTCTTAGGCAGATCGTAAGGAAACAATCTGTCATGTGTAATTATTATTAAACTCTCCGCCTAAATTGTAACATGTGATCCTATGTTTGGTGGTTAATAATTATGAATTTTTTGTGTATTTTGCGTAAATTGTATGCGAGTCGAATATATGGATGGCGAAGGGTAAGCGTTTAATCGCTTTTCGATTTACGTTTCGCAAAATTTCTTGTTAATAGGAGCGCGCAACGACGATCAGCGTTGGCTAATGTTGAGTATGTGTTCATTTTTGCGAAGTTGCATCAGCTTGTGGTCGGTGGTTTCGTCAGGGGATGAGCGTGTAACCATGTTATCCTCAAGGAGAATCATGCGTTGCGACGTGAGGACATAAATGGGTGAATGTGGATCGTAAATTATCATTCCGATAGCGTTCGTCCGACTGAGGATTTTTTCTCCGCCCATGTTAATCTCCGATGAAACTGGAATATCATTCATCGAGACACGTTTTACATAGCCCGTTGCGGTGACAAGCGTAAGATCGGCATTCATCTGTGCCGGATGAAGTGCAAGCGCATCAACCACGCTGACACTTGTCGAAAACTTCATCAAGCGTTCTTCTAATAATTGCACATGATTAGCACGTAGGCGTACCACGCGCCCGCTACTACTGAGAATCAAGATATGGCTATCTACATTCGTACCGATTAACGCCACCGGATTGCCCTTCACACGGGTCATCTGATAGGGAACGGGACGAAGCAAATTTTCTAGCATCGTCTTGCCCATAAAAGCACGACCATACCCGCGATCCGTCACGATAATCAGCTGATCGGCATCCTGTAATTCGTTCCATTTGTTTATCGCGCAAATCGTCTCATTACCAAAATCATCCTGATGAAACCCTTCAGAGTCTTCGAAGCTCAGACCGAGTGTTTCCATACTGGCAAGCTGACGGGCTGTTTTGACGAGTACACGATAATCGGTTGTCATCAGCACTACCTGAGCTTCCACAGGGATGATACCCGCCGGTGAATTCGCGTTGTTGAGTGTTACCTCTTGATCTCCGGTTTCTACCGCGCAGATCAGATCATCACGCATATGAAGCACCACATGCGCCTCGTCAATCTGAATATCGTGCCCTTCTGTGAGATCAATATATTTGGTCAGCGTGTCAAAATCGAGCGTGGGGATGCCACCTTCGTGGGTCGATTTTAGATACTCTGCCGGTGGATAATCTTCAGCATGATGCGCTTTCAGCAGACTACGCCCCTGCTCAAGTTCATGCGCCATCACGCCTAAGCCTGAAGTCACACTGCTAAACGTGTCAATATCGAGCACTTTATCCGCCCCAAAACGGGCTTCTAGCATCTGAATAAACAACGGAATCTGCGATGACCCACCTGTACGAATGACCGCATCAATCTGTTCTGGCTTTAAGCCCGCTTCGACAATAACCTGATCCAGCCGTTGTGCGATGTCGCGCACATCAGAGCGGATCAACTGTTCAAATTCAGCACGGGTGAGCGAATCTGCGACGGAAAAACCGGGTCCTGAAAATCGAATCGGCGTGACAATACTATCAGAAACAGTACGTTTGGACGTTTCCGCGAGGTCGTACATTTTTAGCGCATAACTACTGCTGATGAGTTGAACGAGCGCCTGAACTTTTTTGTTTTTGGACATCTGCGCGATCAATTTGAGTTGCTCAATCCGATCTGGCATTTGCAATTGAAGCAAGGTCTGCCAATCTTCAAACGCATCATAAAAACTCGGCGGAATGGGCAATTCGTTATGCCCGTGAATATACGTACTGCCTTCGCCGAAATGTTTGGGGAATTTGTGGCGCACAATTTTTCGGTCAAATATATCACCTGCAATCGGAATACCGCCCGTCGCTAGCACCTGTCTAGTTTTCGGATTACCCAACCGCATGATGCTGATATCCAGCGTACCACCACCAAAATCGAAGACCAGCACGTTTTGTTCTTCACTAATGCCTGTTTCGTAATGATACGCCGCCGCAATCGGCTCATATTGCAGATAAACGGTTTTATAGCCTGCGCGAAATGCCGCCTGAAGTAAGCGTTCCTGCCCCACTTTATTTTGCGTCTCATCATCGGAGTAACGCACCGGACGACCTAAAACGATGGTGTCTAGTTCACAACCGAGATGTTCTTCTGCACGGCGACGGGTGGTATAGAGATAAGTGGCGATAATGTCTTCCAGAAAATAGTAATCTGTACCGACCACCGTACCGAGATAATTATTGGCGGAGAGTCCCATCTTGAACGATAGAAACAGCCGTCCGGGTGAATAGACATCTTTCTCAATATACACATCTTTGATGAACGTGCCGATCTCGGCGAAGGTCATTTCGACCTCACCGACGCGCACCCGTTCTAGTTTAAATGGACGGTTAAGGTTTTGATCGTAATAGGTATTGACCGCATCGCGCCCGATGTGTACAGAACGGGCATTGGTGATATACATAGCGGTGCGGGCAACATAAGGATTTTTATTGGTTGGATCTAAGGGGATGAGGTGCAAACGCTCACCATCAAACACCGACATACCGGAATTAGTCGTGCCGAAGTCCATGCCGACGATCATCAGGGCTTATCTCCGTATATGTTTGGTCAAAAAGGGACAGATTAGCTTACAAGAGTTCATTAACGTTTTCAAGTGATATTTTATAGGCATACAGAGGTAATTCGTTCCTATTTAAGTCTGCGGGCATTAGCTATCATCATCACTTGTTTCAGGATAATATAGGATCATGTAAATTATGGTTGCGACAACACCTTAAGGACTTTAACAATGAACGAAAATTATTTCCTTTTCGGGTATCAGGAGAATGGGCAACCAAAACTCGGATACCAAAAAGATACACATTTATATGCACTTGATGGAAACATGATTCCGTCGTTTGGTTGGCTTCTACAAACTGTACGCGCATCTGAATTGATTGCTAAATTAGACAGCGCAATCACAGACACCCTACCCGCAGACACGGCGCAAACTCTTGCTGGCTTGCTGGATCAACAACCGATCTGGGCGGCAGGCGTGACCTATAAACAAAGCGAAGAAGCCCGCGAACGCGAATCAGACAATAGCACAATTTACACACGCGTTTATGCGGCGGAACGTCCCGAAATATTCTGGAAAGCACTGGGATACGAAACCGTCAGCACAGGCGATTATGTGGGTATTCGTGCCGACGCAACATGGTCTGTGCCGGAGCCAGAGCTTACAGTTGTCATAAACGGTCATAAAGAAGTGATCGGTTTTACGATTGGCAACGATATGAGTTCGCGTGATATTGAAGGTGCGAACGCCCTCTATTTGCCACAGGCGAAGGTCTATGACGATGCGTGTGCATTAGGTCCGCGCATCTGGTTACAGCCGGATGCCACCTCATGGGCGCAGGTCACCATCCAGATTGAAATTGAGCGCGGGGGTACAGTGAGTTTCTCCGGCGAGACGAGCACCGCACAGTTAAACCGCACATTACCGGAGCTACTCGATTTTCTAGTACGGTGTAAAACATTTTCGTTCGGGGTATTTCTGATGACCGGCACAGGGGTTGTTCCGCCGGATAACTTTACATTGCAGGCGGGCGATGTGATCCGTATTACAATAGACCCGATTGGCAAATTAATAAATACGGTTCATATCGTAGGGGGAAAATAGATCACTATGACAATTACAGGACAGCACTTAATCGCTGGTACATGGCGACAGGAAAACGACGCGCATTTCTCTAGCGTAGATCCACGCACTAAAGCAAACGGAAAAACCATCTTCGCGGATGCCAGCACAGAAGAAGTCAATAAGGCAGTCAATCATGCGGCGGAAGCCTTCGCACAAACCCGCCACTATTCAGCAGAAAAGCTGGCACATTTTCTGGAAACTGTCGCCGACGAAATCGAAGCGATTGGTGATGAATTATTAACGGTATGCGACGGCGAAACCGCACTCGGATTACCCCGCCTGACAGGGGAACGGGGACGCACAACCAATCAGTTGCGGGCATTTGCCGCTCATGTGCGCGAAGGCTCATATGTCAATGCGATCATTGATACCGCCCTACCTGATCGTACGCCTGCGCCCCGCCCTGATATTCGACAGATGTTGCGCCCTATTGGTCCGGTTGCGGTCTTCACGCCGAATAATTTTCCGCTTGCGTTTGGCGTTGCGGGTGGAGATACCGCCTCAGCATTTGCGGCGGGCTGTCCGGTGATTGCTAAAGGGCATCCGAGTCACCCAGCAACTTCCGAGTTGGTCGCGCAAGCTATTCATCGCGCCATCGAAAAATGCGAATTTCCACAGGGGTATTTTTCGCTTCTACAGGGAACGGGGATCGAAGTCGGGCAAACTTTGGTCAAACATCCTGATCTGGCGGCAGTCGGTTTTACCGGATCATTGCGCGGTGGTCGGGCGATTTTTGATACTGCGACTTCCCGCCCCACACCCATTCCGGTTTATGCAGAAATGGGCAGTATTAATCCCGTAGTGATTTTGCCAGATGCCCTCGCAACGCGCACCTCTGATCTTGTAAGCGGTGTGACTGGCTCTGTGACGCTCGGCTCAGGGCAATTTTGCACGAATCCGGGATTATTCTTCCTACTAGATTCACCGGAAGGCAAGCAGTTTATCGAAAACGTTGCGGGAGCAATGCGCGAGCAAGCGCCACAAATTCTACTGAATGAAGGCGTAGAGCAATCCTTACAAAAAGGGGTATCTGCGCTTAAGGATAAAAACTCGGTGACGCTGTTTACGGGTGGCGAAGTGGTCAACGATACCGGATTTTGCTATGCCAACACCGTTATGCAAACAACTGGTAGCGCCTTTCTGGATGATCCCACATTGCAGGAAGAGCATTTCGGACCCGTGACGCTGTTTGTGCTTTGCGATGACATGAATCAACTGCTTACAGCTATTCAGTCACTAGGCGGGCAACTCACGGCGACGATTCATGCGAGTGACGCTGAACTAGACCTCGCACAACTGGTTGTTACCATTTTGAGTAGTAAAGCGGGGCGCGTGCTGTTCAACGGCTATCCCACAGGCGTGGAAGTTGTCCATGCGATGGTACACGGAGGACCGTATCCAGCGACGACTGTCCCGAATTCAACCTCAGTGGGCATGACCGCGATCAAACGCTTTTTGCGTCCGGTTGCCTATCAAAATCTGCCGGATGATCTTCTACCGGATGCGCTGAAAGACGCAAATCCCCTTCTTATCTGGCGCATCATCGACAATCAATATTCACGCGACGCAATCGGGTAAAATTCAACTAGCACTACCCCATCCAGAAATTATGCCGACATAAATTTTCCGGATGGGGTCATGTCATTGCAATGATTATGACCGTATACACATCACCTCTATATCGCACCAAATATCGAGGACACTTTGCATCATAATCGTTCAACACCCTCCTAAAGCCTCAACCACATTGTCAGCAACCTTAACGAATCATTCAAAAAATTGATTTACCATAGATATATGCAAGCGATCGAAAATATCGTTAATTCTAAGTTTAAAAAGCTCTATCCTCCATAAATTAGGACTACGCTATGAACCGAACATCACGATTGTTACTGCGGCTCATCAGTATCAGTATGATTTTGATGATGACTGCCGTTGTTGAAGCTCAAGAAACACCCGTTGGACGTGCGGTGACCAAAGACGATTGGCAAGATCGTTTGCCCGTATTGGGCATTATCATGGTTTTTACCATCATCGTTACTGGAACATTTTTCTACTACGCGATTCGCAATATGCGACAAAGCACCGCGCGTAACTAAATTCACTGAAAGAGAAAATATCAATTATGCAGACTATCGTTCAAAATATTCGCTCCATTATGAATTTAGCGGTGTTCCAGCGGGTGCCCAATAGTATCGTCATCGGCACCGCCATGGCATCCATTGTGGCTGTTGTGGGCTTAACACTGATGGGACAGCCGTTATATATCATCGCGTTGTTCGCGCTATTGCCCTGGATTCCCACGATGCTCTTTGAGAGCCTGTGGAAAATCGAACACTATAGTTGGATCGCGGTATTCGCGGTGTTTGTCGTGTTGCAGATCGGACATCTTGGCGAACACGTTGCTCAGGTCGGGGCGTTATCATTTTTCGACGGTACGAGTGCCTGTCCACCCCCTGTAGACAGCGGTGACAATGTAACCCGCGCTATTGAAGCAGGATTGCGGGATCCAAACAGCCCTGCCACGAGTCTTTCTGCAAGTCATATCATCATGCCGGACGCGACAGGTATCCCTAACCTGAATTCCAGTGGTATTGCAATATCAGGTCCACCTGCATGTGGCGTTTTTGGTCAATTAGATATTGAAGTCGTTCATCTCGTCTTTGAGCTATTTGGCTGGATGGTCACAGGCGTATTATTGACGAAGTTTCCGCGAAGTATCTGGTTATGGATAGCCATGTCATTTTTAGTGCTTCATACCTTCGAGCATTTATTCATCAGCTATCTGTATTTCTTTGATGACGACCTTGTTTTCTCTGGCACGAAGCAATTGTGGGGAACGGTAGCGGACGGAAATATCATCACTGCACATCCCTTAGGTAAAGAACCTGCGCTGGTCTCGTTCTATTCTGCCGCCGGCAAATTCGGTATTCTAGCGCGGGGTGGATTGGTCGGAACGTTCTTCCCTTCCATAAATTCATCCTTACTCACACGCCCCTACCTGCATTTCATCTACAATTTGCTGGTCGTCGGTCCGACCGTGATCGGCTTCCTGATGGTGGCACGTCAAGCCTACGATAAATATCTGGCGATTGCACTGCCCACACTGACCCGTGATGAATTGGTGAAGGTCTCAACCCAACTGGAACCCAAGCATTATCGTGCGGGAGATGTCATCATCAAGCAGGGCGAAATCGCCGATGATTTCTATATTCTAGCCAAAGGCACAGTGGAAGTTGTGGAAGAAACGCCGGACGGAGATCATGTGGTTGCGACGCTCACTAGTGGAAACTATTTTGGTGAAATTGGCTTACGTAAGAACGCGCCACGTACCGCCACCGTGCGTGCAACGTCATTTGTCGAAGTGCTTGCGTTGGATCATCAAGAATTTGCTGATCTGGTATCCGGTTCGGACTTAAGCCGTGATGAGATCGATAAGCATGTGACTGAGCGCGTAGGTCGAATTTATCAACAGTATGTCTCTAAGGCACTGCCTTCACTCAGCGATAGTGAGCTTGCTTCCGTGACGGAACAACTCACGGCTGAGAAATACAATGCCGGACAAACCATCATTCAACAGGGCGATACAGCCGGAGACTTCTACGTCGTGACTCACGGTGAAGTCGAAGTGCTTGAAATGGTCGCAGACGGGGAACGACGCGTTGCCATTTTACGCGCTGGCGAGTATTTCGGCGAGATTGCATCCCGTCAAGAGAGCGCCCGAACCGCGACTGTTCGCGCCATCAACAACGTCGAGGTATTGCGCCTCAATAGTGAGCAATTTGAAGCGCTTCTCAATACATCAGAGTTGAGCCGTGAAGAAATTGATAAACAGGTCGCAACCCGTGTGGCACAACTCGTCGCAGTAAGCAAAAAAGCGCCTGCACTATAAAGTAAACGACAAAGAAGTGAGGATTGGGTAAATGAATATCCCAATCCCCACTTATCTATGCATCTTGTTAATCCCTCTGAACCCGCATTACGCCATTTCTGTGCCAAACGCCTGTTTCTTGATCGTAATTTGAGTCTCAATCCACGCTTTCAAGTCCGTTATGCCCACACCGTTTCGCAAATCCGTCATCAGAAATGGACGCTCATCACGCATCTTCCGTGAGTCGCTTTCCATTACCTCAAGGCTCGCCCCAACATACGGCGCGAGATCAATTTTATTGATTATAAGCAAATTAGAGTGCATGATACCGGGTCCACCTTTGCGCGGAATTTTCTCGCCACCAGAGACATCAATGACGTAGATTTCAACGTCAATCAGTTCGGGGCTAAAGCTCGCCGCCAAATTATCGCCGCCGCTCTCAATGAAAATCAGATCAAGTTGATCGTCATTGCGGGCAAGCAAAGTTTCAACGGCTTCGATATTAGCGGATACATCATCACGGATGGCGTGATGCGGGCAACCACCTGTTTCCACACCGAGAATTCGTAACGGGTCTAATCCGCTCAATTCTGTCAGGATGCGGGCATCTTCTTTCGTGTAAATATCATTGGTCACCACCCCGATGCGATAATCAGGCGCAAGAATCTGGCACATTTTCTCCACTAAGGTTGTTTTACCTGTGCCGACAGGTCCACCGACCCCGATAAGCAAAAACGGAGTCTCATGGACGGACTTGCCGTTGATCGTCGGGGACATAGGGTGATGGTCATGATCGTGGTGGTGATGATGTTCGTGGGTATCGCACATAATGAGTTCTCCTTACGATAAAATCAATTGGCTAACTGTTGAATAACCGACGGAATAAATATTCGTGTTGCATCATGCGTATATCAAGCGCGGGCGTAAATGATTGCATCGTGTCGATAGTCTGCTGGAGTGCTAATTCGACTGCTTCTTCAATGGCAGGCTGTAGCGTCCAGATAAGATGTTGCGCCTGAGTCTGCCCGAAACGCATGAGCTTAATCGCCGCAGACACCTGACTGGAGACATAAGAATAGCCATAGGTCGTCAGCGTTGCCCGTTTCTCGATATCTAATGCGGCGCAGACCAGCCCGAAAACAATTGCCTGATGACCACTCGCCGATTGGGTACGAATGAGTAACTGAAAGTCACTCAAAAAATCATCCGGCAACGAAACGAGAATCGTGCGTAAAGTCTGCCGCCCGATTCGCATACTGGCTTCCCGTCCTTCGTAAGCGACTTTCATGGCGGTCAGGCGCTCGTCCAGCAGAATCAGCGCATCCATTTCTTGCTGATGATACATGTCCATCGCACAATGTGTTGCGACCCAATCGGATAACGCCAGACTGTTGAGCAACCGTCCCCGCAAAAAGCGTTCTAAATCAGCCGGATTGGCGATAGCCCCCGATTGCACGTAGGATTCCAGCCCTTCGGAATGCACAAAAGCGCCGGATGGAAACATGGAGTCCGTTAATTGATGCAGGACGATGAGTTGTTGCACGCTGAGTTGAAGCACATCTCCGCCTTTAAAATAAGAAATAACGTTGGGTCATCGGCAAAGTCTCCGCTGGTTCACAGGTAAGGTGTTCCCCGTCAGCGCGGACTTCATACGTTTCGGGATCAACTTCGATTTCTGGCAGATAGTCATTATGCACCATGTCCAACTTGGAGATTTCACGACACTCCTGCACGATGCCAATCTGCTTATTTAAGCCGATTTCCTGATGAATGCCTGCGTCATATCCCGCCTTAGACAGAAAACTGAGCGACGTGGAATACAGCGCCCGCCCATATGCGCCGAACATCGGGCGCGTGTGACGCGGTTGTGGTGTTGGAATAGACGCATTTGGATCGCCCATTTGTGCATAGGCGATGAAACCACCCTTCACGATCATCTCAGGTTTGATCCCGAAAAACGCCGGATTCCAGATGACTAGATCCGCCATTTTGCCGACCTCAATCGAGCCAACATATGCGGAAATCCCATGCGTGATGGCGGGGTTGATCGTATATTTTGCGATGTAGCGTTTCACTCGGAAATTGTCGTTACGGGCGGTGTCCTGTAGTAATGCGCCCCGCTGAACTTTCATCTTATGCGCCGTTTGCCATGTGCGGATGATGACTTCGCCCACGCGTCCCATCGCTTGCGAATCGGATGCCATCATGCTGATTGCGCCGAGATCGTGCAAAATGTCTTCGGCGGCGATGGTTTCTGGACGAATACGCGATTCTGCGAAGGCTAAATCTTCCGGGATGGATGGGCTAAGATGATGGCAGACCATGAGCATGTCTAAATGCTCATCAATGGTGTTCACGGTAAAAGGGCGTGTCGGGTTGGTCGATGACGGGAGCACATTTTTCTCGCCACAGACTTTGATGATGTCCGGTGCGTGACCACCACCCGCCCCCTCGGTGTGATAGGTGTGGATGGTACGCCCTTTAAAGGCGGCAATCGAATCGTCGACATAGCCCGCTTCGTTAAGGGTGTCGGTATGAATGGCGACCTGTACATCGTATACATCGGCGACGCTCAAGCAAGTATCAATCGCCGCTGGAGTTGTCCCCCAATCCTCATGCAATTTAAGTCCGATTGCGCCGGCTTCAATCTGGTCATTTAAGCCCGCTGGTAGCGACGAATTCCCTTTACCGAGGTAGCCCAGATTCATCGGGAAGGCTTCTGAAGCTTCTAACATGCGGAATAGATTCCAGCGTCCGGGTGTGCAGGTGGTGGCATTCGTCCCTGTTGCCGGACCCGTGCCACCGCCTAGCATGGTCGTAACACCGGAGGATAACGCCTCTTCAATTTGTTGTGGCGCGATAAAATGAATATGCGAATCAATGCCGCCAGCGGTAACGATCATTTTTTCGGCGGCGATGACCTCAGTGGACGGACCGACGATCATGCCGTCTGTAACTCCGTCCATGATGCCGGGATTGCCGGATTTACCGATGCCGACAATTTTACCATCACGAATACCAATATCCGCTTTGACGATGCCCCAATGGTCGATTATCAGCGCATTGGTGAGCACGAGGTCTAATGCACCGTCTTCGCGGGTCGTGCCGGGTGCTTGCCCCATACCATCACGCAGAGTCTTACCCCCGCCGAATTTGGACTCATCACCATAAGAGGTGAAATCTTTTTCGACTTCGATAATCAAGTCTGTATCCGCTAATCGCACTCTATCGCCAACAGTGGGACCGTATAAATCAGCATAGGTACGGCGTGAGATATGTAGTGACATCGTTTACTCCTCGTCCAATGCGCCGTTAATGAGATTATTTAAGCCAAAAACCGTACGTGTGCCTTTTAATTCAGTAAGTTCAACCGTCTTCGTGTCGCCCGGCTCAAAACGAACTGTCACACCCGAAGGGATATTGAGGCGCATCCCGCGGGCTTGTTCACGGTCAAATGCTAACGCAGAATTGACTTCATAAAAGTGAAAATGCGACCCCACCTGAATCGGTCTATCGCCGCTATTGCTGACTTCAACAGAGATGGTTTTACGATCAGCATTGGCGATAATATAACCGTCTTCAACCAGAATTTCGCCGGGCTTTGTGGTTCCGCCATGACGGATCGGCTGATGAATCGTGACCAGTTTCGTCCCATCAGGGAATGTGCCTTCCACCTGAATTTCATCAACCATGCTGGCAACGCCATCCATGACATCGTCTTCCGTCAGGATGGTTGTGCCGAAAGTCATGAGTTCCGCAACGGTTTTACCATCACGAATCCCTTCGAGCACTTCGGCGGTGATGAGGGCGATTGTTTCCGGATAATTGAGCTTAAGACCGCGTGCTCTACGGTCTCGCGCAACCATCGCCGCCACATAGATCATGAGTTTATCTTTTTCGCGTGGAGATAGATTCATCGTTTGTCCTTTATTTGCGTAGCCGCGAATATGGGATGTTGAGCGCACGGTGCATGGCATGGCGTAATTGATGAAATGCCGTCTCGATTGATTCTAGACGATTGGTCAATAAACGTGCACTGAGTCCATTGCGGTGAAGGGTGGAAAGTGATCCAAAAACAGCGTCAGTCCCAAATTCAGAATGGTCATGGCAGAATTGTTGCAAATCAATGCCGCGCTTCGTAAAATCGCCAAACGCGTACCAACTGCCCCAAATCGCAAAACCATCCAGTAATCCGATTTGATGAATGTCGGCAGGCTGAGGTTGATAGTCGGCACGATCATAGAGGAGTAACCCACGCTCATCACACACTTCAATATGGTTGTAATAGCGCCGGAATTGCAAAATCTCACCGCGGGAAATACGCCCGCCCATCACACTCTCTTGAAAGATACAGAGGGCACCTTTTTCCAGCGTAATGTGGACGGTTTGCTCAAGTTCGGAGTCCTTAAACAAAATGAGCGCATCCGGCACAAATTCCAGAATTGCCCCCTCGCCAACCGTAATGTTGATGGTCTGCCGTGCCAATCCGTCCGGCATTTTATAAACTTTGTTCGCCGCAATCGTCGTAATCAGGGCATGGGTTCCGGCATCAAGGCGAATTTCGATGGTGTAGTGATCGCCCTGAACAACCCCGCCCGTTGGACTGAGCATGAATATTTGTAAGCCACCATGATCGTCTTCAATGGGACGCATCACCTGCAAAGGTGCATGAGAATAGCTCTCGCGCAGGATGGTCTTCGCTCTGGATTTCGCAAAATGAAGACGAAGCGCCCCCTGTCTTCCGATATGGCGCTGTGTGCGTGGTGGCTGATTTTTAATTTCAAGCATCGTGTAGACGACTAGCTATGGTGGCGGGAGTCATCAATTCTCTAAAGTGACCTGTCAATACAATACCGCTTCGTTTCATAATATAACGGCAAAGCACCAATGGTACTCACTGAACGAAGTGGAGGCAAATATTTTGGTGATTACAGCTAATTGGTAAAGGTTTCTACTGGAAATTTCTGATGAAATCGGCGCGTCGGAATTATTTATTCCATATTGATCGGTTTTAACTCCCGAATTTTAGCGCGGATCGCGTGTGCCATTTCAGTCGTCGATGCCGTACCGCCAAGATCACGGGTTTTTACGCCGTCCCTTAATACCGCCGCCACCGCCCCGCGCAGTAAATCACCAGCCGTCTTTTCACCCAGATCATCAAGCATCATTGCGCCAGCAAGCAACATGGCAATCGGGTTGGCAATACCTTTTCCGGCAATGTCCGGCGCAGAGCCATGCACGGGTTCATACATGGACGGAAAATCACGCGCAGGGTTGATGTTGCCACTCGCCATCAAGCCGATACTACCTGCAATCGCCCCGCCCAAATCGCTCAATAAATCGCCAAACAAGTTGGTCGTCACAATCACATCGAAAAAGGCGGGATTGCTGACGAAGCGCATTGTCGCGGCATCAGCATACACCCAATCGAACCTGACATCAGGATATTCAGAGGCGATTTCTTCTAAGATACGATCCCATAGAACCTGTGAATATTGCAGGGCGTTGGATTTGGTGACACTTGTGACGTGCTTATTACGTGTTCGGGCGAGTTCAAAGGCGTAACGGGCAATGCGCTCGATGCCGACGCGGGTAAAAACACTCGTCTGAATCGCCAATTCATTCGGGAAGCCGGTATGTGTAAAGCCCCCCACCCCGGCATATTCGCCTTCACTATTTTCGCGGATGACGACCAGATCAATCGGCGCTTTATTGGTGATGAGGGTTTCTATGCCATCATATGAGCGAATCGGACGCAAGCAGACATATTCTCTAAATTCTTTACGCATCCGGTAGATAAATTCCCAGCCGCTTAGCGTATCATCTACGTCAGGATGTCCGGCGGCGACGAAATAGATCGCATCATAGGCGCTCAAAATCTCAATGCCATCTTTGGGCATCACTTCGCCGGTTTCCAAATAATGTTCACAGCCCCACGGATATTGCGTGATGTCCAGTGTATATGTGCCGATAGCTTCCTGTAAAACCTGCATGACATCTAACGCCAGTGGCATAATCTCTTTGCCGATACCATCCCCCGGCAAGGCGACGATTCTATGGGTTTTCATAAATGACTTGCTCCTCATGAAATGCTGAATCTAGTCTTCTTCGATAAGCGCGATTGCCCGCACAGGTGAGCCATCCACCCCGTCCAGCTTTAGCGGCAACGCGATCAGATGCACTTGTTCCGGCAATAAGCGTAAATTGCACAGACTTTCCACAATGGTGATATTCGCACCGAGCAAAATCTGATGCACGCTGGTTAATTCCGAGCGATTATCTACAGATAAGGATGCCACGGAGGGGGTTTCTACACCGATAAACCATACACCACAGGCAACCAGCCAATGCGCCAATTCTTCAGAAATGCGCGGAAAATCTGTTCGATAGATGTCTTCATCCGCGTATTGATCCCAGTCGGTACGTAACAGCAAGCGTGCGCCTTCGTGGATACGATCATGATAGGGCGCGAAGTCGTCCACGGTGATGCGACTGTTATGCCCTTTGTGCGACAAATCTATGACCAGCGCCGACCCCATACACTTCTCTAAATCCATCGCCTCTATCGTCCAGCCGTCATTGATAAAGTGCCTGGGCGCGTCCATATGAGTCAGTGCGTGACTATAGATGTGCAGATTTGTGGTGTTAAAGCCATTTTCTGCGATGGTCAACGCAGGATCAAACAGCACGCCGCGTTTGCCCGTCGCAAAAGTCAGGCTTAAGTCGATAATTTTACGTCCCAAGATGCTTTCCCAATTGTCCATAATCAATATCGCACGCCGTCCAGCCACCATCTAAATAAATAATTTGTCCTGTCATGTAAGGGAAATCGCCGGAAACGAGCGCAACGGCGGCAGAACCGATCTCCTCCGGCTGGGCAACACGATTGACCGGCACGCGGAACTGCAATGATTGAAGCACTTCAGGCGTGAAGAAATTCGCGTTGATCTCCGTATTTGTAAAACCGGGTGCGATAGCGTTCACCTGAATGCCATGTTGCCCGAACTCAGTGGCGCAACAGCGCGTGTATGCCATGATCGCGCCTTTGGTGGCGGCATAACAGGAGCGGTTATATAAGCCAATGATGCCATTCGGTGACGCGAGATTGAGGATGTGTCCGCCTTCGCCGCGTTCCACCATATGTTTGCCCGCCACCACCGTGCCGTGATAGGTGCCGTTGACATTCACGGCGAACACCCGCGCCCAATCCTCCGGTGAGGTTTCCAGCACAGAATCACGATTGATGATGCCGGCATTATTCACCATAATGTCGAGCTTACCGAAACGCGAAACGGCGCTATCCACCATCGCTTGCACCTGCGACTGCACCGAGACATCTGTACTGACAAAGTGTGCTGTCCCGCCCGCATCGCTGATTTCTGTGGTGGTTTGTTTGCCCAGAACGCTATCAACATCCGCAATGATGACGGATGCGCCTTCTTGCGCCATTTTCACGGCAATCGCTTTGCCAATGCCCTGCGCGGCACCCGTTACGATGGCGGTTTTTCCCTGTAATCGCATCTATCTATTCCTTAGAAATTAATTGTTTGCTTTTGGCTGAAATGCTGGCACTACCAACCGATTTAAATACCTGAATTTTTTCCAGCACCACCGCCTGCATCGCATCCCGAACAGCCGTCATGAGTGGCACGAGATCAATCTCAGGTTGTTGCGCCAATTGAATCTTGAGTGCTTGCAGATACGCGCCGCGCACCTCAGTATTGACGTTAAATTTACGAATACCCACCGCGATTGCCTGTTCAATAGTGTCATCATCCAGCCCTGATGCGCCATGAAGCACCAACGGCACGTTGACCGCCTCACGAATTTGCGTTAATCTGTCAAAATCTAGTTTGGGTGGAAAAGGATATTTGCCATGAATATTGCCGATACACACTGCAAGAGCATCAATACCCGTTTCGGCAACAAAACGGGCGGCTTCGTCCGGGTCGGTCATGCGGGCATGGATCGAATCCACCGTTAGGCCATCTTCCGTCCCGCTGATGCGCCCCAATTCGCCTTCCACACTCACCCCACTAACATGAGCAAGATCAACCGCATGGCGCACAAACGCCACATTTTCCTCATAAGAGAGATGCGATCCATCCGCCATGACGGAGGTCATACCTGCATCAATCGCGGATACAATCGGCGCGATGTCGCTACTATGGTCAAGATGCACACCAACAGGCACGTTCGCCGCCTGAGCCGCCGCCACACATAAAGCGATGAGGGGCAACCCGCCATGCGTCAATGAGCCGGGGTGAATCTGCAATAGGACGGCGCTTTCCGCAGATTCCGCCGCGGAAATGACCGCCTGCACGCCCTCAAGGTTATAGACATTGAATCCGCCGATGGCATAATCGCCTGCTACGGCAGAACGGAGTAAATCATTTGTTTTCGCCAGCATAGTTGTTCTGGTATCCAAATTTATTGTTAATAAAGCCCGCCTCTGACGCTGAAAACCGCCTTAACAACGCCTCGAACGGGCTTGCTCGTAAAAAATGAGTTGCTAATTTTATTGATTAATTTGCCGCATCGAATTTCTTTACAACTTCCGTCAAGGAAGACACACTGCCCACATTCCCCGGAAACACGACATAGATCAGATCAGGTTGCGCGGACTCATCGCCTAATTTCCAGACGGGAATCCCCGGTAAAATTTGCCCGATAACCCGTGCGCATTGGACGTTGAGCGCATCCGTCGCAAGGTCGCTCGATGTGATGCCCCCTTTCGCCACGATAAAACGCGGGGACACCTGTAATCCGCGTACAATCTCCACCAGACTACGGGAAACTTGTCCGCCGATGTTGAGACTGCTATCCGCATTTTCCCCGCTGATGAGTAAGCGACTGGTAAAAATGACCACATTTTGATCGCTCGCTAAAATGAGATCAGCGTTATCAATGACACGCTTAATTTCGCCTGTACGCTTGCGGTCATCAAGTAGCGCGTTGACGTTCACTTCAATCGCGTGAATATCACTATGTTCAAGCAAGTGCATTAATTGTGCAGAGGATTTGGGCACATATGAACCGACGACCACCAGGCCACCACCAGCACGCCCCGTTTGTAATTCGTCCATCGTTAAGAGTGGTCGGAGTGTAATCCCTGCCCGCACCGCCGCGAACGATGCCGCTGTGCGATATAGAAAACGTTTACCCTGCGCCTCTGCCTGCAAAATTGCCATCGTGATGACCTCAAGATCACGTTCAGTAACTGCATCCATCACACAATATGCATGATTGTTCAGCGTCAACAATTGCTCTGCGACGGCTGATGCACCTTCAGACCGGATCAAGTCGATGTCGATGCACAGCACCTCATCTGCATGAACCGTGCCGCCCGTTTTTTCTGCGACCCAATCACGCATCACCGACGTGCTGTAACCGAATGCGGAGTCTTTTGCGAAAGGCGTTTCTGATGCCGGAATTAAGCGTTCATCGTCGCCGACATAATGCACGCCATGAATTGTGTAGCGTTCTCCCGCCATAAATGCCGGAATGATGAGCACACCATCGAACTTATCAGCTAGCTCACGTGCTAACACATCTGTTTCCGCCGGAAAATGCCCTCGTAACGTGGAATCGCTCCGGCTGACGATCACAAAATCGCGTCCAGTGCGGGCAGACGCATAGTTCAAATTTGTGGCGATTTCGTGATTTACGGCGCGTGCCTGTTTTTCCGGCATACTGCGTGTGTTGGTCAACACAAATACCGCCGGAGATGGATCACGCAATTCGGCTTCTAAAACTTCTACCGACCAGCCTGTGATAACGGTGACATCATGCACGGTCTGCGTGCCTGTCGGATCATCGTCGAGCACGATCACTTTTTGATTACGTGCCTTGATTGCGTTGTTGATTTCTGGCATCAAATCTTCCGCCCATTTAGGAGGCAGATTGTTCAGTATGTCCGCTTTATTGAGCGCCGTCTCTTGCCTGTTCATCGTCCGTCAATCGCTTTCCGGGGTTGTCGGCTCGGATGTAATTTCAATCAGCACACCCCGCGTATTGGCAGTTTCTAGAAAAGCCGCTTCACGCCCATTCGGTCCACTGCGCGGGGAGGCATCACGCGAGGGGATGCCATGCTCCGGTAATGTCTCGATCTTATTGGCAACACTATCCACAAAGAAGCAAAAGTGATGCAAACCTTCACCATGCTCATCCAGCCACGCGCTTAATGGATGCTCCGGCGTAAGTGGCTGAACGAGTTGCAGGTGGGAATTGCCCATGTCAAGATGAGTCAGCCGGACGGGTTGGTCGGGTAAAATTTCACTGAAAAGTAACGGTAAGCCGAGTACATCCCTATAAAATTTGAGCGCCTGGTCAGTATCACGCACCACAATGGCGAGATGGTCAAGTCGATTAAACATGAGCCTAGCCTTTCACCGCGCCAGCCATCATGCCACTTACGAAGAAGCGCATGAAAAAGGCATATACAAGCACGACAGGTAAGGAGCCTAACAACGCCGCACCCATGAGCGATCCCCAGATGAACACATCCCCACTAGAGAGCGCATTCGGCACACCGACAGGGATGGTCTGGGCGGCAGAAGATGGCACGAGCACCAGCGCATAGAGATACTCGCTCCACGAAAGCGTAAAAGTAAAGATCGCCGCGCTAATGATACCGGGTATGGCGAGGGGCAAGGTGACTTTGTAAAAGGCTTGCCAGTAGGTCGCGCCGTCCACACGGGCAGATTCTTCCATATCGTCAGGAATTGCGCGGAAGTATCCCATCATCAGCCACGTACAAAACGGCACCATCATCGTGGGATAGACCACTACCAGCGAAAAAAGATTATCGTAGAGGTTCAGTTGTCGCACGACATACGCCATCGGGATAAACAACAACGTTTGCGGTAATAAGTACGTCACAAAAATGCCCATACCCAGCGCCTGTTGACCTCGTAACTTAAAGCGCACCAACGCATATGCCGCCAGCGTGCCTGTCACGACGGAGAAAATAGTCGTCGAAAACGAAACAAAAAGGCTATTCCCCACCCAGCGCACGAAATCAGTCTCTTGAAACAGATAGGTGAAATTTTCAATAGTCGGTTGTACAATCCCCAACGGCTCAATATTGCGCGTGATTTCAGCATTCGGCTTGAAGGACGCAATCACCATCCACGCCACCGGAAACAACCACGCCAGCAAGAAGATTGCCAGCAAAATATAGGCGATGACCGACCATGTGGCGCGTTGAAAACGTAAGTCTTGACGCATTGCTTGCATATCAGGCATCCCTCCGTTGCAAGTACCACAGTTGCAAGAAGACGACCAACGCCATTATCGGGAAGAAGAACAGCGATACCGCCGCACCTTCGCCAATTTTTGAACTCTGAATCGCCTGCTGATAGGCATAGGTTCCGATCATATGTGTGCCATTAAACGGACCGCCACGCGTTAACACCCACACGATTTCCATTTCAGCGAACGTCCGCACGATGGAAAACAGAGTGGCGACGACCATCACAGGAAAAATATGGGGAATAGTGATATAGAAGAAGCGCTGGATGATGTTCGCACCATCAATTTCTGCGGCTTCTTCCTGATCTTTGGGTACAGTCTGCAATGCCGCCAATAAAACCACCGCGAAGAACGGCGTGCCCCGCCACACATTGACCATCATCACGGAGAAAATGGCGGTATCCGGTGTGCCAAGCCAATTCACAGTATCTAATCCCGCGCCGGCAAGCACATAATTTAAGATGCTCAACGTTGGCTCAAACATCCAGCGAAAGACGATCATACTCAATGAGGTTGGCACTACCCACGGGATAAGGATCAAGCCGCGCACCACGTTACGTAATGGGAATGGGCGATTGAGTAAAAGTGCAAGCATCATCCCCAGACCGAGCTTGAGTGGCACCGCGCCAATGGTATAGAGCAGGGTGTTGTAGATTACTTTTTCACGGAAAACCGTGCGGTTTAGCAACGTGCTGTAATTTTCCAGACCGATAAATACGCCGGTTGTTTCCTGTGCGATGCGTGTATCGGTAAAGCTCAACCAGACCGACAATATAAACGGATAGGCAACCAGACCAACCAGGACAATTAATGCTGGCGCAATCATCAAGTAACCGAGATGATGCTCATGGTCAAGCCATTGGCTAAAGCGCACCCGTATGCCTTTTGCCGTTCCTGAAGATGTGATAACCATAGGTTTAATTACGTTCGTATCTTCCATTAGCTCATTCTTTATGAAACAATATCCCACTAAGCTGTCGAGCAAAGTGGGATATTTAGTTGCTGACTAGGCGCTATAAATTTCTTGAACTTGCTCGACGGCGGTTTCAATCGCTTCGTCGATAGAGGCGGCTCCGGCACAGACACTTCCGAACATATCTGTAATGACGAAGTTCACAGCCACTTCACTGGCGGCGGCAGATGGACGACCCGGATAACCCATAGTGTGTCCGGTTTCTGGAAGACCACGGAAGACAGCCAATTTAGGATCAAAGTTCCACGGCATAGAGGGATCATCTTCGTAGTTATGGAATAACGGGTAATTAAAGGCGAATGTGCCTACACCCATCGGACCCCAAACCTGCGGCGAATTGATAAAGCGGAGTAGGTCTTTCGCCGCATCAACATTTTCGGCATAGTTCAAGATGCCGAGGCTATGTACCTGCGCGAACTGTACCAACCCGGCGGGACCGGATGGATACGACGCATGGTTGCAATTGCCAATAAATTCTACCTGATCGCGGCGACCTGCCCACATCACACTGGAAGCGTTATTGGTACAGGAAACCTGACCCGCCAGGAAAGCGGTGTTGTTCGCGCCATCATCCCATGTGGTGACACCGGGATCCAGCGCGTCGTTGTAAAGTTGTTGCACGAATTCCAGCGCGGCACGGGTTTCGGGTGAATCCAGCACAATGTTGTCATCTGGATCAGTCACTGCCCCGCCGAATGACCACAAAAGTGAATAGCAGAAGTTGTTGCCATCGCCTTCAGCACGCCCAACCGAGAACCCTAACGGCGAACCCATTGCTTTCAGTGCAGTTCCGGCTTCTAACAGACCTTCCCATGTTTCGGGGAATGTGTCGTATCCGGCTTCTGCAAACAAATCTTCGCGGTAGATCATGGCGTGCGCGGCAAGGAACCACGGCATTGCCCGCCAAACACCATCAACGCGACAGGCTTCTTCCGCGATGCCATACCAGCCACCGTTCGCTTCACCAACTTCTTCCACCACATCGGAGACATCCACGAGCGCTTCCGCAAATTGATGCGGACGCACATGGAGCATCATGACAAGGTCAGGACCTGCGCCGGTAGCCGCACCGGTTGCCAGTGTATCTGAAAGTTGATTAAACCCTGTGTAGTTGAGTTCAACCGAAAGCCCGTTGTTGCTCGCCCAGTTGTTTACGAGCGAGGTCAGTAGATCGTTACTGCTGGAGATAAAATGCCCCCATGTTTGTAACGACAGATTGCCGTCCTGAGCGCGTGAGACTAAACGCCCAAACGGACTAGAGAGCGCCGCGGCACCTGCAAGCGATGCACCGCCCAACTTCAAAAAATTACGCCGAGAAAGTTTTGCCATTATTGATCTCCTCTGAATAGTTCTATTTTTAATAACAACAGCGTCAGGAAATTTTTCATGATCGCCGTGCGTTACCCACACTGGAAAATTGCACTCTTTTGTCATTTGTCATATGTCAGACAAATGATGTTACAAAAGGTAATAAATTAGTGGAGGACGATTAAAAATGCTAGATAACTAAATGTCATCCGCCTATTTTCAAACACGAACAGATTACGTGCTAATCTGCTCCTACCCCACTGATATGAATACGGCGTAGCGTCTTAACTTCATCACGCCACGGTGTATTGTTCAAGCTATCGACAATCGCGCTCCGAATTTTCGTCAAATCATGGCTACGAAGTGCGGCAACAATTTGCTGATGTGCCTCTATCGCCCGCTGAACATGCTCCGGCTCACGGAAGTTATCGCGGATGGAAATAAAGAAAAGTTCCTCAACCGTCCGTCCAATTTTCTGCACCAGCGGATTATGGGTCGCTTCCAAAATTGTGTAATGGAATTCAAGATCAAGACGGGCAAGTGTTTCGTGATCTTTGTTATCCGCTATAAACGCATTTTCGAGCGCCTTTGCCGCCCCTTCAATCTGTTTCCAATCCGCGTCCGTCGCCTGACTCGATGCCAATTCGCAATAACCGATTTCAATCATGACACGAAGTTCAACCAACTCGGACGATACTTCTGTTCCCAAAATGATGGCGAAGGAGAGCGGATTTAACAATTTATCTGATGGCTCTTCCGCGATATAAGTTCCATCACCACGACGGGCAGTCAATACGCCCATTGCCTGCAAAATCTTAAGCGCCTCGCGGATAGCACTCCGCCCTACTCCAAGTTGACGCGCCATTTCAGTTTCTGATGGCAACCGTTGACCGGGACTCAATTCACCCGTAATCAAAGCAGATTTAATCGTCTCGATAATTTGGTCGACTACAGATGGTTGGTGAATCGAACTAAAGGTTATGGGTGTGTTCACAGGTTCGTTATGCTTCCTTTTAATCGCTTAAAATAGATCATACATCATATGTATGACAAATGTCAAATTTTAGATTTTAAGGGAGAAATAACCTATTTTTCAGCTCTTCACCCGATCTTGGTGGCGAGATCGTCTGCCCATTCATGGATCGCATTCCAATCACGGTAGTCACCTTCTTTAAATAATCCGGTCAGTGTCGCTACCCGAAATGGCACACGGTATCGCATCGGAAGTTTGCTTAAATCGAGTACGCCTGCAAACAGCCCTTCACTGATGGTCGTCGGCACCAATTCTCGCACCGGTTGCAGGTAACCCGTAGCGGTTACTTTTGCTTTCGCCAATCGACGCTCATTTTTCACTGCCATCGCGAGGCAGACCACAAATACCGCGAAAGACTTCTGTGAGAGTTCCTGCTGATGCTGTTTGACGAACTGCATCGCTTCCGGTAGCCAGTTGTCCATACGGATGGCACTACCAGCGATTACGGCGCTATAGGCTGAGAGGTTGTCGATAGTTTCCATCGGCAGAACATCGACCTCCTCACCAGTGTTAGTAGCCAGCGTTTTGCCAATTGCTTCTGCCACACCTACGGTTGACCCTGCTAGGCTGGCATATGTTACAAGGATTTTATTGGACATTGTGTATATTCCTATTGACTTGAATGCTATGAACACACTATAGGGGTTAACGTAGCGTGAAGCTCAACACCCAAAATTATCTTGCTCAATCCGGATTCTTTAGACCGTGCGACTTAAGATTAAGTGCGGCGCAATATAAAGATGAAACGTAACGCATTCAAATGAAAAACCACCTGCGAAAGGTGGTTCGTTACTTAAATGCTCAGTATTATCGATATAATCTGTCCGAATTTATGGCGCTCTTTTTCGACGATACTGGTGAACGATTACCGGAGTACCCAAATCACTCGTTTCTGGACATACACTAGCCGTTCGTTATTGTCCGTAGACGTTTTGATAACGATCATAGAGCTTATCGATATTCTGTGGATCAATAACCAATGGTGTTCCGATTTGTAACGCCGTCCAAACAATTGCGGCGTTATCTTCGGTCATCACAGCCGCTTTAACTGCCTTTTTAGCAGATTCACCGGTTGCGAAAACCCCATGACTCTGCAAAATGCAGGATGGACTGCGGCTATCTTTGAGCGTTTCGACAACGACTTGACCGATTTCTTCACCGCCGATTAGCGCGAATCCACCACAGGGGATCGCTCCGCCGAATTCATCACTCATTGCTGTGGTCACACAGGGGATTTCTTTGCCGACCACTGCAAAAGCCGTTGCATAGCGCGAATGTGTGTGGACAATACCGTTTACATCTGGCATGTGTCGGTAAATATAACAATGCGAGGCGGTATCGGACGAGGCTTTGTAATCGCCTTCAACAATTTCACCATCGATGTTAACGATCACCATATTTTCTGGCGTTAAATTATCGAACGTGATGCCACTCGGCTTGATGACCACTAATCCCGTTGCGGGGTCGCGCCCACTGATATTGCCACTCGTCCATGCAACAAGATTATTTTTGGGTAACTCGGCATGTAAATCACAAACTTGCTTGCGTAACTGCTCCAGCATCATTATTTCTCCAATGACAGATCTGATTTATTGTTCCGGTGAACCAATTTCTATATCGTTTTCAGTCGGTAAAAATTAACTGAGTGTTTCTACTGCCGCCCGTTGAATACTCAATCCTGCTTTGTAGCGTTCCATAAATACCATAAAGCCCGCAACATCCTGCGGATCAGGCTCGATTGTTAGGCTGTTTTCGATGGCGAAAACTTTGTTGGAAAGAAATTCTGGCAGGGACTCGCCCCCTAATTTCGTCGACATATAGGATGCCAGCAACGCAATCCCCCACGCACCACCTTCGCCCGCTGTTTCCATCACCGCAACAGGTACGTTTAGGGCGGATGCCATCATCCGTTGACCGACTTCCGGCGTTTTGAAAAAGCCACCATGTCCTAAGATTTTGTCAATCTGAACATTTTCTTCTTCAAACAAAATATCCATGCCAATTTTTAATGTACCGAGTGACGCATACAGATGGGTACGCATAAAATTAGCGAGATTAAACTGACTTTCAGAAGTGCGCGCGAATAACGGTCTTCCTACGTCAAAACCTGTGATCGGTTCACCGGCGACATAGTTATATGCCAGCAGTCCGCCACCATCTGCATCCGCTGTGAGTGCCTGTCGGTATAATGTTTCAAATAATTGTGATTGACCGATATTAAGACCCAACGCATCGGTAAATTCACGGAATAACCCCACCCATGCGTCCAGATCAGTGGTGCAAGTGTTGGTATGTACCATCGCAACCGGAGACCCTGATGGCGTTGTCACCATGTCAATTTCGGGATAGAGCCTGGACAGTTCTTTTTCTAAAACGATCATGGCAAAGGCAGATGTCCCCGCCGAAACATTACCGGTGCGTTCAGCGACTGCGTTGGTCGCAACCATCCCCGTGCCAGCATCACCTTCTGGCGGGCAGAATGGAATTCCAGATTGTAGGGTTCCAGACGGGTCTAATAGCTGTGCACCTTCTGCCGTCAGAACACCCGCCGAATCACCCGCGACAAGCACTTTAGGCAAAATGTCTTGCAATGTCCATGAGATGCCAGCCTCTTTCAGCCGATCATTAAACAGGGCAACTTTAGCCGCATCATAATCGTTGATTTGACTATCAATCGGGAACATACCGGATGCTTCGCCGACTCCCGTCACTTTCTCGCCAGTTAAGCGCCAATGAACATAACCCGCTAGTGTTGTCAAATAGCTGATGTTTTCGACATGCGGCTCTTTATTCAAGATCGCCTGATACAGATGCGCGATGCTCCAACGAAGCGGAATATTAAATTGAAATTGCTCCGTGAGAGATTCTGCCGCTTGTCCAGTTGTGGTGTTGCGCCATGTCCGAAACGGCACCAGCAAATTCGCCGATTCATCAAAGGGCATATAGCCGTGCATCATGCCGCTAAAACCAATCGCGCCCACACTTTTGAGCGAAACACCGTAGTCCGCTAAAACCTGATTGCGAAGCTCAGCGTAACAGGCTTGTAGACCCACCCAAATTTCATCAAGATGATATGTCCAGACTCCGTTTTCGTAACGATTTTCCCATGCGTAGCCGCCAGAGGCAATCGGCGTATAATGCTCGTCAATCAAGATAGCCTTGATGCGCGTTGATCCAAATTCAATGCCTAATGTCGTCGTTCCATTTTCAATCGCTTTTTTGGGGTCAGTTCGGTTCATGCTCTATTCCTTTAAGAACGTCTTAAGTAATATCACCAAAGGTTGCTGTAGCCAATAGCATAACGAGTCCAGAGAGCTTTCCAAAATCCATAGGCATTGAGTACGCGTTGATGCCAGCACACTTCAATGATGCTGTACGACCTGGACTCATCAACACTGGATACAAAACAGGCTATTGAATGCTATTTTACGGGTTATGGTCTTCCTGTGTAATTGCCAATGTAATTGCCAGATCATCAGAATTGTACAGAGAAAACGCACTAATCACCGTACTCTTACAATAGCATGTCATGTGGACATTGACCTGTATCGTTTTTTCCAATTCGGGTCACGGAATTAACCAGTTATTCTGGTTGAACTCACCCATCTTTTGTTTTCACACGTTTTCTCACACGCTCATCAAGTACGGTTTGATAAGCGGAGAACCCGGTACTGTACAGCAACGACTTATGCCAAATATAGGCATCGTGTTTCGCAATCGCGCATAGGTTGTCTTCAAAACCTGCCTCCGCCCTACAAAAATTCTATCGAACTTGAGCATTAAGGGGCAAACTATGAAAAAACAGGCGTTATTTTCAAAAGGCTTATTCGGTGTCTTGGTTTTTATTTTCTTTGCAGTCGCGGCAATTCAGCCAGTAGGGGCACAGGTGACACCCTATCCACCATCGCTACCTGTCGCCTATCCCGATGGATATCAAGGTTCAGCACAGGACCCCTTCCCACTGGATTATTACACTTCTAACCCCGAGTGGTTGGCATTTCGGGATAACCCACTTGGAGATGTTGCACCATGGAGTATATACGAACAGGGATATAGGGGTTGGCGATCCATTTCACCCTTTAGTGCCAGACGTAATAATTATCTTTTTGGACATTGGGATGCTATTAATCCCCGTTTTCGCACTGGAAGCCTGGCACCGTATGCTGATTCACGCCTGGGAAACTTCCGTCCGATTCTAGGAACACCACAAGACTATGTCCAAACATATTGCGATACTGCCTTTACCTCAGGTGATACGAATTGGAATGATGCGTCACCAAATTATGATGAAATGGGCTGGGAACAAACCCCACAATGGCGCGAAATTACAGTAGACCTTTCAGACTTCGCCGGACGCGCGGTCGCCATAAGCTGGTATTTCGATGCAGGCGACACATACTTCAATCAGCATGAAGGATGGTATGTGGATGATATTGAAATTGGTCCATTACTAGATCAAGAAGACCGTTTTGATGTACCGCCTGGTCTCGGTAGTGTAACCCCCGGGGAGTCCTATTTTACAAGTGATGCTGACGATGAAGCCGCGGTGAATGCCATGCTCGTCTACGGAAACGGGAATGAAATTCCTACTAGCCAGCGCCCCATTGTAGTGCCATTCTGGCACAACACTGACAGACGGAGTTATAGCGGAGATTCTAGCTGGTGGTTTGGTAATCCACCAACTGCCGTGAATAATCCTGCAATCGGAACGTATGGAGTTTGGGATAGTTCATTACCAGATACGCTCGATTTCAGTGATTGTAGTGATCAAGATATTATTGGAGCATATGGCTACGGGCGACTGATGACCCCGGTCATAGAGCTTGGAGCAAACCCAACGCTCACGTTCCAGACGCTCTGGATGATTGAAAGCGCCCAGCCTGACCTCAGAGATACCATGCGAATTGAAATTGCTATTGACCATGACAGAGATGGTATCATTGATTTCTGGGAAGAAGGAGAAGCGATTGATGTCGATGGAAACGGAGTGATTAATGACTCAGACCGGGCTGGTGAAGGCTACTTACCACTTGCTGATCCGGATTATAAAAATATCTACGTTGAACTGGATTGTATGGATATCCCTTTATTAAGCATCTGTATGTCCGCATCCGCAATTGCTGATGTAGAGCGTGCTTTTCGGAACATTCCAATCACAAACCCTGATGGGACTACAGGCATTAATATTGAAATTGATACAAGTGGACGCATACCATTCCAATCCTCATTATCGTTATTCGAAGTACGTGAAGACAGAATTACATATTCTGATCAATCTAGGCGTGGTGTCTTTCATTATGGCGCTGTCGCACCACAAGTCAGAACAGCAATAGGTGATGAAGGTGGTCAAGGCGAACTATCAGGAGATGAATTTATTATTGAAGGTAATAGAGTTTTCCTCGATGGTAGCACACCTTTTTACCTTACTGAACACTATGATACGATTATTGCTGAAATCTTTATGCACGAACTGGGACACAATCTCGGTTTATTTCATGGTGGAAATAGCCTTCAAAACTACAAACCAAATTACTTTAGCATCATGAACTACGCGCTACCCGGTATTCAACTTATTTCGCCTTCACGCGGTATAGAACGTCTCGCTGATGGTGTAGGTAATGATGATGGCATCTGTGAACCCAATGAATCATGCCGTCCAGAGTTACGTTATTCATATGAAATCCTCGGCACACTATTTGAAGGTAGTCTGTTTGAAAATACAGGTATTCCCGGTAGCGGTACTGATCCAGTGTCTAACTTTTACACGAAGTTCAGTTGCGCAGAGACAGTTCTTAGCATTTTGCCCTACTTATATATCACTTCTGCAGATTATATTACGCCAGCAGATGGACCAATTGATTGGAACTGTAACGGGCTACCGGATGTTCTTCCCATTAGATCGGATGTAAATCAAAGTGGATTCATTACCGATCTTGAAGGATCGGACGATCGCAGAGAAATTGACCTTGTTTTTGGTGATAACTATTTCTTCCATTCGCAACTTACGAATGTTGCACCCGATCAAAACGACGATGAACGGTTACGTAACAGCGAAGACCCGGATGCGGATGTCACCGCCCCGTTGATCGACATCAGCGGGCGTTCCGCTTCATCGTCGGGCAATCCCACAGTAGAAATCACCCTGACCGATCCCGTTCCCCCAACGTATGCGAGCGGCTTGCGATTGGTACGCTTGACGGGTAACAACGTGGTCGAAGAAACAACAGATATACCCTACGACCCACGTCAGACGACTTACACATTTACCATCGAATCGACGGATGGCAACGAACCCGAATTTGAATTGTTCGTACAGGATTATGCTCGTAATACGGCAGTTTTTCGCTTCAATATCAGTGATGTGCAAGCACCCGTGTGTGAATTGGCGGGGATCAGCACATCCAATGGTCAAACCGTGATGTCCATTGTGGCGACGGATAACGTGCGCCTAAACGGTGCCGCGCCGACGTTGCTCGAAAATGCAGAATTTCTGGATTACGACAGCGACCCGAATTTAACGCGTGCGGTGATGCACTTCGTCAAGTTAGATGAAGCACAGCCGATGCGTGTTGATCTGACCATTCCCGATGTCGATTTTAACGAAACTAATTGTAGCTTCACCGATGCAGATACTATTCAAGACACCGATAGCGATGGCGTATCAGATCGTGCCGATAACTGCCCGCTGATCGCCAATACAAATCAATCGGATAGTAATGGCGACGGTGTCGGAGATGCCTGTAGCGCCGCAACGGTGCCAGATTTAAGCGGAATGACCCAATCGCAAGCGGAGAATGCCCTTCAAAATGCAGGCTTCACAACAGGTATTGTGGGGCAATCCGTCAGCGTATTCGTACCTGTCGGGCAAGTCGTCGTGCAGAATCCGACAGCAGGCAGTAGTTTCCCGCCCGGCACGCCTGTGGATTTCAATATTTCTTCCGGCATCATCCTACCGGATTTAACCGGACTGCCACAAGCACAAGCCGAATCGATCCTCTACGCGCTCCAACTCACACCCGGAACGATCACTACCGGAAACAGTGATACCGTGCCCATCGGAGCGGTGATTAGCCACACGCCATCATCAGGCGCAACATTGACGATTGGCGATCCGGTTGATCTGGTCATCTCTGTGGGACGGTCAATCACCGTGCCGGATGTGGTTGGTCTAGCACAAACTGCGGCGGAAACAGCGCTCCAGAATGAGACGCTCGTCGTTGGCACAATCGCTTATACCAGTAGCGCCCAACCCGCAGATAGCGTTGTCTCGCAAAGCCCGTCGGCAGGCACGTCGGTCAATGAAGGCACTGCGGTGGATCTCGTGCTCTCGCTTGGCGATCTCGAACAGACAACCGTGCCGGATGTGGTCGGCTTGTTAGAGGCGGATGCCCAAACTGCCATTTCCAATGCGAATTTGTATGTGAGTAGCACGACCAGCATCAGTAGCATAGAGCCTGTGGGCACAGTGTTGGATCAATCACCACCCGCCGGAACGACTGTCGATGAACTCACCGGCGTTGAAATAACCGTGTCGCTTGGTGGATTCGCGCTTGTGCCGGATGTGGTCGGCTTATTGCAGGCAGATGCAGAAACGGCGATTACAAATGCGAATTTGATTGTCGGGACTGTTAGCCAGCAAACGAGCACGACTGTTCCTGCTGGCAACGTCATCAGCCAGACACCGCCACCGAATACAGAAGTCAACACAGGCAACGCGGTGGATCTCGTTGTTTCGTCAGGAAGCCCCGGATCGAATGATGTAATTGTTCCAGATTTGACTGGTCTGACGCTAGGGGAAGCGATAGCGGCTCTTCAAAATGCGGGGCTAAATTTGGGAACAATCATCGACGTTGTTACCGATCAATTCCCTGAAAATACCGTTATCGGTCAGACCCCGTTGCAAGGATCTATCGTCATACCGGGAACTGCCGTTGCCATAGAGCTTGCACGTAGTCGGGCAGATATTCGTTTATCCCGCGATTGTCCAGATGTCGTTGAAATGGGTGAATACTATACCTGTACACTGAACTATGAAAATGTGGGTACAGAAACAGCCACAAATCTCAATGTCTATATGACAGTACCACCGAGCACATTGTTTGTTGATGCGTCACAGGGCGGTATTTTTAATATCGGCGGTGGGCGTAGTATCCACTGGTCTGTTGCGGATTTACCGGCGGGAGAAAGCGAACAAGTCTCGGCGACTGTGGGGGCATCCTGTGCGCCTCTGCCCGAACAATGGCAGTATTATCGTGCAACGCATGATGATGCACCTTTCGCCTCAACGATCTCCGTTATAGAGACCGTTGATGTCGTTCTCCATAGTTTCTTGCCCGTCAGCATCAGTGTTGAGTCCGTCGGGGAAACGGGCGATCCGGTCTTGCCCGGTCAGATTATCACCCATACGCTAACGCTAACCAATGCGGAAAATACCGAACATCGCAATTTGTTGGTGCGCTTCGTGCCAGGAACGGGTATGGATTTCGACACGATCATTGACGATGGCGGCTGGTCACTCTATCCCTTGAGCAATGGCACATACGATTGGCGTGGCACGTTGGCGGCAAATGAAACCCGTCAAATCGTTTTCACTACCCGTGTTCAAAATAGCCTCCCGCCCACACAATCCGAAGTTACGCTGAATAACAGTCCGCTTCGCATCACCACAGGTTGTTTCGCTGAATTAGGACGCGCAACGCCACCTTCACTCACGATATTGCGTCCAGTTGCGGTCAATCTCGTCGCGCTGAACCTGCCGGATTTAGGCGCAAGCGATAATGGCGTACCGGGTCTTTCCGGCGCGGATATACTTCAGGTTGCCCATCCAGAATCAATGCTACAGATGGAATGGCGCATCCAGAACCAGACCAGCAACGACTTACCAACGGTGCGGGCAGAAATTCAACTCCCACCGGATGTTACACTCACAACCTTACCTGCGGGCGTAACACAGGACTCGTCAACAGGCGCGTTGATATGGACAGGTGCGCTGGCAGGGGATGAAACACAAACACTGGTTTTCGATGTCGATTATGCAGGAACAGACTGTCGTGCAACGTTCCAGGGTACGGTTGCGAGTAACGGTGTCGATCAGGACGGGAATAGATCGTTAAGTATATTGACGACCCCGCCGATTGGTTCCGATCCCTACTTAATCGGGACGGAATCCTTCCGTGGATTATGGGTTCTCTCGCCGACTGGAGAGCGTATCCCGACCATGTGCGTGATCGCCGAGACAGCCAACGCAGTGAGCTTTGTGCGCGGTGGTGATCTCTATGTCACAGGTTTGCCATCCTATCGCATCAATCCGCTCACGCTCGAATTTGAGTTTATGGATTTCAACGCCATCGCAGGCATGACAGTACGCAATGTTGCCAATAATCTACATGGGAACAATGGTGATGCGTACTTTATCGGTACAAACAGCGTGGTACGCTACAACACGTTCACACGCCAAACAACACCCATTTTTAGCGATCCGAACCTGAATTTTAATGGTGACGCGTTTGTTGATCTGGAAAATCGTCTGGTTTTGGCGAGTGGCACGCAGGTCATTCGGGTTGATCTAAACGGGTCATTCCCGATTGACCCCGCCAATGCTGAAGTCTTCGATGTGACAACGATTCCCACCGTGATACTTCCGGGGACGGTTCAGCAACAGCAGATTCTCCCGATTGGTATGAACACGGAGGGTGACTATCTGCTGTCATTGAACACAATCTCCCTAGAACCGATTGCCCCGAATGACAGAGGGTACTATGAGATGGAGACGTTACTCGCGTTCGACCGTTTAACCGGTAACACCAGCGTTATACACGATGTGATGATAATTAGAGCCTACCGTCAGTCAAACGCTCAGGCAATTTCGTTGCCTGCGGAGTTAACACCTGTGGTTCAGTTCAATCCCCAGTTGACACGCTCCGCCTATAGAGCACGCATGGTGTCGACGATAGGTGATGTCTACGTGTCATCCGCCCAATCACAAATCGAATCGGTAGGGGTAATCCGCAATGGTCAGGGAAGCATACTCAACGAAACCACCAGCGGCAACCTCATCACCGACATGGCATGGTTTGAAATCATCGATGGTGGTGGCAATAACATCCCTGTAGCTAACGATTCTAGCGTAAGCACCCAACAAAATACACCCGTCAATGTGACGATAAGTGCCTTCGATGTGGATGGCGACGCGCTAACCTATACCATCCTTTCGCAACCGCAGTCCGGTAATTTGACAGGGGCACCACCCACCCTGACCTACACTCCAAATACAGGCTTCTTCGGCGTAGATACTTTTACCTTTGAAGTGAGCGACGGGCAGGATGCAAGTAATACTGCAACGGTCACGGTCACAGTCAATGAAGTGATCGCGCCGAATACTCCCCCTGTCGCAAACGACGATTCCGCCGTAACGGACGAGAATCAAGCCGTCACAATCGACGTATTGACCAACGACTCCGATGCGGACGGCGACACGCTCTCGGTCACAGGCACAACCACTCCGACCAACGGCACGGTGATCGTCAATCCAGACAACACGCTCACCTACACGCCGGACACCGACTTCTTCGGCACGGACAGCTTTGACTATACGCTCAGCGATGGCGAAGATACGGACATGGCTACCGTGACCGTCACAGTCAATGAAGTGATCGCACCGAACAATCCCCCTGTCGCAAATGACGATTCCGCCACGACGGACAAGAATCAAGTCGTCACAATCGACGTGCTCATCAACGACACCGACTCGGACGGCGACACGCTCTCGGTCACAGGCACGACCACACCGACCAACGGCATGGTCACCATCAATCCAGACAACACCATCACTTACACGCCGGACAACGACTTCTTCGGTAGCGACAGCTTTGACTATACGATCAGCGATGGCACAAACAGCGATACAGCTACCGTCACAGTCAACGTCAATGAAGTGATCGACCCGAACACTCCACCCGTCGCAAATGACGATTCCGCCACGACGGACGAGAATCAAGCCGTCACAATCGACGTACTCATCAACGATACGGACGCGGACGGCGACACGCTCTCGGTCACAGGCACGACAACTCCGACGAACGGCTCGGTCATCATCAATCCAGACAACACGCTCACCTACACGCCGGACACGGACTTCTTCGGCACGGACAGCTTTGACTATACGCTCAGCGATGGTAACGATACCAACACGGCTACCGTCACGGTCACAGTCAACGAAGTGATCGCACCGAACAATCCCCCTGTCGCAACCGACGATTCCGCCACGACGGACGAGAATCAAGCCGTCACAATCGCCGTATTGACCAACGACTCCGATGCGGATGGCGACACGCTCTCGGTCACAGGCACAACAAGTCCGGGCAATGGTTCTGTGAGCATCAATCCAGACAACACACTCACTTACACACCGGACACTGACTTCTTCGGCACGGACAGCTTCGATTACACGATCAGCGATGGCGAAGATACTGACTCGGCTACCGTCACCGTCACAGTCAATGAAGTAATCGCCCTGAACACGCCGCCTGTCGCAAACGACGATTCCGCCGTAACGGACGAGAATCAAGCAGTCACAATCGACGTATTGACCAACGACACCGACGCGGACGGGGACACGCTCTCAGTCAC
This sequence comes from Aggregatilineales bacterium, assembly GCA_040219275.1. GTDB lineage: Bacteria > Chloroflexota > Anaerolineae > Aggregatilineales > Phototrophicaceae > JAVJSU01. The sequence goes on along the minus strand of JAVJSU010000100.1, from coordinate 10,190 downwards.
AGGCACAAACACACCTACCAACGGAATGGTCACCGTCAATCCAGACAACACCGTGACCTATACACCGGACACCGACTTCTTCGGCACGGACAGCTTCGATTACAACATCAGCGATGGCACAGACACCGACTCGGCAACCGTCACGGTCAACGTCAATGAAACCGCCCTACCCGATTGTGCGACGGTACTAGTTCAAGGTCGCATCTCCACCGACGGAACAGTGGGAACGTTGACCTATATCGGCGCTGAAACTGCCTGTGAACTGCGCGTCGGGATTGCATCCTACAAGAAACTTGATGGATCAATCGACACGCAAATAATCCACGATTACCGCGTAATGGATCACATCTTTGCACCGAATCAACCGTTAACCCTGACGATCACCGTCCCACAATGCGCCACACAGATCGACCTGTTCTATGGCGATGTCATCGAACCGACTTTCGGCAGTCAGCGATATGGCGCACGCCTGATCGCCGCACGGCATCTGAACGGAAATGGCTATTGCATTGATCCGTCCGCGCCGCCCCCGCCAACCTGCGAAACCTTCGGTGCGCTCCGGCAAGAAGCAGAAGACGGTCTCCTGAGCAATGCGTTTGTCATCGGTCAGAGCAATTCAGCCAGCGAAGGTCACTATATCAGCGCACCAGATGGCTCAGGCAACAGCTATACGCTCAAGCCAGCGCGATCAGCGACTTATTGCTTCGATGTGCCGGAAGCGGGAATCTATCAGATTATGGGACGGGTACTTGCCAATAACGGCACAAGTGACTCCTTCTTTGTGAGTATCAATGGCGCTGTGCCGTTCATCTGGGATGTTGCAGGCGGCTCGCACTTCGTCGATGATCTTGTGAATGACCGTCTCGGCGAAGACCCGGTGCTCATCACCCTACCCGCAGGTGGCTTGACCATCACCCTCTACGTACGCGAAGATGGCGCACGACTAGATACGTTAGAATTGATGCGTTTGCCCGAACCAGCAACCTGTGATGGATTAGTACACGAAGCGGAAAATGCAACCTTCCATGGCGCGTTTGTCATCGGCAATGATAACGTCGCAAGTGGCGATCACTATATCCACATCCCCAACGGGACGGGCAACTTTTACACTCTCAACAGCGCACATTCAGCCACTTACTGCTTTGATGTGCCAGAAGCAGGCGACTATAGCCTGCGTGGTTGGGTATACGCGCCAAACGACTCCAGCGACTCGTTCTTCGTGAGCATCAACGATGGCACGCCGTTCGTCTGGGATACGCTCATCAACAGTCGCTATCTTGAAGACGATGTGCGTGACCGCAACGGTCATGATCCGGTCATCGTCAATCTACCCGCTGGTGAGGTGGAAGTGGTGATCTATGCGCGTGAAGACGGCACACGGCTTGATCGGCTTGAACTTGTTGCAGTGGAGGAGCCAGAAAACCAACCGCCGAACCTGCTGAGTCCCGGCACACAATCCAATACCGTTTCGGAAAGTGTATCACTTCAAATGGAGGCAATCGACGACAGCGATGTACTGACTTACTATGCAGTCGGCTTGCCGGATGGTCTGGCGATTGATCCAGAAAGTGGGCAAATCACAGGGATCGTTGCGCCGGATGCCAGAGAAAATAGTCCGTTTGTGGTGACGGTGACGGTCAGCGATGACGGTGACCCTGCATTGACTGATGAAGTCACTTTCGGATGGACGATTCTGGATGAACTGCCACAATCCAGCATTCAAGTCACGGGCTTCACGCTGATTGATGCCCGAACGGATCAAGTGATTGAGACGATTTCGATTGAAGACGGTACGGTTATCGACAGGGATGATCTGCCCGATGCGATTAACATTCGCGTAGATACCAACCCGCAAGTTGTTGGGAGCGTGTATGTCTCGCTCAGTGGTGCGGCTTCACAAAATCGCACCGAGAATGCCTATCCGTATGCCGTCTTCACCGATAACAATGGTAATTATGCCAATTGGAGACCGGTGGTCGGCGACTATCTGCTGGTCGCCCGCCCCTACCCCAATTCAAATCAGGGCGGCACAGCGGGAGCAGACCTGTCCATCCGCTTCACTATTACGGAGTGATCCGAATACCAATAAGAAAAGCGGGCTTCCTGATATGTATTGTCAGGAAGCCCGTTTTTTATACTGTCTTGGAGTGATCTGATACTATTTACATATCAGAATCACAAAAACTGAACAGAGCATTTCAGCGCAGTTCCGGTAACGAAAAGTAGAATAGACTTCCCGCGTTCCGTTCACTCTCTACGCCCACGTTTCCACCTAGCTTGCTGACAATACGGCGCACAATGGATAACCCAAGCCCATGTCCCTGTGCGCGGATTTTATCCAGCCGTGTGAATTCGGTAAACAGACTCTCGCGCTCCTCGCGGTTTAGCCCTGCGCCGTTATCTTTCAGCCAGAAACGCACCATGCCATCGCCCTGTCGATCTGCGCCGAACTCCAATACAGGGGGTGTGCCGCCATATTTCAGACCGTTGCTAATGTAGTTCACCCATACTTCTTCGATCCACGGAGCATAACCGACCACGCTAGGAAAGCTATCCGGCAGAAAAATCTCTGGCTGATATTCCGTTGTCATAAATCGAAGGCGATCCAACGACTGCTTGATCACATCATTCATGTTGATTGGATTAATCTGAACATCTTCCTTGCGTACGCTGGCAAGCAACAGAAGTTCATCGACGATATTGTTCATCTTTCCAGCCGAAGAGATGCCAATTTCCAGCAAGGTACGAAAGCCTTCATCCATATCGGCGGTGTCTTCTTCTATCATGTTTAGCAGACCCATCAACGTCCCCAGCGGATTTTTTAGATCATGGGCGACGGTGTGAGCAAAGGCTTCCAGTTCTTGATTTTGAATTTCAAGCTGATGCCGCATCTCCTGTAAATTCAGATGTGTCTCTACCCGCGCCAGCACTTCCTCCACCTGAAACGGCTTGGTGATATAATCCACCCCGCCAACGCCAAACGCCGTCACTTTATCAAACACTTCGTTTAGCGCACTGATAAAAATGACCGGAATTTCGCGCGTGCGTTCATCCGCTTTTAGGCGTTCACACACCTCAAAGCCATCCATATCCGGCATGATGATGTCCAGCAAAATCAAATCCGGCGGTTCTTTGCGGATGCTATTCAGCCCTAATTCACCATCCGGTGCAGGGCGCACACGATAGCCATGCTCGCCCAATAATTCGATCAACAGGCGCAAGTTTTCAGGCGTGTCATCAATGACGACGATTGATTTTTGTGTGTTGTAGGTCATGCGCTCTCTTCTACCTGTAGCAATAACAGCAGTTCATTAAATTGGAAACGTTGGGTCATCCGAGCCAACGTATCGCTGAGTGTAGCATGATGTTGTTTAATGTCACCAATGCGTGCCTCGATGCCCGCCATATCGCCCAATTCGATGGCTTCACTCAATTCACTCAGCAGATTTGCAGGAACTGTAGCGAGGGCGGCTTTTGTCTCCTGTAAGGAAAGTGACTCGCTCATCGGCACAACCCCTTCGATGTCTGCCTCTTCGTAAATATAGGTTGCGCCAATATGCTTACTCAGAAGTTCAAACACGGTATCCGTTTGTACAGGTTTACGCACGAATTCATCACACCCCACCGCGATCACTCCGGCTCTTTCTTCATCATAAATGCTCGCCGTCAGCGCGACAATTTTCACAGTCTTGCCGATGGGTAACGCCCGAATGCTTCCAGCCCATCCATCACCGGCATCCGAATATCCATGAAGATCATCTGTGGCTGAAAATCTGCCGCTAACTTAACTGCCTGATCCCCGTTTTCTGCTTCACGCATTTCAAAGCCGAGCGGTTGCAATAATTTGACCAGCAATTGCCGATTAGTGCGCTTATCATCCACCACCAGAACGCGATACGTCGGTTGCCCCGGCGCAAGCCCGATGATATGTTGATTCAGGTGCATGGATCGGATGTCTATTTCCTGCGCGACCCGACAGGCAATATCAAACGTAAACGTTGATCCTTGCCCGACGGCACTTTGCACACGGATGTCCCCGCCCATCAGATGCACAAAATTGCGGCTGATCGCCAGACCAAGCCCCGTTCCTTCCTGTGCTTTTCGCCCGCTGGAGGTTTGCGCGAAGGCATCAAACAAGATCGACAATTCCTCTTGCGGGATGCCCGCGCCGCTATCCCGCACGCCAAATTCAAGCTTGATGGCGGATGCGTCTGCTGTGTTTTCAGTAGCGAGCGTGTTTACACTCACTTCAACCTGTCCCTGCACGGTGAACTTCAGCGCATTGCTCAACAAGTTAATCAGCGTTTGCCGTAATTTGGTCATGTCGCTGTGGATATACCGTGGCACATCCCCCGCCCGGCTAAATTTCAGCGTCAGATGCTTATCCTCAGCGACAAGAATGAACATATCTTCGACATCGTCCAGCAAACGATACAGGTCGAAATCTGTGTTGTTCAGCGACATATGACCCGCTTCGATTTTGGACAAATCCAACACCTGATTGATGAGCGACAATAAATGCTCACCACTCCGCAACACCACCCGCAAATTTTCATGCGCGTCCTGCGGTAAGGTACGGGTGCGGGTCACTAATTGCGTAAAGCCTAAAATGGCATTCAATGGTGAGCGTAATTCATGGCTCATATTGGCGAGGAAGGCACTCTTCGCACGATTCGCAGTTTCAGCGGCATCCCTCGCCTGACTCAACTGTACCTCACGCGTTTGTAGCTCTTCGGTGCGTGTTTGTAAAGATTGCGTTTGTCGGTTCACTTCAAGTTGCAATTCACTATTCCGACGTTGAACGCTTTGCACACGCCACTGATACCCGCCGAGGATCACGAGAATCACCCCTAGCGCCGCCAATACACGGAACCATAACGTTTGCCACCACGGAGGCAACACCGTGAGTGAAATTGCGACTTCATTATCACTCCAAACCCCATCACGGTTCGCCGCCTGCACGCGGAACACATAATCGCCCGCGCTCAGGTTGGTATATGTTGCAAAACGACGGCTATGTTCCGTATCATTCCATTCAGTTTCTAACCCTTCCAGACGATAACGATATTCATTCGGTGCGCCAAATGTGTAATTTAAAGCCGCGAATTCAAATGAGAGAATATTCTGGTCATAATCCAGTGTGATGGCATCCGTGAGCCAGATCGGTTGTGATAATGGCGAGTCTTCGCCGGGCAAAACCGGTTGATTGAACAATTCAAAATTATCAATAATAAGCGGAGGATGATAGGTGCTGTCCACGATGTTTTGCGGATAAAATGCAGTCAAGCCATTCGATCCACCAAAAAACATACGTCCATCAGAGGCTTGCGCGAAGATATGATTATTAAACTCGTTGCCCTGCAAACCATCATGCACATCGTAATTGTGGAAAGTTTCTGTAGACGGGGTAAATCTGGATAAGCCACGCTTTGTACTTATCCATAGGTCTCCTTCCGCATCTTGCAAAATGCCGACGAGTGAATTGGTCGGTAAGCCATCTGTCATGGTAAATTGGCGCACTGCTTCTGTCTCAGGATCAAGCCGGAATAAGCCATCAGCCGAGGCAACCCACACGATCCCATCAGCGTCAATAAGGCTAGCTTCTGTAACTGAATCTGCACCCATGCGCAAGAGAATGTAACGCTGATACGTTTCTGTGGTCGGGTCAAAGCGAAAGTACCCGTTATCATTTGCGAGCCACAATTTTCCCGTAGCATCTATGTTAACGTTATTTATCGCCGGGCGGATGGGGGTATTAATCGGAGCATCTGGTGGTGGCGGGATTTCCGGTCCAGTATATTGCGTCACATTTTCTCGCGTCTCGTCGATGAGATACAAACCGCCAGAAGACGATGCGACCCACAATCTACCACTTGGATCTTCTGCCAGAGAAACAATAACACGTGGTCTTGTGGGTTGAGTTGGCGCTTGTTGGGGTGGCGGCGCTTGTTGTTCATCGTTCGGGTCAGGGCGCGGCTGAGTGAGCGGGAATCGGGTGAGTAATTCCGCCTCAGCGTCAAATTGATAAACTTGATTTTGTCGATTGCCTATCCACAGCATCCCATTACTATCCTGCATAATCGCCGAGATTCCAGCGTCTTCCGCGCCATAATCACTCAGTTGATAAACGCTAATTTCATGCGTATCCAGATCGACTCGATGCAATGTAGACTCAACCGCTACCCACGCAGTATTTTGTGGGGAAATGTAAATGGCACCAATCTCGCCCGCAACAAAGCTAGACGGTGCTCCAGGAATACGCGTACGGAAAAAATCAAAACGGGCGCGGTGAGGATCATACATATCAATCCCGTCATCGCCACCCATCCAGAGCTTTCCTGCTTGATCTTGATAAATAACATCAATCCCGCTGTTGTTCAGGCTACTTGGTACGCCAACATAGGGTTCATCATGACCGAGAACTTCAAACGTTTGTAGATCAACGCGATAGATGCCATGATTCGTTGCGACGGACAACATACCGCTAACTGGTTCGATCATATCCTGAATATCATCGACAATCGGTAAGGCATCAAAGCGATCATTTTCAGCATTGTATAGATAGAGTGATTTCGCCCCACCCGCCCAGATTCTCCCCTGTGAATCTTGCAAAACGGATAAGAGTCGCCCTTCGTCAAATTCTGTAAAATCATAGGGGTGAAAGCGATTCTCATTGATATCGTAGCTAACAACCGCTGTTTCCGCTACAAGCCACAATAACCCATCATCGGTTTCAATGATGTCACGAATCCCATTGCCCCATAGACCCTCAGGATTTTCCAGATCATGAGGATGGAAAACTGCCGTATCTGTAGCCGGATCATAATCGGACAAACCACCCGCTCTACCACCACCTGCCCAGATATGCCCGCGACTGTCTTCAAAAATACTGAAATGGCGATCACCGTTAATTCCATGCCAGTCGTCAGTCCCTAAAAGGTGTCGGTTAGCCCTATAACGCGTGAATTCCAGCGTATTCGGGTTCAGTCGGTTCACCCCGCCGCCTTCAGTGGCAATCCAGATCATGCCATCGCTAGCTTCATAGATGTCGCGCACATAATTATGGCTAAGGCTATTTTCGTCATTCGGATCATTCTGAAATGTTCTGAATTGATAGCCATCATAACGACTAAGACCTGCGTCTGTCGCAAACCACATAAAGCCGGTGCTATCCTGCAAGATAGAAGTCACCCTGTTTTGAACCAACCCATCATCAGAGGTAAGATGTGAATAGCGTAGGACGGAAGTCATCGTCAACGGGTTGTCATCAGGGGAGGGTTCTTGTGCGTTAACAAAACCGATCTGAAGTTGCATGATTAGCAGAAGTGTCAGTAAAAATCCAACAGTCCGACGTGATAGCGGCTTCCTAGTCATAAAACTGACCTTAGATTTAGTTGAGCTGATGGTTGATTAATACAATGTCTATTATAGGTTTGGATTTTTGTATGGAGAATGAAGATAGGACGTGACGCATGATAACCGTAATTTTTGATGAGAACACAATAACAGCTAAGTTCTTGAAAAATTGACTTCTATAGTAAACCGAAAGTCACCCCGACACAGGATGTCGAAGTGACCGACGAGCCGTAGAATACATCTAGCATACCTTACTACCAATTAAGGTATGCTATTTGTAAGTATCGTAGAGACTTTGAACTTTCAATAACGCCTGTACTTGAAGCCGGGTCATCCCTAATGGTACGGTCATACGTATCGTACGTTCATGTTTTGGTCGTAAATCAATGAAATTATCACTGAATGTTGCATCGGGTAAGGTGAGCCATGTGTAGAGAGCGGGTGCTTGTGTTTTTAGTGTAATATCGAAGACATTTTCTTCTATTGGATCAATCCGTACACTAATTTGTGGATCGGCAAATTCAATATGTTTGGGGCGTGATAGCAATACTAGATTTTCCGATACACGTGTATCACCAATATACAACTCCAACCATATGAGTAAATCGCGCGAATCATATTTTTCAACCACTTCGGTAACATCAACACGCTTAATTTGGGTGCTGGTATTGGCTTTAATAGATGTTGTAAGCTCGTTTCTGGTGATTTCCTGTCCCTGAGTATTTGTGATTGTGTAGACGACTTTTCCTACTATATCTCGTAGTTCATCACTGGTGACATAGATATCGACGCTATTGCTTCTTATATCTTCTACACCTGAAATAAGTAGACGATTGTAGAAGCGTTTTGCCATATAATGCACGGCTTTCCAACGTCCACGCCAATCAATTGATGCCCAACTTGGACCACCCCACATGTCATTCAATTGCCAATACAATGTTCCCATGGTGCGTGGCATATTTCGTCGCCAGTGTTCTACTGCATATTTCATCGCCATGCCATGTAAAATCTGACTCAGCCAGATCACATTGTCAAAACCATTAGGAAGTTGATACCAGTCCAGCATATAATGGATGATAGTCGCATTCCCAATTTGACTCCTCTGATGCTGTTCCATCACATAACTGGTTATATTGCGATCCATTGGCTCGGTGAATTCATCGACGGTTGCTGGCTCAGGAAAGGACTGAAAGCCAAATTCACTGCAAAATCGATCTTGTCGTGTCCGGTACCACTCGAAAGGTTCTTTGCCATGCCAGACTGACCATAAATGTGTGTCGCCCACTGTCTGGTCAAACGGGTCACGTACATTGCCCGGACTATGGGGTGATCCCTGCCAGTAACGACGTTGCGGGTCGTATTCATGAACAAGCTCACCCAGAGTATCGACAAATAGCAAGTCATATTCATCCCAGCCTACAGTCTCTTCCCATTCAGGCTCAATCATGCCTTGCTCAATTTCATTATTTCCACACCACAACGCGAGGCTAGCATGATGGCGGATTCTTTTCACATTCTGGATGGCTTCGTGACGAACATTATCGAGCCAGCTTTCATTGCTTGCAGGATAGGTGCCACAGGCAAACATAAAGTCTTGCCAGACCGCGATACCGTACTGATCGCACAGATCATAAAAATCATCTTCTTCATAGATGCCGCCGCCCCAAACCCGTAGCATATTCATATTTGCCTCAGCAGACGCTTTAACGAATACCTGTAGCTTCTCTCGCGTCACTTCCGCGGCGTACGGACTGGCAGGAATCCAATTTGCACCCTTTGCAAAAAACTTCACGCCATTACAGGTGAAGTACATGGCTTGTCCCCACTCATCAGCAGGCGTTTCGAGTTGCAGTACACGCAAACCAATCGTTTTGGTCAGCGTATCCAACAGATTATCGTTGCCATGAAGTTCTACGCGCACTTCGTAGAGGGGTTGCTCACCTAAACCAGACACCCACCACAATTTGGGATCATCTATCACGAGTAGCGTTTCAGCACGATTTTCGCTTAGAGGGATTCCGGTTTTTTCGGTAATCAGTACCCCGTCATGATAGACTCTGATGTTGGCAGTAAGCGGGGTGTCAGCCAACGTTTGAGCCGCTAATCTCACATCAAGATGTACGCTTTCAGGGCTGTGTTCTTGTAAAATCAAGAGGTCATCTAAGCGTGCTGTGTTAAATGCGACTAACTCGATATCACGCCAGATACCTGCTGTTGGCAATTTAGGACCCCAATCCCAACCGAAATTACACGGTTCTTTGCGTATCCACGCCCCGCTATTCACCCGCATCGGTTCAACCCAACCTGCCATTTTGCCAAGCGTTTCATCCATATGGCGGACATATTGCATTGGCGAACGAAAGTCGATTGTGATGATGTTTTCATCTTTGTGAACATGCGGTTTAACATCAAATTCATAGGTACGAAACATATTTTGCGTTTCGGCGATTTGTTGTCCGTTGATGGAAATAGTGGCGATGGTATCTAACCCATGACAGCGCAAGAGTACAGCATCATGGGCAAGGAAGTCCGGCGAAACGTGAAATGTCCGGCTATATGTCCAATCTGTTTCACCGACCCACTCCTGCTGTGACTCGTTATCACGATAAAAAGGATCAGGGATCACATTGGCGGTGATTAAATCCGTATGGACACAACCGGGTACAGTCGCTGGATAATTTTCGCTATCTCCAGTTTTGGCTAATGTCCAACTGCCATTCAATGTTTTTATGTGCATGGTCTGTTCCCTTTCTCAAGTTAGCGAAGATTTATGCAATGGGTCTTTATGTTTGAATTGCATCGACCAGCGCACGGGCAGATTTTGTGATCGCCTC
>JAVJSU010000099.1:0-278258 GCA_040219275.1 Aggregatilineales bacterium | reverse complement strand
GTGCTCGTCCTCCCGGTTTGGCTTTCGGTAGATGTGGGGCGATCAGTTCCCACTCATCATCTTTCAAGTCACTTGGGTAAGGTTTCCTATCCATTCATCTACCCTAGCAGGTCTTTTCTCACTTTTCAAATAGCTTCTTAGTGGGGTTAATTGTGAAACAGGCTGACCAATAATTTTTGTGATTTGTTCTTTTAAAGGCATGATCTCCTCGATGAATAGTTGCGGTTAGTGGGTGATTGGGTAGGTTTGTAGTGAAATAGACCCAACTGCTTTGCTGTAGACAGAGGCTCACCTTGACACTACGGTAATTTCACCTTTATAATTCTGAACTCAAATCCGTCAAAAAACCACCATAAACTATTAAGGAGCAGACTCGTGGGTCCTCTGCCAAAGCGAAAAATTTCTAAGTCACGTCGTAACAAGCGACGTGCACATGATAGCATCTCTCTGCCGCATCTGGTCTTAGATCCTGATACAGGCGAATGGCGACGTGCACATCATGTTGATATGAAGACCGGCATGTATAAAGGCAAGCAGGTCATCGAAGTTGACGACGAATAAAATCGTTGTGCAAAATCGTAAGAGAGCCGTGCACATGCACGGTTTTTGTTTTTATAGCTCCTGTTACAAACGTTATTTTGGGGAGGCTGGGTAAAGCATGAAAACAGCTTTTCTCTTTCCAGGGCAAGGGTCCCAGCAAGTAGGGATGGGTAAAGATGTAGCCGCCAATTATCGCGTGTCGCGGGATGTCTTTACACATGCGGATGACCTTCTGGGGATGAAACTCTCACAGATATGTTTCGAAGGTTCTGAAGACTTGCTGAACGCTACCGAAAATACGCAACCCGCGCTCTATGTAACAAGTTTCGCCATCTTGAGCGCATTGCAAACCGAAATGATGATTACGCCAGACTGCGTTGCCGGACACAGCCTCGGCGAATTCACTGCGCTGGCCTTAGCGGGTGTTTTCAGTTTTGAAGAGGGTTTGAAGCTAGTGCGTGAACGTGGGCGATTGATGAAAGAAGCGGGTGAGAAACAACCCGGTGGTATGGCGGCTTTGCTTGGTTTAGATGCCGCACCTGTTCGTGAACTTTGCGAACGTGCATCCAAACAGGTGGGTAAGCAAGTGGTGGTCGCCAATGATAACTGTCCGGGGCAGGTCGTTATTTCCGGCGATAATGAAGCATTAGAAACTGCAATGGCGCTTGCCACAGAATCTGGTGCGAAAAGGGTTGTTCGGCTTGCAGTGAGTATTGCGGCACATTCTCCATTGATGGCGACGGCATCGGACTCATTTAAACAATTAGTTGGTCAAATCACATTGTCCCCGCCAAAATTGCCTGTATACGCCAATGTCAGCGCAAAGCCACTCGCTAATGTGGATTCAATTCGTGAAGAGTTGAATCGGCAATTGACTCAAGAGGTGCGCTGGACAGAAACCATGCAAGCAATGGTCGCTGATGGTGTTGAGCGCTTTATCGAAATTGGTTCGGGTGATGTGCTAAGTGGATTGGTCAAGCGGATTGACCGGTCTAAGACGCGGATTTCGCTCAATAGTGCGGATACGATCAAGGCTTTTGTGGGGTAACTAAACCGCATAAATAAATAGTTACAAAGGCGCAGGGAATTTAGCTTCCCCGCGCCTTTTTTGTTGATCTTGCCTTAGAGCAACGAATTCAAACCCTCAAACATGCGTGAGATGGCTTTTTCGGTTTTGGTGGGCGGTAACGCGTACGAGAAACGCACCCAATTTTTACCCGCATCAGAGAAGTACACACCCGGTACGATGGTTACGCCAAATTTTTCACCTAACCACTGTCCGAGGTCACCTGTATCTTCAAAGTCGCTGGCTTCAATATATTTGGTGCAGTCGATGAACGCGTAATATCCGTCACCCATGATGAAATCCACGCCAGATTTTTCCAGAGCGCCACGCAAAACTTGTCGGCTTTGTTGCGTGGGTTCGAGTATAGATTTTGCCGCTTCTGCGAAGCCCATTTCATAAGCGGCGATAGCGACACCTTGTGCGTAAAAACTCGGGATGACTCCGTGTGATGCCTGACTATTGATCGCCTTAATCACGTTTTTACTCGCCAGCAGGTGAGCACTGCGGATATTTGACGCACCGAGGCTCTTGGTTAAACCATCCAAAAACATCAAGCGTTCGCGTTCTTCCGGTGTGAATGCTTGCAGGACTTTGTTGATGTCGTTCGGTCCACCATCAGATACCCAATGATAAATCCAGTCGAACAGCACATATCCTACACCGGCTTCGAGTGCGGTCTTTGCCAGTAGAATTTGTTCCTCAACCGGCACGGTTCGTCCGGTGGGGTTGTCCGGTGATGTGATGACGATACCGGCAATCTTGCGCCCTTGCTGTGCGGCAAACTCCGCACAGGCTTTGATGCCTTCAGGGGTATAGCGCCAGCCATCTTCTGGTCTTCCGGGGGCAAGCAGGACATTTAATCCCACTGCATAGGGACCCCAATTGTAACTGATCCACGGCACGCGGGAGACAATCAACAAATCGCCAACTCTGCCTGTGCCAAGCTGAATCATGGACTGATAGGCTTTGATGAGTGCGTCACGTCCGCCCTGTGTAAAGATGATATTTTCCGGTGACCAGCCCGAGGATGAATCCAGTTGCCAGTAGCGTTCTGCGGTCACTTTACGGAACAAATCCGTACCAAAGGGCTTATCGTAACCAGTGCCGTGTTCAATCTGAAGTTGTGCGGCGCGCATCAAAATATCTTCCGGCACACCGGGAAGACTTAAACCACCGTCACCCTGAGAAGCATCATAAATGGGTGCATCAGCGCCTTCAGTTTCTTTATATTTATCAAGCGCATTTTTGATGAGGAACATACGTGAAGGCGGAATTGCCATCATTTTCCCCGGATAGTCGTTCACCGGAATTTGATTTTCCGCTGGCATGACCATCTGAGGTGTGTCAAGATTATTGGGTGTTTGGTTGACCAAATTGTTTCCTCCGAAAGTTTATAAACAAAAAACACCCCTTGAGGGGGTGCTCTGTTAGCGATATGCAGAACAAAACAAGCCCCTCAGGGTTGTCGATCATGATTGGTAGTATCCATAGTCATCAAAGGAATCATGTATTTGTCCGCAAGATAAATTCATTTACACGCGCAATTGTGACATAGTGACAAAAGACTGTCAATGAGTTGGGTATCTGAAAATTATCTAAGCCTATTTGTGCAAAGTGCAACGTATTGGTGTCTGATTTAGACAAACGGTAAACTTTCGTTCAAAAATTAGTAGTCCGGTATTCTTAAGTTGATTAGTGATCCGCAGAAATATAGAAAGGTAGTATCGTGGAACTAAACCTCAAAGTTGGAATGAAAGGCACAATGGAGACAACCGTCACGGATGACAAAACAGCCCGACATCTGGGGAGTGGTGGCTTAAAAACCTATGCGACTCCGGCGATGGTGTCGTTGCTGGAAGGAGCCGCGGTCGCCGCAATTGACCCACATTTGCCGGAAGGTTACGCGAGTGTGGGAGTAGATTTGAACATTCAACATCTCGCCGCTACACCGCTTGGTAAATCCGTTCGTGCAGAAGCAGAAGTTACAGAAATTGACCGTCGGCGCGTTGTGTTTACCGTGACCGCATGGGATGAGCACGAAAAGATCGGCGAAGGTATACATGCCCGTTTTGTAATTGATGTGGATAAATTCCAAAAGAGATTACAAGATAAGGTTTGAGCAGAATAGATGTTCTGATATACTTGATGTATCGAGCGTATTTATGTAAATGATTGGATAACTCATGAGTAAAAGTGAGCAATTAGAGGCGATCAAAAATGCGGTAGTGAATCTGACTGAATCACCTTTATATGAGTATCGCACGGAGAATAATTATTTTCCGGTGATCGGTCAGGGTAGTCATGATGCGAAAATCATGTTTATCGGCGAAGCACCCGGCAAAAATGAAGCAGAAACCGGTGTGCCATTTTGCGGAGCCTCAGGGCGGGTGCTGGATCAACTATTGGCGACGATTGATCTAAAACGAGAGGATGTCTATATCACGAATATTGTCAAAGATCGTCCGCCGGATAACCGTGACCCGCGCAAGAAAGAAATCGCGCTATATGCACCATTTCTGAGTCAACAAATCGATATTATCCAACCTGCGGTGATTGCAACACTTGGGCGTTTTTCGATGGAATTCGTGCTCACGCAATTTGACGCGCCGGAAAAAACGGAAAAAATCAGCAAGGTGCATGGGAAGCCGATCAAGACGCAAGCCTCTTATGGTGAAATTGACGTTGTGCCATTATTCCACCCCGCTGTTGCACTCTATACACAGAGTCAATATGATACATTGGTCGAAGATTTCAAAGTGCTGAAAACATTCATAAGTTAGCGTAGGATGATCTAAAAAGGTGAACCCACATGACCAGACCGCGTATTGGCATTACCACCAGTTACAGTGAGGGCAGGCAAAAGCTCGATCACACGTACATCAGCGCCATCGAAGAATCAGGTGGCTTACCGATGATCGTACCGATGCTCCAAACGAAAGAGGCGATGGAGTACTTCACCGCAATGCTTGATGGTCTGGTCATCACGGGCGGACCGGGGATTACTACGGGCTTGATTGGCGACTTACCTGATGACTTAGAACCAGTAGATGCGATCAGAGATCAAGCAGACCGTCTCGCATATTCTACAATGGGGACAAAGCCCGTTTTAGGTATTTGCTACGGGATGCAATTTATCAACGCACAGGCGGGCGGTACACTTTATGCAGACACCGTCGCGCAGGTGCCGGATGTGTTGATCCATAGTTCAAGTCGTGGTGGAAAAGATCATGAGGT
Source organism: Aggregatilineales bacterium (assembly GCA_040219275.1). GTDB lineage: Bacteria > Chloroflexota > Anaerolineae > Aggregatilineales > Phototrophicaceae > JAVJSU01. Next base: position 273,418 of record JAVJSU010000099.1, on the reverse strand, counting down.
GATTCTTGAAAACGATTCATATCTCTATAGTGTATTGAACGAATCGCGGTTGCAGGTGAATACCTATCACATCCAATCTGTGGCACAGGTGGGGGCGGGGTTGCGCGTGGTTGGACGTGGTTCAGATGGCGTAGTGGAGGCAATTGAATCACCCGATGCACGGCTGATCGGCGTGCAGTTCCACCCTGAGCGCATGTTTGAAAATACGAGACCGTTGTTTGAAGATTTCGTCCGACGTTGTCGGAGATAAGGTTGACATTCTCGGCATTTGTTAGCATAGTAGCCACAACATTGGATTAACGGCACCTAATGAACAAGGACTGACGATGAGTGCCCGACGTAAAACAACAGTGGGTGTGATCTTTGGTGGACGGAGTGTAGAACACGACGTATCCGTGGTAACCGGCAATCAGGTTATTAATGCGTTTAATGCGGAACGATTCGATGTCGTTCCGATTTATGTCACCCGTGAAGGGCGTTGGCACACGGGCGAACCTTTGCGTGACTTAAAAAATTACAACGATGAAATTGTCAGCTTCAAAGGTGTAGAAGAGGTCATCCTCTCGCCGACAGTGCAACATCATGGGCTGATCCTCAATCCGATTTCTGGGCGGTTGCAAAAAAGTGAAATTAAACGTCTTGATGTGGTTTTCCCGACGATTCACGGCTCACATGGTGAAGATGGCACGCTACAGGGTTTGCTTGAATTATCGGATATTCCTTATGTGGGCTGTGGGGTGCTGGCTTCTTCGGTTGCGAATGATAAGGCGTTGACCAAAGATGTACTCAGACAGCATGGAATTCCAGTGGTTGACGGCATGATGTTTACGCGCCGTCAGTGGCTCAATGAGCGCGACGAATTGCTTGAACAAATTACAAATAAATTCCCATTTCCCATTTTCGTTAAGCCAGCCACATTGGGATCTAGTATCGGAGTAAGTCGCGTTGCTGATACCAACTTATTAGCCGCGTCGATTGATCTCGCGTCTAATTTTGATCGTCGTATCCTTGTTGAACCGGCAGTCACGCCGAACGTAGAAATCAATTGCTCGGTAATGGGATATGGTGATGAGTTTGTCGCCTCTGTCCTAGAGCAACCCGTATCATGGCAGGAATTCCTGACCTACGAAGAGAAATACTTGAGTGGTGGCGAAGGGATGAAAAGTGCCGAACGCGTCATTCCTGCACCAATAGACGATGCACTGACTAAGAAAATTCAACAGACGGCGATTGATGCTTTTGCCGCAATTGATGGACGCGGTATTACACGAATCGACTTTCTGGCGCAACCGGATAAAGGTACGTTTTTCTTGAACGAAATCAATACTATGCCGGGATCACTCTCTTTTTACCTGTGGCGCGAAAATGGCATGTCACCTACACAGGTGGTAGAAAGGCTTGTGTCATTAGCGCAGGATGCGTATGCGGATAAGCGTCGCACAACTTACAATTATCAAACCAGTTTGATCGAATTAACGGCTTCACGCGGACTAAAAGGGACGAAGGGTAGCAAATCCTCACCTTAATCCGTTTGATTCTCCTAATTCGCCAAGATAGTCGTTTGCAATTACAATTTTAGATGGTTTCAACGCGCAAATTTGGGAGTAAATTAAGTGAGTTCTCTGTCGATACGTCAAACGCTCAGAATAATTGGGTTTATCCTATTGATGAGTGGTTTAGCCGCTTGCGGAAGTGACAATAGTACGCCGGAGAATACTTCACCACCACCAAGTGCTACCTTACAAGGTGCATTCGTGCCGACTCGCGTCACTCCAACATTTACACCATCTAATACGGCGACAAATACCCTGACAAGCACCGCAACTGCTACAGCAACATTGACGCGCACCGCAACTGTAACTGCGTCTAATACATCCACTCCTACAAATACCGCTACACCAACGGATACAGCAACCGTAACAGCAACGCCGACGAATACTGAGACTGCTACAGCGACATTGACCGCCACTATAACCGCTACTGCGACGAATACCTCGACTGCAACGTCAACTGCTTCCAGCACGTCTACACCCATACCAACTAGCACGCCAGAAATCGAGGCGCAGGTTACAAGAGGTGGTATTATCGCCTACGGAAGCACCGTTACAGGTGTTATACGTGAAGGGGTGCGTGGCATTGAATATCGTTTTGATGCCCAAGCCGGAGATAACGTTAATATTTTCATGAATGCCATCTCAGGTTTAATTGATCCTGTGTTGTATTTGAATGATGAAAGCGGACAACTTCTTGCTGAGAATGACAACGATCCGTTAGAAACAACCCAAAACGCATTTATCCGCAATTTCACGATTCCTGAAAATGGTTCTTACGTGATTGTCGCGACCTATCTGGATAGCGTAAATCAATCAACCACGGGACGATTTGCGTTGACGCTAGAAGTTGTTGGGTCGGTAACTGACAGTAGTAGTCAGGAATTGGTTTATGGTCAACAGGTAAACGGCGAGATTGATCGCCAGATGACCTTTGTGGAATATACATTTACGGCATCTACAGGTGATGTGGTCAATATTCAATTGAACGCCATTTCCGGTAATCTTGATCCACTTTTGCGCCTGCTAAATCCCTCCGGGCAAGAAATTACACGGAATGATGATCGTGGGGATGACGACACCTATAACTCATTTATCAATAACTTTATTATTCCCGCACCCGGAACGTATACGATTGTTGCTACCCGTTACAACGAGAATGTAGGCACCACCATCGGCGAATTTGAACTCATCCTTGCAGAAGGTGTTGATAACGTAGAAGTCGTCCAAACTGCGCCGACCTTAACTCCACAAAATAACCAGAACCCGCCCGAAATCTTCGTGCCTTTGAGTGTTGATGGCGTTATAGAACTGGGTGAGGAGATTTCAGGGTCAATCCCGTTGGATTTGGGTCGACGTATCTATCGTTTTACGGGTCAAAGCGGTCAAATCGTAAACATCTACATGGAAGCCGCCACATCTGAACTTGATCCATTGCTCATTGTGCTCGACCCGGAAGGGCGGGAATTAGCGCGAAACGACGACACCAACCTCTCAGCCAACAACTATAACTCGACCATTGATAATATTCAGTTACCGATAGATGGTGACTACACCATTATTGCTTCAAGGTATCGTCAGAATTTCGGCGAAGGGTCGGGTAATTTCTTCCTGTCACTTTCTGAAGGCAGTGGACGATCACGTATTGCGTTATTGCCTGAACCCATTGAAATGGGTGACACTCGCAGAGGGTCAATCAGTGATGTTGTTCCGCAAATTATCTACGTTTTCCCTGGACGTGCGGGCGATGTGATTACGGCGAGTATGCGCGGTCAGGACGATAATCTTGATCCACTCTTGATCTTAACCAATAACGTGGGTGATGAGTTAATCCGTAGTGACGATGATTTGACTCAGGATAGTATTGCTGACTCCGTTATTAGACAATATGTTTTGCCCCGCGATGGTTTCTATTCCCTTATTGCGACGAATGCGGGTTCGGATAGCTACGGGGATTACGAATTGCAACTCACGCTAAATGAACGTGGGGAACGGGGTGTACAACCCCCGCGCTTTGCCGTTTTAAATCCATATAACTCGTTTGGTTTGCTCGCTAATGACTTCACCACGACCTATTTTGCCGTTGGTGATTGGACAACGGTAGACGACGAAGAATTTACAGTGAGTTCATTGCTTACATATCAATTACCGATGCTACCACCAGATCAGCCCATTGAAAGTGTAACACTTGATCTTGGGGAGTGTGTTTTTGTGCGGGAAGATAATTTTGTTACTGATAATATGTTCCGCGAGTTTGGCGAGATGACTGTGTATCTCAATGGCGTTTTCGGTGTTAATGCAGAAATCACAACGACGGTAAACCCGACAGCGACTGAAGTGACTCAATTGAATGACTGTGGCGAGGTTGATCTTACGCAACTCGTACAGGATGCCTATTCTAACGGTGATAGTATCATTCAATTACATCTCGCATTTGATTCAGGACGTGTTCTAAGCAACTTGGGCATTGATGCGGTGGTTTTCAATGCACCACGCTTGGAGATTATCACCCGCTAGCGAGACGATGTCGCATGTGCTATCCTTAGCCGCGTTTTGTCGGTTAAGGTAGGGTGCTTGTGTCGTTATTACAATCCAATAAGTCACGCCCAAAAAACACTCATATGGAGAAGACTAGCCATATGGGTGTTCAACAACTTGATGTTGTTCGTAATTTCCCTTCTACAAGCACCGAACGTGTTCTGGATGCCTTACCCGGTGTCAGTGTATGGTTGGCTTTCATACTATGCCTAGTTTTTTCAGCTACGCTTCCCCGATTGATGATTCTTGGGGCGATGTCTGTAGCGACTTATTGCACGCTACGATTTGTTGTTGCAAGTGGAGCCAGTTTATTGGGGTGGAGGCGCATCTATCGCTGGCAATGCCGGAACTGGCATCAAGAATATCTTTCTGTAAATGTGTCACATCGCTACTGTGAATGGGAAGACGTGCATCATGTGGTGCTGATGCCCAATTTCAACGAACCAGTCGATGTCCTCCGCGAGTCACTAAACCAACTGGCGAAATGGGAACATGCCAAGCAACAGATGACGGTTGTTCTGGCAATGGAATCAGCGGAGCAAGACAGCATACAGAAAGCACAGTCCCTACAAGCAGAATACATAAATCAATTTGCCCATATTTTCTTTACGATCCATCCTGAGGGGCTGAAGGATGAGATGCAGTGTAAATCCGCTAATCTGGCGTGGGCGGGGCGATGGTTGCGCCGTAACTTTGCACTATTGGCGGGCATCCAGCCAGAAAATGTGATTGTTACCACGATGGATGCCGATACGCATTGGCATACGCACTACTTTAGCGCCGTCACATATTTCTTCATCACAAATCCCCAACGCCATACAACCTTCTGGCAAGCGCCTATCCGTTATCATGGGAACGTTTGGCAAATTAACCCGCTGGTACGCCTGATTAATGCCTATTCGTCGGCGTTTGAACTGGCTTATCTGGCGGCGGGATGGTGGCTCGCTTTACCCATCTCGTCTTATTCGATGAGTTGGTCATTACTTGAGAAAAGTGGCTTCTGGGATACCAATGTCATCGCGGATGAGTGGCATATGTATGTAAAGTCGTTTTTTGCGACGGGTACATCATTAACGGTTCAACCAATCTATTTGCCATTCAGTGCCTTTGCGACGACGGGTGAATCAGTCTTGGTGGCGTTAAAGAATCGGTATACGCAAACGTTGCGCCACGCATGGGGTAGTAAAGAGATCGGTTATATCATCTCCCGGATTATAGATACACCTCAGAATTCCCTTCACCGCTCATTGCGATTGTTATTGCGCGTCGCACATGATCTGTTGCTTTCAAGCGTGGGTTGGGTGTTGTTGTCTGTAGGGTCTATTTTGCCATTTATCTTTCATCCGTCCTTGTTGACCGATGGTATGTCTTCATCGAGCATAATTTCACCTGTTCTTTTGTTTCAAGTTTCTGGTGTGGTCATTATTTTGCTGAGTGTATTATTCTGGCGGATTGATTTGTCTATTCGACCTGAGCGCCAAATTGCAATGACGAGGGTTGAGCGCTTCTGGTCAGTGGCTAGCTTATTCTTATTGCCGTTTTTGACGATGGTATTCGTCACGTTCCCGGTGATTCATGCCCAAACGTTGTTGATGATCGGGACAACCATACCATTTCAGGTTTCCCGCAAATTATGATATTTAAACACGCGTCACCCTATAGTATGATTAAGGTATCCGTATATTAAGTAAGAGAACATTCCCGTGAGAGAACGTGTCCAAAAGTTGATGTCACAGGCGGGTGTTGCGTCCCGTCGTGCGAGCGAGCAAATGATTGAAGATCGTCGAGTTAAGGTGAATGGTAAGCTCATTACCCTCGGCGATAAAGCAGACCCTGACACGGATACCATTGAAGTTGATGGTGAAAAGCTGAAGTTCGATAAGATCGAAAAACGCTACTACGTGCTCTATAAGCCGCAGAACGTGTTATCCGCCACGACAAAAGACCCCAAAGACGACCGTCCGCTTGTCCGTGAATTGCTTCCCGTTGAGGGGCATCTTTTTACAATTGGCCGTTTAGATGCCGAGAGCGAAGGCATGATGGTGCTGACCAATGATGGTGAATTGACGCATAAACTTGCTCATCCGTCATTTGAACATACCAAGACCTATAAGGTTGTTGTGTATGGCACGCCCACCGAGGATACACTGGAAAAATGGCAGGATGGCGTATGGCTCGAAGAAGGTCGTAGTGCACCGTGTTATGTAAAGGCGCTAGAAGACAGCCATGCAAGTGGCACAACAACCCTGCGTATTGTGATGATTGAAGGCAAGAAACGCCAAATTCGGCGCGTGGCGACCAAATTAGGGCATCCTGTGAAGAAATTGATGCGTACTCACATCGGTCAATTGGGTTTGGGTACCTTAAAGCGCAATGAATGGTATCGACTGGACGACGAAGAAGTCGCCGCCATGTCGTTGCCTGCGTGGGAGCTAGAGAGTATTCGTAGGCGGCGCAGACAATTGAAGCGCAATAAGAGAACATCTCGCAAACAGTCATGACGACAACCCTCAGCGTTCAGGAATACATCGCCCGTCAGCCAAAATATGAATGGCGGCGGCGTATACTGCGCGGACTGATCCGTAGCATCGGATTTGGTGTGTTGGCGAAGGCAGAAATTGTTGGGCTGGAGAACGTACCGCGTTCCGGTCCAACAATTTTGATGATGAGTCATATCTCGCTGATTGATCCGGTGGTATGTATCGGGGCGGTTACAGATCGCTTTGTCATCCCCATGACCAAAATTGAAAATGCCGAAGACCCTCTCTTTGGTTTGCTGGTTAAGGCTTATGGTGCATACACCGTGCGTCGTGGCGAAGTAGATCGCTCCGCCTTGCTGAACTCAATTGAATTGCTGAAGAGTGGACAGTGCATTTTGATTGCACCGGAGGGGACGCGTAACCCGACGGGTTTGGTAAAACCGAAAGATGGGCTGAGTTATGTAGCTACAAAATCTGACGCAGTGATTGTTCCAACTGCGATGTCAGAGGCGGCAGATTTTAAGGATCGCTGGAAACACCTAAAAAGGGCGAATGTGCGCGTTACATTCGGTAAACCGTTTCGCCTAAAACAGCTTGAATCTCGTCGAATTCCGCGTGATGTGCTTGCGCAGATGACCGAAGAATCCATGTATCAGCTTGCCATCACCCAGCCTGATCCGACATTACGTGGCGTATATTCTAAGATCGAAAATGCCACCTCCGACTACCTCGATTTTCTATAAATTACGAATTTCTTTATGACTATTCCTTGCCAATTGTGAATAAAATGTATAATATGCCGCGATGTTTTGTGATTTTACGAGGAGGTGAACTGCGCCAAAATGCCGGGGGGATAGATAGCGCATGGACCTGTGAATAGCTAAATTAACACAGGTTGACGAGGTGACGGTTGCTCATGTCAGAGTGAGCTTAAGGGAAAGTTGTGATGACTTTTCCGAAAATCGAAAGATCAGCGGATGCCGTCAGGGTGCTTCCACCATCCTTAGTTTGTTTCCTCCGTTTAAACAAGAGCGTTCCGTCAAACCACTCCGGTAACGGGTTGAACAAATCGGACGCTTGTGGACGATACACCTCATAGTATCGGCACCGTCGCCGTGATTGGCGCTGTATGGTGACTGTGCGTACTTATCCGGTGCATAAACAAACTAAAAACGGAGGTTCCCCATGTGTGGAATTGTTGGTTATGTTGGTACACAGGACGCGACAGCAATCATTTTGAATGGTTTACAGCGTCTTGAATATCGCGGTTACGACTCCGCGGGTATTGCGGTTATTCACGAGTCACAGATTAATATTCGGCGCGATGTTGGTAAGTTAAGCAACTTGCGCGGACGGATCGAGACTTTCCCCCTGCTAGGCAACATCGGAATTGGGCATACGCGCTGGGCGACCCATGGAATCCCGGCAGAACACAACGCGCATCCACATATCAGCATGGATGGGCAGTTTGTTGTTGTGCATAATGGCATCGTCGAAAATTATCTTGAACTGCGCGAAGAATTGATGGCAGAAGGTATCACTTTCGCCTCTGAAACGGATACCGAAGTCATCGTCCAACTCATCGCACAGTATGCGAAATCCGGTGGCGACATAACGGAAATTACGCGCAAAACCGTCCGTAAATTGCGCGGAGCACATGCCATTGTCGTGATGAATAAAGCTCAACCGGATCGTATCGTCGCTGTCAGAATGGGTAACGCGGGCGGGGTGGCGCTTGGTCTTGGTGATGGCGAGAACTTCGTTGCGTCGGATATTCCCGCCATCCTTGAACACACACGCCGTATGATCTTTCTGGAAGATCAACAAATCGCTACAGTGTGCGCGGAGAGCTTTCAACTCACTACAATCGACAATAGTCCCGTCAATATTCAAATTCATAATATTGCATGGGATCCGGTTAGTGCGGCGAAGGGCGAATATAAACACTTCATGCAGAAGGAAATCTTCGAGCAGGCACGAAGCATAACCGATGCTATTGGTGGACGGATTGATTTTGAGCACTTTAAGGTGTTGTTACCAGAACTTAAGCTCACAGAAGCACAGGCGCAATCGTTGAATCGCGTGGTTACTGTCGCGTGTGGGACGAGCTATTATAGTGGTCTGGTGGGCAAATTCTACATCGAAAACATTGCCAAATTGCATGTTGAGGTGGATTACGGCAGTGAATATCGGTACCGTAGCCCTCTTTTAGACGAAAATGTCGCCGTTCTGGCAATTACACAAAGCGGCGAAACCGTCGATACCCTCGCCGCAATCGAAGAAGCGCGAGAGAAGAAATCACTCGTTTGGAGCATCGTCAACGCAGTGGGCAGTCAGGCAATGCGCGTTTCTGATGGCTTTATCGGCATGAACGCCGGACCGGAAATCGGTGTTGCATCTACCAAAGCCTTCACATCAAGCATCGTCTGCCAATATTTATTGGCGCTTTATTTGGGACAACTTCGCGGGACGATTTCCGCCGAGACCTGCACAGAATTGATTCAAGAACTGTCGCGTCTGCCTGCGTTGGTGGGACATATTCTTGAGCAAGACCCGCTCATCGAGGAACTCGCCGGACATCTCTATCACTACACGGACTTTCTATATCTGGGGCGGGGCATTAACTATCCTATCGCGCTGGAAGGTGCGCTTAAGCTCAAAGAGATCAGTTACATTCATGCAGAAGGCTATCCCGCCGGAGAGATGAAGCATGGACCTATCGCGCTGATTGATGAAAATATGCCGGTGCTGGCAATCGCCTTGCAAGACGACCTCTATGAAAAGATGATTAGCCAGATTGAACAGGCAAAAGCGCGGGGTGGGGTGGTGATTGCGATAGCGACTGAAGGCGACAAATTCATCGCTAGTAAAGCTGATCATGTCATTTATATCCCGCAGATGTCCCGCGATCTCAGCCCGATTGTGACGGTCATTCCGCTACAGCTATTGGCGTATCATATCGCCGTTTGGCGTGGTGCGGATGTTGACCAACCGCGTAACCTCGCAAAGAGCGTCACTGTAGAATAAGTTTGCAATCACTGGGCGTATGGTTATCTCATGCGCCCATGTTTTATTCTGGTATATTTTCCGGCGGGGCATATTGATGATTGAGTACCGCTTCGATATATTGGATCAATTTCCAGTCATCGCCGACTTTGTGGAGCATAAAACTTACGCGGGCTTCTCCGCCGGATGGGACTTCACGATATTTGTTTTGCCCCGTCCATTCCCCACGACAAACTGCCCACGCGCTATCATTAAATAGGTCGCAATCAATCACGGTGAGATTAATGGTCATATTTACCATCATCGCGGCAACAGTGTTGAAGTACGCGGCGATTTCGTCTATGCCACGTAATGTCGGGCGTTCTTCTGGAATATAGATCAGGTGCTTATAGCCGTGATCCCACAAGTTGAGTATGTGGTCAAAATTAAGTGCGTTCCACCCATTTTGTAATTCATCAATCGCGTTGGCAATCGGCTCAGGGATAATTATTGTTGAGGTCATGAAGACTCCTTTTTTGGCGCAAGGGTTCTGCCTAGAATGCGCCCGAAACTCAAGCACGGTGTGACCATCATGCCACCGCAAAAAGATTTGCCACAGGTCGCACCCGCGCCAATGGCTTCCCCCGCCGCATAAAGATTTTGGATGGGTTGTCCACCATTATGTAGAACGCGTAATTGACGATCTACTTGTAATCCACCAAATGTGATGAGTACAGTTCCCCGCGTGCGTATGCCATAAAAGGGCGGCTGTAGAATGGGATGCTTGAGATATTGTCGCCCGAAATTTACATCCACTTGATCTATCACAGATTGATTGAAATGCAAAATCGTTGCGGTTAATGCGTCCTCTGGTAAAGTGGTTTTATTTGCCAGTTCGGCGATGGTTTCTGCTTTGCGAAATGTGTCGTTCTGGTCGAATTCTTCGAGAAGGCGTTCATGTGACCATTGCCGGATGAGTGGATCACCATTTGTCCGTGCCAGGTCGTCAAAGATGAGCCAGAATGTATGATCGGGTTGGGCGGCAACGGCACTTTCGCGAGCGTGGGCGCTTTCAAAATCCTCCGCCATGAAGCGTTCTCCGTGAATGTTGACATAAATTTCACGCGGGAGACGATAACTTGCCGTAGAAAGTATCGCCCATACACTATTATAATCAGCTCTGCCTTCAGATAACTCAATTCCACCCAGGCTCGGAATGTGCAAATCTGCGTTGCGAACTTTTCCACCAATGCGTTCCGCCGCGAGGATTCCGTCACCCGTTGATGTCGCTTTAGCAGTGGTCAATAAATGTGGATGATTGGGTGTGATTTCACGGAATAGCTTAGGGTTCGCGCCATAGCCGCCTGTTGTGAGTACGATTGCCTGCGCTCTGATTTCTACCGTGTTGCCGTCGGGTTGCTGTGCCTGAATACCCAAAACTGCACCATCTTTAATGATGAGATCAGTCATTTCATGTTCAAGTAATGGGGTGATGTTGCCAGAAGCAACAAATTTGTTCCATAGCGGACGCAATGTTTCTAAAATGGAATTTGCGCCATCGATACCCCAAACAGTACGGGCGATGCTATAGGCTTCATGTCCGTGAAGGATTTTTGGTGTATCTTCGACAAAGGGAAAACCAAGATCATCTAACCAATTGAGCGTGTAGGGCGCTTCTTGGACTGCTAACCATGCGATTTCGCGGTCTGCGGTATCGTGGCTGATGCGGATGATGTCATCAAAATGGTCTTCCGGTGAATCGACAATCCCGCGTTCTTGCTGACGACGTGTCCCGCCACCACTCATATGTCCGGCGGAGATGTATATTGTACCGCCAATCTCGTTTGCTTTTTCAATGACGACGACGGTGGCACCATTTTCTGCCGCTGTAATCGCACATGGGATGCCTGCTGTGCCTGCACCCACGATAATAATATCCCATTGTTGCGTAGAGGCGTTAGGCATTGGTTTTCAGCCAATCGCCGATGCCATAAGGATCCTGCGCTGGCTGTGAAAAATGCTCATGTACGACACGCCATTGAGCATCACCCTCATGTTCTAAGACGTAAGTGCCCCGTAGACGTGTGATACTCGTATGATCGTCGACGCGGATGTGAATGTCGACGATGCCGCTTGCGCTTGCCATGTCTGTGCCTGCATGGATGAAAGGACCTTCAACCCATGCGATGTTTTCAATCTGGATTTTTGATGCAAAAAAGTCTTGCCAACCTTTCTTGACATTGTCATGCCCGATAGTCGTCCAGCGTGGACCTTCAACGTGAACATAGAGGTCAGAGCGATTGGCATAATGGTCAATCACTGCATCAACATGGCGAGATTTCAAATCGTCAAAATGTTGGTTTAGCCACCTACGAATTGTGTCCATTAATTTTGTACCGTGGATGTGCCTAAATAGATTTGCTGGATGCGGGGATCATTTTTGAGCGAAGCACTTTCGCCTTCAAGCACGATGCGCCCGTTTTCTAACACATAACCCTTCTGTGCCAAACCGAGTGCCATCTCTGCAAGTTGCTCAACCAGCAAAATAGTCAGCCCTGTTTCTTGATGCAATTTTGTGATGAAGGTGAACATCTCGTGAACGAGTAACGGCGCTAATCCGAGTGAGGGTTCATCAAGCAGGAGCACTTTAGGACGCGCCATCATTGCCCGTCCTACAGCGAGCATTTGTTGTTCACCCCCACTCAACGTGCCGCCTTTTTGTTTGCTCCGTTCCGCCAATTTTGGAAAGAGGGATAGCACAAGATCGCGTTGTTCATTGAATTTTGTGGGATGATTGCGCCAGATAAATCCGCCCATTTCCAGATTTTCCATGACTGTTAAATCAGGAAATACCTGTCGACCTTCTGGTACATGCGCGATGCCGAGCTTGGTGACGCGGTGTGCCGCGATATTTTCAATCGGCTGACCCTCAAAGAGAACGCGCCCTGCCGCCACCCGTTGCAGACCGGAAATCGCCCGTAAGATTGTGGTTTTGCCCGCGCCATTACTGCCGATGAGCGCGACAAATTCTCCTTCAGTGATTTTCAGGCTAACGTCATGAACAGCCGTGACCGCACCATATTTGATGGTGATGTTGGATAACTCAAGCATAGCGTTCTACCGCTTCCTGCATCGTTTTTTCAATGTCGATGCCCTTAACCGATTCGCCAAGATACGCGGCGATCACCCGTTGATTGTGCTGTACTTCGGTGGGTGTGCCTTCTGCGATCTTTTCGCCTTCTTCGAGCACGGTCACCCGATCACAGACACTCATCACAAATGCCATGTTATGTTCAATTAACAAAATCGTGATGCCACTATCGCGCAGTTTTTCCAGAAGATGACCGAGTGCCTGAACTTCCCGCGTGACCAGTCCTGTCGCCGGTTCATCAAGGATGAGCAAACTCGGCGACACAGTAAGCGCACGTAACACTTCTAGCAGGCGTTGCTGACCATGGGGCAGAAGGTTCGCCTGCATTTCGGCTTTATCCTGTAATCCGGCAACTTCTAATAAGCGGTCAGCAATACGTTGCATCTCTGCTTCTTCGCGGCGAGCATATGGGAGACCCATAATATAGCTGATCGGGTCTACATTGCCACGCCCATGAAAGCCTGTAAGGATATTTTCTTTGACAGTCATATCGCCAAATAAATGGGGTATCTGGAAAACGCGCACCATACCTGATTTTGCGACACGATAAGCATACCGGGGCGTGTTTTGATTGGCGTAAACAATGGATCCCTCATTGCGCTCCATTGAACTCGTCAGGCAATTTATGAGTGTGGATTTTCCCGAGCCGTTTGGTCCGATAAGACCGTGAATTGTGCCTGCATTGACCGCTAAATCGACTCCTCTTAACGCTTGTAATCCGCCGAAACTTTTTACCACACCTTGCGCTTCTAAAATCGGTTTTCCTGTTTCGATTTGATGCTGATTATTATCAAGCTCAAGCAAACTGCGAATCGTTGCCGGATCAAGGTAATCTGCTGGATCACTGATTGTTGGGTTAATATCATCGGGGTTAAATTTTGATGTTTGCTTGACGTAGAACGCCTTTAATTCTCCCCAGATGCCTTTAGGGATCAAAAACATGGTGGCAATCAACACACTTCCGAACAACAGTTGCTGATATTGTGCATAATCTTTGATGAATTCACGCACAGATGCCAGGAAAACAACGCCTAGAATTGGACCCAATAACGTTCCTGAGCCACCGAGCAACACGGCGACGAATAACTCCAGACCGAACTCCAAACCAACTAGTTGTGGGCTGATAAACTGATTCAGGTACGCGAACAGGACTCCGGCAAAACCCGCCATGCCTGCACTCAGCGAAAAACTCAGCATTTTATAGCCGAGAGGATTGATGCCCAGCGCGATTGCCGCCGGTTCATTACTTTTCAATGCACGGAAACTACGCCCATATCGTGAATTATCGACCAGATTATGGAGGCTCCACAAAGAGAACAGCACGCCAAGCCAGATCAGGTAATACATGGCACGATCATCTAATTTTTCAGCACCGAGAGCAGGGCGGGGAATGCTGAAAATACCAATTTGACCGCCCGTAAGGTCTCGGCTTTCGCGGATGACTTCTACGATGATGGCGTTAAAAGCCAGCGTAACAATCGCAAAATAAAGATGTGAGACGCGAACGGTGGTCAGTGAAATAATTGCCCCGACGAATGCGGCGGCGATAACGCCCATAGACAGGGCTATCCACGGCGACCATCCGAATTCTTTGACTAAGATGGCAACGGTATAAGCGCCAACACCATATAAGCCAGAATGGACAATCGACACAAGTCCTGTGTAGCCTATCGCCAGATTGAGAGATGTCGCCAGAATGATCGTGATTCCAAGTGCGCCAAAAAAGAAAGTCCAGTAACGGTCTAAAAATTGCGGGGCGATGAATACAATTAATGCGACGATGAAAATGCTGGTCAGGCGAATTATGCGTGCATTGTGCTTGATGAAATCCAGAGTCATGTCGCTCTCCTAATGTCGATCTGTGATGGCTTGACCCATAATGCCAGTGGGGCGGAACAGGAGCATAGCCGCTAAGAGTGCAAATACGGCGAGGTTGCCATAGCCCGATGGAATAACATCGCTTAAGACACTTCTCACGAATGTGTCCAGAATCCCGACGATCATTCCGCCTACAAATGCGCCTCTCGCACTTCCCATACCGCCGACGATCACCGCGACAAAGCCTTTCAATCCGAAGAGCAACCCCATGTTTGCATCAGCAAAAACGATTGGAGCAATCAACAGACCTGCTAATCCGGTTACGATGGCGCTCAGTGCAAAACTAATGCTAATCGTCAAACCCACGGGAATACCCATCAGGGCGGCTGTATCGTAGCTATGCGCGGTTGCACGGATTGCTTTACCGAAAAATGTGCGACGTGCGAATAGCTCGTTTAGGATAAGCAGTACAACGGCGGCAACGATGATCCAAATTTGTTGGTGGCGTATCACAACCTCACCAAAACGGATGTCCCCGTCTGATAAAGCGGGGAAACGATAAGGTTCGCGTCCGTAGAGGACAACTAGACCGTTACGCATGACGATGGATGCGCCGAGCGTGGTTAAAATCCATGCCAACCCGCCGACTCGCCGAACGGGGATCATAATCAGGCGCTCGGATACAACGCCAACTACTGCCATGACTGCGATAACACCAAAGATTACAAATCCGAATGACCAGTTCCAGACCTCACTCATCGTGTAACCGACCAACGCACCCGCCGCGAGATATTCTCCCTGTGCAAAATTGAGCACGCGTGTCGTCGAGAATATGAGATTGAAGCCGATAGCAATAAGTCCGTAAATTGCGCCAACCGTGATGCCACCGATTAATGACTGAATGAAAATATCCACCCGGTAGTCCTTACTCTCTGAAGTAGTTTGTGATGATAGACGCTAGGTGACCACTACTAATCATGGTCACCCAACGTTGTTTATGATTCGCTGATTATTCGTCTTCTCCCATGACTACCTCACGGAAACCGTAGGATTCACCGTCATCTTTTAAGTACCATTCATAGAAGTACAGCGACCCTTCACCAAATGGTTCATGATTTTCAGGCGTAAAACTGACCGCGACACCAGCCGGGGTTTCGTCTGCTGTATAAGACATGGCATCCAATGCATCGGCGACTGCATCCGCGTCTAGTGTTCCGGCTTCAATGACGGCTTGTTCCCAAAGCCATACAGCAAGACCTGCGAGAGATGTACCGGGATAGGTATTTAGACTTGCACCTTCTACCGCGCCATATTCATCAATAACCAATTGGACATGCTCTGCGTAGCGCGCTGGCATATCTTCAAATGCGACTTCTGCCGGATAACCAAGATAGGTTGCGACGAAAATTGAACCCAATACTGCGTCTTCGGCGAGTTGCGCGAAAGTGTATCCTTGGAGACCGGAAATACCGAGAATTTGGGCTTCAGATTCGACTGAATCCAGTGCCACAACCGCACGCGCCGCGATTGAGCTATTGCCAGTTGGGACGATCACAACTTCTGCGCCTGTATCTTTGATGCGGAGCGCATACGGGGTTAAGTCCTGGTCATCATCTCGGAAGAATTCAGCACCTAAATATTCGATGTCCGCATCTTCGGTTAATTCTTCAAGAAGCGCATCGTAATCCTGTCCGAAAGCATCATCCGGTGAAAGAATGGCAATTGAGGCATATCCATTTTCTATCGCAAAGTTGACCAACTCCGCGGCGGTTAAGGCGGTGGATTCTTGTGCTCGGTATAGATAGCGTGGATTGTTTTCTAATAATTCCACCGTGCCTGCCGTTGGGAAAATTGCGATTGTGCCAGAGGATTCGATGAGATCACGGACAGCTAACGCATTAGATGAAAATGACGGACCAATGATGAGTGAAACCTCTTCACGGTCAATAAATTCACGGACAATCTCCACTGAACGTGCCGGGTTGATTTCGTCATCACGCGTGATAAGTTCAACCTGTCTGCCGAGCAAACCACCATTTTCGTTGATTCGGTTAATTTCTGCCTGAACGCTATTTCCCATCCAGACCCCTAAAAAGCCAATCGCGCCGGTGAAAGGCGAAACCAAACCGACTTTAATTGGTTCTTCATCTTGCGCGCCGACGATTGTGCTTGATGCGGTGAGTGTGAATAACATAACGAAAATAAGTAATAATGTGGGTAATGATTTGCGATTGTACGTCATTTTTGCTCCTCTTTAAGTTAGGTTTGCCAACGGAGACGGATGAAAATAGCTACTCATTTGAGTAATTAGGTGCGTATTATGTGAATTTGTATCACATAAGTAGTAAAATTATGACATTACGACGAAGCAATTGCAAAAATTTATCTCGTTTTGTTTTGAAACTGATTTGAGTCATAGTGATTGGACATTCCAAAAACCGTTTTTAAACGAAGGAGAAGTAAAACATGAGTGGACAGGTCACTATTGGGGCGTTTAGAGAAGTGGTGTTTAGTGTTAATAATCTTGAATCTAGCGTCGATTTTTACGAAAAAGTTGCCGGCTGGGCGATTGTTAATCGTGGGGTCGCAAGTGCAAATCAAGCAACATTCTGGCAACTTGATCCACAGGTAAAGATTGAATACGTTTTGCTTAAAGAAGCCAAATCAGAATCAGGTTATTTGCGTTTGGTCAAATTTCATGGTGTCGAACAACAGGTGATTCGGTCTAGTGCGCGAACGTGGGATATTGGTGGAATTTATGATGTCAATGTGCGTGTGCATGACATCTGGACAAAATTTAAGATGTTGCGCTCGCTTGGTTGGCATGGCGTGACTGATCCAATAGAGTATTCATTTTCCGGTCTTGTTGTTAAGGAAGTTCTGGTACGGGGTCATGATGATGTCGTTTTTGCGTTAATCGAGCGTGTGCATCCTCCGTTACAAGCGGATAATACATTTAAGGAAATGAGTCGAGTCTTTAATAGCTCACAAATTGTGGCGGATGTTGGCGCTGAGGTGGATTTCTACACCACAAAACTCGGCTTTACATTGGCGTTTAGGGGTAAGATTGACTTTGAAAAAGATCAGCCAAATGTGCTCGGTTTGCCCTATAATCTTGCAGAAACATCTCCGGATGTCGCCATTCTTAGCCCACATGCGGATGGTAGTGTAAATGGATCAATGGAATTCCTGACGATCCCGAATGCGAAGGGAATGAATTTTGCAGATCGAGCTATTCCGCCGAATCTTGGCATCTTGACGCTACGCTATCCTGTGAGTGACATTGATGCTTATTACGCTCGTTTACTAGAGCATGAGGTGCAAATTATCGCTCCACCAACCGAGGTTGAGATAGCGCCATATGGTATCGTCAAGATTATGGCAATTCGTACCTTAAACGGCACATGGTTGGAATTCTTTGAAGTAACAAATGGATAATAAGCTATGGTCGAATTTGGAAATCTTAGTTATGACGAGCAAGTTGCGCGTTTGACCGAACTGGCACATGTCGTACTGGAGGCATATGGATTGTCGTCCGAAGATTATGGTTTATCCTGTGTCTCTCATTGGCAGAATTCGACATTTCGCGTTGATGTTTTGCGTGGCGAACTGGCGGGCAGATATGCGTTACGGATTAATCGTCCCGTATCTCAGAATGTTGCGACGATACGTTCTGAACTGCAATGGCTGGATGCCCTCAATCGTGATACCAAACTGCATGTGCCAAAGCCCATCAAACAGCGTAATGGTGATTTATTGACTTCTATTTATACCAGGCAAGTGGAAGAAACCCGCCATTGTGTGCTCTTTAAATGGATAGAAGGTGAATTTTTGGATGGCGAATTGACTCCCCGTCATATGATTCTCGTCGGTGAATTTATGGCTAAACTCCATAATCATTCTGCTAGTTTTGAATCTCCTGCCGGATTCATTCGCAATAATTTGGAGTGGGCTGGGCAGATGCGTACGTTCTATGAGGAAAAGGAGTTGGATTCCAGCCCTGCCATTTCGAAAGACACATGGACACTATTTCACCAAGTTCGGACACGGGTTGAACCGCGGATGTGTGCGCTCGGTAATGAGTCGTCAACCTTCGGGTTAATCCACAACGACATTTATCAGAAAAACATGCTGTTTCATCAAGGGCAGGTTCGGGTGCTTGATTTTGATAATTGCGGATGGGCGCATTATTTGTTGGATATTGCGGTGACGCTGGCACAGGTGCGGAAACATCCAGATTATCTGGCAAAGCGTAATGCGTTGTTAACGGGATATCGTAATTATCGCATGTTCTCCGATGATGAAGAACAATTGCTTGATGAATTTATCGCCGCAAGGATTATGCTGTTGGCGCTGTATATGGCAAGCCAGATAGAAAATGAGCAAATGAAAGCCAAAGCACCGGCGTATGTGGTGACTGTTGCGGAAGATTTACGGCGTTGGATGGCTGGTGGTCGAATTTATGGCTAGGTCAAATTAAGCTAATAGGTATCCGGCAAGTCGTTTAAGAAAAGCACGGTATCGCCAGATTTTAGGTGTGACTCATACCATGTAACTGCTTCTCCAAGCGTATCGACAATTTGCACGCTTGCTTCTGGAAAATGCGCGTCCTGCAAGCCTGCTTTGATCGGACGCGTTTGATCTTCCCCAACGAGAATAATATCAGTTGCATGATTTGCCGCAATTTGCCCTAGTTTGCGGTTTTCTGTTTCGTGAAGTTCGCCTAATTCCACCATACCGGGCGTGATGAGTAGGCGTTTGCCGCCTGTGTGCATAGATAGCACTTTTAATGCGCTGACTATGCCGGCTGGATTGGCGCTGTAAGCATCATTGATGATCGTAATGCCCTGTGCGGTGGTCTGACGAACAAGGCGACTTTCAGCAGGCTTTAACATCCGTACTTGAAAGGCGATGTCTTTAAGGTTTATGCCTTCGTGATGCGCGACGGCGACGGCAAGCAAAATATTGGTGACATTGTGTTCGCCAATGACGGCTGTCCTAAAAGTTTCCTGTTCTCCGTTTTGCGTGTCGTGGATGGTAAATGATAGCCCGTCTAATGTCTCAGTGATGTCTGTAGCGATAAAACGGGGACCGTTTACAGGCGCATTTTTGGGGTCGGCAATGCGACTTACCGCAAGCCGATTATCTGGATAGCCTCGCTCATACATTTCCCGAACATAGGGGTTATCCCAATTGAATACGCCTAAGCCATCCGGTGGCAGAGCCTTTATAATTTCATATTTGGCGAGCGCGATGTTCTCCAGACTACCGAATCGCTCCAGATGTTGGGGACCCACTTCGACTACCACGCTAATTGCGGGTGGGGTCAATTCGCTGATGCGTTCAATTTCGCCCCGTATGTATGCGCCCATTTCTACGACAAAATAATCAACACTGTAATTTGTTGCCAGATCGTTGTTGATGGCGATACACACACCCATCATCGTGTTGTAGCTCTTCGGAGTGGCATAGGCGCGATACCGTCCGTTCAGGATATCGGTAATGAAGTTTTTTGTGGTCGTTTTACCGTAACTTCCGGTGATTCCAATGACCGTTGGCTGAGTATTCGCCATTACCCGCCTGGCTGAGTTGATAAATCGTTGGCGCAAAAACCCCTCAACCGGAGTCATCAAGATATTGCCAGCAATGAGCCAGAGCGGTGCGCCGAGAAATCCGATTAATCCAACTAACATCAACGCGACGACGTTTAGCTCTATATCGTCGAATTTCAAATTTGAGATTAGTGTGGTCAATATGACGAAAACAATGATCGCTACTAAAGACGATGTAACTAATAAACGTGTGGCGCGTTCCGTGCGTCTGAAGGCTTTCTTGATCTCGCCTTCGTCAGGCGGATATACGGCAACGAGCGTGGCGACAATGCCGATAATCACCGGTAATATCGAGCCGGGACTTTCTGACAAGAAAAATGCCAGCACACAGCCCACAAATGTGACCCAGAAGGGACGATTGGGTACCCATCGTTCACGTTTCGCCAGCCACCAGCGCAGATAGCGCACATTCATGTATTCTTCGATCTGGTAGAAGCGTGCTTGTTTGTAAATTCGGAGAAGCGTTCCGCCTGTCCAAACGACTATAAGCAGAAGAAGCAGTGCATTTTGCATAATCGCCAATGTATCCTGAAGAAAGAAAATTTACTATTTACGCGCCAACACTGTAGCGGAAAGTAGCGGATGGGTCTAGTACTTTTATGTGCTCGGTGCGATTGATTTTCGATTTTTGGCGTACCATTGCACGGCGACAGCACCAGTTGAACGGGCAATCGTATAGTTAACTGCAAAGCCAATCAGAGCACCTAGAATTGGGACAAACTTCGGGAAGGATTTCTGCAATATGCGGACACCATAACTGAGCAAAAATGTTGAAGATCGTTCAGTCAGTGTGACCGTTCCGGTGGTGACGATATAGGTTTTGAGGCGATTCTCGACATCGTTACTGGCAGAATGTCCATAATGTTGGGCGATAAATTCTACCATCGTGGATTGAATACGGGTTGAGAGCACGATGTCGACGGGTAGGGCAATTGGCAGGGTATAAAATCCACCAAAGCTGGTAATCGCCCCGACCATTCCAGATTTAAATGCCTGCTGATTGATAATTTTGCGGAGTGCGCGCCCATCGCTTGTCTTTTTACTAGAAGATTTTATTTTCTGAAATTGCGCGTTTAATTTACTCACATCGGGGGCGGTGTAATGGTTAATTTGTCGCCAGACCCAATAAATAGCGACGACACTGATAATGGCGGAAACACCGCAGAAAAATAGGAATGCGGTCAGTAAATTAGCGACAAAATCTGGTAATGAGTCAAACATTATTGAGCGTCCTTAAATAGAGCATCTATTGCTTTTACGCTTTGATTCAAATTCTCAAGATAGCTGTAGTGTCCTGCGCCCTTAAAGATAACTAAGCCAGCATCGCCCATCACTGCTTCTAACTTTTTTGCCATCCACAAAGGGGTATCTTCGTCGTTTTCACCCCACAATAGGAGTGTTGGCGTTTTTACGCGTTTTGCATAGTCGAGTAAATCTTGATTGACCACGTTTACGAATGTTTCTCGCATAACCCCTCTGGCGTAATTGAAATCCGCTGAACCATAACGTTTGTTATATACGGTTCGTAATTGATCTGCAAGTGCACCCATTCCTATTTTTGTCAATCCGTTACGAATGGTTTTATAGACGCTTGTTCTGAGTTGAATTGTAGCTGACACTGTCGGACGCAAACCCGCGCTATCTGCAAGTACCATGCGCGTAATGCGCTCAGGGTGTTCCGCCGCAAGGATCAATCCCAAGCGTCCACCGAAGGAATGCCCAAAAAGCAAAATACGATCAAGTTGGTGAGCATCAAGATACCGAGTAACAAAGTTCGTATAGTCAAACACTGACCAGGCTAAAGGCGGATCATCACTCTCACCAAATCCGGGGAGATCAAGTGCAAATACACGATAGCCGAGTGGTGCTAGATTTTGTGCAAGTGCCCAAACCAGAGCGATGTTTGCACCCCACCCATGAAGTAACACAATCGCTGGCGCATCATCCGCACCGATGTATGCCTCGTTGATCGTGATGCCATCTATTTCAATTTTCGTCGTCGGGATTGTCTTGTCTGGAATCATTGACAACTCATTCAATTTCGATCTTTGCGCCGAGGGCTTTTAATTTTGTGACCACACCGTCAAACGTGATATTGAGTGCCTGTGCGTTATCAATGATGGTTTCACCATGTGCAACAAGTGCCGCCGCCAACATGCCTAATCCGGTACGAACATCCGGCGAGTCCATGTAAATTCCATGTAGAGGAGATGAACCGATCACAATCGCACGGTGCGGGTCACATAGTACAATTTGAGCGCCCATCGCGTTCAGCTTGTCTACAAATAGCAGACGATTATCAAACAACTTCTCGTGTATGAGGGATGTTCCCCGCGCTTGTGTCGCCACGACGGTTGCCGTCGCCACAAGGTCAGAGGGGAAGTTGGGCCAGGGCATGGTTTCGATGGCTAAATCGACATCTTCTTCACGATCCGATAGCGTGAGCGATTCGTGACGCGGAACGAAAATAGCATGATCGTCAATATCAAGGTTAATGCCAAGCCGACGATAAATTTTATCAATCACACGAAAATGGGTCTTGTTGATGCCGTCAATCTGAATACGTCCTTCTGTCATGGCGCTGATCGCGGCTACGCTTGCGGCTTCAATGTGATCCGGGCTGATTGTAATTTCTGTACCGTGCAAATCAGGTTTACCGAAAATGCGGATGACATTGGATGGTAACCCCTGAATTTGTGCGCCCATCATTTCTAGCAACTCGGCAAGTTCCTGTACGTGCGGTTCGCTAGCGGCATTGTGAATAACGGTTTCTTTGCCGAGACAAGCGGCGAGCATCATCACAATTGAGGTGGCGGTCACACTGGATTGCGTCAGGATGATGTCTTTATAGTCCCATGTGGAAGATTTACATTCAATCGCACCATCAGCAACGGTCAATTCAAGCCCAAGATCACGCAATGCGTCAAGGTGAGTGCGGATACGTGAAAGGGGAAAATCAATTTCCATACGAACGTATTGACGACGGACAAGAATGGGCGCGAGGAAGAGCAGGGCACTAACAAATCCTTCAGTATCATCGGTGGTTAGGGCACGCTTGGTTAGTTGCGCCGTTCGGATCGTGACTGTGTTCTTGTCAACATAGGTGAAAACACTACCGATTTTTTCTGCCAACTTAAGCATTGTGCGAGTGGTTGTTGTATCAGGCACATTATTTAACGTGATTGCATCTTCAGTGAGTAATGATGCGGCGAACAGCGAAATTGCCGCATTTGAATTCCCTGCCGGTTGATATATGCCATTTAGCGGGTGTCGCCCTTCTACACGAATTCGCATAGTTTCCCCTGAATATTCGTAACATCTGCCGGATTATACCAGCCAAATAGAAACAGCGTAGTCACTGCTACGCCGTTTCAGCTTTTTTTTCGGTTTTTGGTTCGCTAATTGATTAAGGTCACATTTGCTGTACGTTCCAAAATTGCCGAGCGTTTACGATCTGCAATCGGTTTTACATCGGGACATTCCCAATCCATTGGATTTGTTTCTGAGCGAATGTCCTTGAACTTCGGTAAGATGCCACAGGCGAAACATTTGTCACGGCAATCTTCGCGTGTTTCACCCTCAATGCTCATGAGATAATCGTCCCGCAGGAATTTCTTATGCACTGCCGCGTCGATATGATCCCACGGAAAGATCTCATCAATATCGCGCTTACGGGTCGTAAAGAACACCGGATCAGCACCCGTTTCTTCAAATGCCTGCAACCAAAGATCATGATTATGAGCATCCTGCCACGCGTCGAATTTACAGCCGAGTTGCCATGCGCGTTCAATAACGGCACATAAACGGCGATCGCCACGACTGAGCCAGCCTTCAAAGGTGCTAGATTCAATATCGTTCAGGCGCAAGTGCATACCCGCACCCTTGATTTGATTACGCAATAATTTTTGCTTGGCACGAATTGATTCGTGTGAGTCTTGCGGAACCCATTGGAATGGCGTGTGCGGCTTCGGGATAAATGTGCTCACACCAACATTCACATTGGCTTTGTTACCCAGCAATCGGCGTCCTTCTTTGAGCACGGCTTTACACAGGTCAATGATGGCTTGCACATCTGCAAGTGTTTCGTCAGGATGACCGATCATGAAATAAAATTTAATCGTGCGCCAACCGCGTGAGTACACATCACGGGCGGCTTGGAGTACCTGCTCATCCGGCACATACTTATTGATCTTATTCCGCATACGCTCTGTGGCGGCTTCTGGTGCGAAGGTGAAGCCACTGCGACGGGTATCGCCAAGTTTATCGAGTAAATCCGCGCTGGTGGATTCTATGCGTAAGCTGGGTAAGCTCAGACTCAAGCCCGATCCATTATATTTTTCTTTGACGGCATCGGCGAGTTCGTGCACATAAATATAATCTGACGACGATAGACTCAGTAGGCTGATTTCTTCAAAGCCGGTGCTGGCGATAATATCCTCAATGGCTTGCATAACTTCGGGCACGCGCCGTTCACGCACCGGACGGGTGACCATCCCCGCATGGCAAAAACGGCATCCACGCGTACAGCCGCGCATAATCTCGATCGGTGCACGGTTATGCACGGTATCAATATTGGGTACGAGAAAGCGCGTAAACGGTTTAGGTAGGGTAGGGACAATACGTTTGAGTACCCTCGCCGGAGCGTCAGGTGCAGTTGATGTGATTTCCGCGACGGTGCTATCGGCATTGTAGGTTACGTCATAGAAGCGTGGCACATACATCCCCTGAATTCGCGCTACCGCTTTAAGTTGCTCTAAGCGTGACGCATCACGCATTTTTTGGAGCGTGCGAGCAACTTCTACGATGATTTCTTCACCTTCGCCAATCACAAACGCATCAATAAAATCAGCCATCGGTTCAGGATTATAGCAAGCATGACCGCCGGCGATGATGAGCGGAAAAGTTTCGTCACGATCAAGGCTTCTGATGGGCATACCAGCAAGGTCGAGCATATTCAGTACATTCGTAAATAGTTGCTCGTAGGGCAGGCTGATACCTAATAGATCGAAATCACGGATTCGATGCTTGCTTTCAAGTGAATACAGAGGCAAGTCCCGCTCACGCATGATCGTCTCCATATCTTTCCAGGGAGAAAAGACTCGTTCCGCGAGCATATCCGGTTGAGTGTTGACCTGTTCGTATAACAACATGATGCCGAGATTGGACATGCCGAGATCATAAATATCCGGGAAGGCGAGTGCAACTTTAAAGTCTATCGCATTCCAATTTTTGATGACGCTGTTATACTCTCCACCAACATAGCGTCCGGGTTTTTCAACATCCAGTAGAATGCGGTCTAATGTTTGTTCAATTTCCTGCGGAGTCATGAGCCGTTCCTATCCAAAACTACTTACCTGAAAAACCTACCAATAAAAGCATGAATAAAATAACCATAACATACAGTAGAGTATTTGTAATCATGATGAGAAAAATTGTAACCTGTCTGCTGAGTATTGCCATGCTGATTTTGTTGAGCGTGTCGTTTTTAGCGCAGGATGAGACGACGATGAGCCAAGATTTTCCTACAATAAACGCGCAAAATATTAATCAGTTGCAATCAGTCACGCAGATTGATTTTGCCACACTTCCATTAGAGGCTGGTCAGTTCATTACCGGACGATTTGCATTAAGCGGTGACGGCAGATTAATTGCGGTTGTGAATGACGAAAATACGGTCATTTTGCTAAATGATGAAGGCGAGATACAGGGAATGCACACTATTCCTGATGCCGATGTCATTGATATGGCGTTTGATGAGACCGATGAGCATCTGTTGAGCCTACATTACAGCGATGATTTGATGACCATGGTTATCAATTCTGTGGATGATAGTGAGCAGTCAACCAATGAATTTGATATTGATGGCTTTCCGCAGACACTTTGGAGTGATGATTCTGGCAACGTTTGGGTTGAAATCATCGGACAGGAAATTGAAATTGCACAGTTAAATCTTGAAGACGAAACGCTAGAAACTATTCCCTATGCACCTGCGCTAGATGAAAGTGCTGTGGTGCGGATTGGACGTATTCCGCCGCCCTATGTGGTGACTTCTTCACAAGAAGGGTTGGTTAAATTATGGAATCTGCAATCCGGTGACGTGCTTTTTGAATCACAGGTGGAGCAGGGTTTGGCGGTATTCGGGCAAATCGATACAGATGCGACCCATCTTACATGGCGTGATCAGGCATCCGAAAATCTCTATTTGTTAAATTTTGAAAGCGGTGACAACCAACTGATTGCGACGCTGAATGGCGAATACGTCCAATATTTTTTCCTCACACCTGATGCAGACGTTATTTTGGCGGTACATCTTGAAGATCGTCCCGATGTCGTCGCATGGCATGTCGAAACGGGTGAACGTTATGAGCTAGGCGAACATCGTGACTGCACTCGTGTTCCCGATATGATCCGACTCAGCAGGAACGGGACAACACTTGTAATTGGATGCGATACCGGATTGGATATATGGCGGATTGTTGAATAAACAGCGCTCAAAATATCAGTGATTGGATGTGCTTCACGCGTTCGTCTCTCGCTTGTGGATCAACTTTTGCAGGATCAACCACGCCTATCGTTTCGACGCAGAATGATGCCGAAACCGTTCCCATTATACCGGCTTGCATGAGTGATTTTCCTCGCATCAACCCCGTCAATAAAGCGCCGCAGTAGGTGTTGCCTGCACCAGTTGGATCTACTAAGTTGGTTGTATAGGCAGGGATTTGATGCAATTCTTGCTCATTTGCAACGATTGACCCGTTACTTCCCATCCGTAATGCAACCGTCGTTGCGCCATCTTTGAGCATCGCGCTGATTAATTGCTGAGGTGGAAGATCACCATAGATGATTTGTGCCTCTAATAGATTCGGGGAAACAATGTCGATTGCGCCTGTTCGCAACGTCTCACGGAATTTTTGTCGATTTTCGGGGATCATCACCAGTTGATTGGGTTCCCATAACAGCAAACCCGAAACATGATCTCTCCAGCGCAGAATGCTTTCAAAATCCTGTAGTAGATAATAGGCTTTGGCGTTTTTATAAACATCAGGCAGGTGGTTTGGTTGTGCGCCCTCAACAAACGGGGCGACAATGTCTACGCGATGCAGTTCGCGCCGCCGCCCATCATGCTCGAAGATTTGCCATGCGCGCACCTGTGGGATGGGCAGTATCGTCAATCCGGTTAGGTCAAGATGCTCACGGATAAATTGCCTTGCCGAAGCAGGCAGACCCTCTCCACAGACGGCACATAATCCCGCCCGCTCTTCCCAGATCGCCGCGCCCATCAACGCATGTATGACAGCGCCACCGAGCACGCCCATGTGTGATGTGCCGTCCGGTTTTACGATGTCATCAATAAACAGTGACCCGACACCAATGAGCGTCGGCGATTTATCTGCATCGTTAACCATGATTCAAAGCGAGACCGATTTTTGCGGCAGTTGTAGCATTGTTGACCAGAAGGGCGGTATTTGCGCGTTTCGAGGCATCTCCTGTGAGTTCGGCAACGCGTGCTAGCACAAATGGCGTAACATACTTGCCATGAATTGACTGTGCTTCGGCTTCGGCGGTTGCCTGCACGATTGCAATTTCCGCCGCTTGCCCATCGAGTTCTACCGCTTCCGGCACAGGCACGCCCACCAAGATTCCGTGACCAAGATTGAGTTCTTCGGAGGCACGAATAATATCTGCGACTACTTCTGGTGTATCGCAACGTACATCTACTGGTAAACCACTGCTTCGTGTATAGAAGGCAGGCAGGTGATCTGTGCCGTAGCCGATGATGGGTACACCCTGCGTCTCCAAAACCTCAAGCGTGAGCGGCAAATCAAGGATAGATTTTGCGCCTGAGCAGATAACGGTCATCGGCGTACGTCCCAGTTCGATCAAATCAGCGGAAACATCAAAAGGATGTCCACGATGCACGCCACCAATGCCGCCAGTCGCAAAAATGCGAATGCCTGCTTGATGTGCGACGATCATCGTTCCCGCGACGGTGGTCGCACCATCTTCGCCGCGTGCGACGGTAATGGCGAGATCGCGGCGGCTACATTTACGCACACTCTTATCAGATATTGCGCCGAGTCGTTCAATTTCATCACCGGAAATGCCCACGGTGATTTTGCCCTGTAACACAGCAATTGTAGCGGGGATAGCTCCGG
This sequence comes from Aggregatilineales bacterium, assembly GCA_040219275.1. GTDB lineage: Bacteria > Chloroflexota > Anaerolineae > Aggregatilineales > Phototrophicaceae > JAVJSU01. The sequence continues at coordinate 245,128 of JAVJSU010000099.1, read as the reverse complement.
CTGACCGCACCGCATTTTCCATTGCCGTTGCTGTTTCGACATTTTGCGGATACGGCAGTCCATGTGTGATTACGGTGGATTCCAGCGCCACAACAGCACGATTTTCATGGAGCGCATTTTTTAGTTCTTCAGAGATGGTCAGGTTCATGGTTTAACTTTCTCGGCTAGCGGTACGTGTCTATGGTTAAGCTAAAGCGATGAGCGGCATAATGCACATCGCCCAGTTCAAGTTGTTCCAGAATGTCTTCAATTCGCACATTCCCACGATCTCCGGCGGAAAGGTCAGCGATAAGGTGGTCGTTCTCGTCTAGATGAACTGCATAAATCAGAGGACGTAAATCAAGATAATTTTTGCGGTTCTTGCGCGTATATTCTTTGACGATACGCTCCGAAGCCAACAATGCCTCGATTTTGCCCTCAATTTCTGCCCGGTTGATGGGATCAGTAAACCGGACGCGATAGCTCGCACGGGATACTCGCTGTTGCAGGGCAGGGCTATTTTGTGGGATTTCCTCTAAATGGTAGATTTCCAATCCTTGCGGACTGACGGATAAGATGGTTTCTTGAAGACCCTCTAAGGCGATTTCTTCACGCAGAGAAACATCCAGAATTTCACATTCGCTGGTGATGCCTAATGGCAAGGCAGACGCAAGTTGAATGCGCGGACGGGTATTAAAGCCCTGCGTATACAGAATAGGTAAATCCGCACGCCGGAGCACACGTTCCCACACTTTAGCGACATCTAATGTACTGGTATATTTCAATGCACCAAATTTCCCGAAGGTGATCAAAATGCGTTGTTTGGTTGGTAACTCCTGAGAAGTTGACATATGACTTTCATCACTCGGTTTCCTACGGTAAAATCATTGTATGCGTCATTTCGCAGATTGGAAGATTGATCCGGTGACAATTCCTGTTACACAAGAAAATAAACTCGCGTCGATAAAGACACATCGCCAGCAAACATTCCGTTATATCTGGCTACCTGTTTTGATATTGACTTTTCTATTAGCCCTATTGCTCATCGCTATACTCATTCCTGCATCACCAATCTACCTTGGCAATGATGGGCATGGGCTTTCCATCATTGCTGATCTATTTCTTACGTGCTTCGGGCTTTTGCCTATGCTATTATGCTGTGGGATCGTCTATGTGGGGTTGTTTGCCGGTGTATTCGGCATGAGCCTCGCGCAACGTAAATCCGCGCAAGGTTTACGCCGGACACAAGCATTTTCACGCACGATGGCTGATAAAACCGCTGACTATGCTGATAAAGCCAGCCAGCAATCTATAAAGATGAACGCACGTTTTGCAATATTTGAACCGATCTTAAGGATATTCGCCCCTGTGGACACTGAGTCTTCTCAGGACGATAATGATAGTGGAGGAAAAGATGTCACTCTCGAATAATGATGAAAATTCGATAAGTTGGAAAAATCAAAATTATCTCAAAGGAACGGTTCTTGGCTTAGTTGCCGGTGTTGTCGGTGCATATTTATATAACCGTGCCGCAGAAGAAGATGCAGACCGTAACGGTGGCAAACCCGCACCAGTGCAAACCGGGCAACTCATCGCTCTGGGTCTTACGGCATTGGGATTACTCCGCCAGATCACCGAACTTGGAAAACCGAAGAAAAAATAGACAGATTGGTATAGTGCTATGTGTGGACGTTTTGTACTCAATGCGGACGGTAAGGCGATTCAACAACATTTCGACCTCCCGGAGACTCCTATGGTGCAGGCACGCTACAATATCGCCCCGACGCAACCTGTCGCCGTGATTTCTAACGAAGACCCTATGAATCTGACCCATTATCGCTGGGGGTTGATTCCTTCATGGGCAAAAGATCCCTCTATTGCCAGCAAGATGATTAATGCCCGTAGCGAGACGGCGTTTGAAAAACCCTCATTTAAGAATGCGTTCAAGCGTCGCCGTTGTTTGATCCCCTCGACTGGATTTTACGAATGGTCAAAAAAAGGTGACTCTAAAGTGCCTTATTTTGTCCATATGAAAGGGCAAGAACTGTTTGCTTTTGCGGGTTTGTGGGAAAGCTGGACGAGCAAAGAGGGTGATGAGGTGCGTACCTGTACCATTCTCACCTCCGAGCCGAATGAGTTACTTCGCAATTATCATCATCGCATGGCAGTAATCCTTGATCCTTCAGATTATGATTTGTGGCTGTCTAAGGATGAATTACCTACAGATGTGTTGATGCCGTTGATGCGCCCCTTTGACGAAACCAAAATGGGTGTGTACGAAGTGTCAAAACTGGTCAATAGCGTAGCAAACGATATGCCAGAACTCATCGAACCGTTCTCCCCACCACAACAGCAACTACTGATATAGATGTCCCTACCTACGGTTAAGTTTGGGAAATCGGCTTATGAAGTGACTCGCATGGGTCTTGGTTTAGCGGCACTTGGCAGACCCGGATATATCACACTCACTCACAATGAAGATATTTCCGATTATGATGTCGCCGAAATGGAAACCCATGCACATGCGGTGTTGGATTCCGCATGGCACGCCGGGATTCGTTATTTTGATGCGGCGCGTTCCTATGGCAAAGCGGAGCAATTTCTGGGAAGCTGGTTGCGGAGTCGTGAGATTGATCGGTCTGAGGTAATAATCGGGTCAAAATGGGGTTACACCTATACTGCGGATTGGCAAGTTAAGGCGGAGACTCATGAAGTCAAAGAGCACTCCCTATCCGTGTTACAGCGCCAATGGGCAGAAACCCTATCATTTCTCGGATATACTCCAAATCTCTATCAGATTCACTCGGCAACGCTGGATAGTGGCGTGCTTGATAATCGTGCTGTCCTCAATGAACTAGGCAAGCTCAAAGCGGGCGGAACGTTGATTGGATTAACCTTAAGTGGGGCGAATCAATCTCAGACCTTAGAAAAAGCACTTGGTGTTATGATGGATGGCGTGCGCTTGTTTGACAGTGTGCAGGTCACATGGAATCTTTTGGAGCGATCCACAACCGCAATTTTGCGCGAAGCACGTCGTCTGGGTTTAGCGGTTATCGTCAAAGAGGCGGTTGCCAACGGACGGCTTACATCAAGCAATCACGAGCAAGATTTTCAGAGTCAAATGCAGTTGCTTAAGACGGAAGCAACAAGATTAGGAACAACAATTGATGCGCTTGCATTGGCGGCGGTTCTCGCGCAGGAGTGGGCGACCATTGTCTTGAGTGGTGCGGCGAATAGTCAACATCTGGAAGCGAATGTTAAAGCGTTCGATGTGCGGTGGGATGAAATCGCTGAAAATGCCCTTGCATCGTTGGAAGAAATGCCTGAAGCATATTGGGCTGAGCGTAGCCAATTAAGTTGGAATTAATTGACTTACTGCGACGGCTTCGGGAGTGAAATGGTGAGTGACCATCCCCATCGGATTGCGGCTAGTCGCAATACCAACGTGATCATCATGCCGGTGATGGTCGCAAATGGCGCGAACGTTGCGTCATGTAGGAATATGACATAGACGACCGCGCCACATAATGAAGCCGTTGCATAAATTTCCTTACGTAAGATCAGTGGAATTTGGTTTGATAACACATCCCTGATGATCCCTCCTGTTACACTACTCATCACGCCTAGCAAAATTGCGATGAACGCCGATACGCCAAAATCAAGCGCAGTTTGCGTGCCGATAACAGTAAAAACGGCTAACCCGAAGGCATCTGCGATGAGCAAGGGACGGCGCGGCATTAGGTTCAAGAGCGCGACAGGGATGGTTAAAACCGCGACGATAGCACCAACAATGATGTAGGTTGGATCGTTCACCCAGAAGACAGGCGTGCGCCCTAAAATCATGTCCCGGAGTGTGCCACCACCAATCGCCGTTACCAGAGCGACGACAATCACGCCGAAGATGTCCATTTGCTTTTCCCGTGCGACAAGCGCCCCTGTAATGGCGAAAACCGCTACTCCGAACAAATCCAGAATGTAAAATGGTTCGATCGGGTTCATCCTAACGTGAGCGACGGTCAAGAATTTCTTTAAACGGGTCTTTGCCTTTTTCGATCAAGACTTTACGAGTACGTCCGCCGGCAACCTGCTCACCAATGACACCGAGTTCTTCTAGTAGGTCGATAATGCGGGCGGCGCGTGGATAACCTAAACCGAGTTTACGCTGAATTTGGGATGCAGATGCTTCTTGTTCATTGACAACCAGTTCAATCGCATCTTCCAACATCGGGTCTGTTTCCGCAAGAAATTCGCGCCGCGTTAAGCCACGTTCCCACGGTGCAGAATTCCACGCATCTTCATCATGATTTTCTTCAGCCCAATTCGTCCAATAACTCACCACTTCGCGAACTTCATTATCAGTCACGAAGCATCCCTGCAAACGTCTCGGTCCAGCGGCATCCTGCGCTTGATACAGCATATCGCCTTTGCCGAGGAGTGTTTCTGCGCCGACAGCATCAATAATCACGCGTGAATCTATACTGGAGGCGACAGAGAATGCAATCCGCGATGGGAAGTTCGCCTTGATGAGTCCTGTGATGACATCAACACTTGGACGTTGTGTCGCAACAATTAAATGGATACCGACTGCACGCGCCATTTGAGCTAAGCGTGTGATGGTTTTCTCGGTTTCTTCCGGCTTACTCATCATCAAATCGCCGACTTCATCCACAAGTACCACCATATAGGGCAGGTGTTCTTTTTTGCGTCGTTGACCTAACCGCGAATTGAAGATGTCGATGTTTCTGGCGGCATTTTCTTCCAGCAATTTATAACGCCGATCCATCTCACGCGTACACCAGCGTAACACACCAATGATGCGCTCCAGATCAGTTTCGACAGGACCGATCAGATGAGGCAATCCATTAAAGCGGCTAAGCTCCACCATTTTGGGGTCAAGCATAACCAGCTTCACTTGATCTGGCGGATTGCTCAATAATAACGCGATCGCAATGGCGGCAATACACACCGATTTACCCGATCCAGTTGTGCCAGCGATGAGCAAATGAGGCATGGTCGCAAGGTCAATGCCGATTGGGTTGCCCGATACGTCGCGTCCGAGCGGAATAAAAAGCGGCGATTTGCTCTTTTGTGCTTGCTCATAATAAGAGCGGCTCTCATACACTGAACGCAGTGCCACAATGCTTGGATTTTTATTCGGTACTTCCACGCCCATATAACTATGACCGGGGACGGGCGTTTCAAGTCGAAGACGGCGCGTTGAAAGCGAGAGTGCAAGGTCATTGGCGAGTGCGGCAATTTTGCTCAGGCGGGTACGCTCTTTGATAAGGTCACCTTCGTCATTAGTAACCTCCCGGAACGGTTGCACTGCATATTGCGTCACAGTGGGACCGACTTTAACTTCCACCACGTCAACATTGATGTCGAATTCTAAAAGCGTGTTCTCGATTAATACGACGTTTCGGTTGATTTCCTGTTCGTCAGGTGGTTCAATTTCAATGTCTTGAAGAAGGTCAAGTGTTGGTAGTGATTTTTCACGCCGCCCCACTTTTTTATCCTCCTTCATGCTTTCGACGTTGAAGAACCGTTTAATACGCCCATCGGGACGACGTACAAACTGCTCCCTTGATTTACCTTTCTTTGGCAAAATCTCGCCGATTGTATTTTCCAGCGACATCGGATCGTGTTCAGGTTGTGGATTACCTGTAACCAACCCTTCAAGACGTTCATCTACCTCATCGTAGTCGCGCACTGGCTCTGGAGTTTTCGGTTGTGGACGCAGTGAAGGCGGTAGTTCCCCGATGTTCGGGCGAATACGGACAATACTGGATTTGTTTACAATTTCAGTGGGCTTAGAGGGTAGGGATGTCGGAACCGTGATAGGCTTAATTTTTTGTTGACGCGGTGGAGCAACTTTAGTGCCAAAAGCGTGTAAAGTCTCACCTAGCTTTTGTACCCATTCACTAACCTGTGAAGCCCTGATTCCAATTGTGATCCCGATGCTAATAACAAGGATAACTGCCCAGAAGATGATCGCAAGCGTATTACCAACTGCCCAATCAGGAATGACACTCATCCCCCAACCAACATAGCCTCCACCTTCACCTGCACGGGCAAGTGCACGCAATTCACTATCACCGGAGGAGAGATGTAAAAGGGCAAGGATAGATAAGAAAATAATCTGGATAGCGAGGATGCGCCGTGGGGGGAAAGGAATTCTTAACCCAACTTTTGGAAGCAGAATAACAACACCCAATGCGAAAATTCCAGCGCTGACGATGAGACTGCCATACCCGAATAGGCTAGTTAATGTTTGTGACCACGCCTGAGAAAGTGGTGCGTTTGATGAAACGTCGGTTAACGATAGGAACGATACAACACCGAAAATAAGCAATCCGATGGCGCTAATTTCGTCAATCCAGGGCGGCAATGTATCAAAAAGGGCATCCCAGAACTCCGGTTGGACTTCATAAACACGCTTTTTGTTCGCCTCTTCCTCAAGTGTTTCTTCCTTGACATGCTTATTTTTGTCAGCGGATTTTGGCTGTGCCACGAATTTATTTACCTATCTCATCCATTATCTATAACAAAATGGTTTCATACGCTTATTATAGCTCAAGTGTGCAAATCAAAAAAAAGGTCAACCTATTTTCTTGGCTGACCTGTTGATTTTGTGGGAACGTTGGTTGGTTGCCAATTTAGAGTAAACGTAAACTTAGTCCTAAGCGGCGTTCCGTCCCATTAATAGTCAGGATACGTGCGCGTATATGTTGACCTTCGTTGACGACGTTGCGTGGGTGCAAAAAGTGACCTTCTGCTAATTCTGAGACATGAATTAAACCTTCTAGCCCTTCTTCTATGCACGCAAATGCGCCGAAATCAACCACATTGGTAACCACACCCTCTACAATCTGCCCTAAGGTATAGCGTTCGTTCACGGTTTTCCATGGGTCGGGTCTGAGCCGTTTCAAACTCAATGCGATACGTCCTGCCTGACGATCCACTTCAAGCACATACGCTTCTACGCTTTTTCCACGCTCTAAAATGCTTGACGGATGGGCAACGCGTCCCCAACTCAACTCACTGATATGTATCAGTCCTTCCAAACCACCGAGATCAATAAACGCGCCAAAATCACACAAATTCGTCACAAGTCCGGAAATAATATCACCGGGTTGGAGATTTGTAAGTATTTCTGCACGTTCACCAGGTGCGGCTTGGGCGGCACGCTCAGATAAGATCAGGCGGTTCTTTTCAATATGAAGCTCTATCACACGCAGTCTAAGGGTTTGACCAACACGTTCAACAAGGTTTGTGCGTCTGTTGTTAGTTGAGCTTGTTGGAAAATCAATGAGTTGGCTAGCAGGAACAAAGCCGTGTAAAGAGCGCCACTCTACTAGAAGTCCACCGCGATTGTACCCTACAACGGTTAGTTCGATAGTTTCGTCGGACTCTGTGATCCGCTGAATTTCAACCCAATCAACGTCAGCGGACTGTGAATATCCCTCTGAAAGATCATTTTCATGAAATGTGTCTGAATAATTTTCTTCAATGTTTTCAAAGCTTTGTGAGTTCGTGGTGGCAGATTCGCCTTCATTAAGTAATGATTCCCAATACCCCTCCTCTAGTGCGGGTGGCAGTGGTTGGTAATCTTGTCTATGTAAATCCGTTGACATTTCTTCCCCCGTGTAACATCAAAACTGATTGATACAGATGACTACAGATATTTAATTTGGTCGCCTCTCTTCGTGGTCATTATAGGGAGAATGAGGGGGAGTTGTCAAACTGACAGTGACATTACGCGGGTTCGTTGTTGGTCATCGCCTGTAATTCATGCTCACCGTTGATAATAACATCCGCAACAGCGGCGATGGCGGCGCTTTGTTTACGATACAGCGTGGCTTCTGCGAGATATAAGCGGCGTGCGGTTTCTTTTGCCTTTTTCTTCTCAATAAATCGAAGCGTCAAGATATTGTAGAGTGTCCATTCCGGGCTACGCATATCCCGTTCACCTGTTGGTCGTAACACTTCAATTGCATCTTTTAGCACCTCACGTAACATATTTACCGGGGTGTCATTATTTGTCTCTGTTTTGTTCGTTACAAGTGTCAACTGTAGAAGGCGACTGCGCGTTAATCCTGGTCCGCCCCAATAATGACGAAGCGCGGCATGAACCTGTTCGATCACTTGATCGCGATCAGGTAGATTATCGTTTTTCTGTATGGTTGGGGAGCGTCCCGGCAAAAATTCAACCTCTGCCGCTTGTTCACGCGTAATTGAAATTTGTGGGAGTAAACCCTCCAATGCCGCATAGATTTCTGTTTGCAAAATTAAATCATCAAGGGCTTGTGAGGTTCGGTAAACATTTCGTATGATGACATCGGAGTCAATTTCCTCAGCATGTCGTGGATTTTGTGGTGCTTCAATCCCCATAATGCCAATGAGCGGTTTACGAATTGAGCCATCAGAGTCGTTGATTCGCTTACTAATGAGCGGAAATAAATGATAACCATTCCACTGATGACTGGACAGTACAGCACTGAAGGTATCGGAGGCAAATAATGCCATCATTTCATCCATTTCGTCAGTGAGGCTATCATTGTCGAAGGGCAATGTACCTACTGAACGGAGCACCTCTGGCGTTTGTTCATTCAATGCCGCTACAAATGCAGTTTTTACACGTAAATAGTCGCAAGTTGCTTCCATCGTCGCATCAATCAAACGGAGCAAATCCCCACGAGATAAGTAGCGTTCGCTTAATTGTTGCAGTTTAAATGTGCTGTCATTTTCTTCATCTCGGTAAATCAGACGTTTTTCTACATTGGGGAGGGTGCGGTCAATCAGCCATTGCCACGTGAGAATTAGGGCGACGGTGGCAAACGGCATGAACATATCGCCGGGTAGCCCTAAAGTGTCTGATGTTGGGTCTGTATAAATAATCACGACGAGCGCAAGCAAACCGGTTGCCGGACCTCTTAAAAAGAAACGTAACAGTTGTGTCTTAACAACACGCTCTGGAACATCCGACCCGAAAAACGAAAGCGGGAATGAAAGGAGAAGTAGCATGATGATGACAAGAAAATTTGCCAGATTGACCACAATCAATGCAGGAAGTGTGAATTCTTGCCCCGGACCGAGGATTACAGAATACGGGAAAATGCCAATTGCAGGGGTGAGTAAGGCAATTTCCAGATACCCCATACGGCGTTTCGTGCTACGTGTTTGGCAACGCCGACGTGCACGATCTACATTATTAAGCGCCACTCCGTTTACGATTAAGAAGTAAAGCACATATATTGGAAGTAGCGTTCCGGCACGCAAACTGATGACTCTGTTCACGGTAATCGGGTCAATCAGCACATCGGTAAATGATGCCAACAGTAAGAAAGCGGCGGCAACCAGATAGAGTATGCGTACAATACGTCTTCGCCGCCCGCGTGAAGGCAAACCTGTGGTTGCGAGTAATGCGTCTGACAAATGAAAGGTCGCCGCAGGTATGAACGCAACACCTAACCATTGTAGGCGAAGGAGCGATTCCATCGTACCCAAACCGGGGTTGAGAGACACCAATACATCGCAGACGTATGCGACAGTAACGCAACCGAGTACGATACCTGATGCACGAGCAATGCGATCATTTAGATTACGCGAAAGATTATAAAGCAACATGGATGCCGCAATAATGACGATGGCGGCGGCGAGTGTTTCGTTGGTTAAGTCAAGTAAATTGCGGAGGAATTCATCCACAACGGTCTATCACCTTAAATGTATTGTTGGATATTAACGAAGTATCTGTCCAAAAAATACAGCAATATCTTGATTAGTAAAGTGCTGATCGTTATATCCACAGAAAGAAAAGCCTAAATTTTGTGCAAAAACTATCGAGGGGTAATTTTTGGTTTGTGTTACAAGTTGAAGATACGTGACTTGATGTTCTTTTGCCCATCGCTTGGCAATATTCACTAGTCTTGCACCCATATGGCTTCTCCTTACGTTGGAGTCTACCACAATATCCTGAATTATTGCAGTTTGGCTTACAGGAATATGCCACATGGTCAAATAGCCGAGTACGGTGGGATCATCTTTACCAATGGCAACCAGAAAACATTGCTCAGGCGCGAGACATAAGCGCATTTTATTCTCGTCTAGCGGATAGTTGACTTCCATAGAACGTGGTAGGTGCTCGGTCTTGAAAAGAACCTGATGATGCTCGGTAGTGTGTTGTGTGCTCATTTGCCAGACATAGTCTGTCTCATAGGCACTATCTAACGCCATACAGGGCGCGACATCTCGTTCTAAGCCGTCACGGATAACAAAACTAAATGAACTCATAATGATTACGTGAGATATACGTCCCCAAATGTTCCGCTGATTTGTACCTCAACGAGCGGTGCATCCGGTTCAGCTTCTTTGGAGAGATAAATATCTGGATCAACATGTTCGAAGCGCATTTCATCTATATGAACGCCAAGAAAACGGCTTCCAGTAATTTTAACCTGGCAGTTATACCCGATGGGTGTGATGAAGTGGATCGTCCCTAACGTTGAACGGATGAATAGCGTTTCAAAAACCTCTGGCGGAGCGATAATTTGAATATCGCCAAAACCAGTGGAAATAACGCCTGAGTCCATGATGATTTCCGAGAGATCAACATTCACCTGTCCTAAATAGGTGCTGATGAAGATTTGCCATGGTAAATCACTCGCAACGCCAACTTTCCAATCAGCCATTGATAAGAGAGGGGTTTTGGAACGAAGCATATTGAGAATGGCATGATTATTATTGATTTGTAGTTGTGGACGCGTATTTGCCGCATATTGTCCTGCAATTAGGGCATTCTGATCTTCACGTAAACGCAGATCACGCGGTAAAGCCCGTAATTCGACATCAATTTCACCACTACTGATCTCTAACGTTCCGGATTCAACACTGCCCCGCGTGATCCCAAAGCGTCTTGCTTCCGTGCTGGTGATAAAATCGCCGCGCAGTAATATCTGCGCGCCGATTATCACCAGCACCAGTGGAAGTAACGCTATTGCGTTGAAATCACCTAGAAGCAAAAAGTTATCTAGGAGCAGAACCGCGCCGACAATGATGAGTACCAGCGCCCATAACCATGGAACTCCGGCACCTCGCGTCGAGCCGCCTGGACGTGCGCCCAATGTTCTACTCCTCGTATAGATAGTCGCGGAGAATGATATGGGCAGATGATTGGCGCAGACGGTTTAACGCCTGTGCTTCCAATTGGCGAACACGTTCACGCGTTACACCGATTGTTTGCCCGACTTCTTCTAATGTATATACGCGTCCATCTTCCAAACCATACCGCAGACGTAAAATTTGCGCCTCACGCGGAGGAAGACGATCAAGTGCACCCTGAAGTTGCTCGTGTAGAAGGTGTGTCGCCACTTCTTCTGCCGGGGCAGGGCTATTGACATCTTCGACGAAATCGCCAAATGTCGAATCGCCTTCTTCATCAATGGGTGTTTCAAGGCTGACCGGACGGCGTGCAATTTCAAGCAGGTTCTCCACCTTATCAGGGGTGGTTTCCATGCCAACTGCCAACTCTTCAATTGAAGGATCACGTCCTAATTCCTGAAGAAGTTGTAACTGCACACGACGCATACGATTGAGCTGGTCGCCCATATGCACTGGCACACGGATTGTACGACCTTGATCGGCAACAGCACGGCTGACTGCCTGACGAATCCACCATGTTGCGTAGGTGCTGAACTTATGACCACGCTGATACTCGAACTTGTTGGTGGCACGGATCAGACCAATGTTGCCTTCTTGAATGAGATCAAGGAAAGGCACACCCCGCCCGATGTATTTCTTGGCGACACTAATCACGAGCCGGGCATTGGCACGGATCAAATGTTCCTGCGCCATTTCCGCGTCGATGAGTGTGTCTTTAAGATCATACATATCGTCGGGGGCGATTGAATCGCCGTTATTATCAATAAATTCTTGCGCCTGAACACCCGCTTCCATGCGCTTGGCTAATGAAACTTCTTCCTCTGCTGTAAGCAAGGGAACTCGCCCGGCTTCTTTGAGGTATAACCCGACCACATCGTCCGTATCTAACGCCTGAAGATACCCTGCATCATCGGTCAGGTCGTTGTCGAAGTAAAGTTCATTCTCGTCGAGATCTTCTTCATCTTCTTCATCATAACCTTCACCAACTTTGGGGCTTTCCTGCGTTAAAGTCTCGGACTTTGCAGACGCGACCTCAATACCGGCTTCAAGCAAGCTATCCATGAGATCATCGAGCATAGCGACATCGCTCTCGATATCAGGAAAGACCGCAAGAATATCATCGAAGCTCACGGAGTTACCCTGATGCTTCGCCTTTGCAATCAACTGAGCTTGCAATTCTTCTCGTGTTAACATCTGTTGGATTGTTGCTACCATAGGGCTACACACATAAAGCCCTGCTGAAACAGCAAGGCATTAACCTCGTCTACTCTGCCTGCACATTATGTCGCAAAAACACATGGATTGCGATGTTTCTTTAATTGTCTTAATGAAACGTTCAGTGTCACGGCTCTACTAGGTAACAAACCCCGCCACAAAGGACGGGGATGTAGGCTAGGTCGTGACAGCGCACCATGCGCCATTGCTCATAATACAGTAACGCTACTATGCAAACTTGTCAAGCAATTTGGCGTTTTTTTTGTGTACTTTGTGCGAAGAAGGCGATTTTCTTAGGCTGTATTAACCTAATTGGCTATTTATTAACAGAAATTGCCAATTTGTCAGGATGTGAAACGATTCTATTTCTCAATCCTTTTACCATCTTACCATAAACCGTTTACCGAATGGCGTATGTGTTAAGAATCAATTTATATCCTTAACTCTTTAAGCATTATGGCGCAATACTCGCGCCGTCAGGAATAATTGGTGGATCAGCAAAAAATGTTACCAGATAGTCGATTGGACTGCGCTGGATAACATAAAGTTGCTCACGATCATCGACCAGCGCGTAAAATTCGGGACCCGTTTGCAGGGGATCACCAACGAGGACGACATGACTCTCGCCATTTACCATCTGAACAGAAAGCAAAAATTGCGGACTATCAAACCCATACTGTGCAATATCTGTATCTTCAGAAAGGTTGATTGTACGGGTGTAGGGAAGCAACACGACTGATCGCGCAATGGTCGTGGCAAGATTCTGGTCAAGAGCCTCTGAGTATTCGAAGCTCTCCCAATTGCCGAAGTCATCCCTTGCAAGGCTTAACGTTTGACCACTTGCCGGATTTTGCAGGCGAATCGCTTGAATATCAAGCACAGCCATTTCAGGAAAGACCCGCAGTAAAAAGGCAGTCGGGATAGCAGTGTTGTTTCCGCCGCCTATCGTGCCACGATCTTGCAAGACGAGGAGCGCCGCGAGTAGTAAAAATACGCCGAATAGCACAAGCAGACCACGATTTCTCATCGTCTGCTCCGCCGGAACCACACAGCAAAACCAAATAAGAGGACAATTCCGGGCATGAGTACAACCGTGACAAAGGCAATTTGATCCAATTCTTGTGCGCTTATGAACAACGTGGGGATGTTCGTGATGCGTGCGCTTGGTTCAAATGTCACCTGTTCATTGAAATCTGTAAGCCAGCCCAAACCATCTGTAAAGAGGTAAGCGTTTCCGAAGGGTGAGGAAATCTGCCCATTGGTTATAAAATCCGCGTCACCGATAAGGATGATACGACCACCGGAATTGGCGCGATTGTCCGCAAAAGCAACGGTCGTGAATGGTCCAGGAAGGTCTTCGCCGACATCGGCTGAATATTCATTGTTCTGAAATAGGTCAACAAGGTTAAACTCAGCATAACTGACCTCCGAGGACATAATGATGCGTCCATTGGGGACGGGTGGATCATCATTCACCTCAACCGGGCGGGCGATACGAAATTGAGTATTCGAGTCGGGGTCTTCAGGATCAAGACCTGCACTAATTTGTGAATCAAAGATCGTGAAACTAATGATGTCAAGATCGGTTGCTCCGCTCGATGCAGGATCGACGACAACGGCATCAAGCATCCGTAAGCCGTAATTGTCCCACATGAACTGGTTAAAGCGGCTCTCTCCGGTCATGAATTCGGACTGTGTATCCGCCAGTATGAAGAGCGATCCTCCACGGTCAAGATAATCCCGCAGTAATTCGATGGTGGCTTCAGAAGGTTCAATACGTGGACGAGCCATAATAATCACATTTGCGTCCAGTGGGATTTCCCCGCTGGTCTCACCCAATCCTTGCAAGTTCAGTGGTTGGGTCAGTAGCCCATTTTCCTGTAACAGTGCATTGAGATTTGATAAGCCCGTACCTGTGTTGTCAAGCGGGTCAAGCTCACCGAGACTAAGGTCAAAGTAAACGGTAATTGTCCCTGAAATAAGTAAGCGCGAGATGGCTTGTGTGATGTCGCGCTCTTGCGTGCCTGTTTGTGGAATGAATGCCAACGAATTGAAATCAATATTGCCGTCTTCGTTCAGATAGGAGATGAAGAGGTTACCGTCTTCTGCGCGCAAAGTTTGAGCGAAGGCAGGTTCTTCTTCAGGATCAATATAGTTGCGCGTAATCAGCCCGTCTGTAGCGGTTTCATAAAGTCGTAAAAATTGATCGTCAACTTCACGTTGACTGACCTTGCGGGGAGAGTAGAAGCCAGTGATCTGGATAGGGCGGCGCACACCTTCTAATACTTCGAGCGTGGCACGATCTAGTGTAAAAGTTTCGCTTTGAGTCATATCGACGGTGATGACAGCACGTTCCAAAAATATGTAGATCATCACGACGATGCCAAGAAGCAATACGGTACTCAGGATGGCGCTCGTCCCATAACGAACCTGCCGCCCGGTGATGAAATTTTTAAACTCGTCCGGTGTGGCAATTGCCCATACCAAGATACCCGCCAGCGCCACCCCGCCTGCCGCCAATACATAGTTATCAACCGTATTACGCCATAGAAAAGCGATAACAATAGCGAGTAAGCCCGTTGCCGCAAAAAAACTTGCGATCTGTCCGACTAAACCGCGTGTAATGATAATATTATTGGTTCTCATCCACGCCACCTGTGTGATTCCACAATGCGTATTGTGATAAACAAAGTCACCGTCATAATGCCTGCAAAAAAGGCGACATCTTCCAGACGCATAAACCCAAAGGCGAACGACGTACTAAAATGCCCTTGTAACGTCATCTTTCGGATCAAATTCGCAAGATCAACGCTAGAGACAATTTCCCCCGCGAGATCACCGAGATACATCAACAAGAGAACGGATAAGCTCAGAAATGCGGCTATGATCTGGTTTTCAGTCATAGAGGAAAACATTAAGCCGACGGCAAGGGTTGCACCACCATAGAGCCATATGCCCATATATGAGGCGATCAAATGACCTAAATCTGTTGAGGCTGTATCCGGTAAAAGGCGTTGATATAGCAGTGTGGCAAGTAGCAGGATCGTATAGTACGTCCATGCGCTGAAGAATTTGCCAAGAACGATGTCACCCTCACGTACCGGAGCAGTAAGCAAGAGTTCTAGCGTCCCTTCACGATTCTCTTCTGCAAGCATTCTCATCGTCAGCAATGGGGCGAAAAACACCATACCAAATGCTAGAAATTGCGGGATTATAGAAGGATCGGCGGGTTTCTCGCCGAGGCTTACTGTGAGGTCATTATTGAACACAAGCGCAGTTAGTAGTAGAAAGGCGAAAGCGATCAAATAGGCAATGGGTGATGCAAAATACTGCCCAATTTCGCGTCTGTAAATGAGTGAAATGCCTCTCATCGCCCGTCATCCTTTCCCACCACATCAAGAAAAATATCTTCTAAAGTCATGGCAACCGGACGTAGTTCAAGCAGTGTTCGCCCTTCTTTTGCGATGCGCTTTGCGATATGAGCGCGTACATCAACACCCGGTTTGGCACGCACAGTAAAGCCCAATCCGAGCGGTTCCACGGATTGCACACCTGTGACGCTATTTAGCAATGCTTCTGTGCCGTTAGGCGATCCTTCGATCTGAACAAAGAGATGTTGTGCGCCACGTTGGAGTTGTTGGCGTAATTTATCCGGCGTGCCTTCTGCAAGGATTTGCCCATGATTCAAAATCACGACACGATCACACACTTGCTCCGCTTCTGAAAGGATGTGTGTGCTGAAAATAACAGTGTGATCTCTGGCGAGGTCGCGCACGGTATCACGGACTTCGATCACCTGTTGTGGGTCGATGCCGATGGTTGGTTCGTCCAGAATAACCACTCTGGGATCATGAACGAGGGCTTGTGCCAATCCGAGGCGTTGGCGCATCCCTTTAGAAAGATTGCGGATCAAAGATTTGCGCCGATCAATCAATTGTACGCGTTCGAGAATGGCTTCAACTTTGGCTATTGGCTTCTTCACGCCGCGCATTTTTGCCCAGAATGTGATGAACCCTTCTACAGTCATATCCGGATATGTGGGAACACGCTCAGGCATATAGCCCACTAGTTCCCGGACTTGCATCGATTCTTGTTGAATATCGAATTCGCCGATGGTTGCGGTGCCAGATGTGGGGGGCATAAATCCGGTCAAAATCCGCATCGTAGTGGTCTTACCCGCACCGTTTGGACCGAGTAAACCAAGAATTTCACCTTCTTTGACCTTAAATGAGATGTCGTCCAAAGCGAGGTGGGTACCGTATCGTTTTGTAAGATTCTTAACGTCGATCATATTTGCTTTACTCAAGTGGAGTATTTACTTGCATCCTACATTTTAGGTTAAAAGCCGTCAAGGGAACATAAACATTTCCCGACAACGCTCTGACAAGCATAAGGATCATTTGTGCAGTTTGCATAAAATTTAGAATAAAATGCCCAATCTTATTACCAAATTTAGCAATCTTGTGTATTGTTATAGTCATATTCATAACAAATGCGTGGAAAAACATGAATTCTCAGCTTTACACAACACAAATGCTTCGTCGTCGTAGCCGTCGTCCGCAGACCGGTCAGGTTCTGTTGGGATTTTTGCGCTGGCGCGAACATTTAGTGTAAGCGAGAGCAAAATCAGCCAATCAGACACCCTGACCTTCACCTTGAGGTCAGGGTTTTTTGTTTATAGTATGGTTTTTATCAAACGAGGAGTGCGTATGACTACAACAAAAAATTCGGGGCAAATCCGCGTGGGTGTTTATGGTGCGTCCGGTTATGCGGGTCTGGATTTAATCGAAATTCTGGGGACACACCCCTGTGTTAATTTGATTTTCGGTACATCAGATACCTATAAAAGTGAGGCTATACCTAATTCGACACTGCGCTATATTCCGCACGACACTGCCTCATTAGCAGATGTTGATGTGGTTTTTCTGGCACTACCACACGGCGCATCGGCGAAATTTGCGACAAGTGCTTTGCAAGCGGGCGTGAAGGTGATTGATTTGTCGGCGGATTTCCGGTTGACGACACCTGAAGCCTATGCAAAATGGTATAAAGCGGAGCATCCACACCCTGAACTTCTTCCTGTTCCATACGGTCTGCCGGAGATACATCGGGAGGCGTTGCAAGATCTCGATTTAGTTGCTGTGCCGGGATGTTACCCCACGACGACCTTATTGGGCTTGTATCCGCTCCTAAAGATGGGCGTGATCCAACCAGACACACCGATTATCGTGGATGCAAAGTCTGGTGTGTCGGGCGCAGGACGCAACCCAAAGCCCAATCTCCATTTTGTCGAAGTTTTCGGTAACTTCTCGCCATATAATCCGGGGCGGGTGCATCGGCACGTGGGCGAAATTGAGCAGGAAATCCATAAGCTAGATTCGAACGCGGGAACACTGATTTTTACGCCTCATCTATTACCTGTTGATCGAGGTTTGATGGCGAGTATTTACGTCACCCTAAAGCCGGATTTTGACAGTGCAGACGCGCAAGCCTTATACGAAGAGACTTATCAGAATGAAGTGCTAGTAAACGTGCTTCCGCAGGGTGAACAGGCTACACTGCGCCATGTCGTTCGTAAAAATAATTGTACGATTAGCTTAACGCCCGTAACCCCGCGTTACTTGCACATCACCAGCGTAACGGATAATTTGCGGAAGGGCGCGGCGGGGCAGGCAGTACAGAATTTTAATCTGATGTTCGGCTTTACAGAAACATTAGCATTACTTTAGTGGAATGGATGCGGACTATAATGACTTCGCCTGTATTGATAAAAATTAGTGGTCACGAATTAAGTGATGACGTTTTTCTGACAGAAATTGCCGCATTTATCCGCGATTATCCTGCGCCAGTTGTGATTGTGCACGGGGGCGGGGCGGAAATCACCAAAATGCAGGAGTTGATGGGCATCACACCACGTTATATTGATGGTTTGCGCGTCACAGATGCTGAGTCGTTAGCGATGGTAGAAATGGTGCTATGCGGGGTGGTGAATAAACGTTTGGTGCGCCATCTAATGAACGCGGGATTGGATGCTCTGGGATTAAGTGGGGCGGATCGTGGCTTGGTACGCGGGCGTAAAATCTCACCCGAAATGGAATTCACCGGTACAGTTGCTTCCGTGCGTGATGATATTATACTGGCGTTTCTGGAGGAGGGAATCACGCCCGTAATTGCCCCCGTTTGTATGGATGTGGACAGCAATTTGAACGTCAATGCGGATGTAGTCGCAGGGGCAATTGCACAGGCAATCGGGGCATCAAGAACCATTTTCATCTCTAATGTAGAGGGTGTGTTGATTAATGGCGTGCCCGTTCAAAAATTAACATCTGACGACGTGCGAAAACATATTCAGGATGGCATCATTTACGGTGGCATGATTCCCAAGGTTAACACCGCACTAGAAATGTTAGATGCAGGTGTGCCGGAGGTGGTCATCACGAACCTTAAAGGATTGCAGACGCACGGAGGCACGGTGTTCGTCAAGGACACGCAGATCGTAAAATCGTGAGCAAATCATTATTTAGCTTAAAAATCATTCGAAATCATTACATACGATAGAAAAATTGAGGACACTATGACACTCGATATTCCAACACTGACAGATCAGATTATGCAACAGGAAAGCGATCATGTAGTGCAATCTTACAAGCGTGCGCCGTTTGTGCTGGTGCATGGCGAAGGCGTGCATCTTTATGACTCCGAAGGCAAAGCCTATATGGATTGGGTCGCGGGTATCGCGGTGAATTCATTGGGCTACAAAGATGAAGGCGTGCAGAAAGTCATCAATCAGCAATTGGGAACAGGGTTAATCCACGTCTCCAACCTATATCACACCGTACCACAAGCCGACCTAGCGACGATGTTATGCGAGAAATCTTTCGCGGATCGTGTGTTTTTCTGCAACAGTGGTACAGAAGCCAATGAAGCCGCATTGAAATTTGCCCGCAAAGTGGCTTATGAGCAGGGCAAAACGGAAAAACACGAGATCATCACATTCACCAATGGCTTTCATGGTCGGACGATGGGATCGCTCGCCATGACCCCGCGTGATAAGTATCAGAAACCCTTTGCCCCGATGTTACCCGGTGTGCATGTTGCGGAGTTTAATGATCTGGATAGCGTGAAGGCACTCATCAACGAAAACACTGCCGCTGTCATCATTGAGCCGATTCAAGGCGAAGGTGGAGTAAACGTTGCAGACATCGAATTTATGCAAGGCTTGCGAGATTTGTGCAATCAATACGATGCGCTCTTGATCTTCGATGAGGTACAGTGTGGTGTGGGACGGTCAGGGACACTGTGGGGACATGAACCTTACGGCGTGACACCGGACATCATGACGCTCGCAAAGCCACTCGCCGCTGGATTGCCGATTGGTGCGGTACTGGTCACTGAGGCAGTTGGTTCGGCAATCAAACCCGGCGATCACGGTTCGACATTTGCGGGTGGACCGGTAGTAACCGCCGTCGCCAAAGAGGTGCTGACACGCATCAGCGATCCTGAATTTTTGGCGCATGTGCGTGAAGTCGGTGATTATTTAACGGAAAGCCTGAACGAACTACAGAGTCCACTCATTAAAGAAGTGCGTGGTCGTGGCTTGATGGCGGCAGTCGAACTCACAGTAGAGACTGCGCCGATCATCGAAGCGGGCTATGAAAACGGCTTGATTCTGGTGAATGCCGGCGCGAATGTTTTGCGTTTTGTGCCGCCGCTGATTGTTGATAAATCACATGTTGATACATTGGTAGAACGGTTGTCCGCTATTTTGACGCAGGTGCAGAGTTAATCATGAGTGAGGTCAAAACAACCATTCAACCGATAGCTGGTTTCAAAGTTGCAGGTGTTGCGGCGGGCATCAAGAAAAAAGCAGGAGCGTTAGATTTTGCGCTCATTGTCAGTGATGTACCGTGCCACGCGGCGGGCGTGTTTACGACCAATCTCGTCAAAGCCGCGCCCGTGCTGGTCGATCAAGATAAGCTCAATCGCAGTGGAGGTATCGTCCGCGCAATTGCGATCAACAGTGGTTGTGCGAACGCCGCCACCGGACAGCAAGGTATGGATAATGCCTATGAAACTGCGCGTTACGTGGCGGAAAAAATTGGCTGTCATGAAGATGAAGTGCTGGTGATGTCTACGGGCGTGATTGGCGTGCAACTACCGATGGAAAAGATCAAACACGGTGTTGATCTGGCAGTAGATAATTTGGGCGCAGATAATTGGGAACTTGCCGCCCGCGCCATTATGACTACCGATACACACCCCAAGCAGGCGAGTATTGTCGAAGATGGCTACTCGGTTGCGGGCATCGCCAAAGGTGCAGGGATGATCGCGCCGAACATGGCGACGATGCTGGGATTTATGGTCACTGATGCGGATTTATCCACACTGGAAGCGAAAGCTAGTTTACTCCAAACCGCCGGAACAACCTTCAATCGCATCGTCGTTGATGGCGATATGAGCACCAATGATACTGTGCTCCTGTTGGCAAACGGTGTGAGTGGCGCAAAAGCAAATTCAGACTTTACCTCAGCGTTGCAGGTTGTCAGTAAGCAATTGGCACAGGCGATTGTGCGCGACGGTGAAGGCGTGACCAAATTCGTTACGATCAAAGTGCAGGGTACCGAAGATGATGCGTCTGCGCGACAAATCGCCAACACAATTGCCACATCACCGCTTGTAAAAACCGCCTTCTATGGCAATGACGCCAACTGGGGGCGGATTATCGCGGCGGCAGGGCGGGCAAATGTCGATTTTGATGCGACCCAAATTCAGCTTGAAGTGGTTATGGGCGCGGAAAAGCCAGAAGGCGACCCGTTGATGCTGGTATTCGCCGGAACACCGTGCGATTATAGTGAAGCAGTTGCAACAGAGATCGTCAGTTCATCTGAATTTATCTACACGCTGACAGTAGGCGCGGGTAATGGGCAGGCGACGATCTGGACGTGTGACCTCAGTCATGAGTATGTATCAATCAATGCGGATTACAGGACGTAGGAGACAGCAATGCAAGGTGTTTTAGCACTGGAAGACGGACGTATTTTCCCCGGTGTGGGATTTGGTGCCGAAGGTGTGATGACGGGTGAAGCCGTCTTTAATACGTCGATGACCGGCTATCAGGAAATTTTGACCGACCCCTCATATTATCGGCAAATCATCACCATGACCGTGCCGCACGTTGGCAATACCGGTGTAAATCTGGAAGATACCGAAAGTGCACGCGTTTGGGTAAGTGGTTTTGTCGTGCGCTCATTGAGTCCGGTAGTGAGCAATTGGCGTAATCGTGGCGATCTGGATAGCTACCTAAAGTCGCAAAATGTAATCGGGTTAAGCGAAGTTGCTACCCGTGCATTAGTGCGGCACATCCGTGAAAAAGGCGTGATGCGGGCGGCAATTGCCCACGGTGAAGCCGCGAGTGACCCCGAAGCACTGGTAAAAATGGCGCGTGAATCGCTGGATATGTCCGGCGCGAATCTTGTTGATGAAGTCACTACTGCCGAGGCATATAACTGGACGGAACGTAGTGACAAAGAGTGGTATCAAGATCATCATTATGATGCGGCAGGTCCGTTGGTGGTGGCGTATGATCTGGGGATTAAGCGTAATATTTTGCGCTTGCTGACGGATCGCGGTTTGCGGGTGACTGTTGTTCCGGCGAACACTCCCTACCAAAAAGTGCTCGATATGAACCCTGATGGCGTGTTTTTGAGCAACGGTCCCGGCGACCCTGCGGCAGTGGATTATGCGATTGAGAATGTAAAAAATTTACTCGGCAAAAAGCCCGTTTTCGGCATTTGTTTGGGGCATCAAATTTTAGGTCTTGCGCTCGGTGGCAAGACCGAAAAAATGCGCTTCGGGCATCGCGGTGGCAATCAGCCGGTAAAAAATCTGCTGACCGGACACGTCGAAATTAGCTCACACAATCATGGTTTTGCCGTCAGTGAAGATAGCAACCTGAACGGTGCGGAAGTCACCCATATCAACCTGAACGATAACAGCATCGAAGGTCTGCGTCATGAAGGACTCTGCGCATTCAGTGTGCAATATCACCCTGAATCATCACCCGGTCCGCACGATTCGATCTATCTGTTTGATGAATTCGTTAAGCGAGTCAAAAGGATTGACGAAACGGTAACTGAGTAGACAAAGACAAGGACGTTAATTGCCCGTTTTTCAATGGTGGTGTTTAGCGCCGTATCTGTTGCTCATGGGATTTTTGATCTGGCGGTTCATATTTGCAGAGCGACGGAAATATCGGATGCGCCGATCTGCTAGTTTCATCCTTTACACGCTGATAATCATTCTGGCGATCATGATAGTTACGTTGCCAATAGCGTATGCAATTCAGGGCTTATTCTCGGTGATTGTTTTAGGCAATGTTTTGGTGAACGGTGTGTTTTAGGTGAGTCAATGACTGAAATTGCGCCCATATATTGGCGAGGTGAGTTGGTTGGTCATATGTCGAATATTCTGGTCGATATGTTCTATTGGGATGGTGATTGGCAACCCGATGAAAACCATGACTTGGCTGATTTTCTAGCCGAGTTATCAAAATTGAAGCCATTGAGTAGAGAAAACTGGGCATATAATCAAGAGCTTTTGATCTGGATCGGTATTTTTCACAATGAACCTACTCATATTGCAATTGGATTTGAGGACGGTAAATTGGTCACACGCATGATAATTAAGGCTCCAAAAGACTGGAAAGACGTTTAATGCCAAAAAGAACTGACATCAAAACAATTATGGTCATAGGCTCCGGTCCGATTGTGATCGGGCAAGCCTGTGAATTTGATTATTCCGGCGTGCAGGCATGTAAAGTCCTTCGGGCGCAGGGGTATCGCATCGTGCTGGTCAATAGCAATCCGGCAACCATCATGACCGACCCCGAATTTGCCGATGCGACCTATGTTGAGCCGCTCACACCGGAAATGTGCGAGCAAATCATCGCTAAAGAGAGACCGGATGCACTCTTACCGACGGTTGGCGGGCAAACCGCGCTGAACCTCTCTCTACTTTTAGAGGAACAGGGTATTCTGGAAAAGTACGGCGTGGAACTCATCGGCGCGTCCATGAATAGCATCTTGTTGGCAGAAGATCGCCAATTATTCAAAGATGCGATGACTGAAATCGGTTTGCAATCACCGCCGAGTGAGGTCGTGAAAACAGTTGAGCAAGCCGTCAATTATGCCAATACGATTGGCTATCCGGTACTCGTGCGTCCATCGTTTACGCTCGGCGGGAGTGGGGGCGGGGTAGCCTATGACGAAGCAGGATTGCGTGAGATTGCGCGCAACGGCATCAAGCAAAGTCCGGTTGGGCAGGTGCTCATTGATATGAGTCTGCTCGGCTGGAAAGAATATGAACTCGAAATTATGCGCGATGGCAACGGCAATTTCGTGGTCGTCTGCACCATTGAAAATCTCGATCCGATGGGCGTACACACTGGCGATAGCATCACAGTTGCGCCAGCACAAACGCTGACCGATAAAGAGTTGCAACGTCTGCGTGATATGGCGAAAGCAATTTTTGATAAGGTCGGTCTGGCGACAGGTGGTGCGAATGTTCAATATGCCATCAGCCCTGATGATGGCGAAGTCTATGTGATTGAGATGAACCCGCGTGTGTCGCGTTCGTCCGCGCTGGCAAGCAAGGCGACTGGTTTCCCGATTGCCAAGATCGCGGCGTTGGTTGCGGTTGGCTTTTCGCTGGATGAAATCCCGAATGACATTACACAGGTTACTCCTGCGAGCTTTGAACCGTCATTAGATTATGTTGTCGTCAAAATTCCGCGCTGGGACTTTGCAAAATTTGAAGGCGTAGATGAAGTGCTCGGTCCGCAAATGAAAGCGGTAGGCGAGGTGATGGCTATCGGGCGGACGTTTAGCGAGTCGCTCCAGAAAGCAGTGCGCTCGCTTGATATTGGAATCAATGGTTTTGGCAGTAAATTAGAGCATGTTCCGCCTACATCGCTGAAAGTGCCTACCGCGCAACGACTGTCTCAGGTGGCGGCGGCATTATCTGATGGTGTTTCGCCGGAAGAAATCATCAAGGAAACGCGTTTTGATCCCTGGTTTGTTCAGCAGATGGTCGACCTGATGGATATTCAAAAGCGCGTTCTCGTCAAACATTTGACGCTGGATCAGCTTGATAAAGCTGATTTTCAACTTTTGAAATCCAACGGCTTTAGCGATGCTTACATTGCCCAACTCATTAGTGCAGAAGAAATGGATGTTCGGGCGCGGCGTAAATCGTTGGGTGTGGTAGCAAATTATTATCGCGTTGATACTTGCGCGGCGGAATTTGAAGCCCATACGCCGTATCTATATTCGACGTACGAGGAAGACAGTGAGTCTTTCCCGACGCAAGCGAAAAAGGTCATGGTGCTTGGTGGCGGACCGAACCGCATCGGGCAGGGGATTGAATTTGATTATTGTTGTGTTCATGCCTGTTTCGCGCTGAAGAAGCTCGGTTATGAAACGATCATGGTGAACTGCAATCCGGAAACGGTCAGCACCGATTATGATACGGCAGATCGCTTGTATTTTGAGCCGTTGACGGTTGAAGATGTGCTCAACATCATTGATGTAGAGAAGCCTGACGGGGTGCTGGTGCAATTTGGCGGGCAAACACCACTGAACATCGCCCGTGCGCTAGAAGAAGCTGGTGCGCCCATCTGGGGAACTTCTGTAGATACGATTGATCTCGCCGAAGATCGTGAACAATTCAATGTGTTGATGCGCGAACTCGACATTCAGCAACCCGCTGGTGCGACGGTTATGAATCGTGAAGAAGCCTTGCAAGCGGCGGAAAAAATCGGCTATCCGGTGCTGGTGCGTCCAAGTTATGTGCTTGGCGGGCGGGGCATGGCGATTGTTTTTGACGAAGGGATGCTGGTGAATTGGCTGGACACCCATGTAGAGTGGACAGGACATCCGGTGCTGATTGACCAATTCCTCGACGATGCGTTTGAAGTTGATGTTGATGCCCTCGGCGATGGTGAGCACGTAACCATTGGCGGCATTATGCAACATATCGAAGAAGCAGGCGTGCATAGTGGTGACTCCGCCTGTGTGCTACCACCGTATAAAATCAGCGCCTATCACCTTGAAATCATTCATGAATACACCCAACGCATCGGTAAATCGCTGAAGGTCAAAGGCTTATTCAACATTCAGTTTGCGGTGAAAGAGGATGTTGTTTACGTGCTGGAAGTGAATCCACGCTCGAGCAGAACGGTGCCATTTGTGAGCAAGGCAGTAGGCTTTCCTCTGGCGAGTTATGCGGCGCAGATCACAGCTGGCAAAACACTAGCGGACTTGGATTTCCTTGAACAACCGACAGTCAATGGGTTCTTCGTCAAAGAGGCGGTATTGCCATTCCAGAAATTCCCTGGCGTGGATGCGCGGCTTGGACCTGAGATGCGCTCTACTGGCGAAGTGATGGGACATGCGCCGAGTTTTGGTCATGCCTTCGTTAAAGCACAGATGTCCACTAATGTTGCTCTGCCGACAGCGGGAACGGTTTGCATCAGCGTTAATGATTATGATAAAGGCGCTGTGGGTAAAATCGCCCGCGACTTGCATACAATGGGTTTTAACTTGATGGCGACACCCGGTACAGCAAAATGGCTGGAAATGATCGGTTTGCCCGTGACATCGGTCAATAAGGTGAAACAGGGATCGCCGCACATTATTGATGCGATGGCGGCGGGTGAAATTGACTTAATTATCAATACGCCACTTGGTGGGCAGGCGCATGAAGATGGGGCGGTTATTCGTGCAACATCACATCTCTATGGTATTCCACTCATCACAACACTTAGCGCGGCGATGGCATCCGTGCAGGGGATTAAAGCTTTACGTGAAAAGCCTTTGACTGTAGAGAGTTTACAAAAGCACCATGCGATGGTTCCTTAGCACATCGCCAGCATAAAGATCGCCCATAAATAGGAACAAGAGGGCAATATACCATGCTAACGAATGAACGATTGAATACAGCGCGCGACCTCATTAAATCAAAACGATATGATGAGGCACGCGTTGTGCTTGAACGAATGGATCACCCGACGGCGCAAGCGTGGTTGGAGACGTTGAATTTTATTTCACCGTCACAAGCCTTTGAAAAGGTTCAGGAGGCATCAGTAACCTTCCAGAAACAAGCCGATTATAAGATGTCACTCGATAATGTTGCGAATATAGCATCGCTTGGTTTGATCGCTCCAGTTGCTCCGGTAGATATAATGCCAAATGTCATGGCATTGCTCGGTGGGATTATTGGTGCGGTTATCACTGGGATCATTTGGGCGACAATCGTCATCGAAACCAATTTTGAGATTGGCTATGCGGCGGTTGGTGTTGGATTCATCACCGGTTATTTCGCATCTACGTTCGCCCAAAACAAAAACGTTTCAATCGGATTTATCGCCGTTGTGTGTAGCTTGCTTGGTATATTTATCGGTAAATATGCGACATTTTATATGCTGTTACGTGAGGATTTCCCCAAAATTGACCCACTGAGCCAAGAACTGTGGGACTATTTTGTTGAATTTGGCGGCAATCGTGAGCTAGCGTTATTCTCAGCATTTGATCTATTATGGATTATTTTAGCGGTTTCGGCGGCATGGCGAGTTGCATCTGGTTTAGGTTCTAAACGATAATAGCATATTTGCCGTAATTCACGGCAGATAAAAACGCGCACGTCAGGTACAATGTGCGCGTTTTTAGATTCCAAATTAATCACTATTGGCAAATTGAGAGGGGACTCATGTCAGCACAGAATCGTCTGTCGGAATTACGCGGTGAAATTGATGATATTAATCTGAAAATTCTTGACCTGTTAAGTCAGCGAGCCACCGTCGCGTCAGAAATCGGCAAAGTGCAATCAGAAATCGGCACGCGCTTTTACGATCCACAACGTGAGGCACAAATGTTTGTGGCGCTTGAACAGGCAAATCAAGGTCCGTTCAGCAACGAAACCATCAAAGCATTGTTTAAAGAAATTTTCCGTGCGACCTTATCGCTGGAAGAAACCGAAGCACGCGCTAATATGCTGGTGCAACGGAAATTTAAGGCAGATAAGACGGTTATCACATTGCCCGATGGTACAGAACTTGGCAACGGTGATTTCCAGATGATTGCCGGTTCATGTGCGGTGGAAAGCCTTGAACAAATGGACGAAGTAGGGGCGGCACTGGCAGAACGTGGCGTGAAACTCATGCGCGGTATGGCGTATAAGCCACGTACCTCCCCCTATGATTTTCAGGGGTTGGGTGAGCCGGGTTTGCAAATTGCCCGTCAGGTCGCCAATAAATATAAGATGTTGGTGGTAAGTGAAGTCATGGATATGTCACTGATTCCGATGATGTCCGATTATGTGGATGTTTTCTGGGTTGGTGCGCGCAATATGCAGAATAGCTACTTGCTCCGTGCATTGGGTAAGGTCAAACAACCTGTTGTATTGAAACGTAGCTTTGGATCGAACATAAAGGAATGGTTGTATGCGGCGGAATATATCGTCAGCAGTGGTAACCCGAATGTGATCTTTATGGAACGTGGCATTCGTACATTCGAGACCATGACGCGTGCGACACTCGATATTAGTGCAGTTCCGTTGATTAAGATGGAAACCCATTTGCCGATTATTATTGATGTTTCCCACTCGGCAGGGCGGAGCGACCTTGCTATACCGTTGGCAAAAGCGGCAAAAGCCATTGGCGCAGACGGCTTGATGGTCGAAGTTCACCCGAATCCCGCGGTAGCGATGAGCGATGCCAAACAGCAATTGACTATTCCCCAATTCAATGAACTGATGGATGTGCTGGAAAGTATGTAACAGACTCGTTCTCAAAAAACATGCCCGTCTGTTTTTATGAGACGGGCATGTTCGTTGATTTGCCAACTATTTTAGAAAACGCAACGTTTACGTCTCTAATTGAGATGCTAAAGTTCAGTTGATATTTCACGATGATCCGGGAAGTAATTCTGTAAAGTGGATTTCCCGATGAATTCTCGTAGTAGAGACGTGTCTGGAATATAGTCTAGATACTCCGGTAACAGCGGATGTACCCACGCCAAAAATGACAACAACCGCTTGGCTTCAATATGCTCGCGGGTGCCATATTTTACCTGCAATAATAGTGGTTCTGCCATCGGACGTAATGCGGCGAGTTCATAAGCGAGTGCGGAGTTAAACATGGCATCTGAGTTTTCTTGGTAGGGAAAAATATTGTTCTTTTCTCCACGGCGCACACTTTGCCAGCGCGAGAGGGTATCTGCCGCAGAATAACCACGATGATGAGCATCCCTGACAATACGACGAATCAGCCGGACATCCGTTGTTGGGATGCGATTGTTCCGGTCAATGTTAAGTTGTGTTAGCGCAGAGACATAGACACGGAAGATTTTTTCCGGTGGCACCTCAGAGACCAGATTCGGATTAAGCCCATGAATACCCTCAATAATGCCGATTTGATTCTCGCCAAATTGAACTTGTCTTCCAGAAATGCTTTTGCCGGTGAGGAAGTCAAATTTTGGTGTAGTTACGCGTTTACCACTTGTCAGAGCTAGCAATTGTTCGTTGAATAAGGGTAGGTTGATTGCCGCCAAAGCCTCAAAATCGTAGTCACCTGCGGCATCCTTAGGTGTTTTATCCCGGTCAACAAAATAATTATCCAGTTCTATGGTGACGGGACGCAATCCGTGCGCCAACAATTGAATTGCAAGACGTTTGGCGAAGGTTGTTTTGCCGGATGAAGAAGGTCCGGCGATCAGGACTAAGCGCAATCCTTTTTGATTATGTTTTTCCGCGATTTGGAGCGCGATGCGGGCGATATGTTGCTCATGTAGGGCTTCGGCAACGAGAATAAGCTCATGAATGCGATTGTTCTGGCGCGTAACGCTGTTTAACCGTCCCACATCTTCCACATTCATCTTCGTTAACCAATCTTCCGTTTGCTGGAAAATAACGCGCAATTTATCGTATGGTTGAAGAGGAAGTAGGTCTAGCGGATGCTCTTTTCGGGGATACTGCAAAATAAAGCCTTTGCTGTCCCAATGGAGTTTAAAATAGGACAATACGCCTGTCGAGCGCACCATATAGCCATACGAATAATCCTCGCGTCCGCGTAATTTGTAGAGCACAAGCTCCTCACGATCTCGTTGAGATAGCAGGCGAGCTTTATCATCATCCTGACGGGCAAGAAATGTCTCGTAGGCTTCTTCTACTGTCACTGTGCGTTTAGTGATCGGTTCATCGTTGGTGACGATTTGCCGCATATGCGCTTCTAATTGAGCCAATTCAGCTTCGGTAAATGGACGGGCATCCTCACGCGTGCAGTAAAATCCGCCATCCGGTACGGCATAGCGAACCTCAATTCTTGAACCTTTCCAGAGTTCTTCCGCCGCCGTTGCCATCAGCATGACCAATGAGCGCCGATAGATTCGCCCACCGTCACTCGTTTTAAGCGATACAGGCGTTAAATCTGAGTCCACATAAAGAGGATAACTCAACTCGCGTAATTCACGATTACAGATCGCGGCGATAATCGGCACATCCGACTTATAATAATCTTTTGCCTGATCGACAAATTCGCCAATGGTTGTTCCGATGGGACCTTCTAAAACGACACCGAGATCATCGAAGATGGCGCGTATGCGGGTTCGACGATCTGAAATTTGTATACCATTATCAAGTGCTGTCATATATACTGCCCTGTAGATCAATTTTAGGTTAAAATAGAATATCAGCGTCTACTGACGACTTATGTTATAGTTGAATCATAACACTGATATGACCAATTAAGGCTTATGGCTAGCAATCAAGAAGACGAAACCCGCCCAAATAATATTCCTGAACCCGAACAGCCGGATGACGCGGCGTTGGATGATGGTGAAGAATTTTCGGATGATGATCTTTCGAAGGCTTATACCACGCTGATAATTTCCGGCAAGAAACGGCGTGTACTTAGGGAAAAAGCCGCGGAAACAGGTATGTTGCCAAAAGATCATCGTGAATTAATCCTCGTCATTCGTGGCATGGTTGAGCGTGTGCCCGTGCCGACGAACAATTCAATTTTACTTGGACGTATGGATCCAAAAGCATCCCCCTATGCGCAACGTCCTGATGTTGATTTAACACCTTATGGTGCGCTGGAACGGGGCGTTTCCCGTATTCATGCGCGGCTTGATCTTGATGGCGATGATTTATTCCTAACGGATCTCGATAGCACAAACGGGACATTTCTCGCCGATAAACGCCTGGAGCCAGAAGTCTCTACCCCACTGCAAACCGGAAACGAGTTTTTGCTGGGTAGGTTGGCGTTACAGGTGCTTTTCCGCTAATTGTGTAGGTTAGTATATCCATAATCGCCTCGTTGTATTTGCTTTGTTATAATCCTCTTCATGATCCCTGCCTCAACTGTGGAGTAAATAACCATTCATGAACCATGCCTATGATAAATACTTACATGAAGTGTTGATTGACGAAAACACCCTCCTTCAGCGTGTGGCTGGTCTCGGCGAAGAAATCTCCAAAGATTATTCGGAATGTGAAGACTTTCTGCTGATCTGCATATTAAAGGGCGGGGTGATGTTTTTATCTGACCTTACCCGCCATATAGTCGTTCCTCACGAGATTGATTTTATGGCGGTTTCTAGTTATGGCAAAGGGATGCGAGAAAGTACGCGTAATGTGCGTATCGATATGGACTTGACGGCGAATCTTGTCGGCAGGCATGTGCTGGTCGTTGAAGATATCATCGACAGCGGACATACCCTTCACTTTGTCATGGATGTCCTCAAAGCCCGTAAACCGGCGAGCCTAAAACTGTGTACCTTGTTAGATAAACCCTCACGTCGGGAAATTTCACTGCCGATTGATTACACCGGATTTCAGATCGAGGATAAGTTTGTGTTCGGTTACGGGCTTGATCTCGATGAAAAATTTCGTAACCTGCCGTTCATCGGTGTTGTGAAAGCATCCTCATTGGAATGACATATTCGTTAAAAACACCTCAACGTCCTTTACTCTGGTCAGATACGATTCTCGATTTAAGAGATTTTCTTACCGATGACACAACACCCGTCTATATCGTCGGTGGAGCAGTCCGTGATGCGTTCTTGCAACGTCCATTGAATGATATTGATCTTGCCACGCCAGAAAATGCGGTAGCTCTCGGTAGGCGGATTGCGAATAGCATAAACGGCGATTTTTATATCATGGATGCTGAACGTGATGTTGCACGGGTTATCCTAAATACGACGTTTGAAGGGCGAGTGGTGATTGATATTGCCCGTTTGCGCGGTGCTGATATTGTGACTGATTTGCAAGATCGTGACTTCACGTTTAACGCGATGGCGGTTGACCTAAAAGGCGATATGTCCCAATTAATTGATCCGCTTGAAGGCGAAAGTGACCTCATCAAGCGGATTATCCGGCAGTGTTCTGCACACGCAATCACAGATGATCCTGTGCGGGCGTTACGTGGAATCCGGCAGAGCATTCAATTTAAAGCACGTATCGAGCCGGAAACATTAGCAAGTATTCGCGCTATACGAAGTGATTTGCTGAACACTTCGCCGGAGCGCATCCGCGATGAATTGTTTAAATTACTTGGCTTACCAAATCCAGTTTCTGCATTGCGTATCGCCGATAAATTAGGCTTGCTGGGTATTGTATTGCCTGAAATTATCGCCTTGCATGACTATCAGTATCCAGCGATCAACCAGCGCGATTTATGGGAACACAGCTTACTTGTCTCCGAGAAATTACAGGGGGTTTTGCGGACAATTAGCCCATTCCGCACCGATGAAACCGCCGCTGTTTTTGATCTCGGTATGATCGTTATGTCTCTGGATCGCTATCGGCAACAGTTACAGGCGCATATTGATGACGAACTTTCTGAAGGGCGTGCGCGCTGGCGAGTATTACTTTTAGCCGCACTTTTGCATGACACTGGCAAAACACAGTCGGATATTTCGCCCGAAGATGCACTGAATCATAGCGCAGAGCTTGTTGCGAAACGTGCAGAAGCCTTGCGGTTGAGTAATGCAGAAAAGCAACTTCTCGTGAAGGTAGTTCGCAATCACACCCAACCACTTAACCTTCAGCGCAATTCAAAACGTGATATGCACAGATATTGGTATACGCTCGGCGAGACGGGTGTAAGTGTCATTTTGCTGGCGCTGGCGGATTATCTTGGTACAGTGGGGTTTGAAATCAAGCAGGACGAGTGGGTAAAAATATTGGAACATGCGCGGACGTTGCTTGCCGCATTTTACGATCACCATGATGAAATTGTATCTCCCACAATGCTTGTGGATGGTAATGCTCTCATGGAAAAGCTAAATCTAGAACCGGGTCCGATGATTGGCGAGTTGCTGGATGCCATCCGTGAGGAACAAGCTGTTGGAGAGATTACAACAGAAGATGAGGCGCTAACATTTGCCAGCAATTTTCTACAGGATAAGCGTTAATCGACGCTGATACTTTAAACTACGAGGAATTTGATGATGACAATTCATGCTTATGCGGCGTTAGAACCTAAAGATGTGCTCCAACCCTTTACCTATGAGCCAGAAGCACTCGGTGAATATGATGTGCAGGTAGAGATCACCCATTGTGGCGTGTGCCATAGTGATATTCACATTATTGACGGAGATTGGGGACATCATCATCCGGCGGTAGCAGGGCATGAGATCATTGGGATTGTGCGTGACCGTGGGGCGCGTGTTAATCAGATCGAAGTTGGTCAGCGTGTAGGTATTGGCTGGCAATCCTCAAGCTGTCTCGAATGTGAGTGGTGCACACAGGGGCATGAAAATGTCTGCGAGAAAAGTAGCGCGACTTGCCGTGATAATTTTGGTGGATTTGCCGAAACCATCTACGCAGATGCGCGTTTTGTTTATGCGATTCCTGAAGCGTTGGATTCCGTCAATGCCGCGCCGTTATTATGTGCGGGAATTACGGTCTATGCACCATTAAGCCGTCATGTGAACGCTTCTAGTAAAGTAGGCGTGATAGGAATTGGCGGACTCGGGCATCTGGCGTTGCAATATGCGCGGGCGATGGGCTGTGAGGTCACGGCATTTTCCACCACGCCTGAAAAAGAAGCCGAAGCACGCGAGTTTGGCGCGGATCATTTTGTGAACACGCGTGACGAAGCGCAAATGAAGGCGATGCGAAACACCCTCGATTATATTTTGTGCACGGTCAATGTTCAGCTTGATTGGCGTGCTTATTTACGCATGTTGCGCCCGTTCGGGACCTTTTGCATGGTGGGCGCTGTTCCCGGTGATTTGGCGATTTCTTCCGGTCATCTCGTCGGCGGTGAGCGTGTTGTGACAGGAAGTTCTGTCGGCAATCGTTCCTCAATGCGTGAAATGCTGGAATTTTCCGCACGGCATAACATCATCGCTCAAACAGAAGTCATGCCGATGTCCGAAGTGAATGCCGCATTGAACCGGGTACGCAACAACGAAGCTCGTTATCGCATTGTGCTAGAGAATTAGCCCATCAAATTTTTATCTTAGTCGCACGTTTTAAAGGTGTTTGATTGAAATATCTAAAACTCATTTTCAAAATCATACGTATACTTTTGCAACGCATCCGCAAACAGGGGCTAATCACTACCGTTGTCTGGCTATATGCGCGGGGTGTACCGATTGTGACGGGTGTGCCGATTTTGAAATATAGCAAGATCACGGATAAGATTTATATTGGTCCGCAATATGGCAAGGCAGGCAAAACACGATTGGAAGCGGAGGGCATTCACAACAGCGTCAACATGCGGATTGAATATGATGATGCTGAAAACGGGCTTGCGCTCGACAATTACTGCTATTTACCAACTGTGGATGATGATGCACCAACACCCGAACATCTTGAGGAGGGTGTGGCGTTTATCCGCAATGCAATAGAGGCGGATGGCAAAGTCTATATCCATTGCGCGGGGGGAATCGGGCGTGCACCGACAATCGCGGCGGCGTATTTCATCCATTCGGGGATGTCTCTGGATGAAGCGTTGCACCTCATACGTCAAACACGTCCATTTATCAATATAATGCCAGTTCAAATGGTCGCATTGAAGGAATATGAAAAGCAACAACGGGAAACTGTGGGGTCAAATTCCGTCTGATTCGCGTTAAAATGAACCCGCTGTATCGGAAACTGACTGACCTGCATAAATTTGATTGGTAACGCCGTATGATCCTATTATTCAATACCGGGTTGAATATCTACCGAAAAACTTTTAAGCGCATTCGTCCACTTCACGTTGGCATGAATAAAATGCTGACCACTGTTTTATTGCCGATGCTGGAAAAAAGCAAAGGGTTTCAAACCATCGAGGATGATCCATTCTGGTTTCGCCTTGAGTTACTCACAGACCGTCATGAAAGTGAAACCCGCGCCCAGATCAACCGGATCGTCAAGCCCGGTATGATCGTGCTGGATATTGGCGCTCATGTCGGTTATTACACCCGTTTAATGTCGCAATTGGTGGGTGAAAATGGCAAAGTCATCGCTTTTGAACCCCACCCACGTACATTCGAGGTTTTGCATAAAAACACGGCAAATCTTAAGAATGTGACGCTTGTGCAGAGTGCAGTTGCTGAAGAAGAAGGCACTGCGGAACTCTATGATTACCTGATGATGTCCGCGAGTGGGTCGCTCCATTACGACGAAAAATTACTGGATATTCAAAAGGCGAATGTCGGAGACTCTGATGTTGCCCCACGTATTCAGAATGAATTTCCGGTTGAAAAATTTACCGTGCGGACAGTGCCGATTGACGCGCTTTTAAGCGAAATGAACATCGAAGCGATAGATTTCGTGAAGATGGATATAGAAGGCGCGGAGATGGGGGCGTTGCGCGGGATGAAAAACCTCATCGCTAATTCTCCGAACATTAACCTGATTATGGAATTTAACCCGTCTGCTTTGAAAGCCTTTGATGTCGTTCCGGAATCGGCTGTTGCTGAGGTGCTTGGTCTGGGTTTTAGCAAGGTTTTCGTCGTTAATGAAGATAGCAGTCTGGTTGAGATTACCAATAAAACTCAGATGATAGTAGACATGACAACGCGCCTAATGCAACATATGGATGTCGTAAATCTGCTTTTTATACGCAGTTAAACCACAACATAAATAGAGGAACCATGCAACTTTCTGATCTACACAACTGGATTGATGAACGTAAAGTTCAAATTGAAGATACCTTCAAAACATTTGTTGAACTCAATACCTTTACTGACAATACGCAAGGTGTCGATCAAGGTATGGATATGGTGTCACGGATGGTATCCCAATGGGGATTTACCGTTGAAGTGATTAATGCTCGTCATCGGCTGATTAAGGCAGGAAATGGGACTGCGAAGCCCCGTATTTTGTTGATTAGCCATATGGACACTGTTTTTCCACCGGAAGGTGACTTTCTCCATTATGAATCACTCCCTGATGGCTACGTGCGCGGTCCTGGTGTCGGGGACATCAAGGGCGGTATGCTGATGGGGATTTGGTCCATGCTTGCTATGCAAGAATTGATGGACGATTTTGACGTGCAGATGGCAATAAGTGCCAACGAAGAAAAGGGTTCACCGACGATCCGGGACTGGTATCTTGGCGGGCATGTAGGGGCTGATTATGCTATCGGGCTGGAACCGGGCTTTCCGCAGGGCGAGCTTTCGCCGACTGTGCCGCTTGGTGTGGTCTATCAACGGCGTGGTTACGGCGCGATTAACTTTACGATTCACGGTAAAGCGAGTCATTCCGGCACAGCGCATCTTGGCTTGAGCGCGATTGCGGCGCTTGCCCCGCGTATCACAAAAATCCATGCGTTGAGTGATGATTCGCGTGGTATTTCAACCAATGTTGGCACTATTGCGGGCGGAATTTCACCGAATACGGTTGCTGGTACGGTCACAGGTACAGCGAGCTTCCGGTTTGAGCGACTTGCAGACGGGGAAGAAATCCGTGATGCGATTCAGGAGATCATCACGGACAAATATGTTTATAACGAGGGCTTAGATTTGTGGGATTCCGCAGAAGCAGTTGTTGATGCGTTTATTCCGCCGATGGAACGCACCGATAGCAATCAGTTGATGGTTGATATTGTGCTCAAAGAAGCCGAGCGGCTGGGGCAAAATGTCGTCCCGATTGCGCGTGGTGGGGGTAGTGATGCAAATTTTGTTAGTGCAACGGGTACCGCCTCTATCTGTGGCATGGGTGCACCGACACAGGGCATACACACGGATCAAGAAACGATCTATTTGCCAGTGATGTTTGAGCGTATTAATTTGCTAACTTCAACGATCTATCGCCTGATTGAGCAAAATTCATAGGCTTCATAACGACAAATCACAACACAATAATAGTATCATTGAGAAGTAGGTTTTATGTCTGCTTCTCTCTTATTTATTTATCCGCAGTCATGAGCATTTCGCCTGTGGGTACGGGGAAACTAAGGTGGTTTTGGGGTGGGGCGAGTGGGCATACCCAGCGTGGATTATAGTAGCATGATGGATGATAGGCGTAATTAAAATCGAGTATCAATGCGCCATCCTCTGTTACACCAAGATCAGCCCCTTTTATGGTATCGAGGATGTAGCGCCCGCCACCATATGTTTCTGTGCCGTTGCTTTCATCTCTAAATGGAATAAAAACCCCGCCACCATAGCCTTCAATCCAGAAGACCCCTAATGTGCCCGTGCCTGTAGGTAAGTTGATGTTCACTTCAGCAAATTGACGCATTTTGAACGCACCATCATCACCAACATCAACTGTATAAACCTGTGGGTTTTCTATCGGTTTTGGTGTAACAACCACTCGAAAGGCTGGATCATAGGCAAAGTAGCGAAGTCCCTTAAAGGATGATTTTTGATTGGCATCCAACGGGGATTGTGGATGTAACCCAAATAAATCATCGCGTGTCGATTTGAACGATTGATAAGTGTGCGGTGAATCGGTGCGATTTTCACGGATGAGCCGATACAAATCACCAACTTTACGTCGATAGTCAAGTAATGTAATCATAAAATTTCTTTCAGCTGATATGACCTTGTGCTGAAATATTATAGTGATGTTAATATGCCAAGTGATTGCAGGTTGCTAACATCGGCTAAATTCTAACGAGATCAAACATCCGCTGACGAGCGTCATCTTCCGGGACTTCAAACTTCATGCTAATCATAGTCGGGTTTCTGGAAGCAGTACTCAGCGATGAGATCATAGATGCCGGCATGACAAGCATCCGTGCAAAAGCATAAATATGATTTTCATCCTGAATGAGCAATTGTTGTAACTGGCGCTCTTTGCCCCACTCGCTTGTTGCAACATGGCGTACTAACAAGCGTGCCAATGACATGCGCGGTGAATAGCGATCTTTCACACTGATGAACGATCCCGAAAGCTGATTGACATCGACCTGTTTCCACATGCCATCTTTTGGGTTTTTGAGCATACTTTCGATAGGCACCGGTGGCGTAGTTATCTCATAAGATGTGATGAGTTCTAGCGCAATTTTTTCTAGTTTTTCCAAATCATTCATCTGGGTTTAGTCTTCCTCTTCGTCCTTTTTCTCAAAGAACCACAATAATGTTTTACCATAGATTCGACTGTCATAACCCTCAAGATGTTGTAATTGTTTGTCCTGTTGTTCATTTGGATCAATTTGAACGATTACTTTCGTATATTCGCCGATCCATTCAGGGCTGGAGTCTAATATGCTTAACGCTTGCCACCATAAATCTTTATATTGCGGCGGGGCGATATAAATAAAGTCATAAGGGTCGGGTGGCGGCGTTTGTTTAAGTAAGCTGAGTGCATCTGCACGCCGGACTATCGCATTCTCTTTGAGCTTAGTAAGTTCCAGATTCTCCTGTATCGTTTTTATTGCCATGCGATCCAGGTCAATGAAGACCGCTTTACTTGCACCCCGACTTAATGCCTCTATGCCGACACTCCCCGTTCCTGCGAAGAGATCAAGTACAGTAGCGTCAATAATATCGCGACCAATAATGCTGAATAGCGCCTCTTTTGCACGATCCATAATGGGGCGGGTGCTATCGCCTGGAACGAGTTTTAAGCGTTTGCCTTTTGCACTGCCTGAGATAACCCGGATCATGTGTTTATTCCACCTTGCATTAGTTGTACGATGTCTCTTGCGGCGCGATAATTTGAAATTGGCGTTGCGATTGTTGTTGCATCTCCGGCACTCAGAATCAATCTGCGTTTATCCATTTGCTCAAAAGCAGTACGTGCACGATCACGAACAACCGTAGGAGTACCATCTTGCAAACTTGGTATAGCAGATAAGCCCGTACATAGTGCGCGCGGAAATGCGAGTTTTGCCGTCGCAAGGTCAACGGTACTTTCCAGATTGTCCCAATTAATTGCGTGCACTGGATAGGCGCTGGCTAGGTCAAACATCGGGGCATTGCCTTTAAGCTGAACGATATTTAGCCACCAGCGCGGAGACAATGCGTCGAACACTTTGTAATCGTAAGGCGTGCCAAATATTCGATATTCTTCTTCGGATAAGATATCAAAATCTGCATGTTCAACCACATAATAAATGCCTGCAATGTCGATGCGCTTTAAGGCTTCGATAAAGCGCAGTAGGCTTTCTGTGATGGCATTCAGCCCGGTTCTAACGCGATCTGTTCTTAAGCGTAGATGCCGTGTAAGTGTAGATTCGCCTGCAAATCGTGCCGCCTGTGCCAATGGACTAAATACGGTTGCTAGAAAAGGCGTTTGTTCAGCGTGTAGCCCATCTCCAATCAGCCGGAGTGCTTCTAGTTGTTTGCCATATTCGCCGCGTGATGGTTCAATCGGGCGCAATTCAGTCCACTGTAAAGACTTTTGCACGGCGAATTTGCTAATTTCCCGATCTCCCGAAAAACTTGCTGAACGAAAATCTTTGCTCCCATGATCGGCAACACAATAAGTGCTGGCAGGCGTGACTTTTAGAAAGTCCCAATCATATTGGAGTTGAAAGTGTAGTGAAGCATGTGCAAAATCAGCACTTCTTTGATCGTCACCGGGAAAGTAGCGCCATAATGCAACAGGCGGGCGATCTACAGAATCGCCCGCGATGGTTCTTTCTAATCGTTCACGTTTATCCATAGGGGGAATGCTTAATTGACGGTTACGCCAACCTCAGCAAGGCGTTGCGAAGCCATACGGGTCAGCATCATAAAGCGATCAGCCTCTAAGCTATTTCCCATGACACCTTCAGCTTCAGCAACTTTGCGAACTGCCGTTAACGCCTGTGTCGTGAGATCATAACTTGTTTGGAATGCCTTCTTCGCCCCTTCGATGTCACCATTCGCCCGCAAGGCGAGACCTAAGCCGTAGTAGGCATCCACACTGTCATGGGCAACGTCGGTTACTTTTTGGAATTCCTTAATCGCATTGGCATTATCACCTTCGCGGTGTAACTTCCAAGCATGTCCAATGAGTTGGTTTACATTTTGACTTGACATTCGTTTTGCTCCTCAAAAATCTCAAAAGTGTGTATATTGTAGCCAATGACTGTACGATATAACAACTACCTAATTCACCTGGATGCGAAGCGGTAAGACGAACTCCTGTCCGATTTGTTGGTTTTCATCAAAAAAGGTGACACGACGGCTATCCACGCATTCCGGTTCACATACATAAATTTCAATCACGACTTCATATTCACCGGGTATAAGATTGTCTAGCGTAAGCTGATGGCGGTCGCTTACGAAGAACCCCCTAATCCAGCGGCGTGTCGGAAAGCCTCCCGGTTGCTGATAAAGTGATTCGCTCCATCGAATATTTTGTTGTGGGTCACGGATATGTACCTGAACACGGAAATTTTCCCGAAGCGGATCATTAAGATTTTTGCGCCACGCGAGAAATAGTTCCAGCGATTCGCCAGGTACGAAGGTTGTCTGATTCAAGCGATATGAGATTAATTGAATGCCCTCATTGGTGCGGTTATTAGGTGCGGCGATGGTATTGTTCAACGAATAGCCCGGTGTAGCATAAAGTGTCAATGGCGAGGTTGGCGAGGTGAGGGTCACAATCGCAGTCGCAAAAGCAACTACAATCACAAACAACAATCGCGCTTCACTGCTATCAGGCATCGGAAAGTAAATGTAAGTCGTGCTTTCCCCTCGCCTTAAGCGAAACAACAGGCTTACGCTCAACATGGTAACGGTTGCCCAACTAATGATCCATGCCGCGCGCCGAACATCCGTATCGTCCAAACTGATCGTCATGATGCGTTGCTGGTTTGAACTGGGGATGTCAATTGCAATCAGACCGCTTTCTTCCTGTGGGCTTAATGTGGCGATACGGTTACTGGATTGGTCAATTGGATTATTACAACTTCGAGGTGTTTGCACAGGCGCAATCTGCATAGTGACTTTCCAGCCGTCGAAGTACGCCCGAAGCATGTCTAAAGTGACGGCTTGATTGATGCATATCTGATACCTGTCTTGATGGCTTTCTGCTTGAATTAAATCAAATTCGCGCCCAAGTGAGCGTTGATCGAGAGAAATCCGTGACACTTCACCGGAGACATACCCATTGAGCAATGCCTGACTGAGTTGAATTGATGATGTTGTAGTGATTGGGAAATCCGCATATCTTGGTGCGGCGGCGATGCCAAATCCGGATATTTCATGATTGATCTGGGCTGTTGGACTTGTGTCACTGATGGTCGTCGTCAAGCGAGGTGATAACCAAACAGGGGCGGACAGCGTGAGTATGGTTACCAGACATAAGGGCGCGAATAAGCGTCGATAATAAACCGGAATCCCCTCATAGATATGCCTCAGCGCACCCGCGCTCACTGCAAAACAGAATGAAATGATACCCAACATACCCGTTTCGTCTGGCATGGTTGTGATGGTGAAAATGATTAATAGCGTGCCGACCAGAAAGAAAAAGCCTGAGAACGATAATTTACGTAGCCTAATTAGTTCGATTCGAATTATCGCAAATAACGAAACGATAATGAGGATAATGATGGGTAATCCCAAGGTGTAATGGGGTGATGGCACCAACTCGTTGAGATCAATGCGTGGTAGTGATGAGAAAAGAGTTTGCCAGTTTAGTGTAAAAAATTGAGGGAAAAGCCTGTTCGTTTGCCATTGTACGAGATCATGCTCCAGGACTGCCGGAAGCCAGAAGAAGCTCGATAAAAATAGGCTCAAGCCAATGATAAGATTCAGGTGTATCCAGCGTTTGAATGTGGTTTTTCCGGAGATGAGTTGATAGGTTGCGAACAGGATCGCCAATAAAATGCTGGCTATTGCCCATTGAATGTTCGTCAGGATGAGGAGTGTGCCAAAGAATATGACAAAAATTAGATCGAACGCGCTGTTAATTCGTAATAAGCGATTCACACTCCATAACAATGCAGGCAAAAATGCGCTCGCCATAACAGCCGATAAATTGCCTTCAATATGCGGGGCGATTATCCCTACATAGGGACTATAAACATAGGCTACTGCGGCAATCATGGCAACGCGTGCACCCGCTTCTCGCAAAACGAACACATAGGTCATCATCCCTGCACCGCAAAGTGATAGCACAAAGAGGATTCGCACGGCGTTTATGCCATTTGCCGTAAATAGCAATTCGATAAGTGCGGCGCTATAGGGTGCGGCAGGCGGCGTATAGTGCGGAACAGGCGCACCGTAACCATAATTGGCATATGGATTCCAACGCGGATACAGTCGTCCTTCTTGTATTGCCTCTGCATAATTTTCTGTCATATATACATAATTCTCACTCTGGTTGGTGAGTGGAAGTCCGGGTTGCAAGACAAAAGACCATGCGACTAATGCACTGATGATGCCGATAATGACAATGCCCCAATCCACGTTTTCACGGGCGCGGCGCATCCAGAGTGGAAGATCTTCATGAGGGATTTGAATATCGCTAATATTTGTCATAGTTGTAATTGTAATAGACTCCGCTTGATTTGAGCATACCACAGTGCTATGCTGACCTATAAATTATGATATTCGAGACTATATATGGATGTTCGCAAAGCACAGAAGAAAGATATTAGCCGACTGCTTGATCTATGGGAAGAACGACAGGTTTTGTTACAACAGGCAGATCGTCGCTTTGCAGATCAGGTGATTGACCGCAAGGGGTTAGAAGCCAGCTTGCTTTACTTTATGGATCGTGATACAGACAGTGTATTGGTCGCTGTTCAGGACGATCAACAGGTGGGGTTTATCGTCGGTGAAATTACTGCTACAGGGATTGGTAAAATCAGTGTAATGGCGCTGGATGCACACAAGTATTATGCTGGTGTTGGGCGACAACTTTATTATGCTCTGAAGGCTAATTTTGAAGAGGCGAGTGTAACTCGTGTTGTGGCAATTGTCCCGCGTTTTCATGCGGTTGAGCAAGCATTCTGGCGGTCTTTGGGTGGTGAAGAATTTATTGTGACTAAAGATATGGATGAAGAACAGTGGGAAATACCACGGGTGTTCATGTGGATGACATTATAATCAGACAGGCGGTTGAAGATGATGTGGATCGCATCGGGGAGTTGTGGAAGCGGCTCGTCACTCATCATCGCCTACTAGACGAACAACTGCCTGAAGCCGCGGAAGATGGTGATAAGCTGTACGCACACCATATTTTAAATCGTCTTGAAGATCAACTTACGCGTGTTTTTGTTGCTGAAGTTGACGGTCAGGTGGTCGGGTATGTATTTGGAATTGTTGTTGACCTTGTCCCTGAAATGTTTATTGCTGAACCCGGTGGCTTCCTTGCAGATATTTACGTAGACGAAAAATATCGCGGAAAGGGAATAGGGCGCGATCTGGTGGATGCCCTGACGAAATGGTTCCGTGCGCGTGGCGTTGCCTATGTTGAACTCTACGTTGCCAACAAAAATGACGATGCTCGCGATTTCTGGGATAAAATAGGCGCGAAAGATTTAATGACGCGTGTCCGTTTTAAGATTTGATGAATAGTTGTGAGAGTAAATTATGTGGGAATTTGGCATTCGTGTACTGATTAACGCGCTGGCGATTGCGGTTACTGCCTGGTTGTTGCCGGGTATTCATGTCGTCGATAACAATATCGGCACATTTTTATTGATTGGTCTGGTTTTCGGGCTGGTCAATGCGATCATCAAACCGATCCTGGTTGTTTTCTCGTGCGCGTTTATCGTCTTCACGCTCGGATTATTTTTGCTCGTGATTAATGGATTGATGTTGTCGCTGACGGCTTCGATCCTCTCAGACCGCTTGACGATTGATAATTTCTGGTGGGCGATGCTCGGTGGGCTGGTCATGGCAATCGTCGGAACCATACTAGAATCATGGGTTGGCTTAAAAGACAAAGACGACCAGAACCCTAATGTTATTATCTATAAAGATTAAAGGATAACAAATATCATGACGGAAGCCATCTACCAGAAAGATAGCTATGTCAAGGAATTTACTGCGACGGTAACAACTGTTGACGCTGAGCAGAAAGGCGTTTATTTAGATCGCACGGCGTTTTATCCCGGTGGTGGGGGGCAACCCTACGATAAGGGAACGCTTGTTGCAGGAGACAAAACGTATTTTGTGTCCCGTGCAGGCAAGGGCAACATCCACATCATTGAAGGCG
Organism: Aggregatilineales bacterium; assembly: GCA_040219275.1. Classification (GTDB taxonomy): domain Bacteria; phylum Chloroflexota; class Anaerolineae; order Aggregatilineales; family Phototrophicaceae; genus JAVJSU01. Next base: position 201,172 of record JAVJSU010000099.1, on the reverse strand, counting down.
ATGAATTGCCGGAAATCGGTACAGTAGTTACGGGCATATTGGATTGGGATCGTCGTTACAAGTTGATGCGCGTGCATACGGCTATGCACATTCTTTGTGGGGTTGTTTGGCGAGATTATGGTGCAAGCGTGACTGGCGGCGATATGGATGTCCTCAAAGGACGCATGGATTTTGAATTTGAACGCCTTGAGCAGGATACCATCGCCGAAATTGAAGTGACAATTAACGCGGAGATGGCAAAAGATTACCCCTTGCAGGTCAAGGTGTTTCCGCGCGAAGAAGCGTTCCAAATACCTGATTTGATCCGCACTAAGATTAACCTTCTGCCAGAAGGAATTCCCGAAGTTCGCACTGTTGAAATTGTTGGTCTGGATTTGCAGGCAGACGGTGGAACGCATGTCGCACGCACGGGCGAAGTGGGTGCCATTCATGTGGTGAAATACAAAAGCAAAGGTGGGATTAACAAACGCCTGTACGTCGAACTTGATGAAACAGTAGGCTAACAGATGCGTTATTTACACCCTGTCACCATGAAAGAAACATTTATCGCCAGTGGGACATACATCCACTACAAAGAAGATGAACCCACTGGATCAAGTGAGCAGTGGTCAATTCATGAGTTGCCTGATGGCGCACAATTTTTGCGGGTTGATGACGATTGGCGTGAGCTTGATGGTAGCAGTATTTTGATTGAAGGTTGGCGAAGCCCCGAATCAGAAGGTTCACATCTTGAACGGGTAGATGTTGCGGCATTTGCGCCAAAAGAGTCTGAAATTAAGAAAGTGCGGGCGACTTATACTGTGATGGGTGAATTGCTTGAAGTCGGGCGGACGATTGATGAGGCGGATCGTGAGCATGTCAGTATAGAGTTGCCCTTTTGTTATGCCCTCGCGCCGGAGAGTTTACTTTTTGCGGGTTACGAAGTGAGTCATCTTGCGTTAAATCCGGGAAAAGATACACCTGTTGTGTCCTATTTGCCGACTTTTTTGAATCCATCTCTGGCTTTTCGCCCGACAGTTTTCTATCAATCTGCGGTGTTTGAAACGGAAGAGACCCTCATGCTCGGTAAAATTGCTTATACTGCCCGCCGCTATGGACAGACCGATCCGCGCACGGGGGCAACTTCTACCATCTGGTTAGATCAGCATGATATTTTACTTCAATTTAGAAGTGCAGATTCTCAGCATCGCGCAATTTTGACAAATTATTCACGTAAACCTACAGGGTAAGTGACTTAATCAACCATGTTTAATCGACTTCAAGTGTTTCTTGGTCCACAGCGGTTGCAATCGCTGTTTCTTTTATTTGTTGTAACTGGCTTATTGAGCCTCATCCTGAACGGTGTTGAGGCTGATTGGGTGGTGGGGGTACAAACCGCGTTGGTGCTGATCTTCTTGATTGGTGCGGGAATTCTCATCGGTGGGCGTATGGACTCGTATGATCGTGGACGGTGGGCGGCGATTCTCTTTCCGGTGGTTATCGCTATTCTGATTGGTGTTTTCGTATTCCCGGAATCGCTTCTGTTAATTATGGGGATGTCGTTTGGTTGGATTGTCGCGGGCTTGTTTATTTTCCGTGCACGCGGTCCGATGGAGTATCAACAGGCGGTTAAGTCGTTACGAAAGAGTGAATACGCTGATGCAGTTAAGGCGATGGACGGTCTAATTAAAGAAGAACCGGATCGCCCGAATCATTATCGTTTCCGTGCAGAGATTTTGCGCCTGTGGGGTAAGTTGGATCGCGCACGCAGGGACTACGAACAGATGGCGAAGATTGACTCTCAATCTGCCGTAGCCTATAACGGATTGGCTGAGGTGAATCTGCAAGCAGGGCGTTTTGAGGCGGCACAGGAAGCGGCATATAAAGCGTATGAACTTGCACCGGATGAGTGGGTGGCGGCATACAATTTAGGCATGATAGAGGATCGTCTGAGTGAAGCGGCATTGGCAGTAGAGCATCTTCAGCAAGCTCTTGCGCTCAAAGTGCCAGATATTCGCCATCGCTTGCTCATTCATTTCTATCTGGTGCGTGCCTATCATCGTTTGGGGGATGAATCCTCTGCCAGCGAACAGATTGAGATGCTCAAAAAAAATCGGAGCGGTCTTGGTCAATGGCAGGTCATCCTTGAAAATCCTCAAGCGCAAACCTTACGGGCAGTCCTTCAGGCTGATGTTGATACAATTGAACACTTGCTTAATGAAGAAATGACTATCGCAGAACTGCAATAATCTAAACATAATCCGACTATTAGTAGGGATGTAGAAACTATTGGGGCGTTTTACTCGGCTATTTTTTGAGCGTTTCAGACAATTTCAGCAGTGGGAGCGATCCGCGCAGATCGGATTTGTGCTGGCAATCGTACTCGCAACCGTGTCCGCGGTGGTTTCGCGGCGTGTGGACGAGTTGAGAACCCCGGCTACGATTGGTGCGATGGGTGCACTCATTACAGCACAATTTATTTTTATGTGGGCACATCGCGGTATGATTACGCCGTTCACGCTGGCTCAACGGCATTATCTTCACGGTGAATTCGATCAAGCAATCGCCATCCTTGAAACGCTACGTAGCGCTGATGAAGCCGATTTTAAGGCGATTACTTTGTTGGGGAATACCTATCGACAGGTGGGTGATTTGGATAAAAGTGAGGCGGTTTTGTACGAAGCTGTTAACATCAAACCCGATCACTATTTTCCTTTATATGGTTTTGGGCGTACACTGCTAACAAAGGGATGTTACGCTGAAGCAGTCACTGCATTTGAGCAAGGCTTAGAATTGGGTGCACCATCTGCGACTCATTTTGATCTTGGGGAAGCCTTATATCGTGCGGGACAGGTGGATGACGCAAAACGGAGTCTTCTACTTGTCATTGAGATACCAGAAGGTGAACCACATCGCGTATTGATGGCAACGTATTTGTTACAACAAATGGGCGAGCCGATCAAACCATCATACGCACAAATTGATGCAGGATTACGTTACTGGGAAGCTCAGGCAGTGCTCTTTGCAGATACGGTTTATGGACAAGCCGTACAGCGTGACATCACACATCTATCTTTGATGCGTGAGGAGATTTAATTCATGGCAGTATTCGTGAATCGTGAAGGCAATATTTCACTTTTTCGAGTCGGCGCGGCATTGGCGATATTTGGCATTCTGGTCATTGTAGGCGGTTTTCTGTTATTTCAGGTTGAACAGCAAGGGTATAAATCTCCGCTCAACATTGAGTTGTATCCCGGCTCACAGGAACTTGGCATTAGTTCTCAGAACCGCACAACGCGGACGGTGATATACACTATTCCTGATGCGGAATCCGAGGCAGTAGCAGATTACTACGATGAAAAATTGGTTGAACATGATGGCACAAATGCAAATTCTCTTAACCGTGAACGTTGTTTGCGGTTCCCATCGGCAGAAGGGGAAATTTTTGAGGATTTTGTAGAAGGTGCGGGTGTTGTGCCTTATTATTATCGTTGCCTTTTCAATGACACCGGCTTGAATGTAACCCGCTGGACAACAGTGACAATCCATCCGGGGGTACTAAATAGTGAGACCGGTATGGATACAAGGGGAACGACGGTCGTTACCTATGAGCAACGCTGGGAGCCGTAAAATTGGGTGTTCCTGATAGCAACATAGAGCCAACTACACCAGACAATCCAGATACCCACTTAGATATTGAAAAACATTCCACCTCACGCCGATGGGGTGGAATGTTTGGTATCATTTTACTTGCGACTATTTTAGTCATCGCAGGGGTTATTGGTTTTCAGTTACTTGGTATTCTGTATGGACTGATCTTTCCGCCTGATGCACCACTGCCAGACGACGCTACTGAGATAAGCCACGAAAATCTCGCATATGGATCTGATCGATGGGTGTATGGCACGGATACTGACGGCTGTGCGCTAGTCGAATTTTATGTCGCGAACGATGGATTATGTGTTGTTGCTCCGGGCGCTTGCATCGATGGCGAATTTCAATTCATGAACCCGAATCAACAGACGATAGCGACATGTGAAGGGGAAAAAGAATTTTCAATCTTTGCGTTGCGCTGGTCGGTTACGATTGGAACAGGGTATGCAACTGCGCCAACGACGCGTTTTAATATGGAACAGGATGTGTTGTGGTTTGGTGCATCTTCGCAGAGTGATGATCCTGAATAGCAGTTTTGCATCCGCGTTTTATTAAGTTTTCCCCTGTGCTTATCTACGAAGATACGTAATAATAATCAGTGTAGTAGATAAACAGATTCAAAAAGAAAACATCCTCAAACGAAAAAAAAGACAGGAGGTGCACCGTGGTGGTGAGTCAAAGGGCGCTCACGCCGCGGCTAATTGCTAATCTGATACGTTGCTAATTCTCTCTTTTCACAACTTTGTATCAGATATTCAGTATGGAGATCATCCTATATGTTTAAAGCAGTTAGTCCGAAAGTTGATATCATCAAGCTAGAAAAAGAAGTTCTTGATTTCTGGCGTATGAAACGTGTGTTTGCACGCACAATGGAGGAACGCGAGGGTCAACCTCGTTACGTCTTTTACGAAGGTCCTCCAACCGCGAATGGTAAACCCGGTAGCCATCATGTGCTCGCACGCGCCTTTAAAGATATGTTCCCGCGTTATAAGACGATGCGGGGTTATTATTCGTTACGTCGTGGTGGCTGGGATACCCATGGTCTTCCTGTAGAGATTGCTGTACAGAAAGAACTCGGCATTCAGCACAAGAGCGAAATTGAAGACTATGGCGTTGCTGAATTTAACGAGAAATGCCGTGATAGCGTGTTTCGCAATATCACCGACTGGGAAAAATTGACGGAGCGCATCGCATTCTGGGTGAACCTTGACGATGCGTATGTCACATTTACTAATGATTATATCGAAAGTATCTGGTGGATTCTCAAGCAATTTTGGGATAAAGACCTGATCTATCGCGGTTATAAGATCGTCCCATATTCAACTTATGCTGGAACGACGTTGAGTAGCCATGAGGTTTCGCTCGGCTATGAAATGGTAAAAGATCCCAGCGTATTTGTGCGCTTCCCGTTACGGGATAAACCGGGTGTTTATTTCCTTGCATGGACGACCACACCCTGGACGTTGCCGGGCAATGTGGCGTTGGCAGTGGGCGAGAAAATTGATTATGTGCAGGTCGAAGGTCCTTCATCAGATGGTGAAGGCACAGAGCAATTGATCCTCGCAGAGGCATTGCTCGAAAAAGTGTTAAAGAACGCCGAAGAGTATACGGTCGTCAAGAAATATAAGGGTAAAGACCTGCTTGGGATGCACTACAACCCGCTGTACACGTTTCTCCCTGTAGAAGGCGACCATGCGTATGTCGTCGCTGGAGATTTTGTGAGTACGGAGGATGGTACGGGCATTGTTCATATCGCGCCGGCTTTCGGCGAAGATGATATGGAAGTGGGTAAGCAAAACAATTTACCACTCCTGATGACGGTGAATTCTGAGGGTAAATTCATTGATGCAATCACCAAATTTCGTGGGTTGTGGTTTAAGGATGCTGATCCTGAAATCACGCTTGATCTGCGTGAACGTGGTTTGCTCTACAAAGCGACGCAATATGAACATAATTACCCGCATAGCTGGCGAACCCATGAACCATTGATGTATGTTGCGCGTGAAACGTGGTATATCCGTGCATCAGAATACAAAGACAAGATGATCGCCAATAATAATAAGATCAACTGGACACCAGAACACATCAAGACAGGGCGTTTTGGGAATTGGTTGGATAACCTTAAAGACTGGGCGTTAGGGCGCGAACGCTATTGGGGAACGCCACTGCCTATCTGGGTTGACGATCAGAACGGCGATATGGTCTGCGTGGGTAGTGTTGAAGAATTGAGCCAGCTCACCGGACGCGATTTAACCGGATTGGATTTGCATCGTCCGTATGTTGACGACATCACCTTCCCAAATCCGCGTGGTACAGGTGGCACAATGCGTCGTGTACCGGAAGTCATTGATGTGTGGTTTGATAGTGGCGCGATGCCTTATGCACAGTGGGGTTATCCGCACAAGAATCAGGAAAAATTCGAGCAACAATATCCTGCTGATTATATCTGTGAAGCGATTGACCAGACACGCGGTTGGTTCTATACCTTACATGCCATCAGCACCATGCTCTTTGACAAACCCGCCTACAATAATGTGATCTGTCTGGGGCATATTCTGGATGGTAACGGCAAGAAAATGTCCAAGAGTCTGGGTAATATTGTAGATCCATGGACAGTTCTGGATACTTATGGAGCAGACGCTTTCCGCTGGTACTTGTATACAGCGAGTCCTCCCGGCGAACCCCGCCGCTTTTCGGTGGAGCTTGTAGGCGAAGTGGTCAAGAAGTTCTGGTCAACCTTGTGGAATACCTATAGCTTCTTTGTGACCTATGCCAATCTTGATGGTTGGACACCCGAAAGCCAACAACCGCCCGTTGAAGAACGTGATTTGCTCGATCAGTGGGTGTTGGCGGAATTACACAAACTCGTCCGCGATGTGACCGAATCGCTTGATAATTACGATGTCACGGGGGCGACACGACCCATTCAGGACTTTGTTGAGCAACTCAGCAACTGGTATGTGCGTTTGAGCCGTCGCCGTTTCTGGAAAAGCGAAGGCGATACAGAAAAACTTGGTGCATATGCCACGCTTTATGAATGTCTTGTAACGGTTGCCAAATTGATTGCGCCGACGATGCCATTCTTGAGCGAGTCGCTGTATCGCAATCTAGTGACCGAAGTGGATGCAAGTGCGCCGGATAGTGTCCATCTGGCATTGTGGCCGGAAGTCAACAATGCACTTATCAATCAAGAATTGGTTGATGAGATGCAATTGGTGCAACGGATTGTCAGTTTGGGTCTCGCCGCGCGCAACAACAACCTTGAAGATGGCAAAGTTGTCCCGATTGGCGTTCGTCAGCCTTTGGCAACCGTTCAATTTTCGCTTTCTAAGAAATCCGAATCGCCTGTTGTGGAGAAATATTCGGAACTCGTCATGAGTGAATTGAACGTTAAAGCTGTTGGCGTGATGAATAATGCCGACGAGGCAATTCAATTTGTACTGAATCCACTGCCACAACATCTGGGACGCAAATTCGGTAAAGATTTCCCGCGTGTTCAGAAGGCATTGCGCGAAGGTGACTCCGCAGATGTTCGTAAGTGGGCGTTAGCGTTAATGAATGGCGAGGCGATCACCGTTACGCTTGGTGAAGACACGTTTGAAGTCACGGCAGAAGAATGTGAAGTGAAGCAACAGGCGGCTGATGGTTTCGCAGTTGCTGAAGATTACGGTTATGTTGCCGCTGTGGATGTGCGCTTAACCGATGAACTCATTAAAGAAGGTCTAGCGCGTGAAGTCGTGCGTCGTGTGCAGGGGATGCGCCGAGATGCGGATTTCGACATCGACGACAACATCAATATCGTTTATACAGCGAGTGATGGATTGAAAGAAGCGATTGACGCATTTGCTGATTACATCAAAGCAGAGACGCTCGCGTTGAGTTTGGAACAGGGTGAAGTTGCTAACGATTACTTCAAAGCAGACTTCACTGACGAAGAAGAAGCCAAGCGCCTCAAAGGTGAAACGATGGTCATCGGTGTTAAGCGAGTGACCAGGTAGTTGTGTATATTGTCTAATTGCGTACAGTAGTTGTACACAATAACTAAAATTTAAAACGGGATTGGTGGTTCAAAAACCGTCAGTCCCGTTTGTTTTATAAGGTTTTGACAGTTAATTTGTGAGATATAGCTAAAGCCTATTCAATTTTATTGGTTACAATGCTTTTATGACTAGTATATGTAGTTTAAAGTATTGTTAGGATATACCAATATGAGCGAAAATACTGCGTCACTTCAGGCGCTTCTGCAATTTGCCTTACCCCTCGGTACAACAATTGTTACAGGTTCTTCGGAAAATATGATCGGTTGGGCGGTGACGGTCCGTGCTCAACCACCGGCTTTCCCGGATATTTATGGAGGAGAGCTGGTTTTGGTGTCGATGGATGTCTTGCGGAGTTATGACAATCGTATAACGCTTGGTGAAGTTGTACAAAGCCTAGCAGAAGTGGGCGTTAGCTCGATTGCCGTAAAAGGCGAGGCTTCTCAAACAGCGATCACGGTGGCAAATGAGCGCAATGTGACCTTGCTTTCGTTGCCGGATGAAGCGAATTTGCCCAGTGTTGAGCGTGCTGTCAATAAGCTCATTGTGAATCAATCCGCCCAACTGAATCAACGTGCGATTGAAATTCAGCGCCAATTGAGCCGTTTGGCGGCAGAGAATCGTGATCTGAATAGCCTGTTGCAGATTATTGCGCGGGCGACCGCCAAGCCAATCGTTCTTCATGATGATGCGGGTGTGTTGATGGCGCAGGTCTATCCAAACGTTGCACGGAGAAGTGCCACCGGACGCTCTTTGATGCAGAGTATGCCTTACACAGCGTTTCAGAATTGGCTAAAACGCGATGGCAATAATTCACCCAATGCGATTGTCGCCAGCCCGATTGGTTTTACGACGGTTTTACAGGTCGAAAAACGGGTTGCCGGTTATTTGTCGCTGGTGACCACTGACGAAACGATGAATGACTTTGATCGTCTGGTGCTGATTTATGGGGGCGATGTATGCGCGATTGAACTAGCAAAAACGCGGGCGATTGCTTCTGCGGTAGAGCAGGCGCGTGGTGACTGGATACAGATGTGGCTCAGTGGAACGCCAGCCGACGATGATTTGTTAGCCACACGCGCACATCAGGCAGGGTTCGAATCTACATCCGAGTATATGGTTACCGTGTTCCGTGCAATTACCGATTCTGGTGCGCCATTACCTCTGGAATCGTTAATTTCGCTGGTACGTGATGATATGACTCGCCGTCAGGTCAATGGGGCAGTCGGGCAATATGTAGATGTCATTGTCGCCTTGTATCCAATGGATAATCAGACGACGGGGCGGGTGCGTGCTTTAGTCGATGAGGTTCGTGCACAATTGGCGATGCGTACACCAAGTGGTCTCGTTGCCGCCGGTATTAGCCGCCCTGCACGCGGGCTTTCCGCCTTACGTGAGTCCTATCGTGAAGCCAAAGACGCGCTGAGTATTTCAAACGAATTGGGCGACCGGGAACAGACAACGTTCTACGGGGACTTGAAGCTCTATCAGTTACTTTTAGCACTAAAAGAGCGTAATCTTGACCATATGCGCCGATTTTATCATGAGTCGTTGCGTCCGCTCGTAGACCATGATGATCGTAAACAGGGTGATCTTGTCCGCACACTTAACGGCTTTTTTGATGCTAATGGTAACCTTGCCAAAGCCGCAGTTGACCTTGATGTACATCGTAATACACTGGTATATAGACTCGAAAGAATCAGCGAATTAACGGGTCTGGATTTGAATGATGCGGACAATCGTTTGATTTTGCATCTGTCTTTAAAGATACAAAGAGTCCTTGCTACACTGCCAGGGGATTGACATTAAGGGGAAAAGTAGTCTATTCTGGCAAGTATGATTTCGCATATCGTGGTAGAATATTTCTAAGCATTAATATAATGCGGAATAAATAATTTCACTCAAAGGAGTTTTAGCATGGCTATTGAATTTTACGATGTCAAAATTCGTTCCAAAGTTTCCATCAATGAGTCGCAAGTAAAGAAGGTGACCTTTGAAACTAAGAACGGTCAGGTACGTTATGGTTTGCGTGCCAAGACTGACGATGGTCGTAACTTGACCAAGTTCGTCAGCAAGGGTGATTGGGAAAAACTCGATCTGCCCCAGGAATAAAGTAACAGCTAAGTTTCAATTAAAAACACCCCGTATTACAACTGTACGGGGTGTTTTTAATTGAATGGATTATTTGCTAGTTTACGCGCGCGGGAGGAGCGATTTTCACAAAATGTTCCTGTGGGCGGCGCAAAAGTTTATAAAGGTGACCGGTGGCTTCTGCCTGATTGTTGACCTCTAGGGTTTGGATATAGCGATTCAGCATCTCGTGAATTTCTTCTATCCCGAATTCATCAAGAGGGAATATATCAACGACTGACCCTTTAGCGATACGACGTTTAAGCGCATCCAACGTTAAGCCCATTTCTGGTTGTACACGTTGATAGATGACTCCTCCTGTCATACCTGCACACATCCACGGACCCGGATCACCCAGAATGAGCACGCGCCCTGAGGTCATATATTCGCAGGCGTAGCCCTTCAAGTTGGCGCGTGAGCCGATATTGCCGTCTTCATCACGGATTGGGTTACGGATTTCACCGCCGAACACTACACTTGATCCACTCAATCGAATACAAGCACGGGTGTCAGCATCACCCTGAACGATGAAGAAACCGCCCTGAGCGCCGTATGCGAAACTTTTACCTACAGAGCCGTCTAACCGGGCACCATTGTGGTTTAAACCCTTTAGAATGGCAATTACGCCGTCTTTGGCACATTTACCAACACCGTCTTGCGCCCCGCCTTCTACCCAGATCTTAATGGGATTGTCCGTGAATGCACCCAGACCGTTCCCCGGAATAGCCGAGTTGCTAAAACTAAGGTTAATGCTGTCCAGATTATCCACATTCTTAATGTCACCACGTTTGATGGCACCTGCGAGGTGCGTACCAAGTGCGCGATCCATTGCCATGACCTGTTCATCATCGTAGGTCATTTCTTTATCGCCACGTTCTACATATTCTGCAACTACCGAGGTGATTTGCTTGCTCAGTGTGTTGCGCGGACGCGTCAGACGACGACCGCCCGGCTGTGCTTGCTTCTTGACCGCCGGAGGAACACGTCTCAACAGGGGAGTTAGGTCAATACGGTTGTGCATATCAATTTGCTCAAGTAAATCCGCGCGTCCGACCAGATCTTGTGCACGAGAAATACCGAGCTTCGCTGTCCATTTGCGAATATCATCCGCAAGCAGATTAAACATATTGACGATCCCCTGTGATGTGCCTTTTTCCTCGAAGGGACGGAATGCCTTAAAGCCCTTCATTTCCGCTTCTTCACGGGTTTTGACGTGTGTCGTGATGCCAACATGGCAGGTTCCATCATGGCATCCACGGCAGATTGTACAGCCGACGGCAACCATCGCCAATGTACCGAAACCGACACGATTTGCGCCGAGGCATAACATTTTGACCACATCGCGCCCACTCTTCATGCCACCATCACACCACAGTTCGACATCATCGCGGAGACCACTTTCGATCAACGCACGGTGTGAAAGCCACACACCAACTTCGGTAGGTCCACCAACATGACGCAGTGAATGAGCGCGTGCCGCACCCGTACCGCCATCGTATCCCGTAATATTGATGATATCTGCGCCCGCTTTCGCAACACCAACGGCGATAATCCCAACACCGGGGACAACCGGAATTTTTACGGAAACCCGTGCATTGGGATTGGCAGTCTTGAGTTCGTCGATAAGCTGTGCAAGGTCTTCAATCGAGTACAGGTCATGATTGTTACTTGGCGAAATCAATCCCACACCCGGCACAGTGCTTCGCGCTTCTGCGACTTGCTCCGTGACTTTGAAACCTGGGAGCTGACCGCCTTCTCCGGGTTTCGCACCCTGACCGATTTTGATTTCTAGCAAGTTACAGGAATTCAGGAAACCAATATTCACACCGAAGCGCCCTGAAGCGATTTGTTGTCCCCGATTGCGCGGGTATTTGCCCATAATATCGGGTAATTCGCCACCTTCACCGTTAACGCATAGGATATTTAGCAGGTATGCGGCTTCTGCATAAGTTTTATAGGCAAGTTCACCCTGAGAGCCAAAGGACATTGCGCTAATTAGGATCGGCATATCATGCTCGCCGATGCTGATGTCAACATCTTCTGGATTAGTAGGCGCATCGCTTTCTTTCAGCCCTAAAATGTGACGGATTGCAACTGGATGTTTCTCCTCCAGTTTGAAAAGCGTCTCAGTGTATTCTTCCAGTGTCATCTCGCCATGAGCGACATCTTCGATTTTTTTCCAAACTTTTGGATAGAAGCGATCAGGGTTGACGAGGCGATTGGTTTTTTCGCCACGAAGTTCTGAAGCGCGTTCATCTGCATCGTCTTTTAGGTTAGTCCAAGTGAGTCCGCGTGATTCTGACCCGAAGTAATTCGGTGTGCCAAAAATAGTCGCAATTCCACGTGTTAAACCGATTGAGCTAAAACTATGCCCATAGCCACGTAGTTCATGACAGCCAATGGTGGAGATTACTTTTTGCAGACCATGAATTAGGGTTTTTAGTGTGTTATCAAGACGCTCAATCATGACATCATTATCAAGATTGTCCTTTGATGAGCGCGGGGCAATGCCAATGGCTACGGCATACAGGGCATAAGGCAAAACAGCGTTTGCACCCATGCTCACACAGAGCGCAAGATCATGGAGATCACGTAATGACCCCGAACGTAGAACGATACCGGCTTCACGGCGAAAGCTCATACCTGTGTCTGGATTTTCTGTTTGGCGTAAGCTACGGTCAACGGCGGCTGTCGCTAACAGCGGATCAATCCATAAATAACTACCACCAAAGATTTCCGTATCATCGAGAATGACACAGCGCGCACCATTTTTTACGAGGCGCACGGCTTCACGCCCAATGCGCTCGATTGCTCCATCAATTGTTTCATCAGTCGCGGCGCTGATCGACAAAATGACCGCTTTGTCGCCAAAATAGGTCATCACACTCTCGATGGACATCGTGTCATTGCGATCAGCAACGGCATTCATCACATCGATATCGCCGAGGTCAGGATGTCCGCCTACCAATAGAGGTGTATTGAGTTCAATCAGCATACGATCTGCGGCGACTTCTCCTGCTTCACGGATAAGGGGACGTTCGCCGATGATAACGGTGGTCGAAAATTGAGCGCTTTCTCGTTCTTTGTCGATTGCCGGGTTGGTAACAACTGCGACCGTTTCTTTGAAATAATCTGCGATGTTGGTACGGGTATAACTCATCGCCGCGAGTGGTCCATCCCAACCCAGCGAACCGATCGTTTCTTTACGGGTTTCACCCAATGTATCCAAAACGGTAGAGTGATAGCGTTCCCATCCGAGCGCCGCCATCGTTTTTGTGTTAATGGGCGTTTCGGTAATATGCCAGGGGGCGGGCTGTTGCTCCTGCACTTTGATAGCAACGACTGGCTCAAGTTGTTCCGCGGATTCAGCGACCTGAACAGGGGGCTGGGTGGACGCGCTATAGTCAACATTGGTTGATAGGGCATCAAATTGCTGTTGAAGAGACGGAATACCGTGTCCGTTTCCTTTACCATTCCCTTTATAGTTTTGATCGCCAGATAATCCAAAGCCTGTTGGATTTAGGCTATATTGTCGTGACTCACGTTGGCGATTGAATACATGACGTTGGATGGCAGGATAGTCAAGCACTTCAATAGAATGCCCTTGTTGAATTCTAAGGGCGATTTTTTCGCCGGGTGCCATTGGTTTGGGGCTAGCAGACATCATATCTAATGGATAGACACCCCGTTCTGATGAGGCGAAGTATTCTTTTTCAGTTTCGCCAAACCAAAGTGGGCGCAACCCTAACGCATCTACGCTAAAAACAGCAAGATTACCGAGACGGGCAACGACTGCCGCTGGTCCCTGTGCATATGGACCGAATGCCTGCCGCATATTGCGATACATCTCATGTAATTCCGGTGTGTTCTGGATCAAATCGAAATCATGTGGCGGGAAAATGAATTCCATTGCTTCAATGAGATCAAGGTCATAACGCATACAGAGCGCCTGCAATGCACGGTCTACATCTTGTGAGTCCGAATTATCGGGAGCAAGTGGAATACCAAGCATGTTTGCTTCCATACGAAAGCGTGAGATTGTGTTGAATTCGCCGTTATGTCCCATCAAGCCAAAGGGCTGTGCGCGCTCAAAAATCGGATTCGTATTTGTGCTATAGCGGGCGTGACCTAGCGTAATCGTTGAAGCGTAATCAGGGTCACGCAATTCAGGGTAGTAACGGCGCAAAATTTCTACCGTACCCTGTACTTTATAAACCACACTATGCGACGAAAATGATGCGAAATGCACATCAAGGGCTTCTTCAAGCCGGATTTGTAGCTCAAATAGGGTCTGATCAAGTTTTTCTGCGGGAATTTGACCGTTCATACCGGCGATTTGCCAGAATACCGGTTCATTCTTTTCTGCATTCGGACCTAGCACCTGCCGGTTGACGTTTCCCTTCTGATCGATGAGAACGTGTAGTCCGGCTTCTGCAATCTGACGACAAATTTCTTCGATCAGATGTTGGGCACGGTTGCGGTCAGAGGCAGGGATCATCAAGTGTGCCACCCAGAAATTTCGATCTGTGGCTAATGATGAGCGTAGACCGATTTGTGCGAGTCGTTTTGTCCATAATTGGCGTGGAATATCCGTCAGAATGCCGACACCGTCTCCCTCACCATCAATATAACCCGTACGATGCCCCATTCGCGCAAGACCTTCGATGGTGCGCTTTACGTTACCGTGGGTGGCTTGACCGCCTTTGCGGACTGCACAAATCAACGCGCAAGCATCACGCGGTTGGGTATCAAGTGGATGCAATTCATATTCGTCTTGTGTCATGTGTTCTTTGTCGTTCATGCACTGTTCCTTCTTCAATTGGTATGTCTTGTGCTCGTCAAAAAACAAAGTTTTAATTTTTAGTAGTGAGGTAAGACGGAGAGCGTAACCCGCCTAGTTTTGAAAGGTAATAATTTGCGGAATCTCTTTTGTTACATACGCATTGTCTACAACTGACAAAAAATCGCAGTATAACGTACGTATAATTTAACAAGAGATGGAGGAGAATTGTACAGGCACACTAAATGAGATTATCCAAGGTTACTTGTGGTAATCTGCACAATAGGTGCCTGATGTGGGTGTCTTTTTGTCTAATTTAAGGTTAAAAGCCGTCTAATTGTTAGTGCGAGATGCAATGCAAGCCGTGTTTCAGGACGGTTCAGGTCGATTTCTGCAATCTCGTTAATACGGTTCATGCGATAAAGTAAGGTGTTACGATGGACAATGAGCATTTCCGCTGTTTGGCTTAAATTACCGTGACATGCAAAGAACGCTTCTAACGTTTTAATCAAATCTGCATGTTGGCGCATATCATATTCGATTAATGGACCGAGTGTGCGTTCGGTAAAATTGAGCAATTTTTCACGATCAGATAAACTCAAGATCAACTGATAAACACCGAGATCGCCAATATATAGAGGCACATCAGTTTGTAGCCGTACCGCCAATTCTAACGCTTGCACAGCGTCTCGATAGCTTGTACGCCATGCACTTATGTCACGGGCGGCTTGTCCAAGCCCGATGGCGAGCTTATGATGCGGGTATTGGCGCTGGATTTCGCTGGAGAAGGCTTGCGCTAATTTCATGCTATGGTCAATAGGGTCTTTCGGATCTGTGGCGTAAAATACGAGCACTTCTTCTTCGCGTTCCCGTTGCCATACTAGGGCAGGGACATGCTGATTGTTGATTACGGTGTTGACCAGTGTTTCCAGACGGCGCGTTGATGGGCTTTTGTCGTCACGCCATGAAAGCACAATGGCAATATGTGTTTGCGTCATGTCATGTTCAAAGCGCTCACCCTGACGGATCGCTTCCTGATGGCTGACATCACCGATGAGCAGACGATCCAGAAACGTTCCCCGAAGGCGTTTTTCGGTATCACTGATGGCTTTCGCTTTCGCCATTTCTAAGGCACATGCCGCCGCACCGTGTTCTGCGACCAGCGTATCAATATCATCAAGATCGTTGTCGCGCCCGATAATGGAGAGATAACCGCGCCCGATGTTGTTAGTTACCACCGGCGCTACGAGGCGTGCCATCCCCGCAATCGGTAAGGATTGCATGAGCACCGGAATGTCAACATCCGCCACACGATGCCGATCCTGAAATTCAACAGGAAGGTTATCGACCTTCTTGAGGAAATTTTCGATTTCATCCCATTGTGCGACAAATTGTGGCTGATCTGTGCTATCAATGGTGCGAAGGCGTTTATCTTGCAATACAATGGCTTTGTTGGTCAAGCGTGCCATCGTGTTGATGAGTTCCGGCATCCCTTCATTACGTGATGAAATCTGGGTAAGCTGACGGTAAATTTGAGTGCCACGGCGTTCAATTTGTACTTTGCGGTCTATCAGCAAGCTCACAATGGCTTTTTCGACCAACCGAATCCGGCTGTTGGGTGGCAATGTGAGAACGGGAACCCCATATGCTTTCGCTTCTGCGATTGCGGTAGGCGAAGGCTGTGCCGCGAGTACAACTGCGGCCGCCTGCCGATCTGCCGCCCAGCGAATCGCTTCCAGGGGGGATGTACGTTGATTTGCACCATTGCTTTCACTCGCGGCAAGCAAAATAATCTCGCCTTCCTGCAACGTTTTTCCTGCAACGCTATCTTCAGGATAGATGACGCTTGTCCATGTTACCGAACGATTAAGCAGACCATCTCCTGCGACGACGCGTGTTCCGAGAGGTAAGGCGAGTTTACGCACATCCTCTACTGTGATATTTTCCGAAACATCTGTGACATTCCCTGACGGCATTACCATTTCCTGACGCGATCCAATAAGAGATCAAATGAATATTTTAACGAAATAAAGCCATAGAAATAATTATTTTGGCATATAGTTTAACAACATTGGTTGGATATTAAAATCCATTACGAGACCTAAATTGCAGGGAAGTAACTTTTCTGACCTAAGTTTCTCCGGTAAGTACACCGAAGCCAATGACGGCGGCAAAGGTAAGTAACGTGAACCCAAGAAAATCCTGATCGGGGTTTACGTATAAATTGATGACCGCTAACACAAACATCAATGTGCCTGCTACCCATGTAATCGGGCTGACATGCCATCGACGCACGGTTTGGTAAATGCCAGCGCCCAACAAAATAAATGCACCACTGCCGGGTATAATCCAATTGGGTATGGTTTCTTCTGGTAGGATACTTACAATAGCAAAAATAAGCACAAGTAAAAACCATGTGATGCGTTCAATCTGCGCTTCTGATTCGGATTTTCTTTTGCCGCGTCTTTTCGCCATACGTGCCTCAATTGTCATTAAATTGGGTTAATTATACAATATAACCCTGCGAGGTGGGGGGTGACTTAGATTTTCGCACCAACTCACAATCAGTATATTCGATTAGTTTGTAAAAGGATAACATGCTTGGTTCTTAAGATGAAACATATACTCTTTTTTTGCTTACTACTGCTGATGCTTTCTGCCTGCGGAACACGTGAACCGCAAGTCAGTGTTGGTGGTCCACGTTTGCTGGGTGATGTTACACTTGAGCCGACTTCCGTGTTACCCACGCGCATCTTAAGCCCCACGCCGGAACGCACATTCGCACCTGCTACCAACGAGGTGCTATCACCGTTGCAACAGGTGACAGTCGATGCCGATTTTGTACTGGTTACGCCCACATTACCACCGAGCAAAACACCGACGCAAACCCCGACGATTACACCTACACAGACCTACACGCCTACGCCGACAATTACGATAACGGCAACGGCGACGTTTCCGCAATTTCCGACAAGTGTCGTCTTACCTGTAACCGCGGTCGTTGCACAGCCCATTCCCGAAGTCTGTTACAGCGTATGGTTCTTTACACAACCCCGTCCTGCATCCTGTCCATTAAATCCTCCATCAACGAGTGCGGGTGTGTATCAATCATTCCAGAATGGGTTTATGGTGTGGGTCGGGTCACAGGATGCGATTTACGTATTCTATAACGATCAACAGTTTCCCCGTTGGGAAGTCTATAGGGATCAATTTGATGAAGGAATGCCAGAAGAAGATCCTTCATTTAGCACTGCGCCAACGCCAAATTTGTGGCAACCTCGTCGAGGATTTGGTATGTTGTGGCGTAGCAATAGTTCCGTGAGAAATCGAATCGGCTGGGGCACGATCATTCTGGAAATGGGTTACAGTGTTCGTGTCCAGACCGCAACCGACGGTACAATATTTATTAGTGAACCCACCGGTGGAATATTTAGCGCCTTTCCCGGTGGGGGAAATTGGCAAAGATATGCAGGTTTTTAGAATAGTGATCGTAAAAAGATTATGACGAAACGCATTGGAATCTTGACAGGTGGTGGTGATGCGCCCGGTTTAAATGCGGTCATTCGCGCTACCGTTTTAGCGGCAGAAAATCAATATGGTTGGACAGTTGTTGGTCTGCGTGAAGGGTTTGATGGACTCTTGGCGGGCTTGCCGACCATTACACTCTCCTCGCAAAACGTACATGAACTTCTGGCACGGGGTGGCACAATCTTAGGTGCGGCGAATCGCGGAAATCCGTTTTCGCGTCCGGTTTATAGTGAGCACGGCGAGATTGTGGAATATGTTGATGTCTCGCACGAGGCGATAGACGCACTGCATCAACTGGAATTAGAGGCGCTGATCGTTGCTGGTGGAGACGGCACGCTATCCATCGCACAACGGCTTGTAGATATGGGCGCGCCGATTGTTGGAGTGCCTAAAACGATTGATAATGACCTCGCTGGCACGGATTTTACATTTGGATTTAACACAGCCGTTAAAACTGCAACAGAAGCATTAGAGAAGTTGCAAACGACTGCTGAAAGCCATCATCGCGTAATGGTGCTTGAGGTGATGGGGCGCAACGCGGGTTGGATCGCGCTCATGGCGGGTTTGGCAGGTGGGGCGGATGCCATCCTCCTCCCTGAAATCCCATTTCGGATTGGTATCGTTTGTGAAAAAATACGAGCATTAAAATCAGCGGGCAGACATTACAGCCTGATTGTCGTCGCTGAAGGAGCGGCACCTGAAGACGGAGAACAGCAATTTTACATCCGAGGTGCAACAGAGTCACAAAGCAAACTCGGTGGGATTGGACATCGAGTCGGTGAAGCGATAGGTGAATGTGTTGATGCTGAAGTCCGCGTAACCGTGTTGGGACACGTACAACGGGGTGGACAACCAAATGCCACAGATCGCTATTTAGCAACCATGTTCGGCGCAACTGCCGTTGAACTTGTCGCACAGGAAAAATGGGGGTACATGGCGGCTTTGGAAGGTGGAGAGATTACCCATGTACCCATTCGTGAGGCGGTGAATATGAAGTTTGTTGATCCCGAAAGTCACATGGTAAAAGTTGCCCGTAGCTTAGGGGTTGTTTTCGGATAGTACGCCGCTGGTTAGCTTGGTTTTTCTGATATGAGCCGGGCATAGCATCCCTGCCACAACGACTCGCTTCGAGTATATTTGTTGATTGTAATATCCGAGAAATTTGGAAATAAACGCGCCATCAGCCCAGGTAATGATTGCCATTGCTCCTGAAGAACAATCGCATATAGTTCATCGGCACCATTACCAGCCCAACGCCAGCGTTCGCGGAATTCCTCAGCTTTAATCCAGTAATCGCGCTTTTCCCATGCTCGCGCCGATTCATCTATTGTTTCGTCGATCCCTCTCAGGCAGTAGACGACAAGGGCAAGCATATTTTTGGCATCGGTATCAATTTCTTGCTTCTGGCTTAATCGACGGATAAGCTCGGCAGATGTACGCATCAAATTATTTCGGCGTTTCCCTGGACTATCCGTATTAATCACACGTCCCATAAATATCTTCCTCTACTAGGAAATTGGACGAATCCCTTTGTAGATTCGTAGCCCACTAAAAGTCTTCAATATTGTTTCAGCTGGTCTACCAATTTCATCCGCAAGTTCAAGTGGTGTCATCGGTGTATTGTTGTTGCGAAGAAAGACGCGAAAGACATTATCCACAAGAGAATTCTGCGGATTGATAAAGTCAGGTGTTTTCGCGGCGATTTGAATGGCAAGTTTTAACTCATCAAGTTCAAACACTTCTGCACTATCAGGATCAATATAGTCAATGAGCTGGTTTTCTTCTGATTGACTGATACGATCCCGCTGATCGGGCTGAACATGACTGAGCAAATAGACTCTCAAGTCTTCTGTGCTGCGTTCCCACCATTGGTAGTCAATATGAAATTTGGATTCGAGTTTTGGCTTAACTAGAGCGCTCGGTTTTCCAATTGATGACATGCAGCCCCTCCTAAAATTCTGAACCGATTAAAGTGCGGGGCTATTCCGCACTTAATTTCCAATAATGATCCCCGACGCTTTCAAAATCAGGGTTCGCTTCTAAGGTCGCCATAATCGGTCCCGGAGGACAGCGCCGAAGCACATTGACCGCGCTATAGATGGTCTTGATATGCGCGGTACCCTGTGGGGTCAACTTACCCAGTCCGGGAATAATCATGCTAAGTAATGATGCTAGACTGCGCCTGTGACGCTGAATGGTTACGATGGTTTCATCCAGTGTTTTGAGGTCATCCACTCCGAGAATCATCAGATCATCATAATCTGCGCCAATTGCACGTTTGGTGTTCTCGAAGAGAATGGTATCCACTTTAGGTGTAATTAGACGAATCCATTCCGACCGTGGACGATAGGCTTCGAAATCGACAATAATACTGCCCGGTTCGCTTCCTTTGGCGACGGTGATTGATGCCCCAATCGGAAGACTATGTTTGGCGTAGAATATGCCTAACCCGTAAACATACCTTTCTTTAGGCAACACCCAGCCGATGTATTCTTCGCCGTCCTGACCGTCAATCAACTTCAACCAGATGCGTGACGTTTTTTGGGCAGTCGGGAATAAATGGCGAACCTGAGAACTAAGTGGTAACGACCCGATACGGCGATGTGGATAAATGAGCGTGATTTTGCCACTATCCGCAGTATATTCGATGTCATTTTGCGATAACTCATCGTCGATTTCCGCTTCCATGTTGAGCATGTCACGGGTAAGCAAATCGCGATTATAGTCGATTGGAAGATATTCAAGTGCGGCAGGTTGTTTCTGTACTTCCGCCGGTGCCATGCGTGTAAGATGCCAGAGTACCTCGCCGGTAGGTCCGACTTCTTCAAAACGGGAGTCTTTGTTCAGCGAGTAGTTCAGCGAAAAAACCTGTAGACTCATAGGATAATCGCCCAGACCGCCAATTTCCTCGATGATGCCTTCCGTCGTAATCGGTCCACCACCCATCATATCAAGGACAGCTTCTGCAAGATTACGATGCCCTTCGTCGACATCCAAAATCAGATCTCTAGGGAACCATTTGCGGGCGACAAAAACAATATCCTGATTTTCTTGCAAGCGTTCAATGAGCTTAGCACTGATTTCCTTACCATAGTTATCTACAATTTCTTGCTCGGTAATTTGCCCTGTTCCCATTAAGGCGGAAGCGCGATCATTGTTTTCTTCAGATAACTTGTGAGAGGCGGATAACTCTGATGCAAAATTGCGTGTTTCTTTACCATTTTCGTCAAATTGAACACTAATAACTGTAAAGTCACCGTATTCAGCATTATTACCTGCACGGCTACCGACGACTTTTGCAGTCTCATAATTTAAGTTCGGGAAAACAAGACGCTGTCCGTTATTAAAAGATTGCGAAGGATCGTATACAACTGTGCCCTCGTAGCGTTCTTCAAGAGCGGCAAGTTCGTTTTCTAGGCGGTGGTTAATAATACTTAAGACAAGTTCTTCCGTTTGTAACGGTGTTTCTTTTTCGAGCAGCAAATGAGATATGTAGTCGATGTCATCGACTTCGACTCTAAAATTGCGTGCCCAGTGTTGGCTCGGCAGCAAGAGACCCTCCGACTGAAATCTATGGGGAGATTAATGATGGCAAACGAAAAAATTCGTTTTAGATGTGTAATAATCAGATTGACGATTATACTTTAACCTTTCCGAACTTTGCAAGCGTCGGGTTGACCACCAATAAACTTTCGGTTATACTTCCGTGCCGTTGAAATGTGAACGATTTTTAGACAGTAAGGGAAAGAAATGTCGACGAAAAGGACATGGCAACCTAAGATTCGTCGTCGCAAGCGTGTTCATGGTTTTCGTGAACGCATGACTACACGCGGTGGACGAAATGTACTAAAGGCACGGCGTACCCGTGGCAGACACTTACTTACCGTGACACCTAATCATGTTAAGAAAGTAAACTGGAAAGCCTAGTTTTCCAGAATTTAAGTGGTTTGAGGAGGTGTAGGCGTTACGCGCTCTGATCGATATATAGAGAGGATGTTATGGTTCAGCGTCGTTTAAGACTTCGCCGACCACAAGATTTTGAACGACTTCGCCACACTGGCAATGTTCAACGTCATCCGTTCGTCGTAATGAGCTACACCTCCAATACATTCCCGCACAATCGCTATGGATTTATTACGAGCAAGCACCTAGGAAACGCTGTTGTGCGTAACCGGGTGCGTCGTTTATTACGGGAGAGTGTACGTCATCGCCATTTAGATATTCAATCTGGTTTTGATATTGTGTTTATCGCTCGACCAAAGATTGTCGCGCAACCAGCGATGGTAATTGAACGTACAGTAAGTGAGTTGTTGCGTCGTGCCGGATTGTTAATGCTGGAGGAAGAATTATGAAGTGGGTTGCTCTTAAGTTGATTCGATTCTATCAACGATTCATCTCACCAATGTTGCCTCCAAGTTGCCGCTTCCAGCCGACCTGTTCACACTATACCTATGAAGCAATACAAATACATGGATTTATGAGAGGAACCTGGCTGGGTATGCGACGCATATCACGTTGCCACCCGCTAAATCCGGGCGGTTATGACCCGGTGCCTCCTAAGAAGGGATAATGCGTTACTTTGCGTAAATCAACTTTTTCGGCACGTATCCGAATACTCTTATTTGCTGTCCTCGGCGTTTTGATTTTTACCGGCTGTGTGTCTGGTCGTAATGGCGTAAGCTGGGCTGACCTTGAACTAGTAGGGGATAATCAAAATATTCTTGTATCTTTCCGTGATTATATGATTCTTATCGATCCTATAACCGGTCAACCTGTGCCACTGGTTGATTCCGAAGGGACAGTCCGAGTTGATGCGGATGGTAACCCCCGTAAGTGGGAAGTGCAAAATGATGGGTCGGAATTTTATTCCTCTCCTATTTTTGTAGATGACGATTTGATGCTTGTTGCAGACTATAATGAGCGTTTGCTGACAGTCAATTTTGCATCTGCAAGGATCGAAGACCCCACTGGTGTTGAAATCCCGGGTCATGTAATTGTTGACCTCATTACAAATGAAGAAGGTACTATTCTTTATTTGCCATTAAGCGATCGTGATTTGGTCGCGTATGATATAGATACAATGACAGAGTTGTGGCGTTGGGAAACAGAACGCGGCATCTGGGCAGATATTATCGTTGTAGATGATGTTTTATATGTGGCTTCTATTGACCATCATGTCTATTCACTTGATGCGATTACTGGCACGTTAAATTGGCAACTTGATCTTGAAGGTGCCGTTGCCGCCGCGCCTGTATGGAGCGAAGATCGCCTCTATATCGGCACGCTAGACCGTAAAATTTTCATGATCTCTGTAGATGGTGAATTCATCGGTGAGCCGTTAGAAATGGAAGATTGGGTTTGGAGTACGCCCGTTTTGCAAGATGGGTTGCTGTATGCGACGGATTTAAGTGGACATGTATATGCCGCCGAACCTACCGATGATGGTTTTAACCTAATATGGAAGATTAAAGCCAGTGACGATGGTATCCGTGCAAGCCCAATTGTTACTGACGACCATGTCATTGTTGGTGATCGTGGTGGGCATGTTTTCTGGTTCAACCGTGATGACGGTCAGCCTGTTATGGTTGAAGGTGAAGAAGGTTTAGAGCCGTTGGAACGTGAAGTTGGCTCGGAAATTCTGTCAGATATGCTGGTTATTCGTCGGCAATCACAGGAAGAAACCTCCGAAACAAGCACAGGGAATTCTGAAGAGAGATCAGACCTGCTCATTGTGAGCACGGTAAATAATGGTAGGTTACTGGTTGCATTCACACTAAATGACGGTATACGCCGTTGGGACTTTGGGCGCTAATACCGTAGGGAGCAATGACTGAATGTTTGATCTAATCGTCAATCCGTTTATTACATTATTGGCAGTGTTGTATCAGGTATTGGGTAATAACACAGTATTGGCAATTGCCGTTCTGACTGTTGCTATCCGCTTGTTGACATCGCCTTTGATGATTCAACAACAACGATCTACAAAAGCCATGCAAGAAATTCAGCCGAAGCTGAAACAAATTCAAGAAAAATATAAGAATGACCGCGAGAAGCTCTCGCAAGAGCAGATGGCGCTTTACCGTGAGCATGGTATTAATCCGTTAGGTGGATGTTTACCATTGATTGTTCAATTGCCCATTTTGCTTGCGCTGTATCAGGCGATTATTCTTGCTCTGGCGGCAACACCATTCCAGTTGATTGACCTTTCTGGTCGTTTGTTGGTACCAGGATTGGATAATCTTGTACCCTTGAATAACATCTGGCTCAATATGGATTTGACACTGCCACCGACTACAAATCCAACTTATGCTCTGGCACTGCCAGTATTTGTGATGATAACCACCTGGTTGCAGTCTAAATTGACGATGCCTGCACCAGCCCCTGTAGAAGATGGCAAGCCCAATCAAGCGGCGGCAATGACCCGTTCAATGACAACGATTATGCCGTTAATGTTCGGCTTTTTCTCTTTGTCGTTTTCAGTAGGGTTATCCATTTATTTTGTCGTTTCTAATCTTGTGGGTATCCTTCAGTATTCGCTGATGGGACGCGCTGAATGGGGACGGTTATTCGGGCGTGAGCCGCAAGAAACCGGAGCGACACCCACTATTGTCACCGGGCAGGCGACCAAAGTTGAGGCAAAGGGCAATCAGGTGAAAGAGATTCCATCGTCTACTAAGCCGTCGCCCTCAAAACAGGAAAAGAACGATGACCAGCCGGTGAAGCGTAAGGCAAAGCCGAAGGCGAGATCGCGTTCTTCTGGAAATGCAAAATAAAGATGAAATATCCTACAAAAGCTGGACTGAATACATGAATTTTCATCGTATGTTGGTCGAGCTTGTAGCTTTTTAAGGTAGATTTTATGGAACCAATGCAATCGATTGAAGTTACTGGAGATAACGTTGAAGAGGCAATTGCCGCAGGCTTGTCTCAGCTTGGCGTTGGTCCGGGCGACGTTATTGTAGAAGTATTAGAAGAGCCAACACGGGGGGTGTTTGGTATTGGCGCAAAACCGGCAAAAGTTCGGTTGAGATTACTGCGCCCCGCCGCACCACCACCTCCGGCAAAAGCAGAACCTGTATCACCCAAACCCGAAGCTAAGAAACCTGCACCCGCCCAAGCCAATAACATTGATGATGGTGATGACGACGAAGATGATGACGATTCTTCAATCTCTGCGGCTGAGGAAGTGTCTGAAGATGAAATTGGTGATGATGGACGCATCGGGCGTGAAGTACTCGGCGAACTGCTTGAGAAGATGGGTCTTGAAGTCCGCGTGGTGATTAAGCGTTCTGGTCCAAGTCGCCCCGGTGAAGAAGCACCCTGGTTACTTGATGTGCAAGGGAATGATTTGAGTGGTCTCATCGGACGGCGTGGTGATACTTTGTCGTCTTTACAATATATCACGCGGTTGATTTCTAGCCGTCGTTTACAACGTCGAGCCAATATTATTGTCGATGTTGCAGGCTATAAATCCAAACGTTCTGAGCGTTTACGCCAGCTGGCTACACGGATGGCGAATCAGGCGATCAAACAGGGGCGCACCGTCACACTTGAGCCTATGCCACCAAATGAACGCCGGATTATTCATCTTGAGTTACGCGGGCGCAACGACGTAATTACGAAAAGTGTAGGCGAAGGATCGTCACGAAAAGTGACCATCGTTCCGAAATGAGCGCGCCTCCCGTAGATGATATTGATTATTTGTTGATCGGACATTTTACTGCCGACCTCACGCCTCGAGGTCGGCAACTTGGCGGTACGGTATCCTACGCCGCAAAAACAATACAATCGTTTGGTCTTCAAGTTGGGATTGTTAGCAGTATGATGGCAGATGATCCCCTCTTCTCCGCGTTTTCCGAAACGATCCAAATTCACCGTGTACCTGCTGAACAGACCACTACCTTTGAGAACATCTATACCGACGATGGGCGGAAACAATATGTGCGGGGAAGGGCGAGTGATCTCATTGAATCGCAGATCCCTGAACAATGGCGTTCTGCTTCACTTGTGCATTTTGGTCCGTTGGTGAATGAAGTTGATCCTGCGTTAGTGCGCCTGTTTCCAGGTTCAATAACTCTACTCACCTTGCAGGGATTACTCCGCGAGTGGGGCAATGATGGACTCGTCAGATTTAAGCGTTGGTTTGTCCCTGAAGTGATCGCAGAACTCGATTTTATTGTGTTTAGCGAAGAAGACATTCTTGCTGATCCTCAACTTGAACAAGACATTGCATCAATTGCTCCCTGCTTAATTGTGACCCGTGCAGAAAAAGGTGGCACGATTTATCGTAGGGGCGCTTTGCCAGTGAATTATGCTTCGCCCCATGTTGAAGTAGTTCAACCTACGGGGGCGGGCGATGTATTCGCGGCTTCACTACTTGCGGCATATCATCAGCTTGATGGTAATCTACCTAAGGCAATTGACGTTGCCGCAGAACTCGCCGCAATTTGTGTCACCCGTGATGGATTATTGGGGGTGCCTACATCTGCCGAAGTAAAATCGACGATTGCACAGGTATTGAATAAATCATGATTGAACGTATTTTGTACAATGGGCATATTACCACATTGAATCCTCCACAGAAACGTGTGACTGCCCTTGGCATTACGCATGGGCGTATTGTTGTGGCAGGCGACGACGACGAGGTACTGTCCTATGCAACAGCGGGAACGATCAAGGAAGATTTGCAAGGGCATCATGTTATCCCCGGTTTGACGGATGCTCATTTGCATTGGGAATGGACTGCGCGCGCCTTAAACGAAGTAGATGTCTTTGAAGTACCGTCGAAAGAAATTGCACTGGAGCGTGTTGCAGAACGTGCTTCTCAGTTACCTGCTGGACAGTGGGTAACAGGGCAGGGGTGGTCACAGGCTTTCTGGCAGGATAGCCGTTTTCCGACTGCGGCGGATCTGGATAGCGTTGCGCCAAATCATCCGGTTGTCTTACTTGCCAAAAGTGGTCATGCAATCTGGGTAAATTCCTTAGCAGTGCAGATCGCCGGTTTGACTGCCGCCACTTCTGATCCTGATGGCGGAACGATTGGGCGCGATGAACAGGGCGGGCTTACGGGTATCCTGTTTGAAACAGCGATGGGATTGGTCAGGCGGCATATCCCTGAAATTTCATTGGAACAGACGGTGGAGAACATGCAGTCCGCGCAAAAGTTGGCGTTGGCTTCAGGATTAACCGGTTTTCATGATTTTGATGGTCCGAGTTGTCTCCGCGCCTTACAAGTGCTCCGTGAACGTAACGAACTGTCGCTTCGCGTGGTGAAGAATATCAATAAGGAATGGATCGAACACGCTCATGCGCTAGGTTTGCGTCGTGGCTTTGGCGATGATTGGATTCGCATTGGCGGGTTAAAGATTTTCTCTGATGGAGCATTGGGTCCTCGCACCGCACTGATGGTTGATACCTATGAGAATGAACCCAATAATTATGGTGTGCGCGTGACCGATAAAGAAGAAATGTATGAGTTGGTCAGCAAGGCGAGTGCGGCGGGCTTACCATCAACGATTCACGCGATTGGGGATCTCGCAAATCGTGAAGTGTTGGATGTATACGAAGCTGTTCGTAAAGAAGAAGCCGCCCGTGGTGAGTTACCATCCACACGTCGTCATCGCATCGAGCATGTGCAGGTCTTGCATCCCGATGATGTGTCGCGTTTTTCTGAATTAGACATTATCGCCTCAATGCAACCCATTCATGCTACCTCTGATTATGATATGTCTGATAAACATTGGGGTGAACGTAGTCTTTACGCTTACAATCCTCGAATTCAATTGGATCAGGGTGTGCATGTCGCTTTTGGCTCAGATTCTCCGGTTGATCCGTTTGCGCCGTTGAATGGCATCTTCGCGGCAGTAACGCGTCGTCGTCCTGATGGCACACCTGCAAAAGAGGGCTGGTATCCTGATGCACGATTAAGTGTGGAAGAAGCCGTGCGTGGATTTACAACCGGTGCGGCGTACGCGGCAGGAATGGAAGACCGTTTAGGGCAACTCGCGCCCGGCTTTCTTGCTGATCTGGTGTTGTTAGATCGTGATCTTTTCAGCATCTCAACGGATGAAATCCTTGATGTAGAGGTCATTGGTACGATGGTTGATGGAAAGTGGCGTTTCGGTGGTGTATAGTTTAGACAAATCTGATTATCAAGGAGTGAAAATACGGCAAATCGTCCCGGAATGATGGTTGGTCCCAATGAACATCATGTTCAAAACGAAATGCTTGACGTTGGTACAGTTGCCCCTGATTTTACGTTGACTGCAAATGACCTATCAATGCGTAAACTGTCTGATTATGACGGTAAAGTCAAGGTTATCAGCGTGATTCCATCGATTGATACAGGCGTATGTGCGGCACAGACGCGGCGCTTCAACGAAGAAGCCGCTAAATTCGGTGAGAATGTCGCGGTAATCACTGTCAGTGCTGATTTGCCTTTCGCGCTCAAACGATATTGTGGAAATGAAGGTATCGAGAATACCGAAACACTCTCGACGTATCGCGATATGAAATTTGCGGATGATTATGGGGTGCACGATACGGATTGGCGGGTGTGTCAGCGTGCGGTATTTGTGCTTGACAAGGATAATAAAATCCAATTTGCAGAATATGTGCCTGTTATAGGCAATGAAGTTAATTTTATTCAGGCACTCAGTAAAGTCCAAAACCTTGTCTAAATTAACATTTGCGTTGATATCCTGTAGATAGCTGTTGTTACTTTTAAGGGATGAGTTCTTGTGGCTCGTCCTTTTTTGTTGTTGGTCGCTTTGTGAAGTTCTCGGAGGAGGATGGTATGTCTGAAGTACGGATGGCGCGTTTAGCACGTTTGTTGGTGGAATATTCTACGGAAGTAAAACCGGGGGATTGGGTTGGGATATTAGGGGATGTTCTGGCGTTGCCAGCATTGCGAGAAGTTTACAAAGCAGTTTTGGAAGCAGGGGGATACCCTCATCTGATGTTGAGTGACGAAACGCTTCAGCGTGTTTTTCTTTGGCAGGCAAATGACGATCAAGTAAATTGGATGAATCCATCCGAGAAACTGTATTATGAGCAAGCTGATGTTTATATTCGTGTGAGTTCGTCAAATAATACGCGTGCCATGACAGGTATTCCGGGATCACGGGTGCAACAAATACGTGCCGCACAAAGTAGCTTACTCTCGACGCGGCTTGATCGTGCGGCGAAAGGGGATTTTCGGTGGGTCGGCACATGGTATCCGAGCGAGGCGAGTGCTCAGGAAGCCAACATGAGCATCGAGGAGTATCAGGACTTTGTTTATGGAGCGACCTTCTGCGACAAAGATGATCCCGTTGCTGAATGGAATAAGATCAGCGCAATGCAACAGGGTAAAGTGGATTGGCTGAAGGGCAAGCGTCATGTCACGTTAAAAGGTCCGAATATTGACCTTGAGCTATCGATTGAGGGTCGCACATTCATCAATAGTGACGGACATAAGAACATGCCAAGCGGTGAAATCTTCACAGGTCCGGTTGAGGATTCGGTCAATGGGTGGGTCAAATTTAGTTATCCATCGATTGTGGGCGGGCGGGCGGTTTCCGGAATTGAGCTTCGTTTTGAGGACGGAAAAGTTGTTGATGCGAGTGCGGCAGAAAATGAAGAATTACTCCATGCGCAATTGAATACCGACGCAGGCGCACGCTATTTGGGTGAGTTTGCTATCGGCACAAATTTTGGGATCAATCGCTTCACGGGCAATATTTTGTTCGATGAAAAAATCGGCGGAACCATCCATATGGCAATCGGCATGGGTTATCCTGAAACAGGCAGTAAAAATCGGAGCGCAGTTCATTGGGACATGATTTGTGATATGCGCGAAGATAGTGAAATCCATGTTGATGGGGAATTGCTCTATCACAACGGTGCTTTTACGATTTAATAGCTTCATAACTTGAAGGATAGGCGTACCCCATTAGGCGCGTCTATCCCTCTGAAACCTTCTACGATTAATTCACCAGCAACCCGCCAGCCTCACCTTGCTTTTCAGCCAATGCGCCACGTAAGTCAAAGATTTGATCGCGCAGGGCGGCGGCTTTTTCAAACTCAAGTGCCTGAGCCGCTTTTTGCATCTCTTTTTCGAGCGCTTTAATCATCTTGCTGAGGTCAGAAGCAGGCAACACCGCAAGATCAAGACCTTCACCTGTATCGTCACCACTCTCTTCTGCAACCATTTGTTTCACGCGATCCGTCAAATCACGGATTTCTTTGACGATGCTCGCGGGTACGATGTTGTGCGCCTCGTTGTAGTCCTGTTGAATCTTGCGCCTACGTTCAGTTTCATCAAGGGCACGTTTCATCGAATCGGTCATATTGTTGGCGTAAAGGATCACCTTGCCTTCAATGTGGCGTGCGGCACGTCCGATGATCTGGATTAAAGCAGATTCCGAACGCAAGAAACCTTCTTTATCCGCGTCCAGAATAGCCACTAATGAGACCTCTGGCAGGTCTATACCTTCGCGCAACAGGTTGATGCCGACGACTACATCGTACACGCCGAGGCGCAGATCACGCAGAATCTCGATACGCTCGATGGTATCAATCTCGGCGTGGAGATAATGGGCTTTAATTCCGCTTTCATTTAAGTATCCGGCAAGTTCTTCAGACATACGCTGTGTGAGCGTTGTGATGATCGCACGTTGCTTATTTTTGACCCGTAAAGCTACCTCCTGCAACAGATCATCAATTTGCCCGTCAATGGGACGCACTTCACATTCAGGGTCAAGGATACCTGTCGGGCGGATAATCTGCTGGACAACCGCGCTACTCACTTCGTACTCATAGGGGCGTGGTGTCGCGGTGGTGAAGATCACTTGATTTACATGCTGGTTGAACTCATCAAACGTGAGCGGACGATTATCCAATGCGCTGGGTAAACGGAAACCGTAATCCACCAGTGTTAATTTACGTGCACGATCCCCGTTATACATGCCTCGTACCTGTGGCAGAGTCATGTGACTTTCATCAATGACCATCAAGAAATCATCAGGGAAGTAATCAATGAGCGTATGGGGCGGACTACCTGCCGGACGTTGGTCAAGATGACGCGAATAATTCTCGATGCCGGATGCGTAGCCAACTTCACGGATCATTTCGAGGTCATAACGCGTACGTTGTTCGATTCGCTGGGCTTCTACAAGTTTGCCTTCACTTTTGAAAAATTTGATTTGTTCCTCAAGCTCACGTTCAATATCATGAAGGGCTTGTCTGGTCTTATCTTCATCTGCGACGAACTGTTTGGCGGGGAAAATCGTCACACTTTCATGCTCGTCGAGAATTTCCCCAGTTAACGAATCAAACTCTGTGATCCGTTCGATTTCATCGCCGAACATCGCAATTCGTAAGGCGGTTTCGGCATACGCAGGGAAGATTTCCAGCGTATCCCCACGCACACGGAATGTTCCGCGATGCAAATCCATGTCATTGCGCGAGTATTGAATCTGCACTAATTTGCGTAGAATAATGTCACGGCGTAGCTCGACTTCTCCGACGGCAAGTTCCACCATCGATTTTCCCCACGCTTGAGGATCACCAATGCCGTAAATGCAGGAAACCGAGGCGACAATCAACACATCGCGTCGAGACATCAACGCGGCTGAGGCGGCAAGGCGTAAGCGATCAATATGTTCGTTGATCTGGGTTTGCTTGTCGATGTGTAGATCGAATCGCGGCACGTAGGCTTCCGGTTGATAATAGTCATAATAACTGACAAAGTATTCAACCGCGTTCTTCGGGAAAAAGTCTTTAAACTCGGCATAGAGTTGGGCGGCGAGCGTCTTATTGTGAGCAAGCACAAGTGTCGGCTTTTGAACTTCCTCAACGACTTTAGCGATGCTGTACGTCTTGCCTGTACCCGTTGCGCCAAGTAAGGTCTGATAGGTAAGTCCTTTTTCAAGCCCTTCGACCAATCCTTTAATTGCGGTGGGTTGATCGCCGGTTGGCTCAAATGGAGACACAACTTTGAATGGGGGCATATTACATCCTTTAGCTGTGGGAATGGGGTGGTTGGTTAGAACGTTAGTTCAGTTTAGATTATAACGTAGATCAGTCTGTGATGGTAGAGGCAGTTGATGTATTGCGGATATATATGTGATCCTTTTGATCTTGTTCGGTTGGACTATATAATACGATTGAAATTAACATACTTGGAGTACTTATAACAATGACTGTTTCTAAAGCGCGTGAACAATTCGCCACAACTACACGGGGAATTCGCCGCGACTCGCCGCCAATGAAATTATTTGAAAAAGCGAAGAAATTTGGCATCTGGAATCCATCCGATATTGATTTTACGCAGGACAAAGCCGATTGGCAGAAACTTACTGCTGAAGAACAAGACGTAATCTTGCGTTTAACGGCGCAATTTCAAGCAGGTGAGGAGGCGGTCACTTTGGATTTGTTGCCACTCATCATGACGATTGCAAAAGAAGGGCGTATCGAGGAAGAAATGTTTCTGACGACATTTCTGTGGGAAGAGGCGAAACATACCGATTTTTTCAATCGCTTCTTAACCGAGGTTGTTGGTGACCAACAGGATTTAAGCCGCTATCATCTGGACAATTACAATACAATATTTTACGAGGCATTGCCCCGTGCGTTAGATCGCCTCTCCACTGATTCCTCACCCGAAGCGCAGGTGATTGCATCGGTTACTTATAATATGATTGTTGAAGGTGTGCTTGCCGAGACCGGTTATCATGCGTACTATACGATGTTACGCGAAAACAATCTAATGCCCGGCACGACAGAAGCGATTGATAAGCTCAAACAGGATGAATCGCGCCATATCGCCTACGGGATTTATCTGATTTCGCGGCTGGTCGCGGAAAATCCTGAATTATGGGAGATAGCTGAAACCACGATGAATGCGCTGATGATGCCTGCAATTGGTATCGTCACTGAAGCGTTTGATTGTTATGATCCGGTGCCGTTCGGCATGAAAGTAGATGACTTTACAAATTATGCGCTGATGCAATTTCAAAAACGCTACGCGCGCATCGCAAAATCCAAAGGTTCATCACTTGAGGAAATCATCGCGGTCACACATCAGGCAATTGATGAAAACGACGCATAATTTTTTCTTGTGTGTTTCTTATAAAAGCGGAGATAAGTCACCGTTGACATCACTATGTACCCCTGTTATTATTCTCAACGCGGAGTAGAGCAGAGGCAGCTCGTCAGGCTCATAACCTGAAGGTCGATGGTTCGAATCCATCCTCCGCAACTTTTTTATTTGAGGTGATATAGCTCAACCGGTCAGAGCGTACGACTCATAATCGTAAGGTTCCTGGTTCAAGTCCAGGTATCACCAAGATAGCAACTTAACCTAAGACCACAAAATTCTGTGGTCTTTTTTGTTGTCTGGCGATAATATACTTTAGTAGAGGTTTTGAAAATCCTGATTGGTTATTTTGATGTCGTCGACTGCTGATTTGCTAACTCTGGAACATCAAATTAAGGTGCTAATTTCAGAAAGCAGTGCGGATGTCGCGGTTGCGTTGCGTTCGCTAGATGCCGAGGCTCAGTTATTCATCAATGCTACTGAGATGTTTCATGCCGCAAGCACTATGAAAGTCGCCGTGATGGTCGAACTCTTCGCGCAGGCGGAGCTTGGACATCTCTCATTAGACGACTCAATCCCCGTGATTAATCACTTCAATAGTATCGTGGATGGTAGCGTGTTTAGCGTTGAACTTGAGCATGACTTAGACCACGAAATCATCAAATCGCCGACGATGACGATGCGCGAATTGAGCTATGCGATGATTGTCGTCAGCAGTAATTGCGCCACAAATTTGATTATGCAAAGGATTGGCGTGGAAAATATTCAAAAACGACTACACGCATTAGATATTGCCGGATTAAACGTTTTGCGCCCTCTGGAAGACGAAAAGGCATTCAAGACGGGCGTTAGCAATACGACGAATGCGTTGGCGTTGAGCACGTTGTTGTGGAAATTAGGCAGGCGCGAAATTATTTCTGAACGAGCCTGCGATGAGATGCTGAATATTATGAAACGGCATCATTGGGTAGACCCTATTCCCGCAAATATCCCCGAAGACGTAGCTGTTGCCAACAAGCCCGGTTGGATTACTAAAATTGACCATGATGCAGGCATTGTGTTTTCAAAGAAGCCTTTTGTGCTGGTGGTGTTGACACGTGGAATTGAAGATCGTTCGGTGAGTAGTGCACTGATAGGCGACATCACCCGACTCTGCTATTCTGCATTATCTTTTACGTAATCATTCGAGATCACTAGCGCGTTTAATCATACTTTCCCCGAATCGATCTTTTAACGCATCGAGCGTGTTTTGTAATCGTTGATCTTCCTCACTGATTGGCGCATCCCATAATGAAAGTTGTTGTATAGGGTTTTCGAACCCGCTTAAGGCGACTCCGATCAAGCGGATCGGTCTGCCTTTGCTCCACGATTGATGGAAAATTTCCAGCGCGGATTGATAGATTTTTGCATCGCTATCAATAGGTTGGGGCAGGGTGATCTGGCGCGTGATCGTCGTAAAATCCGACCATCTCAATTTTATTGAAACCGTTTTGCCCTGTAAATTCTGTTTGCGGACTTGTCTGCCAACACCATCCGCGAGTTGGCGAAGGGTTTTTAGGAGAACGGCTTCTTCTCTAACATCTACTTCAAAGGTTAGTTCTTTACTGATGGATTTGGTGTCATGGTTGGTTTCTACTGGACGATCATCAATTCCACGAGCACGAAAAAAGAGTTCTTCGCCGAGTTTGCCGAAATGCTTTTTGAGTTCACCCTGAGATAATTTTGTTAAATCACCAATCTGATAAATACGCATTGCATGAAGTTTTTCCGCTGTTTTCGGTCCAATTCCCCATAGCTCACGAATAGGCAATGATTTAAAGAAATTGGCTTCATTGCCATGCGGGATAACATTAATGGCGTTCGGTGCGCCATCGGTGAGCTTGCTGGCAGTGGATTTTCCGATATTATTGGCGATTTTGGCGACTAACTTGTTTGATGCTACGCCCATAGAACAGGGCAATCCGAATTGTTCTTGAATAGTGTGCTGAATGGTCTCCGCAAGTGGTTTGCCCGCGTTGCGTTCCCCTGTAACATCAAGAAAGGCTTCGTCTATGGAGATTTGCTCGACTAACGGAGTGAGTGTATTCAGATACTCCATGATCTTGCGCGAGGCGGCGCGATAATCGTCAAAATGATGACGGACGATTATCAGATCGGGACAGAGACGTACCGCTTGTGACATTGGCATCGCAGAGCGCACACCGAATTTGCGTGCCGCATAGGAACATGAAGCCACGACACCGCGCTTATCCGGCTGACCACCTACTGCAAACGGAAGACCGTGTAGCGAAGTGTCGCGATGCTCTTCAACTCCACAGAAAAATGCGTCTAAATCCAGATGAATGATAACGCGTACCATTGCTTACCCCATCAAACTCGCCCATGTTTCGCGTTCACGCACGGTTTTCCACTCTGTTCCGTTGACCATAATCTCTGCTGGGCGTGGACGTGCATTGTAATTACTCGCCATGACCATACCATATGCGCCTGTCGTCATGACAGCAAGCAAATCGCCTGCTATTAAGGGCGGCAAATTGATGTTTCTTCCGAGAACATCAGCCGTTTCACATACTGGACCGACGATATTGGCAGGTGTAAGTTCTCTATCTTTTTTAATGACGGGCAGAATTTCGTGGTGCGCTTGATACAGCGCCGGGCGGATGAGTTCAGACATACTCGCATCTACAATGTAAAAAATTTGTCCAGCTTGTTGCTTGACGTAGAGCACTTCGGTGAGCAAGAGTCCTGCATCGGCGACAATTGCCCGACCCGGCTCAAGTATCAGCTCGTAATCTTTGACGAGCGGATAAATATCATCAACGAAATCTTGGATTGAAGGGAGTATTTCATTTGGTGTATAGGCAACAGGCAAACCGCCACCGATATCTAACGTGCGGATATTCGGATAGGGTTCAATCAGGTTAATTGCCGCTTTGATCGCCTGTTGAGTGGCTGTTGTATCATGCAATTGGCTACCGATATGTACATGAATACCTGAAAAGGTTAAATGCTCATAGTGATCTTGGTGTGCGAGAACATCAGCGATGGTGGTTGCGGTTAAGCCAAACTTTGCGCCACCGTGTCCTGTTGCAATGTAAGGATGGGTATTGGCTGTGACATCTGGATTAAGACGCAACGAGATACGCGTTGGTTCACGTCCGAGTTCAGCAGTAATCTCATTGATATAGTCGATTTCGGCGATATTTTCGACATTGATCCAACCAACACCCTTGCCGATAGCGAAGCGTAATTCCTCGCGTGATTTACCTACGCCTGCGAAGACGATATTTTCCGGCGAACAGCCAGCATTTAGGGCGAGATACACTTCACCCCCACTGACAGCATCAATCCCGGCACCGGCA
Organism: Aggregatilineales bacterium; assembly: GCA_040219275.1. Lineage (GTDB taxonomy): Bacteria > Chloroflexota > Anaerolineae > Aggregatilineales > Phototrophicaceae > JAVJSU01. The sequence goes on along the minus strand of JAVJSU010000099.1, from coordinate 164,623 downwards.
TCCACGAGCATCTTCAGAATATGATGATTGTTATTTGCTTTTGCGCTGTAATGGATGTGTGCATCTAATTTAGCGAAAGCCGATTTGATCTGTGTATAATTCTCCAAAATACGCTTCTGGCTATAAATATAGGTTGGTGTACCCGTTTTTGCGACAATTTCGTTTAGAGGAAGGTCGTCACAGTGCAGGGCTTCCTGCTTGTAATGTATAGAATCGTTAAACATCTAGTGATTAAACGTCCTTTATTGAGAGCACTTTAAATACAGGGACGGTTGCCCCTAAGCCTTTTAAGTTGAGCGGTGTTAATGGTTCGTCGTCGGCAAAGCCTTCGAGGGCTTCATGGGTACCAAGGCTGATGTATACTTCATCAGGTCCTGCCGCACCACACAGACGTGCGCCAAGATTCATGACACGCCCGATTGCTGTAAAATCTGTGCGAACCGGAGGTCCGAATTCACCAGCAATCACTTCACCGGAACTTATGCCGACCCCTAATGAGGGTAATTCATGACCCTGTGCCGCAAAAAATGCTTGCAATTCTTTGTGCACAGCCTGCATTTCCAATGCCGCACGAACAGCATGTTGTGGATGGTCGTCCATCGGAACAGGGCATCCAAATAGGGCAATGACTTCGTCGCCTACGAATTTGTCCAATGTTCCGCCGTGCTTGAAGATCACATCCGTCATTTTGCTCAGAAATTCATTGAGTGTATGAACAAGTTCTTCCGGGTCTGTGCGTTCTGCCCATTCTGTAGAGCCGCGTAAATCCGCGAATAGCACACTTAGTACGACACGTTCACCTGCCAGGACATTGTCATCCGCATGTTGAAGCAGATGCTCTAAAACCTTAGGGTCAACGGAACGGCTCAACACCTTACGCATCTGTCGACGCTCTAGGCGCTCAAATACAGCGGTATCAACCTGACTGGTGATAGCAGTCAACATACGTCTGTCTTCCGCGCTAAATCCCCGCGCATTAGCACTGTTTACTGCGCCGAACACGCCGATAATCCGCTCATTTAAGATTAATGGAACAGCAACAATAGAACGTATCCCATCTTCTGCAACATTTGAATAAACAGTGCGGGCGGTATCAAGAGCTTCGCGTGAGTATTTGTTGATGGTTTCGATATAACCGGGCGCGGTAATGATGCCGTCGCGGGTGGTTGCTTTAAGTTCAAGCGGGGCTTCTCCACCTTCATTATAGAGCATCAAATAGCCGATTTCGCTGGCAACTGCTTTGCACAATTCCCCAAGAACTTGATGCAACATAGTATCAAAATCAGTTTCGCTATCCCGAATCTGATCAATCCGGTAAATGGATTCCAATTCTTTGTTTCTTTGAGTCAATTGTTGCATGACACGGCTATGTACAATCGCAGAGTCCATCTGGCTGACCATTGCGAATATCAATCGATTTTCGCCAATCGTATATGGGGCTTTACGTCCGACAATCGCCGTGCCCAGGCGCGTGCCACCGACGATAAACGGTGCGGCAAGTAAGTTAAGCTTCTCTTTTAAGCCGGGTGGGGTTGGGATAATTTGAGGGCTACGAATATCCGTCGTAAGGTTATGGATCGCTTCTAGCACACTACCGGGAAGTTCCTGCTTATCCATAATTCCGCGCACGACCATTTCTCCACTATCAACATGGGAGAGCAAAAGCATACATAAATCCGCTTTGAAGTGGTCGCTAAGCAGTAAGGTAAAATTATTGATGAGGTCGCTTTCATCAGGATTATCGTCCCGCATCCGATCAATTTGATAAATCGCTTCCAACTCCATATTGCGATGTGCGAGCTTCCAGACCAGACGTGCCTGTACAATCGCGGAGTCGATTTGGCTTTCAGCAATATCTAATAGTTCAATATCATCATCAGTAAATGCAGTTGTTTTGCTCGCAAGGAAAAAACTGCCTAACGGATATTGATCGTCTTGCAACACAATTTGCAATCCCAACGTATTTGACCATAGTGATGTTTTTAATGAGGTAGGTGTTTTAAAGCCCATTGCCTGACGACATAGGTCAATCGCCATATCGTCGGGTACACCGAATGCGACGATGCTTTCAATTTCGTCGCTGGCTTCATCAACAAGCATGATGGCACAGGCATCCGCATTAAAGGTGCTTTTTAGCAAGGTTGCAATGGCACGAAACATATAGTTAGGATCATCCATGACTTCCGGCGCGTCGCGTGCTCTGTCGAGTTCGAGTATGAGATTAAGTTGGCGTTCTTTTTGGGCGGCGCTATCGTTGTTCAACTTTATTCCCCTAACCATTGCATCAATATTTATACTTTCTTTATTTTAAGGGCATAAACGCATTTGCGAAAGCAGTTTAGACGTTAGAGTATTGTATCGTAATGGCAAGCGCGTTATGCTGTTAAATAATCCTTAGTGTTCATCTTATTGCAGGTTGGTGCAAAATTGTCCCAAGACAACCAGGAAACTCGATTGGCAACGACCTATGAAGCCTTACGTCGCCGCGAGTACGAACTCATTTCAAATTTATTGACACTTCTACCGAAGATTGACAATCTGGATGAGTCGCGCGTATTGCAAGTCCGTGATGCCCTATTTCATGCGGATCATCCTTTTTTGATGGTGTTTGTCGGCCCCTTCAGTTCGGGTAAGTCGAGCTTAATCAATGCACTGCTTGGCAAGCCTGATTTACTGCGCGTGGGTCCCATCCCGACGACAGATCGTATCCATATATTGCGCTGGGCAGATGGCGAACAGCGCATGGACTCCGGCAATCAGGTGGATACGGTGTTTTATCCGTCGCCGTTACTACAAAAAGTGAGTTTTGTAGATACGCCCGGTCTGGAATCGGTTTTCCAGACACATGAGGAAACCACGCGTCGTTTCTTGCATCGTAGTGATGTGGTGATTCTGGTGATGCTCGCAACGCAGGCGATGACTTCCCGTAACCTAGAGTATCTGCAAATGTTACGTGGCTTCGGCAAGAAGATCATCATTATGGTGAATCAGGCAGATTTGCTCTCTGATGAGGAACGCAAAACGGTTACGGAGTACGTGACCAATCAGAGCGAGGACAAATTAGGCTATAAGCCAGAAGTGTGGTTAGTCTCCGCAAAGAAGGGTTTGCAAGCGAAAAAGGTGGATACCTTAGATCAACAATTGTGGCGCGAAAGTGGATTAGATCAGCTTGAAAGTTACATCGAAAAGCAACTGAGCGATGTTGACCGCATGAAGCAAAAATTGCAAACGCCGTTGCAGATTATTCAAAATGTTAATCAGGTGGCACTAGAAGCAGTCCAAGCCAATCAATCGGTGCTTGACCAGTATCAGAGCATCACCGGAAATGTGGAACAACAACTGGCTTCGTACAAGCGTGAGCAGGAAAAAATCGTCCGCGAGGTAAGTGAAGAGGTTCGCGGCAAATTTAAAGAGACGATTGACCGTGGCGGGGAAGCCATTCAAGACATCTTTCAACTTTCGCGGGCGTTGTCTTCCGTCTGGCGCGGATTTACGGAACTGATCGGTCTTGCGCGTCTATTTCGGCGCGGTCAGCAGTATTCTTATACCCGTCTTGCATTTGAGCGATATAACGTATTTGAGCCAATCCGTGAATTGCCGGATGTTGTGGATAAATTAGCGCCACGGCTTGAGGGTAAGGACATGCAAGATGTCGATGATCTTGTTAAATACGCGAAAAATGAAGTTACTGCCTTGCCGGAAAATATTCGTGATAAAGTGATCGGCGATATTCAATCTCCCTTACGTTACGATCGCGGCATCATGCAATCATTACGCCCTAAGTTGGAAGCGATTGAGGACGAAGCGCTAAAGCTGGAAACAGAAACGCTTGATCGCAGTTTACGAAACGTCTTGTTCGCCTTAGCTATCTGGGAAGTGTTAGCCATTGTCGGCACGCTTGCCTTATTGCTAGGCGGTGGGGTGAACGACGGCAATACATTGATCATTCTAATTCTACTGGTATCTTTCGGTTTAATTGGCGTTTTACTGATGCCGCTTATGGGACGCGTTTTGAAAACCCAACATGCCAACCGCACACTAAAAATCGAGGCACGTTATATCGAGGCACTTTCAAAATCTGCGGATGAGCAGGTTAAATATGGTATGAAGCTCCGTCGTGATGTGGTCGCGCCACTCACTCGTCTGGTAGAATCGCAGACACAAATTCAAACCGATCAACTCAATCAGTTGCAACAATCTCAACAGGAAATGGTGAGCATCGAATCTGATCTGGTGAAAATAGGTAGCCGGAACCTGTTTGGTATAAGAGGATAACACGTCTATGGTAGGTACTACAGTTTTACAAGGACCTTTAGCCGCGCTTCGTGAGGCGGAAGTTGATCTTATTTCTGATGTTGCGTCATCTCTGGCGGAATTGGGTGATGTTTCCGCGGATGATCGTAAACGGTTAACCGAAGTCGCGCAAGATTTACGCGATATGTTCTTCCTCGTTGTCATTATTGGGGAGTTTAATGCCGGTAAATCGACCTTCGTCAACGCGTTGCTCGGCGAGCAATTATTGCCGACAGGCATCACACCAACCACCGAAGTCATCGAACTTGTTCGGTATAACGAAACGCCGGATCGTAAGCCGAATATGCGCGGTGATAGTCTGCGTGAGTGGAACCATCCGAACACAGGCGCTGAAGGGGTTGCGATTGTTGATACACCGGGGACGGGTTCGGTTTTTAAGCAACACGAGTCTGTTGCCAAGGATTTTCTCCATCGTAGCGACCTTGTGATTTTCTTACTTTCTGCTAAACATGCATTTGCCGAGACCGAACGCATTTACATGGAAACGGCGAAAAACTATGGCAAAAAGCTGATTCTTGTCGTGAATCAGGTGGATTTGCTAGAACCCAATGAACAAGCGCAGGTCCGACGCTTCATCGAACAACAAGTGCGCGAGCATTTGAATCTACAACCGTTGCTATTTATGGTCTCCGCGAAAGAGGCGCTTACAGATGATAAAGATGGCGGAATAGACGCGGTGCGGGCGCACTTACGGGGCGTATTCGCAGAGTCATCACCCGCGAAGCAAAAACTACTTGCACAGTTGGATATGGCTGATAGTGTGGTGCAGAAATTCTATTCTACGGTAAGTCGAAATGCGGAATTGGTTAATTTAGATACGGCGAAAGTGAAAGAAGTTCAGCAGGAATTGCAGAGTCAATCTCTGGGGTTGGATACGCAACTGAAAGAAGCTAGAGCCGATGTGGATAAAGTCTTCGAGGGGATGCGCCAACGTGGTTTGACGTTCATTGATGCCAATTTATCCTTGCGGAAAGTCGCCAGCAATCTCAATAGCGAAAAACTTCAGGCAGAATTTCAGGATGTTGTTATCGGGCGCTCACTGCGCGACATCAATGATGCCGCCGGCGGTTACGTCAATGCGGTGGTCGATCATAGCCGTTTGTATTGGCGTGGGGTGATTGATCGGCTAAATAAGTTACAGGACTTGCTTGAACAAGAGTTTAGCGGCGGGCTGGATGCAGATATCTACGCGGAACAGCGTGAGACTTTGCAAGATGCTATTCGCATTGCAGAAGCAGAATTGAAAACTTACTCAACCGGACGAGTGGTCAGAGAAATACAGGACTTGTTTGAAAATAACGCCAGTGGTTTCCGCTTATGGTCATTGGCGGCGGTAGGTGGATTAATTGCCGCGATTGCCGCAATTGGCGCGCCGGGTCCCTTACTTGGTGCGGGCGCGGCGGTATTGGCATTTCCAGCCTTTGTTGTCGCCGCACCGATTGCCGCATATGGCGGTTATCGGCTTGTCAAGCATTATCGTGCGATTACGTCTGATACCAAGAAAGAATTTAATCAGCGTGTCGATCACCTTATGCAGACCTATCACACCGCACTAGATGACCTGACAAAGAAAGAACGTGATCGTCTCTCGCAATATGGTAATCAGGTACTTACACCCATTTTTAGCCGTCTTGAGGTGCTGTCTAAGCGGTATGCAGAGCAAAAGACTAAGATGGAGCACTTCACAAAACGTATCGAAACATTACGTGAAGGTATCAAAGGTGTGTGATGTCACTTGAAACGCAGGCATATGTGATTATTGATCTTGTGATGGCATGTTTGTTTAGTGGCATCATTGGTATGGATCGAGAACGCAAGTTAGAAGAAAGCGAACGGAGCGCGGCGGGCTTGCGTACCCATATCCTTGTCGGGTTAGGAGCGTGTCTGTTTACACTGGTTTCAAGACACGGTTTTTCAGCGGCAGATACCTCGCGTGTCGCCGCTCAGGTTGTGTCTGGCATCGGGTTTTTGGGCGCAGGCGTGATTTTCGTCAAACGAGAGCACGTAAAAAATTTAACGACTGCCGCAAGCATCTGGACGACTGCGGCAGTCGGTATGGCGGTGGCTGTTGATGCATGGTTACTTGCCGCCGCCGCAACGGTGATTATCTGGGGTATTCTGGTTTTATTGAGGCGTTTTGAAGAAAAACAATTCTCTCATAAATCATGAATTCCCTGAATCATTTTGATTAATTGGCGCACATCCGGCTCTTTTTGAGACTTACTACCGAGTGGATCAACGATGTTATCGTCGTTTAGTAAAGCGCGGGCAACATTCGCAACGCCATATTTCAGCGCGTCCAGATCATAGCCTCCTTCGAGCGTGAAAACAATTTTTCCCCCGCAAAGTTCGTTAGCCATAGTGATAAGTTCACGGGTAATATGATCATAGCCCGTTAACGTGAGTTTCATCGATGCAAGTGGGTCAACCCAATGTGCGTCAAAACCCGCTGAAACGAGAATCAACTCCGGCTTAAACCGTCGTGCCGCTTTCCAGATAATGTCCTCATAAATTTGTGCGTAATTATTATCACCGTGTCCACCTTCTAAGGGGATGTTTATGGTATAGCCTGCGCCATGTCCTTTTCCGGTTTCGTGCAGTTTTCCACTACCAGGATAGAAGGGCGATTGATGGGTTGAGATGAACAGTACCGTATCGTCTTCATAAAACATATCCTGCGTGCCGTTACCGTGATGGACATCATAATCAACAATCATCACCCGTTTTAAACCATGTTCTTTTTGTGCATGTTTCGCGCCGATAGCGACATTGCCGAGCAGACAAAACCCCATGCCACGCATTGGCACGGCATGATGCCCCGGTGGGCGGACAACTGCCAGACCATTATCAGCATCACCATTCATGACTGCATCAATGGCACTAATTACCCCACCTGCGGCGAGTCGTGCAATTTCCGGAGATTCCGGCAGGGCGTAGGTATCTGAATCTAGCCCGTAAACCCCATCCTGATGCTCAATCAGTTTAAAGACTTCCAAATATTTGGCAGTGTGGACTGATAAAATCTGCTCATCGGTAATTGAGGACGGTAAAAGGCGGTTCATACGATCTGCAAGTCCTGATGTTTTGAGTTCAGCCCAGATCGCTTTTATTCTGCCCGCGTGTTCTGGATGACCGTGCATATCATGGTCAACATAGCGTTCATGTGTGACATAAACGGTTGTCATAAGGGTGCGTTTCCTGTTATTTAGTTTGGTATTGAGATTTTCTGCTTTATAATTGGCGTTCTAGGTACGAAATGTTTTGTCAGTAGATATTGGCAATGGGTCAAGTTTAGACGTAATGTGTGATCTTGCAAAGAGATCGCGTTCATTGAAACTATAAGGAAAATTTTTTTATGCAGTATGAACGCCTCGTAGAATGGGCGCAGGAACTCTGGGAACAACGCTGGTCTGGTAAAAAGAATGTCACGATCTGGGCATCTGCCGAATGTAGTAATAAGATCGCTCAAAAGCAAGTAAAGCCCGGTAGAAAATTAAAGGGAAAAGCACGTTATCAAGGGTTGGATGTGCTGGCTTGCCCGCTTATTGTTCCGATCAGTGATTATGGCACACGCGGGAACAAGATGGTGCTCACGGCGACTTCTGGTGCTTACACGTTTAAGTTTACTGACGAAAATAATGACCCTTTTGAAGTTATTTACGCAAGTTCTTATTTTGATGATGATGTTCAAGATTTAACCGCGGTTGCCCTTGTTCCTGAAGATAAATTGGAGGCGTGGGCGGCATTTGAATTTGCCTGTGCGCGGGCGGTACGTCCCCGGATTCGCCGTCGAAGAGATGTGTATATTATCGGCGGTACGGACGCATTTTTTGATCCGACGGTTGAGTGGGATGATGTGATCCTGCCGGAAGACCTGAAATCACAAATTCTGCATGATGTGGAAGCCTTTTTTGAAGAGGGCGTGAACATCTACAAAGAACTCAAACTCGCCCCGTTTAGAAAGTTGTTATTGGCTGGCGTGCCGGGTACGGGGAAAACGATGCTGTGCGCGGCGATGGCGAAATTGGCAATCGAAAATAAACGCATCGTCGTTTATGTTTCTGGTTCTGATCGTGATGGCGCGACCTTTGAGAAAATTCAGCGGGCTTTTCAGGCAGTTGCGGCGGCACGTTACCCGACGCTGTTGGTCGTTGAGGAACTAGATGCCTATTTGCGCGGTGATGATAAAGCCCGCATCTTGAATGTGCTGGACGGCGTTGAGTCACCTAATAATCCGCAAGGGTCGTTATTGCTGGCGACCACCAATTATCCTGAAGCGATTGACGAGCGAATCGTGAAACGTCCGGGGCGGTTGGATCGAATTTTTGTGATCCCGACGATTCAAGATGAAGCGCAAGCAGAGGCGATGCTCCGCCATTATATGAGCGATCATTGGCAGGACGATCATGGTACCATCGCGGCAAGCCTTGTTGACCAACCGGGTGCGTTTGTACGCGAGGTAGCGCTTCAGGCGCGGATGCTCGCCGCACATGACCACAAAACCGAAGTGACGTTGACGATGCTCGAAAAATCGGTTGAGAGCTTGAGTATCCAGATGAAATCTGATCGTGATTTCTTGATGCAACGCCGTCCAATGGGGTTAGGCAACCCGACAAGTCGTGTCGCAGGATTTAATAGGCGTAGAGATGAAGGTTAATTTTCCATCTGGCGCGGACGTAGAATCATATAGCTGAAGCCGTTCATCGGGATACGTTGTTCTTCTTCGTAGAACTCGGTGATCGCTAGTAACACATCCGTGGGATAAAATTGCGCTTTGAGAACTATCACGCCGAACTCCTGATTGCGAATCATCCCGACTAACTCACTACTATCGAACGCATTAACCCACGAAAGAATCATCAGTACAACAGGATTGGTGATGACAGCGCGGTTCGTCCGTAAGCTAAAAGCGGCTTCTTCACTCAGAACGGGAATATCATCGGGCACAGCCTTGATAATATCGACAATCCGATAGCCGTTTTGAATATCTTCGTCTGTGGTGAAATGTCCAATTTGTGCATAGGCTAGCGTAGTGTATCCGTCAGGATCATGAAAATTCCGTCCGGTGTTGTCTGAAATGCCAAAAACATCCGCGATTTGCTCATAGCCTGCGCCGCTTGTTGGCATGTGAAAAGTCATCAGCGCATAGCCGATATATAACAATGGAACAATCATTAGTCCAACATTGCTTATTTGTCCTGTGTAACGCCTGAGTGGGTGGACAAACAAGCGGGATAGGTAATTATCGTAAAATGCCCAATTTCTTTCGATGATTTTAGCGGCAAAAATCCCGCTTAGAACGCAAAATGCCGCAATCGATGTGGCATAATAACTATCACCCGCTCCCCATGTTCCGGCGGACATCGCACTCAGCACGGTAGTGGAGATAAACCATAAGCTATAGATCGAGATGCGGTCAAAATAAAGCTCGTAGACCACATATATAGCGGCAGGCACAATCAAGAGTGCGTGCATTTCCCACCACACCCTTAGCAATCCGAACGCCTGCTGTGGGAAGAAGTCTTTTACGTTGGCGACAACCGTTTGCGTCCACCAATGCCCATCCGTGCCAATTGTGAGCAGGGCGAAAATACCACCCCCGACGATGGCAAATCCAATCCCCCAAAAAATACTCCGGCGCGGATTGCGAATAAACAAGAATGCCAACGCCGCAATTGCCGTAAATGCCGCCAATTGTTTGGTATATCCGGCGGCGATGAGAAATATAAAACCGAGCGCCAATCGCCGTCTTCGTTTTGAAGTATTTTTAATTTCGCTGGCATTGGCAAGTAAGACCACACCGATGATCTCAAACATGACCATCGAAATATGCTGACGGAATAGCGGTCCAATATGATAAACAATCGGCGATGCGAGAAAGGCTAATCCTGCTAACAGTGCAATCGTCCGATTTCTACCGGCTTGATAGACTGCGTATCCAATTGCGCCTGCACTGATGAGAGTCGTGACGAAGCTAAATAAACGCCCATACCAATATTCCGCGCCGAAAAGCCACGCAAACGGTACAAGAAGCACATGATAAAGTGGCGGGTAGATGCTCCCGTAAAAGGGATACGTTTCAATATTTGCGTAAGGGAATTCCCCTTCGCTAAACATCATCACATCCACCAATTCAAAGCCTTCGCCCTGATCGTAGTCAAAGGGAAAGTTGATGAGGTTGATCGCATAGGAGACATAGACAACGCCTTGAAACAACAGCAGAATCAACGCGATGCCGATGAGAACGCGATAGATTATGTCCGCTGATAGGCGACGTGAAGTACTTTGCTGTTCGGCTGATTCGCTCATTAGGCTAGATCATCTCCAAGAGGAATCAGCGAGAGACCAATAACAGCGCTGAGCGCCATCACGAACAATGCGACACGTTGCACAGGTCCGACCCCGCCTTCGCGTCCGGCATCAATAATATCAATGCCGAAAATAGTACCAAAGCCGACTATGCCGATGATAAGCAATAAGAATCCGAGTTGTCTTTTGGTGAACGCAAAATTTTGTCTAAACATCGTGCGAGAATATAGCATACGATCTTCAATATCAAGAGCGTTATTCGATGTTTGGTAGATGACTATAGTCAATCGCCCTATTTCTTAGATAGACTAAGCGCATTGTTTTTTTAAGTCGTGGACGGTAATGATGGCTGTTTTAGTGCTCATCACGGCGCTGATTTTTGCTGTAGTCGTGACTCCGCTCGTTCGGAATTTAGCAATACGGATTGGTTTTGTTGCCGTTCCCAAAAGTGATCGAGCACATACCAAAACAACCCCGCTGATGGGCGGGGTGGCGCTGTATATCGCATTTATGGTAGCAATCGTTTCATTGGCGCTGATTGTTCAACTCGCTTCAACACCGGAAACGACAGATCCAACATTATCCCTGGGCGAATTGGTAATTGTGTTGGTTTGTGGAACTTTACTTGCTGGTGTGGGTTTAGTTGATGATTGGTATGCTTTTCCCTCATCAATTAAGCTAGGGTTACAATTCGTACCCGTTATTATTCTGCTGTTGTTAACGGATATTGGCATCGACATGCCGTTGCCTGATCTTGCAAACCGTGGTTTGTCGGTGTGTTGGTTCCTGTATGTTATCAATGCCTTCAACTATACCGATAACATGGATGGCGTTGCTGGCATGATCGCTACGATTGCCGGTATGTTCTTCACCGTAATTACGATTATCAATGGGCAAATTATGGTGGCGGCGTTGTCTGCGGCGGTTGCTGGAACATCTGCCGGATTCTTGCGCTTTAACCTCTTTGAAAATGAACGCAAAATTTTTATGGGTGACGTTGGCTCACTCTTTCTCGGATTTTTGCTAGCGGTAATCGGCGTAAAGTTAACATTCCCTGCGGATAGCCCGTGGGTGACCTGGCCCGTTCCCGTCATCGTATTGGGTGTGCCTATTTTTGATACGGCGCTGGTTTTTGTTTCACGCTGGCGGCGTGGGCAGTCTTTTCTTGCCGGTGGCACAGATCACCTCTCGCATCGCTTTAAACGCATAGGATTCGACCGTTTCGGGACACCTTTCGCGGTGGGGTTGCTAGGTTCTGCGTTAGGGTGCTCTGCTATTATCATTATGAATAGTTCACTAGAAGATTCGTTTGCGATGCAAGGATTAGTCGCTTTTTGCGCCTTATACTTGCTGTATCGGATGGAATTTTCCGTTCCCTATGAATTTATCACCGGAAAAGTACGCGAAACTGAAACACTGGCTGAACCCTTAGCTTCGGAAATGGATCAATCATAGTTATGGAACTTACGGACTATCAACAATTTACCGAACAATTGCGTCAAAGTCTTGAAGCGGATTCACGAGTCGTTGGGTTGGTTGCGGCGGGTTCCATGGCAAATCTAGCACGGCGAGACCGCTGGTCGGATCATGATTTTTTTGTGATCGTGGAGTCTGGTACGCAAACGGATTTCCGCACGAATCTACAATGGCTTCCAGATCACGAGCGCATCGTTATTGCCTATCAGGAAACTGAGCATGGCTTGAAAGTCATCTATGATATCGGGCACGTGCTGGAATTCGCCGTGTTCGATATGGATGAACTCTCACTGGTGAAAGTCAATGATTATGCCGTGTTGTTGGATCGTGGCAATGTGGCAAATGTGTTGGTCGATGTTGCACAGAAAAGCACTGAACAGACCGAACGACCAGACACGTATTATTGGGGGCAGTTCCTCGCACATCTCATCATCGGGGTGGGGCGTTATTTGCGCGGAGAAAAAACCAGCGGGCATATGTTTGTAAAGGTTTATGCGCTGGATGATCTGTTGCCGTTATTCGTGAAATATCTGGACGCACCGGAAAAATCGCGTCTCGATAATCTGGATGTTCATCGCCGATTTGAGGCTGTCTTTCCGCAGATTGCTGATTCTTTGGAGCAGGTCTTGCTCCTGCCTGTCCCACAAGCCTGTTTAGCCTATCTTGAACTGGTCAAACAGAGTCTAGGCGATGTTGAAGGTTTTCCGGCGCAGGGGATTCAAGTTGCTCAGGACTATATAACGCGGGAAATAGAGTCTTTGTAAACTTTGACCAATGACTTATACAACAAAGTTCACATTTATTTCTTCGCGTAACCATGCTATTCTTCTTCACTCAAAACCAGAGAAAACTGATTAATCAACCACCATCGCAATTGGAGAGAAAATCTTATGATGAAAACCCATACTTGTGGCGAATTACGTGCATCACACGTCGGTGATACTGTGACACTGGCGGGTTGGGTTAATCGCCGACGAGATCAGGGTGGTTTAATTTTTATTGATTTGCGGGATCGCTGGGGAATCACGCAGGTCGTCGTTGATGAAGAAGCGACACCAGAAGCGCACACGATTGCTAGCGATGTGCGGAGTGAATATGTGTTGCAGGTCACGGGTGTGGTCAGAAATCGTCCCGAAGGCACTGAAAATACAGAACTTCCCACAGGTCAGATTGATGTGGATGCCAGTTCAATCGTAATTTTAAATGCCTCTAAGACTCCGGCAATCACCATCAACAAAGAAGAAAACACGGACGAATATCGCCGTATGCAATATCGTTATCTGGATTTGCGCCGCCCGACAATGCAACATAATCTCATCACCCGCCACAAGATGATAAAATTCATCCGCGATTTTCTCGATAATGAGCAATTTGTGGAAATCGAAACGCCGATTTTATTCAAGACCACGCCGGAAGGTGCACGCGATTTTCTCGTGCCTAGCCGTTTGCAACCCGGTAAATTTTATGCGTTGCCACAAAGTCCACAGCAACTTAAGCAATTGTTGATGGTTGCGGGCTACGAAAAATATTTCCAGATTGCGCGTTGCTTCCGCGATGAAGATTTGCGAGGCGAACGTCAGCCGGAATTCACACAGCTTGATATGGAACTGAGCTGGGTGGAGCGCGAAGACGTGATGCAACTCAATGAGCGTTTAGCGCTGGCATTAGCAAAAGCAATTGTGCCGGATCGTAAGTTACTGGCGGAACCTTTCCCGCGCATCAAATATCAAGATGCGATGGAAAAATATGGATCAGATAAGCCCGATCTGCGCTACGGGCTGGAAGCAATTGATGTCACTGAATTGGCGGGAAAAAGTGGCTTTGTCGTCTTCAATAAGAATGTTGAAGCTGGCAAAAAGGTGAAAGTTATCCGCGCACCCGGATTGTATCGCGATCCTGAAAATCAGGATGTGACGTTGAGTGGCGAAAAATTAAAGCGCCTCATGAAAAGCCTCGAAGATTTAGTAAAGGCGGAAGCAAAAGCCAAAGGTCTGGCATGGATGGCGCTCCCGTTGGAAGAAACGGACGAGGTGAAAGGTCCGATTGGCAAGTTCTTCACGGTTGATCAGAAAATGGAATTGTTCCAGCAGACTGAATCCGAGCCGGGAGATATTTTGCTGTTTACATCCGATGATGATGATGTGGTGTATGCAGTGGTGGATAAACTTCGTCGTCATGTTGCGGAGTTACTGAACCTGGCTGACCCGAATATGTTGGCATTTGCATGGGTGATTGATTTCCCGCAATTCTACTGGGACGAAGAAAACAAACGTTGGGATCCGTCCCAGCATATGTTCACCATGCCGTTGCCGGAAGATGTCCATCTACTCGATAGCGATCCCGGTGCGGCGCGTGGCTCACAATATGACTTGATCTGTAACGGCTATGAAGTCGGCGGTGGGAGCATCCGTATTCATTCGCGTGAATTGCAGGAAAAAATCTTCCCGTTGATCGGTCAAACGATGGCACATGCCAAGGAGCAATTCGGGCATATTCTGGAAGCCTTTGAATATGGTGTACCGCCACATGGGGGTGTTGCATGGGGGATTGACCGCCTTGCGATGATTTTCGCCGGAGCGCCCAATATCCGTGAAGTGATTGCCTTCCCGAAGACTCAAACCGGCTCTGATGCGATGGCACATGCACCGTCCTATCCTGAACCCGGTCAGATGAAAGAACTCTTCATCGAGAGCACCGCAGAACGCGAAGAAGAAACCGAGTCTTAGCGATCTACTAATTCCTGATGATACAATAAGCGTGGGCGATTTGCCTGCGCTTTTTTTATTTGGGAGCGATGATGCGACGACTGATTTTCGTGTTTATGCTATTGCTGATTCAAGATGTCGGGGTGGTTGATGCTCAGTCCGAAGTGCCTGAATATCGAGAAATCTGGCGCTTGCCATCTGGTTGTACGATTTATAGACCGTTCAGGATTGAGTATGATTTTGACTCTTCTGGTGACTATCTGGCGGCTATGGATACTGGTTGTATCATCAATATTTGGAACATTTCAACTGGCGAGGTTGACCGCAGTTTTCAGTCCGTCGGTGACGAAATTAGTAGCATTCAATCTGTGAAATGGAGTGTGGATGATCGCTACATTGCGGTGGGGCAATCTCGAAATCCCATTTCCATCTATGATGCACAAACCGGTGAAAATGTTTACGTCTTAGAGTCGTATGGCTCAATGATTGATTGGCACCCATTTGAAAATTTATTGAGCGTTAGAAATGGGGTCTTTGATGCGGACACAGGCGAGTTGACTCGGTTCGACGATTCAGATCTCATTTGGGATTTTGGTGGATATTGGAGTCCTGATGGCACTATGGTAGCGAGTCCTGCTGGGCGTGAGTATATCTACATGCCGTTATTTACGAACTCAGGTGAACTTATTGACGTTTATTCCGGGGCTGAAAGTGATGTGGCATGGAGTCCGGATTCCACGAGACTTGCTTCAGCTTCGCAGATTCGAAATGTCGCTACCGGAATGCCCGTTACGATCATGCCACTGATGGGTGGGATCATCCGCTGGCATCCACAGGGGGATTGGATAATCAATGCCGTAGGAACTTTTGTTGACCTCTGGGATGTCGATACAGGTGAGCGTATTAATTTGCTTGAAGCACAGGGGTGTGACTATCTAAATGGCTTAGAAATTAGCCCGACTGGACGTTATATCGCCGCCAATTGTGTCGTGTTCGACCAAAATCGTGTGCAACCTCCGCAGAATAGTATCATCGTTTGGGAGGTTATCCCGTGAAGTGGAGATATTTGAGTTTATTGGTAGTTTTGCTGGTTACAATTTTGTTTTCGGCGTATGCACAGGATGATGTGACACCGACTCCTCGCCCGATTTTCATGACCAACACGCCTCAGCCTCGCTTTGTGGCACAGTATCAGGTTGATTATGATATATATATTACACCCTATCTCAATTGGAGTCCTGATGGTAGCTATTTATTGATAGGTGGGTATAGCAATGAGTATCAAGGTAATAGGTTTCAATTGTTGGAAGCGACAACAGGAACTTATCTGCGTGATTTAGAGGCGAGACCAATCTGGTTTGATGATGAGCATTACTGGTTATTCGTGCGTGAAGAGACACACCGCAGATTGGGGACTCTGTACTTTGTGCGCGCTGGAACAGGCGAAATACTTTACACGTTGGAAAATGTTCACGGTAATTTGACCTTGAATCCCGAACGAACACAATTTTCTATGGGCTATATTCTGGGTGGCAGAATTTATGATACGCAAACGGGAGCGTTATTACGGCAAACGGATAGTCAAGTCAGATGGAGTCCTGACGGTGCGTATACGGTAAACGAGGCGGGCGATACGATTTATGTGGCTTCAGCAGAAACAGGTAATTTTTTATATCAACTCGCAGGGCATCAACTGAGTCCTTCAAATACATGGAGTCCTGATAGTGCGCGTCTGATCGTAGAACCGCTTGGCGAATGGGGATATACACTTAACCCGATCCGAATATGGACGTTTCCCGATACCTTGTCTGAAGTGATTTATAACACCAATTTTGGACAAATCTGGTCACCGGATAGCACGCGCATTGCGACAGTCATGGATGCTTTAAAATTGCGTATTTGGGATGCAACAACGGGTGAGCTGTTAGAGACATTCAACGATCATAAATATCCCACTTTAGTTACCGAATGGACGCAAGACGGACGATATATTCTATTGAATTACGGTGATTATCGTTACTTTGGGCATGATTATGTTGTGTATGACGTTGAGCGGGGAGAAATGGTACTTGATACGTTCCAAGACCTCGGTTCACAGTATAGAATTAATGGATCAAGTCTTGAAATTCTTGAGACATATCCGGGCTATAGACAATATGATCTCAACACAGGAGAAATCATCGAAGAACGTCGATTTGGCAATGTAGGATTTATCAGATTTCATGCGAACTGGCAATGGGGTGCGACTATATTCTTTAACGGGAGCATCCCTGACTCGTTAATTGGAGTTTATGATATTTCACAAAATCGCCTCTTTCAAACCATCGAAACACCGTTTGACGAAGTTTTCAATTTGGTATGGCATCCAACACAAAACATTCTGGCTGTAACTGGATTGACCAACGAAGTCATTGTTTATCGGCTAGAAGAATAAGGCGTGGGGCGATGTAAATACACATCGCCCCATTTTGATTATTTCTCGGTGTTCAGAACGAAGGTGTGAAATGCGCCTGCCGCCGCGCCACCCGCGAACAAGCCGATGAAATACGGAATCACGTAATCCAGATTGCCAGCCATGAGCGCTGGTCCAAGTGTACGGGCAGGATTCAGTGATGCACCCGTCAATGCACCGCCCGCGAGAATACACCCCGCAAGTGTAAAGCCAATCGCTATGCCCGCCATGTTACCACCCTTGCCAAACGCCGCTGTCTGATAAACCGCGCTAACGAGCAGGAACGTCAGGATCGCTTCGATAATAACGGCTGACCATACATAATTATCGGTTAGTGCGCCTGTAGTTTGACCGTAGTTAAATGCCTCTGTAGAGCCGAGTAAGGCGATTTGAGCGCCATCTGGCATTACCGCAACGATAACTGCCGCTGCGATGATTCCGCCAACAAATTGCGCGATAATAAACGCTCCCGCTTTAACCGGATCAATCTTGCCGCCCACTAGCAATCCCACCGTAACAGCCGGGTTGATTTGCGTGCCGGAAATATGCCCATAGGTGTAGATCAAGCCAACGAGGATCAGCCCGTGTGCTAAAGCTGGAACAATCACACCAAAAAGCGGGGCGACCACTACCGCGAATCCACCAATGAAGACCAATACAAATGTGCCGATGAGTTCAGCAATGCTCTCTCTAACCAAATTATTACTCACATACCCTCCCAATTTGTGCCAAATAGATAACCGCATTATAGCAATCAGCGCCAATGAACTAAATGGCTACTCTGAAATATGAATTTTAGACGAAAATGGATAAGATGGGGTTTACATGAATGAGGCGGTTTGATATAACTAACGACACATCCTGCTGTGTGCGTGATGACGCGATTAGTTTTGGGCCAACACCCACACAAAGGGAAACTGTAGTCAACTGATGAGGTGATAGACCTGCGTTGGTCAAGACCAAAACAGTTGAGAGGTTACCCACCTGCGAAAGCAGGTTCAAAACAAAGCGGCACACGGCATGGCGGGTGTTTTTAGAAAAATTTTAAGAGCCGTACTCAATTGTAGAGTACGGCTCTATTATTTGGACAATCCTGAACGAATTCGATCTTTACTGCGAGTAATTCTCCCCGAAGACCTCAACCATCAACGACCCCATACGGCTTCGATTCGGGATAAGTACTGCCGCTCCTTCTGATGTCGTGAACGGTTGAGAGTAATTATAGTCGATTACACCCGTGCGGATGTTCTCCGTCGGAATGTCCTTCAAGTACCATGCCAACCGAATCATCTGATCCAGATTGAGATTTGTATAGACGTTATCATCCCACGAAGAGAGCAAAGACGGCGCGCGGACAATCATTTGTGGAAGCATATTAAGATTCAGAATCTGATCGCGGATCGCATAAATGACCTGCTGTTGACGGTTTGCCCGCTCAAAGTCATTGTCGCCATGGCGGGTACGGGCAAATTTCAGGGAAGTTAATCCATCCAGATGATGCGTTCCTGCCGCCAGATAAAATGGATCATACCCGTAAAACATATTCGGGTAGTAGGGGTCATTGATGGTGTAGTCCGTGGTCACATCAATCCCGCCAATGGAATCGACGAGATCAACAAATGCCTGAAAATCTACCGCTAGATAATCATTAACGCGAATTCCCAGATTGTACTGCACGGTTTCCATTGCCAATACAGGTCCATAACCCGGTTGTTGAATTTCGCCGAGTAGCATGGGTGTATTGATGCGCTGTAATTGGCTATATCCCGGAACGGACACGTACAAATCACGCGGAATGCTTAGAATGCCTAGTGTTTGAGTCTGCGGATCAATGCTCACCAGCATCATGGTGTCCGTGCGGTAAGACAAACCCGTTTCACCCGGTCTACGATCTAAGCCCAGCATGAGGACAGTAAAGCGACCTTGCCCGTCCCACGGTTCAAGAATGATCGTACTGCCATCATCCAGCAAGACCGTTTCACCGCTTCCAGCCGGACGATCTGTACGGAAATTCGCAGGTGTGGGTAAGGCGGATAAATTTGCCGAAGCAGTCGGGATGACTTCGGGTGCATTCTGTGAACTCCGCAGGAAGAAAAAGATGCTCATGCTGATCATCACGACCACGCCGAACATCGTCATTGCGATAATCACCCATGCCCATTCTTCACCTTTTCTTCGCCCACTCACGCGGCGTTGACGTGCACGTTCTCTTGCGGCGGATTCCCGTTGGAGTAAGGGAGGGGCAGGCGGAACAGCCACTTTGGGTGTTCTCACCACAGTGTTTACGCCGTTGGGATTCGCGTCCACAGGTTTATCACTTTTCCATGTGGGTGCACTATTTTTATCCTTCGAACGCGCGTATTGCCCGTACTGATAATTCTCTGCATCATAGTCGGGTGCATGAGGTACGGCGCTATGCGTTAAGGTTTGATCCTTATCGTTGGTGTCTTCGTTGGTTTCTGGAAAATATTTCTCAGTCATGGTGCTGTATAATCACCTGAGATAAATTAGTCATAGTTAAGAGTATAGGCATGGTTAAAAAATGCGTCAATGGCATTTGATCTACGATTCTCCTACTACAGGGGCGCGCAACATGGCAATTGACGAGGCAATCCTCGAAAATGTGTCATCTGGAGCGTTACCACCAACCCTGCGATTTTACGGATGGAACCCGCCGTGTTTGTCGCTTGGATACGGTCAACGTGCCGCCGATGTTGCGATAGATGCTTTGAGGGATCGAGGGTGGGAGATTGTGCGACGGTTGACGGGTGGAAAAGGCATTTTACATATTGATGAATTGACCTATAGCCTTGCCATCCCCGCAGATGAGCCAATTGCAGAAGGAGGAATAATCGAAAGTTATCGGCGCATTAGTGAAGCCTTGCTTGCCGGGTTAAACCTGCTTGGGGTGCAATCCAATGCGGATAAAAAAGCCGAAGGGTTGAAAACAATCGGTCCAGTATGTTTTGAAACACCTTCGCATTATGAAATCACCACACCTGATGGGCGAAAACTGGTGGGGAGCGCTCAGGTACGGCGGAAAAATGGCGTATTGCAACATGGATCATTACCCCTGGCAGGAGATATTGCCCGAATTTGCGATACACTGAAATATCCAAATGCCTATCATCGTGAAGAAGCAAAATTCCATGTGCGGGAACGGGCAACGACTTTAGAGCAAGCACTTGGTCAGTACATTAAGTGGCAAACAGCCGCTGATGCCATCCGGAAAGGTTTTGAAAACGTATTCGATGTGCAATTTGACGTGGTGAATTCTGATGATGTTGTGCCAACGCTGATGATAGATCGGCTCGTTGCTGAAGTGTATGGCAATCCGGAAAAAACATTCCGTCTTTAATCTCTTGCTTCGTATAGTCATTTAAGTTAGAATAGATGTTCGGATCAATTGATTTGCGAGGGCTAGATCATGTCTGATGTCCGTCAGAATTCACTGTTTTACCTACACCCAAATTCACCGGAAGAGATAAACAAGCGCACTCCGCTATCAGCGACAGTCCAACTATTCAAAGATCATCTGATACGGGAAGGGAAGACTGAAAACACGATTAAGTCCTTCGAGTCTGATCTGGAATTGGTGATCAATTATCTCGATGGTGCTACGCCAGTAGGGGAGTTCACCACAACGATGCTCTCTAATTTTATGTACTGGCTCGATAATGATCGAGGTGTGCCGTGTAGTCGTAAGTCATATGCGCGACGGGTAACGACGATTAAAGTCTACTTTAAGTGGTTGTTTACACTTGGTGCAGTTTCACATGATCCTGCCAAAGCATTGTTACAGCGTTCCGGTCCTGCACCGCTATCGCATGTTTTATCTCAAGAAGAAATCGACGGTTGTATAGATTTTTCTCGTCGGATGAAACGTGGTGACGAGCAGGATTATCGTCCGGAGATGCTACTGCGGTTATTGGTGGATACAGGTATCAAGAAAAGTGAGATTGAACGCATTACTGACGACGATATAGATCGCTTAAATCCGCAACAACCGATTTTGCTCATTCGCCATAAGACCAAGAATCAATACAAGGAACGCCGTATCGCCCTGGATTCCGATTGGTTGAAGGTCTATGACCTTTACCGCCAGCAATACCCATCAAAACCGGGTTCAGACAAGATTATCACCTGTACCACACGCAATCTCGAGTACATTTTGACGGACATTGGCGAAGGGGCAGATGTCCCGTTTAAATTGTCATTTGAGGTCTTGCGCTGGACGAGTGCTGTACAGGATTATCGCAGAGGAACGGACGAAGACTTGATCCGCGAGAAGCTCGGCTTGAGCAAAGTCAGCTGGTATGAAACCGGACAAAAGATCAAGACGCTTTCCGAGCAACTCGATAACGAATCTGCGAAACAACCCTAGTAAATTCGCAACAGCAAGCCTTTGAGATATTCCCCTTCGGGAAAAGTCAGCGCGACAGGGTGATCGTCACTTGCACCAAGGTGATGGATCACCTGTGCTTGCCTGCCACTGTCGACCAACGCGCCGAAAACGATTTTCTGGAAGAGATCAGGCGTGATCGCACCCGAACAAGAAAATGTCATCAGGTAGCCGCCCGGTTTGATGAGATGCAGGGCATTCAGGTTAATGTCTTTGTACCCCCGAGAAGCACGATCTATTTGTTGTTTGCTATGAGCAAATTTTGGCGGATCAAGGATGACAAAATCCCACTGTCGCCCCTGATTAACCATAGCGCGTTGATATTCGAATACATCGGCTTGCACAAATTCAAAATTTTCAGAAACCATTTCTGGATTAAGCGCAACATTCGCCTCTGCAATGGCTAACGCTTCGTTGGAGCTATCCACGTTGGTGATATAGGTCGTTTCGTCAGACCATGCCGCTAATCCGAATACGCCCGTATAGCTGAATAAATTCAACACTTCATATTTTTTGTTCGGTGTGGGTTTGAGGTTTTGCTGGCTATTCACAAAATCCAGCACGAAATCATGATTTCTCCGCTGGTCGAGATAGGTGCCGGTTTTGTGCCCGTTTTTGATATCTACCCAATAATAAATATCCGGTGAATGGAGAATTTGGATGCGTTCAGGCGGCTCTTCTCCCCATAAAACACCTTTGTGCTGGCGCAGACCCTCTTTTTCACGGGCATCAACATCGTTTCGTTCATAGATGCCAGCGACCATGCTCATGCCTGCATATTCCTGCAAAAGTTCAACGAGATGGTGAGCAATCATCTTTTTATGCACATCAATGCCGAGCGTGAGTGCTTGCAAAGAGAGCCACAATTTATTGTTCGCTACATCTTCGAAGGCATCTACGACCAAACCGGGGATAAAGTCGCTTTCTGCGTTAATCAAACGGCAGGGCAGGCGCTCCGCATTGTGGTCTGCGTCCGTCAGGGAGAGGCGGGCATCAATTGCACGTTTTAAAGCATTGCGCCACCACCTATCGTCGATGGGGTCTTTATCCCACGAGAGCATTCTAACGCGAATCTGTGAGTTTACATTCCAGTAACCTTGCCCCAGAAATGCCCGATCATGGGCGCGCACGTTGACGATTTCGCCCTGTTCAGGAATACCTTCCATGCCACGAATTGCGCCTGAAAATATCCAGGGGTGTTGGTTAATGATGGGTTTATCACGCCCTGGTTTGATAATGATTGCAGTTTCTGCCAATGGATTAACTTTCCCCGATTAAGGCTTTAAGATCGTCTTCGCTCAAAATTGTAACACCGAGTTGAGTCGCTTTTTCGGCTTTGCTCCCCGGTGAATCGCCCACGACCACGTAACTCGTCTTTTTGCTCACGCTGGAAGTCACTTTACCGCCATGCGCTTTGATGAGTGCGCTTGCGTCATCACGGGTCATGGTTGGCAGTGCGCCCGTAAGCACGAAGGTTTGTCCGGCGAGTGTATCGCTGGCGGCTTCACGTTTTTCTGACTGCATCTTTACGTCTGCTTCGCGCATTTTTCGCAGTATGTCCAGATGGAATGTATCATCGAACCAATCCACTATATTTTGCGCGAGAATCGGTCCTAAACCTTCGATGTCTTCGATGTGTTCCGCACTCGCATCTGCTAGCGCATCAATGGAGCCGAAACGATCCGCCAATAAACCCGCTACTGTGTTTCCCACACCGTCGATTCCTAATGACCCTAGAAAGCGATCCAAGGGGCGTGTTTTTGCCCGTTCGATGGACTCCAGCAAATTATCCACCTTTTTTTCCGCGAAGCCTTCTAATTCTAACAGAGGTTCACGGGTAAGTGTGAAAATATCGGCTTCGTCCGTGATAAAGCTTTTGTCGATCAATGTACGGACGGTTTGTGGTCCCATGCCTTCAATATCCATCGCCCCGCGAGACACAAAGAATTCGATGCTACGAAATACCCGCTCGGAGCACCGCGGATTGGAGCAAAAATAGTCGACTGCGCCTTCTGGTTGGATAACAGGTGACTCACAAAATGGGCATAATTCTGGCGGAGTGATGATTTCTTCTGTACCGTCGCGCTCTGATGTGATCGGTCCAATCACGTAGGGAATGACATCCCCGGAACGTTTGATGACTACCTTATCCCCCTTACGAATGTCTAATTCTTCGATGAATTTGTAATTGTGCAGGGTCGCATTGCTCACTGTCACTCCACCCACGAAGACTGGCTCCAATTGTGCAGTCGGGGTGAGTTTGCCTGTGCGGCCAACATTGGCGGTAACATCAAGTAGGCGTGTGGTGACTTGTTCTGCCGCAAATTTATAGGCGATTGCACCCCGCGGATCTTTACCCACAATGCCGAGTTCACGGTTAATTGCCAGATCATTGACTTTGATTACCAAACCATCAATTTCATACTCAAGTTGGTTTCTGCGGGATTCCCATGCGGGTAATTGTTGGATAATGTTGGAAATTGCTGGATAAAGTTGGGAATCCGGGGCGATTCTGAAGCCCAAATCCCGCAAATATGTCAATCTATCCCACTGTGTATCCAACATGAATGGATTCCCGTTGGTATCGTTTTCGCTAATGTCCACAATTGCGTATAGATATGCGGTCAATGGGCGAGACGCGGTTGTGCGCGAGTCTTTTTGCTTTAATGTTCCCGAAGCGGTGTTACGGGCATTGATGTACAACGGCAAGTCTTGCTCCCGTTGACGCTCATTTAGTGCCGCAAAATCTTGTTTCAAAAACATGACTTCACCGCGTACAACAAGTAGCTCTGGTGCGGCAGGGGCGTTCTGTGAAACTGGAACGCGTAATGGTACGGTGCGAATTGTCCGTACATTCGCCGTCACATCATCGCCGATAATCCCGTTACCGCGTGTCGCCGCTTGCTTCAGGATGCCCTTTTCATAGGTGATGACAATGCTTAATCCGTCAAGTTTGGGTTCAAGTGTGTAATCTAATGTTGTGCCGGAAGCCAATAACTTCAGGTTGCGTTCTTCCCAAGCGATCAATTCTTCGGCGGTTGTGCCTTTGTTTAGGCTGAGAATCGGCGCAGGGTGGGTTACTTTGGGGAAATCTTCGCTCAGATCACTACCTGAACGTTGCGTCGGTGAATCAGGTGTGATGAGTTCAGGATATTCTGTCTCAATGGCGACCAATTCATCAAATAGCACATCATATTCGGCATCGGTGATCGCCGGTTCGCTGGTTACATAGTATAGATAGCTGTAATGATTTAAGCGGTCACGGAGTTCTTCAGCCCGCTTTTCCGCATCCGTTTTCACCGTCATTAAACGTCTCCTGAATGATTGCCTACAAACACAGTACGCGCAATTATTGTACTTAGAGACGCTGAGTTGGACAAGTGTTCTAATTTGGCTTTCCCACGTTATCCCACTAAGTTCACCGTCGTTGTTGGATAATGTGGGTTATTGTTGGAATTTAAGGGTGATTTTAGCCGTCAGTCGATGCGCTGACTTCTGGAAGCAGATAATTTGAAGCCGCCCAACCGCGCCGTGTGGTATCGAACAGGTCTTGAATCATCCACCATGTTAGTCCATCACTCTGACGTGGTCCGTCCACGATGGTAAAGCGTGTTCCTTCCGGTGCGCGAAAGACGATGGTTGTGTCGATGACTCCGGCGCTATCACGGACATTGAGTTCATCCACACCAACATCCGATACCACAACCGTTTCGCCAATAGCAATCGGGCGTGGGGTGGGGGAGATGAAAGGCGTGACCACGGTGGGTCCTGCGAGCACCAGTGGTGCAATCGGACTGCGTAACGTATCGACTTCAGGCGGAAAGGTTGCGGTTGCCGGCGAGATAGGAAATGCTTGCGGGCGTTCTGAGGGTACTGCTGTACTCAATATCACCACAGGCGCGGTCTCCGGTGCGGTGTTGCCACCGAGGCTAATGACGAGCATGATGATTCCTGCCGCCAAACCCATCACAACGATAAGCATCAGAATCAGCGACCAGATGGGCAGATAAAGACCACTATTTCTACGGGCGCGTGCCTTGCCATGTTGACGAGAAGAGCCTTTGTAAGGTGGCTGTTGTGTTTGGGGTGGCAAATTTGAACGTACAGCATTTTGCCTGCCTGTTGGCGGAGGCGGATTATTCCGAAGCGGTACTGCGCGTTGCGGCGGCGCAGGGGGCAATCCCCGCGTGCGTGATTGCGGTGTGATTGCCTGTGTTGCCTTGACGTTGGATTCATCATCCATTAAAGGTAACTCTGGTAATGTGGGTCGCGTGCCGGACTCATCATCATGAGAACCACGCTGAATGGGTTGTGTGTTATCACTCATTGATTATTGGTAAAATGATCTTCTATTTGATGCCAATGATACGATTATTAACCCTAAACTACAAATAAAATCCCCCTAACGTCATCAAATCGTAGGGGGAACATTGCTTAAGACGATCATCAAAATTGATTAGCGACTTTGTAACCACGCTAAAAACTTGTCTACTGACCACGTATTGATGACATGCTGTGCTTCTACCCAACCACGCCTTGCGGTGGTTATGCCATAGGGCATCAAATCCAACTCTTGCCCGCTGTGAGCATCCGTATTGATCGAAAGTAGAATACCCATGTCTTTTGCTCTGCGCGCATATTGTGCTTCAAGATCAAGCCGATGCGGGTTAGCATTGATTTCCAGCGCAGTTTTGTGTTTAACTGCCGCCTCAAAAACAGCGTCCATATCCATGTCTACTGGTTCACGCGAAGGGATCAATTGGGCGCGGGGATGCCCGATGAGATCAACATGCGGATTTTCGATGGCGTTCAACAGACGCTTGGTAATTTGCTCACGATCCTGTCGTAAGCTGACATGTAGGGATGCAATCACAAAATCCAACTTTTCCAGAATGTCATCAGGATAATCGAGAGTGCCATCGGCGTTGATGTCCATTTCTGTGCCATGAAAAACGCGGAAACCATCTCCAATTTCAGCGTCCGCTTGCCGAACTTCTTCTTGCTGTTGTAAAAGGCGCTCAATCGATAATCCGTTGGCGATTCCCAGACTGCGCGAATGATCGGTAATGACGATATATTTGCGACCGCGGGATTTTGCTTCTTCTGCCATTTCTCGGATCGACAATTTGCCGTCGCTCCATGTCGTGTGCATGTGGAGATCCGCTTGCATATCCTCAATGTTGATTAAATTTGGTAATGTATCCTGTTCCGCCGCTTCGATTTCACCGCTATCTTCGCGTAATTCTGGTGCGACCCACGCCAATCCCAGCGTTGTGTAAACTTCTTCTTCC
Organism: Aggregatilineales bacterium; assembly: GCA_040219275.1. Lineage (GTDB taxonomy): Bacteria > Chloroflexota > Anaerolineae > Aggregatilineales > Phototrophicaceae > JAVJSU01. Next base: position 137,674 of record JAVJSU010000099.1, on the reverse strand, counting down.
GTCGCGCATAAGATTTTTTCCGCACTTTCGATGATTTTTCCGGTCTCATCGACAGGGCTAAACGCATGTTCGTTGAGGCTGTAGCCTTTATTTAGCGCGATCTGGCGCATCCTAACGTTATGTGCCTGACTGCCTGTAAAATAATTGATCGCCGTTCCCCAGCGTGCTTTTTCCAGAATGCGTAGATCAACCTGTAAACCCGTTAGCAACTCCACCGAGCTTTTCGTTGGTCCATGACCGAGAATGCGGGCGACGTTTTCCATGCTGACGAACGCATCCATGATGGGCTTTGCGTCTTCCTGTGTGTTGGTGGCGATCAACAGGTCAACATCACCGATCGTCGGACGACCTCGCCGGATGCTTCCTGCGATTTCGCCTTCAAGGGCTTCCGGCAGAGCGAGTAACTTGTCCAGTATTGCCTGAGCGGCTGGCAGAGCATCACCGAGGCGGGCGCGTCCAGTTTGGCGGGCGAGAGCTTCTATCCCATCGATGATTTTCTGCTCACTCTTTGCGCCCATACCGGCTAAGTTACGTAACTTTTCTTCTTTCGCCGCTTTCTCTAACGCTTCTAAACTGGTGATGTCTAGTTCTGTCCAGAAGAGCTTCGCCTTTTTCGGTCCAACTCCGTTAACGCGCATGATGTCTACAACGCCGGGTGGGACTTCTTTTGCCAGCTTTTCGTAAAATTCGAGCTTGCCAGTGTCCAACATTTCGGTGATTTTTTCGGCTAGCGTGCTCCCAATTCCACTGATTTCTTCCAGCTTGTTTTCGGCGGCGATAGCGCGTAAATCACGCGGGACTTCGCGTAAGGTTTCCGAGGCGCGACGATAAGAGAGGATTCGGTGAATATTGTCGCCACGAATTTGGAGCATATCGGCGACGGTCTCAAAAATATCGGCGATTTCGCGATTACTTAACGGTTTCACGGACTGTTCCTTTTCTCGCTCATGTGTTCTGATTAACATGAAGTAAACCGTAAATTGTCATGATTAGCAAGAGACAAATGGGAATGCGTAAATTTTTATCTCAGAGGAATTTGTTGAGCAAGAAATTATAGGGAGGATGGTTGGTTCTGTGAAAACGCCAACGGTCTTTTCATTGAGGTAACATTAAACCTAATTGTCGAAAATTTCGTGTCTGATGTAATCAACAATCCAAATTTGCATGGAAGTTTCTTGACATAGATCAAAATTCGCGTTACGCTTTCGCACATATCAATCGAATACAAACAAAAACGTTGATCCAGAAGAGTAGTTATTCAAACGGTGTTCAGAGAGCCATCAGTTGCTGTGAAGATGGTACACGCGGGAATAGTGAATGGGCTGGGGAGTTGCATCCGCGAACGGTTAACTTCTATTAGCGGATGACGGAGGCGTACCGTTATCAAAGCGCGGGGTATCGAACAGATTTCTGTACCCTAATAAGTGCGATGGAATGTGTTCCGTCGAAGCAAGGTGGCACCGCGGGATTTCCTATCTCGTCCTTGTTGATGAGGTGGTTTTGTTTATGGTGTAGATCATAGACAATAGCCAAACTCTAAATTATTCAAACTGCTAGGTTGGATAAGACAAGGTTTAAGGAGAAGGAAATTATGGTATCACCAACACTCCGTCAACGGATTGATGTAACCCCAACACGTGAAGCGGCGCATGAGTTATTCAAACGAGGTGATTTAGTACCTGTTTATCGCACGTTGCTTGCTGATCTTGAAACACCCGTTTCGGTCTTCATGAAATTAACACAATCTAATAATGTCTACTTCATGCTAGAAAGCGTTGAAGGTGGCGAGCAAGTTGGACGTTATTCGTTCATCGGTGTTGACCCGCGTGGAATTATCACATTTAAAGATAATGTGGTTTCCAACACCGTGGATGGCAAGACAACCACAACCACTCTCGCTCAGGGAACAGACCCCCTGCATTTCATCAAACAAGAATTTGACCGCTTTACTCCGGTTCATCTTCAAGGCTTACCCCGCTTGATTGGCGGTGCAGTCGGATTTATTGGGTATGACATCGTGCGATATTTTGAGACTTTGCCCGATACCGCAGACCGTCAACTCGATTTGCCAGATGCCGCGTTCATGATTCCCGATACACTGGTTATCTTTGACCATGCGAAACATCAGCTAATTGTCATGGCAAATGCCTATAACAATGCAGACAATCCTGATGGCGCATATAACGATGCTGTTCGGCGTATCGATCAGATTGTGGTTGCGTTAGGCAGTCAACTTCCTCCCATTGATATTGCATCTGAACCTCTTGAAGAACCCCTTGTTTCGAATGTTCCGCGAGAAAAATTTGAAGCGAATGTGCGTGCCGCCAAAGAATATATTGCCGCGGGCGATGCGTTTCAAATTGTGATTTCACAACGCTTTAGCCGTCGTACCACCGCGACCCCACTGGCAATTTACCGTGCTGTACGGGCGTTAAATCCATCACCCTACATGTTTTATTTGAATTTCGGGCAGGATTTTATCTTAATGGGTGCGTCACCGGAAATGATGGTACGCATGGAAGACGGGATCGCCACCAATCGTCCGCTTGCTGGAACGCGTAAACGCGGCGCGACGGATGAAGAAGACAAGCAGTTGGAAAAAGACTTGCTTGCCGATCCGAAAGAACGTGCCGAACATGTCATGCTGGTTGATCTTGGGCGTAACGACCTTGGACGGGTTAGCGAATACGGATCGGTCAAAGTTACCGATATGATGACCGTTGAACGTTACTCGCATGTCATGCACATTGTGAGTCAGGTGCAGGGTAAGGTGCGCGACAACATGGATGCTTTCGACCTATTCCGTGCAACATTCCCTGCTGGCACACTCAGCGGTGCGCCGAAAGTGCGAGCGATGGAGATTATCGAAGAACTTGAAGGCACACGCCGTGGACCATACGGTGGGGCGGTTGGTTATTTTAGCCTGGATGGGTCAATGGATACCTGCATTACCATTCGGGCGCTCGTAATGCGTGGAGATCGCGTGTACATACAGGCAGGCGCGGGCATTGTCGCGGACAGTGATCCTGCTACTGAATACGAAGAAACGATCAACAAAGCTAAAGGAATGGCAGTGGCGATTGATTTTGCCGAACGTGGACTTATGTAGTTTTCGCAACTATAGGCATTTAATGGTATGTCTATGGGTAACGGAACGAAAATTTGGAGAAATTTACGATGGCATTAAAACGTGTGATGTTCATTCGCCCCGGCGAAACAGATTGGAATTTGAACGGGCGTTGGCAAGGTTGGGTTGCCATTCCCTTAAATGAATTGGGTCGTCAGCAAATTAAACGGTTAGCCGGATTTATTCGCAACTTGGGTGTAGATGCAATGTATTCAAGTGATACAAAACGCGCAATTGAAAGTGCGAATATCATCGGTGAACAGTTGCAATTTACGCCGATATTTGATGAACGATGGCGAGAGCGCAATATTGGTCACTGGCAGGGCATGATTTTGCCGGAAGTACGTGACTGGTATGCGGATGAGTATCAATCCATGCTGGATGACATCAACACCTATCGCATACCCGGTGGTGGGGAATCGCGGGATGATGTTCGCAAGCGTGTTCAATCAGCATTCAAAGAGATTGTCAAAAAATGGGATAAGGAAAAAGACCCTATCAACGTCGGCATATTGACCCATACGACCGCGATCCGCGTCTTGATGGAAACGCTTATTCCGGATCTTGATTTAACCGAAGTGCCATTCGGGAATTCATCCGTGACGACTATTACCCGTGCTGATAACGGCAGTTGGAAGTTGACTGCCGCCAACGATACAACGCATCTTGAAGGCTTAGAGAGCCGGTATATGCCAGAAGTGGAGTCAGAGAAATGATCCTTGTCATCGACAATTACGATAGTTTTACTTACAACCTTGTGCAACAAATGGGTGAAATCGGCGCGGATCTCAAAGTGATTCGCAATGATCAGACCACATTAGATGAGATTAAACAGATGTCGCCATCGCATATCGTCATCTCACCGGGTCCCGGTAATCCTGATGACGGAGGTGTATCGCTGGATGTAATCCGCGAACTTGGTGCGACAGTGCCGATCTTAGGAGTTTGTTTGGGGCATCAGTGCATCGGGCAAGCATATGGTGGGATCGTCACGCGGGCAGGGCGCTTGATGCACGGTAAAACGAGCATGATTTACCACAAACATGATCCACTTTTTACAGGTATTCCTAGCCCGTTTGAAGCCACTCGCTATCATAGTTTGATCGTTGAGGAACAAAGTTTACCAGATTGCTTGAGTGTAACTGCATTTACTGAATCTGGTGAGATCATGGCGTTCAGGCATGTTGAGCATCCGGTGGTGGGCGTACAGTTTCATCCAGAAAGTATCTTAACGACCTTTGGTCCACGAATCTTAAAGAATTTCCTTGAGAACGTCTTTATCGTAGAGCGGGTTTAAAGTACTCATTATGTTGAAGAGTAGAGATCATCATGAACAAACGTGCCTTAACAGGAATTAAACCAACCGGAACACCACATATAGGGAATTATCTTGGCATGATCCGTCCTGCGCTAGAGTTAGCAGAGCAGTATGATGCGCTCTATTTTATCGCTGATTATCACGCGCTGACTTCGCTTCATGATAAAGCCCTGCTTCAACGGTATGTTTATGAAGTCGCGGCGACATGGCTTGCCCTAGGGCTTGATCCTGAGCGGGTGATTTTCTATCGACAATCTGATGTACCGGAAATTTTCGAGTTAACATGGATTCTGGATTGCTTCACACCGAAGGGATTGTTGAATCGTGCCCATGCTTATAAAGCGATGACAGATCAAAATAAGCTGGAAAACCGTGCTGACGATGAAGACGTGAATGCGGGTTTGTTTAATTATCCTGTGTTGATGGCGGCAGATATCCTGCTATTCGATACGCATATTGTTCCAGTTGGGCAAGATCAGAAACAGCATCTTGAAATTACGCGGGATATCGCGACGACATTTAACCATACCTATGGTAACGCATTACGGTTACCAGAAGCCCGTATTCAAGCGGATGTAAAAACCATAACTGGCTTGGACGGGCGCAAGATGAGCAAGAGTTATAACAACACGATTCCACTATTCGCACCATCCCAGCAACTTCGCAAACAGGTGATGCAAATTGTGACGGATTCGAAACGCCCTGAAGATCCGAAAAACCCTGATGAGTGCAACATCTTCAACATTTACAAACATTTTGCATCTGAGCAGGACGTAAATACGGTTCGCCAACATTATCTGAATGGTGGCGTGGCATATGGCGAGATGAAACAAACGCTATTTCACTTGCTGGAAAACACATTTGGCGACGCACGAGAAAAATACAATTATCTCATTGAAGACCACGCGCAAATTGCTGAAATTCTGGAACAGGGGTCTGCAAAAGCACGGGCGCTCGGTCAACCTATCCTCCAAGAAGTAAGAGAGAAAATTGGTATCGGGCGGTCAATAAGAGATGTTATTCTGACATAAATTCACAAATTTAAGGACGTAAATCATGGATATAGAACGCGCGATTGATGTCATCGGACGCTTCGGACATTTGCAAACCGAAGATGCTGAAGGTGTGATGAATCAAATCATGAAAGGTGAGGCAACTGACGCCCAAATCGGCGCTTATCTTATGGGATTGCGGATGAAAGGCGAGACTCTATCAGAGATCGTCGGTAGCGCACAGGCAATGCGTGCGAATGCGGATTATGTTTCTACTAAATATGCAGGGACAAATCTGCTAGATACCTCCGGGACGGGTGGTGATAAATCTGGAACATTTAACATCAGCACAACGGTTGCCTTTGTAGCGGCAGGTGCGGGAATTCCGGTTGCTAAACACGGAAATCGTGCGGCGACCAGTAAATGTGGCAGTGCAGATGTGCTTGGCGAATTGGGCGTAAACCTTGATTTAATTCCTGAGCAAGTAGGTGAATGTGTTGACGAAGTGGGGATAGGCTTTTTGTTCGCCGCGAAGTTACATCCGGCGATGAAATATGCGATTGGACCACGTCGACAGTTGAAAGTACGGACCATTTTCAATATCTTAGGTCCGTTGACGAATCCAGCAGGCGCACGCAGACAATTAATGGGGGTGTTTGCGCCGGACTTAGCCGAATTGTTGGCGCATGTATTGGGTGATCTCGGCGCACGCTCCGCGATGGTTGTGAATGGCTATGGCGGGTTAGACGAACTTACCACCACCGGGCCGAATACTGTCAGCCATTTTCAGGATGGCACAGTCAACAGTTACATCCTTGATCCGCTCGATTACGGCTTTGAGGGCGCGAATATTCATGATCTGCTGGGTGGCGATCTGGCACTAAATGCTTCAATCCTGCGCGGAGTGTTGAGTGGCGAAATCAAAGATGCCAAACGTGATGTTGTGTTGTTGAATTCGGGCGCGGCGATCTTTGTAGGCGGTAAAGCTGATGACATCGCAGGCGGTATAAAGGTCGCACGAGAAACCATTGATAGCGGCGCGGCGCTGGAAAAATTAGAGAAGTTGATCGAAGTGAGTCAAAAGTTTGCCGCATGAGTACGCAATCATTTGTAAAAACCGACACCATTCTGGATAAGATTCTTGCCCGAAAGGTTGAAGAAGTCACTGAGGCGCAACAGGCAATCGCTTTATCAAGAGTGCGTGCTGAGGCTGAAGTCGCACTGCCAGCGCGCGGGTTTGAATCTGCGCTTCGGCAAGATACCGTTTCATTGATCGCCGAAGTGAAAAAAGCATCTCCGAGTAAGGGCGTATTGATCGAGAATTTTGATCCGGCTCAACTCGGCATAATCTATGCTGAAAATGGCGCGGCGGCGATTTCTGTTCTGACTGATGTGGATTTTTTTCAGGGAAAACTCGATTATCTGCGTCATGTTAGGGCGGCAGTGAATGTGCCGGTATTGCGTAAAGACTTCATTATCGACTCGTATCAGGTTTATGAAGGACGTGCGGCGGGTGCAGATGCAATTTTGCTGATTGTCGCCGCGCTTGAAGATCAGCATATGGCTGGATTACACGCGCAAATTGTTGAATTGGGCATGAGTGCGCTGGTAGAAGTGCATAATGAAGCAGAAATGGAACGTGCATTGAAACTTGGCGCAACGCTGATTGGCATTAACAATCGTGATCTCAAGACCTTCGAGGTGGACTTAAATACATCTGCCCGGGTCGCATCCATTGTGCCGGATAATGTTACTCTAGTGGCTGAAAGCGGTATTCGTGATGCAGAAGATGTGGTGCACATGGGCAAGATCGGTGCTCACGCAGTTTTGGTAGGTGAATCACTCGTTAGAACCCAACATATAAGGGATGATCTAGCGGGGCGAGTGCGTGAATTCAGTTCACAACCGCGACAATAGAACGGATTTTAAGCGATGATTGTTTTTCAATATGCGCCGGAGATTTTGCAGACATACCCGAATATTGTCGGTGGAGTAATCTACGCACAAGGAATGACCAATTTGTTGACACCGCCCGACCTTGTTCAACAATACAACTCTGAACAGACGGCGGTGAAGGCAAAAATTGGCGACACGCCGTTGAGTGAGATTGAGTCACTTTCTGCGTGGCGAAAAGTATTTAAGTCGTTTGGCGTGGATCCAACCAAATACCGTAGCGCGGCGGAATCCTTACTCCGACGATTGACCAAAAAGGGCGATATTCCGAGCATCAATATGCTGGTTGATATTGGAAATTTAGTCAGTATCCGATACGGATTGCCGGTAGCGGTATTTGATACTCGCCATATAGAAGGTAGTGTAACTGTGCATCGCGCGACAGGGATTGAACGTTACCGTGAACTGGATAATGAGGAAGTCATTTACCCAGAAATTGGTGAAGTGGTTTTCTCTGATGAAGCAGATATGGTGATTGCCCGGCGTTGGTGCTGGCGACAAAGTGATGAAAGTGCCTCACGTTTAGAGACAACCAACGCCATAATCACGATTGAAGCACACCATACTGATGGGCATAGGGCGATAGAAATGGCGATGCAGGATTTGCTAATATTACTCAAAAAGTATGCTGGTGGTCATTATGAGCACGCTATACTCGATGCTAAAAATCCGGCAATGGAGGTGGCAGTAAGATGACCTTGAAGATCAAAATTTGTGGCATAACGACTCTAGATGATGCGAAATTTTCAGCAGAAGCGGGTGCGGATATGCTCGGTTTTAATTTTTATAAGCGCAGTCCGCGTTATATTGAGCCGGTCGATGCCCAGAAAATCTGCGATACCTTGCGGGAAATGCTTGGCGAAAATTGCCCTATGTTAGTGGGTTTGTTCGTAAATGCAACGGATAGCGATATTTCCTATATTTCAAACAAAGTCGGTCTGGATGCTATCCAATTAAGTGGTGATGAATCCGCCGCGATGATTGCAGAATTGCGCGGATTAGCGTATAAGGCGATCCGCCCGATGAATCTTGCGATGGCATTGGATGATGTCAAGTATTTCGCGGCGGAATTCCCTAAAAATGAGCGCCTCCCCTCGTTATTACTGGATGCTTACCATCCAAGTTTGTATGGGGGTACGGGCGAACAGGCGAGTGCTGAGGTTGCATTAGCCGTCAAAGAGCAGGTGCCGCGCTTGATGCTGGCGGGCGGGCTGACACCGGAGAATGTCGCTGGACGTGTGGCGGCAATTCAACCGTGGGGTGTGGATGTTGCCAGCGGGGTCGAACCAGTCGATCAACCGAACGTAAAGGATCACGATAAGGTCAAGGCATTTATCGAGGCGGCGCGTGGTTGAACTGCTTGATATTTATGATGATAGTTTAACCAAAATCGGTGTTAAAGCCCGTCCTGACGTACATCGAGATGGCGATTGGCATTGTGTTTTTCATTGCTGGGTGATTTATCGGGATGAAAACGCCCAAGATTGGGTGATCGTCCAGAAACGCGCCCCAAACAAAGCGACTTTTCCAAATTATCTGGATGTGAGCGCCGCCGGACATTATGAAGCAGGCGAAACCATGCAAGACGGAATCCGTGAGGTGCAGGAAGAATTAGGCTTAATACTCACCTTTGATGACCTTGTGCATGTGGGAAAGCGGGTCAGCTTTGCACGATATGGCGCACTGATTGATCGGGAAATAGCGGATGTGTTTTTCTATATCTGCGATCAACCTTTAACTGATTATCACTATCAGCACGAAGAGCTTGCGGGATTAGTTGCGGTTAACATTGATACAGGTTTGCGGCTGTTTTCTGACGAAGTTGAAACCATAAGCGCGCCCGCGGTTGGATTAGAAACTGACGAAATTTCGATTTCGCGTAAGGACTTTATCCCGACACCAGACGAATATTTTTACAAAACGCTTATTCTTGCGCGACGCTGTTTAAACGGCGAAAAGCATTTACTGATTTAGACGTGGTGAAATGAGGCTTAACGGATATGACCGATTTATACATTGATACAAACACGGCAAATGTGCCTGATGAACGTGGTTACTTTGGTGAATTTGGTGGGAGTTTTGTGCCGGAAACATTGATGCCCGCCCTTGACGAGTTGATCGTCGCTTATGAAGACGCGATGGCTGACCCTGAATTTCAGCATGAGCTTGCCTATTTGCAACGCACCTATACCGGAAGACCGACACCCGTCACATATGCCAAACGACTGAGTGAAAAACTCGGCGGGGCGAAGATTTACCTGAAGCGCGAAGACCTTGCTCATACTGGTGCACACAAGATCAATAATGCGCTCGGACAGGCATTATTGGCGAAACGCATGGGCAAACAACGTGTCGTAGCGGAGACAGGGGCAGGACAACATGGGGTGGCGAGTGCCACAGCATCGGCATTACTCGGCTTGGATTGCCATGTGTATATGGGTAGCGTGGATATTGCCCGTCAGCAACCGAATGTCTTCCGCATGAAATTACTTGGCTCGGAAGTCATTCCGGTGGAGAGTGGGAGCAAAACACTCAAGGATGCCATCAACGAAGCCATCCGTGATTGGGTGACGAATGTGAATGACACCTTTTATCTGCTTGGTTCGGCGCTGGGTCCCCATCCGTATCCACGTATGGTGCGCGATTTTCAGAGTGTGATTGGCACAGAAGCCCACGAACAGATTATAGAAATGGCGGGGCGCTTACCGGACGTGTGTATCGCCTGTGTGGGCGGTGGAAGCAATGCAATCGGCTTGTTCCATGCGTTTCGTGATGATAATGACGTAGATTTGATTGGTGTGGAAGCCGGTGGGCGTGGTTTAGGCAATGGTGAACATGCCGCCCGTTTCGCCGATCCGTCAATTAGCCGTCCGGGAATATTGCAGGGGACACGCTCATTTGTGATGCAGACACCGGATGGACAGATTTTGAATACGCATAGCATCAGCGCAGGTTTGGATTATGCGTCTGTCGGTCCAGAACATGCATATTTGCGCCAGATTGAACGCGCTTTTTATACGATGGCGACTGATGATGAAACACTAGAAGCCTTCCAGATTTTGAGCCAGACGGAGGGCATAATTCCTGCTCTTGAAAGCGCACATGCGGTTGCGGAAGTGCTCAAGCGTGCGCCAACCATGCCTAAAGATAGTGTGATTCTCGTCAATTTAAGCGGGCGTGGTGATAAAGATTTGGACACAGTGATTAACGAACTGAATATGCGTGACTGATGTCCATTTCGGCATTCGATGATTGGCTGAGTATGTATCAGCAGGCATGGATGAGTCTGGATGCTTCTGCCGCATGTGCGTTATTTTGCGATGACGCGCAGTATTTCATTACACCATTTGACCCACCGTTACATGGTCATACCGAATTAGTGATTTACTGGCAAGGCATTGTAACTAGCCAGCAAAATGTGAAATTTTCGTACCGTGTGTTGTCTTTTGATCAACCTGTGGGTGTCGCGCATTGGTCAGCATCTTTCGTGCGAGTAAAGTCAGGTAAAAGGCGTGAGCTAGACGGTATGCTTATGGCTGAATTTGATGAATCGTGGCGATGTAGCATATTTCGGGAATGGTGGCACAGTCGCCAGATGGTAGATGATGGGATGGCATTTGCGTGAACGATAAAACAATTCGCCTTAAAGACGGACGCACACTCGCCTATACAGAACATGGTGATTTGGGCGGTAAACCTGTGTTTTTCGTGCATGGCAATCCAGGTTCACGCTATATGCGTCATCCTGACGAAACTATTGCGACAGAATTAGGTCTCAAAATTATCACGCCGGATCGCCCCGGATATGGCTTTTCCGATTTTCAGCCGAACCGTACTCTTATGGATTATCCTGATGACATTGCGCAATTAGCTGATTCTTTAAGCATAGAACAATTTTATATGTTCGGCGTTTCAGCGGGAGGACCCTATGTGGCGGCGACGGCGTTCAAATTGCCTGAACGGGTACTTCGCGGGGCAATCGTCAGCGGTGCCGCGCCATTTGATCGAGCAGATGCGCTGGAAGGTGTGAGTAACACCTATCGCATTGCCTATGAATCATCGACACAACCGGCATGGCTTTTGCGAGTGTTGATGGCAATGCAAATGCGCGGCGAACGGCGTGATCCTGAGAAGTCGTGGTCGCAAATCTTAGATCGTGCGTCGCCTGCGGATCGTGAGTTACTCAGTCAGCCGGAGTTTGCTGAACAGGTGAAGGCTTATCGTCCTGAAGCGGTGCGAAATGGTGTAAAAGGCTGGGTACAGGAAGCGAAGATTCTCGTTGCGTCTTGGGGATTCCCGTTACGCGCCGTTCAGCCGGAGATTGATCTCTGGTATGGCGAACAAGATTCCATCGTCCCGCCACAAATGGGACATTATCTGGATGAAACGATCCCGAATACAAATTGGTACTTTGTGCGCGATGCCGGACACTTCCTGATCTTTATGAAATGGCGGGACATCTTGGAGGCGTTAATTGCTTGAAACGCAGATTACGCTTGCCGCCCCATGGTATCCACGCGGCGAACTGACACGGGTTAAGCGGCTGTTGCCACAATTGCAATCGCTTTATGGTGACATTGTCATCGCACTAAGAGAACGTTCTCCAGAAACGCCCGAAGTCAGCAAGTGGTTTGACGACAATGGTGTTCGTTATCAGTTGTTTGAAGGGTGGAGCGGACGGCATGTGTGTGTGGGAATGGCGGTAGAGCGCGACGCAACCTTTATTCATTATTGTGATTTTGACCGGATATTACGTTGGATCGAGTGTCATCCCGCTGAATTAAGCGAAACCATCCGGCGCATACCGGAACAGGATTTGCTCGTTATGGGGCGGACCGAATTTGCATGGGAGACACATCCACGCTCGATGTTTGAGACGGAATCGCTGTTTAATACCGTATTTTCGCACTATTTTGATCGAACGATAGATTTTGGTGCAGGCTCGCGCGGGTTAAGTCAATCCGCCGCTGAATTTGTATTGGAACACACAACGCATTCAGAAGCCTTGATTATGGATAGTGCATGGTCAGTTCTGCTCAAACGGGGTGGTTTTACCTGGGGTTATGTGGAAGTCGATGGTCTTGAATGGGAATCAGCGGATCAGCATAAAGATGCGGCGGCAACTCGCGAGGAACAACAAGACCTCGCAGATCGAAGTGATGCAAGCGCAAAGAATTGGCAACTCAGGACGCAGGTTGCACGGAAGATTTTGAACTTTGGACTACAGGCGATAACTCAGCCATTAGAGGCGAAGGAATAACAAATTATGGCAGATACAACCACAACCACGTTTGGCGTGGATGCACTGGCGGAAATGTTCCGTCGGACTGAAGGTGAAGGGCGGGCGGCTTTTCTGCCGTATTTTCCAATCGGCTATCCCACCTATGACGAGTCTGTAAAGGCGATTGAATTGATGTCTGCCGTGGGCGTGGACGGTTTTGAGATCGGTGTGCCATTTAGTGATCCACTGGCAGATGGTCCGACGAATCAAGCGGCGACGCAAATTGCGCTTGAAAACGGTACAACCGTAAAACATACACTGAATGCGGTCAAAACGTTGCGTGAACGAGGCGTGACCCAGCCGATGTTGATGTTCAGCTATTTGAACCCATTGGTTGCATACGGCACAGAGCAATTTGTGCGTGATGCCCGTGCCGCCGGTGCGGATGGGCTAATTATTCCCGATTTACCGCCGGAAGAGGCGCATTTATTTGCTGATGTGTGTCGTGAAGAAGGCATGGCGCTGGTCTTTTTCCTCGCGCCGACAAGTAATTCAAAACGGATAAAGCTAGTCTCTGAACGTGCTACTGGTTTTATCTATGTGGTGACATTAACGGGAATTACGGGTGAACGCACCGAACTGCCTGAGCATCTGGCAGAGTTTATTGCGCGGCTTCGTGCTGAGACCAATCATCCATTAGTGATGGGTTTTGGCATTAGTACGCCGGAACATGCTCGCATGATGACTGGATTGGTCAACGGCTTCATCGTTGGCAGTGCGTTAGTGAAAGCCGCAACTCACGGGGTTGATGCCGTGCGTGATCTTGCCGACTCGTTACGCCACGCATTGGACAAATGAGCCTGTATTGCTTAGGCAGGTTGTACGAAATTTCAAAATATAGAGGCATTATCGTCATGATTATTTGACAGGCTCTTTGTTTCTGTGTATGCTCTGCGTCAGTATCAGGAGACGCAAGACGTGACTGACAGCAACATCTCAAAATTCACCTATTTTTATTATTTTACGAGCGACATAGCAGGTGGTCGGATGTTTTGTGCTGTCCCCACGGTTTGTTGACCGTAAAGAGACGAAGCTAATTCAAGCGCAGAGCATCCGCTCTGCGCTTTTTATTTGCCTAATGAGCGAACACATAAAGGAGCGATCATGTCAGTGATGTTAGTGCGAGGGGTTAGGGGGGCGATTACTGTTGATGAAAACACCGAGGAAGCCATCGTGAGTGGTACCCGTGAACTTCTAACCGCGATGATTGATGCAAATGGCATTGAAGAGGAATATGTAGCCAGCGTGATATTTACAACCACAACCGATCTCAACGCGGCATATCCGGCAAAGGCGGCACGCATGGCTGGCTGGACTTATACCGCGCTGATGGGTGCAGTTGAGGCAGACGTACCGGGCGGATTAGAACTTTGCGTCCGCATTCTCGTGCACTGGAACACGACGAAATCACTAGAGGAGTTGGTGCATGTGTACATGAACGGAGCGGAAAAACTACGTCCGGATTTTTTTTACCCAAAAAATAAGATTATTTTACATACCGAAAAGGAAAATGAAGAATTATGATCGTTGTCATGAAAACCCAAGCGACATCAAAGCACGTTGCAGAAGTCATCTCCCGAATCGAAGCGGATGGTTACAAAGCGCATCTTTCTGAAGGCGAAAAACATACGATAATCGGGGTAGTGGGGGAAAGCCCAACGCCGTTACGACAGGAAAATTACGACACGATGGATGGCGTTGATAAAGTTGTGCGTGTTTCTGTACCGTACAAACTCGCCAGCCGTGATTTTCACCCGAAAGATACACACGTACCGCTCAATGGTTCGACCATGGGCGGCGAAAAAGTGGTGGTCATCGCCGGACCCTGTTCTGTAGAAGATCGCAATATGATTATTGAGATCGCTTGCGCTGTAAAAGAAGCCGGCGCAACTGCTCTGCGTGGTGGGGCATTCAAACCCCGTACCTCGCCGTATAGCTTTCAGGGACACGGTGAGAAGGGTCTACAATGGATGGCAGAGGCGCGTGAAGTGACCGGATTACCTGTTGTGACCGAAGTCATGGATCCGGCGCTTGTGCCGCTTGTCGCTGAATATGCTGATGTCCTTCAGATTGGCGCACGGAACATGCAGAATTTCGCACTTTTGAATGCAGTGGGTGAAAGTCAAAAAGACGTACTGCTCAAGCGCGGGATGAGTTGTACCATTGAAGATTTGCTGATGGCGGCGGAATACATCCTCTCACATGGCAATCGTGGCGTGATGCTGTGCGAACGTGGGATCCGCACATTCGAAAATTATACACGCAACACGTTCGATCTGAATGCAATCCCGGTGCTTAAAAACCTGACGCATTTGCCTGTAGTCGCTGATCCAAGCCATGCTGTCGGCAAATGGGAATATGTGGAAGCAGTCTCCCGTGCGGCAGTAGCGGCGGGCGCAGATGGCTTGATTATCGAAGTACATCCTAAGCCAGATGAAGCCATGTCTGATGGTCGCCAGAGTTTGACCCCGGCACGTTTCAAATCGCTCATGGATCAGGTGAAGTTAATTGCTGAGGCAGTCGGAAGAAAGGCGTAGGTAATATATGTCCTCAGGTGGCTTTAATGTGCGCCAGTTGTCCGTCGTCGGTCTAGGTTTGATGGGCGGGTCAATGGCACTGGCGCTTCGTCAATATTGTGAAACGATAGTGGGGGTGGATCTCGATGAGCGCACCCGCCACTATGCGGTAGAAAATCAGATTGTGGATCGTGCCACCGATGATTTAAAGTCTGGCGTGGAAGATGCTGATGTTGTGTTGTTATGTGCGCCGGTGAGTGCGGTTGTTTCAATGTTACGCAACCGCATCGGCAGTTATCTGCGCTCAAACACACTTGTTGTAGATATTGGCAGTACAAAAAATGATATTTGCGAGGCAATGGGGCGTTTGCCAATTGGCATTCATGCAATGGGCGGGCACCCCATGACCGGCAAAGAAAGTAGTGGCATAGACGTGAGCGATAAGTCGCTTTATGTCGGTAAGCCGTTCGTGCTCTGTGCAACCCGCCGAACAACTCCCGCGACTCGCTTACGGGCATTGGCACTCGCAGAGGCGCTCGGCGCAGTTGCGATAGAAATGGAACCCGAACGTCATGATCGCATTGTTGCGACGATCAGCCATTTGCCGTATTTGCTCAGTGCCGCTTTCGTAGCAACCGCCTCCACTGAAGCAGAGGAGGATGAAGCGGTCTGGCAACTGGCGGCGGGTGGTTTTCGGGATATGTCACGTCTATCAGGAAGTGACATCCGTATGATGGGTGATATTATTAGCACCAACACACAGGCGATTGCGGTGCTTCTGGCGCAATTTAGAGTACAACTGGCACTGCTAGAAAAAATGTTGATCGCCCGTGATGAAGAAAAGCTCATTGACTCCCTTCGCCCTATACGTGAAACCCGGATTGAATGGGCGAAACGTTATCAATCAAAATAAAGGAGTAGGCATTGTCTACATCTACTGAAGCATTTTTGATCCGTCCGGGGCAACCATTAAAAGGCACAGTGCGCGTCCCCGGTGATAAATCCATCTCACATCGTTCGATTTTGATGGGGATGCTCGCAAAAGGTGAAACGCATGTACGCGGATGGCTCGCCGCCGGAGATACCGAAGCTACCCTTGGCGCGGCGCGTGCGCTGGGCGTGCAGATTGAGCGCGTTGATACAAATACATTGATTATTCAAGGTGGTGAATTGCAACCGCCTCGGCAACCTCTTGATCTGGTCAATGCCGGGACAGGGATTCGTCTGCTGGCGGGAATCATGGTGGGGCAACCGTTTCCGAGTGTACTCGATGGAAGTTATCAATTGCGCCGTCGTCCGATGAAACGTATCACAGCGCCTCTGTTGGAGATGGGTGCAAAAATCGACACGGAAGATAACCGTGCGCCACTCTCGATTTTTCCGGCGAAGCTAAAAGGTATTGAATATACACTGCCAATGGCAAGCGCACAGGTAAAAAGCGCGGTGTTGCTGGCAGGGTTATTCGCGGAAGGGGAGACAGTTGTTATCGAACCGGGGCCCGCGCGTGACCATACTGAGCGTATGCTGACTGCGATGGGTGCAAATATTAGCACGCAGGACAATCGGGTGACCCTTATCCCCGGCGCGGATCTCAAGCCCATGAATTTGACTGTTCCGGGTGATTTTTCCTCAGCGGCATTTTTGATGGTCGCGGCGGCGATTATCCCGGATAGTGACATTACGATTCAAGGCGTGAACCTCAACACCACCCGTACTGGATTGCTTGATGTTCTGCTGGAAATGGGCGCGGATATTAACGTTGACGAAACGGGTATGGAAGCAGGTGAGGCAGTCGGCGACATTCGCATTAAGTATGGTGCGCTAAAAGGTGTTCAAGTGGGTGGCGAAACAGTTGTCAGGATGATTGACGAATTTCCTGCTTTGATGGTCGCCGCGTTGTGTGCTGAAGGTGAAACTATCGTGCGGGATGCTAAAGAATTGCGCGTCAAAGAGACAGATCGCCTTGCCGTGATGACGGCAGAACTCCGTAAATTGGGCGCGGAAATCACCGAAACAGAAGACGGCTTTGTCATCAACGGACCGCAAAAATTAACAGGTGCGATTGTTGATGGTCACGACGATCATCGTGTGGCGATGAGCTTAACAGTTGCTGGTTTACTCGCGGACGAACAAACTGTAGTGACTGACTCTAAATGTGCGGGGGATTCTTTCCCCGGTTTTAAAGAGACAATTTCATCCCTTGGCGGATTGTTAATTGTGGAAGACAGCGAGAAAATTAGCTAGCGTAGTTTTAATTTTGATGAGGAAGAAGTTTTCATGACGGAACGTGTTGGGATCATCGGATACCCGCTTGAGCACAGCTTGAGTCCAGCCATGCACAATGCGGCTTTTCAGGCATTGGGTATGGATTGGGTGTATGACATCATGGAAATCCCGTCGGATATTCTGCATCTCGGCTTACGTGAACCACAACGGCATGGCTACATCGGCGTTAATGTGACCATTCCACATAAAGAGGCGGTTACGAAATTCGTCGTCATGGATGAGCGATCACGGGCAGTTGGTGCGGTAAATACGATTGATTTTCGTGACAATAGCGCCACCAACACCGATGTCGTCGGGCTAATTGATGATTTGAAAGCCAATGATGTGCCGTTAACTGCGAAAAATGTGATCGTGCTTGGTGCGGGTGGTGCGGCGCGGGCGGCGATTTATGGATTGGTGCAGGAAGGTGCGAATGTGACCGTCGTCAACCGTACCCGCGAACGTGCTCAATCTATGCTCACGACTCTGACGATTAGCGCGGGCATCAAAAATGTGAGCGTAAAAACGCTGGACGAAGCCGCCGAGACAACCATAGATTTAATCGTCAATTGCACCTCTGCGGGTATGTTCCCCAATACTGATAATTCGCCGTGGATTGATGGTGTGCCGTTTCCGCAGGGTGTGACCGTTTATGATATGGTCTACCGTCCGGCAATGACTAAATTGATGCAACAGGCAGAGGCAAGCGCGGGACGGGCAATCAGCGGGCTTGGAATGTTGGTGCGTCAAGGCGCGGCTGCGTTCAAAATCTGGACGGGTGTTGATCCACCAATAGATGTCATGTTTGAGGCAGTGCGTAAGGAATTGGCAAAATGAACATTCGTAGGGCGACGGCACAGGATGTGAAGGTTGTTGCATCGTTGTGTCATCATGTTCAAGAGGTGCATATTCAGGGCAGACCGGATATTTTTAAGCCGTTTGATGACGAGGTTCTGACGGAACATATGCGTTTGCGGTTAGAAGCGCCTGACACAATAGGATTTCTCGGTGAAGCGGATCATCAAGCGGTGGCATATGTCATGCTAGCGGTGATTGACAAGCCTGCCTCGCTCTATAAACATCCGGAGAAGTATATGGAGATTGACCAAATCTCCGTGCATCCTGATTATCAGCGTCGGGGGTATGGTGAACTATTGACACAATACGCGATGGAATTTGCAAAGTCTATTGGTATTTCGCATGTTACACTCGGCGTTTGGGCGTTTAACACAAATGCCATACGTTTTTATGAACGTCTTGGCTTCACCAATCAACATACTAAAATGGAAATCATTTTGTAAAACGGGAAGTAGGTTCATCGTATGTTACGATTTTTAACAGCAGGAGAGAGTCATGGACCGGAACTTACGGCGATTATTGATGGATTGCCCGCTGGTTTGGCGCTCTCCGAAGTAGATATTAACGAGGGATTGTATCGTCGTCAGCAAGGGTATGGTTCTGGCGGACGGATGCAAATTGAGAAAGATAAAGTACGCATCACGAGCGGGTTGATGGATGGCTGTACTACAGGTGGTCCGATTTCGCTGATCGTAGAAAACCGCGATTTCAAAAATTGGAAAGAGAAAGATATTGAACCCATTACCACGCCGCGCCCCGGTCATGCTGATCTCACTGGCGCGGTCAAGTACGGCTATCGTGAATTGCGCCTATCGTTGGAGCGTGCAAGCGCCCGTGAAACAACCATGCGCGTTGCCGTTGGCGCGATATGCGCGAAATTCTTAGGTGAATTTGGCGTGCAGATCGGCGGCTATGTCGTGCAAATCGGTTCTGCGAAAGTTGACATTGACGACAAAGCTGATTTTCTGGCGTTATACGGCACGGCGGAAGAAAATGATGTGCGTTGTCCTGATCCTGACGTTGCTGAACTCATGCACGCGGAAATTCGGCAGGCGAAAATTGATAAAGACACGCTCGGCGGAATATTTGAAATTTTTGCGCTCAATGTGCCCCCCGGTTTGGGGACGCATGTGCATTGGGATCGGCGTTTGGATGCAAAAATCGTCGGCGCGATGACCAGCATTCAGGCGATGAAGGGTGCGGAAATCGGTCATGCGTTTGAGAATGCGACCAAGCGTGGCAGTGAGGTGCATGACATGATTGATGTGGATGCAGAAGGCAATCTGACGCGCCGGACAAACCGTGCAGGTGGGCTTGAAGGTGGCATCACGACTGGCGATCCAATTCTCGTTCGCGTGGCGATGAAGCCCATTTCGACCATGTTGCGTGGGGCGGATTCAGTTAATTTAGCGACGGGCGAGGCAGAAGCAACCACCTACGAACGCAGTGATTTCTGTGCGACCCCGCGTGCTGTGCCTGTTGGTGAGGCGATGCTGGCGATTGTGTTGGCGGATGCGTTGCTGGAAAAACTTGGCGGCGATAGCATCGCGGAAATGAAACCCCGCTTTGATAATCTACGTCAGAGTCGTTTGCAAGACTTGCCGATGAATAACACAACATGGCGTTTCGGTTATGAGTAATCCGGTAGCACAGCCGAGAAATATCATTCTTGCGGGTTTTATGGGAACGGGGAAAACAACCGTCGGTCAACTCGTCGCGGATTTTATTGGCTGGCATTTTGTGGATACGGATGATGAGATTATCCATCGTGTAGGTATGACAATCCCTGAAATTTTCGACAAAGAGGGCGAATCAGGATTTCGTCGCTATGAAAAAGTGATTTGTCAGGCGGTTGCGGCAGAGGCTCAGCAGGTGATTTCAACCGGTGGCGGTTTGATGATCGATCCGCAAAATCGTGACATCATGTTGAATTCCGGCTTGGTGATCTGCCTGAGTGCCTCGCCACAAACGATCAAGGCACGTCTTTCAGATACCAGAGGACGACCACTTGCGGAGAACTGGGAAAGTTTGCTTGAGCAACGGAGCGCGATCTATGCAACGCTCCCGCACCAGATTGATACCACAGACAGTACACCACGCGAAGTCGCGGAAAGGGTGATCGCATTATGGCGCATATAATCAACGTAGACGCATCCAACGGACGCTATGGCATTGTTATTGACTCGGGATTAGTTGAAAATATTGCCCAGCACGCGCAGAAATATGCCCTAACAGAGCGTGTTGGCGTGGTGACTAACGATACTCTTGCTCCCATTTATGGCGAAAAACTTGTGGCGAACTTGCCCAACGCTGTGTTGGTGACGATGTCAGATGGTGAGCAATACAAAACGATGGAAAGTGTGACCGAGTTGTGTCGTGAATTTGCCCGTAAGGGATTAGATCGTCATAGTCTGGTGCTTGCGTTAGGCGGTGGCGTGGTTGGCGATACGGCGGGCTTTGCGGCGGCGACTTATATGCGAGGTGTAACGCTGGTACAGATGCCGACAACCCTGCTTTCTATGGTAGATTCTAGTGTGGGTGGTAAAGTGGGTGTTGATTTACCCGAAGGAAAGAATCTCGCGGGGGCATTTAAACAACCCGATCTTGTGCTGATTGACCCTGACGTATTGAAGACGTTACCAGAAGGCGAATGGCGTAATGGGATGGCGGAAGTCATCAAACACGGTTTACTAGCAGATTCCAGCCTGCTAGATCCCTCGTTACATACCCTTTCACGGGCATATGAGCTGATTACGCGGGCGGTACAGGTCAAAGTGGATGTTATTGTGCAAGACCCGTTCGAAAAGGGGATTCGTGCGTTTCTCAATTTAGGTCACACATTTGGTCATGCGGTCGAATTGGTGACAAACTTTGCTGTCCCACATGGGGAGGGTGTGGCAATCGGGTTGATGGCGGCGGCGAAGCTCTCTCATCGCCTTTCGCTTTGTGGGCAGGACATAGTGACATTGACCGAAGAAACGCTAGAACGGGTTGGTCTGCCGACGACCACCAACGGCTTAGATCCTGAAGCTATTTATGCGGCGATGTCAACGGATAAGAAATGGCGCGACGGACGCTCACGTTTTGTCTTATTGCGCGCTGTGGGACAACCGCTTATCATGGAGGATGTACCCAAAGCTGATGTGATAGCCGTATTGGAAGAACTCAAATGATTATTTTCGGCACCCGTGCCAAATACAAGACGGTTGATACCGGCGAATTCCACTGTTTGCATTGTGGCAGAACCCGTGCCTATGAACATAAACAGGCGAAAACCTATTTTTCGCTCTACTTTATCCCCATTTTTCCAATTGGCGAAGGTGGCGAATTTATCGAGTGCCAAACCTGCCACCGCTCTTATGCGCTCGATGTCTTGAACTTCAAGCCGTCCAAACCACAGGCGGATGTTGCCCGTGCGCTGACGATGATAAAAACCAAATTAGAAGGTGGCTATCCGATTGAGTATGTGGTTAGTGATTTGACCCTACAAAATTACGATCGTGATGTTGCCAATAATATGGTGACGATGGCGGTGGGGGCAGGGCGTAAAGTTTGCCCTAAATGCTCACTGACTTATGCAGATACCATTGAATTATGCCCTGATGATTTTGAGCGCCTTGAACTGGTCGAAAATGGATAGGGTTGTTTAGGATTTAGAGCCATGTCCAAGAAAATTTTGTTGATGCACGGACCGAATCTTAATTTGCTTGGCGCACGTGAACCCGACGTTTATGGTCACATGACGCTTGATCGCATCAATGAGATCGTGACCGACCATGTGAAACGCTATAAAGTTGAATTACGGATACACCAGTCGAACCATGAAGGCGAATTGATCGATATATTGCATGTGTCGCGTAATTGGGCGGACGGTGCAGTGTTTAACCCCGGTGCGTATACGCATACGTCCATTGCCCTGAGAGATGCAATCAGCGCGGTCGAGTTTCCTGTAGTTGAGGTGCATTTGTCGAATACCCATGCGCGGGAAGAATTCCGGCACAAATCTTTACTTGCTCCGGTGTGTATCGGTCAGGTCATGGGCTTCGGGTGGCGTAGCTATTTGCTTGGGATGGATGGGTTGCTGGGGCATCTCGGAGTGCTGCCGTCACCTACCGCCTAGTTGTTGTCGCTGAACAAATTTCTATGGTCTAGTTTTGGCTATCTCCTATGTAGTCTTCTCGTCGGTCTCCCGTTATACTCAAGACAATTCGTGAGCAAGGCATTGCCTTGCTCGATGTGTATATAGTTGAGGTAATTTTATGATAACTAAAGATGCCATACTTAAGGCTGTTAAAGAGCAAAACGTTAAGTACATTGACCTGTGGTTTACGGACATTCTCGGTGGAATTAAGAGTGTTACCGTTCCTGCGGCGCGTGTTGAAACAGCGCTAGACTACGGCACGCATGTCGATGGATCATCGCTTGACGGTAGTGCGCGTGTGGCGGAAAGTGACATGCTTCTTATTCCAGATATGGATACGTTTATGGTGTTGCCATGGACCACCGACGATGAACTCACTGCCCGCATGATTTGCACAGTGCACACGCCGCAGGGCGAACCGTTTATCGGTGATCCACGGGTTGCGCTGATTAACGCCATGGAAGAAGCGAACAAGCTCGGTTTCACCTTCAAAACAGGCGTGGAGATGGAGTTTTTTCTCTTCAAAACCGACGCAAACAATCTGCCAATCATATCGTCTTATCAGGACAATGCAGGCTATTTTGACCTGTCAGAAGATAAAGCACAGCGCGTTCGCCGCAATATGTTGACAACGCTAGACCAGATTGGTATTTGTGCGGAGTCTACCCACTCAGAAATTGGTTATGGTCAACACGAAATTGATTTTCATTATGATGCCGCGCTCGCTTCGGCGGATAAATTGATGACATCGCGTGTAGCAATTAAGTCTGTGGCACAACAGCACGATTTGCATTGTACCTTTATGCCCCGCCCATTAGCGCATTTACCCGGTTCGGGAATGCACACGCATCAAAGTTTACATGATGCTAAAAGTGATGAGAATATTTTTGTAGATAAGAATCATGAATATGGACTTTCGGAAACTGCGCGTTATTTCCTCGCAGGGCAACTAGCCCATGCACGCGCAATTACGGCGATTGTTGCGCCTCTGGTGAATTCCTATAAGCGTTTGGGGACGAGCTTTGAAGCGCCGGTCTATGTTTCTTGGGCGCATGTTAATCGGGCGGCACTCATTCGCATTCCAAGTAATTCACCGGGTAAGGAATCACATACACGATTGGAACTGCGTTGCCCTGATCCAAGTAGTAATCCTTATTTGGCGTTTGCGGTGATGCTACATGCGGGACTGGACGGCATTAAACAACGTATGGAATTACCTGCACCACTCGAAGAAAGTTTGCTGATGCAACGTCGCCACCGTCTACGTCAGGTAGAATCACTCCCCGCGTCATTAGGCGACGCTCTTGAGGCGCTTCGTCAGGATGATGTGATTTTGTCTGCATTGGGTGCATATATCAGCGATCGTTATTTAGAAGCGAAACGTCAGGAATACGACGAATACAATCGCTATGTTACGCAATGGGAGCTTGACCACTACCTTACGCGTTACTAATAATAAGTGTGTGAATAACCTCTAAAAGGTTATCGGCATCTTCCGGTTTGATGATTAACGTTAAACTACAATGCGAAGGACCTTGTGTCATCGTCAATATCGGAATATCGCCAATAGTATTGAAGATTTTTGCGATGGTTTGCGGAGCACTATCAATGCCGGAGCCGATAATTGTTACGAGGCTAATTTGCTCAACCTGCCAATCAGTAAACTTTGGCATTTCGGAGAGTCGTTGTTGTAACGAAGTTTGGGTGGTGTGTACAGCATCCGGTCCGCTGGCAGTCGGGATGACGAAACACAGAAAACTTTTCGATGAGGATTGTGACGCAATCATTACATCCGCGTGACTGCCGATACTCTTAAATAAGGTTTCGTCTACTACGGCGGAGATTTGGGCGAGTGAACCGCTCTGATCTGCAAAAAGGCTGATTCCCTGAATTGCGGTTACGGCTTTGAGTAATCCTGATTTAATATTCGATTTTGAATGAATAAGTGTGCCGGATTGTTGCGGCTTGAACACATTCTTGATTCTAAGTGGTATTTTCAGTCGTTTAAGTGGGTCAATCATCCGTGAATGCAAGATGCGTGCGCCAAAATATGCCATCTCAGCCACTTCATCATACGATAATTCAGAAATAACCTTTGCCGAATCAATCAAATGTGGATCGGTGGACATCATGCCATCCACTGTTGTCCACATCCATGTTTCTGATGCTTCGGTACAGACGCTTATAATTGATGCGGTGTAATCACTACCGCCACGTCCAAGTGTGGTGGTATTTCCGGTTGCCGTTCCCCCGATAAAACCAGTAATGACCGGAATAATGCGCCCAAGCATGGGGATGAGATGTTCTTTGATGCGTTGTCCGGTGATTTCTAAATTTGGTTTCGCATTACCATAGGTCTCATCTGTAATGACCAATTCAGTTGCGTCTAGAGCGACTCCACGTAGATTGTTCTGGCGTAAGAGGGCGGCAACGATACGTGCTGAAAGGCGTTCGCCAACACCGATAATAGAGTCTGTCTTTGCAGGGATCGCTTGCTCGGCGGCGGTGTCTGCCATCGTCTGGCATAACTCCAGCATATCGAACAACATCTGGTCAATATCTGCCTGTAGCACGCTTCGTTCGTTTGTACCCAGTGGAAGTTGTTCAATCAGCGCAAGGTGACGTGTGCGGATGGTTGCGGCTATTCGTCTATACCCGCGTCTATTACCGAGTTGGGCGAGGTGTGCGGCTTCGATGAGCGCGTCCGTGACCCCTTCAAGCGCAGAAACAACCAAAACAAGGCGATCCCATCGCTCATTTTCCTGTAGAACGATGCTGACCACCTGAGTGAGTGCGGTAGTGTTGCCGACGGTTGTTCCGCCGAACTTCATGACTAATGTTTGCACGGCGCGTCCCGGAAGGTTACTCAGTTGTATTCGGGATGTACTAACACAAATTGAGAATAAAAGGTGCGAATTTACGAAAAATTAGGCTAACAGGACAATGGATGTTTGTCAATGTTTTGCAATATTGCTTTTACAGCCATATTATAATAATCTGTATGAGTTTTATTGTGTATTGAGGATTATCATGACAGATATGGAAATTGCCCGGCAACAAGTCGTTGCTGGAGTGCGGTTCACCAAAGTCGGTAAACTCTACCACTTTGACTATAGTGAATATCCCGATCTTGTAGCCGGAGATTATGTTGTTGTTGAAACGGCACGGGGTCGCCAGATGGGGCAGGTGATGGGTTTTACCACACCTGAAGCTGAGAATCGTGATTATAAGCCGATTTTGCGGCCCGCAACGCCGCGTGATCTTGTTCTACGGCAGGAATGGGAAGCGAAACAACCCGATGCGCTGGAAGTTTGCCAGCACAAAGCCTCGGAAATGGGTGGGTTTGGTGATGTGAAGTTTGTTGCCGCGCAATATAATTATGATGGTACAAATTTGACCTTTCTCTTTAGTGCCGAACAGAAGATCAACACGTCACGTTTGCAGAATGACTTAATTCGGCACTTTAGCACCCATGTAGAAATGCGCCAGATTGGTCCACGCGACGTTGCAAAATTGCTGGGTGGTTATGGTGCGTGCGGTGAACTCCGTTGTTGTAGCACCTTCCTGACTGATTTTAGCCCCATTTCGATTAAGATGGCGAAGGCTCAGGGAATTTCCCTTAATCCATCAGAAATTACGGGTATGTGTGGTCGTTTGCGCTGTTGCCTTGTCTATGAATACGAACAGTATGTAGAAGCACGTAAGCAATTGCCGCGTAAGAACAAGCGTGTGGGTACACCTTTCGGGCAGGGTAAAGTGATAGATGTTCACCCGCTCCAGGATGCCGTTACCGTCTGGGTAGAGGAAGAAGGGCGCAAGCTCGTCACGCGTGAGGAACTGATTCCGTTAGAAGAATTAGAAGCCTTGCAGAAGAAATCTCAGGAACCGTGCACCAAGCATGGTGAAGGTGAAGCCTGCGAGTGTGGGCAAAAACCCGGCGAACGTAATCAAGATAAAACGGACAACAAATAGGGTGCGAATCAATGCCTGAACAATCCGAAACGGTTGAAAAATCCATTCAACGGGTTCTGGGTATCTTCGCGCATCCTGATGACCCCGAATTTTTTTGTGGTGCGACGTTTGCACGTTGGGCGGCAGAGGGCGCAGACGTGACATTTGTGCTTGCCACAAGTGGGGATAAAGGCTCCGGTGATTTGGAGATGACCCACGAACGCCTCATTGAAATTCGTGAACAAGAAGAGCGCAACGCGGCGGCGGCGTTAGGTGTAAATGAAGTGATTTTTCTCCGGTATCCCGACGGTGAATTAGAGCCTAATTTACAACTGCGCCGTGATGTAACCCGCGTCATCCGTATGAAAAAGCCGGATGCAGTAGTGACGATTGATCCTGAACGGGTTTATGGGCGCGAATATATCAATCATCCCGATCATCGTGCCATTGGAACGGCGGTCATTGATGCAGTCTATCCGACGGCACGCGATCATCTCAATTTCATCGAGCTTGCACGCGACGAAGGATTGGCTCCGCATAAAGTCAAATATGTGTATTTGTCTGGACCAAAAGAAGTCACAACGCGGGTTGATGTGACGCACTTCATAGAGACCAAAATCAACGCGTTGCGTGAACACAAGAGCCAAATTTCTGATATGGAAGGGATGGCTTCACGCATCCGTGAACGGACGATTGATCCTGAATCATCCGTCGATCAACCCCGCCATATTGAATCTTTTTTCGTAATTACGTTAGGTTAAATCATGGTTACTAATTTTCGGGATCAGGCGCAATCGCTCAGTGACGAGTTGGTTGAGCGTCGCCGTGATCTCCACCGTCATCCTGAACTGGCATTTGAGGAATTCCGCACAGCAAAGATTGTTGCAGAAACCCTAACCAATCTAGGGCTAGAGGTTCAGACAGGTATCGGTAAAACCGGTGTAGTCGCCTTGTTAGATGGTGATAAAGAGGGTCCTACCGTGCTTGTGCGTGCTGATATGGACGCATTGCCAATCAATGAAGAAAATAGCACGGATTACGTTTCCGAAACGCCTAATAAGATGCACGCCTGTGGACATGATGGACATACCACAATTGCACTTGGGGTCGCAAAGTTATTCGCTGAACGGCGCGAAGACATACATGGTCGCATCAAGTTTGTCTTTCAGCCGGCGGAAGAAATCGTGCGCGGTGCAAAAGCGATGATTGATGATGGTGCGTTGACCAATCCAACGCCGGATGTGAGCTTAGGGCTACATTTATGGAATTCACTTCCGTTAGGTAAGGTTGGCGTAGCTTCCGGCGCGGTCATGGCGGGATCGTCAACTTTTAAGCTGATTATTACCGGGCATGGAGGTCATGCGGCATCGCCTCACTCGACGATTGATCCGGTTATTTGTGCGGCACAGCTTATTATTGCATTCCAGACGATTGTCAGCCGAAATGCTGATCCGATGGCAAGTGTCGTACTCTCTACGACACAACTAAAAGCGAGTGATGCCGATAACATTATCCCCGAACGGGTTGAAGTTGGCGGTACATTTCGCACTTTCTCGATTGAAATGCGCGATCTTGTAGAAACACGAATTCGTGAGATTTCCGAATCAATCTGCAAAGCGATGGGGTGTACTGTGGACGTGACAATCAATCATGGCACAATCCCAACCGTCAATCATGCGGATGTGGTCGAAAAAGTGCGGAATCGCTTTGTGTCTATCGTCGGTGAGGAGAACTTGCTCGATGACGAACGGACAATGGGGTCTGAAGATGTAGCGTATTTTATGCAAGACATCCCTGGAATGTATTTCTTTGTCGGGTCGTCAAACGCTGAACGTGACTTAAATTATGGGCATCATCATCCCCGTTTTGATTTTGATGAAGCTGTTTTGCCCTTGTCTGTGGAGCTACTTGCGTCTGCTATCGCTGAATATGTTTTGCCTGAGTAAAGTCTAGGTCGAGAAGAAATGTCTGCTGATACTATTTTAAAATGGATTGAAGGGTCGGGTTGGTTGGTGTTGTCGTCCGAACCGACGTTGGATGCTGAAGTGCGCGCGCTGGCACTTAGCCGGACAAAAGCCGAAGGTGGTGTCGCTTACATTGGCATGACAATGGATGATGCTGATGATGTGATGGAAGACATGGCAGATTTAGGCGCACCGACAGGTTATTTCGTCAATATTTTGACGGAAGATGATGAAAGCATTCGTACACAACTTGCAGAAGCATCCATGATCGTTATTTCCGGTGAACATACAGCAGACGCACTGTTGGATGCGTTACAAGGTGCGGCATTAGAGGGGCTGAGATCCGCTTATGAATTGGGTGCGGTTATTCTTGCAGAAACAGTTGCCGCAACCGTTTTCGGATCGATTATGGTGTTGTCTGCCGGACGGACTGCAACTGGTTTAGGTTGGCTGGAAGATTCAATCATCGTAACTGATGTTGCTAGCGTAGCGGAATCCCCCGAGGCGCGTGCTGTACTAGAATCGCACTCTGCCGGAATTGCGGTTGGCATCGGGGATGAATCCGCGTTGGTTTTAGGACCTGGTGGTGTGGTCGAAGCGTGGGGGCAAAAGATCATTACCATTGCACTGGGTGGAGCAATAAGCGACAAGATTGATTAGACTGTGGCATTTGTGCCACACAATCGCTAACATACATCAGGTGATTTCATCTGATTCTTTCAAAACGCACGGGAGTTTATATGCCTGTTAACATCGTAATTGGCGCGCAATGGGGGGACGAAGGTAAGGGGCGTGCCGTAGATTGGCTTGCCTCACAGTCTGATGTCGTAGCGCGTTTTGCTGGTGGCGACAATGCCGGTCATACTGTGAATGTTGGCGACACAGTATTTAAAATGCACATCATTCCTTCTGGGATTCTGCGGGAAAATGCTATCGCCGTACTTGGTAATGGTATGGTGATTAATCCCATAAAATTGCTTGAGGAAATGGAAACTTTGCGTGGTATGGGTGTAAATATCACACCGGAACGCCTATTTATCAGCACGCGTGCACACATCATCACACCTGCACATATCGCCTTAGATGCCGCCCGTGAAAAAGCCCTCGGCGATAAAGCGATTGGTACAACCTTGCGTGGTATTGGTCCTACCTATCTTGATAAAGTTGGACGCAAGGGCATTCGGGCTGAATCGATGTATGATGTGGAACGATTCGCAGAATTACTGGAATCGTTGACGGCGAGTGCGAATGAGCAGATCATTGCTCAAGCGCTTGAGCCAATGGATACCACTGAAATCATTCAACAATATATTGATGCGGCGGAAAAATTACGTCCATATCTGCAAGACACCATGTTGTTTGTCAACGAGCAGTTAGAAGCTGGCAACAACGTGCTAGTTGAGGGTGCTCAGGGTGGTTTGCTGGATGTCGACCATGGTAGTTACCCTTATGTGACAAGCTCAAATACCACGACGGGCGGCGCGCTTGCCGGATTGGGTTTTGGTCCGAAATATGTGAATCGTGTGGTTGGCGTTGCTAAGTGTTTTAGTACGCGTGTGGGGAGCGGACCCATGCCGACAGAATTGAATGACGCGACTGCTGATAAATTGCGCGGTACGGGCGAAAATTTCTGGGACGAATTTGGCACAACCACCGGACGTAAACGGCGCTGTGGCTGGCTAGATATGGTGATGCTCCGGTATTCGATGCGCGTGAATGGCTTTACAGATTTGACCATCACAAAGATGGATATTCTGAGTGGATTTGATGAACTCAAAATTGCTGTGGCGTATACGCTAGACGGCAAAGAGATTAGCTCACCGCCTAGTTGGACAGAAGAATTAGAGCGTGTGCTACCTGTGTACGAAACATTGCCGGGCTGGCAAGAAGACATCAGTGGAATCCGGACATTCTCGGAATTACCTGCCGCCGCTCAGAATTACCTCAATCGAATCGTGGAGCTTACAGGCATCCCGATTTCGATGGTAAGTGTTGGTCCAGAACGTGAACAATTGATTCATATAAACGCATGAATGATAAAACGTACGGAGTTGAACGTAATTTTCCAATAGACTCGCCACCTGAGCGTGTTGTGTCTCTAGTGCCTAGCATGACCGAGACACTTTTTGATCTTGGGGTTGGGACCACGGTGATAGGGCGGACTGATTTTTGCGTTCATCCTGCGGGCAAAGTAGACAGTATTCCAAGCGTGGGCGGTACTAAGAATCCTGATGTGAATAGAATCATTGCGTTAAAACCTGATATGGTCATCGTTAATCAGGAAGAGAACCGCAAAGAGGATGTTTTGGCACTTGAGGCGGCAAACATTCCGGTCTGGGTGACTTTTCCAAAAACGGTGCAAGATGTCCTGAATTTATTGTGGGACATTATGGATCTGTTTGACGAAACTGCAATGTCCGCGCGCGTTCGTCTGATCGAAAGTACATTTGATTGGCTACAGGGCATTAGTCTTGCAAATGAAGAGGACTTGCCACGCGTTTTTGCGCCCATCTGGCTTGATCCGCTGATGACATTTAACGCAGATACTTATATTCATGATTTACTGTTGATTTGTGGTGGACGGAATGTGTTTGCAGAGCGTGAGCGCCGGTTCCCTTTAGGGGCTGATCTTGGCACGAAATCGCAGTACGAAAAAGATGATTCGCGCATTAAAGATGCAGATACACGCTATCCACGTATCACAATGGATGAAGTGGTAAAAAGTCAGCCGGACATCATATTGCTTCCGAGCGAACCCTATGCTTTTACGGAAGCTGATATTGCCCTGTTTGCCGATTTGGATGTCCCTGCGGCACACAATAAACGTATTTTTCTTGTGGATGGATCGCATCTAAGTTGGCACGGTACGCGCATTGCTTACGCATTTGATACAATACCTGCATTGTTAACCATAAATGGAAGCTCATGAGTGCCAAGCATCGTAGTGAATTTAGCGAAGAATTAATCAGTATCGTCGCTCACGAACTCAAAACGCCTGTGGGTGTTGCGAAGAGCTTTATCGACCTCATTGATAAGATGGGGGAGCTAAACGATCATCAGCGACATTATGTTGATCGGGCGATGCTTGCATTGTTGCGGATGGAAGAGCTTATCCATAATCTGCTTGATTTTGCGCGTTTGGAGAGCGGCGTGCCCCTCGAACTTTCTCCATTCGATCTTGCTGTGATCATCGAACATCAGGCAGACATGTTGCAAGAAATTGCGACACAACGAGAAATTACATTCGATATTGATGGGTCAATCAGCGAGCTTGTTATTGAAGGTGATGAAGCACTGTTGACTCAGGTAGTCAGCAATCTTCTGTCAAATGCCGTCAAATATAACCGAGATAGTGGTGTCGTTCGTGTAAAGGCAGAAACCAGACAAACGGTGATCCATATTGACGTAACTGATACGGGTCTTGGCATCCCGCTGAAAGATCAGCCGCGTATCTTTGAACGTTTCTACCGAGCCAATGACGTTAAACAACAAAAAATTACCGGTACAGGTCTCGGTTTGGCAATCACCGAGCGCATCATTCAGTTACACGGCGGTCATATCCGTGTGGAGAGTACGCCTGGTGAAGGAAGCACGTTTAGCTTTACATTGCCAAAAGTAGTTGCGACTGTTTCAACAAGTCGTGAACCGGGTTTAATGGATATGCCGAGTGTACGACGGGATTTTCGTCCAGCCCGCTCAGAATTTGCAAGTGAACTTAACGACGCGGTGGATGACGATACACAAGAGTCTTTTGATCGTCCGGAAACGGACTCCCGGAGCGAAGAACAGTAGATATTGTTATAGAGCAGGATTAAAATAGTTTTACTTTACCTTGCGATAGATTGTGATAAATAATACAATCTCACTATGTGAACCATTTTGAGGAGGCTTGGGTGAGAACATTTCGTATTTTCATGGGGTTACTGGTCGTTCTTATAGTTGGCGGTGCGGTGACGCTACTCCTTTCTGACGGTGGAAGTTTATTGCCGTTCATTCAGCAAACCTCTAATCCCGGAGCATCAACATCGGAGATCGAAGGCTGGCAGGCAGAGCAATTTTTTCTTCTCGTCGGTTTTCTAGTGACCAATATGGTGGGCATCGGTTTGACGATAGCCGCACTGATGTGGTTTTTGAATAGGGGTGTGAAACAGGCTGAGGCAGAAACCGCCATTGCGAATGCCAATGATGCAGGTGCAGAAACAGCCTAATCCGAATTATAGATCACGTTCAATAGGTTAGTTTTTTGAGGCTTACTGGAATGTTAGGAAAGCGTTTTTTTAACGACCGTATGTTTACCCGTCTTGCTCTGGCAACGGCGTTACTTACGGTGGGCTTGATTGTTTTTGGTGCGGTAGTTCGGGTAACAGATTCTGGTTTGGGTTGTGGCAATGAATGGCCCCTGTGTGATGGTCGGATTGTCCCTCCGCTAGATAATTTAACCGCATGGATTGAGTGGACGCATCGCCTACTTGCCGCATTAATCGGATTATTGGGTCTGGCAACGTTAGTTGTCGCCTTGCGTACCTATCGGACAAAAAATCGTCTGGTTCTAGGCGCGACGGTTGTGGCCGCCGGGCTGTTTCTTGTGCAGAGTGCGCTGGGCGCGATGGTCGTTATACTGGATTTACCGCCGACGATGGTAACTATCCATCTGGGAATGGCAATGTTATTGTTAGCGGCGTTGTTGGTTGGTTCGATTGCATCCATTTATCAACCAAAAGTGGCTTATTCAGCAGATCACATAACGTTGTTGATGTATGTCACCGCGGCTCTGGCGTTGCTAATAATTCTGACGGGCGCGCTGGTGCGTGGCAGTGGTGCAACCCTCGCATGTAGTGATTGGCCACTTTGTAACGGGGAGATTTTCCCGTTTGATCAGGGGCAATTGCAGACAGTTCATATGATGCACCGTTTTGCGGTCGCTGGATTAGGCATCACGCTAATTTTACTGCTGTGGTATGTGTGGCAAGCGCGTAAAGTCGCTGTGGTTCGTTATCTTGCCGTTGCCGCGTTCGGTGTATATATGCTTCAGGCGCTGGTGGGTGCGTTATTTGTACTCACGGAAGCCGCGCCCGTTTGGGGAGCATCTCATGTGGGGTTGGCGGCGACTACGTGGGGCTTGTTGGTTGCTTTATGTGTGGTAGAGTCGCTTAATAATCGAAATGTTCTAGAAAATCAGAGTGCAAACGAATGGAAATCTCAGTCAGTAATGGCTACTCAATAGGCGACACATTTAAAGCCTATTTACAACTCATGAAAATGCGTATTGTGATCCTGTTGTGTTTTACAACAGTGACCACAATGGTGATTGCCGCCAACGGATTGCCTGAATTAGATATACTCCTTTTCACAATTCTGGGTGGTATCTTTGCTTCGGGTGGATCAAGTGCTGTGAATCAATACATTGATCGTGATATGGACGCAAAAATGTCACGCACTGCACGCCGACCTGTTCCGTCTGGTAGAATCGCGCCGATTAATGCGTTGCTGTTTGGCATTGCGTTGATTGTCTGGTCAGTGTTGATTTTGGGAATCTTCGTCAATCCGTTAGCGGCATTGATGGCATTCATGGGGTCAATCTATTATGTCGTGATTTATACGATGGTCTTAAAACGTAATACAGTCGTCAATATCCTTATTGGCGGCGGAGCAGGGGCATTCCCTGTGCTCGTAGGTTGGGCGGCTGTCACAGGTACACTGAGCTATGAAGCTGGTTTGTTGTTCGCCATTATTTTCTGGTGGACACCACCCCATAGCTGGGCGCTCGCATTGCTGATGAATGCAGATTATGCCCGTGCGAACGTACCGATGATGCCCGTGGCGCATGGCGAACATGCTACCCGGATTCAGATTCTGCTGTACTCCATCCAACTCTTCTTGATTACGCTTTTGCCGGTATTTTTCGGCGTACTTGGATCGATATATTTTGTTGCGGCGCTCGTGCTTGGCGGCGGGTTGATCTGGATGTCGATTCAGTTGATAAAGGTGACCACTAAAGCGATGGCGCGTAACACCTATAAGTATTCGACAGCGTATCTCGCATTTCTCTTTTTGGCGATGATTTTTGATCGGCTACTGATCGCCTGAGTCGGGTTGAGAGGATTTTATGACTGATGAAACGACCCGGCGTACGAGTGTATTGCCGGTTTTTATTGCGTTAGCAATTCTGGCGGTTTTTTTGGTGGTGTTCGCATTAGAGTTTTTTGACCTCAGCAAATCGTCCGGCGGTGTGGAGGAGGATCAACTCACGGTGGAGACTTACATGGACATCGTAGCGCCTCTACTGGAAAACGCAGATGCGACTCGTGGAGAAACTCTGTTAACCACTTATGGATGTTCTGCTTGTCATGCAGGTAACGGGGCAGGCAGACTTGCCCCGTCTCACACAGAGTTAGCGTCTGTTGTGGCTATACGTCGCCCACCATTGACCGCCGCCGCATATGTTTATGAATCGATTATATATCCCGGTGCGTTTATCGTGGAAGGTTACCCGAACAACATGCCGAGAATTTACGAAGATCAAATCCCTGAAGATGAATTAGGTGATATTATCGCTTATCTTATAGCCACGAACGACTAACCATGTACTTAGATGTCTTTACGCTTTCCGCACTAGTAGATGAATTTATGGATACGCTCGTTGGCGGTCGTATTCAAGATTCCATTGATGTAGATGATACGGGCATTGGCTTAGAAATATATGCTAATCATCAACGGCAATATCTCTACATGAGTGCTGATAAAACCATGCCTCGAATCCACTTGACGGGCGAAAAGCTCCGGCGCGGATTGACACGACCTACTCAGGTGGGATTGTTGTTTCGCCGTTATGTTGAAGGCGGTCTTGTGACGCATGTTAGTCAGCCGGATTGGGAGCGTATTATTCACTTTGAAATCCAACATCCTGAGGGTGACTACGAAATAATCATAGAACCTATGGAACGCCGGAGCAACATTCTGTTGGTTCAGCGTGGGCAGATTCTCGATTGTATGAACCGTGTAGGTCCTGATGAAAACCGTTTCCGCTTGAGCCTACCCAATCATGAATATGTCCCACCACCAGCGCAGACCAATCGCCGTGATCCATCAAAAATTACGCTTGAGGACATGATCGGATTTTACGAACAAGTGCAAGACGAGAAACAGAAGGCGTTTCAAGTCTTGACAGGGAATCTTTTAGGTATGAGTCCGCTTATTGCCCGCGAGATCATTTTTAGGGCAGAAAGTGATGTTCAAATCAAGGCACGGGATGCCAACGCTGAAAGCATTTTTTCTGCGTTCAAGGATGTTGTGACTCCGTTGCTTCGGCGTGAATGGTCACCGGGAATTGTCGAGACGGAAGACGGCGTAGAAGCATTCAGCGTGTACCCGATTACATATCTTCCCGGCTGGCATCCTGTTGAAACAATTAGCGCCGCCGTCAATGCCTATTACGGCACCCCAACGGGCGAAGATGCGTATACTGCGGCGAAAACACCCCTGTTTAAGGCGATCCGTGAGGCGCGTGGACGCTTGCAGGGTAAGCTCGATTCGCTCGAAAGCTCGCTCAAAAATGATGATGAACGGGAAGTGTTACGTCAGAGTGGCGAATTGATCCTTGCCTATCAATATGGGCTTGAGGATAACCAGACTGAACTCCGTGCACAGTATGACCCAGATAAACCGGAATTGGTGATTCAGCTTGACCCGAAAATGTCACCGCTTGATAATGCGCAACGCTATTTTACGAAATACAATAAAGCAAAACGTGCACTGGAAGACGTGCCTCAACTCGTCCGCGAGACAAAAAACGAACTGAATTATCTCGACCAACTAGAGATTGATTTAGAAGGTGGCACCAATTGGCCTGATATTGACGAGGTTCAGCAGGCACTACAAGCAGGGGGCTATTGGCGTGGTAAACGTATCAAACGCAAAGGTGGCGGACAAAGCGCACCGCTACGGATTGTCACGAAAGATGGGTTTGTCATTTGGGTCGGGCGTAACAGTCGCCAGAATGAAATGGTGACGTTTAAGAAAGCCAACGGCGATGATCTGTGGTTGCACGCGCGGAATGTTCCCGGCGCGCATGTAATTATTAAATTCGATGGGCGAAATATCCCCGAAGATGTGATCGAACAAGCCGCCGCCATCGCCGCCTATTACAGCAAATCGCGTGCGGAAGGTGCGGCTTCTGTGGATGTCACCCGCATCAAATATGTGAAGTCAATCAAAGGCGCGGGGCAGGGCATGGTCACCTATCGCAATGAGCGCAATATCACCGTAAAACCGCAAAGTGAAAAAGCATTCGAAAGTCCCTGAGTGACATTTAATTCAACTTCCGATGCGTTTGAATTGCTGGAGTCGCTTAATGCAAGTGAACGACTCCTCAAACATGCTAAACTCGTGCTTGAAGTGGCGCAAATCTTGCTAGAAGGGCTTGATGAGATGCAGGTTACAGTGTCACACAACGTAGTAAAATTGGGCGCAGTGTTGCACGATGTTGGAAAGACTGCCCATCCTGAAGAGCTTGATTTTCCCGGTGATGAGCACGAAGTAATGGGTAAGCAACTTTTACTTGGCAATGGGATTGATGAACAGATTGCAGAAATCAGTGTGTCTCATGCTAAATGGGATGAATCTACCCCACTCGAGGCACTGTGTGTTGCCCTTGCTGATAAGCTGTGGAAAGGGAAGCGCGTTGTATCTCTTGAAAAGTTGATGATTGACCGCTGTTTTCGAGAATTAGATGTGGATAATTATTGGGACGTTTTTATTCAGTTAGATACATTTTTTGAAGAAATTGCCGCCGATGGTGAAACGCGATTGAAGCGAAGCCTTTAATGAGCTGGAGTAAATTTTATGTCTGAGCAAGCATTGAACCCGAAAATTGGCAAAAAAGTGAATCTGAGCGAGTTCGATACGCGCTATAAAGGCGATTGGGAAAAAGAATCTGCACGAGAAGAATACGCTAAATTGCAAGCGCGTAAGATCGAGTTGCAGGAAGTGCTTTACGCGCAGGGTACCCAATCTTTGCTGATTGTTTTGCAGGCGATGGACGCGGGTGGCAAAGACGGCACAATCAAGAATGTTTTTGAGGGAATTAACCCGCAAGGTGTACGCGTCACCAGTTTTAAGCAACCCAGCCTAGAGGAACTCTCCCATGATTTTCTCTGGCGTATTCATCAACATACCCCGCCAAAAGGTTATATTGGCATTTTTAATCGTAGCCATTACGAAGATGTGCTGGTTGTACGGGTCAATGAAATCGTACCTGAATCGGTTTGGAAGCCACGCTATGATCATATCAACAATTTTGAGAAACTTCTTGCTGATAGTGGCACGCGCATCCTCAAATTTTTCCTACATATTTCTAAAGAAGAGCAGAAAGAACGTTTTCAAGACCGTCTCGATCGCCCTGATAAGCAGTGGAAATTCTCTATGGGTGATTTACCAGTGCGTGAACAGTGGGATACGTACATGGAAGCCTACGAAGATGTGCTGACCAAATGCAACACGAAGTATGCGCCGTGGCATATCGTGCCTGCGGATCGTAAATGGTATCGTAATTTAGTCATTAGCCAGAAAATTGTGGAAACGATGGAAAGTATGGATTTGCGCTATCCGCCACCTGAAGAAGGTTTAGATAAAGTCGTTATTCCTGATTAAACTGGACAACCCGTCGTGCCGCCTCTAATACACTGCCCA
This sequence comes from Aggregatilineales bacterium, assembly GCA_040219275.1. Taxonomy (GTDB): domain Bacteria; phylum Chloroflexota; class Anaerolineae; order Aggregatilineales; family Phototrophicaceae; genus JAVJSU01. The sequence continues at coordinate 99,621 of JAVJSU010000099.1, read as the reverse complement.
CGCTGATGTCCCGCATACAGGGATGATTTTCGGGGTTATCGCCTGCCCAATCGAGGACACGGCAGGGGCGACAACCTATGTCACTCGTCAGCACCATATGTCTGGCGCGGTCTCCCCACGGTCCAAATTCGACGGGATCAGCAGGTCCGAATAATGTGACGGTGGGCGTGTTGACTGCAACGGCAAGATGCAACGGCCCGCTGTCCGGTCCAAGCACTACTTGAGCACGCTGGAATAATGCGCCGAGTTGATCCACCTGTGTATCACCCACCATGACGCAGGCTTCAGTTTTCATCAGTTCGGTGATTTCATTGACCAGCGGCATTTCGTGGTCGCCACCGGTAAAGACAACCGTGCTGTTGAGTTGTTCGCTTAGCGTATCCGCAACACTCGCCCAGCGTGACGCTTCCCAACGTTTTACCCATGTGCCTGAGCCAGGATGAATGCAAATAAGCGACTGTTTCTCATCAATACCTTGCTTTTGTAGAAGACTATTTATATATGTTGCGTCTGCTGGGGCAGGATAAAAGTTTAACCTGAGTTGCTTTTCATCAATTTTACCCGTCCAATTTTCGACTAACTTTAGATTCTGTCGAACGACATGCTGATGGTCATGGGGCAGGGCATGGGTGAGAAAGGGAGCGACATCAGGTAGATCATACCCGATGCGGATCGGAATTCCGGCAAGGAAAGCAAGCAATGCACCCCACCAATGATCTGGACGCATGATAATTGCACTACCATAGCCAATAGACCGCAAATGTCGTGCTGATTGATATGCAAGCTGGTACGGTGAGCGAATATTTTCATTAGAATTTCGGCTAAAACCGGGAAATGGAAGTGTGAGAACACGGTCAATTTCTGGATAATTGATAAGCACACTGGCTGACCACGGTCCGACAAGCACATGAATCTCCGTATAGGGGTTTGTTTGTTTAATCGCCTGAATCGCCGGGGTCGTCAGCAGGACATCGCCAAGATGATCGGGGCGGATGATGAGCACACGATCACTTTTAGATTTTTGTCGATTGATGGGTAAAAGTGAGACGGTTTGGAGCATCAATCGGCGCAGATGATGTTTGTACGGGGTTTGATGAAATGCTTCCGCCATGCCACGATTTCGATTTACCAGTGCTTCCCTATCCAAGTCCGATGTCCTTATAGGCGCTGAGTAAGTGGTGAATCAAAGCTGACCAATCATAACGCTTTTTGACTTCCTTTTGGGCGACTTCACCCAGATACTGTCGTTTTTGTTGATTCTGTAACAATTCCACAACTGCGTTCGCAAAGTCTTCTGGTTCATCAGCAACAATCATCCCTTGCTTTGTTTCTGAATGCAAACCAGCGCTTGCGAGGGTTGTCGCGACAATGGCACATCGGGACGACATCGCTTCCAGTAATTTGAGGCGTGTTCCACTGCCCATCCGCAATGGTGCGACATAAACCGTGGCTTCGTGCAGATAGGGAATGGTGGAATCCACCCAACCTGTGATGTGAATATTTTCGTTTGCGGTGAGTGCTTCTAACCTGTCGGACGGTTGCTGTCCGACGATGTAAAGTTGTACATCCGGCACTCTAGCGCGAATATGAGGCAAGATTTCGGCAGTAAACCACAGCATCGCATCAACATTTGGGCGATAATCCATTTTCCCCGTAAAAACGAGGCTGTTGAGGGGTAAATCCACTTTTTCATCGACCGTCTTGTAGTCCTCAACAAAAACGCCACTTTGCATGATGTGAATCTTTTTGTCCGCTCGAAAATCCTTCAATAGCTCGGCATCTTCGTCTGAGACGGCGATCACACAATCCGCCAGTTGGCACATTTCTCCTTCAAATCTGGCGATCCGATTGATCTGTAGATAAGAATACAACGCGGCAGGCAGGCGCTTAAGATTGGTGCGGTCAATTTCATAAATTTTGCGCTGGAGCATGTATTCAGCATTAAAGGTATCAAAGCAGATTTTAGCAGTAGGTTGTAGTTGCCTTGCAATTGGCAAGTAAGCGACGGATTCGATGGCTTCGAACTGGATCAGGTCAAATTGTTGTGTTGTGAGTAAGTCGCGCAGTTTTTGCTCAAAATCCGTGCTTTTAAAGCGGGTGGAAATATCAGCTTGATTGGTTAGTAAGAGTGTTTTTAGTCGTTCTACTTTGCTTCTTTGGGGCGTTGGGACGAGATGAATAGCCTCACAATATGCTGGAATAGGTGTTTCGGATATGTCACGATCAGTAAAGCTGAGAAGGGTAAGTTCATGACCTGCCTGATGTAGTCCATGGATGATTCCGAATGTACGAATCGCGCCACCGGAGGCAAGTGGATACGGGAACGCGGCGGTGATTACTAGTATTCGCATAGTTATTAACTCAATGCAGTGTAAACAGATAAGGCGATTTCAGCTGAACGCGCCCATGTGAAGGTTGCCGCACGCTCAATGCCTTGCTTTGAAGTCTGCGTTCGCCAATTTTCATTTTTCAAAGCGAACTCAAGTGTGGCACATAGGTCGTCAACGTTGCTCGCATCAAACAGCAACCCAACATCCCCAACAACTTCCGGCAAGGATGAATTATTTCCCACAATAACTGGAGTTCCGCACGCCATTGCTTCCAGTGCGGGCAATCCAAATCCCTCATACATAGAGGGAATTACGAAAACTGTAGCTGAATTATAAACTGCTGATAGATCATCATCACTCACTGTATCTCGTAGGATGATGTTTGCCCCGTTTTCTTGCAAGACCATAATTTGTGCCATCGTGTCGTCAAACAACCATCCAATTTTCCCTATGAGCACGAGCGCGTGTTTTTGTTGCAACTCATTGGGCAATTGTTGATAGGCGCTAAGAAGTGAGGGTATGTTCTTTCGCGGTTCAAGCGTGCCTACGTGCAAAATACTACCGACTGGAATGCTTAGACGGTAGCACGTTTCCTCAACAATTTCTGACGACAGTGGCTTAAAACGACTATCCACGCCATGATGTTGTACTGTGATTTTACTTTCTGGAACATTGAGCATAGTGATCAGATCGGTCTTGGTTGCACTGCTAACGGCTAGAATATGATCCGCGTGTTTCACTGCATACTCGATTTGATCGTTATAGTAGCGTTGTGCCGCACGGTCTTTATGCTGGGGATAATGTAAAAATGTGAGATCATGAACCGTAATAATGTGACGTTTCGCGCCAAAATAGGGTGGAATAAAATCAGTAGCATGGAAAACATCCAGACCAAATCGCATAAGTTCCAATGATAGGGCGATGCGCTCAATGCGATGGTGGGGCGGAGTCCACAATCCTATTTCTTTATTGAGCGGATTTTTTGAAATTTGCGCTTTGCGACTATTAAATACTGTGAAGTTATGTGGACTATCAAGTGCTTTCAAAGCCTCAATTAAGGCAGTTGTATACGTGCTAATGCCGCCAACACGATAGTGCGTTAACCGAGCGTCAATTCCAATATTTACCATGCGAAACAGTATAGCGATTGGTGATGGGTATGGCTAGGGTTAGAGCCACTTATCCAGCAGTTCACGCACATAATCATCGGCGATCAATTCGTTGAGTGTGCGATTGATAAGTTGCCAGCGATCCACCTGATGGATGTTGACGGCAATGGCATATAATGCGTCAGTCACCTCATAGTATGTCGCTGACCATTCAGGATAATCACGGAAATATAAACGTGCTGTGACGAAATCCACCAGTGCGGCATCCGCATCACCGAGCCGAACGGCATCCAGCGCATACCGCGATAATTCATAGGGTCGGATGTCATATTCCGGTATTCTACGTAGCCATTTGCGGGATTCGTTATCGGCGGATGAACCAAACTCATAGGCGAGACTATAGCCGGATAAATCTCGCATCGTTTGAATGTCACTTTCGGACGGAACCACGAGCACCAATCCCGAATTGACATAGGGTGTTGTGTAGAAAACACTGCCAGTTCGTGACGGGGTAATCAGCAATTGAGAAATCACAACGTCAACAAGAGCGGGTTCTCCAATAAGTGAATCGTAGAGTGAATCGAAGCCAATGTTGATGAAACGTGGCGTAAGTCCGATTTCCTCGGCGATGCGCGTCCCTAAATCAATTTCCAGTCCGGCTAATCCATCCGATGTGGAGAAGGCTAAAGGCGCATAACTAGCATCCACGCCGATTCGCAATTCACCTTGTGGAAAAACTTCGGAAACCGTTGGTTTGTCAAAACCAATTTGCAGAACGATCACAACGATACCAGCGATAAACACGTAGACTGCCGCGCTATAGAGCACTATCCAGCCTCTTAAGAAGCGGGTGGAGGTAGCCATAACGTCCCCTCACTTTCTTGACCGAGTGCGTAATTTTGGATGGCGTAATAGATGGGCTTCAGCTGGAAATTTGGCGTAATCAGTGTCCAATTGTCAGGATACCGTCCGGTGTCCCTTGGATAGCGCAACACCCAGATGCACAGATTCTCGATCCAATTCTGGTGCTCATCTGCCCAATGGAACGCGTCAATCGTGTTTGCGATACGCTGTGATGGTCGTACGGCAAGTGTCCATCGAGGGTTATCATTCCAGCCACTTTCGGTGACAATGATGGGCGTTTCTTCATCGTCGTAGCGTTGCATAACCTCGCGCACGAGTTCGATCCGGCGAAAGTTAAGCGATTCTTCATCCGGCTCTGCTGATTGAGGTTGTTCAAGACCATAGGCATGGACGGCGAGCGTATCAAAATAATCCGCCGCGCCAGCCTGATACAACCCTTCGAGGTAAATCAAGTCATTCATACCATGCGGACTGCCGACAGGTTCAAGAGTAGGGGCAAGTGCGCCCGCAAGCACATTCATGTTCGGATTCGCATCATGTAATGGCTGATACACTGCTTGTAACAGGCGCACATACCGTTCAGGTAGTACCTCTTGATACCCCCATTCAAATCCGAGATTGGGTTCATTCCAGATGATAATATCGTCTACGATGCCCTCATAGCGTGTTGCGAAATCCACCGCAAATTGGACGAAATCATCAAATGACTCTTCGGGTAAGTAGTTGAGGGTTGTTTCTGCCGGACGCGCCCAATCAGGAACCAATCCTAGCCGTGCGATAACCCTTATTCCTTGATTTTGTGCATGGCGGGTAATGCGATCAAATTGATACCAACGATATTGATCTTCGTTGCTTTCAGCATATGCCCACGGGAAAAATTCTACAATAGTAGTTGCGCCCATTTCACGCACAAGTTGTAATGAGCGTTGAATTTTCCATTCGTCAACCTCATCTTTTAGATCAGTGTGTACACACACTTGTTGATGTCTTGTCTGCACGATTTGTGGGGGTTGAAGCGGTGCGCGATGAGATACCGGATATACGGCTCCGACGATCAGCCAGAGCACAAACAAACGAATTGCCCATGCCCAATATTTGCGCCCTTGCGCCCTGAGAAAGCCCAGAATCTTGTTCATGCGTGCCATCTTATCATAAATTTGGATACGCAAAGGTGGAAAAGCGTCATAAATCAAACATCGTACAGGAATCGTGCGGTTTAGCAGGGTGGTTGCTGTTTGATCCCGCGAGGAGTGTTATAATTTGAACTTTAATGTACAGCAATTGAACAGTCTTTTGTACGCGATGATTTAGGAGTAATTGATGGATTTTAAAGACAAAGTTGCCGTTGTTTCCGGTGCAGGTAATGGCATCGGGCGTGCAACTGCAAAATTCCTCGCATCTCAGGGTGCGGCGGTGGTGGTGGTTGATATTTCTAGAGAATCGGCTGACCAAACTGTTTCTGAAATAAAGTCCAGCGGAGGAGAGGTAACAGCTGTCATCGCTGATGCGTCAAATTCAGAGGCAGTCAAATTGGTTCCAGAGGTGGCGGTCAAAAATTATGGCGCGATTCACTATCTGGTGAATTCTGTTGGGATTCAGACCTATGGCACGGTGATCGAAACGGACGAGGCGCTCTGGGATCGCACGCTCAATGTCAATTTAAAGAGTGTCTTTATGCTGTCGCACTATTGCCTTCCAGAAATCGTGAAACAGGGCGGTGGGGCGGTAGTGAATGTCGCCTCTGTACAGGGATATAACAGTAGTCAACAACGGGTTGCGGCATATGCCACATCAAAAGCGGGCGTTATTGCGCTCTCACGTTCGATGAGCCTCGACCATGCGTCGGACGGGATTCGCGTGAATTGCGTGTTGCCGGGTTCAGTGGATACACCGTTACTGCGGGCTGGTGCATCAACGTTTGCTGTTGACGGGGATGTACAGGCGGTGGTTGATTTATGGGGAGAGTCGCATCCCATCGGGCGGGTGGGTCAACCTGATGAAATCGCGCAGGTCATTGCGTTTTTGTTGAGTGATAAGGCTTCGTTTATCACAGGTGCGACAATCACAGCCGATGGTGGCTTAACGACAAAACTCTTATAAGCAATGTGCTCAATTAATTTGTGGATGAAGCCACTGAAATTTATTCAGAAACGGCTTCATCCCCGTTTGAATCATTGCTTTGCTCAAGATAGATGCTCACTTCTTCGACGACCAATCCGCTTACAGATTCTGCACGCAGGGTCACACCATCAAGTTGAATTTCAGCACCTTTTTGCGGTGGTAACGGAACGTTCGCCACTAATAATCCACCGATTGTATCTATGCCTTCTGCATACTCATATTGAGTAAAATCTATATACTGCTGAAGCTCATCTAAACGTGTAGCACCAAGTACCACTAAATGTCCGTCAGATGCAACCGTGATGTGATCGTGTTCGGCGATGTCGAATTCATCACGCACTTCACCGACGACTTCTTCGAGTACATCTTCCATTGTTGCAATGCCTGCCGTCCCACCATATTCATCAATGACAATCGCCAGATGGATGTGTTGTTGTTGAAGAAGTGTTAATAGTTCATCGGCAGGCAAGCCCTCCGGTACTATCGGCGCTTCATGGAGGAGTTCTCGCAGATCATACGGTGTGTTATCAAGAAAGTGATGCACAAGGTCTTTCAGATGAACGATACCGAGAATATGATCCAGATTGCCTTCATACACAGGGAAACGCGTGTGAACAGAGGTAAACATTTTCTCTAGTAATTTATCTTTTGTGATGGTTACAGGTACTGCCTTGATGCGAGATCGCGGGGTCATGATTTGTCTGACGCTCAATTCACCAAAATCGAAAATCTTAGCTATCAGACGTTGTTTCTCAGATTCTACAAGTCCACCGACGACACTTTCCGAGATAACCAGTTCGAGTTCATCCGGCGTGAATAGGCGTTGTCCCTCCGCTGGTGGTGGAACCCCAATAAGCCTGAGGACGAGAATGCCAATATTATTAAGTGCGTTGATAGCTAAAGAGAATACGCGTTGCATCCAGAACATCGGCGTTGACAGAACAAATACAACCCGTTCTGCGCTTTGTAATGCCAATGATTTTGGAACCATCTCACCGATGACCACGTGAAGGTAAGTGATAAGTCCTAATCCAAAAAAGAAGGAAATGGTGTGTACTGCGTCTCCGCTTATGCCAAATGTATCGTGCAAAATCGGTTCTACCAGATGCGCAATCACCGGCTCACCGTACATGCCAAGTCCCAAACTGGCGATGGTAATGCCAAGCTGGGCAGAGGCGATATAACGGTCAACCTGAGCTGGTTGACTAAGGATATTTTGCACACGCTTTGCGGTTGAATGACCTTCCTCCGCAAGTTGATTGATACGTGAGGGACGTACACCGATGATCGAAAATTCCGCGGCAACAAACACGCCATTCATCAAAATTAGGATAAAAATGATGAGAAAGTCAATCAGTATCATCGTTCACCTTCTTCATCCAACGGTGAGTTTTCGATGGTAAGCATGATTTCTTCTACCGCGCGATCTGTAATCACACTCGCCCGTAAACGCACATTGTTGACGGAAATTTCGTCATCCATTTCTGCCATATGTCCCAGTTTGTTGAGAAAGTAGCCTCCGATTGTGTAGCTGTCATCGGTCTCCAGTGATAAATTCAAGTCATCGTTGATGTGGCGGATTGAAACATCCCCACGAATGCGATAGGTCATATCGTCGATTTTCGCGATAGCCGATGTCTCTGCCTCGTCGAATTCATCTTGAACTTCGCCGAACAATTCTTCCATCAGGTCCTCGCGGGTAATTAAACCCACAGTACCACCATACTCATCGGAAACAATCGCCAGATAAGAGTTGGCTTTATTGAGCGCGTCCCAAACATCATCAAGCATCGTCGTGTGGTGGACAAATGTCATGTCACGTAAAATTCCACGTACTTCGGTTGTAGTGCCTCTATACGATAACTGGAAAAGTTCTTTAAGATGGACGAAGCCGATAATATGGTCAATGTCGCCCTCGTAAATTGGAATACGCGTGTAATCTGACTTTGCGGCTAATCGCAAAATATTATCGACGGATGTGGAGACATCTGCCGCCACCATCTTCGTACGTGGGATGATGATTTCACCTGCCCGTAATTTGCCAAAACGGAATGCACTATCAAGCAGTGTATGTTCCTGTTCGTCAAGCAAACCGCCTTGATGGCTTTGTAACAGTAGGTATTGTATTTCTTCGGGGGAGTGGACATGCTTATGCTCTTCGTTGTGTTGGATGCCAAGTAGGCGCAAGATCAACGTACCGCTTCCATTCAAAACAACAATGAGTGGCTTCAAGATGATTTCTGCCGACCATTTCATCGGTAAGGTCGTCAAAAGCGCGACACGCTCAGGATATTGCAACGCCAGTGATTTTGGCACCAATTCGCCCAATACGACCTGTAACGTCGTCAATAAGATGAGTACCAGAGTTGCGGATACGCCCGTTGCGGCGACTTCCGTGACAAAGGGTAGGTCAGTGAGAAGGGGTTCGATTCGCGGGGCAATTTGCTGTTGTCCAAATATACCGAGCACCACACTTGAGATCGTAATCCCAACTTGACTCGCCGCAATATAACTATCCAATTTGTGGTGATCTTCTAGTACAGGCAATAAGAGTTTTGCTAGTGTATTGCCTTCATTCGCAAGTTGCATGATGCGCGATTTACGTGCGCTAACCGTGGCAAATTCGCCCGCTACATAGAGCGCGTTAAAGCCAATCATCAGTACGATCATTACGATGATGATTAAGATGGTGGCAAGCATATGTTCCTCTCAAAGGATGCGTATAGATTTTGCAATATTAGCATAAACGGAAAGCGGGTTGATTGCCAGAACTGAATGGATATATTCTCTTCCACACAGTAAGATACAAAAACAAACGCCAATCTGATAAATTCGGATTGGCGTTTGCGTAGACTTTATGCCGTTTTGCCCCCACCAGGACTCGAACCTGGGCTTCTGCCTCCGGAGGGCAACGCTCTATCCACTGAGCTATGAGGGCATCATACGCGTAATCGTATCAAATTTTGCGGGTACGGGCAAGTGCGGTCATGGCGACAATAGTGCCAATTGTTCTCTTGCCTCAATTTCATCCGGTGCGTAGTCGATAATTGTTCGATAGGTGGCAATTGCCTGTGTGGTATCTCTGGCTTCAAGATAAATTTCAGCAAGCTCATACAGCGATTGCATAACCTCTCGTCCGGGTCCGGGATATCGCATTTGTGACGGGATATCAAATTGTGAGAAGCGCCCACCATATAGTACCGCAGAGAACTCTTGTGGCACGAAACGCGATGGAAGGGCATTCTGCAAAAGTAAGATTTCCTGCGCGGGATCATTCGTCAAATTTGCCCGAATAGCGTCGGGATATTCTGAGAATGTTCCGAGAAGCTCCGCCATATTGAGGTCACTTTGTGCCTGATCTAAGCTATTCAGCGCGATTGCCGCTCTTGCACGGGACGCATAATAATCACCATAGCGCGATGATCTGCCGATTGCCTCTGTAAAGCTCTCAAATGCGGCTACAGGATCGTTATCTACCGTGAGCGCATATTCCCCGACGACCCACCAGTCAGCGGCGGATTGTGGATTTTGTGGAACCAGCCCATACGCCGCTTCTGGATCATGTTGGCGGAGGATGCGATATTGCTGGTCGATTCGGCGCAACGCTATATCAGCGTATAGTGCCTGTGTCCGTAACGGTGATTCTGTCCAAAATGGTGCGGTTGCAAGATAGCCACGTATGCCTGCGAGATTTCCAATGCCCTGACGATATAGCATGGTTATTTGCTCGGCTGAGATTAATTCTGTCCCATCTCTTATCCGTGCTAATTGATAGGGTGATTGAGTCAACGGGTTGATCTCATAGGCGTGGGTCACATATTCAATAGCTTGTTCAGTATCACCTTCCAATAAAGTCAATGCGGCGAGATTCAGCCAGCCGATGTCCCATGTAGGTTCGAGTTCCAGCGCATCCTCATACATTGCAATCGCAGTTTGAACGTCACCTTCGGCATTGAGCGCCTTTTCTCCGGTTAAGTAGGCGATCTGCAAATCATATAAATGCAGATGTGGATCTAAATTTCTTGCGCCATTCGCGTGTTCTAACGCTTCTTCACCATCACGGATAATGCTAAATTGATAATGTAGATAAGCACGGTCTGTCTGAAAAAAGAACACACCATAGGCAAGTACGATTGCTAGAAATAAGAGCGTAGGTAAGCGTTGCCCTGCCGGTGGTGTATCGAGGACAGTTTTGTGTCCGGTGATGCTATAAGCCAGCAACACAAGAATGACGAGCACTACCGGAGTTGTCGTAAACACATCAACCATACTATGCACGGCAATACCGAGTAACGCCGCGTATACGGCTTCCAAACGTAATTTACGTGCAGGTGAATCCGCCTCTTGCCAGCGTTGCCACCATGTTCTGAGGAGTAAGATACCGAGCCATAGATTGACCAGAATCCCCAGGATGCCGGTTTCTGAAGCGGTGTTTAGATAATAATTGTGTGCAGAAGCAAGTTTATCGCGTGCTATTTCAGGAGTGCGATACTCACGGAACGCCCTTCCAAATTCACCGACACCCACGCCCATAATCGGATAATCACGCGTGATTTCTACGGCGCTTCGGTACATATCTAAGCGCCCTTCATCGCCCGTGTTCCTTGATCCACTTAAAGACAGGATCACGAATAGTACAACGCCAATGATTCCCACAATGCTTGCGCCTGCGAGGATGAATTTGGGGGCAAGAATTTTCTGGAAGCGAGCTTGTTGAGAGAATCGCATCACGCTGAATGCGCCGAGCGCGGTAAGCAAAGACAGCAAACCTCCACGCGAAAATGTCAGAATTAACACGCCTATCAACAATACAGACAAAATCCAGAGCACCTGTCTATAATCTTTACGGCGGGCGGTTAATGCCCATGCGATAGTTAATGTGATTAAGGGTGCGACATAACCCGCTAATAACGTGCTTATATTCATGGCGAGCGCCACGCGGATTGATGTGAGTGGAATAATGCGTTCGCTAATCCAGCCGATGTTTGTGCCGGGGGTCAGCCCTAATCCAAAATACCAGGATGCGATTTCTAAGGTTGTGATGAAGACGACAACAGCACCCATCAAGAACTGCGCTTCGAGCACTAATTTTTGACGACCCCGTTGAAATAGATCAACGATCACGAAGAACATCAACACATGCAAGATCAGGAACCACACGTTTTCAATCGACATACGTGGGTCAAGGCTCGTGATCGCGGTGAGGAACCAGACTCCAATGCTTGCATATATTGCCGTATTCAGCGGCGTGAACGGGATTCCCTTTCCATTTCTAAAACGACGATAAAGCCACCATGCGGCTAAGACCGTCAAAAAACCGTGATGGAAAAAACGAATCGGGAAAACCAGCACATAATAGGCACTGCCGCCGATAAATGTGAGGTAAAATGCCAGAAAAATAAACGCTAAACGCTGTGAACGCATAAACACAAACCTTGATATTTCATGCGAATAATGTTTTGATAATTTAATTGTAGGTGATATTTGGCTAAAAAAGGGTAGGGACTTGAAACGCATATTTTGCTTGCCACTACTTTTACTGATTGCAGGGTGTGGTGCCCTTGATCGAACGGATGCTGTTGGAACTCTGAATGCGGATACCACTATCTATGAGACGCAAGTGTCACAGATTGCCTTAGATGGATTGAGTAATCAGACGCAGGTAGCGCAAACGGTTGTAGCGGCGGAAACAGAAGTTGCGTCTCAAAGTCAGATTAATCGAGACCTTTTGCAGATGGTAAGTGCCGGTTCAACCCCGACAATTACGATTTCAAGATTAAATTCAGCGCAGAGTAATGTGGGGCAGACAGGTTCGGCGAATCCACAGGTGACAACTGTGCCCTTTAACAGCGATCAACAGAGTTTTGTCGTCACTGGAACATCCACAAGTGTAGACCCGTCTGATGGGTGCATGCTGAATGCCAGAACTACTTTCGATATTGACGAAGATCAAGTTTATATGACGGCGCGTGCGTTGAACCTTGCTGAAGGTACATTAATGGCGGTTGAATGGATGCGTGATGGCACAATGGTCTGGCAGGATACATGGCTTGTAGATGATAATTACGCGGATATTTGCGTCTGGTTTTTTCTAATACCATCTTACGTGCCGTTTACCGCTGGAACATGGTCAGCACAATTTTTTGCGGATAATGCTCCGATTGGTAATGCGGTACAATTTGTTTTTGATGATATGTAGCGTATCGTAGGGTAAGCATCAAGTTTAATATCGTGTGAAGTCGATAGAACATTGTTATAATGTTGACCAGTAATTATCCCAACCCAAAGGGCATGGATTGAAGGCGCGTTTATTTTTTGTTTCATTTGTGATATTTCTACTGGCGTTGGCGACGACATTTGTTATCGCACAAACTACGCCTGAACCACCTCCTACACCAGAAGGTAACTTTGTATTGCCGATTGATGTATTTCTGCGTGGGGGACCGGGTGAGGATTATTTGCCAGTTGGGGCGTTGGTTTCTGGTGATGTTATTCGTGCGGTGAGCCGAAATGAAGATGCCGATTGGATCATGATTTCCTATCGGCGTGGATTCGGCTGGATTCGGCGTGACCTTGCCTATTGGGTGATTGATATTGACGTGCTTCCGGTTGTGGATGAATCCAATTTGACACCTACACCTGTACCCGGTGAAGAGACTGCAACACCATTCTTTCCGACCGCAACACCTTCAGGGAGTTATATTCGTCTTGGAGATGCCAATAGTGCTTTGGTGCGGGCTGGTCCGGGGCAGGGGTATTTGAGATTGGGGCAATTGTTGCCCGGTGATCCCGTAGAGCCGGTTGGACGCAATGAAAATACCAGCTGGATCATGATTCGTTTTGAGCCGCCGCCAAGTGCAGAAGTACTTGAAGCTGAATTTATATTTGGGTGGATACGAACTGATCTAGCGTTATGGACGGTGGAGCTTCAGCCCTTGCCTGTATTGAGCGAAGATGATCTGACTCCAACGATCACTTTTACGCCAAGCGTCACCCGTACGCCTTCCGCTACATATACAGAAACACCTACAGCAACCCTGACGTTAACACCATCGGATACGCCGACTCAAACATCAACCGCAACCGAAACATTGACACCTTCGGTAACTGCTACTGAAACGCCGTCAATCACGCCGTCTGAAACATCAACTGCGACAGCGACACCAACGGAAACGTTGACTGCTACATTAACATCTACCGCAACTGAAACGGAAACACAACTTCCGCCCACCGAAACATCAACCATCGAAGCCTCAGCGACTGACGCGCCAACGAATACAATAGAGCCGTCAGCAACCAATACAATTGAACCATCTGAGACTCTGATACCGGATACGGCAACTGCGACGGTCACTTCAACTGAAACGGCAACGTCGACCGTTGAACCTACAGAGACAGATTTGCCGACCAATACGGTAGAGCCGTCGCCTACAAGTACACCGGAACCAACCGCGACAGCGATTCCTGATACCGCCACTGCGACCCTGTCTCCAACGGAGACGGAAGCCGCGACAATAGAAGTGATTGTCGTTGTGCCGACAGAGACTGAAATTCCGCCTACGGAGACATTGACGTTAACCGCAACGTTGACATACACCGTCGCGCCAACTGAAACCGAAACCTCAATACCGTCAGATACGCCAGAACCAACGGCTGAACAAACCGACGAGATTGTGGCATTAATTGTGTCTGAGACTGCCTTGAGTCGTGTGACGGAGGTGATTCCTACATCAACAGAAACAGCGGAACCGACAGATGAACCAACTTTAGCGCCGACTGAAACCGAAAATCCACCAACAGAAGCCGTTGTTATCGTCGATCAAACGGAAGAACCGACGTTAGAAAGTGTGTCTACGGCTGAAGCAACAGAACAGGTTGAGGTGGTTGTGCCGGTAAATCCGTCAACAACGCCTGAGCTTGAAAATGTAGTTGCTCCGGATGATCCCGATGACGGTGGATTTAACTTCCCGATAGAGGCGTTGATTGGCGGAATCTTACTGTTGTTGATTCTCGTTTATGTCGGATTTTATTTGCGTGGCATCGCGGCGACGGAACGTTATAAGAATGGGTTCCTCATCGAGCAATGTCCTGTTTGCCGTGAGGGTACGCTCCATCACGATATGAAAGTTGATCGCGTTTTCGGCATTCCGAGACCCAAACGGATCGTGCGCTGTGATAATTGCCGTTCTGTATTGCGGGAAACGGGTAACGGATGGTGGCGCTATGCTGTGGATCGACTGGCGAACCCCACGATGTATGATCGCTTTAATGGGCGTGAAATTGATAATGACACCTTGCGTATGATCGATAAACAACCAATCAAGGCTGATGATACGACCATCGGTGGACAATCCACACCGCCAACATTTATTGATGGCGAGGATGAGACGTAATGCCCCTCATCGAGTGTGTCCCGAATTTTAGTGAAGGACGGGACAGGACGATCATTCAATCGCTTGGTGATGCCATAGAAGCCGTTCAGGGCGTACATCTGCTTGATGTCAGCAGTGATTATGACCATCATCGCACGGTAATGACCTTTATTGGTGAGCCGGAACCGATTTTGGAAGCGGCATATCAGGCGATTGTAACCGCCTCAACAATGATTGACCTTGAAAAACATCAAGGCGTGCATCCGCGAATCGGTGCAACAGATGTTGTCCCGTTTATTCCTTTACGTGACGCGTCACTTTCGGATTGTGTTGAATTAGCAAAGACATTGGGTGAGTTGGTAGGCGATGAGCTTGGCTTGCCCGTCTATTTGTATGAGGCGGCGGCGACACGCTCTGAACGTCAAAACCTCGCCGATGTGCGACGCGGTGGCTATGAAAAACTCAAAGAGGAAATCCATTTACCTCATCGTAAACCTGATTTTGGTCCTGCAACGCTCGGTATTGCTGGGGCATGTGTCATTGGTGCACGGCAACCGCTAATTGCTTTCAACGCCTATCTTGATACTAAAGACGTGAATATTGCACAGGAGATCGCCACAGAAATTCGAGAATCAGGCGGTGGATTGCCGTTTGTAAAGGCGCTTGGATTGCTGGTTAATGGTCAGGCGCAGGTTTCTATGAATGTGATTGATTTCCGCCAGACATCACTATTCACAATAATGTCTGCTCTGCATGAACTTGTGAAAAAATATAATGTGACCGTTACTCATACGGAATTAGTTGGTTTAATTCCACAATCCGCACTGGTGAATACCGCCCTATCTTATCTACAATTGCCTATACAAAGCCGTGAGCTGATTCTTGAAAGTCGAATTGGTGCGGAGACAGGTAATTTTAAGGAAATTCCATTCGAGTAGTTATGTCCCATAAAAACAACATTATCACACTCTTACTCTGCATTCTGCTGGGCGTTGCGGCATGTCAATCTGGCGCTCCAGAAACCACAGCAGAGATCGTAAATTCAGCACCCCCCACTCAGGCGGCAATTGTTGCGACGGCGGTACCAACTGCTGGTCCCTTGTTTCCAACGCGTACACCCTCACCAAGCCCGACGATTACAAATACGCCGTCGATTACGCCCACCGAGACAAATACGTCGACGATTACACCCACCGAAACGGATACATTAACGCCGACACTCTCACCTACGCCCACAGTATCGCCAACACCGGAACGTATGGTAGACACATTTTACTTCAATCGCCCAATTGCTTCCGGCGGAACAGATCGCCTTGATCGTACCTATCCCTACGGCAGTACACAGAACGGCAGGCGACAGGTGCATCATGGTGTAGAATTTCAGAATCCACGCGGTACACCCGTTTTGGCGGTGGCGGGCGGCACGGTGTTTTACGCGGGCGATGACTCCACGACATTATTTGGTCCGGTGAATGATTACTACGGCAACTTAGTTGTGATTGAACACGGTGTACGGTCTGTTGAAGGGTCTACCGTGTATACGCTCTATGCACATCTTGATGCTATCGAAGTAGAGACGGGGCAGGAGATTACGGCAGGAGATCGTGTTGGGCGGGTTGGGGCGACTGGTATTGCCGAGGGCGCACATTTGCATTTCGAGGTGCGAGTTGGCGATCCGAACGATTTTGATGCGACCAACAATCCTGATCTGTGGTTTTATCCTCAGTTTGATGAGGGCATTATCGCAGGCTATGTCGTGGATGCCCGTGGGAATCCCGTTTTCGACGAAGATATTCAATTTAGGCGCGTGGGATCGAACACGATTACGTACGAAACCTATACCTACGCGGATACGAATGTGAACCCGAATGAATCCTGGGGAGAAAATTTCGCAAGAGGTGATTTACGCGAGGGTGACTATGAAGTCATCATCAGCACCGATTCCGGCACCGTACTGTTTCGTGGCGAAGTAACCGTAGAAGCGAACCACACTAGCTTTATAGATATTCAACTCTCGCGATAAGCAAGAAAAAATGGGTGGAGCTAAATTCTAGCCCCACCCGTCATGTAGATTTACTGATAGATACGGTACGTGAGCGTGATCGAAACACCCGGATTGATGCTATCCACGCGCACCACACCCCGTCTCCCTTCTGCGGTAAACACACCGATTGTTGCACCCGGTATCAGCGCGGCATTGGCGATGAAGGTCGTATTAATGCCGTTTGCCGCTGAGAGTGCGTCATAATGGGATGTATTCCAATCTAGTGCCGGGCTGATTAAACCGATGCAGTTTGTGGTCGCCGTGCATGTTCCAACCGTGTTTAAGCCCGCACCCGTATATTGAATATCCGGTTGAGGCGTGAGGTTGCCTTCAAGATCAACCGAGGCACCCGTATTGAGTGTGGTGCTGTTGATCAGAATAAGCGGTCTATCCACCTTATAATTGAAATTAAAACTGCTGTTGTTGGCTTCACCAACCGCGCCTTCGTTGACTTCGTTATTGAGATCAGCCACGATGGCGGCACTAAAGTTGCCCGTTGCGCTATTTGCTTGCAAGGCTAGTGAGACGATTTGTTGTGCGCCTCCGGCTAAACCCGGTACGTTGATAGCAGAGAAATAACTATCCGGCGGGAAAGTGGCGGCGACAGCGAACGGACCCGCAGAAATGCTACCAATATTTTGAATCGTCACGTTAATCGTGGTGGTTGTCCCCACAGTAACATTTGTTGGTGAGGCGGAAACGATCACAATATCAGAAATCGGTGCTGCGGTTGGCGTAGCAGTCGCTGGGGGTGGCGTAGGCGTTGGTGGTGGCGAAATGATCGGAATAGTGGAGCGATCTCCGGTTACATCTAGCAAATAGGTAGCAAGCCATCCCTGTTGACCACGAAACTCAATGACCACCCAATCAAAATTGGCAGTTGCGCCAATGACCTGACGTGTTTCGCCCTGTCTTAATTGACCGAGTACATCATAATCGATACTCGGACCGGAGCGCACGTTCTGCACGTTGCTTTCAATTGTGATGAACACCCCATCTGGTGTAGGTGTCAGGGTAGGCTCGGCATCTACGATATCGACGGTATCATTAAAAATCACGCGCTCCGTGCCGGCATACCGAACCAGTAAATCTGACCCGCCAAATGTATTGAGTTCCACTACGGCGACATTATTGCTTGTTTCGCCGCTGTCTAATCCATCGGTATTCAACACGCCTTGCACACCGCGTATGTTTCGTAGATTGGACAGTCCACTCAGCAGATTGTCAGATTGGCTGATCGCATTGGCTAACAAGTTGATTGAGTCATAACTAGCGGCTTCAATTGCATTGGGCGCTTTGCCGAAGATGCGAACGAACGTATTTAAGAATTGATCGCTAACGGCATCCGTCGCGCCGAGTGGCCATGTTGTCGTGCTGATCGTCCCCCGTAAGAACTCAAGCGGAACGGTATCACGAAATTCTGGATCATCTGCCTGACTATAGGCGAATGTACGGATCCAACCTGCTTCACGTAATAAGCTGAAAAACTGGCTTGCGAGGGCAGGCGGACCATAAGTGACGACTGCCTGTGCATTGGACACGATGATTTCGTCAACGAGATCAACAAGTTCTGTGTTTTCATCAAAGAGCAGGGTTTGCTCGACACTATTTGGATTGATCTGTGATAAGGCTACAGAAAATCCGACGCGTCCGGCGGTACTATTTCTGTCGAGTTGAATGGTAATAACCTGCGTGACGTTAAGATCATTGGTGAGATATTCTGCAAGCGCAAATCCTTGCAGACGCTCTGCGGCGCGTGTACGGAATAGTAATCCGCTGGCATCAGAAGCCAGCACTGTATCACCAATCGCAGACGTGAGCACAGGAACATTCAGGCTTTGAAGCAATGGCAGATTACTGAGCACAGTATTTGTGTCTTCTGGACCGAGAACGGCAATTACATCTGATCTGTCGAGGTTATCGACCGCTTCTTCGAGTTGATTACCTTCAACGGTGGGCTGAATAATTAACTCTAGTCGGAATTGTGTGCCATCCGCCCGCACAACACCGCCATTTGCATTAATCTCTGAAACGGCAAGTCGCGCACCATTGCTAATTGAGCCACGTTCATCGTCCAAGATACCAATTCGGAAAATCGGTTGTGCATCTTGGGTGAGTGAAGTGGAGAGCATAAGGGGGAGCACAGCGAGAATAATCAGTAATTTTGAAAGAATATTTCGGTACATATTTGCTCCTCTGGAAAGCTGAATACTAATGAGAGCTTATTCACTTATTATAACGTGATGCGGATAATTCGGCTTCTACTTCGTAATATAACGTAAAACGTTTTGATCTTGCCAGCATCTAGTGCTAAGCGTTAGAATAGCTAACCATAACATTATTAGGTTTTCTATAACGTTTGTTATTCGTTGTGTGCGTAACACATAAGTGAATCAGCAATTTAGCAATTTTTCATTAGCGTTACGTTCAACTGTTTGTTCTTGTGAGTAAAGTCCGGTTAATATGCAATCTGAACGTATTACTGACTCGATTTATGTCTTTACGAGCGATACCTATGCACAAGTTACAGCAGGGGTAGTGTTGACATCGGTAGGTGCTGTTCTGATAGATACCCTAGTATATCCCGAAGAGACTAAGCGAATCCGACGCTTTATCTACGATCGTCTGGACACGGATGTGAAATATGTTATCAATACGCATTTCCATGCTGATCATACTACCGGAACGAGTTTCTTTAACGGTGCTACAGTCATTGCACATGAAAAGTGCCGTCAACTTTTGAAAGAACACGGTTTACAAAGTCTGGAGAATGCCCGTCAAACATCGCCAGAAATGCAGGAAGTTGTACTTGTTTTACCGGACGTTGTTTTTAATGATCGAATGACACTGTTTCTAGGAGATAAAACGCTCCAATTGTGGTCTACCCCAGGACATAGCCCTGATTCAATTGTATGTCTGGTTGAGGAAGATCAGGTGTTATTTGCCGCAGATACGTTGATGCCAGTACCTTATTTTGTCGGCGGGAGTCATGCTGAATTCCTGGCAACGCTACAAAGTTTAGAGGGGCGAAATTTCGAAACAGTTGTTCAAGGGCATGGCGAAATCATCTTACGGGGTGAAATTCAGGGCAAAATAACCAAAGATATAGACTATCTAAAGAAACTGTATCAATTTGTTGAACAGGCGGTTAATAGTGATTCTCCGCAGGGTGCGCTTGATGCAATTACTGTAGAAAAATGTGGAAAAAGTCGCGTGTTGTTAAACGGCATGGTGGAACAGCTTCACCATCAAAATGTGACTGTATTAGCAGAGCAATTGCAACACACAACACCAACCACTATCGAAGACGCGAATTAGAGAAAATAGGTAGGTAACATTATGAGTGAACCAGAAAAAGTATATTTGACGCAAGATGGTGCGGAAGAATTACAAAAAGAGCTTGATACGCTCGTCGAGGTACGTCGTCCGTCTCTTGCCCAAAAATTGAAGGAAGCCGTCGCACAGGGCGATCTAAAAGAAAATGCAGATTATCATGATGCAAAAGAGCAACAGGCGTTTGTTGAGGGGCGTATTCAATATTTAGAAAACGTTCTCCGCTCCGCTGAAATTGTTTCTAATGACGGTAATCATGACATTGTAGGGATTGGATCACACGTCACCTTGCGCTTTGAAGATGAAGACGATGATGAAACCTACATCATTGTTGGTGCGGCAGAAGCAAACCCGCGAGAAGGAAAAATCTCTCACGAAAGCCCCATCGGTAAAGTGTTGATGGATTGTAAAAAAGGTGACAAAGTACGTGCTCAAACACCATCTGGTATGGTTTCAATCAAGATTATGAAAATCAAATAGGTTTCCATGAAATTGAAAAACAGCCACTGATCTATACGGGTCAGTGGCTGTTTTTATTTCAACTATTTATTCTAATGAGACTTATCGTCCAATGGGGGTAAAGTCCCCTGTACCACCAAACGGATCATCATCTTCGTCCTGAGGTGCAGGCGGAAATGTGGGTGGCGGCGGTGGTGATGCCTGCGTTGTGCCTGTGGGCATGGTAGGTGGCGGACCGATCTCGTAAGAGTCTAATGATGGCAAGCCACTTGCGGCAGGTGTTGCTGGTGGTGGAGTGGTGGGCATAGTAGGCGGTGGACCGATCTCGTAAGAGTCCAATGATGGCAAGCCGCTTGCCGCCGCCGGGACGGGTACTGCCGCGGGTACGGGTTTATTTACGCCTGTTTTTTCCCATGCCTCCATCTGTAAATTGATGGATTCAAAGTAACTGTTTGGCGGTAGGCTAGGGTCAGTCCCGTAAGTTATGTCAATTACTCTTGCTCGCATACGAATCTGGTCAGTCTCGATGATAATTTCGCTACCCTTATTGGCAATCACGATATCATCCGGGCTGTTGATTTCGGATTCAAGCTCAGAACGTGTCACAGGATCATTATAAGCATGTTCGGAGACAAAATATTTCGTGAGGGTTCTGACGAAATCTTCCTTATCAAACAGCCAAATTTCGATAACAGAAAGTTCATTGTCGCCAATCGTTTTCTTGATCGTAGCGCCACATTCGCCGAGGAACATATCATTTGCGTCTTCAATGGCGAACGAGTCGTCATAGGCGCGGCCTTTTTGATAGGGGGACATACGCTGGGTGATAGGTGGTCCAAATGAAGATGTTTGAGCTTCCTGTGCGGATTCTTCCCGCATCTTTTGTTCCAGTACTTTACGCGCTTTGATGCCTTCTATTGCCGCACGAGACCTTTTATCAGCTTCGGTTTCGCCGTAAATCATCTTACGGATACGTGATGTAATTTGAATCACGAAGCCACCGATGAGCAACCCATACAAGAGGGCAAACACATTAACGATGATGATGTAGGCTAGAATTGCGACTATGAAGGCAAGGATGCTGGTGATGATACTTCCGCCACCCGGAGCATCTGTTCCGGGTTGTGCTTGCTCCGCAAGTGGACGGATTGTTTGCAAATTAATAGTGACCTGTTCCGGTTGAGCATTTGTATCGGATGCGATCAGGCGGTCAATTGTCCCAACCGGGTCTTCAACTTCACGCAGGAGCCGTACTGTTGTTTCTTCACCGTAGCTATCTGGATAGCTATTGGCAACGAATTTTACCCATTGGTCGCGTGCACCGGCGCTAAGCTGATGCGGGGCGGCATTATAAAATTTGACAGGTGCAACGCTGTATGCCCAGATCAATCCTAGCACGAACGCGATTGTACAAAATATGAGTACCCGCAAAGAGGGAAGTTGTGGTTGAATGACAATCTTAAACAGACCATTATAACTGTCTAGGAGCCAATTTCTGAAACGAGTCAGTAGCGAATCGTTGCTCTTCGCTTTGGCTGGTTTTGGTTGGGCATCTACTGGGGTGAGATCTTCACTCATCGTCTTGCCTTTCGAGACGTGATCCGTTTCCTAATAAAGGTTATTGTACAGGAGATACGTTCAACATGCCAAACATACCCGTATCTCCTGTTCTTTATAGTATATGGTACAGACTAGGCGAGGAAACGTCAAAAAAAGGTTGGTTTCTCGTAACTATCTCTAGCCTGTGAGCTTGTTTTCTATATCTGCTACTTTTTCTGCATCCTGCTCACCAGTTTTTTCCGGTAATTTCCATGCAGAAAAGTCACATTCAGGATACCGTGAGCACCCGTAGAAGGTGCGTCCACGCCGTGTTTTACGCACCACGAGGTCGCCTTGCTCACATTGCGGGCAGATATGTCCGGTTGTTTCAAGGAATTGCTCTGTATGTTTACATTCAGGATAATTGGAGCAACCGATGAACTTACCCCAACGCCCATATTTGATAACAAGATCTCCTGTTTCGCAGGTAGGGCAGGTGCGTCCAACATGCTCTTCCTGTCGCATCTTCGGCATATGATCGCGGGCATGGTCAAGGCGTTGCTCAAATGGCGAATAGAAATCATGCAACATGGGTCGCCACTGAAGGTCACCCTCTGCAACCTCATCCAGATGATCTTCCATACGGGCGGTGAATTGGAAATCCATCACATCCGGGAAGAATTTTACGAGCAAGTCGTTGACGATTTTGCCAGTATCTGTGGGTTGGAGGCGTTTATTATCCTTTTCTACATACTCACGATCTTGTATGACCGCTACGGTTGGCGCATAGGTACTCGGGCGACCAATACCGTATTCTTCCAGCGTACGCACCAGAGATGCTTCGGTATAACGGGGCGGTGGCTGGGTAAAGTGTTGTTGCGGTAATAGACGTATCAGGTTGAGTAGCTCATCTACGTTAAGATCAGGAAGAATACGCCCTTCGTCCTCGTCTACTGCGGCATCTTCATCATGAGTCTCCTCATAGAGTGCCAAAAAGCCCAGGAATTTGATGGTACTGCCGGACACGCGGAAGAGGTAAGGGCGATCTGTTTTGGTTAAGCCCGCTTCGATTTCTATACGCAATGTGTTGTAGATAGCGTTTGACATCTGGCTAGAGACAAAACGTTCCCAGATGAGTTTGTAGAGCTTGTATTGGTCACGTGATAGATGCTCCTTGATTTCCTCTGGATTGCGCTGTACACCCGTTGGGCGGATTGCCTCATGGGCTTCCTGTGCACCCTTAGACTTCGTTTTATATTGCGTCGGCTTTGCGGGGCGATAATCTTTGCCAAACCGATTCTCAATATAACTGCGTGCCTCAGTTTGTGCCTGTTCGGAAACATTGGTGCTGTCAGTACGCATATAGGTGATTAAACCAACTTCACCACCAACCCCAATATCAATACCTTCGTAAAGTTGTTGGGCATTACGCATGGTGCGCCGCGCATTAAATCCATAACGCCGTGAGGCTTCCTGCTGTAGGGTGCTCGTTGTAAACGGAGCGGTTGGTTTACGCTGGCGTGTGCCGCGCTTTACATCATTAATCTGATATTGGCTTCGCTCAAGGATATCAAGATGAGGCAGAACATCACTCTCTGTAGAGAATTTCACATCCTCACTATTGATTTTGACCAACTTGGCGATAAAGTTCCTATTTTTGTTTCCGTTTTGCTGTTGTTTCTCTAATTCTGCGTCAACGGTCCAGTATTCTACCGGGACGAAGGCTTCGATTTCACGTTCACGATCTACCACAATACGTAAAGCGACGCTCTGTACGCGTCCAGCAGAGAGCCGATTGCGTACACGATCCCATAGCAATTCAGTAATGCTATAACCCACAAGCCGATCAAGAATACGCCGTGCTTGTTGTGCATTAACCAGATTCATATCCACTTCACGCGGTTCAGCAAAGGCGTGCTCTACCGCGCTATCTGTAATTTCATGGAAGACCACACGCTTAATACGCTTGGGATCCATATCTGTGGCGGCGATTAAGTGCCATGCGATGGCTTCTCCCTCGCGGTCAGGATCTGTGGCGAGGAAAATTTCTTCTGCGGTATCGACATCGCGCTTTAACTCTTTAATGGTGTCGCGCTTATCATTCGGAACGCGATACTTTGGCTCAAAGTCATTCTCCACATCGACAGACAGTTGCGTAACCAGTAGATCCCGCACATGCCCCTTGGATGCTCTAACCTTAAACCCTTTACCGAGAAAGTTACTGACAGTACGCGCCTTAGCGGGGGATTCAACAATAACTAGTTTTCCACTCCGCTTTTTATTGCTAGCTGATTTGCCTGAAGCACTCTTACTAGTTGCGGATTTACCCTTCGCTTTTGTCTTTTTCTTAGTCGCTTTTTTCTTTGGTGTAGCGGTAATTTCTGGTTTGGGTATCGAATCGTGGGCAGGTGTTGCGCCCATCCGAAACAAATTCGTGCCACATACCGCGCATTGACCTTTAGTACCGGGTGTGCCGGTCTTGGTATAAACGGGTGTGGGGTTGACCATATCCCGTTTTTCACGGCATTTTACACAATATGCCTGTGTTACTTCACTCATGTGAATTCCTTAGAATGTTCTTACTTACGTTTAGAGATATTCGTTTCTTCGTGTTGCCTTAAGGTGATTGACCACTTCTTTCACATCTTGTGCGCGGTCACGGTGGCAAATCAGGATGACATCATCGGTATCAACTATAATAACGTCTTCTAAACCAATAGTGACAGTCATGCGTTCACTGTAAATCATGGTCTTACGTGTATCGAGGATAACATGATTATCTGCTTCGCCTTTGATCCCATTCCCAAATTTATCGAGCGACATCACCTCAAAAAGCGCATCCCAGCTCCCGACATCATTCCATCCAATGTCTTCAGGAATGACGAGCATGTTTTCCGCGTTTTCCATAATCGCCACATCAATTGAGATTTTGGGCATCTGCCCCCACAGTGTCGCCAATTCTGCCTGAAATGCCGGTGTATCAATTTTCGCTTCTAGTTTTTCCAACAGATCATACATATCTGGTTGCTGACGTTCAAATTCTTGCATGGCAATACTAGATTTCCAAACAAACATACCAGCATTCCAGCTATATTTGCCCGAAGCAAGAAAACTCGTAGCCGTTACCACATTTGGCTTTTCTGTAAAACCGAGTGATTCGTACGCGGTGAATGTGTTGATTTCTTTAAATACAGCGCCTTGCTTAATATAACCAAACCCCGTCGATGGGTGTGTGGGCGAAATACCAAGCGTGATAATATGATCATTAGCCGCAAGTTCATAGGCAGATTTAAGAATTTCGAGATACTTTGCTTCTTCACGGATGAAATGATCCGCGTGTTGCATAGCAATGATGGCATTCGGATCACGCTTATGAATAACGGAAAGGGCTAACGCCGCCGCCGGTCCAGTATCACGGGCATTAGGTTCGATGATAAAGTTTTCTGCCGGAATTTCTGGTACATCCAGACGCATCGCTTCAATATAAGCTGGACCCGTAGAAACATAGATATGATCCAGCGGAAAAATTGGGAGAAGTCGTTCAACAGTAGTTTTGAAAAGTGTCCGATCATCAATAAGTGATAGTAACTGCTTTGGCATTCCAGTCCGACTCACGGGCCAAAGACGTGTTCCACCACCACCTGCCATGATGACTGCATAATAATTTTCCATCGGTTAATTTATCTCCCGTTTGCGCTTTCATAAACTATGGCAGGCAATATTGCATATGACCGACCATCTGTGCCAACCCTTTTAACTCAAGAATAGTGAGTGTACTGCTGACTTCATTAATCGACAAACCAGATAGTCGTACCAAATCATCAATATGAATAGGATCACTATTGAGATGGGCGAGTAATTTCGCTTCAATGCCGTTAGATGGGGCGATTGCTTCAGTTCTTACACGGATGGTAGTAGCCTGATGTGCAATATTGAGTTCATCAAGAATGTCTCTTGCTTCCAAAACAAGTTTAGCACCATCTTGAATTAAGCGATTACTGCCCCTACTCATGATGTTATAGATATTTCCGGGGACTGCAAATACGTCCCGTCCTTGTTCTGCCGCTAAGGATGCCGTGATGAGCGCACCGCTGTTCTCCGGTGCTTCTACAACCAGAACCCCGAGTGAAAGTCCGCTGACGATTCGGTTTCGTCTCGGGAAGTTATTGGAAAGTGGGTTAGTACCCATCGCAAACTCGCTGATCAACATACCCTGACGCATAATTTTTTGACCAAGTTCCGAGTGATCTCGCGGATAACATATATCCACACCAGTTCCTAAAACGGCAATTGTCCTTCCCCCCGCATCAATTGCACCCATATGCGCCGCCTGATCGATGCCATGTGCCATTCCGCTGATAATGGTAATACCACTGTTCGCGAGTTGATAGCAAATATCGTAAGCGGCATCTCTTCCATATTTTGTCGCCTTACGCGTTCCTACAACCGCCAAAGCACGCTCGTCAGCGGAATCAATGGTGCCGCGAATAAATAACACAGGTGGCGGTGCATCGACATTTTTCAGAGAAGCTGGATATTGCTTATCTATGTACGTGACTAGATACGCTCCGACTCTGGTGACCTTTGCCATTTCCTGATCAACGTCAATTTTCTTGCGTTGTTCAATGAATTGAGCCACCAATGCGTGATCTAAACTTGATTGTTTGAGTTTATTTTCAGGTGAGTGCCACGCTGATGCTAGACTACCAAATTCGTTTAAGATAACCAGGATTCGCTTTAGCCCGATCCCGTTAACCAAACTAAAACCTAGCCAGAATTTATGCTCGCTCAATGCTTTGATGACTCTACAGTCTGTTGTGTGAACTGAAAACAGCATAACAAGCGATAGTTTCGCTTGTCAAGCATATCTTATCTTAATGATTAATTTTCAGGGAGCAATCCTTCGGGGATTCTTACTGTGATCGTCCCATTGTCGATATCACTTTCAACAATGGTTTCGTCCAGAACAGGGAAGAGAACTTCACCATATTGGGGACTTTCGATTACATAAACGTCGTTCGCGCCAGTTTCTAAGACCTCGGTAATTACGCCTATAACGTCTCCAGAATCTGTACGAACTTCAATACCAATTAGCTGATAGAGGTAAATTTCATCATCATCCAACGGTACAGCATCTTCAATGTGTACCATAACAAAAAGTTCGCGCATCACTTCAGCGTCATTTCGATCGTCGATGCTTTTTAGCTTGAGCAACCCATAATTCTGGTGCATCCGCATATGTTCAACATCGTGGCGCGTCACTTTTTTCGATTCAGGTGATTTCCCAAGAAAAACATAACCTAGTTGGTTGATTCTTTCAGGGTAATCTGTGAATAATTTGACTCGAAGCTCACCACGTATACCATGAGGACGCAAAATCTCACCGAGTAATAAATACTCCGGTGAGACTTTGTTCTGATTATTTTTTGAATTATTCGCCATTGGCAAACTTAATCAATCTCAAGGATGACGCGCTTTTTCCGTGAATTGCCGGACGCGCGCAGTAATGATCGAATGGCGTTTGCCACGCGACCATTTTTACCGATAACGCGCCCCATGTCGCTTTTGGCAACATGCAATTCTAGGACGACGGATGAATGCGTTTCCTTACTATTGACCTCTACCTGCTCAGGGTCATTGACAAGGTTTTGGGCGATATATTCGACCAGTTCTTTTTCCATGAGTATTAACCAGTCACCTATTCGGCGGCTTCAACAACTTTCGCTAATTCAGCGGCTTTCTTGCCTTCACCTGCCGACGGAGCAGGGTAGTTGGTGCGCGGATCAATTGCAGGTGCCGCTTCTTTTGCCGCAATCGCTTCTTGCACCAGGGTTTCCATTTCTTCACCCTTACGCAAGCGTTCGAAACGACCCCATGTACCGGTACGTTGCATGATGGTCTTAACCGCATCCGAGGGTTGTGCACCGACGCTCAACCAATACAGTGCGCGATCATCCTCGATGACATCGGTGCTTGGACGGGTACGCGGGTTGTGATGTCCAATAACTTCTAGATAACCGCCGTCACGGGCTTTACGCTGATCTGTCACCACGATACGGTAGGTAGGTTGGCGCTTAAGACCCATGCGACGAAGACGAATACGAACCATTTGTAACTTACTCCTTGCAATTTACTGCATTATTAGATGTGTGATTAGTGTTTGTTTATTTTGGTTTAGCGTCCCATTAAACCGGAAAGTCCGGGAATATTGGGGAAGCGTCCTTTGCGTAATTGATCCATCATAGTTTGCATCTGACGGAATTGTTTCAAGACATCGTTGACATCCCGAACCTGAACACCACTACCAGCGGCGATGCGCTTTTTGCGGCTTGCGTTCAGTTTTTTAGGATTGGAACGTTCGTCTTTTGTCATAGAGTTGATGATTGCTTCAACTTTACCGAGGCGATCTTCAACTTCTTCCTGATTGATTTCTCCTTGAATCTGCATCTTACTCATACCGGGGATCATGCCCATAATCTGGCTAATGGGTCCCATACGTCGAATACGTTGCAGTTGCTCAAGGAAGTCTTGCAACGTAAATTGATTTTGCATCATTTTACGCTGAAGTTCCATCGCTTCTTTTTCGTCAAATTCTTCTTCGGCACGTTCGATGAGCGACATAATATCACCCATACCGAGAATGCGATCGACAAGGCGATCTGGATGGAAGACTTCAAAGCCGTCAATCTTCTCGCCTGTACCAAGGAATTTGATAGGTACATTGGTGACAGCACGCATGGAGAGCGCAGCACCGCCTCGCGCATCGCCGTCAACTTTGGTTAAGATCAAGCCAGAAATACCGACGCGCTCGTTAAAACCCTGTGCGATATTAACTGCTTCTTGACCTGTCATGGCATCCGCGACCAGCAAAATTTCTGCTGGATCGGTACGGCGCTTGATTTCTTCAAGCTCCGCCATCAGGGTGTCATCAATTTGCAAACGTCCAGCCGTATCCACCAATACGATATCGACATTCGCTTCTTTCGCGGCTTTTAACCCGCGTGCGACAATATCTGGTGGACGTGCACTGACACCTTCTTCATAATAAGGAACATTCACCTGTTTGGCGAGGGTAACCAACTGATCTACCGCCGCTGGACGGTACGTGTCTGCGGCGATCAAGAAGGCTTTTTTGCCTTCACGACGCAAATACACGGCAAGTTTAGCGGCGGTCGTGGTTTTACCCGAACCTTGCAAACCAACCAGCATAATAACATGCGGTTTGGTGCTTCCAGAATAACTTAAACGTCCTGGCTCACCTAATGTTTCGGTCAGCTCTTCGTGGACGATTTTGACGACCATCTGACCGGGCTTGAGGCTTTTGGCGACTTCCGACCCGATGGCACGTTCGCGCACACGGTTCACGAAATCCTTCACAACCGGCAGGGCGACATCTGCTTCTAGCAGTGCCATACGTACCTCGCGCATAGCGGTCTTAACGTCTTGTTCCGTTAATTTTCCGCTACGCCCAAGACGATCAAATGTATCTTGTAAGCGTTGGCTAAGGCTCTCGAACATGATTCCTAAATCAATGAATGTTTAACTGATGAATTGTAGATTAGGGGAAACCGTTCGTCAAGGTAAGAGATAGTCTCATAATTCGGTCAATAAAAGTGCATCTGCGAACGATTTGTGATAGAAAAGAATATTGTCTCCGGCAAACATTATGCTTGCCCTTGACAGAAACTAAACCTTATAACATAGTTTTAAACGATACTTCGTCTCATTAAAAAGTCAAAACATTCCCATGATTCTCTCTAAAGATCCACAATCTTCACCCGTTGAATTTATCGAAAATGATAGATGTGCGTTACAGGTTCAGCAATTATCGGCAGGGTATGCTGGTCATCGGCAGGCGATTCATGATGTGAGTTTTACCGTTAATCGTGGTGAACGGCTCGCTGTGATTGGTCCGAATGGCGCGGGCAAGAGTACGCTGTTTAAGGCACTCGCAGGGATTATCCCGCATACAAGCGGAAATGTCTCGACTTATGGCTTAGATTGCCGTACAAGCCATACCTTGATTGGTTATGTGCCACAGTATGAAGAGGTTGATTGGCAGTTCCCCGCAACGGTGTTTGACGTAGTGATGATGGGGCGTATTCGTAAAATTGGATGGTTACGTTTTCCACGTAAAGTTGATCGTGATGGTGTTTATAGCACACTAGAGCAAGTTGGCATGGCGCATCTGAGTAATCGTCAAATTGGTCAGCTCAGTGGTGGGCAGAAGCGACGCGTCTTTATCGCACGGGCGCTGGTTCAGGAAACGGATATTATCCTGCTAGATGAGCCGTTTAGTGGTGTAGATGTAAACGCGGAAGACGAAATTATGGAAACTCTAGAGCATCTCAACCGAACGGGGATCACGATTATTCTCTCCACCCATGATTTACAAACTGCCTCAACACGTTTTGATCGCCTGATGCTCATCAATCAACAATTGATTGCCATTGGTAAGCCGGAAGATGTCTTTACGCCATCAAATCTCCGTCAGGCATATGGCGGCGCTGTCAGTGTTTTCCAGCAGGGCAATGAAATGCTCATCTTCAGCGACGAACATGACCACGCATGATTGATCTACAGACACTAATTCAAAACCCACTATCCTATGACTTTATGCAGAGGGCGATTCTCGCGGCGGTGATCGTCGGAATTGTTAGCGGGGTGGTGGGGTCGTTTGTGGTGGTGAGGGGGATGTCGTTTTTTGGTGATGCACTCGCTCATTCCATTTTACCGGGCGTTTCTGCCGCTTACATTTATTCCGGTGGTGCGGCGTTCAG
Source organism: Aggregatilineales bacterium (assembly GCA_040219275.1). Lineage (GTDB taxonomy): Bacteria > Chloroflexota > Anaerolineae > Aggregatilineales > Phototrophicaceae > JAVJSU01. The sequence goes on along the minus strand of JAVJSU010000099.1, from coordinate 68,670 downwards.
TATGCCATTACTAAGCGAAATTCAGGATGAAAGTTTGCGCCTGTTCGTGGGTGGGTTAGCCGCAGGGATTTTCGCGGCGGTGTTGATCGGCTGGCTGACGCGGGATAAGCGCCTGAAAGAAGATACGGTCATCGGCATCGTTTTTGTCGCGATGTTCGCGCTCGGAATCGCAATTATCAGCAGTGATCCCCGTGCATACGGGCGTGATCTCGTCCATATTCTGTTTGGCAATATTCTAGGCATCAGCAACACAGACATCTGGATTATGGTTGTTTGTGGGGTGGTTGTGATTGGCATTGTGGTGTTCTTCTTCAAGGAGTTGGTGGTCATCAGCTTTGATGTAGGGTTAGCTAGAACGTTGCAATTGCCGACAGAAGGATTGCGTATTTTGCTTTTAGTGCTGATTGCGGTCACGATTGTTGCCAGTCTACAAATTGTCGGCATAACGTTGATGCTTGCGATGTTGATTGCTCCGGCGGCGATTGCCCAATTGGTCACGAAACGGATGCACCATATGATTATCGTCGCCGCTGTTGTAGGCGCGGTGAGTGGGGTCGTGGGCGTATTTATCTCATATCATCTGGGCATCGCCACTGGACCGGCAATTGTACTCACGGTAACGACGCTATTTTTGATCGCATTCAGCATGACATATATCAGCGAGCGATTCAGCCCTGCACACTAATCCAGAAGTAATTTTGCCATGCGTGGTACATAATCCTGCAAACTGCTGAGTCCCTTTGCAAATGCTTCTGCACCGTTTCCAATGATGACTGTTGGCACATCATTTTCGGTGTGCCTGCGATGCGTGATTTCCTCGATATTACCGTGATCGCTAGTAACGATGACTAGCCCTTCATCGTCATGCCACTCCTTTAGTACCCCCTCAATTACTTTGTCGAAGATGCTTAAGAGGGCGATTGCTTCGGTTAAATCCCCCTTGTGCCCAATTACATCTGTGAGCCAATGCGACATAAACGCAAAATCATAATTGCGTGATAATTTGACCAATTGCTCACCAGCTTCAAGGGGTGCAAATACGGGAATATCATCGAAACCGAGTTGTGTACGCCAGCCTTCCCCCGTCCAATCTCCGCTTAACGCATTGCCGTCCTTTAACGTATCGTGGTCAAAGAAGGGTAATCCTGCGCTACGGGCGGCATATTGATAACTTGAAGGCAAGGATTTACCGGAATTGATGCCACGATGCCATTGATCTGGATACGCTTCTAAAAGTGCGGCGCGTTTATTGTGTTTGACGACCTGTGTGAAAAAATTATCTTCATCTAGCAATGCGCGGATTTCAACATTTGGCTTGGGTCCATAATGCCTTCCGATATGTAGAGGTACATTTTTTCCGGTGATGATAACCGCTTGTCCGGTGGCGCTTTGCGGTCTGCCTGCCACATTCAGGCGCGGATCTGTGGGGATAAATACCGCTCTATCGCTGACGATTTTACCGGTAGAATTCAGCCATTTCTTGCCATTGGTAATTTTGGTCAAAGTCGGAAAATGCGCGGCGGAAAATGGGTTGGTTTCAGGATTATCATCGCCCAAACCAACCCCATCAATGAAGATCATCAGTATGTGCATTTAGTTTAGACCGCGTGCGGCATCTAGGTCATTGCTGGTGGGCGGAATGTGATCTCGCCAGACTTCGTTGCCTTCTGCATCATACAGAACGAATTCCGGTGTGAAGGAAAATTCATAAATTTCCCGCAGACCACGCCCAACTTGCGTGTGAATATCAACGCGCAGAACATTGAATTCCGCGTCAATATTCTGCACAAGATCAGAGATAATCGGCTCGAATACAATACAGCCTGTGCAATAATTGCTGAAGAATTCCACAAAAGTTGGCTGACCATTGCCAATCTGTGCTTGGGCGGCTTGAATATCATTTACATTGCTTGAGCCAGGTCTCAATATCACGAAACCTGTGATGAATACGACAGTGATGATGCAAACCAGCCCCACGAGGTAGGCAACGCGAACGCGAAAAAAGTGGCGTGCGATCCAAATAATGGAGGCAATTGTGCCGAGGAAAATCAAAATATATGAATATTGATTAATGATATTCATAGGTTATGTAATTTTGTGCCTATTAAGGTTTAAGGTATGGATTGGTGAGTCGCTCTTGTCCGATAGTCGTGGGTTGCATGTGTCCGGCGAGAACCTGCACTTCATCACCTAGCGGCATGAGCTTTTCGAAAATGGACTTCATCAAGACTTCATAATCCGAGCCAGGTAAATCTGTCCTGCCGATACTGCCTGAAAAAAGACAATCCCCGCTGAAGACAATATTTTGTTCTCGCATAAATAAGCTGATGTGTCCGGGAGCATGACCGGGTGTATACAGTGTTTCTAGGTTGATCGCGCCGAGTTTGATTGTTTGTGATTCTGTCGTCAAGAATTCATCAGGAATAGCCGCTTTAGGAAACGGTTTGCCGGTAAAGCGCATACCTGTTTCGGGCAGGCGCTCTAAAAATGGCACACATTCCTCATGAATGTAAAATGGCGCGTCAGTAAGGTTTTTGAGTTCTTTGCTTGCAAGCACATGATCGAAGTGCCCATGCGTGGCGATGATTTTCTTTATCGTCCAGCCTGCGTCCTGTGCTGTTTTGAGAAGTAACGGCGCGTTATCCACAGGATCAATCAGAATGGCTTCATTTAGGTCTGTATCGCCCACGATATAGCAATTGGTAGCGGCAAGACCGAGTGTTAACACCCGAATTTCAATAGGCATGAGGCAATTTACTCATTAGTTTCAGTAAAATTGAGCCAGATGATACCATAAAACGAGTCATGCTGTCACGACGTAAGTAAGACGGAACTCGGTGTTTTCTTGCGCCGTATCATCTGTACCACGAGATTAATTTCATCCATCCGTAACAGATATGCCGATACCATGAACACAATAATTCCCATGCCGGTTTCCACACCAATCTGGGCAACCGTCAATACTAAGCCACCATCATCTAAGCCAATAATTGCCCATGCCGTGTTGATGAGAACGATGGCTAGCGCCATGATGAGACTGGCGATGGTTGTTTTCAGCACGGTTGAGGCAAGAATATTATCATTTACGCCGTGCCAACGACGACGCAAAATAACGAGCAGGAAGCCAACCTCAAACATTACGCCGAGGGAGTTTGCGAGTGCCAAACCACCAACATTGCCGACATCAGGCGAGAGTCCCGGAATAATCGGTGCGGCGATGCGGTTGAAAAATAAGCTTGCTTCCACGCGTGCAACGTTGCTCAGGAGAAAGGACAAAACTAAATTGATCGTCGCGCCACCGAGCGCCGCCCAGAGTGGGGTGAGGGTGTCTTTATCCGCATAAAAGCTACGTGCAACGACTTCTAGCGCGGAATGGACGATTAAACCGAGTGCGAAGAATTGTAACGTGCTATACACTAACGCCGAAGCTGACGCATCAAACGCGCCACGCTCCAACAAGCTGATGACCGGACGACCTACGAAGATTAGACCCACTGCTGACGGTATGCTGGCGATCAGAATAAAGCGCAGAGCACCGGACATTGCATCGCGCTTGCCGTCCTGATCTCCGACTTCGCTGAGGGCGGCAAGGGTAGGGAAGATAACCGTTCCCATTGCTGTGCCGATGAGCGTTTGCGGAATTTGCATCAATCGCCAACCCCAATCCAACGCACTGACCGAACCCACACCGAGGCGTGAGGCAATATTGTTCATCACGACAAAGTTGATGCTAAATACGCCCAGCCCAGCGATGCGCGGGAGCATTAGCCGGATAACTTTCCACAGAATCGGGTCACGGAATCCAAGTTCAGGTGTCCAACGCGCTTTAAAGCGAATTAGTCCCGGAATCTGAATTCCAAGGTGCATTGCGGAACCGAGTACAGCACCGAGCGCGATCCCGTGAACGCCGAGTGGATTAAGCAAGAAAATCACACCAAACAAAATGCCCACGTCAAACATGATGGGGGCTAAGGCGGGCAGTAAAAAGTGATTATGGCTTTGCAAAATACCCATGACGATCCCACTAACCGAGAAGATCATCGTGCTGATAAGCAAAATCCGCATCAATTCAACGGTTTGCGAGCGTCCAGCGGCATCAAAACCGGGAGCAACGACATTGGCAACTAGCCAGGGTGACGCGAAGAATACAATTAGACTAACTAAAGCGGTTGTGGCGAAAATCGTATTGATTACATGGCTGGCAATACGCCATGCTTCGTCCTTTTCATCGCGGGCAATGTAGCCACTGAAAATGGGAATAAACGCATGGGCGAGTGCGCCACCTGCGATGAGTGTAAAAATCAGTTCAGGGATACGATTTGCAGTGACAAATGTATCCCATTCTGTGCCAACACCGAAGACGCTGGCGATTATTACCGTCTGCCCTAAACTGATAACTTTGGCGACCCCGAACGCGATCATCACAACCAATGTGGATCGTGCAATTTGCTGGTTACGTTGTTCCACACTCTGCACTCCCCCTACGTTAGGAGAGGCATCCTGATTGCTTTCATCTGTAAGCGTTGGAGTCGCCATTTAGCATTCCTCAAGTGTTGAAATTGGCAGTCTAACTGAGTTCATCAAGTGCTATTTGAGCATCCGTAAAATTCGGGTTACGATTGAGTGCCGTGCGGAAGGCGGTTGATGCCGCCGCGGTATTGCCCTGTGCGGCTAAGGCACGACCCTGCCAATAATAGGTTTCTTCTACCCACTGTCCGCCGTTGGTCAGGTTACTGCCGACATAAGCGAGTACATCGTCAATCCGTCCTACATTCAAATACGTCTCAAACAGATCGAATTGATACCACAACATCCGATAATGGAATCCAAGTCGATTGGCATAGTCAAAAGCGGTCTGAGCTTCGTCGTAACGATCAAGCTGAGCAAGTGAAACACCCATATTGAAATAGGCATATGGGTCGCGCGGATTTGCGAGTGCTTCCGATTGAGCGACATTAAAGGCGTGTTCCGCCGCTTGTAAAGGGTCTGCTCGTACCCCAAGCAAATCCATAACAAGACTTTCCCGTGAGGGTTCGTAGATGACGATGAATAGGCGGTTGAAGTCTTGCCAGTTCGCATCGAGATCACTATAAGTTTCGACTACGATTCCATCAGAAGTTGTTGCGCCGATAAAGCTATCATAGGCGAAGAAAGCTTGTTGACCATCGTCGTATCCCGCCACTGTTTGATAATGCCCTAACCATGCGTTGCCTTCCGGTGTAGAGCCGGCTTCAATAATCACAGGAAATCCATTTGCGAGTAAATCGCGGAGCATATCAATATCGCCACCATAGCGGTAAATGGCGTTTAAATCTGTTTGCTCATTAACGAACGCCACCATTTCATCTGGACGCACGTTCTTGTCTTCGGTTTCAGGTCGTAAAATGTTTTCCGCGAAATCCTGATTGCGAGTCCAACCATAATAACTGAGTGCCATGGTAATATTTGCTGGTCCACAGTTGTTCCATGATTGCTGTTCCCATGTAATTCCGCCAAGAATCTGGCTTGATGGACGGGTAGAAACATTACTCTGTGCTACAGGACTTGTGTTTGCCGTTTGTTGAGTTGGCACTACTTCAGCAACTTGCTCCGTTGCGGTGGGCTGTGGTATCGGTGTGCTAAGAATTTCTGTTGCAACCTCAGCCACCACCACTTCCTCTGTGACAACTGCTTCTTCGGTTGCTTCTACAGTTTCCGGCGTTGCTTCAATAACTTCTAATGCGTCTTCGGTAGCTTCAAGGATGATAGCGTTGTCCGGGTTGGCTGTCGGCGTGCCTAGAGTGAGCGGTGATGTGAGTAGGCTATTGAGTGCCTGCTGATCGACTGCTGGAGCAGTGGGTAGGTCTTCTCCACGTCGTAAAAAGGAGTCCATAAAGGGTAGATAGCCTATGACCCGTTGTTGTTGGCTTGGTCTGAGTACGTCGCGGAAGGCATAGACACCAAAAGCCGTGCCGAAAATTCCTAAAACAAATAATCCCAATATCCCCCACAAAAGAATACGAGGTGGGGCGGGTATCTCATCCTGTGCGTAAATCACTGGATTGGGTTGTGTATCATCAAGATTGGTCATGCTTATTTATACTCTCTACACTAACAATACTTTACAAAAGATTCTCATGTCGAACCGTTGTTTTACCACGAAAATAGCTGTTCGCCTATTCTTGTATATCAAAATTATGGATTCCTTACCCTACGGTTTGCTTACGCTTACTTATCGAAAACCTATTGATTTCTCTGTGTAGAATTGATGTACACTGAAAAAGTCGATTTTAGGTAGACATTGTGAGTACAGGATTTTATGGGTAAGTATCGTAAACAATTTATTACCGGCATAGCAATTATCCTTGTTATCTACATTGTTTTGCTGATCTTTTTAGATAGCGGTGATCAGTTTGATGGCAACGTTTTAACGGAGATACGACGGTTTCCGCTTTGGTTAGTGCCGTTGTTATGTTTGACGCAAGTTTCTGCCGGAGCCTTTCGCTTCTGGGAATGGCAATATTATCTTGGTGTGATTGATGCACGGGACAAAGTTTCTATCAAGGATAGCTTAATCATCTTTGTCTCTGCATTTACGATGGTGGTTAGCCCCGGAAAAGCCGCTGAAGTCCTCAAATCCGTGTTTCTCAAAATGAAAACGGGGATTCCCATTGCGCGGAGTGCGCCGATTGTGGTGGCGGAGCGCGTCGTTGATGGATTAGCTGTGATCGTCACGTTGCTGGTTACAATGCTGATCGCGCAGAATCAGCTTGATCTTGGCAGTTATGAGTCGCTAAGTCGTGGCGTGATCTTTACATCCGCAATTTTGATCGGAGCGGGATTAGTCGTCGTGCAAATTGCGCCACTCGCTTATTTTTGTCTGGGGTTACTCAAAAATTTTCCTATTCTTTATCGACTACAACAGCCCCTGACTGAATTTTACGAAAGTAGCCGTGAAATATTCAATATTCGCCATGTCATACCCACAACGGCGATGGGTATGGGGGTATATGCGTCAAGTACGCTCGGTTTTATGCTTGTTCTTTATGGTTTTGGGCTGGCATGGTCACCCGAATTATTACTTCAAGTGGCGTTTATCGTCGGTGTGTCATCGGCGGTAGGTGCGCTGAGTTTTGTGCCGAATGGGGCGGGTGTTACAGAGGTGACCAATCTAGGCATGTTGCTTGCCCTCGTTGCACCAGCACATCCTGAACTTACCCCTGCGGTTGCTGGTGCGGCGGCATTGATGCAAGGATTTTTTCACAAATGGTTCCGCGTATTAGTCGGTATGGCAGTCACCTTTATTTATCGCAACTGGTTGTTCACATCTGATCTGGATGCAGAAATTTCTCAGTTGGATGAAAATGTTAAAGTCGATAAGGGCTCACCCATTTTGACTACTGACTAAATGATTCGGTTAATCATCAGTGATTTCTGCGGCTGATCGGAGCGCAATGCCGCCGATTTCCGCTGCCAGCGCGTAATCGTCTGTATCTTCCAGTACAAGCGCAACCGCATATCCTCTGCGTGTATCCGTCATGATGAAACCGGTAAACCAACTGAGTGTCTGCTCCCCTGATAGAGCAATCGCCGCGTGTCCTCCAATGGTTTCGTCACCCTGTGCAGCAGATTGCGCCGTTCCATCTGAACCGCTTTCGATCATCAGTGAAAGCAATTGTTGAGCCGTTGCAGAGGTCATTAACGGAATTGTTTGAGTGGCGGTTGTGACGTTTTGCCAGTCTTCCTCATCCGGGGGGCGTATTGCTTGAAGCATTTGAGGTTGAGGGGCATTGCCGTTGTTGAGAATTGCGGCTGAAATCTCTGCAATACTGATCACCGTGATATTCGTCTCCCCCTGACCGAGCGCATTTTCTACATATGTGGCTTCATTGGGTACTGGAAGTGTGGGGTAGAGAAAGATAGATTGTGAAAGTTCAGGTAAATTTGTTGGTGTATCATCCACAAAATTGTCTAATGTGATCGGCAACGCAGGGAATAATGACCCAATAGTCTGCATAATTTTATCTTCCCCTAATTGGTTGGCAACTTCCACAAATGGTGCGGCACATCCAGAAAGAAACGCCTCTTGTAGGGTTGTGTTTGCCGAAGGCATAGGTCGTAAGCAGGCAATACTTGAGCCGTCTATTGGGATTGCACGATTGGCATCATCGAATGAAAACGTTAGAGGGATGTTATTGGGACGCGCCGCCGCCATAAGTACCAGTTGAAAGATACCACCCGGTTGATAATTCGCCTGCAAAACACGATTGAAAAATGGCTTTTCTTCTGCCAACGCTAGTTCGTCCCAATTTTCATCTAGTGTATTCGGGTCAAATGTGGGTAAGCTAACGAGCGCGATGATTTCACCGTCTGGCACTGAGATGACTACCGCGCCACCAGATACGCCATTCATCGCTTCGACAATCCGCGCCTGCGTAGCGGTGTCGATTGTCAGCCGAATTTCTGAGCCTTGTTGGTCATTATGCAATATATTCTGAGACCAATACCTGTCGAAGGAGGCTGGGTTCAGATCATCACCGCGTAAGACTTCATCAAATGCCGCTTCTGCACCACCAACCCCGTACTGCAAACTATAATATCCGGTTACACCGAACGTTTCAGGATGTAGGTATATGCGTGAAACGACATTGCCGGCATCGACAACAGAATTAACCAGTGGTTCACCATGTCTATCATAAATTGCCCCGCGCCGGATAGCCGATTCTGCCGCAAATAAGCGCCCATTATCATCGCGGGTGAGGATTGTTTCCGGTCCGGTGATGACCCAATACGCCGCCACAATTGCGACCAACACGAAAAGAACCGTAAAACCGATGACGAGACGTTGTGCTTCGCGTGCAAATTGCATTAATTCACCTTCGCAGAAAGTCTCAATAACAATCCGAGCATAATAAAACTCATCAAGAGGGAACTGCCACCATAACTTAGAAAGGGTAGAGTAACGCCTGTGAGTGGCACTAAACGGATCACGCCACCCATGATGAGTAAACTCTGTGTAGCGATGAGTGTACTTAGCCCTATGCCCAGCAGGGTATAAAAGGGGCGGTTCTGGTTAATTGCCGTTCTAAATCCGCGATACATGATTAGCGCAATACATGCAATTACTGTGATAATGCCGATAAAACCCCATTCCTCGCCAATCGCGGCAAAGATAAAATCCGAGTGGACGACAGGAATGTAAAGCGGTGACCCCTGTGCGATTCCCGATCCCAAAATGCCGCCGGAGGCAATGGCATGTAAACTCTGGACGATTTGAAAAGCATCCCCGTCAGCTTCAACCCATGGATTGATCCAAATATCGACGCGTAACCGAACCACATCAAATCGATTGTATGCTGCCAGACCTGCGATAAAGATGAGGATAAGTCCACTTAATAAGATGTATATATTGCCACTCGCGGCGTACAATAATACTAGAAACACGATAAAGAACAGCGTTGCCGTGCCGAGGTCACGTTGCCAGACTAAAATGATTACAGATAATGCCCACATCAAAACAATAGGACCAAAAATGCGCGGGGAAAGGGGAAAGCCAAGATCGCTGGATATTTCTCGTTCAGCACGAATCAACGGATATTGCTCACCCAGATAACTGGCGAGAAACGCAACGAGGATGATTTTAAGTGCCTCTGAAGGCTGAAAATATAGTCCGCCTAACCCTAACCATAATGGTGGCGCCGATAGTGATCCTGAAGGATTTTGTCCAAATTGGATTGTGCTGATAAGCAGGGCAAATCCAAAGATAAGCCACATGTAACGATAATTACGAAGCCAGCGAATGGTATGAGGAAATATGGCAACCGCCAGCATTACCGCGACTGATAACATGAGCCAGAGCATTTGACGGTCTGCGAAGCGCGGAAAGAGTCGATCAATTGTGACCAATCCCCAGCCGGAGAGCATCATGACCACCGGAAACAACATCTGATCACGCTGGGGCAGATACTTCGACAGCACATAATGTCCGCCTCCTGCACATGCAACCCAGATGAGAAAGGCGACAATATGTGATAGTGTGGCTTGCGGGCGGATGAGACTAAGCGCGAAAAAATTAACACAGATGAACGCACCTGCGACAAGTAATAATCTGCGCTCTAAATCAATCGAGAATCTGCCACTAAACAAGGGCTTAACCGTTGATCTGATCGGCAAAATAGCGTTCGACAATCGGTAGGAGCTTGTCTTTCATCTCAAAAGTAATTTTGCCTGCACCTGTGGCCATTGCATTATCTAATGTGTTATGAGCCTCGTAAACGGCATTTTCATCAAGTGTTTTAACTGCATTAGCGATGGATTGCTGAACGATTATTACGTTATGTTGCATGGTCTTCATCACCATATCTACGGTGACAGGTTCTTTGTGCCATACATCGTAATCGGTGATATGGGCTATGGTCGAATAGGCGATTTCAGCTTCTCTTGCTAAAAAGGCTTCGGGGCAGGTGGTCATGCCGATGATGCTACATCCCCATTGGCGGAAAATGTTACTTTCGCCCCGTGTGCTGAACCGCGGTCCTTCGACGATGACGAAATTACCACCGAGATGTACAGATGCGTTCGTTTGCTGTACCGCTTCATAAAGAATGTCATTCAATTCGGGGCAAAATGGATCCGCAACCGAGATATGGGCAACCATGCCGGTATCAAAAAATGTACGTTCACGGTCTTTTGTGTTGTCATATACCTGGTCGGGGATGACCATGTGACCCGGTTCATAATCTTCACGTAAAGACCCGCAGGCATTTGCAGAGATGATGAAGCGAACACCGAGCGTTTTCATTGCGTAGATGTTTGCACGATAGGGAACGGTGGTGGGGGTATAGATATGCCCTTCGCCATGCCGTGAAAGAAAGGCGACGCGCTTACCGTTGAGCGTGCCGACCACAATATCGCCGCTGGGTTTACCAAACGGGGTATCAATTGATATGGTCGTTTTGTTTGTGATTTCCGGCATGTTATAGAGACCAGAGCCACCGATTACGCCAATTTTCACCACTTCAGTCGTCATAGAATTACCCTACATTCGTACATATGAATTACATTGTTGCTTGAATTGTACCACCGTCAACGGGTAGCGAAACCCCTGTAATATAGCCTGCCGCAGGTGAACATAGAAATACCGCGGCATTGGCGAATTCTGCCACCGTGCCGATACGCCTTAAAGGGATAGTCGCGGCGGCTTTTTCCAATTCATGTTCAGGTGAGGTGCCAGATTGTTCTGCGCGGGCTTGCATGATGTCGTCAATACGCGCTGTTTGGGTCATGCCGGGCAGTATGCTATTCACCCGAATGCCTTCAGAGCCTAACTCCGTTGCCAGACTTTTAGTTAATCCGATAACGGCAGGACGAATCGTATTTGACAAAATCAAGTTAGGGACGGGTTGTTTGGCAGACATTGAGGTAATCGTCAGGATCGCCGCACGCCGCGATTTGCGAAGGTGGGGTAGGGAGGCATGGATAAGTGACACCGCGCTCATTAGCGTGAGTTGTGTTGCGGTTTGCCAGGCATCTATGTCAAAATCAGCAAATGATCCTGAAGGTGGTCCGCCGGCATTCGTGACGAGTATATCCAATCCGCCCATCGACTCCGCGCTATTTCTTACCATTTTGCTTGCGGATTCTGAATTGGTGAGGTCTGCCGCCTGTGTAAAAACTGGATTACCACTTTCTTTAGCGATACTTTGGGCGGTTTGCTGTAGCTTGCCTAGATCTCTACTGTTGATGACGACGAAGCAACCTTCAAGGCTAAATTGACGGGCGGTTGCCGCTCCCAAACCTTCACTTGCCGCGGTGACGAGTACCCGTGCGCCTTTGAGTCCTAAGTCCATAGTATCTCTTAACGCTCCAATTCAAGGCGAAAGCGATGACTACCAATGCCAATGATATCCCCGTTCGTCATGACAACCGGTTGGGTGATAGGCATTTCATTAAGCACTGTGCCATTTTTACTATGACGGTCTTCTAACCACCATTGTCCATCGCGCAAGGCGACTATTGCGTGTTCGCCACTGGCAAAGGAATCATCAACTTTGACGCTATTGGTCGGGTTGCGCCCAAGGCTCGTGAGCGGGAATAGGGGTGTTTTTTCACCAATGATCGTATAAACCCCATCAATTTCTTGTAGCGGGACGAGGAAACCATAGGTGCGACGGCTAGAATGGAGTTGTCCCATTGTGCTTTGGTATTCTTTCCATAGGAAAAATAGAATCATTCCAAGGAAGAGCAGTAATCCACTGGCAGAAAGCAAACGCAGGAAGAAAAGTACAGTGTTTAGCGACACATTGAGACCTCAAAGATAGGGATCAAATGCTTCGGTCTGTCCAGTTTCATCGTGACTCTGGTCATCAACCGTGAAGAGAAGTTTCGTCTTGCCGATCAAGATAACGTCACCGGATTGTAAACGGTGCTCTTTTACCTGTACACCGTTGACGCGTGTGCCAGTGGTGCTTTGTGCATCAAATAGCGTGTAACGATCATCAATCAACCGGAGTTGTACATGATGGCGAGAAACAGCAAGATCATCAAGGATAATTTGATTTTCGGGATTTCGCCCAATGTTGATAATCGGTTTATCTAGCGGGATGATTTTGCCCAGATCAATCATGAGTTGTGCGCCGGGTGGGGTGATTTGCTGTTCAGGCAGGATAACCCGTTTCATTGCCGCCGTGCTTCTATGCAGTGAAGTTGTGTGTGCAGGTTTCACGATGATCTCATGAGGCTTGAGCGTATCATCAACGAGCACTTTTACGATAACTTCGTGAATAAACGTATATCCAGCACCTAGCGCAAAATCACTTATATATTGTGCAAGCGTGATTTGCAGACCGGGGTGTTTTGAGATTAATTTGCGCTGGATGTTACCATTTAGATAGATCAAGTATTCATTGGGGGCGATAGGCTGATCTTCATGGGTCGTCGAAACCTGCGTGTTATTCTCTAACGCTCTTGCCAACTCTAATGCAATTTCAGATGGGCGCAGACGTTTACCAAATAGATTGGTAAAGGTTCCCTCAATCAAGCGTTCTAAGTTTTCTTCTAAATACGAGATGTGTTGTCGTTTCATAGCTAAAAGTATAGCTTAATATTCAGCATGAGGATACTAAAGTTTATGGGCGTAGGGAAGGCGTGGAGAAAGGGGCGAAAAACCTGTTCCCGCCCCTCAGACTTGTATGTTAGCGTTCGCGATAGACGAAAATGGGATCATCGGGTACAAAATCAATCCAGATGGAGTTAATTTCGATTTCGTTGTCCTCAGCATCGCGCAGTTCAGTCACATATTCATCGAAACGACGCGCACGGTCATTTTCGATTTGCGCTTCCGTGAGTTCACGATCTTCGCGGGCGCGTACCTGAATGATGTGGAAGCCAAATTCAGATTCAACCGGTCCGACGATTTCACCGATAGGTGCCTCACGAACCGCATCACCGAATTCAGTCACATAATTAACGACCGGTGCCCAATCAAGTTCACCACCATTGGCTCCAGAACCCGTATCCAATGAAACGGATTGTGCTAATTCCGCAAAGGATTCGCCGTTGTTAAGCGCGTCAATAATATCCTGTGCTTCTTCCTCAGTTTCAACGAGGATGTGGCGGGCGTTTACGAACATATCCAATTCGCCGACTTCGGTCACTTCTTCCGCCATAGCACGGCGAATGGCACGGGTTTCGAAGTATTCGTCGATCTTGCTATTGCTCATACCGGTTGCGGAACGAATTTGACTGTACAAATCATCCTGACGATCCTGCTGGTTGCCCAATTGCTCATCCGCTGTCTGTGTTTGTGTTGCCGCTACCGTTGGGAATGGGGTAATTGTCGCGGTTGGTGACACTTCAAACGTGGGTGTGATGGTTGGTTCAGGTGAGGGAGTCGGAGAAACAAAGGGTGTCGGTGTGACAGTCGCTGTTTCTTCTGGCTCAGGTGTGGATTCATCCGTTAGTGCGACGACTGCTTCTCGATCAAAGCCAAAAAGCTCATCAATTTCGCGCTGAATTTGTTCTTCTGTAACGGTGATGCCGAGTTCTTCTGCTCGTGTACGAATGAGTTCATCTTCAATCATATCGTTGATAACACGAATACCAATTTGATCTGGAACATTCAATTCGTTGTATAAAGTACTTGCAGATTGATTATTTTGAAGCAAGAGGTTAAAGGCTTCGTTTATGTCTGCCGCAAAACCAAAATCTAAGAAATCATTGATGCCGTCATTGAGCCGTTGAATGCTAATGGTACGCTCCAAACGGACACGTTCTTCAAATGCGGCGACAGAAATATTTTGACCATTTACGGTTGCAACTGTTCTGCGCGGATTGATGATCTGATCGACGATAAGGGCAATTGCTAGAATAACGACAACTAAACCAATTGCCGCGACTGTCCCCAGTAAAATCCATCGTTGGATTTCGGACTCGCGTTCTTTACGCGAGCGGTGTTCACGGCGGAGACTGGGGCGCGAAGATACACTTGCGACTTCACCTGTCTCTTGCGGTTTATTTGTTTTAGGAAGCCCTGTTGTTTGGCGTTTTCTTGCCATGAGTTAAACTCTCCTAGTCATAAAATCAGGGCATAGTGTAACGTCACCTATGCCCTCTGGAATACTACATTATGTCAAAAGCCGTTATGCCTTAGTCTGTTGAAATGACGAATGACAGCAACGCCAGATGACGGGCACGTTTGACTTCGCGTGCAAGTTCACGCTGGCAACGAGAGCAGTTACCAGTTTGGCGACGCGGCTTGATCTTGCCAGTTTCAGTGACGAAACGGCGTAACGTATCTATATCTTTGTAATCAAAGCATTTGCCATCAGGGCAATAACTGTTTTGACGACGACGACCGCGACGTGGACGGGAATCGCCTGAATCTGATCCGCGTGACCCACGGCTTCCCCCGGAACGATTTGAGTCGCTACGGTCACTGCGGTCACTGCGGTCACCACGATCTCTTTTGTTTTCTTTATCTTCGCTCACGAATATTTCTCCATATGTTCACTTGAATGTGGCACATCAAGCTGATGAAGCCCTAAAAGGCATAATCGCCCGGTTCATCGTCTTCATCAAATTCAAAATCGGTATGATGCTGACGGCGTTCGCCAAGTAAAATCATTTCATTGGCGACAAGCTCGGTTCGAAAATGCTTCTTTCCTGTTTCATCTTCCCAACCGCGTGTTTGCAACCGACCATCAACATAGACTTGCTGGCTTTTAGTGAGGTGCGTCTTACAAATCTCTGCAAGATTTCCCCATGCTACGACATTAAACCATTCAGTTTCTTCACGTCGTTCACCTTCAGCAGATGTCCATGTCCGGCTTGTAGCGACACTAAAGCTGGTTACAGGTCGACCACTTGGCGTGTAACGCATTTCTGGTTCTCGCCCAACATGACCGATAATCATGACTTTATTCAGCCCGCGTCCCATCGTTTGTTCCTACAAATCTGTCTTGCTCAAAAGTTTGAAAGTGCTATTTGCTTAGTCGGGACGAATGAGTAAATAGCGTAAAATTGAATTGGACAATTTTAGATTACGCTCTAATTCGTCGATACTTGTTGGTTCGATTTCCGCTTGCATGATGACATAGTAGCCATCACGTTGGCGATCAATCTCGTAAGCGAGCTTGCGTCGTCCCCATCGATCAATTTTTGTCACGGCGCTGGATTCATCAACTTCAACCCAGCCTTTGACCTCGGTTACTACATCATTCATAACTTCTTCGTTGGAGTCAACGCGAATGACGAGTGAGAGTTCATATTCTCTTTTCATGGATGTTTTGAATTCCCCTTTCCATGGAATTGCCCCACTATGGCACGGGAGTGTGTTGTGTGGAGCGGAAAGCTATTTAAAAGTTTGCAAAATAACTGCGCTAGTCTAATGCAAGTGTTTATTTTTGACAACACCTGATTCTGTATGGTCAGAGGAGTTTGCTTTTTCGATTGCAAGGCGTGAGCTTGCTAGACAAAGCGCAACGGTTAACCAGAACAGCGTGATTGGCGCTTGAAAGTCTATTCGAAAGAAATAGAGATCCGCTACTGCATTCGTAAGCGCGGTGAGCAGGGCGGCATGATACCCCAGATGAATTGCGTCTAGCGCGGTATTTTTACGTGCGTATTGCCATGCGTAAATCCCATAGCTGAACACGCCGAATATCGTTGTCAGGTAAATGCCGACCCCCACCAACCCAATTTGATTTGCCATGATGAGATACATACTGGCAACATCCGTATAAATATCAATATCAGGGGTACCAGTAAAACCAACGCCGAAAATCGGGTAACGTTGGATTAACCGGAATGAATCTGAATATTCGCCGAGGCGCATCTGTGTGGCGAGGTCTGCCGCAGTAAAAGCATCTATAAAGCGTTCGATGTAACCCTGCGTCTGCGGTAAAAATAATAAGAGCAATGCCCCTATCATCAGGAAGGGGATGAAGCGGCGATAGCGCACGAAAGCAATGATTGCGAAACCAATTGCCATTGCTAACATAGATGCGCGTGAAAATGACAGGATAAGGCTGAGCACTACCAACCCTAAAACGAGCAATGTTAGCCACCGATAACGTAAAACGGGTTTTTCTGCGAAGGCTTGCGGGGCAATGACTACAGCGGCAATCGCCAAAACCCCACCGAGCGAGTTTGGATCAATCCATGTGCCGATGGCGCGTTCTGGGAATTCTGGATTGGCTTCAATGTAGCGGATGACACCACCAACCGGATAGCCGATTCTGCCGAAGCGGTTCAAGATATTTTCCGCAATCGTGTCCGGCAGAACGTAAAGTCCAAGCGTGATAAGGGCTTGCGTGCCGATACCAATGAGTATGACGAGGACGAGTCTTCTTAACGCTTTCACGTCACGCAAAACATCTACAAGAACAAAAACCAGCCCGATGCTCAAGAGGGTTTGGGCGAATTGGCGAATGATTGTCACCGTAAACGGAGCATAGCGTAAGCCAAGCGCAAAACTGAGCAATAACCATATGAAGTATATGAACACCAGAATATGAATGGGTGTGAGTTGTAAACCGTAGCGTTTGCCGGTCATCCACTGGACAAGGTAAACGAGTAGAAAGCCACCGATAGCGGAGTCTAGCAGGGTGGGGGTAAAACCAAGGTCAAAGGGCAATGTCCCAAACGGAATGAGCATGAGCACAAAGATGACCGCATAAAATGCGCCGTAAAGGTCAGTCAGGATATATAATCCGGCAGTCAACCCTAGGATCAGACCTAGGGTGATAACAGGACCCAGTGTTACCACTAAAATCGCCAGCAATCCACCTACAACACCAATGCTGACCCCAACAAGTAGACTATATAGGCGTTGGTTGGAAAGGATGTGATGGAGGTTAAGATTTGTCATGCGCTTGCCTGCTGATGATTATCGACCAGATCGCTAGTATACTCAGACCGATCCACGTGACCAGACTCAAGACTGCGCCGACTTTGAAGCTGATCGGATCAAAATACAGTTCGATAGTATGGCTACCGGCTGAAATCGGGAGCGCAGTCAACGCCCCATAAGCGCGGATAAGATCGCTTGGTTCGCCGTCTATTTTTGCCTTCCAGCCGGGATAGTCTACCTGAGATAGCGACAGAATGGCATTTTCGGTAGTCTCTACGCTGATCTCGTAACGTTCTGGTTCAAAGCTGAGAAACTCCACGCTGTTCTCAACGTTTTCGGTAATGCTATCATGTGCGGTAATTTCAATCGGTGGCGCTTCGTCCAGAATGATCGTGGTGCGTTCATCAAAATTGGGATCAGCCAATAATGCGCGTGCGAACTCATCGCTATCAAGAATCTCATAGTCGTACATGAGTAGGGCAACGGGACGCGGAGAGTCGATGCGGTGCAGGTCAACACGTTCGCCTCGATAGGTTTGCGTTCCGATGTTTTCTGCGTCTGTTGGAATCGTGTCTGTGCCGAGTAACACATAGCGAACAGCGAATAACTCCCATGCGACTTCTGATGGAAGTTCACGTTGAATAATGGCATGAGATCCATCCAAAAATAGCGGGCTGATTCCACGAATATCCTGCACTCCGTAAAGTGAGGCGTAATTCCCATATAAGCCAAAGAAATTGCCATCTACCCGAAACGGCATGGCTTCATCCTGTTGGTCTTGCAGAATTGTTTCGACCAATGAAGGCGTGGCAATTGGATTTGAGCGGGCTGGTTCAAAATTGCTGTTGTCGATATTAACTGTGAATAACTCAAACGCAATTAGGATGAGGAAAATATAGCCCCATCGTGTTGAAGTTTGTGCGCCGAGTTGATAAATAACGAAAAGTACAAACGCGATGATGATTGTACTGAAAAATACAGGTCCAATCACGTAGCCATAAAATTCCATATCGCCAAACCACAACACGAAAATCAGGGCGGTTATTGTGCCTGAAAATGCCAATAATCCGATCAACATGCGGCGGATTTTCTGCGTTTGTGCTTGGTTATTCGCAGTGACCAGCAAGTATGTTAGACCTTGTCCGGCTAGAACAGCAAACGCGACAGATACTAGATAGGCGGCGCGTTCTTGTCCGCGAAATTGGTTAAGTCCCGGCGCGAGGTTATAAAGTACATGAAAAACCGCGCTGTTTGCACCGAAACTCAAGCTGAGTGCAACTACTGCCACAACTGCCCAAAAAACATAATCGCGGACTTTACCGTAAATAGCAATTACGACCAGAATGAGTCCGCTTACCCCGATAAATAACGGCGAATAGATGCTAACGATGCCGGGGAAAATGAATTGTGTGATGTCTTGAAAAGGGAAGCCGTTCCCTTTATCGACAAAACTTAAGCCACTTCGCATAGTCAGTAAGCTATATTCAATTCCGGGGATAAATTGCACAGCCACCACGCCAAAAGTAATAATACCTACCAATCCGGTTCCAACTAAAAATATGCGCCAATGTCGATTTTGAGCGTAAATCCGGTAGCCTAAATAAGCGACTAACACATAGGTTGCAAACCAGCTCGTTTGTGGATGTCCTGCCATCCATGAAACACCAAGCGCGAAGCCACTTAATGCCAGCCATCGCCACTGAAAATTGCTGTAGCGCGTCGCCTCAAGAATGCCGAGTAATGCAAGCGGTAACCAGATCGCCGCTTCTAATAAAGCCAATTGTAAAGGGGGGTAGCCGGACATAAAGCCACCGTAAGCCGCAATGATCGCTCCAGCAAGACTACCGATGACACTTAACTCAATGTTGATATCAAGTGTAAGTCTGCGCAAAAACAGGTACATGAGCAGACTATAAAGCAATACATGGGCGACCATCTCCATTTGGAGTGTGTTGTAATTCCAACTGCCACCCAGCACATTGGTCAATGCAATCGTAATGAGGCGTGGAGGATAAAAGACCGCCGCCTGGGTGTCCGCGATGAACGGTAATCCACCGTTATTGTATGGATTCCACAACGGAATTTCTCCGGCGGAGAAACGCTCAAATTGATATGCGCCAAAAGCGACAAATTGCCCGGAGAAATCACCCTCAACCAGCATCGTGCGATCTACATCAACGGGGGTGAATAAGCGCCAAAAAAATATCCACCACAATAGAATCAAGAAGCAAATTGCAAGTACATCAGGACGCAGGAGCCGTTTCGTCAATGGTTGATTCAAGACTGAACTCCGAGCACTACATTGAAAAAATCAACATATTTCTTTGCAATACCTTTCCAATCAAAATGACCAGCAAGTTTGGAGGCACCGTGACGCAATTTCTCTCTCAGTTCTGGATTACGATAGAGTAGTAAAATTTCCTGAGAGACATGGGTATAGGGTGGAATAGACTCATCAAGGATGAGTGCGCGGGCGAGAAGCATGTTCTCTTCATCGACGAAGGTCGGCACATACACGCGGGGGGCGGTGGTGATGATCGCACAGCCGTGATGGATCGCCGCCATGAGGCTACCTCTGCGATAGGATGCCCCGTCTTTAAATGGTAAGACCACCACATCACTCGCTATTAAATGCGCGCTGACTTCCGTATCGTCAACGTATCCCGTCCAGATGATAGAATCCTCTAACTGTAATCGCTGGATTTTTGAGTCTATTTCATCGGCATAGTCGGCATTTGATGGATCGCTGTAGCCTGTTTTACCACCAATCATCACGAGCTTAAGTGGGTATTGATAATGTTGACGGATAACCGCCATGTCTTCCAGCAAAATCTCAATCCCTTTGGTGCGATTCATAAAGCCAAAATGCGCCATCAGAAAATCATCTGAATTTACGCCCATAGTTTCTCGCCATCGCGATCTATCGAAATCTGCTGGCAAAGTTGTGCTGATGTTACTGCCAATCGGGATCAACTTACGCATCTTTATTGCGTTGGTTTGGGCGTAATCTTCTTGATTGGTGAGAATAATCCCGTTTGATTTCTGTGCAAGATAGCGCGTAATCCATTGCCGCAGTGCGCCCGCTTTTGGAAACAGATACGGCACAAGAAGGTCATGAAACGTGGTCACAACAGGTACACTGGTGATGCGTGGAATAAAATGCACCCATGGAGACATACCAAAAGCGGCGGTTTCAAACTGAATATTGATGATGTCTAATTTTTCAGCGGTTGCCCAACGTGAAATCTGCCGTAAGCTCAAGATATTCCACGAAGTGATGCTATTTTGTAGGTGAATACGGTCGTCGGGTTCAATCGCATCGTTGCCACAAAGGATGGAAACTGAATGACCAAGTTCGATCAATCGCAGTGCGATAATTCTTGTATATGCGCCTACGCCACCTTGGTGGGGCGGGTATTCCCCTGCAATAATGCCGATTCGCATTAACTAACCTTCAACCCGGAACGGATAACCTGCCAATAAGCTTGGATACGTTCCTGACGCATCGCACGTTTGCTACCAAGCAGGCTCTTTATGCCTTCGATACCAATTTGTATAGCATAGGTTGAAAGCAGGAATGCACGTAACAGCGATGCAACTAGCCATCCGTGATGTTTGTGAAAGTAGCGTAGTTTACTTTCCTGAAAGTAGATATGCTTATTGGCAGTGACTTGCTCGGTGCTTTTGCCCCCATGATGGGTTATAAGGGCATCGCCAAGATAGAAGACCTTCCAACCAGCATCCTTTGCCCGTTTGCACCAATCCATCTCTTCAGAAAACATTACAAAACCCGTGTCCAAACCGCCAATTTGTTCATAGACTTCGCGACGTGCCATCAAAGCCGATCCCTGTACCCAATCGACCTCAATAGTAGCGTCGTCGGCAAATTCGCTAACGTAGAAATGCTCTAAAATGGCTTTTGGTGCGAATGGCTGTAACCATGTGCTTTCAAAAAATGCCGTCATGATTGTTGGAAATCGTCTACGGGTTGACTGATAAGTACCATCTGTATTTAGCGTATGTGGTCCTGCGATGCCAACATCCGTGTGCGCCTCAAGAAAACGTACCATTTGTTGCAGGCTATCCCCAATAATTTCCGTATCAGGATTGAGGAGCAGAATATATTTTCCTCGGGCAACTTCAAGACCGATGTTATTGCCTTTAGTGAAGCCCACATTTGCTGACTGTGCCAGAAGCACCACCTGCTCAAATTCCTTCTGAATCATCTCCACAGAGGCATCATGACTGTCAGAATCAACGACGATAACCTCGATAGTTAAGTTATCTTTGTGATTGTCATAAATGCTTTGTAGGCAATTACGCAACAGGTCTCTGACATTCCAATTCACAATGATAATTGACAGAGCAAGAGGATAGGTGTTTGTCAATGAAAATATCCGCTAACTAAATTGATAACGAGATCCATTCTACCAATTGTTGCCTAATTTAAAACCATGTGTCGCAGAAATCGCGCCATATTATGGAATTTTGAATAGCCTAATCGCATTCGCTGTTGTCGCTTCGGTGAGTTTTTCTACACTAATAGTTTTTAAAGACGCGAGACGCTCAACGATGTAGGGTATATAAGCAGGTTCGTTTCGTTTGCCCCGAAAGGGTGTTGGGGTGAGGAAAGGCCCGTCTGTTTCTACCAGTAGACGGTCTAAGGGTACACGGGCGGCGATGTGACGAAGATCATCCGCGTTTTTATATGTGATGGGTCCTGTAAAACCGAGATAAAAACTAGCATCAAGAGCGCGTTCGGCTATTGTACGGGGTGCGGAAAATGAGTGGAGCACACCGGGACGTGACTTGAGGCTATCCGGCAATGTTGTGATCCAACTTTCAAGAATTGCCATTACATCTTCACTTGCTTCGCGATTATGAATAATAACGGGCAACTCCAATTTAGCGGCTAGTGCAAGTTGTTCCTCAAACGCTTCGGCTTGTTTGGCTTTTGGACTTTTGTCCCAATGATAATCTAATCCGATTTCTCCAATTGCCAGAATTTTTGCGTGCTGAGTTTGCTTGCGAATGGTATCAATCTCCGCAGAGGAGAAATCTGCTGTACTATTGGGATGAATGCCAACCGCGCCGTAAACCCCATCGTATTCGTCAACGAGGTTGAGAATTTGCTCACCTGTTTCAAGGTCAATGGCCGGAATGATAATTTTCTTAACGCCAACATCTGATGCACGCTCAATAAGGTCAGCTCGATCATCGTCATAAGCATTGAAATTGATGTGGCAATGTGTATCAATCAGCATAATTAGAGTACGTATCCTTCCATAAAATATGCTCAGCAATGATAATTCGATTATTCATTTTTACGGATGCGTTGCCGAGCGTCATTAAGGATGTCTTCAAGCGTTTGTTCGATAGGTATTTCTGGTGACCAGCCAGTAGCTTTGTGCAACTTTGTATAGTCCCCCTGCAAAATGGGTGTTGAGGTAGATCGTAGAAGGCTTTTGTCAACTTCAACGCGAATATTTTTGTGTGAACTGTGTCTTATAAGATGATCAAGTATGAATTGAATCCGATAGGAACGTCCGCTGGCGATATTATAAATTTCACCAGAAGCACCATTTTCTAGAATCAATTTGTAGGCTCTTACGGCATCACGCACATCAATAAAGTCCCGTTTATCACTGAGATCACCAACACGAATGACAGGTTCCTGAGTGCCTACTTCGATTTGTGCGATTTGTTGGGCGAATGCAGGGGCGACGAAATTTGCATTTTGTCCCGGTCCGATATGGTTGAATAGGCGTGCACAAACCACATGCCAACCATAGGTAATCTGATATTGTAACGCCATCGTTTCTTGTACTATCTTACTTAACGCATAAGGATTAGATGGTCGTAAGGGCGCATTTTCTGTCAATGGGATTTCGTCCGGTTGTACTGAGCCATAGACCGTTGCTGAACTGGTTATAAATATCTTCGGTTGAATATCGCATAACCGACAGGCTTCAAACAGGTTTAGCTGAGATTTCATATTATTTTCTAGCGTTTGCCACGGATCAACGAATGAATCTGGGACAAAGGCATACGCGGCAAGGTGGAAAATTAAATCAGGTTGGGCTTCACGGATGAGTCTATTTACTCGATCAGTATCTTTAAGATCAAGTTGATGATAATTAACTTTATCTATAAGATTTTCAGGCTTGCCATTAAAAATAGTGCCATGCAATTCTGCAAACGGCATGACACTCTGAAGATAACGCGTGAGATGTGTCCCAACAAATCCATTAATGCCAGTTATCAAAATATGCAAACTCAACCGCCCGTGTGTTTTTAATCTAAAATGCGGCATGGATTATAGGCGTAGATGTCAACCAAGACTAGCGTCAAGGTGTACTCTGAGCGATTAAGAAGCCTTTAATGCGCCGTGTTGAGTATAGGTCTTGATAAATGACAAAATCATAGGTTGTGTCTGCTTCTAACGACGAGTCTACAAATGTGCCTGCAATGACATTTGCGCCTGGGTCAATAACCAGTAAATCTAAATTACCCGCCGTAACAGGCGAATATATGGATGCGGTCATAGCGACAACCTCGCCAGAAATCCGTGAAATTCCAAGTGGCACCGCTGGACGCACCGGGTCAAGCGATTCTGTGGAACTTGCAACCGGGGCACGTACTTCCGGTGATGGTGAATAGCCAAGCTGAAATACGACGCTATTATCGCTACTTAGGTTCACCATCCGCAAATACGATGTGTTGTTCTGGCTAAAGGCGGGGTTTTCATCTTCTACAATGGCAATACGAAATTCATCAAGTTCATAGCCGTAGATAAAAATACTATAATCAGTCGCAACAGAAAACTCGTAGTCGAGTGACGCAAGGGTAGCGTCAGTTTCGGAATTGGTCGCTGTGATCGTCTGGAAACCAGCAGGAGCAACTACATAGTTCGTGCCTGCGCCGTAACCCAGTGCGGCGCTGACCTCCAAGGTATCTACGAATATGTTGACGGTTAGAGCATCATCGTTGGCATTAACAAAGCGGAAGCGTGTAGGGCTTGATGGGATGGGGGTAATTTCTTGGTCAAGAGGAACATCAATTAACGATTGGTCGACATCAACAGTTTCGCTGAAGATCAACGGTGTGGTTTCTTCTTCACCGAGCGCCGTCACTACATATAAGTAGTATCGTCCTGATTGGAGTTCGATATTATCGGCACGCTCTATGATCTCGCCGTCTCCGGCAATGGTAATGTCAGTCCATGTAATTGTATAGGTATCTGATTCGAGTTCTGCGGGTGGGCTAACCTGTCCATAACCTAAGAAGTCAGGGACACCGGGAACTGTTCCACCAGAAAATGCAATATTCACATTCGGATATTCCGCAAGCGGGTTCAAGAATGAAAT
The DNA here is from genome assembly GCA_040219275.1 of Aggregatilineales bacterium. GTDB lineage: Bacteria > Chloroflexota > Anaerolineae > Aggregatilineales > Phototrophicaceae > JAVJSU01. The sequence goes on along the minus strand of JAVJSU010000099.1, from coordinate 43,974 downwards.
GCGCGCCAATCCTGGACGAATGATGCTCAAATTGTCAACCACGCGAATGGCTAACGGTGAGTCTGTTGTGCCCGCAATGACAATCGAGATTGGCTGATCTGCTAGCACATTTATCGTTGTAGAAAGCAAAGGATCGCCACTATCCGGCGTTTCACCCGCACGGAACAAGTTCAGATTATAGGTTTTTGCGGCGAATGCGCTACGCTCCGTGCTTCTTGTAAATCCGAAATCATTCACAACAGATTGATTATCCATGTAAATATCCACCGCAATAACTTCTGGTGCGGCATGAATAAACCTAACCTGTGCACTACCGGAAACGGCCTCCCCAAATTCGATAACCTGCGGGTCTTCCACTGTCCCTAACACTACAAATGTTGAGGCGCGCCGTGATCTGAGCGTTACTTGATGCGTGAGAAAACCTTGTTCGTTGTTCTGGAAAATGAATTCAGTTGTGCCTGCTGATAATACCGTAGGCGTGGATTTTTGTCCGAAATCGAGCGGGGTAGAAATCGTTGTATCATTTGCCTGTACACTCACGGCGGGTCCATTTGCAATAGCGTGAATGAAACTTACGCGTGCCTCATCCTGATTCAGTGGTTCACGATTATCGTCAAATATGCTTAAGTTTGGTGCATCTGCTGTGCCTGTAATCATCAGGATTTTTGCGGCTGTACCGACTAATGTAATTTCCTGTTGGAGTAGGGTGGGATTATCTGCTGTGCTAACCGTAACGCTATATTGACCGGCTTCGATACCTGTTGACGACGTTATCAATGGATAGGTTAGACCTGTAGCAACGAGTAAGCCCTGAATATCTATCGAAATTGGCATGAGATCGGGACTTGCATTGATAATGCGAACATATGATTGATTAAGCGGGTTTTCCGCAAACGTGCGGGGCGTTCTTATTGAATTTTGGACAATGGATTGTGTGGGTTCGGCGGTGGGTGTGATTGTTGGTGGGATAGGTGTAAGACTAGGCACACGTGTCGGCGGTACCACACTGTTCTCCTGCTGACATGCCGCAACTAAGAACATGACCAGTAGGCAAGCACAACAACTCAATAAACGATGGTGCAATGTCATTTATCCCCTCCGAAAATAGCAGTAGAGTTCTCACCTGTTCAATATAACATGAAGTCCCGCAAATAAACTATCTACGGGACTTCTTTACTATACAACTCAATTGTTGCGTGGTTCAGTTTCTTGCTTAGCCGGCGCTTTCAGCTTCAGTTTCAACTGTAACGACAGGGATTTCCTGAACTTCCACAAAGACTTCATTGAAGGTCAACGTGACGAATGCGCTAGATATCCAGCCCGGTTGTCCCTCAAATGAGGTGAGCAACCATTCGGCATCTTCAGTACGTCCATCAACGACAATACGGGATTCTGACGGAATACGGGCAACAACTTCTGCCTGATCGTCCGGATCACGGCGGAGGTTCAAATTGGCGCTGGCATCAATCTGAACAGTTGCAACGTAAACATCACGAAGTGGGTCTACGGTGGGTTGAACAAGTGGTGGTGCGCCCTCGCTAATTGTTCCGATGGTAGTGATATCAGCGGTGGGGTACAAATTAAAGATTTCTAAATCTTCAATAGTGGTGTTCTCACCATTCAGCTGAAGTTGAGCGTAGTTCGTGCTAATCCAGCCGGTGATTGTGCCACCTTCTGCGGGAGAAAGGCTGATTAACATCCACGCTCCATCTTCGCTAACGCCAACAAAGTCTGCGATAGTTCCGTTAGGAACGCGTGCGAGAACTTCGCCAGTGGTTTCCGGTGTGCGGCGAACGTTCAGATTTACGCCGGAATCAAGTCCGATGATCTCAATGGTTACGCGGTCAACCTGTGCTGATGGCGGTGTTACGTCCGTAGCTGTTGCCTCGCCGGGAAGGTTGCCCGGGATCAATTCAAGATCAGCGAGGCGTTGAGGTTCGCCATCCGGTGTACGAATGTCAAGATACAGTGCCAACGTCCATGCAGTGATCGTGCCACCATCCGGTGTCGGATAGGTGAAGTTCACCCATGTTTCTTCCGCCAGTAAATCTTCATCTTCGTCTACGAGCAGGGTCGCAGGATCAACAAAGGCTTCTTCACCTTCAGCGATAATTTCTTCGCCGGTGATATTGTCAATCGGTGCGCCTTCACGTCCGTTTACAGTGATGGTACTACCGGAAGGTGCAAGACCCAACGAAAGAGCGTCTGTGCTCGGATATTGGCGCAATTGTAAATTCACACCCGGATCAAGCAAGATGCGTGCAGTGGGTAGCGGTTCTTCAAGAATAGTCGCCGGAACAGTGGGTAGCGGTGCTACTGTTGGTTCAACCTGTACAGTCTCGGTGGTTGTGTCCGCGGTGGTTTCAGTTGATGTTTCTGTATCAGTAGTATCTTCGGTTGTCGCTTCAACCATCATCATGTCGCCTGCGCCGGGTGCGCTGGCAATGCCCTGTGCGATTCCGGTGGGTTCAAAGATGAGGGTAGGCGGAGTGAACATGCTGGCGCTAACGGCGATGACATCATAATAAACGCCACCATATAGCGTTTGTGCATCCAATTCTAACGTTGCGGATTGCCCGTCTATCATAAAGGTGACGCTGATAGGCTGGTTGTTCGGCTCAATGGCGACTGCGCCACTGGTGTTCCCGAATGCGAGACCTTCAACAATCGTTTCGCCACTATCCAACGACACGGTAACTTCAGAGTCTCCCGGAATAGTGTTGATAACGTTTAATGTCGCCATCTCAGCGGTGACACCACTGATGTCATCCACAAACACGCTGACTTCGACTTCTTCTGGTGTACCAACAGCGGCGACGGTAACCGCTACGCCCGTTTCTACAGTGAGGTCTGCGGTCAACAGCACGTTGTCTGTTCCAGCGGCGCGTAATTCTGCGCTGTATGTGCCAGCGGGCAGGGCGAGGTGAACAGTTGATTCCGCGAATGTGAGTGCAGGCACAATGAGTGTGTCATCAGCATAAACATCCACATCCGGCGCACCGGGAACCGCGTGTGTGATACGGACGAAACCGCTATCACCCGCACCCACCATTGCCGCTGAAAGGCTCATGAGTTCCGGGTTTGTTGCAGTTCCATAGACGATCAGCATTTGCGATGTGTTGGTATCGAACCCAACCGGACCTTCAGGGATAATTACAGTATCACCTGCATTTACGCCGATTGCATACAGACCAGCGGGCAGATCGAATGTACCCGCGAACTGACCATATTCTACCGTTGGACCATCTTCACCATTGGCAGTAACGGTCACACCCGGTGCGCCCTCTATGGCGTGAATTACCGAGAAGCGTGACGTACCTACAGCGACAGAGGAAAAATCATCCTCAAATGCACTGAATGTAGGGTTTTGCGCGCTAGAAGCCACAAGAGTGAGAGGCGTTGCACCAGCAGTGACTTCCTGTTGCCATAAAACGGTTGACAGCCCGGTCGCACTAACGCTGATTTCATGAGCGCCAGCGCCGACATTGATGTATCCGGTTGCTTCCCCGAATGTGAGATTGTTAACCGTGAGTTGCCCATCGGTATAGACATCTACGCCGGACACTCCCGGTACAGCATGAACGAAACGGAACGTTCCCGTTTCTTCCTGTGCGAATGTGGTGACGAGTCCGATCATCATGATGGTCAACGCCAAAAATCCGCTATAGATCAATTTTTTCATTATGTGCATAAAACCTTCTCCCTCTTGTGCAATTTGGCACGGCAATGATTTGTTTAGGTGCCTTCTTCCCACTGATTCAGGTATTTATACTGTTCATCAGTGAGTTTATCAATATTGATGCCCATCGCCTCTAATTTCAAGCGAGCGATTTCATTATCAATATCTTCTGGAATGGTATAGACTTTGGGCGACATTTCGGATGCCATTTTCAGCATATATTCTGCGCCCAGTGCCTGATTAGCAAAGCTCATATCCATCACGCTGGCGGGGTGTCCTTCTGCGGCGGAGAGGTTAATCAAGCGACCTTCGCCGAGCACATAGATGACGCGCCCGTTATTGAGAACATATTCTTCGACGAACGGACGAACACGGCGAACTTCGCTGTTGCTCATTGCCGCCAAACCTTCAAGATTAATTTCAACATTGAAGTGACCGGAGTTGGCGATCATCGCGCCACTTTTCATATTTTCAAAGTGATGTGTATCGAAAACGTGCATGTTGCCGGTTGCACTGACGAAAATATCACCAATGGGTGCGGCTTCTTCCATCGTCATCACGCGGAAACCGTCCATGACTGCTTCGAGTGCTTTCATTGGATCAATCTCGGTGACGATGACGTTCGCGCCCATGCCACGCGCACGACTTGCGATACCACGGCTACACCAACCGTAACCCGCGACGACGATGTTACGTCCGGCGAGTAGGATATTGGTCGCACGGATGATGCCATCAATGGTGCTTTGACCCGTCCCGTAGCGGTTATCGAAAAGATGCTTGGTATTGCTATCGTTTACGGCGATAACGGGGAAGGCGAGAGCGCCATCTTTTGCCATCGCACGCAGGCGGATAACACCTGTGGTTGTTTCTTCTGTACCGCCGATGATGTCATCAAGTAATTCGCGGCGATCTTTGTGGATCATGCTGACGAGATCAGCACCATCGTCCATGCTCATCTGTGGCTTGTGGTCTAGCGCCGCCTTCAGATGATCATAATAGGTTGCGTTGTCTTCGCCTTTGATCGCATACACGGGGATTTCGTCGTGCGCGACTAAAGATGCGGCGACATCGTCCTGTGTTGAAAGCGGGTTTGAGGCACAAATTACAACGTCTGCACCACCAGCTTGCAATGTACGCATGAGATTGGCGGTTTCTGTGGTGACGTGCAAGCACGCAGAAACGCGAATACCCTTCAGAGGCTTTTCTTTCTCAAAACGTTCGCGGATAGCACGTAAAACAGGCATTTCTTGCTCTGCCCAGTCAATGCGGTAGCGACCTCCTGTTGCGAGATCAAGGTCTTTTACATCGTGTTCGACGGTCATGTCTACTCCTGATTTTCTTTTATTGTATTGCGTTAAACCTAACAATGAAGTCCGCAAATGCGGAATTTTAACACAGCTTATATACCTTGTCGCCAGTAGTTTACTAGCGTCAGGTAAGCGGTGGCTAAAGCATACTGTTCAATTTACCGCCGTCGTCATACTCTGCGCGGAAGCGTTGAATAAATTCGTCGGTGGTATATCGGTGACCCTGTGTTCCGACCTGTTCAAGTACATATGTGGCGCAAAGTGAACCGACTTTTGCACACAGTTCGATGTCCCACTCGTGTGATAATCCGAAGATGAATCCGGCACGGAATGCGTCACCCACGCCGGTGGGATCTTTGATAATATTGGTGGGGAAGGCGGGGATTTCTGCTAAAGTCCCGTTTTCGTACACATGACAGCCATTGGGTCCCTGTGTAATGACCAACACATCAACCATTTTACGCAGATCATCAATTGTAAGTCCGGTTTTCTGGCAGATGATTTTTGCCTCATAAGCGTTCGCAAACATGGCATAAGCGCCTTGCATATCCTGTTTGAGTTCTTCGCCGCTTAGGCGTGCGACCTGCTGGCTGGGATCATAGATAAAACGAACGCCCATTTTACGAGATTCTTCTGCATAATTGGACATTGCGCCGGGGTCATTCGGTGAAATCACGATAAGATCGGGTTTCCCGTTGAGCGCATCTTGCAGACTGTAATCTTTGGCAAGGGACATCGCACCAGCGTAAAATGAGGCAATCTGATTGTTATCAAGATCAGTATTTACGAAGAATGAGGCGGTAAATACATGGTCAAGTTGCCTAACCGTTGAGGTATCTACACCAACGTTTTCCAACCAATTCCTATAATCGGGGAAATCACGCCCCGCAGTCCCCATTAATTTCGGTTGAAGACCCATCACCCCTAAGGTATAGGCGATATTTGCGGCAACGCCACCCCAGTGTTTTGTCATTTCTTCCACGAGGAAGCTCACACTCACTTGGTGCAGTTCTTCCGGTATTAGATGATCTTTAAAATGACCGGGGAAACGCATCAAATAATCATATGCAATAGAACCAGTGACGACTATATTCATGTCTTATCTGCTTTTTCAATTGGTAGTATTCGGTTATATTTGAGAAAGTGGGAATAGAGTCATGTGAATCTATTCCGAGTGATTTTAAACCAGAATTCGGATGTGTTAAGGGTGAACTTCATTGGACAAAAAACCGAATGAGCAAAATGATGCACAAAATAACCATACGTCTGAAGTAAATGCGAATGATTTGCTTGACGAGCTTAGGCGCAAACGTGGCAAAGCAGATGAAGGTCGAGAACCAAGATTTTTAAGCGGACGACTGGGGACACGATTCCATTCTCAGGCGGCGTTGCTTGAGCGTATTGTCGCCTCGTTTGAAGATGAACATGGGATTGATACGCCGTCACTTAACGAGGCTGAAACTGAATCACAAAAGATGAAATTGGTGCGTGACACCGCAGAATATGTGCTGGCGGTGGAATCCGTTGATCTGTCGCTGGAAGAAAAAGCAGAATTGATCCGTCGGACTTACGCGGAATTGTTTACCTATGGTGCGCTAGATGCGTTACTTAGTGATGAAACAATTACAACCATCCTGCTAGAGGGTGCGGATAAAGTGTCCGTCCGTAGAGGGCAGGGTGAACTTGAAAGCCTGAATCCTATCTTTGATGATGAAGGTCACTTGCGCCGCGTTCTTCGCCGTATCTTGAAAGATGCCGGAACCGAGATCAACCCGGAGCAACCTATTATCGAAGTAGGATTAACGGCGTATAACCGCAAAATTGCCTTCAATATCGCTTTGCCACCGGTGACATTTCAAATTAATGTGGATGTCCGTTTACATCCGGTGGTGTTACCAACGCTTGATGATCTGGTTGAGCAGGGGATCATGGCTCGGTCTGCCGCACAATTATTGGAGGCAATCGTACGCTCACAGCACGGATTTATCATCGTAGGCGATACAGAATCCGGCAAGACAACATTGATGTCCATTCTCGCGCAATATGTTGACAGTGGCGAAACGCGGGTGGTAAGTGTTGAGCGGGCAGGGGAATTAGTTTTGCCAGCAAATGCTGAGCAGTTTGTGGTGCAGTGGGGTCGCGAGAATTACCCACAGCAGTCATTTGGGGATCAAATCCTATCTGTTCTTAAAAAGATTCCTCATTTCTTGATTCTCGATGAAGTGCGTGCCGATGAACCGCATTCGATTCAACCGCTTTTGCGCACAGACGATTCGTCTAATGTTTTGCGGCAGGCATGGGTGTTTAGGGGAACGGCGGATAGCAAGCGTCTTGTTTCTGCGCTTGGGATGGTTGCACGCCGTGCTGATCCTGAAAATGGCGAAACGGCAGTACGAAAACTCTATGAAGCACTTCCGTTTGTGATTACATTGCGGCGCAGTCAGGAGCGTATCCAGTTACGCGGGATAGCGGAATGGCAATTTTCTAATAATGCAGAATATCCAGATTATGTGGAACTAATGGCCCATGGATGGGATGGCGTTGAATTTACGGGAAAACTGCCGTCGCATTCATTACCTTTGCCAGATGATTTCTGGAAGTCATGATTTTTTGAGGGCTTCTCTATCTGCCTTTTTAAGCCCTTTAACCACAAGCGCATAAGAATTGTCGATCATCTCCTTGATTTCGTCATCGGGAATTGTGCCGTCGATAGTTATTGTATTCCAATGTTGCTTATTCAGATGATAACCGGGTTGCACACCAGGATACGTCTGCCGCAGTATTTGCGCGAGGGTGGGGTCACACTTCAGGCTGATGGTTTGCGCTTCGTTGTCGGCAATATTTATAGGCATTAGCCCATACATTTTCCCCATGACTTTAAAGACGAGCGGCACTTCCCCGAATGGAAATGTTTCCTCTGAACCTTTTAGATCTGCACAATAATCGCGTATTATCTTTTCGTTTAGCATAGTTTGATTGACCCTTTAACCAGAACATCTAACGTAAAATGTAAAATCACTGTAAACCTTTTGGTTCTCGTAATTTATTCCTCATATTATCATCCTAAACTGAAAATGTGTGCTAACATCATTTTAGTGTAAACCATTCTATTTTAAGGACTCCTGGAGTATTTACATGGACAATCAGTCAACAATGTGGGAAAAAACCCGCGTTTTCCAAATTGTAATCATCATCACGGTTGCGCTGGGTATGGGCTTTATGCTGGGTAGTCAGTATTCAATCAGTCAGGCGCAATCCGGCATTTCGCTTTCTGCTGAAGCAGAGCAAGCCTTCGAGCCACTTTTCCAAACATTTAACTTAATCGAAGAGAATTATGTCGATGAGGTTGTTATGTCAGACCTCGTGGATGGTGCGATCACAGGCATGATGGATACGCTTGATGTACATAGTGGTTACGTCACGCCTGAATTTGCTCCGTTCGTCGATTCTCGGCTTGCGGGTGAAATTGAAGGCATCGGCGCGACGATTATTGAAATTGAAGAGACCGGCGAAGTTGAAGTTCTGAATGTCCTGGACGATACTCCTGCACAACGTTCCGGTATTCGGGCAGGCGATGTTTTCGTAACAGTTAATGGCGAAGAAGTGATAGGTCTGAGCACCCTTGAGGTTGCATCGCGTGTGCGGGGTCCCGTAGGTACAACGGTAGATATCACAATGCGCCGTAATGAAGAATTGGTTGACTTTACGATTGAGCGAGCACGTATCGAATTAACCGCCGTATCCTCAGAAATGCTGGATGGCAACATTGGCTACGTTTCACTGACGAGTTTCTCAGCAAATGCCCGCGAGCAGATAGATGCCGCGTTGAATGAACTTGGTGTCGAGAATCTCAACGGTCTGGTGTTTGATCTTCGGAATAACGGTGGTGGCTTTCTTGATACGGGCTTAGAAATTGCCAGCCTATTTATTGAAGATGGTGACTTGCTCAGAGAACGTTTTGGGACGGGCGAGGAACGTGTCTTCAGCGTACGCGATGGTGTCGTATATCAAGGGTTTGAAGACGGCAGTGAACGAGCCTACACAAATGATGCTGGTTTTGCGAATGTGACGGTGCCGATTGTGTTGCTTGTTAATGAGAACAGCGCGAGTGCATCGGAGTTGGTAGCAGGCGCTTGGTTGGAAACGGGAGCGGCTACCCTCATTGGTACACAAACTTTCGGTAAGGGCACGGTACAGCAAGTGATTGAACTGGTCAATAACGGCACTGTGCGCCTGACAATCGCCCGCTGGTATACACCGAGTGGCGAATCCATTCATGGTGAAGGCATTACACCGGATATCATCGTTGAAATTCCTGAAGACGTAGAATTGGCGGAAGGCGAAGACCCTCAATTGGAGGAAGCCATCCGTTATTTAGAGGGTCTCTCTATTTCAACTATGGATTAGATGACGAGTCGTGGGTTTTCAGTTACGGAGTGGCATGATATACTTTTGCCACTTTGTATGTTAGAAGGAGAACGATAATGCAGACTGCCTTCCAAATTGCATCAATTATTATGTCCATTGCCTTAATCATCCTGATTATGCTTCAGGTTAAAGGTGGCGGACTTGGAAGTTTACTTGGTGGGGATGCCGGTGGTGGTATTGCCCGTACCCGTCGTGGTCTGGAAAAAACCCTTTTCCAGATTACCATTGGGCTGGCTATTGCATTCCTAATTATTTGTATTCTTGCGGTTGTTTTCTACAACTAATAGAAGCAAATCGATATGAAATGATCGCTCTGACAGGTGTTTTGTGATGACGCAAAGCACCTGTTTGTGTTTTCTGCTTAACGACCAACGGAGTTAAGTCCTATGCTACGTGGATTTCGATGGCAATTTCTCGCATTTGTACTTGCGCTGATTGTTTTTTTTGTTGTACTGCTCACCCGTCCTACTGAGTCTGATGAGCCTGAATTGCCGCAAACACAGCCAACGCTCGCCATTACCGCGACTGATAATGTGCCTGCACAAGCGGTAACAACCGAAACTGTAATTACTCCCTTGCCAACCACTGTTCCTGAAGTAACTTCAAGCGCATCAATCGCACAGTCTGTAGCCGTAAACGGAGTTAGCACATTTCGCGAGGCACTGATTGGCAACGTACAACGCCTTAACCCACTATATGCCGATCTCAACCCGGTTGATCGTGATATTTCGTCGCTCATCTTTGAGGGACTGACCCGAATTAACGAATATGGTGAACCTGAGCCTGCATTAGCGCAAAGCTGGGTTGTCTCTTTCGATCAGCTAGAATATGTTGTCTCGTTGAGGGAAGATGTTTTGTGGCAGGATGGTGTGCCATTTACCGCCTCGGATGTCATATTTACGACAACATTGCTTAGTGCCTCTGATTTCTCTGGTGATTCGTCTTTAGGCGCATTCTGGCGCACGGTTGAGGTCGAACAACTTGGCGAATATATGATTCGTTTCCGTTTGTCTCAACCATTATCTAGCTTTCTGGAAGCGTTGCGCATTGGCATTTTGCCAGAACACGCGTTGCGCGGAACCTCAGCTTCAAATTTAGCCAGTCACCCATTTAATCTTGATCCGATTGGGACAGGTGCCTATCAGCTGGAAAGTTTTGGGGCACAGAATGGACAAATCGGCGAGGTCAACTTGCGCGTGTCGCCGATTTACCGTGAAAGGTTGCAACGCGATTCCATGAGCGATGGCTACAGTGTCGAGCGTTTAACCTTCAAATTGTATGCGGATTTTGACAGCGCCATTGCGGGTATGCAAAATGGAGCGGTCGATGGTTTTGCGTCCACGAGCCGAACGCAACGCCTTCAACTATTAGATATTGCCGCTCGCTCAACGGAGTTTGTGGCTATTACTACTGTTGAACCGACCATTGGCATGGTTATTTTCAATTGGGACGATGAATCGTTCCCCATATTTACTGATCGTCGTGTCAGACAAGCGTTGCAGATTGGTTTGGATCGTAGTTCAATCATCGAGCGTGAGCTATCGAATGTTGCTGTGCTAGCAGATAGTCCAATTCCACTTAATTCCTGGGCAAATGAGCCGAACTTGACATGGACCGCTTTTGATCCTGCTTTTGCAAGAGACTTATTAAGTCGTGTTGCCGTGCCTGAGCCATCTACGGATGAATCAGCCGAAGCCACCGCTGAACCCGATGCAGACGTAACAGTGACGGCGAGACTAACTTTTAATCTATTGACCCCTGATGATCCCTCACTGGTTCGCGTCGCGGAAGAGGTTGCCGCTCAATGGGAGCAAATTGATCCCGGTAACATTGATGTGCGTGTGGAACCTGTTGCGACAGATATTTATCTCTCCCGGCTAGATTCAGGTGATTTTGACACGGCATTGGTCGAATTGTCTAAAAACGGCAATGCTGATCCTGATATGTACAATTTTTGGCATCAAGGGCAGTATCCAGATGGGCAAAATTATGGTGCGGCAAATGACCGAACAATCAGCGAATTACTTGAACGGGGTCGTCAGGATTGGGTCGGCACTAATCGTGTCGTGCATTATCGACGTTTTCAGCAAGAATTTGTCCAGAATGCTATTGCCATTCCGCTGTACTATCCACTTTACACGTATCTTGTTCGCGAAAATGTAGACGGTGTACAGCTAGGATTCATGGCATCGCCTTCGGATCGCTTCCAAACACTTATGGATTGGACGATTCGTTAGTTCTTTCGGCTTTGAGGATTGCTCGCAGATGCGTCTTCCGTGCGCCACCGGTGAGCATCTCCAGCTTTCTAATGCCTAATGGGTCGATTTTTTCCCTTAATAGATGAATTTCCTCAAGAGAGGGCGGTGGCGTTTCTGTGACATCAGGTGCAATCTCTAATGCGAATCCTGTTTTTGCTTGAATACGTTCGATAGATACGCCAGCATGATAAGAGATCAGGCGCATTTTGCCATTTTGCCAGTCAAATTGTCCCAGATCGCTAATAAGATAGAGTGGACCTGACCCGCGTTTGCGCTGGGGAACATGCCCTAATCCACTAATAAAATCGACCTGTTCGACGAACGTGACGCGGGAATGACGCGGCACATAGAGGTAAACATGATCGGAGTATGTGCTCACATCGGGGATTCCACCGCTACCGGGTAAACGTAAACGGGGTTTCTGATAATTCTTCCCGAAGGCAATGTTATTGAAGTTACCACGGGCATCGACCTGCGCGGGACGAAAAAATTCCTTTGGATTGTAATTTGGGAGCAGATCCGCTGTCGCCACTGCAAAACCGACGTGCATCAGCGCTTTGCCAAGCCACATTTCCTCCGTGCGTGTAATGCTGAGAGGTGCCCAATCTTCGCAAATTCCCTGTCCAATTGCTGAAGCAAACCGAATATCCGGCGCGTGTGTACATTTCGCCAGAATAAGCCCCGCCATGACAAGTGGCGTATTGATCCCCTGTGCGACAACCTCGCCGTTAATGACTTGTCTTGAAATACAAACACTGATGAGTTCATCAATTGTATGACTTTGCGCTTCGATCATCGTGAATTTCCAATTGTTTACGGATAAGTTCATCCACCTATGATATAGTATTGTGAACATGCTATTCAGGTTCGTTTGCACCTTGGTTGGTTTCTCCAAACTTTTGCACATACCGCAAACATGCTAAAATCAATCGTAGTATGGTAACGACCTGATAGACACAATTTTAGAAATTCGACTACGTCTGGAATAGGAGTGATTGATGTCTGTAGTCAATGTACTAAAGCAGGCAGACATTTTTGATGAGTTGACGAATACTCAACTCGAACTTATTGGTTCAATCTGTGCGGAACGTCATTATCAAGCTGGCGATGTTATTTTTGAAGAGAACACACCCGGTGATGAATTATATGTGATTGCTTCCGGTGAAATTGAAATCACCGTTGATCCTTCTCTTGTTGGTAAAGAGTCTGATGGCACGCTTCACACGCTGACCACATTACGTCGTGGACAGTCTTTTGGTGAAGTCTCACTTGTGGATGAAGGTCTGCGGTCGGCAGGGGCGCGTTGTTCCCAGCAGGACACCTACCTTGTGGTTATTCCGCGAGACAAGTTGATGTTGTTGTGTGATACCTATCCGCAACTGGGCTATCGTTTGATGCGTAACCTTGCGGCTGACTTGGCGATGAAGATTCGCCATACCGATTTGCAAGTGCGTGAACAACTCACCTGGTCTCACCGCGACTAACAACATTCTCACTTGATAATTTATGTGGGCTACAGCACAATCGACTTATCGGTTGTGCTGTTTGGATTCTTCTTATCATTTCCAGTTTATGTATAATTTAAGGCAAGACAGAAAATGCGTTATGCCAAAATTCTGTTGATTCCCATATTAACATGGGTCTTTTTTGAGTCGTCTATTGTTAATGTACAGGCTATGCAGGACGACGATATTTTTATTCGTGTCGCGCATTTTTCTCCTGATGCGGGTCTGATTGATGTTTACGCAAACGGCATACTTATAGCCGGACAATTGCCATATGGTGTGGTTAGTAACTGGATGCGACTGTCAGCGGTAAATATCGTGAATGTGAGTGTCGTAGCATCAGGGGATTCTCCTGGTAATGCACTCGCACAAACGACTGTAGTCGCGCAAAATTTGCTCTGGAACACATTGACGTTGAGTGGACTTAATGTAACTAATAGCCTCTTACTTCAGAATATTCCTGAAGATCATAGTGAAGTCCTCCCCGGTGAAGCGCGATTTGCATTTTTCCATGCTGTGCAGGGTGTGCCGGCGCTGGATCTTTTGTTGAATGATACGGTGTTGTTTCAACTTGTTGGCTATCCTGACGCGAGTTCAACCGAGCGGGATAATGATGGTTATGTCTCTGTAGATGTCGTCGCTAGTGACTATGAAGTACGAATTCAGGAGAATTTATCAGGAGATGTACCAATTGAACCGTTTGAACTAACCATTTTGCCGGATCGTATTTATTTAGTCGCTCTGATAGGCACAGCAGATCAGGTAGAAATTGTGATTACAAGTGATACGTTATCAGATGTGGATACTCAAGAAGGACAGTCACAATATATTGTTGAAGATGAAACGGCACATTTAAGGTTCGCCAATTTCTCATCAGGTGCGGGCGATGTCGATTTCTATATCGACGATACAAGGCTCACATTGTCATCACTGGGTTTTACTGGCGTTACTGTATTTTTCGATATTCCTCCCGGTAAGCATCGTTTGTCTGTAAGGTCGGCGACTCAACCTGAGTCGGAGTCACTTGTCCCAGAAACTGAAATTGATCTTGTTGAGGGCGAGTGGATGACGATTGCCACCATTGGTTTGATGGATAATGGCACATTTACTTTGCAAATGCTTGAAGAGGACTTCTCAAATTTAGCTGAAGGTGATGTGCGCTTAACGATTTTTCATGCAGTTCCGGGGATTGATGCACTAGATATTATCGCCAATGGTGCACCTCTGATTAGCCTGCTAGGGTATCCCGGTTCACAAGGGGATAACGATGGGCTTGCGTCTGTTGACCTGTTAGCGGGAACATATGCCATTCAGGTGGTGAACTCAGCCAATAGCGATGATATATTTGTCGATCTTGGTGAGATAAATTTTGCTGAAGGGAATCACTTTTTGCTAGCGTTGATTCGGGCGAATCCGCCATTTGTATTCACGTATGTGCCGATGGAGTAGTGCTTTGTAAAATTGGGGAACGCACATTTAGGCATTCCCCATTAGACAGTGACAATATATATGTACACTAACCTGTTATAAGGCGTACAAATTTGCGCTTACCAACTTGCAAAACCGCCGGAAGCATATCGACTGAGATGGTCGTCATCGGATCTTTTACGGGTTCTTCGTTAAGCCGAATGCCATTTTGCTCCATCAGACGCTTGGCTTCTTTACCGCTACTGACCATTTCCAGTCGACGCAGAATATCCAGCACGCGCTCCTCTGCGCTGAGGATTTCTTCTGGAATATCTTCGGGGATGCCACCATCGGAACTGCGGAAAACTTCGTCCCAGCGTTTTTGTGAGGCGACTGAATCTTCAGGGCTGTGGAAGATGCTGACGATTTCACGGGCGAGCTTCATTTTGGCTTCGTTAGGGTGAATCGAACCGTCTTGCAGACCCTTTTCAAACTCAGCAAGTTGCTTATCTGTCCAACCAAGTAGCAATTTGTGATAAATGGGCATAGCTTTATCCGGCACACTCATGACCTTGCCAAACATATCCCACGGCTCGGAAAGCAGGGGAATGTGATTGCCCAAACTCTTGCTCATCTTGATGTCGCCATCTGTACCGGGCAAACTTTCACCCATAATCATGGCGATTTGTGGTTTTTGCCCCAACCCCTGTTGCAATTTGCGCCCGGCAACAAGAATATTGAATAACTGATCCTGACCGCCGACCTGCACATCGGCTTCCTGCGCGACGGCATCATAGGCTTGCATCAGCGCGTAGAAGAACTCATGCAGATAAATCGGCGCTTGTTCTTCCATACGTTTGGCGAAGTTTTCCCGCACGAGAAATTGTTGAACCGTAAAGTTACTCGCCAGCCGGATAATATCGGCGAAATCCAGCGGAGATAGCCATTCGTCGTTACGGCGAACACGCGTCAATTCTGGATCAAGAATCTTAAAGGCTTGCTCCGCGTAGGTGCGGGCATTTTCGTCGACCTGTTCCGCAGTAAGTTGATCGCGTGCTTTGTCTTTATCTGACGGATCACCAATTAAGCTGGTGAATGTTCCGACTAAAAACGTCACGTCATGACCGAGTTCCTGAAATTGGCGGAGCTTACGCATCGTAATGGTGTGACCGAGATGTAAGTCCGACGTACGGGGATCATATCCGCAATACACACGCAACGGTCTGCCCTGTTTTTCCGCTTCAATCAGGCGTTCTTTAAGCTCACGCGTCATACTAACTTTGGTTTCGGGGTCGCCATATTCGACACCCGACATCAAAATTTCTACTTGCTCATCTATGCTTACCATCGTTTTTTCCTGAGGTCTATCATGGAGAATTACAAATCCGCGCCATTGTACCACACCTCCGCCTGAAGGTAGCACCCTTGTTGATGGTGGTCATCATGCTATAATTTCGTTAAATTCATGCCGTAATAAAGGACTCAAACCAGCTATGAAATTTATGACCAGTGCCGAGGTGCGTCAAGCATTTTTGGAATATTTTGAAGAACAGCGACACAAACACGTCGCGTCGTCCTCGCTTGTTCCTGCAAATGACCCAACATTATTATTTGCGAATTCCGGCATGGTGCAATTTAAAGATGTGTTTTTAGGTAAGGAACACCGCGATTATAAGCGGGCGACCACCTCACAAAAGTCTATGCGGGTAAGTGGTAAACATAATGATCTTGAGGAAGTCGGTCCATCACCCCGTCATCACACATTTTTCGAGATGCTGGGTAACTTTAGCTTTGGTGATTATTTCAAGCGCGAAGCAATGGAATTTGCCTGGCAATTGCTGACGCAGGTCTACGAATTTCCGGTGGATCGTCTGGCAATCACGATCTACGAAAAAGACGACGAAAGTTATGATCTCTGGGTTAATCATATTGGCATCGCACCGAATCGTATCGCTCGACTCGGTCCCAAAGATAATTTCTGGCAAATGGCGGAAACGGGACCGTGCGGACCGAATACAGAAATTCACTGGGATAAATTTCCTGAAAAAGGCGAATATGGCATTATCGACTCGCTGGAGCAAGATGATGACCGTTTTCTTGAATTGTGGAATCTGGTGTTTATGCAATTCAATCGTACCCAGCCTGATCCCCAAAATACAGGCGAGTTTGATGAGCCATTGCCAGCTCCCGGTGTAGATACTGGGGCGGGGTTGGAGCGCATCGTTAGCGTTTTGCAGGGCAAGACGGCAAATTATGAAACCGATCTGTTCATGCCGATCATCGAAAAAACGCAGAAACTTGCCAGACAGTCCGATGAAGAGCGTGATGCTAATATTGTCCCGTATCGGGTGATTGCAGACCATATGCGGGCGGCGGTATTTTTGATTGCTGATGGCGTTTTACCGGGGGCAAAGGGACGCGATTCAGTATGTCGTCTGGTGATTCGTCGTGCCGCACGGTTCGGCAAAAAACTCGGATTTGACGAACCATTTCTTGCGGAAGTTGCCGGTGCGGTGATTGATGTGATGGGTGTTTACTTTACCGAACTTGGCGAAAAAGCTGAGACGATCAAGCGGACAATCACACAGGAAGAGGTACGCTTTCATCGCACATTGGATCGTGGTGTAGGCGAACTCAATACGATGTTGGATGAGTTGCCCGATGGGGGCGAACTTTCCGGTGAAAAAGCCTTCTACCTGAAAGCAACACTCGGTTTACCGATTCAGGTCACGAAAGATATTGCCGAAGAACGTGGCTATGGCGTTGATATGTCCGGCTTCTCTACTGCAGAAGAAGAACACGCTACCGTGAGTGGTGGCGGGCAGGCAATGGGCGAAATTGCCAGCACAGAAGCCTACACGACGCAACTCAATCAACTGAAATCTGAGGGACGGTTGAGTGAGAAGGGTGTGGATTATTTACCCTATGGCGACACTGAAGTTTCCGCGACTGTTGTTGCCGTGCTTCAACAGGGCGAACCCGCCTCTGATTTGATGGTGGGTGATAAGGTTGAAATTATACTGGATCGCACGCCATTTTATGCAGAAGCTGGTGGACAGGTCAGTGATACCGGAACAATTTCTGGCGACGGCTGGACGGTTGAAGTGGAGGGGATGGCAAAACCCATCACGGGATTGGTTGTTCATCGTGGCGAATTGGTTGAGGGAGTACCGCATGTTGGCGATTCTGTGATGGCTTCAGTCACCGCAGATCGTCGTGCGGATGTGACGCGCAATCACACCGGAACCCATCTGCTTCATGCTGCACTTCGCAACAGATTGGGTACGCATGTTCAACAGCGCGGATCACTGGTTGCTCCGGATCGTTTGCGCTTTGACTTCGTGCACGACGCTAAAGTGAGCAATGAAGAATTGAAGCAGGTTGAAGATGAAGTCAATCGGATCGTACTTGCCGACTATCCGGTGCGCTACGAGGAAAAATCGCAGGAACAGGCACGGTCAGAAGGCGCGATGGCGCTGTTCGGTGAAAAATATGGCGACGTGGTACGGACGGTTACCATCGAAAACGGTGATCGGTATAGCTATGAATTATGTGGTGGGGTGCATGTGCGTTCCACAAAAGACATTGGTTTATTTATCATTGTCAGTGAGGGCAGTGTCAGCGCGGGTGTACGTCGTGTAGAAGCTCTCACCGGACGTGCCGCCCTCGAATATGTTCAGCGCAACCTAGATTTGATCGGTGAGGTTGCAGGACTGCTTGATACAACTCCGGATAATTTACCTGTGCGGGCAATTGGCATCAAAGAGGAACTTTCTTCAGCCAAGCGCCAGATTACGCAATTGCGCCGTGAACTTGCCCGTTATACCTTCAACGAAGAGATTCAAAACGTGGAAGAGATCAATGGGGTGCCGGTGCTGGTGATGCAATTGGAAGACACGCCGATGGATACCCTGCGTGAAATGTCTGACTGGTTTAAGAACAAGGTCGGGCGCGGTGTATTCGTCGCGGGAACAGATAACGACGGTAAACCGCAATTGATCGTTTCTGTGACCGATGATCTGACGAAAAGTGGCTTACATGCAGGCAACATCATCAAGGAAATTGCGGCGGTTGTTGGCGGTGGTGGCGGTGGTCGTCCAAACATGGCACAAGCTGGTGGCGACGACAGTACCAGGTTACCGGATGCACTTGCCTATGCCCGCACAATAATCACCAGAGCGACGAGCTAACATATCAAATGGCGACGAAACCGGAGTTTGTGCAGATTCAGCCCGATGAAGATGTCGGATCGATCAAAGATCGGCTGGGATTTTTGCGCGGTCAGCGAGTGCTTTTGATCTGGCCCGAAAAAGGTACGGCATTAACGCGCAAACTTGATCTTGTGTTGATTCAGCGTGAGGCGATGCGACGTGCTATTCGCCTTGCGTTTGTGACCCATGATTCAACGGTGATTCGTCATGCGGAAGAACTCAATATCAGTACATTTGAAACCATTGGTTCAAGTGAGCGCGGACGTTGGAAACGCGGACGCTCAAAAGTATTTGCGAATCGCTTTCAACGCCCTGAAGACAGTCCTGAACCTGAAGAACTTGTTGATGTCGCTAGCCGTGTTCGTAGCCAGCCTGTAAATATTACGTTCATGCGATGGTTCGGGGTGCGGTTGGCGCTATTTTTGCTTTTGCTTGGTGTGGTGCTTGGCATTGGTTATGTGTTTGTACCGAGCGCGGTCGTTTATGTTACTCCCGCACAGCAACTTATTACGGCTGATGTTGCCGTCATCGCTGATCCCAATTTAGCCAGTCGTGATGTCGATGTTGAGAACGGTTTGATCCCCGCTATTCGACTAAACTTGGCAGTTGAAGATCGTCAGTCGATAGATACAACAGGTGTACAAGACCTCGAAGACATCACGGCAACTGGATCGGTGATTTTTGTCAATCAAACGGGTTCGGTGATTACGATTCCTTCGGGAACACAGGTGAGTACCGGCACAGGAACGCCCATCTTTTTCCGCACTATCATCGATGTGAGTGTTCCTGCGGGAAATGGTCAGGAAGCAGAGGCTCGGATTGAAGCATTGCCTGCTTCTGCGGGACGGGCAGGTAACGTTGAGCCAAATCTCATCAATACAGTCGTTGGTCCTCTGGAAGATTCTGTAAATGTGATTAATCGGGTGGCGACAACAGGTGGTGAAACGCGTTCTGTTCGCGTAGTGAGTCAGCAAGACCGCGAGAATTTATTGAATTTGATGCGTCAACAATTACAGGCACGCGCCTTTGTTGAGATGCAACCGAGTTTGGCTGATCGTCAGTTTATTGTGGATGAAACCATTCGCATCATCGAAGAACGGGCTGATGAAACGCTCTTTAGTGCACAGGTGGGTGACGTTGTAGATACCTTGACACTCTCCATGAGTGTTGTTGTAGAGGCAATTGCAATTGATGAAGATTTTGCCGAACGGGTAGTATTTGCATATCTATCGAATCAAATAGCACGCGGACGCACCATCGAGCCGGAGACCATCACTTATTCGCGTGGGGCAGTCTCTACGGATGTGTTGACGCAGACCATCTCATTCACAGTTTCAGGTAGTGCCTCCGTGCGTGGGCAAATTGATGTGGATCAATTGCGAAATCGTTTGTCAGGGCGCTCTATCAGCGATGCGGTGCGTTATATTGTTGATGAAGTGGATATTGCAGAAAATAGCTTGCCTCAGATTGATTTGTCGCCCGGCTTATTCCGGCGTATGCCCGTTTTGCCAATGCGAATTAATGTAGTGGTTCAAAATTGATGAGCCATTCAGGACGGTTGCTGGCAATTGATCATGGTATAAAACGGATCGGATTAGCGGTGAGTGATTTTTCATGGCTGATTGCGCGTGAACTTATGGTCATTAACCGCAAAACGCGCAAAGAAGATTTTGCTTTGCTGAATCGTATCGCAGAAGAACAACATGCCATCGCTATCATCATCGGGTTGCCTTCAAATCCCGATATTCCCGAAGAAGTCTATACACAGGCAGATACGGTGCGATTATGGGTGACGCGCTTTGCTGAGACCACATCCTTGCCGATTGTTTTGTGGGATGAAGGCTTAAGCAGTGTTGATGCACAGGAACTTTCGCGCCAGAAAAAGCGTAAAGTAACCGATCCGGTTGATGACCTTGCGGCACGCGTGATTTTACAAAGTTATATGGATGCCTTACGGGAAGGTTTAGCGACCCCGCCGAAGTTACCTGAAAAATGATAGATGTGCAGATTAGAAGCAAGTATTATCAAGTTAATGTAGGAGTATCGTATTGAATCGAACTTTACGTTCATTGCTGGTTCTGGTTATTGCGCTCGGTTTTGCGAGTGTAGTGTGTTTGGGTTTGGTGTTTTTGTTGGCGGGTGATGATATCGTTGATTTCTTGCGTGTTGCGCCTGCACGCTTTAATGTATTTCTCAATCGTGATGCGCTGGATGAACCTACAGGTGAAAGCACAGATCCTGTTCGGTTTTTGGTGGCGAATGGCGATACCCCGCCCGTGATCTCACAGAACTTGCTTGGCGCGGGCTTAATCAATGATTCAGAATTATTTGTTGATTACGTCCGCGCACAGAGCCTGGATGTTGAGCTAGAAGCAGGTGTTTATTTCTTTAGCGAGACTCAGACTATACGACAGATTGCGCTGGCACTAACAGATTCGAGCACCAGTCAAATCACATTCTCGATTTTACCGGGATGGCGTATCGAAGAAGTTGCGGCGGCAATTGACGTAAACCCGCTGTTTGGCTTTAGCGGGAGTGAATTTCTAAATGTGGTGGGGCGGGGCGCACAGGTTGATCCGGCATTCGCGCAGTTAGTTGGCTTGCCTGTGGGGGCATCGCTTGAAGGCTTTTTGTTCCCTGATAGCTATAGCCTGTCGCCGGATATTACGCCAATTGGTTTGCGAGATGTGTTATTGGAGTCGTTCCGTGCTGGTTTATCTACGCAGGTAATTGATGATATTCGAGATCAAGGATTTTCTATTTTTGATATTGTAACCTTTGCTTCTATTGTTCAGCGAGAAGCGGTACAAACTGAAGAGTATCCGGTGATTGCTAGCGTATACCGCAACCGCTATGACATCAGTATGAATCTTGAAGCCGATCCAACTGTACAATATCCGCTTGGGAATGCAAGTAATTGGTGGCCCCGCATTACCGCCGCCGATTATCAGGGTGTGATTTCAGATTACAATACATACCGCATCAATGGATTGCCACCGGGTCCGATTGCTAGTCCGGGATTGCGAACGATTGAAGCCACTGTGTATCCAGATGAAACGCCCTTCTTCTTTTTCCGCGCAGATTGTCGCACAGACGGCTATCATGATTTTGCCATCACCTTTGAGGAGCATCTTGCGAACGGTTGTTAGTTTTTTAATACTTTGTATGTTGCTGGTAGGATGTGGTGTGGAGTCCAGCCAAACACCGAAGCGGATCGTGTTATTAGCGCCGTTTGAAGGTCGTTATCGTGAGGTAGGCTATCAGGCGCTTTATGCGATGCAATTGGCGTTTGCGGAAAGCGGCGTAAATACGCAGGTGGAATTGCATGCAATTGACGATGGTAGTAGCCCACAAAGCGCTGTAGACCGTGCTCAGGCGATTCTGCTGGATGATCGGGCGGTTGCAGTCGTAATCCTAGGCTATGCCGCGGCTGATGAGTCTGTGCTTGATGTTTTGGGCGAAATCCCAACGTTCATTTCCGGTTATTGGAATGTCACTCTCCCGTTATCAGAAAATATCTATGTCTACACAAATCCTCAAATTTCAGACCTTATCGACCTTCCGCCAACATTAAGTGTGACCGACCTCATTGGTTTTTCGCCTCCATATACAGGCGGTGATATGCTCATTCTGGAACAGGCTCTCGAATTAATAGCAGACCTGCGCGGGGTACAGGTTGCCTCTAGCTTTGCATTGCCCGACGACTCGTTTCAGGAGCGTTTTGTGCGTGAAAATCAATTTGCACCACAACCAAATTTGATCGCGGTAGGTTCATATGAAACGACGACATACTTGCTACATCACGTTGAACAACTCGTTTTAGAAAATCGGCTGTCGCGGGATAATTTGCGTGACAGCCTTGCCGAAAACACCGATTTTGTCGATGGGTTTATGGTAAATTTACCCGTTTTTCTATACCAATATGATACGGATGGACGTTTATTGCCCGTAAATCGTGTCATAGAACAGGGGTAGGGTATCAACAGGTTTGTTTGAATAGGTTATTGCCTGTTTGACGAATTGAATAGCTTCTTTCAATTTTTCTTCGTGATTAGCATGAATGACTGCGACATGCTCCCCCTTGTTGATTTTGTTGCCCACCTTCACATTGACGATTACACCTACCGCGAGGTCAATCTTCTGATCCTTCTTTTCACGTCCAGCGCCCAACGCTAGCGCAGCGCTTGCAATCGCATCTGCTCTCACCTGTTGAATATAGCCCGTCTCTTCTGCAACGATCTCGTGGATAATGCTTGCTTTGGGCATCTTGGATAGGTCATCCACATAGGTGGGGTCACCGCCCTGTGCCTCAATCATTTTTCTGAAGCGACTTAAGGCGCGTCCATCATCGAGATGGTTAATGATCTCGTCACGCACGGTCTCACGTTCCGTCCATCGGGTTCCACGTCCCGCCAATTTGAGCATTAAATGAGCGATTTCGACGCAATGCTCACGGAAGTCTTTTGGACCACCGCCACGTAGGGTTTCTATCGCTTCAATCGTCTCTATCGCGTTCCCAACGGCATGACCAAGTGGTTGGTTCATGTCTGAAATGACGGCAACCATATCTCGACCAATGCTAACGCCAATGTCAACCATCATTTGTGCGAGTTCACGCGCACTTTCGACATCATGCATAAATGCGCCATTGCCCGCCTTAACATCCAGTACGATACCGTTTGCTCCGGCGGCGATTTTCTTGCTCATGATGCTACTAGCGATAAGCGGTAAGCTAGCAACGGTGCCCGTAACATCCCGTAGCGCGTATAATTTGCCGTCGGCGGGTGCAAGATCACGGGTTTGACCGGCAAGCACCAATCCGGTTTCCCGCGCCAACCTTAGAAATGTTTCCTCATCAAGATTCACGTTGTAGCCAGGGAAGGTTTCAATTTTATCTAATGTACCGCCACTGTGACCTAACCCGCGCCCGCTCATTTTGGCGATTGGCACATCAAACGAAGCAACCAGAGGAAGCACAACCAGCGATGTTTTATCTCCCACGCCGCCGGAGGAGTGTTTATCTATTGTGTAATCCGTGATTCCAGACAAATCAAGCAAATCGCCGGATTGCGCCATTGCCATCGTTAGCGCAACGGTTTCATGTTTCTCCATACCATTCAGATATATTGCCATCAACAGGGATGCGGCTTGATAATCTGGAATTGTGCCGCTCGTGTAATTTTCTACGAACCATTGTATTTCTGAATCAGAGAGTGGTTGTTTATCGCGCTTTTTTGCAATAATATCTACTACTCGCATGTAAATAGTCTCCGGTGTTGATAAATGATTTTAGTGCTTATTAGTGTATTTGCCTTTGGTGTGATCCATACCCTTACCGCCGGACAATTTAAGCGCTGGTTTAGAGATCGTTTTGGTGAGCGCGCCTATGACGGATTGTACCGTGTTTTTTATAACATTCTTTCCCTAATAACGCTTGCGCCGATTTCGTTACTATTTTCGCTCAGACCGGGCGATATTGTGTGGACGATTGATCTCAGATGGGAGCCACTTTTGCTCATCATTCAGGCGATAGGTTTGATTGGTCTGGTGATTTCTCTACTTCAAATTGATCTTGGACGGTTTCTCGGTATTTCGCAACTCTTCGCCTATATACGCGGCGCACCCTTGCCATTACCCGATGAAAAATTACAAACAGGTGGACTTTATAGGTTTGTTCGACATCCGTTATATTTGTTTAGTATCCTCACTATATGGCCTGTGACTACTATGACGCAGGGCTATTTCGGGTTTTGTGTCGGCGCTACGTTATACTTTCTCATTGGATCCATTTACGAGGAACGTCGATTGATTCGATATTTTGGGCAAGATTATGAAGACTATCGTAAGCGCGTGTCAAGAATTGTCCCATTTATTTGATCTGGTAACAAAGCCTAACAAATTGTTTGCTTGGGCGTTAAAATTCTCTGGTAAACTCTGGCAATCTTAATGATGTTTTAGGGAGTAATTGTATACATATGAAAAATCAAAATCAGCAACAATTGACGATCATTGCGGCGATGGTTGTAGTCGCCGTTGTCGCCGTAGGTATTTTTATCTTTCTTTCAAGAAGTAGTGCCGCATCCGGTTCGGATATTGATTATTCTAGTTTGGTACAGACCCGAACTGAAGACGGTGCCTTCATCGTTGGTAATCCTGATGCGCCGATCACCATTGTGGAATTCGCAGACTTTATGTGTCCACATTGTCAGGCATATCATTCTACCGTGAGTCGTATCATGGAAGAACTTGTACTGACCGGGCAGGCACGCTTTGAATATCGGATGCTCCCGACGCAGGATATTTCACCCTTCGTTGGGCAGGTCGCTGAATGTGCGGCAGATCAGTACGAGGGCGGTTTCTTCCCGATTCATGATGAGCTTTTCCGCATTGGCAATAGTTCACGTATCACGAATGAAATTGGTCGCCGCATTGCCGAAGAATTCGATCTCGATTACGCAGAATTGCTCTCCTGTACGCAGGAAGCGGAACAGGTCACCATTGACCAACGCCTTGCCAATCGTTTAGGCGTTCAGGGTACTCCGGCGATTCGCGTCCGTTACGGAGATTCAGAAGCAACGGCAATCAGTGAAACTTATGCTCGCGGTAGCGTACCTTATGAGGTTATTGAAGCCGCAGTAAATAACGCGCAATAGACGTTATGCGAACAGTAGAATGGTTTGATGGCAACGTCCGCATGATCGATCAAAAGAAAATCCCGTGGGAATTGGCTCAGGTGGATTTGTCTGATTATCAATCTGTTGCGGCGGCAATTACAGATATGACAGTAAGGGGTGCACCTGCAATCGGTGCATCCGCCGCTTTTGGTATGGCAATCGCGGCATCAAAAAGTACTGCAATGACATCTGGATCTCTGCTAGATGAGTTGAGCCGCGCCGCAGATGTGCTAAAAGCGGCACGCCCTACAGCGGTTAATCTGGCGTGGGCAGTTGACTTGATGCTGGGTATCGCTCAAGAGTCCGTCCATCTTGCGCCCGAAGAAATATGTGAACTTTTACTCCAAGAAGCACAGCGTATCGCTAACGAAGACGTAGAAATTAATCGTCGCATGGGGGCACATGGCGCTACTTTGATTAAAGATAGTGATACTATCCTTCATCATTGCAATACCGGGGCGCTGGCGACAGTGGATTATGGCACTGCACTCGGTGTAGTAAGGGCGGCGTTCGAGCAGGGCAAAGCTATTCATGTCTTATTGGATGAAACCCGTCCACGTTTGCAGGGTGCACGTTTGAGCGCATGGGAATTGCATCAGCTTGGTGTGAGTTACGATATTATTCCCGATACCGCCTCTGGTTATTATATGCAGAAGGGTGAAGTGCATATCGTGCTCGTCGGCGCTGATCGTGTGGCGGCGAATGGCGATTTTGCAAACAAAATTGGCACGTATCAGATCGCGGTGCTGGCAAAAGAGAATAATATTCCATTCTATACCGTAGCACCGACTTCGACGGTTGATCTTGCGTTGAAAAGCGGCGATGAAATTCCCATTGAAGAACGCGATAAGAGTGAAGTGCTCGCGCCATATGGTAATGCACTTGTGCCGGATCATTTTCATGCCCGCAATCCCGCATTTGATGTGACCCCGCACCGTTACTTGAGCGGAATTATCACTGAGAATGGCATTGTGCACCCGCCTTTCTCCGAAAATCTGCCTCGTGCTCTGTTGAATGAATTGACGGAATGACCACGTTCGTCGAGCTTCATGAGGCGGCGCAAATCGTAGAATCCGGTTGGACATTGGCGCTCGGCGGGATGACGCTTTATCGTCGTCCTGCCGCGTTTGTCTATGCGTTATTGAAACGCGATGAGCCGCCCAAAAACCTAACATTGCTGAACTTCACCGCAGGCTATGAATCTGACTTGCTGGTAGGGTCGGGCTGTGTTGAAACGGTTCGCAGTGTCTATTTTGGACTGGAGTCGTTTGGTTTAGCGCCGATGTTCACGGATGCCGCATCTAAAGGGTTAGTGAACATTATCGAAGAGACGGAAGCTAGCATCGTCATGGGTATACGTGCTACGCTCGCAGGTGTGGGATTTATGCCTTCCCGTGCATGGATTGGCACTGATTTACCCGATTTGCGCCGCGATGTAAAAACCGTGATTGATCCATACACGGAAGAAACGTTGATGGCATTTCCGGCGATCCACATTGATTGCGCGGTTCTGCACGGATTGGCGGCTGATCGTGAAGGTAATGTGGTTCTGAACAACAATCTTGGTATAGATATGGAATTGGTTTATGCCGCGAAACGTGTGATTGTCACCGTTGAGCGTCTGATTGACCGTGTCGAAAAACAGCCTGAGACAACAATTATTCCTGCGCCGGGTGTAGATTATGTTTCAGTCGCGCCGAGAGGGGCATTTCCTACAAGTTGTTTCCCTGATTACCCGATTGATGGTGAAACCTTAATGCGTTATGTCGATATGTGTAACGCAGGGGAGTTTGACCAATACGTTCAGCAAGTGTGATGGTCTGGTTGAATGGTTCGGGATTGTCCTTGCTAAAAGATTATGTGCGGTTTATAGTTAGACGATAAATTCCATATGTCCCAGGGGTGTTCAGGCAACTGAACTGAGAGGATGCGATAACGCCGCATTGACCCTTCGACCTGATCCGGATAATACCGGCGTAGGGAGGCGAACAGAGTCAATTCTTAAGCGTCCCTATGTGGATGCTTTTTATTTTCTGTTTGACTGGGAGATATTGTAATGAAGTTGATATTACGTTTAATGATTTTAGTGTTTTCAATGATGTCCATCGTGCTTGTAGTGGCACAGGATGATGAAACAACGTTAACCGTTGTTACTTATGACAGTTTTGCGATTAGCGACGAAGTAGTTGAACAATTTACGGCTGAAACGGGCATTACGCTGGAATTTTTACGTCTCGCTGATGCCGGTGTGATGGTGAATCAGTCCATATTGAGTAAGAATAATCCGCTCGGTGATGTGCTGTATGGTGTCGATAATACCTTTCTATCCCGCGCACTAAACGAAGATTTGTTTATTCCTTATGAAGCGACAGGTCTTGATGCCATTTCTGATGAATTCAAACTTGATGAAGGGATGCGGGTCACACCCGTAACTTTCGGGGATGTGTGCTTGAATTATGACGTTGCCTATTTTGAGGAAAATGAGCTTGCACTTCCAGAAAGTTTGATGGATTTGACCCTTCCTGAATATGATGGACTATTGGTTGTTGAAGATCCGTCAATTTCCTCGCCCGGACTGGCATTCTTGCTGGCGACTGTTTCAGTATTTGGCGATGAGGGCGATTATACTTATCTCGATTATTGGGCAGATTTGCTTGAAAACGATGTGCTCGTTGTGAATGGCTGGACAGAAGCCTATTACGGCGAATTTACCGCCGCGAGTGAAGACGGAGATCGTCCGTTGGTCGTTAGTTATGCCAGTAGCCCACCTGCGGAAGTGCTGTTTGGTGATCCTGAATTAGAGACTGCCCCCACCGGCGCGATTGTCGCTGATGACACCTGTTTCCGGCAGATTGAGTTCATTGGCATATTAGATGGCACAGAAAATCTGGATGCGGCACAGCAATTTGTAGATTTCGTTATTGGTACCACTTTTCAGGAAGACTTACCCCTTCAAATGTTTGTTTTCCCCGTCAATGCGGAAGCGGAATTGCCGGAAATCTTTATCGAATATGCTCAAGTTCCTGAAAATCCGGTGAATATGTCCATTGAACTTATTGACGAGAATCGGGAAACATGGATCCGCGCCTGGACGCAAGTTGTTCTGCGATGACGCTATTTTTACGGAGCATCAGGGTTGGGCTTTGGCTCATACCCTGTGCTTTTCTAACGATTTTTTTCGTCTATCCGCTCGTTTCAATCTTTGCAATGAGCGTTTTCCCTGACTCCTCGCTTGACCTTAGCGGAGTTGAGACCCTCATCAGGGAGTCTTATTATCGAGAAGTCATCTGGTTTACTTTCTATCAGGCGGTGCTATCCACGTTTTTCACCGTTGTTCTCGCAGTGCCTGCCGCTTATGTGTTTACGCGCTATCAGTTTCGAGGAAAGCGTGTGCTCATGTCGTTGGTAACGCTTCCTTTTGTTCTGCCAACTGTATTGGTCGCTGTTGCATTTAGCGCATTGCTGGGTGAAAACGGTATTGTTAACGACTTCTTGATTAGTATATTTCGTCTTAATGATGCGCCAATACAGGTCGAAGATTCGTTGGCGATCATTTTGATTGTTCATGTGTTTTATAATTTTTCGATTGTATTCAGGATCGTAGCGGGCTATTGGGCGAATCAAAGTCCGAAAATCGAAGAAGCGGCGACTGTTCTTGGATGCTCTGGCATAAAACTCTGGCTGTATGTCCGGTTACCGATCTTGCGTCCGGCAATTCTTGCATCCGCGATTTTGACATTTATTTTTACCTACACGAGTTTTGGCGTGGTGCTGATTTTTGGCGGTCTACGCTATGAAACGGTTGAGGTGGTCATCTATAAAGAGGCATACAACTATCTGAATCTGTCGTTGGCGGCAGTCTTATCGTTCGTCCAAATCGGCATTATGTTGGCGATGATGTACACTTATACGCGCTTGCAACGTAATGTTGTGATGGACTTACAGAGCGTTCAGCGTGTTGCCCGTAGACCACGGTCAATCCCCGAAAGGCTTACCGTAAATTTAACGCTGATTTTTATGGTGATTTTGATTTTTACGCCGTTACTGGCGCTCGTGATGCGTTCTCTGTGGAATGGTGCGGTGACATTTCAAAATTATGCGCAAATTTTTGCGCCACAAGACAACTATTCACTGTCGGTAACTCCACTTGAATCTACACTTACATCAGTTAGTTTTGCGATTATCACTACGATTGTTGCGGTCACATTGGGACTGATTACCTGTTACATGATCGTAGGCATTGGGTATAAAATATCCCGCTGGCTCGATCCATTTTTCATGTTGCCATTAGCGACAAGTGCGGTCACGCTCGGTTTTGGCTTCATCATCGCATTGGATGAACCTCCGTTGAACTTGCGAACTTCATGGGTTTTGATCCCGATTGCCCATACGCTGGTCGCCATGCCATTTGTGATTCGGAGCATTTTGCCCTTATTACGTGGCATTCCGTCAAGCGTGAGGGAATCGGCGAGTGTGCTCGGTGCATCGCCATTGCAAACATTGTGGATGGTGGACTTACCGATGATAAGCAGGGGAATCGTTGTTGGCGCGATTTTCGCATTCACAATGAGTATGGGCGAGTTCGGCGCTTCGCTATTTATTGCACGCCCTGAAACCACCACGATGCCGATTTTGATTTATCGTCTGCTGGGGCGGGTAGGGGCGGCAAATTACGGGCAGGCACTTGCCTTGAGTGTATTATTGATGTCGATCTGTGCGATAAGTTTTGTGTTGATTGAGCGCACGCGGGATTTAGGTGTGGGTGAATTTTGATGTTAGAAATCGATCATATTTCGTTTGCATATGATGATGTTCCTATTATTAACGATGTGTCATTTTCTATCGACAAGGGCGAGATTATTTGTTTGCTCGGTCCTAGCGGATGTGGAAAGACCACACTTTTACGGCTTATCGCAGGGCTAGAGACTCATTTTGAGGGCGATATTCGATTGAACGGTGGGTCGTTGAAAAATATGTCCGTTCATGAACGCGAATTCGGGTTTATGTTTCAGGATTTTGCCCTGTTCCCACATATGTCGGTTGCGGAGAATGCAGGATTTGGGCTAAAAATGAGGCAATATCAAAAGTCTCAAATAAGCGAGAGAGTTGACGATATGCTTCAACTTGTTGGGCTTGAAGATTTTGGGAGTAGGGATGTCAATGAACTTTCCGGTGGTGAAAAACAACGGGTCGCGCTCGCCCGTAGTTTGGCACCAAATCCGAAACTTCTGATGCTAGATGAGCCACTTGGTTCGCTGGATGCCGCCCTACGCCGCCGCCTCATGCTAGAAATACGTCAAATCATTAAGACAATCGGGTTGACCTCTATTTATGTGACCCACGACCAAGAAGAAGCGTTCACTGTTGCGGATCGTATCGTGTTGCTGAATGCAGGGCAGGTCGAGCAGATTGATGCGCCTATTCAACTTTATAAAAAGCCCAAAACACGTTTTGCCGCACAATTTCTTGGTTTGCAGTCGAATATCATTACAATCACGGGCGATAACGGTGAAGAAATGAAAGCGGCGCTCTCTGAAATACGGCTACTTTTTCCTGAAGTGCAATCTTTATTAATTCATCCAGCAGGCATCCAATTGCATCAACAGGATGAAACTTTAGCGTTTACAGGAATGGTTAAGGATTGTTCATTTCGCGGCGCAACTTATCGTATTGTGCTCGAAGTGGAACCAACACTAGAATTGGTATTTGAGATCCCTTCATTTTCTGCCCCGATAGCAGATATGGGGGAACGCCTTAAAGTTTATGTTATCAAAGATGCCTTGGTGCCTTTGTTGCAAAATTGATACCATTGTATAACCATATTAAGTCTTAATGGTTGGTTTATTTTCTTCAGGTGGTGTGTTATAGTTGCACTATGCTTCGACAATTGTTTGTATAATAACATGGTGACATATGAATGAAAGTGTGCTGGTGGTAGACGACGAATATCATGTTCGACTGTTGATTCGAGAGAATTTGTTACGTCGTGGTTATAAAGTGGCAGAAGCGGCGAATGGGTTGGATGCGATCGAGAAAATTAAGAAGTCGTTTCCTGATCTCATCATCCTAGACTTGATGATGCCAGAAATGGATGGAATTGAAGTCTGTCAGTGGGTTCGTAAAATGCGCGAAGATGTGCCTATCATTGTTTTAAGCGCACGTAACGAAGAAAAGTTAAAGGTGAAGGCGCTTGATAGTGGGGCGGATGACTTCATCACAAAACCATTTGGACCGGAAGAATTTCTCGCGCGTATGCGTGCTGTGATGCGACGTATGAAATTGCAACAAGACCCCAAGATAGAGAAAATCGTTGTTGACCAAATGACGATTGATCTGGTTTTGCGGAAGGTTACGGTCGCTGGTCGGGATCTAAAATTGACACGGACGGAATTCGCTCTATTATCAGAACTCGCCCAAAATCTTGAGGAAGTCGTTACCCACGATGATTTGCTTGTCAAAGTTTGGGGACCGGAATATAAAGGTTCAAATCACTATTTGCATGTGTATTTAGGGCGATTACGTGGAAAATTGGGTGATGAGTTTAGGGACTATTTGGAAACAATCCCAGGCGAAGGCTATGTTCTTCACAACACGATTGCGATAGGGTAGTACTAAAGACCTATAAGAGTCATATCAAATTTTTTAGGACGGATTTAGATTGTGCGTGGTAGATTGTAATTGTAGAAGTAATGTTTTAAGACACTCAAGATGATTACGATCATCTCCTGTAGTCAACAAAATATGCTCTGTTGAAGCAAACTATAATCTAGGAGACATTATGACAATGCTACGCACACAAGAAACAACATTTCATCAGAAACCCGCCGAAATAGGTATGATTAAAGTTTCCGCCAAGTCGCGTCCTACGTCGGTTGCTGGTGCTATCGCAGGTGTCATCCGTGAAACGCCGTCAGCGCAGATGCAAGCGATTGGCGCGGGCGCGGTGAACCAGGCTGTGAAGGCGATTGCGATTGCCTCAGGGTATTTGAAAGACGATAATATCAAAATCTGTTGTTTACCGCACTTTGCCGAAGTCGATATTGATGGTCAAGAACGTACTGCCATGTTATTCATTATTCAGCGTGATACTAGCGAATAGTTTGGTGATCGAAAATTAACTCTACAAAGGACTGGTCATGTTAAACCAGTCCTTTACTTTTTCTGCAAGTTCCGGCACGCCTTATTGAATAATTTCCGCGCCGTTCGTTGCCTTGCATACGTATAAGCTCGGCTGAATCTCCAATTGTTCTTGATAGGCTGATGATACGTTTTTTACGAAATCATCCGTGTATGATGCGTCAACAAGGGCGACGGCACACCCTCCAAAACCCGCGCCGGTCATCCTCGCGCCGATGCACCCCTCATGTGTTTGGGCAATTTCCACCATTGTGTTCAGCGCATTGCTAGATACTTCGAAATCGTCACGCAGACTGATATGGCTTTCATACATCAGTTGCCCTAGTCGCTGTGCATCATCGTTGTCCATCGCTATTTTGGCTTCTAATACACGGTCATTTTCAGTGATAATATGTCGTGCGCGGCGGCGAATAATGTCATCAAGTTTATTGCCCTCGCGCTCAAATGTAGCAATATCCAAGTCGCGTAGGGCAGGGACATTGAAAAACTTTGCGGCGGCTTCACATTGTGCACGGCGCTCATTGTACGCAGAATCAACTAATCCACGACGTGTTCCGGTATCCATTACCACAACTACAGTATTTGTCGGAAGAGGGGCGAGTTGTGTTTCCAAT
Organism: Aggregatilineales bacterium; assembly: GCA_040219275.1. Lineage (GTDB taxonomy): Bacteria > Chloroflexota > Anaerolineae > Aggregatilineales > Phototrophicaceae > JAVJSU01. The sequence continues at coordinate 10,754 of JAVJSU010000099.1, read as the reverse complement.
GAGCGACAATCAATGAGCAACGCGTGATCAGATTTTCCGGCGGCAGAAATCATTTGATCCATAATACCGCATTTCACGCCAACCCAGTCATTCTCAGCGTGTTGCGCCAATTTCGCCATTTTTGCGGCGTTCCAACTGGCGTTATTGAGTGCCAATGATGCCCGTGCAACGGCTAATTCTAAGGCGGCAGAAGACGATAAGCCCGCACCAATTGGCACATCGCCCGCTATAACCCCTTGCCAACCTTTCAATGTATAGTTGGCTTCTTGTAGCGCCCACGTCACGCCTTTAACATATTCTGCCCATGAGGGTGTGTCTTGCCTCAAGTCTGTCAAATTAAATTCAATTTGCTCGTCAAAATCAATCGAGTACACGCTAATGATAGTATCATCGCGTGGCGAAAGGGCGATCCAACTCGCACGGTTGATCGCCATTGGTAAAACGAAACCGTCATTATAATCGGTATGCTCACCTATCAAGTTTACCCGACCGGGTGCGCGTACAAGGTGCTCCGGTTCGCCTTTAAAGCGCGTGCGATAGGTGCTGATAACTTTATCTTGTAACGTCATGCTTAAGCCTCTTTGTAGTGAATCTCTGATAACCCTTGTAGCTGTTGTGCGGCTTGCTCAGGGGTGATGTCGCGTTGTGCTTCTGCCATCATTTCGTAGCCCACCATAAATTTCTTAACTGATGCAGAACGAAGTAATGGCGGATAGAAGTGGGCATGTAATTGCCAGTGCTGATTGTCCTTATTTATGTAATTGCCTGTCGGTGCGCCATGCCAACCCATTGAATACGGAAAAGAGATTTCAAATAAATTATCATAACGTGTAAGCAGGCGTTTTAGAATATCAGCTAACTCATTTTGTTGAGGTTTATCAAGATCAGTGAGCCTTAGAACGTGCGTTTTTGGCATGAGGAGTATTTCAAATGGCCAAATTGCCCAATACGGCACAACCGCTAACCAATGCTCATTTTGTACGATAATACGCTCGTTTTTTTCGAGTTCAAGTTTTGCATAATCCATCAATAATGGATTGCCGTGCCGCTCAAAATAAAGTCTCTGGTTGGTATCTTCTTTGTTGATTTCATTGGGTAGGGCGTTTTCTGCCCAAATTTGCCCGTGAGGATGCGGATTTGAGCAACCCATAATTTCGCCTTTGTTCTCAAAGACTTGAACCCAATCATAAACCTGACCGAGATCGGCGATTTGATCTGACCAGACCTCAACCACATTACCAATCTCTTTAACAGACATTTGTGGTAGGGTGAGGTCGTGACGGGGAGAAAAGCAAATCACACGGGATGTTCCCTGTACACTTTTGGCTTTAAGTAAATCTGCCTCGGATACTTCTGCTGGTGGAGTGTCTGGCAATAGAGCCGCATAATCGTTTGTGAAAACATAAGTTGATTGGTAATCCGGGTTTACGTCTCCGCTTGCACGCGTATTTCTAGCACATAGATAGCAGGTCGGATCATGCGGTGGTCTTGTATCTTGTTGTGGGCGCTCCTGTTTACCTTGCCACGGGCGTTTGGTTCTATGTGGAGACACCAGCACATATTCGCCGGTGAGTGGATTTACCCTCCGGTGTGGATGTTCTTTAATATCAAAGTTCACTGTGAATACTCCTCTAAATTCATTATTTTGGAGTAGCTAAGACAATGGGGTTGATTATATCGGCTAATTCAAGGAATGGGGATATTGTTTGGGGCTACGAACGATTTTAATTCAACATTGTTGCCGTTTTTTTGTTGAGTTTGCTTGGTGACTTATTGTTGATCGCTGGTGATGAATGCAATCAATAGATCGGAGGTTGTGACAATTCCAACTAACGTTTCATCGCGCATTACGGGGAGGCAACGGATGTTATTCTCAAACATTAATTTTGCGGCATCAATTACAGATGCTTCGGGTGCAATCACTGCTGGCGCGGCTGTCATTACATCACGGATACGAACAATCTGAGCGGCTTTTGCTTTGCGTCCAAATTTGGTGGCATGGTTGCTCAATATTTTGTGGCAATCATAGTCACTGACCAGCCCGATAAGGTGATTATTTTGGCTCATTACAGGTAAATGGTGACAGCGGATTTCTAGCATCGTACTCAAGGCATCACTAACGGGTCGGTCTGGTTTTATTGTGATCGGATGCGTTGTCATGATTTCTGAGACAACCATATTCAAATTCTCTATGAAAACTAACGTATATACGGAATGTAACGCGTCTCTATTCGTATACTAAACTTAATAAATAGTGGCGCATTCCCATAGTGACAGGTATCACTAAAACTCCGATACGTTCATCGTAGAGATTTGATGGGGATTTCAAACGTTATATGTGTCCCTGAATTTTTGTCGCTTTCGACGCGCATTGTTCCATGATTTATCGTTACGCGCTGGCGTATATTCCGCAGACCTAGCCCCTTTACGTTATCTATGTCCTTTAGATTGAACCCTTTTCCATCATCTTCGATGGTAACCCGAATTACATCCGACGTTTGCTCCAAGATTATGTTTATGATCGAGGCATTCGCATGTCGGACTGTGTTGCTAATGGCTTCGTTGATGATCTGACAAATTGACTCTAAGAGATCAAGTGGAAACAGTGGAATCTCATCCGGGGCGTGAATCTTTATTTTGAGGGTTTCTGGAATTGCCAGACGTGAAATCGTATCGTTTATGGACTGGAAAATCGTCTTCTTATGGTACGTTGCAGTCTTCAGATTAAGTATATATCCGCGAATATCTTCGATCGTATTATCAAGATTGGCGATTACTTGGTCTAGATCAGTCGAAGTGGCTTTTTCGGAGAGACTTAGTAATTTTAATTTGATCCCTACAGCGTACAAGGATTGGATAACACCATCATGAAGCTCCATGCCAACCCGTTCTCGTTCTTCTAGTAGGGTGATTTTGGCGATCTGATCACTGAGTTGCGTTCCAGTAATCGCCAGCGCCGCATATCCGGCAAGCGTTTCGATTAGCCATTGATCTTCAATTGAAAATGGTTGTCCATCTTGACGATCACAGAGATAAAGCATTCCTAAAAGCTGTTTACCAACCTGAATAGGCACACCCAATAGGTTGTCCATTTTCGGATGATTTGCAGGGAAGCCGACACTACGTGAGTCATCTTTCATATTTTCGAGGCGCAGGATTTCGCGCTCATTCATAATTGCGCCGAGCAATCCTTTGCCTTCTGGATAGTGCTCTAATCGGGCAATTTCTTCCGGCGTTATGCCCACAACTTTAAAGTATTTTAGACTACCATGCCCGTCCGGAACACCGAGCGCGGCATACTTCGCTTGGACAAGCTCCTGTGAAACTTCCGCGATTCTCTGTAATACTTTTTCAGTGTTTCCTGCCTCGGCGGCAGACATGACTGATGCCGCGATGTCCTTGAGTTGTTCGAGTATGAATTTTGTACTTTGATGTGAGCTTGGTAAATTGGTCATTTTTTCGCTAAAACGATAGACTTATCAAGAGGATGTATTCTACTATCAAATTGGTATTGTTTCGAGAAATAGGGGTAACAAGATGTCCAGAACAATTAGAATCCTAGTTGCGGACGACCATTCAGTTGTGCGGGCGGGTTTAAAGGCGCTATTGGAGCATCACGACCACCTTCGCGTTGTTGCAGAAGCATCTACAGGTGAGGAAGCCGTGACTAGGGCAGTCGAATGGTCGCCGGATATTGCTGTTCTGGATATTCGAATGCCGGGCTTATCTGGAATAGAGGCTTGCCGTCAAATCGTCGAAAAAGTAGATGGATGTCGTGTGATTATGTTGACATCCTATGCGGAAGATGAGTTGTTATTTGCGGCGATTCAGGCAGGTGCTTCAGGATATGTTCTGAAGCGAATTAGCGATAATGATCTAGTTAATGCAATTGACCGCATCAGTCAGGGCGAGAGTATGCTTGATCCTGCGATGACAGCGACAGTGTTTGCTGAAATGCGAAAGATCAATGAAGCACAACATACGGCGGCATTTGCTGATCTAACACCGCAGGAGATGGCAGTGTTAAACCTTGTTTCGCAGGGCTTAACAAACCGTCAAATTGCGGTAAAACTCTATCTCGGTGAAGGAACTGTACGGAATTATGTGAGCAGTATACTCAGCAAAATCAACGTTTCAAATCGAGCAGAGGCGGCGGCGTATGCGGTTAAGAACAATATTCACGAGCTGGTGCCTCCATCAGATGACAAGAAATAACCAACCATAAGCGCTCCCTAACGGGAGCTTTTATTATTCTGCCCGAACAACCTCGAAATCCTCTCCGCTTGCCTCTGTTAGAAAAACTATCACTTCTTCGCCACCATAGCCGTGTACAAGGTCATGGGCGCGTACCGTTACTTGTGTAACGTTTTCAGGAATGATGATTCCGCTTTGACTTCTTGTAAATGGTTGTTCGTTTTCATGTGGATGTAGCAATAGTCGCGTGAAGTCACTTGTTGCATCAGGTGTGATGACCATTCCATCGGGCAAAACAACATCCCACCCGTCAGCATAATCCTCCCATCCTGTATCAGGATGCGCGACGGTGACATGAAATGTCCATGTACCAGCCGAATTTTCGATTGCACGAACATAGGTTACATTCGCATTAGCAGTTGGAATTGGGTCAGGTTGGTTCACAATGGTTATATCATTCAATAAGTTACAGGCGCATAGTAATAAGGTTATTGTGATTGCACTGAAAAAACGTCTCACGTTTAATCCTATAATTTAGGAACAATTATCAACAAAGTGTAGCGTAAAAACCTTACGCATTCATTATTTTGTAGTCAAATGACACAGAATTATGAAGATAGAGTAAATGACGAAGGTAATTTGGAACCTATTAAGTGAGATAGGTGTCAAAAGAGATGTACCGGCGGAGGGAAGATGGCGGACAACACCGACTCAGTAGAGTTTTATGATGAAGACCCTGATTATGCCTTGATTGAGTCGATGGCAAGAGGGGATGCGCGCGCTTTGGACGAGCTATATGCACGGCACGGTGGTGGGATTTTAGGCTACCTGACCAATTTCTTAAGAGATCGTCAGCTCGCGGAAGAAGTGCTACAGGATGTGATGCTTGCCGCGTGGAACAGTGCCGCGAAATTTCGTGGAGATAGCAAGGTTCGCACATGGTTACTTGTCATTGCTCGTAATCGGGCAATCAACACGCAACGAAAAAAGTTACCTAATTTTGTTCCTCTGGAGGAGGATTTGAATGCGTATAGTACCGACACAGGTCCTTTGGAGAAAGTTGTTAGACGATCAGAACATATGATGCTGAAAGATGCTATTCAAACCTTGCCACCAGCACACAGAGAGATTCTGGAATTGGTGTTTTTCCATCAACTCACTGGACCGGAAATTGCGGATGTGCTTGGAATTACTGTAGGAACGGTGAAAAGTCGCTTGCATCGGGCGAAGGAAACCCTTCGACGTATTATGCAAATGATGGGGGAGGTCTCTGATGCATAAACCATGGGAAGATTTAATCCCATTTTATGTGGCTAAAACGCTTTCATCCAAAGAGACGGTCGCGTTGGAAAGTCATATTGCAGACTGTATCGAATGCCGCCATCAGGTTGAAGAATGGAGTTCGATTGCCGCGGCAGTTTGGCAGACTTCATCTGAGGAAGCCCGAGGACTGCCACCCTTATCTAACCATATCGTGAAGGCTGTTCAAAGCACGGGACAATCCGTGCCTGTCGCGCCTCCCCGCAAACCGATTATTGCGCTTCCACGGCGTGACCAACGATTAAATTCACGCATAACGTGGTTACAGCGGAACAACATTCAAATTCCGTTAACGCTTGTTGCGGCAGTAACGGTCGTATTTATTGTGGTGATGTTGTTGGTGTATATGTCGTTGCCCTATGATGAGAATGATAGTCTTGGAGAAAACGACGGCACGGGTGTTGCGGCATTGTCTTCGTCAGGTGTAGAAACCACAACATCTGTTGGGGAAATAGAGGCATCAATTACACCAGACCCGACACAAATAATAACGCCATCTGTCGCTTCAACGCCCTTACCTCCTGATCTACAAACAGTTCCAACCCTAAACTCAGGAATTGGTAGCGGGGGAGTTGGAGGCGGAGTTGATGAAGATATCGCCGCCCTTTCACAACAGAGTTTTTCTGCACAAGCGGATGTTCAAACAACTGCGTGCTATGCGGTGAACAATCAGCGTGAAATTGTGAGTATTTATGCGTTCCCCGGTATCGAATATGATCTCGTGGATGTATTGAACCCTGGCGAACGAATTGAAGTATTTACGAGTAGTGACAATGGTTGGTACCAAACACTTCGCATCATGCAACCGCGTGCGATTACGGGGTGGATAGACGGTGGTTTGATCACACTTGAGGGCATTTGCGATAATCTACCTTTACCCACACCGACGCAATCCGGGACGAATGTCTCGATTAGCCAGCATTGCCTTGTTAGTAGCTCATCAACCGCTACCGGAGTTGATATGTATTCAGGACCGGGAACAGAGTACGAAATTATCAACACAATCAGACCTCAGGTTACAGCGACGGTACAGGCAGAGAGCGATAATGGCTGGTTTCAGGTCAGTTATACCGCGCTATCACGCAATTGGGTTGGATGGGTGGATGCAGAATTAGTTCTGCAATACTTCAATTGTGAAGATTTGCCCGTAATAAGTTCAGTTGGGTATATCGCTGAGGTAACATCAACACCCGTGATGGTACTAACTGCGATTACACCGATAAATATCACCCCACCAGCGATGACTTCTGAGGTGGTTTACTTTACAGTATTTCCTACCACAGCTTCGGCGGGGGATAATTTGACCCTGCGTTGGGAAACCCGAAATGCAGAAAACATCTGGATCGAGCTGTATCCTGCCGGAACAAATGTATCTTCACCGAATTTTGAACCAGATGCGCTATATAATGATCTATCGCCGACGGGTACATTAAACATTGTTGTTCCAAATGATTTCGTCGGTTCAACGCTACAGATTTCTCTAATCGTTGATCGCTATGATCGGGTGGGACGTACTAATGGGGAGATTCTAACGGTTAGAATCGAGGATTAACTGCTAACAAATTAGGCTAAAAATAACTAAGGCGATGAGGATTTGGACTTCATCGCCTTAGTTATGTGCTGAGGCTGGTAAATATTGAAATTGATAAAACGAAGAGCACTATTCTTGAGTTTCGTCTTTTTCTTCGCCAGCTTCACGGAGACCTTTTCGGAAATTTGCGACAGCCTGTCCCATTTCTCCACCAATCTTCGATACACGCCCAACGCCAAACAACAGGACAACGATGACGAGTACAATGAGTAACTCTGGACCGTTAAAATTAGGCATTGCTCACTCCTTTTTTTGAACTTCGAACTTTATTTTAGCACTAGTTTATTACGAGTATATAGCTAAAGCGAAAATTTCTCATTATTTCTAGCGTATTTTTTGATTGTTGAATCTTTTCCGATGAAAAGAAAATATGATATACCAGTTATTTCAGGTACAATACAACTATTATGAAAATTTCACTTGTAGGTCATATTGAATATAATGAATAGTATGAGTAGCGGAATTGTAAGGAGATAGTGGCATGATTGATATTAGTGTATCCAGTAAGGATAGTGTCACTTTAGTTGAGGCAAGTGGGCGTGTAGATAGTATGAGCGCAAATCAATTTGGTGAGGCATTGTCCACACAGATTGATGGCGGTCATGTTTCGCTTGTTCTGGATTTATCTGGCGTTGATTACATGAGTAGTGCAGGCTTACGTGAAATCGTCTCAGCATTGAAGAAGGTCAAACGGGCAAGCGGAGATTTAAGACTTGCTCAGCCATCCGAACGTGTACGCGAGGTGCTGGAAATGGCAGGATTGGACACAATTTTCCAAATTTATGGAACTCAAGACGAGGCAATGCGGAGTTATTGAGCGGTCTGCCATTTTCCTAATGTAAGCATCGTCAACTAGACCAACGGGGAATGTTGCCTTATGGAAAATCAGAAACACCATATGACGATACCTGCTGTAATCGAAAAAATTGAAGATGCCTGTGAATTCGTTAATACACAAGCGCGTGCCATAGGATTGGGTGAAGATGCTGTTTATCATTGTCACCTTTCCGTTGAAGAAGTACTCACGAACGTGATTGAACACGGTTATAATTACGACGGTAGTAATAAAGTCGTTGAAATTGTTACGGAGAAAACGCAAGAATTTTTCATCATTACAATTATTGACGATGCGCCTCAATTTGACCCGTTGCAACAACCCAGTCCTGATCCATCCACTCCATTATGGGAGCGGGAAGGTGGTGGTTGGGGTATTGTTTTCGTCAAGAAATATATGGACAATCTCGCTTACAATTATGAAGGCGATCGTAACCATTTCGTGATGGAAAAACAGTTAACTACATCTGATTAAGGTGTTATTCTCCAACTGTCAATATCATCTAAGTTCACTGCTGAGGCATCCGGTGGTAAATAATTCCCCTCACAATCTTGTGCGGTTGCAGGTAGATCTGCCCGTGAGGTGAGTATGGTTGCGTCTGGGTTAAAATAGTTCCACGTCGCACGAGAAATGCCCTCAACAAGGGGCCACAATCGCTGAAAGTCCTGAAATCCCGATTCTGTTTGTTCCCATAGATAGACTGAGATGACGTAGTTGCGGTCATTAGGCGAATAGACAATGCCCGCATCACCTACCATATCATCAAGCCAGCCGTTCTTATGCGAAATTCGGGTGTTTTCTGGTATTCCTCCCTGTAACAACCTCAGTAAATTGTTAGCACTCATCAATTCAACCATTTGCCGACACTCGTTCTGCGTGAATTCTCCATTCGGATATGCTGTAATTAATCCTGAACCATAGGTTGCACAATCGTAGACGAGAGTAAGTAACGTCCCCATATCTTCCGCAGTGGTCTGGTTATATGGGTCTGCAGTGGTTTGATACGCTTGATTTGGTGAAGTGTCTGGTGCACCAATCGCGCCGGGGAATTGCCCCTCGATCTCAACAAACGGCGCAGAAATATAGGAGTTCCGCGCACCGAGATATTGGATTGTTTCCGTCACATTGGCAATGCCATTGAATATGTCCGTACCGCCACCACTGATTTGCATTAGTAGGTTTGAAGATGAGTTGCGACTACAGAGTAGGGAGTTTGCTAGTAACCAGCCTTCTTCTTGCGTTGGTGGGGTGTTTAGATAACGAAAATAGTCAATCATAATGCCTAACTTCATGGTACTAGCGGCGGAGTATGCAACATCGCCTAGAATATTAACTTCTTCGCCGGTCTCAAGGTCGAGAATGAAAACCGAAGCCGTTGTTGCTTGTCCATCATAAATAAAGTTTTGGCTGTCGAGATAATCAATGATGAGATTTTCTAGTGTGTCGATGTTCGGGCGGGCAGTTCGCGCATTGCCTACAGGTAAGGCAATCGTGCGATTACCGGGACTCCGTAAGGCGGCATCAATCAGATTTTCTGCTTCGGCAATATTGAGGACAACGCCAGATTCGCCGGTAAATGTGGTTAATGTTTGCACATCATAACCCGCTTGACCCGAAGTTCTATCGTAACGCTGGCTAATGTCTGACAGAAATTGCTCCAGTAAATTTTGCTGATAATCTGCAAAAAGAGGGATTTCAATGAATTGTTGTAATTCCTGTTGTGTCAGATGATTAAAAAAGCGTACCCAGAATGAGCCTTCAGTTTCTCTTGCGGCGAGGGCTTCTGCGAGCATCGTTTGTGAGTTCGGACGAAAGCCAATAGATGAGGGATCAAGCAAGATGGGACTTTCACCGTAGTAAAGCACAATAGGTTGTGCCAGTGCCTGTTCCCATGTACGAACTGCTTGTGCAGGTTGCATTCCACCGACATCAACACCCGCAACGAGAATATCATTAGGAAGCCGATCTTCCTGTTGACTAAAATTTATGAGTTGGATCAGGAATAAACTTGCTCCGGCAATCATCAATGCCACGGAAACCAGCGGAAGCGCCAACGATGAGCGCGATCTCGATCTTCGTGTCCCTTTACCACTTAGTGTGCTTGTCATAAATCAATACCATTAAGCTCGTTGAATGAGAGTGCTTGCTGAATTGCTCGCTTATGGAAAAAACGGATGCGGGGTAGGGTTTCGGGTTTAATCCATTGATAGCCGAGTAATTCTTTACTGATGTTGCCTATTTCACTTTTTGCATTACATAAAAACGCTATATCGAGATGATTTCTGTTGGTGAATTCCATCAACAAGACGGGTCCTGTCTCTACGGTGAGCGTAAGTTCTTCTCGTAATTCGCGGATAATCGTTTCTGATGGGGTTTCACTGTGTTCCAGCCATCCACCCGGTAATCCCCAGGGATGTTTTGGATGAAATACATGCTCTACGATGAGCACTTCTCCAAATTTATTAAAGACAACACCCACAACCCCGATTGTATATTTTCGTTGAAAAAGTCGAAAAATCATGTATGCAAATGCCATTAGCCACGGGGATCGTCTTAAAACTATAGCAATGCGTCTACGCAACTTCTCTCACTTTTGACCCTGCAAAGGTCATTGCTAACCTGCTGAGTGTTAAAGTCTACTGAATTGACGTATGTCTAGTCAACCGCCGATTGTACAACGCTTATCAAACGTGCAACAAACCTACAGATAACAAACGCAGGGTAATCGCATCAAAATAGGAAAAGAGAGACAATGGGGCGAAAAAGGAAAGCCTCATGTCAACAGAATTCGGTGCGAGTATAGAACAGTGCTTT
>JAVJSU010000098.1:0-59352 GCA_040219275.1 Aggregatilineales bacterium | reverse complement strand
GGTTGAATGTTTTATCAATAAGATCAAGCATTTTCGACGTGTCTTTTCACGATTTGAGAAGTTAGACCGTTCATTTCTCGGTTTCCTGCAATTTGTTAGCACATTGATTTGGTTACGCTGAAATGTCAACACTACCTAGTTAACGTACCTGAGACCCTCAGATCCACAATAAACATAATATTAAGATAGAAGTCCTAAATTTGGCGAAAGCGCCACTTTTGGACTTTTTGCGTTAATTTGCGTGATTTTTAGATGCGGGTCTCAATATAAACGTTCGAGTCCTATCTCCTCAATGCATCTCCATGTTCGAGTAATTGATGATAGGCATGAACGGCAATGATGGTATCCTGCATCCCTGTGCCGGTCAGATCACAAATCGTAATCTCATCATCCGATGTGCGCCCCGCTTTTTGACCGGATGTAATTTCGCCAAGTTCCAGCACCGTAGCAGTTTCATCAAGCACGCCAGCATTCTGTGCATGATGCAATTCACCAAGCCGGAAACTCTGCGCCTTGCGGTCACAAACAATCACATCCGCCCGTGCAAAGACATCTGCATCGAGTTCCTGCTTATTTTCCGCATCCGATCCCATCGCGGTAATGTGCAATCCCGGATGCAACCATGCCGCCTGAATAAGGGGTTCACGGGCGGGGGTTGTGGTGATGACGACCTCACTTTGCCGAACCAGTGTCTCTATACTTTCCGCCGCGATCACCTCAATACCGGTTTCTTCGCGCATTTCGTTGATATAACGGGTTCGCCGTGTTTCCGAGCGTCCATAAACGAGCAGGCGTTTAAATTGTCGAACCTGCCGGAGGGCGCGAATCTGATAACGTGCCTGTGCTCCGGTACCGATGACTCCGACTGTCCGGATGGAGGCGCGTGCCAGATGCTTAGCGGCAATCGCCCCCGCACCAGCTGTTCGCACATCGGTCAGATACCCATTGTCCAGTAGCACCGCTTTAACAAAACCGGTTTCCGCACTTAGCAACACCATCAAGCCGCTGGTACTGGGCAAACCGAGAGTATGATTGTTGAAAAAGCCGGGCGAAATCTTGATGGCAAACCCTTCTAATCCGGGGATGTAGGCCGTCTTCACATCGACCTCGGCGTGTTTCTCCGGCATATCAAGGCGCATGATGGGCGGCATGGTGACTTTCCCAGCCGAAAGCGCACTAAATCCGTCTTCAATGCGCTGGATAAGATCGGTGTTTATGCTGATATACTTGCGAAGTTGATCTTCAGTGGCGATGAGTGCTTCCATGCTTAACCTCCTCCAAACTTCTCGCTGATGCGTAATGCCGTTTGTGTATCCACATTGCCGCCGCTCAAAATCAGCGCGATGTGTTGCCCCATGTTCTGCACTCTGCCGGATAGTAGCCCCGCGACAGGCACCGCACCCGCGCCCTCGACAATCATATGATGGGCAAGAATCACCCGTGCCATCGCGCCTTCAATTTCTGCTTCGGAGACGAGTACAACCTCATCAACAAAGTTTTCTACAAATCGATACGTATAGCGATTTGCAAGACCGATGCCCCCGTTCAGGCTATCCGCGAGTGTTTCCGCTTCCGGCAATTGTACCGGCTTGCCCGCGCGCAAACTATGATACATCACACAGCCTGCATCCATCGACACACCGATCACACGAATAGCCGGGTTAGCGGCTTTAAGCGCAATCGCGATGCCGGAAATCAAACCACCGCCAGAAAGTGGCACAATCACCGTGTCCAATTGAGGGAAGTCCTGCAACAACTCAATACCGATCGTTCCCTGCCCCGTGATAATGTCCGGATCATCAAAGGGGTGGATCATCGTGAAGCCGTGTTGCTCCACCAATTCTAAGGCGCGGGTTTCCGCCTCATCCTGGCTCTGCCCATGAATGACAAGTTCTGCGCCGCTTTGCTTGAGCGCGTGGATCTTGTTCGGCGGCACCCGTTCCGAAACGCAGATGGTCGCCTTCAGGCCGATTTCCCGCGCAACATACGCCACCGCCCGCCCATGATTCCCCGTAGAAACAGTAACAACGCCCCGCGCCCGCGCTTCATCAGAGAGGTTGAGGATACGATTCGCGGCTCCTCTTACCTTAAATGAACCGGTGGGTTGCAGGGTTTCCAGCTTAAGGCGAACATCAACACCCGCCACTGCCGGAAGTACCTCCGACGGAATGAGAGGGGTATGCCGGACAAGCCCGCGTATCCGCGCCTGTGCCACAAAAATATCCTGCTGGGTGACAACATCCTGTAATGGCATAAGGCGCTTCGCTTAGTGCTGTAAAATAGCGCTCAGGAATTGCTGAGTACGTTCACGCTGTGGATTATCAAACAGATCATTCGGCTTACCGGATTCAATAATCCGCCCCTTATCGAAGAACAACACCCGATCCCCGACTTCACGCGCAAAGCCCATCTCATGCGTGACGATCAACATCGCCATGTCAAATTCTGTCGCCAGTTGACGCATCACAGACAGCACCTCACCCACCAATTCCGGGTCAAGCGCGGATGTCACCTCATCAAAGAGCATCACCTTGGGGCGCATCGCCAGTGCACGGGCAATCGCCACACGTTGTTTTTGTCCGCCGGAAAGTTGTGACGGGAAAGCATCCAGCTTCGTACTCAAGCCCACCATATCCAGCAATTGACGGGCGCTTTCCTCAGCTGCTTTTCTGGACTGCCCCAGCACATGAATGGGCGCTTCGGTCACGTTGCGGAGCACATTCATATGCGGAAACAGATAAAAATGCTGAAAGACCATGCCAATATCACCGCGCACTTTACGCAAATGTCGCTCGTTTGCCGGGCGAAGTTCCCCGTTCACTTCTCGATGCCACAGGTATTGCCCATTGACGATAATCTTGCCGGAATCCGGTTTTTCCAGCGTCATGAGGGTGCGTAGAATAGTGGTTTTGCCGGAGCCACTCGGCCCGATGATGACGATATTTTCATTCTGCGCCACACTGAGGTTTAAGTCATCCAGCACGACCAGATCACCAAAGGCTTTGCTTACATTTTCAAAGCGAACAATGTTGTTAGTTTGCGCGTCCAAAGCGATTCTCCAATTGTTGAATGAACAGGGATGAGGGATAGCTCACCGCGAAGTAGAGGATACCAGCCAGCGTTATGGGTTCGACGAAGCGAAATTCCGATGTGCCGATGATCCGGGCGCTGAGCATCAATTCAACCACCGTAATAGCCGACAATTGCGCCGTTTCTTTAAACATCGCAATCAAATAATTGCCTAATGCGGGAATCATAGGCGGGAGCGCCTGTGGCAGGATGATGCGCGTCCACTTCTGAAAGGCGGTAAAGTTCAGGGCGCGGGCGGCTTCCCATTGCCCACGCGGGACAGCGTTGATTCCAGCGCGGTACACTTCGGAAGTATAGGTACTGAAGTGCAGACCAATCGCAAAGACCCCCAATTGAAATGCCGGAACACGAAACCCGTAACGTGGCAAAATATAGAAGAAGATAAACAACTGCACCAGTAAAGGCGTACTCTTGATAAACTCGACAATCGCCCCTATCGGCGCAGAGATAAGCAAATTTTCAGAACGGCGGGCAAGGGCGAAGAATAAGCCAATCGCCATTGAGATGATAAACCCGAAGAAGGTCGCCTGTATAGTAACCCACAGACCTTCCAGCAATTGCGGGAGTATTTCCAGTGCAAAATTCCAATCAAAGAGTGCTGATTGTTCCATTGTATGCTCCCTTAAGCGTTAACCCACTGAATACGGTTTTCGATCCAACGCACCATCATCGTCAGTGGATAAGCGATAACAAAATAGATGACCAGAAGCAACAAAAGCAGCTCCTGTGAGCGCCCTACCGACTGCCGCAAAGTGAGCGCCTGAAAGGTCACATCCGAAAGAGTGATGAGTGATACCAGAGAAGTCGCCTTAAGAAGCTCAATCAGTAAATTTCCAAAAGGCGGGATCATGCGAATAAGCGCCTGTGGCAAAATAACCCGTCGCATCCGCAAAGCCGGGGACATATTGAGGGCGATGGAGGCTTCGGTTTGCCCTTTTGGCACAGATTGCACCGCACCGCGCACCACTTCCGCACCATATGCGCCGACGTTCAATCCTAATGCCAGCACACCCGCTTCAAAGGCAGAAATGGTGATGTTTAGCGGTAAGCGGGGCAGGACGAAAAACGCCCAGAACAACTGCACCAGAACCGATGTTCCACGAAAAACTTCAATGTAAATGCCCGTGATGGTACGAATAAATACATTGCTGGATAGGCGGCTGATCCCCGCGACCAGTGCAACAAACAGCGCCAGCACGGAAGCGACCAATGTGAGGCGCAGGGTAACACTTACGCCGCGTAGCATCGTGGGCAATAGGTCAAAGGGGGGACGGTCAGAATTTGAGACCCCGATGCCTACCCCTACCATGAGGCTGATGATAATGATGATGACATAGTGCTGGTACTTTAAAAATATGCCTTTGGCTTGCTCAAGCATCGTATTCCCCTCCCGATTATGTGCTCTGTAACGTCAATTCTGGATAAGCAACCTTCATGGATCATTTTGGTTTTTCTGTCAAAACACCATTCATGTTATAGCTTTTGACTCTTAGCTTTTAGCAAAAACAATTTCCTTACAAGCTACAAGCTAACGGCTAAGAGCTTCTTTTCACAACTATTTTTTCTTAAGCAGAACTCAGATCATGTGTGGTAGATTGAAGCACACCACCTTAGGTTCGGTCATGTCTTGGAGGGCAAAACGAATCCCTTCGCGCCCCAGTCCAGACCCTTTCACACCGCCGAACGGCATCGCGTCGATGCGATAATCCGTGCTGTCGTTAATCATCACGCCGCCACATTGAAGCGCACCCGCCGCCTGAAACGCGGTGTTTAAATCACGGGTAAATATGCCGGATTGCAACCCGAATTCAACCCGATTGGCGCGGGCGATGGCGGTATCAAGTGTGCTAAAGCGATAAAGCAATGTTACCGGTCCATAAATTTCCTCATGGGCGATGGCGCAGGTATCCGGCACATCCGCCAGCAAAGTGGGCGCATAAAATGACCCGGAACGCTCCCCACCGGCAAGCAAAGTGGCACCTGCGGCGAGGGCTTCATCGACCAGCCTCTCCACCCGTTTGGCGGCTTCTTCATTGATTAGCGGTCCCATGTCGGTGGCTTCATCGTGCTTATCGCCGACCTTGTAGGCATTGACCTGTGTAATAAATTGCTGTGTGAAGGCTTCAATAATCGTGTCCTGCACCAGCAAGCGTTGGACATGCAGGCAATTTTGCCCCGCCGCCCAATACGCCCCGCTAACACAGGATGACACCGCCAATTCCAGATCAGCATCGCCCATCACAATCACCGGGCAATTGCTCCCCAGTTCCATGCTCACCTTCTTTAAGCTGACCTTCTGCATGATGTCCCTGCCGGTGTGCCAGCCTCCGGTGAACGAAATCATCCTGACACGCGAATCAGTGACCAACGCTTCGCCCACATCCGCGCCACCTGTGATAACCTGTAAGATGCCCGCAGGTATTCCGGCATCGTGTAGCGCCTTTGCCAATAGAAGCGCACTCAACGGGGTTCGGGGGTCAGGCTTGACGATGATGCAATTCCCCCCGGCGATGGCGGGACCCACTTTATGCGCGACCAGATTCAGCGGGTCATTAAATGGGGTGATCGCTCCGATAACACCAATTGGCTCACGGGTGAAATAACCCTGCCTATTTTCACTCCCCGGCATTTGATCGAACGCGATGGTTTCCCCCTGTAAACGGCGGGCTTCTTCCGCGCTGATGCGGATGGTTTCAATACAGCGCGTTACTTCTTTACGGGCTTCGCGGATAGTCTTAATGCCTTCCGCGCTGAGGGTACGGGCGAATTGCTCGTGCTGATCCGCGATGATTTGCGCCGCACCTTGCAAAATGTCGATACGCTGGTGGATGGGCGTATTGCGGGCGGTTTCCAGCGCGGCCACCGCATATCCTACCGCCAGCGCCATATCCTCAACAGAAGCCAGCGGAACGGTATCCACCAGTGTTGCATCCTGCGGGTTATTCACACGTAAGGTTCGGGGACGGGAAACCCATTCCCCATTCAGCAACATCTCCATAATAATAACCTGTCCCGTACCTATCAAAATCTATTCAAAATTGGTCTTTCACGGCACGGCGGGCATCCTTATGAAGTGCCATGCTGACGGTGTATCGCCAGTAAATCTCCGATGAGCGCGTAACCTGTTTCGATGCGTCCGGCACCGGGACCAAACAGCGTGACATCGCCCAGCAAATCCGTGCTGTAGGTGATGGCATTGGTCGCGCCACTAATGCCTGCCAGCGGATGGGTGATGGAGATGCGCGTCGGCTTGACCTGCGCGACGATTCTTCCATCCGCGCTTTTTTCTACCAGACCGATTAATTTCCAGCGTTCGCCCGCCTGCTGTGCACTTTGAATATCAGCCGGTGTGATGCCGGTAATGCCCTCGCGATCCACATCACTCATGGTGAGGGGTAAACCGAGCAATAAATTACCGATGATAACCACTTTGCCAGCCGCATCATGCCCGTCTACATCGCCCGTCGGGTCGGCTTCCGCATAGCCTTTCGCCTGCGCTTCCGCCAGTGCATCGGTATAGGTGGCTCCGGCTTCCATCTGCGTCAAAATATAATTGGTCGTCCCGTTTAGAATGCCCTGTACCCGTGTAATCCCCGCGCCCATCAATAAATCTAAGCCCAGTTGGAGCGCGGGTGTGCCACTCAAAACTGTTCCCTCCACGCCGATAGACCGATTTTTCTCTTTAGCGGTTTTGAGCAATTCGGGATAAAACAGCGCGGTTGGCCCTTTGTTGGTGGTGATGACGTGCTTACCTGTTTCCAGCGCCCTGCGGATATGGCTGAGTGCCGGTTCGCCCGTTTCCAGATCGGTATAGCTGATTTCCACCACAACATCCGCGTTTGTTTCCGTGATTGTTTTGAGCGCGTCCCAATCGCGATGGGGTGCGTCCACGCCGTTCAGATTACCGTCGGTTTGCACTGCATTCAGCAAAGCATCCACCGCTAAACCGTCCGGATTATATATACTGCCCTTAAGCACATCGCTCACAGCCACAATTTTCAGCGCAATGCCGTAAGTTTCGGCGAGTAAATCCGCACGCTCCTGCAAAATTTGGGCGAATCCCTGCCCGACGTTGCCGAAGCCAATCATCGCCAGCCGGTATGTTTGCATCAAACAGCCTCCCCTTCAAGGATGCTGAGCGCCATTTTGAGATCATCAAGCAGGTCTTCGGTGTCTTCAATGCCGGTTGAATAACGAATTAAGCTCTCTGGAATGCCCATCGCCGCCCGTTCTTCCGGCGTGCATTCCACATGGCTGGTGGTGCGCGGTGGTCCGACAATCGTCTCCACTGAGCCGAGATTGGCCGCCGCATGAGCATAATTCAAGCGCGGTAGGAATTTCTGCACGGACTCAAAACCGCCGTGCAGGGTAAAGCTCAACATCCCGCCGAAGCCGCGCATCTGCTTACGGGCAATGTCGTGACCGGGGTCAGCAGATAAGCCGGGATAATAGACCGATTGCACTACCGGATGAGTCTGTAAAAATTCGGCGATTTTCCCGGCGCTTTCGTTCTGTTGGCGGATGCGTAAATGCAGGGTTTTCATCCCACGCAGGAGCAAATAAGCCGCCATCGGGTGCAGGGTCGCGCCGTTAATCTCCCGATAATGATAAATTTGATCGATCAATGCTTTTGACCCGCAAATCACGCCACCAAGCGCATCTGCATGACCACCCAGAAATTTTGTCGCGCTATGAAGCACCAGATCAGCGCCCAGTTCCAGCGGGTTGCAATTAATGGGGGTTGCGAAGGTATTATCCACAATCACCGTCGCCCCTGCCCGATGCCCGGCTTCCGCCAGACGTTGTAAATCAACCACTTTTAAGGTGGGGTTGGTCGCCGTTTCGAGATACAGCACCTGGCAACCTCTGGCGATTTCCGCTTCGATAGCCTCGTGATCGGTGGTATCGCACAGGCTCACATCAATATTTAAACGGGGGAGAAATTCAATAAAAATTTTATTGGTACCGCCATAAGTATCTTTGACTGACACCACGCGATCACCGGGTTTTAACAACGTGTAAAGCGTGTTGCTGATTGCCGCCATGCCGGTTGAAAAACTGGTCGCGGCTTCAGCACCTTCTAACTGACGTACTTTATCCTCAAAAACATCCACCGTGGGGTTGGTGTTGCGTCCATAGATATGCCCTTCCGCCTTGCCCAGCGCCACATCCAGCCATTCTTCAGTATCGCCATAGCCGAAAGACACACTATGCACTACCGGCACTTGCGTTGAACGTTGCCACATATCTTTTTTTTCTTCACCGCCCCATACAGAGAGGGTTCCCAATCTGGCAGTTTGCTTATGAGCCATATCTATCACTCCACGCCACACAACAAGTTAAATAAAGGATCGGGAAGAGATAGTTCGCATCTCTTCCCGATAGAGTCTTACTTCACGATCTGATTTATTCGTCTGACTCGCACAATTCAGCGGCGGTCACATCACCGGGGAGTGCCTGCGGACCGAAACCCTCAAACTGCCCGATAATCTCTAGCAACATGCCTTCTTCTTGCAGATTTGCCAGTTCAGCATTGAACGCATCCACAAAGTCCTGATCTTCAAAGCGGAAGCCAGCCGCGCCGTAATTTACCGTCGGCTCACCGTTGATGATCGGTTGCTCGAATGGATCTGCCAGTTCAAAGTTCGGGTTGCCTTCACGATCCAGCAAGCTCTGAAGCGTCGGTGCCGTTCCCGTCCATGCGTCAATCTGTCCGGCAGTCAATCCGGCGAAACCACTCGGATCATCCGGGAAGGTCACGATCTGATCTTCAGACACGCCCACATCCAGCATCATGTCATATTCCAGATAGCCCGCACCTGTACCAACCCGTACATCCGGATTAGCCGCGATATCTTCATAGCTGTTGAGTTCCAGCGGATTGCCGGATTCAACGATCAGCGCCTCGCCGATCTGATATTCAGGATTGGCAAATAAGACCTGCTCACAGCGATCTGGATTGATATACATCCCCGCCGTAATCACATCGAAGCGCCCTGCTTGCAGACCCGGAATCAGCGAGCCAAATTCGGTCAGCACGCCTTCCATTTCCGGAATGCCGAGGCGACTAAAGATTTCCCGTGCAACTTCAACGGCTTCACCGGTCAGGGTGCCGTCTGGCTGTGCATAAGCGTATGGATTTTCATTGGCGAAGCCCACGCTGATAACACCTTCGCGTTGAGCACGTTCTAAGGTCGTTTCTTCACCGTCATCTTCCATGTCGGCAGTCATTTCAGTATCGGTCATTTCAACATCGCCACACAATTCAGCGGCGGTCACATCACCGGGGAGTGCCTGCGGACCGAAACCCTCAAACTGCCCGATAATCTCTAGCAACATGCCTTCTTCTTGCAGATTCGCCAGTTCAGCATTGAACGCATCCACAAAGTCCTGATCTTCAAAGCGGAAGCCCGCCGCGCCATAATTGATGGTGGGTTCACCGTCAATTACGGGTTGCTCGAAGGGATCTGCCAGTTCAAAGTTCGGGTTGCCTTCACGATCCAGCAAGCTCTGAAGGGTCGGTGCTGTTCCCGTCCATGCGTCAATCTGTCCGGCAGTCAATCCGGCGAAACCGCTCGGATCATCCGGGAAGGTCACGATCTGATCTTCAGACACGCCCACATCCAGCATCATGTCATATTCCAGATAGCCCGCACCCGTGCCGACCTGCACATCAGGATTAGCCGCGATATCTTCATAGCTGTTGAGACCCAGCGGATTGCCCGCTTCCACGATCAGCGCTTCACCAATCTGATATTCGGGATTGGCAAACAACACCTGTTCACAGCGATCTGGATTGATATACATCCCCGCCGTAATCACATCGAAGCGCCCGGCTTGCAAACCCGGAATCAGCGAGCCAAATTCGGTCAGCACGCCTTCCATTTCCGGAATGCCGAGGCGACTAAAGATTTCCCGTGCAACTTCAACGGCTTCACCGGTCAGCGTGCCGTCTGGCTGTGCATAGGCATATGGATTTTCATTAGCGAAGCCCACGCGGATAACACCTTCGCGTTGAGCACGTTCTAAGGTCGATTCTTCGCCATCATCCTGTGCGGAGACAACGACGCTCATTGACATTGCGACCAGCGCAAGCAACATGAGCAAAATGCGAATCGGTTTCAATTTGTACATAACTCTCTCCTTATTGCTTAAATAAGTGGGCGAGTAATTAGACACTGCGAATAGCCGCCTCCTCACTCCATATTGGCACTTCCGAGGTAGTTGTTGTTCCGCGCCAAAAGACGAACCATATGATCTTTCCTGATCTGCCCCACCTTAAGCATGTTGTCTTCATGCACAGCGGCGATAACATCAGAGATCTCTTCGCAGATAATATCTACTTCTTCTTCCCAATCGAGTTCTGGCAGGATTTCTAGCCAGACACGCGCCGTTTGATAAAACAGTTGATCGCAGATTTGTTGCAACGGGCGATTACTAATATTGCGATTCATAATCCCATGAAACTGGTGGTAAAACCGTCCTAATGCGGTTGTATCATAGTGATCGTGCATGGCTTGCACCTGTTCGAGAATTTCCTGTAACAGTAAGGCATCTTCAGCCGGAAAATGATTGGTCATCATTTCGCCGATGAAGTCCGCGAGTTTTAAACGAAGTGCGTACACTTCTCTAAGTGACCGTAGGTCAACCGTTGTTACGATCACGCCTGCGCCCGGCTGATTAATCACCAGCCCGTCATATTCCAGCCGTTGTAACACTTGCCGGATAGGTGTACGGCTGACCCCGTATTCTTCTGCGAGTGCCTCTTCCCTTAACGCCATACTCGGCGGGTATTCCAGAAGGCAGATTTTGTTTCTAATTTCACGATATAAACTCTCAGGTTTTGTAATGGTGTTTTGCTTCGCGCTCATAGATGACCTAACACTAAATATTTATTAAGACATGCGCATCATACATCATCCCCGGAGCAAACATCAACACAATTTAAATGTGATTCGTATACAATTTGTATACACTTGCTATTTAGGGTATCGTTTAATCTACAATGAGTCAAATTTTCGTTACTCATAGCATTTTTGAGGGCTACTTCAGCCAAAAAGGGCATCATCTTGCAGGTTCGGAGCATCGCTTCGAGGAAAATTTTTAACGGACAGTCAAATTGAGGAGAACGTCCTGCCATGCGACAACGAGATGATTTAATTTTTCCAATGGGTGAGTTTGAGCGACGACTGCGCGAATTGCGCGAACGCATGGAGGAATTTGAGCTTGACGCTTTGCTTGTCACCACACCAGAGAACATTTGCTATTTAAGCGGGTTTGATAGCCCCGGACACTATTATTTTAACGCGCTGATTATCCCTGCAACCGGGGAACCCTTTGCCGTACCGCGTCAACTAGAAGACAGTGGTTATGAAGCCCTAACGTGGCTAGAAATCACGCGTCCTTATCAAGATTACGAGCATCCCATCGACAAACTCTTTCAGGTAATGGGCGAGTTCAATCTACTTGGTAAACGCATTGGCTTTGAAAAACAGTGCTGGTTCTTTACCGCACCCCAGCAAGAAAAGTTATTCTTACTGGCAACCAACACTGTCTTTGTGGACTGTTCGATGATTGTTGAAGCCGGACGATTGATTAAGTCGGACGACGAAATCGCCCTGATTCGCCGTGTGGCGGAAACATCCGTTCAAGGGATGCAAGCGGGAATTGATGCCGTCAAAGCGGGCGTTACAGAAAATGACATCGCGGCAGAGATGCTCTACACCATGACCAAAGCGGGGAGTGAATGGCCGGCGATTGTGCCTTTTGTAGCCTCCGGTTATCGCGGGGCAATCGGTCATGCGACGTGGGCAGGCAGGACAATCGAGCCGGACGATATTGTGATGCTGGAAATCAGCGGATGCCTGAGTCGCTATCACGCGCCTATCATGCGTACCGGCTTTGTCGGTCAGCCGAATCAGCGGGTGCGTGATGCTGAAAAAGTGGTGTTGGAAGCCTTTGAAGCCATACGTGCAGGCATCAAACCGGGAGTGCCTGCCGGAGATGTCGATAAAATTGGGCGCGAGATCATCGCAAAGTCGAACTTTGGGGGCGCACAAGCCTCGCGCACTGCCTATTCCATCGGGATCAGTTTGCCGCCCGACTGGGGTGAAGGGTATATCCTGAGTATTCAGCCTTATGAAGAGCGCTTGTTACAGGAAAATATGACCTTCCACCTGCTCCCCTGGATTCAGGTACCGGGCAAGGGTGGAATAAGTATTTCGGAGACGATCCGTGTGACATCGGATGGCTGTGAACTGATGACGACCTTTGAACGTGGTATTTTCGTGAGTTGATAGGATGTTGATGAGGGGTGAATAATGACTGATGGCGTATCTCCGATCACCACAGATGTTGATTATGAATGGGATGGTAAGCAAACCTCGTATCTGAGGGTACCGCATGTGCGTAATGATTCTGCGTGGGGGTCGGTTCTCATTCCGATTGTAGTTATCAAAAATGGCGATGGACCAACGGTATATTTCAACGGCGGGATGCACGGTGGCGAATATGAAGGACCGGTGTGCTTAACGAAACTGGCGAAGGAGTTAAAACCGGAGGCGATCAGCGGGCGGGTGATTATCATTCCGGCGCTTAACATTCCGGCGGTGATGTCCGGTACGCGCCTGTCACCCATCGACAATAAAGATATGAATCGGGTGTTTCCGGGGCGCTGGAACGGCACAATTTCAGAGATCATCGCCCAGTATGTCTTTACAGAGATTTTGCCAAAATGTGACGCGGTGATCGATATTCACTCCGGCGGTTATTCGCTGGATTTATCCCCCTACATTAGTATGCACTATCTGGATGATGACAATCAACGCTCGCGAACATTCAATGTGCTCAAAGCCTTTAATGCCCCTTACGCGCTGATTATGAATGAGTTTAGCGGGGCGGGTCTGCTGGATTATGCCGTGGAGAATATGGGATTGATATTCCTTTGTGCCGAATTGGGTGGCGGTGGACGCTTATCGGTTAACACACTCAATATTGCCGAGATTGGCACGCGCAATGTGCTTAAACATTTCGGCATTTTGCCCGGTGATATGGAACCTGCACCACAGAAGACAACCTATCTAGAAATTCCCGATACAGAAAACTATCATATCGCGCTCTCAAGTGGCATCTATGAGCCACATTTCGAACCCAACGAGACGATTGCGCAAGGTGAGGTACTGGGAAAAGTCCATTTTTTGGACCGTGTGGATCGCCCGCCGGAACCTATCACTGCTCAGAAAAGCGGTACTCTGATCGGTATTCGTGCACCGGGGCATGTGGAACGGGGCGATTCAGTAGCAGTCATTGCCAGCCCGATTAACGATCTCAAACAACTGATCGCATCCGGTGAAGATTCTAAGTAGAATTTATTTCAAAAATATCTATACCATCTTCTTTGCTTTTCCAATTCGATAATATTGTTTTATGGGTTGATCTTAACTGTGTAGTTATTGGGAAAGTGCCTTGCCGCAGAGCATGATTTATGGCGGTTTTTTCTTTGGGGAAATGTTCGGATTGAGTCCGATTAGGGTCATAATCCATCTCAGTTAAGGTTTTAGAACAACCTTAACATAATGATCTACTCCATCATTAACAAGTGGCACAAGATTAGCGTCCAACAACTCATTATCGACACGGACTTCCTTGACTCCACATTCCACCTTTTCTGGATTGAGGATTTCAATTTTATACATTGTCTTACCATAACGATAGTCGACTGTATAACGCTCCCAGTTCGCATTCATGCTAGGTGCAATACGCAAATTCGATCCTTCTCTGTAAAGCCCTAGAATCGCCTCGATACCTAGACGATACATCCAGCCAGATGAGCCGGTATACCATGTCCAGCCACCCTGTCCAGTATGCGGTGGTGTGCTATAAACATCGGCGACTACAACATAAGGTTCTACTCGATATTTCTCTGCTTTTTCTGGCGTGTCGCTATGATAAATTGGGTTAAGCATACGAAAGAGAGTCTCTGCCATATTCCCGTGACCCATTTCAGCAAAAGCCCAGACCACCCAGATTGCCGCATGGGTATATTGACCTCCATTTTCACGGATCCCCGGCGGATACCCTTTGATGTAGCCCGGATCATGGTCTGTATTATTGAAAGGTGGATTAAACAGCTTAATCAGCTGATCGTCCATTTTAATCAGATGCTCTTGTACCGATTCCATAGCACGCTGAATACGATCTTTGTCTGCGGCACCCGAAAGCACACCCCATGATTGCGGTAAGGAGTCAATTTGGCATTCGTCATTCAGCTTCGACCCTAGCGGCGTACCATCATCGTAATAGGCTCGTCTATACCACTCACCATCCCACGCTGAATTTTCAAGCGCATTTTTTAGTTCGTGCTTACGTTGGCGCAGTTCATCCACCTGAAGACTGTCATCCCATTGAAGAGAAATTTCTTCAAAAGCATCCATTGCCATATAAAGGAACCAACCCATCCAAACACTTTCGCCCTGTCCCTCAATCCCGACTCGATTCATACCATCATTCCAGTCACCAGCTTTCATCAATGGTAAGTTATGTTCTCCGAGTGAATAAGCACGATTGAGTGCACGTCGACAATGTTCGTAGAGTGTATAAGTTTCACTCGTCGTTTCGTAAAACCCGTAACGTTCTTCCTCATCTGGACGTAATTCCTCACCGCGCAGGAACGGGATTTCTTCATACAAAATTCCATCATCGCCGGAGGTGCGTACATAATGGCTTACAACAAACGGAAGCCAGACGAGATCATCGGAGAAGCGCGTGCGTACACCTCTACCTGAGGGAGGATGCCACCAGTGCAGTACATCACCTTCTTCAAATTGATGTTGTGCGGCACGTAGAATGTGCTCGCGTGCGAGGTCTGGTCGAACGTGCAAGAGCGCCATCACGTCCTGCAATTGATCCCTGAAGCCAAATGCACCACTGGATTGATAAAGCGCGGAACGTCCCCAAATACGGCAGGAGAGAGCCTGATACAGTAACCAGGGTAGAATTACATTCATTGCTTTATCGGGAGTGTGGACGACAATACTATCTAGAATATCGCGCCACTCTTTGCGCGTTTGTTGCCATGCGTTTTGGGCTTCGTTAGCTTGACGATACCGTTCGCTTAGGGCTAAAGCCCCATCACGAGAGGAGGAGGATCCCATAATAAAACAAATCTCACCCTCACCATCTAAAGGCAAATTCATATGAAGCTGAACCGCCGAGCATATATCATTACCCGCCTGGACAGTGCTATTTAGTCCAATGCGTTTCAATGCGGCAGGCGCACGTAAGCTCCCCCTGAAGCCAATAAATTCTGTTCTATCGGAGGTAAATCCATGAAGCATTTGATCCGCAGTGACGAAGGCATAATGTTCACCAAATTCCATACTATAGGGATTATGCACAAGTAAAGTTTGATGTGCTGAATCAAATTCCGGAATAAGGTATTGTTGTGTCATATCTCTTATCGGTCCCAGCACCCACTCCAAATAGTAGGTGATGGTGATCCGGCGCGGGCGTGATGCAGTATTTTTGAGTTTTAGTCTGACAAATTTAACAGGATCATCCGGTGCCATATAAAAACTTGTTGTCTGAGTAAGATCGTGGCTTTGATGCTCAACCACGGAATAGCCTGCCCCATGCCGAATTAAATATGGCGAAGTCATACCAGCAGGCATAGGTGTAGGTGACCATACTTCCGCCGTTTCTTCATCTCGAAGATAAATCGCTTCACTCGGCGTATCTTCGACCGGATCATTGCGCCATGTGGTTAGGCGATGCTCTCCACTATTCTCCGCCCATGTAAAACCACCTCCAGATTCTGAGATATAAAATCCTGCGTGCGGATTTGCAATCACATTTATCCATGGGGCGGGTAACTGAGTTTTTCCATCAAAATAAATCTGATATTCGTGACCATTTTCTGTGAAGCCACCATACCCATTATCAAAGATGAGGTTTTCAGGGCGTGGTAAGAACGGTTCTAAAGTCTCCACAGATCGGGCATCAAATATTGCCACTAAAGGAGGCAGAGGTACGGTATCGGTTGGTACCTTCCCTAGCTGTTGTTGTAATGTTCCGGCTTTACCATCTAAGAAAACACGCGCCGAAGTTTTTAGTAAGATACTATCCGCCTCAGGTATTTGTTCAGCACGTAACACAAAAATACCATCATGCCGATTTAGCCAATTTTCGTTACCTGTACGGACTAAAAGGCGATGAATTTGATGATAAAGTTCCTGCATATATCCCGTATCACGTTGATTGAGAATAATCAACGTGACAGAGAAGCCACGATTACGCCAAAAACGGTGTGCCAGAGCGATCTCATAGACCAAATCCAATTGTTCTTCGTCACTTACCTGAACAAGAATGAGGGGATAATCACCAGATACACCGTAAGCCCATAGCGCGGATTGATCCTTTGTATTGGCTTTTAATATAGACGAATCCGCGCGAAAACGCGGATTTGGATAGAGTAGATTCGACAACAAGTGTTGAAAACGCGCAATATCTTCAATCTTTAAGCCGAGGTTTTGTAGTTCACGTCCACTTTTATATTGTAATTGATTTTGTGAGCGATTAATTTCTTCCCATGATCGAAATCGCTGTGCCAGTCCAATTGCCTGTTCACGTGAATCACCTACAGCGTTTACAAACGCTACCTTTAAATTAGAGTAAGCTGGAATCTTGATCGTATGAGCCAATGCCATGATCGGATCAAGCGTTGAACCCGTTGTTCCACTTAGGTGAAATGTTTCGCTATTAAACACTTGAGGATTCTTAAGGGTATGGTTGCGTCCCAAAAAGCGTCTACGATCAGTCTCATATTGTGTTTCGCCCATGATAGTGTCTTCTACGATGAGCATGTGGACTACATACATGGGTTGGTCATCTGATGCACGTAAACGTCTGCGAAAAATGAGTGCCTTAAGATGAGGCAAATATTCGCTTTCAATAAACATCTTGTTAAATGCTTGATGGCGCTGATCTGCGGATTGAGGCGCAAGCACCATCTCTCCATAACTACAAATTGTGATTTCTCTATCATCTTCAGTATGGTTGGTCAGCGCCAGCTTACGAATTTCGACATCATCTTCCGGTGGCACAAAGACTTCCATATGGCTGGAAATATCATATGCTCTGGAATGAAATTCAACTTGCGACAGATGGAACGTGACTTTCATTGAATCAGAACGACCCAGAGGTTGAATAGTGGGAGACCATAAATGACCTGCTGAGGCTTCATGTAAGTAAATCCATTGCCCCCAATTATCCAAAGTCCTTTCTGCCCGCCAGCGCGTCAGGGCACGATCTTTCCACTGGCTATAGCCACTCCCTGAATTAGTAATCATGACCGCATAATGACCATTCGAAATATAATGCGCTTGTGGAACAGTATTCTCTGTGCCTACATCCCAGGGATGGATGGAAGGATTGGATGAGAGACTGCTTCGATTTACTTGCTCTATGGCTTCCGTCTCTTCTTTCATCAAATTTTGAGGAATTTGTTCCATTAAGAGAAGTTCAACGCTTTTTACCAGTGCGTTGCTATGAAAACGCTCAACCATAAGATTATCATGGAGATAGTTAGCAAGTGAGATAAACACCATTCCCTGATGATGTGCCATGTACTCTTTAACAATTGCCGACCTTTGACCAAGCGGAAGGCGTGATGCCGTATAATCCACCGCTTCAACCAGACCATAACGGGTTATCGCTTCCCGTTTTCGGAGTTCCTCGATATTTTCTAATACCTGAGAAGGTGCCAATGACAAAGCTAACAGCGAGGCATAAGGTGCAATCACCACTTCGCGTTCTTGCTCACGGCGTAAGCCCAGTGTGCCTAAGCCAAAAGCGCGATATTGATAATTCTGCACACTATCAAAAGCATAATAGCCAGACTCAGAAACACCCCATGGCACCTGATGCTGATTGCCAAAATCAACTTGATGTTGCACAACAGCTTTATAACTTTGATCAAGTAAGGTGTTCGGATAATGACGCATGAAAAGCAAGGGCATCAAATATTCAAACATCGTTCCACTCCATGAGCGCAATGTCTGTATACGATTTACCATCGCTACAGGACGGCTCAGATGTAACCAATGCTCAGGAGGAACATCGCCTTTTGCAATAGCCAGAAAACTTGCAATCCGCGATTCAGAAGCAAGTAGATCATAATAGCTAGTATCTAGTTTTTCATTTTCTACGTTATAACCGATATGAAATAAATGACGGCGATCATCATACAGAATTCCGAAATTCATAGACTGGAATTCTGACTGTATACTTTGCTGTATTAATTCATATTTTTCGTTTAAATCTTGTAGAGCGCCTTCTGATATTTCAAGAGATGTGCGTAACTCTTTGCACCAGATGCGACTATCTTCCGCTTCAGCGAGATTTTTTAAACGTAACTGCAAGGTCTTAAGGTTTTCACCAAGTGTCTCGTAAAAATCACCTAAATCTGCATACTGTGGTAATTTACTTGTGTGATCAAGTATGGATTTCCATGCTTGTCCTATCTCACCATCAGCATTTACTAAATAAGCCGGTGGTGTAGACAATGCCAGCAACCACGGGCTAAAAGCAGATAATTCACTGCGGAAGCTCGTAAGATGATGCTGAAAGCGGGAGAGGTAAATCCGTAGGTCTTGAAATGCTTGTACATCCTTTTCGTTCATATTCTCACTTAACGAGGAGACATGAGAAGTGAGTTCACCCAATGTTTCATTTTCTAGAAGGTCAATTTGGAGTACCCAGTGTTCTGGATGATCCTTAATGGCTTCAATATCCTCAATACTTTTCTCAAGTAGTTTTTTTATCTTCATTATTGAGCTATTTGACGGCTTGTGGTCTATAACATCAATAATTTCTTCCACCACATAGATTAAATCAATTAGCCCATTCCAATGATGTACCCGTGCAATAGATGAATTAGGAAACTCGTTAAGAGCACCTTGCAACGCTAATAAGCTACCTGCGTAATTGCCATTATCCACCGTAGAAACATAGCGAGGATGTAAAGGCAAAAGCGTCGTTGTGCTATACCAATTAAGCAAATGTCCACGGTATCGCTCCAATTTCGAAAGGCTTTCAAACGCAAATTGTAGACGCGTCATCATATCCGCCGAACCGATATATCCTTGATCGTAAGCCGCCATGACAGACACCAACATCAATCCGATATTCGTCGGTGAGGTATATTTTCCCACTTTAGTGATTGGCATCTGCTGATAGTGATCGGGCGGAAGCCAATGTTCATTGGGTCCCACAAATTCCTCAAAGAAAAGCCATGTCCGACGAGAAAGCGCCCTGAGTTGACGTTTATGTGCTTCAGTTACGATCTCGGCTTCAATGTGTATCGGTTGGCTAATGTGTTCAGCAATGCTTGGACCACTGAACCAGGCAATAATCAGGGGTAAAGAGATAATAATGCTGGTCGGCTCAATTACAAATGCCACCAGAGCTGTGGTGGATAATGCAAATACGACACCCAACATGCGCTGTTGAACAACACCGACTGACTGACTGCGATACATTTGGATAACGCTCGCCGCCGTTTTCCATTCCAACAGATGTTTGCGTGTTCTCAAACGAAATAGTGTGATCGTAATTGCATGTAACCGGATCAATGCCTCATAAGGTAAAAAAGCGACCGATAACGCCCATCTAAACATAGGAAGAAGGACGTTTACCTTCAAGGATATCTCCGACTGATTTTTCGCCGCAAAATATCCAACAACATGATTAAAGATATCTGTGATAAAGGGGATAAGTAATACTAAAAGTGCAAAAACAGTCCAGATAACTGCTGTACCCGGCAAATATACCCAGCCTAAAACAATTATGATAAGTAGTGCAGGTTGAAGAAGGCTTCTAATAAGATTATCAAGGATTTTCCACTTATCAAGAAATGAAAATTTATTCGATATCGATTTGCCCTCATTACCTGGCACATATCTGAGTAACCACGGTAGTAATTGCCAATCGCCCCGCACCCAGCGATGCACACGGTCAATATGAGCGAGATAATGTGTTGGGTAATCTTCCAGCAATACAATATCTGTCACCAGACCAGCACGCCCATGTAAACCTTCAAAAAGATCATGACTGAGCAATGAATCCTCTGGTGTGCGTCCCTCTAAGCTTTGCTCAAATGCCGCAACGTCATAAATACCCTTACCTACAAAAATACCTTCGCCGAAAAGGTCTTGATAAACATTGCTTACCGCCAAGGTATATAAATCTAGCCCTTTCTCGCCAGAGAAGATACGCGTGAAAAGCGTGTGATTCGCCGCGACAGGTAAAATTTCGACACGCGGTTGGAGCACGGTATAGCCGGATTTAACACGTATACCTTGTTCATCAAAATGGGGCTGATTAAGCGGATGCGCCATCGTTGCCACCAAACGATTTGCCACTTCTGGTGGCAAGATCGTATCGGCATCTAAGGTAATAACATAGCGAATTGTATTTAAGACCCTGAGATTGCCTAGCTTTACAAAGTAGGAAGTCTCTGCCCCTTCATTAAGTAGCAAGCGATTAAATTCAGCCAGCTTGCCACGTTTACGCTCATAACCCATCCACTTATGCTCGGTGCTGTTCCACTGTCGTTTACGCAGTAAGAAGTAAAAAGGAGGCTGGTTACGATTCTGCTCATAACGAGTATTCAGGGTAGCTAAAAGGTTCGATGCCATCTCCTGAAATAGGTTATCTTCGTCTGTTTCTTCTTGATCTGCATCAACAAAATCTGCCAGAATAGCAAAAAATAAATTTTGATCCGTATTGCGGAGGTAGTGTTGCTCTAATTGTTCAAAGAGTGATTGGACTTCTTCAACGCTAGTTAACAGCGATGGTATAACAACAATACTCCGAAAATCGTCTGGAATGGCATCGCTAAAGTCCATTTTGGGAAGCATTGCAGGTGCTACCACTCTGGAAACTAACCAATTGACCAGACTTATAGCCACCGAAAGTACAGGTATGAGGGAAATCACAAAAACCGCGATGAGTTGTAGTGTGGAATGCTCCATCATCACAGCATAACTAAACACAAAGGAGAATATAGCCAATGCGACTAAAGCAATACCGCCGAAATAGACCGCCAAAACCCGTTCTTTCAACCACTGATAGCAGATTGCTTGAGCCGGAGGTCGATAACCAATACGTACTTTTGTTTCCTTTAAGCCTTTGTCGATGAGATAATATCCAACATGATCTAAAGCCTCATAAACATCACCTTTATTTATAGAACTATCTGTAAAATTATCCTCAGCTAATTGTAAAACGATTTGTGCGACCTGTGCTTCGGTAATTTGAGTGTGCTGTGCTAGAGTTTCTATTTGTCTTCGGTAACAATCACGGGTATAGAAATCCATTTGTGCATAAATACCTGATGGATCGCGCTTTAATATTTTTTCAACTTCACTGGATGATTCAACAAAATTGGACCAATCATAGGAATCAATCGCCCGTAATGTGCTTACACAGTTAGCGACAATGAGGTTAGGATCTTCCGAAAGCGGATATCTCTCTTGAATGATGGGAACGATTAACTCATGTTTTGACTCATTCTCAAATACAATCAATTTATCCAGTGCGCGGAGGAGATTTTCAAGAATGATAATGCGTAACATGGTGGGCCATGCCCACAACTCACCGATAGTAAGAATTCGGTGTTGTTGATATGCGTCAATAAATTTATTTTGTTCTTCTATGGAAACATGACTATTTACAGCATGTGTAAATGCTTGTGCGAGAATATAAACGTGTGCATAGCCACTTAACTCACCCGCATTAATTTTAAGGAGGCGTGAATAATAACGGTGAGGCATATCCTCATTGATCTGCTGGATGGCACGGCGAATAATATAATAATTATCGAGTAGCCATTCTCCACCATATGAAACAACAAGAGATTCCTCTGCCCTATTCGTAAAATCTGAATAGGCATACCGGATTAATTCTTCAAGGTTTGCGGACTGTTTTAAGAGTGGAATAGGAATGCCATTCATCTGGCGCAGTACCGTAAGTTCATGCGCCAGATGTTCAGCAAGAGTTTCTATAGTTTGAGAGAGAAGAGAATTGTCATTTGTGTAATCTTGATCTTGACCAATTTCAGGAATCTGAGGTGAATCCATATCCATAATTAATTAGTGTGACCCATCTGGATAGTCGGAGCCAGTTTCGGCTGAGTTGTTTCAATATGTGCAGGTAAGTCCTGTAAGATCACGGTGGGAACATGGCTGTGACGCAACAAACTATCTGCAACTGATCCAAGTGTCGACTCCGGGTCTCCCGCATAACCATGTGCGCTAAGAACTAACAAATCAATATTTTGTTCAGCGATAATTTTCGCCAAACCTGATGTGGTCTTTTCCTCAACACTCACGTGAATATGGATATCAGAGACTGAATTTGACGCAATTTGCTGTAAATAAAGCTCAGCTTCTTCATAATTACGTTTAATGATGTGCTGAACCATGTGTAGGTCATCAGAAGCCATATGGTTTTTTCGCGGCATCTCTGGTTGTTGTACAATATGTCCTAGATGTAACTGAGCATTGAGTTTTTTAGCTAGAACTAGCCCTAAATTCAAACCACTTTCGGCTCGCTGTGAACCATCAAGTGGCACCAAAATATTCTTATAGTTCAAACGAGCAACATGCTCATGAACGACGAGTAGCGGAATTTTACTATGCTTAAGTAGTCCCCCGACTAACCAATCTCCAGAATTATTAATTGTTGTTACAATTAAGTCTGCACGAATGTTCTGAACGTAATTAAATACTTCTTCAATTGATGACGCATCAATAATCTCAATAGTCGTAGCAATATTTCGAGAGTTCAAATATTTGCCATACTTGCTTAACTTCGTTTGAGATTCGCACCGAACTGTATTCCATAATACAGGGTCAGCAAATTGATTGTTTGTAGAGTCAGAACACATGATGCCAAGAAGTGTAACATGAGTAAAATGCGGGATTCCTAAAGAGGCAACGTGTTCCACTAGCGCTTTATTTTGTTCACCACAATTCATAGGAATGATAATATTTTCTAACATCGCTTATTCTCTTCTCTTTGTCTTATTGACCAGTAGGTCGCGGATATGGGACACCGTTGACAGAAGTGATGAAGTATAAGGTCGCATGTCACATTGTTATTAGCATACTCAAAATTGAGTATTTAGACATGGGTCAAGTGGGGGAATAGATACTCCTGAAATTGTCCTAATAGCATAATGCCTCAATCAATAAGGGAAAATCGTGTATAAGGATTACGAATAAAACAGATGAATTGATTATCGTGTTACTCAACTCATTACATCTTAAAACACCATTCCCGCGTTTCTATATCTGCATTAGCTAAAGCTTTTTGAAAGGCTTTTTCATCATTAAACTTCAATTGTTGTAACCGACGCACTTCAATGGAGACGGTTAGCTCATCTTTCTCAAACACCCAGGGTAAAAGCGTGAGGTTCCCATCTTCGCATTCCATTACACGAATCATCTGCCCGGTACTATCGGGAGCGACATCTAATGCTCTTTCACGTTCAGGGACTTCTCTACGACATAAAATCAACGACATCCGATCTGCCCAACGTAAAAATGAATAGGCTTCATCCACTTTTTGTTGAGAGTAGCCGAGCTTTTTGCGCCACTTCTTCTGATTTTGCCGTTGTTGATCTAAAAAATCGTCTAACGCTTTATCTTTACCTCTTAATGGTTCATAGAGGAAGCTATTGTGGCAAGAGATAAGCAATGCAATCCATAATCCCTGTCTATACGCATTATCTATCACGAATTGTGCCTGCATCCGGGTGGTGTTTAATTCACCCTGAGTAAAATCTAAGGGTGCTCCAATGTCTGTAAGATGTATGGACTCTGACCAGAACATTTCTTGATCGTCATGTTGTGCAGTGGCAATAACAAGTTCTGTCCAGCGTGAAACGTGCGATTTCTCTTGCCATGCCGCCACTAATATTGCCGCTAAATTAGCATGTGAGCGCTGGTAAATAATTTCCCAACCATCTTTCAAGGAATTAACAATCATAATCAAATATTGACCTGTTATTTTGTCTGTGCGATTAAATGCAACAAAGTACGTTCTTCGGGTGTCAACTCATACTCAGATTGGCTCGACTCCAATTGAAACTTTCCGTAAATTTCACTTAAATTTCCGTTTACATGCGCCTCCAGAATAATGGGATGTACATAATAATTTTGGCTTACAGCTTTTGTGTTACCTAAAGCGTTTGCCACATGTTCAATGCACCCCTGCGAGGCAGTCTTAGTATCAGAATGTTCACAATTTTCACATAAATATTTGATTGCTAATGTAGACCCTCCCCATGTACGAAATACCTTAGCGGTAAAATCTTTTCCAGTGATTTCCTGAAGATAGGTATTTACATCGGAAGAATCAATAGTCTGATGAGTTCCATCGTCGTCATAATATTGAAATAATTCATAGCCAGGAATATCCTGACAATATTTGACAATCCGAGCCAGTCGTTTGTCATTTAAGGTAACAATATGCTCTTTACCACTTTTGCCAACAAAGTCAAATGTGATCTTTCCACCTTTCACGTTTGCATGATCGTCTGTTAGGGTTGTTAATCCATAAGAGTCATTCTTCTGTGCATACTCCTCGTTGCCAATTCGGATAAGCGTAGCTTCTAATAACCGAACAATAGCGGCAAGCACACGTTCACGCGAAATACTTTTTTTACGTAAATGGCTATCGGTGACTTCCCGTAATTTTGGCAAACATTGACCGAATTCTTTGAGGTGCTCAAACTTTTTTTCATTACGTTTTTTTTGCCAGTCAGGATGATAGCGATATTGTTTGCGCCCTTTATCATCTCGTCCTGTAGCCAGAACATGACCATTTTTATGGGTGCTAATCCAAACATCTGTCCATGCCGGTGGAATAACAATCGATTCAATCCACTCTCGTAATTTAGAATCTTTTATTGTTTCACCTTCTATATCCACATAAGTGAATCCGCGTCCACACCGCTTGCGTTTGTAACGGGGATCGTCTGTTGAAACATATCGTAAGCGTGACATATTTAAGCAATACCACCATTCTTAAAGTATGGCATTGGGAAAAGTCATTTTTAATTCTCCTTATGGCGCTCAATATGTTCATCGATAATACTTTTTTCGACAGTATTTTCGAATAAATCCATAGCTAATAGAAGGAGAACTACATCATCAAGTTGTCCGAAGAATGGAATGGCTAAAGTGATGAAATTGAGTGGAGAAAATATGTAAATGAGTGGCAGAAAAGGAATAGCCCGTTGCCACAGCGGAATACGTTCATCTTGCACAAGTGATGAAATTAATCTGATACGTTTACGTGCTGTCCATAATAGTGTGATTAATTTGCCAAACATATTTCTTACTTTCTATCCAAAATCGACGGAAATGAGGTTTCTGTTACGATATTCTTTAGTATCTCTTTGTATTCTGAGAATACTTATTGTTGCTAAAGCGTGACTGCGGTAGTGAGTACGTGGATATAATCTCACTGAAGCAGTTTCCTTTATACGTAGTGGGTAAGAATAACCTGCTTAAGTAGAGATTTTAGCCAGTGCGCGTTAGCTTAGAGGTAGCAACTTTAGCGATTGTGTTACTTGTGCCGCCTGCACCTGATGCCACTTCTCCGATTAAACTCAACCCCCTTATAAATCTAACGAAATGTGCAACATTATGAATGATACAAATGGCGGTAATTTTTATAGGTCAAGTGGTCATGTGTTCTACTGATTTTTGTAGGATCAGATGCCGAAAAGTTCTACAAGAACATTAAGGGAGGTGTCTTTCGATATGGTGACAGACTATAGAAAGAGACTCCAAAATTATATAAACCATAATTTGAGCCACCCTACCCATGTAATTTACGACCAAAACATTTATAGTGATTTCCTGTTTAGTAGACTAATAGTTAAATATTTAAGGGAAAAATACCTGTGAAACAATGGTTTCAACATCTTCGAGCCGTTACCAGCGAAGTAGAACAAACCTTTGACACACTTCGTCAGCGGCTTAAAAATCATTTACAGTTAGATGATGATGAGATTATCATCCAAATCTATCAGGCATACGGAAATGACAATGTAATTTGCATTAGAGGACGGGTCATGCAGGATCACGTTATGCAATTAAGTGATAGAGATACGTTATGGCGAAATCTATTGAATACGTATCAGCGGTTTGAAACTGATGAAATACCGTTCGCTGTTCTCGACGCACAATTTGGCGATCATACGATGCAGTTTGTTGCGGATGATGAAGGTTTTTTTGATATACAACTTGAAATTGAAGATTCATCTCGTGATACGCATTGCGATGACTTTGAAGTCCAATTACGTCTTGTAAGCGCACCCCACTATTTTAAACCGCAGGAGGATGAAATAAGCACATATGTTGAAATACTATGCCCTCCTTCAGATGCTGAATATGGTGTTATCAGTGATCTTGATGACACTGTTATTCATTCCGATGTATCTAGCATTATTAACTTAGCTAAAAACACGTTTTTGCAGAACGCACATACGCGCTTACCTTTTACAGGGGTTGCCGCCTTATACCGCGCACTCCAAATAGGGACGCGTAATTCACGCAATCCAATCTTTTATGTGAGTAGCAGTCCGTGGAATCTCTATGATCTTTTGACAGATTTTTTAGCCCTCAAAAAAATTCCCTTAGGTCCACTTTTTCTACAAGACTTCGGGCTTAATAAAGGAAAATGGGTTACGCAAGCCCATAGTGCCCATAAGTTAAGTGCCATCAAAGAAATTATGTCGATGTATCCAAACTTACCATTTGTTCTTATCGGTGATAGCACGCAACATGATGCAAAAATTTATTACGAAATCGCTATTATGTATCCAACACGGATCCGTGCAATTTATGTGCGCGATGTAAATACTTCAGCTACGCGTCAAAAAATGATTATTGACCTCGCGCAAAGTTTAAAAATAGAACATGATATACCGCTCATTTTACTCAAAGATAGTCTGCAAGCCGCTCAACATGCTAATGAAATAGGAATAATTCTTCCTGAAGCTATACAAGAAATTACTCTAGAGATAAACGGTGAAATACAAACCGGGTAAAGGTTAAATCAATATGTCTTCGGAAAAATGGGCATTTATGGGTGGTTTTATAATTTTTGTAATGGCATCTGGCTTAGCGCTCTTAATTGGAGGTATCTATTCGGATACGCAGGCGCGGTCTCTTATTGAGGCAATGGCACCTTCATTACGGACTCTATGTTTTGCGATTATCACTGCGTCTGCCACGATAATATCTCTGTTATTGACGACAGTTGGGTTTGCTCATAGGTTGAATAATGATTTTGATGCACGTTTCTATAAAGAAATTAAACTCATTGCACGCTTGTGTACCCTACTATTGATTTTATCTGTAACCATATTATTGATCTTGACGATGCCAATAACAGAGAATGATAATCTGAAAGCGTGGTTTTCTGCGGTGTATTACGTAGTTATCTTTAGTTCTGGATTATTGTCGGCATTGAGCGTAGGAACCATCATTTTACTTTATAAGACTGTTGATGATATTATTAATGTAGTCTATCCCGATCAAGATATGGATCAGTAAAATCCGTTTAAAGCATTTTCAAGCCCTACCAATGCCCCGTTTATGTAGACAGAGAGAAAGTCTCACGGATTGTTGCTCATATTGATGTGGACTCTGGTAGTCCAGTGCTGAATGTATGCGCTTGCGATTGTAAAAGCCCATGATATAGCTGAAGATTTTACGTTCATTGTCGCCTGTAAATCTGCCCGTATCGCCGACATAATATCCATCCTGTCTTAAGTAGGTTAATGCACGCCCAACGTAAGCGTCTACACTCCGCGCATTACTCGCCAGAGCCACATTCAATCCCTCGATTGCACGATCCAAATTCCCGGCTCGCAAACTCGCATAACCGAGTCCCGTGTAGACTGTGAGCGAAGTCGGATTGACAAATAAGACGGACTCGAAGACTCCCAAGGCACTGGGCACTTCATTCTGGCGGAGTAATGTGTAGCCCCACCCGATATAGGTATCAGCAATTGTCGGTTTTGTCTCAACGGTTTCCCGAAAAACTGCTTCGGCGGCATCGAGTAATTCTTCTTCAGAATCAACGCCAATAAGATCAGGCGAACGGGACTGCAAAAGAACATAACCAATTCCAATTTCATCGGACGTGGTGGGTGAAAGTGGATACAGATCGTGTAGTTGTTCAAAATTCACTAACGCCGCTTCGTATTTGGTGGTCCGGATATTAAAGTAGCCGCGCGCCACCAGAATATCAAACGCTTCTGGAGAAATATTCTCTGCTTCAGTCAACATCTCGTCTGTCAGAGAAAATTCAAAGAGGTTCATGTAAGCATATGCGGAGCCTATACGTCCAGCCATAGACTGCGAGTTATTGGCAATGATTGACTGAAAGTCGTTGAGAGAAAGTTCGAAATTCCGCGTACGTAAATAGGATAAGCCACGACCAAAAAGCGCATCGGCAGAAGTGGGACGAATTTCAAGCACCTGAGAATATAAGGCAATTGCTTCTTCGTCATCTCGCGCATCATAACGTTCATTGGCTTCTTGAGTAAGCCGATAGAGCGAAAGACTCTGAACCTGAGCGTATGCTTGTGGAATGAGAAATAGCATACGTCCCAGTACCAAAACCCAGAATAACAGTACAATTTTACGAAAGGTTCATACTCCCTTCACATTGGTAACTGCACCCTCTTGCTGGAGCTTCCCGCGCACGGTGAGGATTCCACCTGTACGGATGACCTGCCGGAACTCAGCTTCTACCGATGGACGCACGATCACGTTGATGAAGCCGAATTCGTCTTCTAGGGTCAGAAATTGGAAGCCTTTCGCTGTGTGCGGCGCTTGATGCACCACCAGCAAGCCTGTCGTCGTGACCTGGATGCCGTCGGGTAAACGTTCCAGATCGAGACTGCTGGCGATTCTGCGCTTTATGAGCTTTTCACGGTAAAGGCCAGTGGATGCTCCCGCCGCTCCCACATAAACCGCCCCTGCACACGTTCCACCAGATCCATCCGGATGGCAGTCCCCTGCTACCCATAATCGTGTCATGCGCCCGTGCTTTCGAATGACTCGAGGAAGACGCACGTTTCTGGTATCTATGATTTTGGGGGATGGCACCGCCCATAGAAAGTGTTCGCCCCGTTGAAGCGGCTGTTGCCCCCTATGCGTCAACGGGAATACAAGCACCAAACTTCGAACAGAATGTTAATCATGCTTGAGGCTGATCGTCATAATCTTTTTGATCGGTACAGTAACGACAACACTATCATCTGCCTGTACCTCTAATGCTTGTAAGTTTCGCTCTCGTAGCGTGACAATCGACGCTGATTGAATCGGTTTTGGCATCGTCAAACGCGCTGATTGTGCTTGTAGCGTCGGGTTGTAGAGGCGCACAATCACCGATGTCCCATCCTCAGATTGTTTAATGCTATTGACGACGACTTGTTCAGACTCTATTTGTAACCCTGTACTTTGTGTTGGTTGTGTACCCTCATGCACGGTAGCTATCACACAACGCGGCATCGTATGAAATTCCTGTGATTGCCTGATAATTTGTGCATCTGACCATGTTCCGATATGGGGATATAACGCCATACGATAATGTAATTGTGTTTGGAGTTGTGCTTCAGGTGTGGGGATGCCCGGTCCTGCCCCGCCGATGATCGTCGTAGGGTCGTTGCGTGCACCCAGATAACCGACGGCTCTGAGTATCGTCAGGGCGATTTCATGGTCTGCGTCAACTCGCTCAACGCCGAATTCATACAACCCTTCTGCAAGTACACCCAGCCCCACCACATCCGCTTGCGTGTTTTTGTCACTGACATCCATCCATCCGTGCATCGGGAACGTGCGCGGCGGATCTTCTACCCACCATTCGCCATGCTGAATCGGTTGTGGTTCAATGGGACGCGTCATGACATCAAATTGCATGGCACTGCTTGCGTGCGTCAGGGTTTGTAATCCTGTTGGGAAGCGCATTCGTAGACGATGATCTCTGGCGCGATTGTCGATGGTCAGTTCAATTTCAAGGCGAGGACTGTCATCACGTAGGATCAGATCAACACGTATGGAAATGCTGACGAGTTGTGCACGCCGCTCATCACGCTTATCATTGAGGCTGACGGGGACGGAAAAATCATAGTCGATCCGTATGTGTTGCACGCCGACATCATCGCCAATGCGCTGAATGCGAGTCTGTGCGCCCAATGTACTGTAAATGCGATTGCTACGCGGCGGCGAAAACGTATAGCCATCGCCATTATCGCCACTATCTTCAAAATAACCGAGACCTTCGTAGCTGTGAGAGTTGGTGCGAATATCGAATGTGCCGTTGGGATTGACGGTCACGCGCATGAAGTCATTCTCTAAAGTATGCAATCCGACCCGCCGTGCAGGTTGCCATTGCGGGGGATTGGGGTCTGTTTTCACAAAATAGGTCATGTAGCCTAATGCTGGAATTTTTGCCCTGAACGAAGCCCTTACCCTGCGAATATCCATCTGCCCGCGTGGACCTGATCCCAGCGCAATCGCCTGTGTTGTCGTCTGAATTTCGTGGATTTGTACGGGAATCGCCTCTCCATCCGGCGAACGAATCTCAATCCCACGAAAATCAATTGACGGCATATTCGGCATCCCGTAATACCAGTGTTCTCGCGTGGTATGGGCAATCACGTCTAGAAAATGTGCGTTCGGTGCAGGGGATTGCGGTTGCTCCAGATGTGCGAGTGCGCGTTGCTTGAGCCAGTATTCTGGCAGGTCAATATCGACGGTGATAATCTCGTCCCGTTCCCACGGTGAGGCGTTGAAGACGACCAGCGCCGATTCTTCGTTTGTAGCCGTACTCAGATCGAGGGTTTCCGCCAGTAACCGGAAGCGTTCTTCTGTGAGGGCATCTGCAATTTCTTGCGCCCATTCAAAGCGCGTCATCATTTGCCGGTGCACCGCATCTACCGAACAGCCGCCGATAGAATCATGTGGATGATTCTTCAAAAGCCACTTCCACGCGACCCATAAATGCCCCTGTGGATAGTCCGCAATACCCATCAACCATGCCATGACCGCCCATGGTTCTGCCCAGTTTTCCAGTGAAACGAGCGTTTGGGCATTTTTAAGTTTGTTATCAACGCGTGACGATAGCACATTGTAAAGCAGAAAATTCATGCTCCCTTCTGTACGTGGCACATCACGTAATTCGCCGTAAACGGTTTCTAAGTCTTTGCCCGTAACCGATGCTTTCAGCGCATCCCAGAAATCTTCCAGAGAGGCTTGCACCAGAGTGATGTTATCCGCATTATCGTTGGCGATGGCGATAATCTGTGGCAAATCTCCCCGCGCTTCAATATGATCTACACCCTGCATGGCGAGTAATACATTGCCCGTGGCGCGTTCGGCTTTGTAGTGTGCGGTTGCCAGCAAATCATGCGCGGCGCGTTGATGCTCCTGTGAGAGTGCGCCAAGGTCACTATATCCGATCACCGTTGACATATGGTGCAACAACACCTGTGATCCATCCGGCGATTGCCACCACAGTTCACTTTTGCGTCCACCAGAATCTAATCCACGCATATTCATGCAATTGTCGAGGTCAAAGCCTTGCAAAATTTGTGGCAATTGCGCGATATGCCCGAAGGTATCTGGGATGTAACCAACGTCCATTCGATGCCCGAATTCGGATGCCATTTTATCGCCCAGTAGCAAATTGCGGACGAGGCTCTCGCCGCTACTCAGGAATTCATCCGGCAAAATATACCAGGGACCGATCAGTAAACGCTTGTTTGTCACCAGTTGTACCAGCAATTCACGACGCTCAGGATGCACTTCCAGATAATCTTCCAGAATGACCGTTTGTCCATCCAGATTGAATGTGCTGTACTCAGGATTCGTTTCCAGAATATGAATCAGCTTATTTAGCATCCGCACGAGGCGCACGCGAAACAATTGAAATGACCCGTACCACTCACGATCCCAATGCGTATGCGGGATGACGTATAGCGTAGTTTGCTCGCTCATCAGGTCTCCTTATGTTTCACGTAGGCGCAAAGTCCAGCCCGCGAGTAGGTCATCGTGTTCAATCCAATAAGTGATTCGCGTCGCTTGATGTCCGCCATCTTGATTGGGAATGGTGCGCGTAAATGTCACCGTTGGCAGGCGCTCATTTTTCCAATCTGCAAGGTGCGTCAGTGGGATGGTCAAGGGAAAGACAATCGGCGCGAAACTCATCTCTTTGTTGATCCAGTCAAATTGCAGACCCGCCAGCGCATAGGGCAACCCAAAAATGCAAGCGGGGCGGGGATGTCCATCCACCATCGGGAAATCGTGCGTTTCACCGGCGTAAGTGTGTTCGGCGGTTGCACCGGGGACAACCATCAATTCATTGGCAACTTCCAGAATAGTCGTGTCCTCATAACTGATGTACTCGCCATGACCGAGGTAACGCCGGAGATTGACTGTCATATCCACGCCAAGATACGCCGCGATGCAATCTCGCCACAGATTTTGCGTCAACCACCCGCGGACATCAACCGTGCTATGGACGCTACCATGTTCGTGCATCGTGCGCTGTGTACTATTGATGAGGTCAACGCGTAATTTGTCGAGATCAAGACCC
The DNA here is from genome assembly GCA_040219275.1 of Aggregatilineales bacterium. Lineage (GTDB taxonomy): Bacteria > Chloroflexota > Anaerolineae > Aggregatilineales > Phototrophicaceae > JAVJSU01. Next base: position 26,580 of record JAVJSU010000098.1, on the reverse strand, counting down.
GTCGTCATGCCATTTCGCAGGGCATAGAGCAACCCATGCGTCGTCCACATGGAATAATGGGCAAACGACTCCGATGATGAGAGCGAAATTGGATAATGGTCGCCTAGCCACGCCTCATTTAGCGTTTTTAAGATCAGGTTCGCCTGTTCGTGACAACGCGCTTTCAGATCATCAATGTGTAGATGTTCGGCGATTTGTTCTATTGCTCGATACGTAACGACCATCCGAACGCCATGATAACTTTGATCCTCGGAAGCCGTAATTAAGCCACTTCCCCAATCGTTGGTGTTGTCCGTGTATTGGTTCGGTAGCCCGTTTCCGGAAGTATCGGAGGCAATCAGAAAATCGACTAGCTCACCGATGAGTGTTTCTTTACCCTTAAAGATGCCATCATCGCCCGTACTGCGCCAATAATGATGGAGTAAAATGAGATAATTACAATTCTCCTCCACTTTCATGGCACTCTTCGGACCGCCGTAGCGATTGCCTGTGGCTTCGAGGTGCTGTCCAACATCATGCGCCATATAACCGCTCGCAGGGATGTAAAAATCTGCCCATTGATTCAACATCCGCCCGACCAACTCCGACCAATATTGGAAGAAGAAAAGCGCCAGCTGATAATCAACATCCAACGTGGAATGATACGCGCCGATTTCCATAACGGAAAACCAGCCATTCTCTGCCCACCACGCGTTGGATGCCAATCCTTTGAACGCCGAGGAAAGCAATAATTTCAGTTCGGGAGGATAAGTCGATCGTAAAATCGTCTGCTCGAAAAAATCGCCTTTACGAATAATCTCAGCGGTGTTTTCTTGCAAAAAATCGAGCGTATCACCCAGCGTTGTATAGCCAAATTTAAGTTTCTCGCCGCGCACATTAAGCGTTGGTTGGCTAATGTGCAAAACGTGATACCAGATAAACGTATGCTGACTATCCGGTTGTATTTCGGCTGTTGGCGCGTCGCAACAGAGTGTTTGTGTGAACTCAAAATCATCAATCCCATCGTGGTCAATCCCATCAGGAAAGGCTACTTTTTTAGTTTCCCCCAAGTGATAGCCATCCACATGAAAACGGGAATCGACTTTCACGAGGTTATCTGTCGGATTGTGAACTTCAATAGATACGATGTAAGCAGGTACAGCACTTATCTCGAAATCCTGTGGATAAAAACAGGAACGAAATGTGATTTTTGCGGTGATGGGCAAGGCAGAATCGCGCACATGAAATACAGTCGTTAGGGGCGTGATTTCCTGCGTGATATGCTCAAAAGTGGGATGGGTTACGCTAAACGGCAATATGCGTGTGATGCCATCGACAACCAGACCGATGTCTGCGGTTTCGCTACTCACAATTTGTGGCGATGTGCCGATGCTAATACCGACTGTATCGGTCTTCTGCCAGTCAAAATAATGGAACGTTCCCAATGGAAAAACGCGATACCGATGTGCGTCGGGCATCATGACGACGGTAAAACGTGAACCGAAGCAAGGAATAATGGAATCGTAAAGGGATATGATGTCACCTCACATTTTGACACTACCAGCAGTCATCCCCTTAACGAGATACTGCCGTGCAAATATGTAGAGTAAAATTGACGGTGCGCTATAGATCACAGCGAGCGCAGTCAGGAAGCCAAAATCGACCGAGCCTTGATTGCCGAAAGCACGATACAAGCCCATCGCAATCGGGAAGGTATTGGGAGAGCGTAAAATCACCAGCGGAATCAGGAAGTCACCCCATGCCGCAAGAAACGCGAACAAGCCCGTCACGGCAACACCGGGACCCATCAACGGGAAAACGATTCGCACCAGCCCGTTGATGCGATCACAGCCATCCAGCCATGCCGCTTCTTCCAGATCAATCGGGATACTATCGACAAAGCCTTTCATGATCCACAGCGAGATCGGCAATTGCATCGCAGAGAGAATCAAGATCGCACCGTGAAAAGTGTTGACGAGTTGTAACTGCACAGACATGCTGAAAATCGGAATGATGACTGCGGTAATCGGCATCACCCGCGCCAGAAGTAGTGTGTACATAAACGCGGCTTTCCCCGGAAATGGCACGCGCGATAAGGGATAAGCCGCCAATGTCGCTAACACAACCGTCAATATTGTTGTACCGATTGCCAGAATAAAGCTATTTCGCAACCACAGCACAATTTCGCTTTCGGTGATGAGTTGCACGTAATTGTTGAGCGTCGCTTCCTGTGGGATTTCCCATGCAGAGGAGGGATCGGCGTTAATGGAGGCGAGGACGAGCCACGAAATAGGACCAAAGAAAAATAAGAAGACGATTGCATAGTACAACCATTTGCCGATTTGGGAGCTTTGCACCCGCGGTTGAGTCGCCATTTACGCGTCCTCCGACCAGTCGATGCGGATGAAGCGTAGATAAACCAGCGCAAGTGCTAAGTTAATCAATAGCATAATCACTGATGCCGCCGAACCGTAACCAATCTCGCGGTATTCAAAGGCGTTGCGATAAATATATACGCCAATGACCTCAGACCGTCCCAATGGACCACCGCCCGTCATGGCGAAGACGATACCAAACACAGAAAACGTGCCCATCGTAATCAGGATGAAGCTCATCAGAATGGTGTAGCGTAGAAGCGGTAGGGTGATGTGTATGAATTTCCGCCATGTTGAAGCACCATCCACCGCCGCGGCATCATAGAGCGCTTCAGGGATGGCTTCTAGTGCAGAAGAAACCAGCAACATCGTAAACGCCGTCCCGCGCCAGATATTGACAATAATCAGCGATAACAGGGGCGTGTCAATCAGCCAGCGGTGCTTTTCAAGACCGAGCGCGAGTAGAATTTGATTGGCTGACCCACTCTGAAAGTTCAGCACACTCGCCCAGATATAGACCGCTACAATCTCTGGTATGACCCATGCCAGCAGAACACTTCCGCCTACAATACTCTTATTGATGAATCCCGAATATTTGAGTAACAGCGCCAGCGTGAAGCCGATCAGGAATTGCCCGACAAATGCCGAACCGAACACAAAAATAAAGCTAATCTGTAGCGAGTTCCAGAATTCGCTATCGGAGAGCAACCGCACATAATTTTCGAATCCGATGAACGAATAATTTTTCGCATTGGGTCCAATCAATGCCTGATTCGTAAAGCTGATGACAATTGCCCATCCCGCCGGAATGATGACGAACAGTAACATCAACGCCAGCGCAGGAAGCATGAACAACAGGAGCGAATATTCGCTCAAGCGGCGACGGGAGAATTTACGATTGAAGATGGTGATGGATTTTGCGTCAACTTGTAGGGAGAACATCAAATTTTCAGCAATCTATAGTTGGCTGGTGGCATCCCGCAGAATAGTCTACGGGATGCCAGCAAAAAAAGTTATTTTAGTCTAACGGAAGACGCTTTACGTTGTCTTCGCCAACAATATTTATGACTGCTTCAGCAAAGAGTTCCATAGCTTCCTGTGCTGTGGCTTCACCCAGCATGATGCGCTCGGTTGCAATCTGAATCTGTTCAGACACACGATTGTAATCCACGCTCAAAGGGCGGAATGATTGATAGGGCATAACCTGCTCGGTGATCGCGGCGACATGGTCGTCATCAACCGAAGCATCAAGGCGCGTCGGGATACCACCTACGCCCTGAGTATATTGTGTGATGCTATCTGCGCTGGACATGAACTGAATGAATTCCCATGCTAGTTCCGGATTTTCGGTTGTGCTGGACATTGCCCAGCCCCAGCCACCACCCATGCTGACAAAATCCTGCCCGTTGATGCCTTCGCCCGCACTAATGGCTGGCATTGGTGTCCATGAAAGGACTTCATCACGATTTTCAATCCCCCATGGACCGTCCGGTGCGTACAATCCCCAAACAACATTGACCGCTACTGCCATGGCGACATCACCATTTGCCAGACCTTCTTGCAAGTAGAAGACCCACGGTTCCGGTTCCATAAACGGTTCCGCCGCGGAGAGACCATCACCGAACATGCGCTCGTAGAAGGCAAAAGCATCCAATAACGCAGGGCTTTCCACGACCCATTTGCCATCTTCAGGATCAAGCAATTGTCCACCCGCACCACGGAACAGCATGAAGAAACCATCCATCGTCGTGCCTTCGCCCCAGATGGTGCCCGCTTCGACTTCCATCGGGATGACATCCTCAACATTGGCTTGAACCGCTTCTGCCGCGGCAAAAACATCGTCCCAGCTTGCTGGTGCAAACGGCATTTCCACGCCAGCCGCTTCTAAAATATCGGTGCGATAGAAAAGCACGCGTGTATCGGTGTTATACATGATGGCATAAACAGACCCGTTTAGCGCCGGCATATCCTTCATGCCTTGTGGGAATTGCGCCCAGCCATCCCATTCTGCGACGTAATCATCCAATGGGGTAATGAGTTCAGCCGCGACGTATTCGGGGATGGTCTCCGCGCTGATAGAGAAGACATCCGGTCCTACACCCGCACTGAAGTCCAGTAGCAATTGGTCATTATAGCCTTCGGTGGGTTCGTTAATGACGACGTTAACCGTCACCCCTTCTTCGGCTTTCATGGCAATAAATTGTTCAATCAAGCTGTTGACGGTTTCAGAGCGGGGATCACCGGGGAATGAAATCGTCAATTCGCCGTCTTCCTGTGCGATGAGTGTTGCTCCACCGAGCAACACACCCATCAAAAGTACGATCAATCCTAAGGCAATAAATTTGCGTGCTTTTAACATTTCTTACTCCTAAAAGTGTGGCTAAATACTTCATCTTTATTCGTTAATGCGTTAGTTCTGTAGATAGACCTCCCGTTGATCTAGTCTATTGATGGGGTTATTTTCTGGTTGAGCTTTTACTCTACGTCCCATGGATTGCCTGTGCCGTCGTTGCGATAGAGCACAGGGAAATAGGGACCTGCAAACGGGTCGCCATCTTCGCCACTCAGCAGGCGCACATTGGCATGAGGCTCTGCCGGTGTACCACGTTTGTAAGTGGTTCCTTCCGGTTGTAAGTGCAACACCATAGACAGGCGTGGTGCATCACTCAAATTGGGGCGACTGCCATGAATCGTCAGGCAATGATGAAAGCTGACCGTTCCAGCGGGCAAAATTGCGGGCACTGTCTCGAAGGATTTACCACTATGCGCCTCGATGGATTTTTGCAACGCGTCTAAATCCTGTGCGAAGAAATCACTATCGGGCAATAAGCCCCATTTATGACTGTCCGGCACGAATTCCATACAGCCGTTCCGTGTATCGACATCTACCAGAGCAACCCATGCGGTGAGCATGTTCGCTGGTTCGGCACATTGCCAGTAATGCCAATCTTGATGCCAGCCGACTGCGCCTGCATTGGTGTTTGTTTGAGGGGGTTTATGCAAAAGTTGATCGTGCCAGAGGCGAATGCCATTTACACCTGCTAACTTCGCCGCTAGTGCTCCAATCGTCGGATTAAGCACAAACTTCGCCAGCGTTGAATCTGACCAGTGGCTATTATCAATTTTAACAATTTTGTCGATCGCTTCGCCGGGTTCGGTGCTTCGGCTATGGGGTGGTCGTCCCGTTTCATAATCTCCGGCGACAACCCGCTGATGATGATCGCGGATGTGTTCTAGCTCACTATCACTAAACAGCTTGGGACCCAACCAATAACCATGATCTTGATAAAATGCCACATCACTATCGGTGATGAGTTCTTGTATATTTAGCATGAAGAAATATCCTGAAGAAATGTAATTTAACTTAAAGTTTAACGTAATCCACCATTTGTGCAAAACTGGGTCATTTCAGTCACCGGGGCAATCGCATCATAATGAGATAAAAGGAGAATCGCTTCCTAAATAACGGGACGAACTACGAACGCATGACTTACAAAGTCCCACCGACACCTTATATTCCGCCAACAAAACGCTGACGACTTTTTAAACAAGCCTTGATGTCGCATGACCACGTTATCGTGTGGTAAAGGCATGGAGCAACGCCCCTTTTTTGTTGTAAATCGTCAGCGGCGGATCGCATATTCAGAATTTGTTGTTGATAATTGTGCAAACCGCGATGTATCTAAACATCAAGAAGCACGTTCTAGCGTTACTACCGTCATACAGGGAAATGTGCTCGCTTGTACTACCTCAAAATCTCGGATCATTAGTACGGTATTAGGATCAACAATACTCAGTCTCCACTCGCTACGCGGTGCATTCGGCTGTGGTTCAAAATTCTCGAAAGAAATGAGAAAATCACCTTCGTCTGTGAACTCCGCGGTGAAACTGGATATAAATCCTCCTGCCTGAGGTGGGCTTCCACGAAGGGTCGTGTCATCAATCGTAGTCAACACTAGACCGGCACCGGTGCGATCTGTAAATCCGCTCGTGTCAAAACCATCACATTCGTTTACCTGCTCGACAATGACCCACTCTCCAGTGACATCGATATTTGCTTCGATCTCTTCTTGAGTCAAAGCAGTGGCTACTTCAATAGAACGCGGTAAAGTGAGGACAGGCAATCGCGCTAAAGCCTGCTCATCATACGGTTCGGGATCACCCGGTGGGCTTGACGCGACAGAATTACCATCCATCTCGATCCGAACGCGTGTGCCGGTGGGGACGAATACGCTGACATCTTGCGCAGTTACGATGGCAGACCCCTCGACCATACTGACAATCATTTCATTACCTGCTTGAGATTGGACATAGGCAGTTGAACGAAGGCGAATATCCACCTCATTCACCGTTAGGTTGACCTCGCCTACACCTTCCGGAGTCTGGATCAACAATCCGCTATCCGGTGCAGTCTCACACGGTGCATCGCTTACGCCTGTTTCCACAAAAAACGCCTGTAGCGGTCCAAATCTCGGAGTCGTCACTTCATCCGTCGGGTTTACCACCTCCAGCGTCATAACATCATCGTCGGTTGATACCAATTGTGCAAACACCCAGCCCACAGTCTCATCTTCTAACCGGATCCGCAACCACGATCCATCTTCGATGCGTCCATCCGCGACGACTGTGTCTCCACCCGACAAACTACCGACAATCGCATCATTGGTCGATGGTCCCCCGCGCACATTCAGATTGCCACTGGACGCAAGTTCGATTGTGACTATCTCCGGTACAGAGTCGACCGCATTTTCAATAGACACATCGCCAAAGAGAAGTAAGGTCAAATTCTCACTACTATCATCCGGTAAATTCGCTTGCAATTGCAGATAGGCTACACCCCATTCATCGGCATCGCGGTTCATGGAACTGAGTTGCAATGTGCGGATCATATCGACATCGACAATATCGCCCTGCTGTTCGAACGTCAGGTCGTCGATACCGGGTTGCGGTTCAGCGAGCAAGGTAATGTTGCCGTAACATGCTTGATTGCGCCCGGTGGATGTTTGACACACTTCCTCTGTCAAAGAGAGGGCATCCTGCACGATAGTGGAGCACATCTCATCGTCCCCTTGCGCGAGAGCGGATTGCGGCAACATTAGGAGAATCACCAGAACCAATCCTGCTAAAATAGTGTTGAATTTTGTCATGTGAAGTACCCCTTTTGCACGCTATTCTATGATCGACATTGATTGGTTTGTGTGCCGTCTTCGGTCACCACTATGTAAAGATTTAGGGTGAGCATGTTGTCCGGTACGCTTCGTCCGGTATGAACCGTTCCCACTCAATTTGTGTAAGATTACGATTTGCGAGGCGACACGCCCTAGCAATCCATGAGTCTATATTCAAGTCCCAGACGATCACGGCTCCATCTCGATCTCCAGAAGCGAGAAGGTTACCATCTGCACTGAACATGAGACTCTCGATCCATGCAGTGTGTCCTCGAAGCGGTTGACCAAGAATGCCGTAATTATTCATGTCCCACAATACGATGGTTTGATTCCGCCCGGCAGAAGCAAGAATTTGACTATCCGGACTGAACGCCAGGCTAAAGACTTCATCATCGGGCGCTGTCAGTTGAAGGGGTGGCTGTTCACCGTCCATATCCCAGACAATGATTTGCCCCATCCGGTCACCCGATGCAAGCAAGCGTCCATCCAGACTGAAAGTTAAATCTAAGATACGATCGTTGTGCAATGTCAGTGATTCCCCAATCGGTTGTCTTGTTTCTGTGTCCCATAATATGATGGTGTTGTCTTTTCCTGGCGAAGCTAATGTGTCACCATTCGGGTTGAAAGCAAGTGCCTGAATCCCCTGCGAATGTCCCATGAGAGGCTCACCCATTGGCTGTCCACTCTGAACATCCCACAGCATAATGACTCCTTCATCATCGCCGGAAGCCAGACTATTTCCATCCGGGCTGAACGCAAGATCAAAAACAAGGCTCGTATGACCCAGCAATGGTTGTCCTAGTTGCTGACGACTTTCAATATCCCACAGGGTAATGCTACCGTCGATAGCACCAAATGCCACGATTCCAGCATCCAAATTCATCCCGACGCTGATGACATCGCTCACATTGAAAGAAACGTCATCGCTGACCCCAAGATCAGCCGTTGTCCTCATAATCAATGTGCCATCACTACCAGCAGATACAAATTGTTGAAGTGCTGAATTGAATCCAATATCGTAGACGATTCCCGTATGATTACTAAATCGATCATCAGATACATAGCGTGATTCTGTGCTCCATAGGACGACTGTATTGTCCGTGCCTCCGGTTACTATGTTCTGACCATCTGGACTGAATCCCACACTCCATACGCCGTTTCGATCTTCAGTGCGCCAACCATCGACGACGATACTGGTTTCGACATCCCATAGCAGAACAAAACCATCAACACTACCGGAAACAAGTTGTTCACCATCGGGACTAAAATCTACACTACGCACCCAGTCTGTATGGTCGGTTAGAGGCGTGCCAATTGGTTGACGGGTCTGTACATCCCAGAGTCGGATCGTATTGTCCGCACTACCAGAAGCGAGCAAGCGTCCATCCGGACTGAATGCCACACTCAAAACCCAGTTGGTATGATCGATTAAAGCCTCTATGGGTTGTTGACTCCCCACATCCCATAATCGGATCAGGTTATCACCACCGCCCGATGCTAACGTCTCTCCATCAGGGCTAAACGCAAGGGCATATACATTATCAAGATGTGCATCAAAGGGTTCTCCAATGGATTCACCGCTTGCAACATCCCACAAAATAATTTGCCCATCTTCTGCGCCCGATGCTAACAGTTGTCCATCAGGACTGAATGCTAACGACCAGACTTCATCACCATGACCAACCAGGGGTAAGCCAATAGGATTTCCGGTGTTGGCATCCCATAGCATAATGGAGCCATCTGAACTCGCTGAAGCGATGCGCGATCCATCCGGGCTGAATGCAACACTGTGTACAAAGCCGGTATGACCGACCAGAGGATCGAACACAGCTTCGCCTATTGTTGCATCCCACACGCTAATACTTTGATCTTTGCTTCCTGATGCGATCCGTTGCCCATCCGGTGAAAATGCCACACTCCAAACATCATCATTATGTCCGTGCATCATCGTGATTAAACGCGGTGAGGCAACTAGAGAGGTTAATAGACTGTTACGTGCTTCGTAGGTATCTGCGATTCTAAAGGCTTCGGCACTCAGTAAGAGGGCGCGGTCAACTTCATTATCATCCAGAGCAACGAGTGCTTGAACGGCAATCTCACGCGATTGTGCAATCCGTGCGGATTGGTCTGCACGATCGCGCTCGACAAGCGCAATAGATGCCTGAGTTTGTGCATTTGAGGCGTTTGTCTGCGCCGCGCCACGCTGATCAAAAGCAAATAGGGAGAGCGCAAACGCAATAAAGATCCCGGCAATGAGCACGCCTGCCAGATAGCGGAGTCGGTTGCTCGCTTGCTGTTGGAGAAAGAGTTCGTGAGCTTTGCGCGCCTCCTCCCTCGCTTCACGTGCATCACGATCATGCAGGCTGGCATCGAGATAGGCTTGCTCCCTGATGTTTAGTTTGAGGTCGGTTTCTGTGCGCCACGCCTCAAATTGAGCTAGTCGTGCGCCTATTGCGAGAAAACCGGGATCTTCTCCTGCGTCTACCCATTCGCGCGTTGCTAACGTCAGGCGGCGTTGAATACGCAGGTCTTCACGACTATTTTCAATCCACGCATGTAATCGCTCCCATGTGCGAATTAAGGCTTCATGTGCCACTTCGATGGTTGCTTCACGCGTCTCAGGATCACGATCTCCGGTAAGAAGACGGGCATGACTATATGCGTCCAACACTGACTGAATTGCGGACGTATCGCCAAGTTCACTCCGACGAACGCGCCGACGTGTATCCTCTGTGCCTTCGCCAAGCGTAACCAATCGCAAAAAAATCTGTCTCACCACGTCCTGATTTGTGCCATCTACCCGCTCAAATTCCTCATCCGCCCGTTTTGCGATTGCGCCCGTAATCCCGCCGAGGGCGTGATATGCCGAATGAGTCAGCATACGCCCGTCTCGCTTATCGTATAATTCGGTCAGCGCATATTGTAAAAGTGGTAATATCCCCGGCTCGTTACCCACATCGTTTACGATGGTTTCAACTAGCCCACTTTCAAAGTGCGCCCCCGCGATTTCTGCCGGTGTAACAATCGCGTCTTGTAATTCCGTATCGTTTAATGGCAATACGACTTCGGTGCGTTTTCGGAGCAGTTCTCCAAAATCCCGATAATATAGGGGCTGATCGTAGAAGTCCGCCCGAAGCGTGATTACGACCCGTAATCGTGAGCGTGGATCATCAAGCGCGTCCAGCAAGCCTGTCAGGAATGCCTCCCGGATGTCTTCCGGTGTCTGGGTGAATAACTCCTCAAATTGGTCAATCACCAACAGGAGTTCTATGTTATCATCATCCGGCAAAATCCGTTTTATGGCGCGACTGATGCCGTGTTCAGCTTTGAGTTGTTCCAATAGACTGCCTGGCGGATTGACCGCTATACGTAGTAATTCAGCCTCTAATTCTTCAAAAGGTCTTGCACCGGGAAAAACATCGATGACGAACCAATTCGCACTCCCCGGTATGGCATCTTGTCGCAAAGCAGGGATCAATCCCGCTTTTACCACGCTCGACTTACCCGACCCACTCGGACCGATGACGGCTAAAAACCGTGCTTCGCTTTCTGGCTGACTCAAGCGCTGTACAATCCGTTCTATCAACGTGGCACGTCCGAAGAATTCTCCAGCATCAGCCTCCTGAAATGCACGTAACCCCTTGTATGGATTAGGTATATCCAGCGTAAAATCGAACTCAGTGGTGACATCTAGCTCAATCGGGTCTAATGGAACGTCGATATCCAACGCATCGTGGTAGGCATTTAAAAGTATCGTTGCACTCTCATAACGGTCATCTGGATCTTTAGCGGTTGCTCGCTGAATGACGAAGTTCAAGGTTTCGGGCAAAGAGGGCATAGTTTCGCGTATATCTGGCAGGGGATCATTCAGCACGCGGAGTAACCAATCCGGTGATGCAAAACCGCGCTGACCTGTGAGCAATTCATAAAGCACTACGCCCAAACTGAAGATGTCGGCTAATTCAGTTGTTTCGATTCCTCGAAGTTGTTCTGGCGCGGCGTAGCCAAATGAACCCGATGCCTCGGCTTCGTCGTCGTGACCAATCTGTTTCGCCAATCCAAAATCAGCGAGATAAGCGTTGCCCGCCTCGTCAAATAGAATATTTGCTGGTTTAATGTCACGGTGAACGATCCCTTGCCGGTGCGATAGCGCCAATGCGGATGTGATTTGACTTAGCCAGCTCAGTACTTTTTGGGGAGATTGTGCACCAGCTTCGAACCGGTCTTGTAAACTACCGCCACGCAGAAAGCGCATAACCAGAAATGCCCCATCAGGTTCGCGCCAAAAATCGTACAAAGGCACGATATTGGGGTGTTCCAGACGAGCGACAAGTTGTGCCTCATATTCAAACCGACGTATGAAATCGGGAGAATTTGCATGTTGCGTCTTGATTACCTTGATAGCAACTTCACGATTGACTCTGGTTTGGTATGCCAGCCAGACTGTCCCCATACCCCCTTCACCCAGTATTTTGAGGAACTTATTTTCTTTGTGGATTATATCTGTCGCAATCGTCACAGTTGTCGTTGATGTTGAGGATGGTTCAGGCAAGGGCGCGGCAACCAGCGCGGCTTGTAGTGCCTCACGGTCTTCAAGTGAGCCTGACTGCACTTCTGGAATATTATCAACGTAACTTCCGTGTCCGGCGTGTGGTTTACAGATTAACGATAAGCGTTGGTAAAAAGCTGATCCTGGCAAATTTTGATCACGGCTGACATCTTCAACTTGTGTTCGTAGAAAAAAGTTCCAGTTTGGGGTACTCAAAGTGCCATCGAGGAGGATGGGAAAAAGGGGTTTTCCACGTCGCTCTGCCACTGCGATTTCTCGCTGTACATAGTCCGAAGAATCCGAGTTGGAAGAAAGAACAACAATAAAGGCTTCACAGCCCCATACTGCATGTACTATCGCAGTCCACCAGTTTTCACTAGGGAAAAGTGAACCGCGATCTAGCCAAACATCAAAGCCTTCATTAAAAAGCTGATCGACGAGCTGATCGGTATAAACTTTGTCCTTTTTACTGTAACTAATAAACACATATGACATAAGCACAACGTATCATAGTGATCTTAAGAAAATATTCATATTTTAGTATAACACTTTGCTGGAATTACCGACACTTTTCAGCGTGCCGCGATGTAGAAATTTGTGCATGGCGAGAATGTCGGCGCAGAGTTGAGCTTTGTCGGGATTGCGTAGATCGATCCTGGTGGAGGTGTTAGGGGAATGCCGGGTTGACCGTTTGGAAACGTTCCCCGCACCCCGTCATGTACAGAAAATTCGGGCAAATTATTTTCCGCCAGTGGAATTCATAAAGACTGTACTTCCAGTGAGAGATCAACTCCGAATGATCTTCCCCCTACTTTAGGACAATGTATACTTCTATATTGTAGAAAACTTACGATACGTTTTGAGGAGCGACGCATGTTAAAAAACTCGGATATTCACATCCGTGATCCCTTCGTATTGCCGATCATGGAAGAGAAAAAATATTATCTGTACGGCACAAGGGGTACAGAAACGTGGACAAACTCGGCAACGGGAATCGATTATTACACCAGCGAAGACCTCGATAATTGGGAAGGACCGTTCCCTGCTTTTCGACCACCAACCGGCTTCTGGTCTGATCGCAATTTCTGGGCACCAGAAGTGCATGTCTACCGGGGACAATATTATATGTTCGCCACATTCAAAGCTGAGGGAGTTTGCCGCGGGACGCAAATTTTGGTGGCGGATAGCCCGCAGGGTCCTTTCCTCCCGATCAGCGCTGGACCAGTCACACCTGCTGATTGGGAATGTCTTGATGGGACATTATTTGTGGATGCGGATGACCAACCATGGATCATCTTCTGCCATGAGTGGGTACAGGTAGGCGATGGTGAAATCTGCGCTTTACGCCTGAGTGATGATCTAAAATCCGCAATCGGAGAGCCACACCTCTTATTCCACGCATCCGAAGCGCCATGGGCAGAAGAAATAAACTCCAAGGGACGCAGAGGCTATGTGACCGACGGTCCATCTTTACATCGGTTAGAGAACGGTGGACTGATTATGTTGTGGTCTAGTTTTCGTAAGGGTGCTTATACTGTTGGCATAGCGCAATCGACTTCCGGTGAAATCCTTGATCCGTGGACACAACTAGCAGAGCCGCTCTATTCAGGAGATGGCGGACATTGCATGGTCTTCCGTGATTTTGAGGGTCAACTACGCTTAGCGTTTCATCGTCCTAACGACTTTCCTAACGAGCGCCCATACTTCGCACCTATACAGGAAATTGGATATTCTGTTGTCACGATTTAGGCAAGCGAAGACTGAATCTATCCTCGTTCCACACGCAGAATTTCATCAATCTTTTATTCTCTAAATTTTAGTATCAGCAACTTTCTTGACGTAAGTAAAAATTGACGATACACTATTCACACGTGTCAATTGACACGTGTGAATTAATTATAAATAGAGAAATTACACTTTAATCTTATGAAAAGACCTACACAAAAAGATGTTGCACTTAAAGCAGGCGTTTCTCGTTCCACGGTCTCCTATGTGTTGAACGACCAGAAACAACTGAAGGTACCAATTTCAGAAGAAACCCGCACGCGCGTTATGCAGGCGATTGAGGAACTCGGCTATGAACCGGATGCACGTGCACAAGCATTGCGTCATGGACATACAAAAATCGTCGGCGTAGTGATGCCTGTTATCCAGAATCCCTTCTTCTGGCAAACGCTATCCGGCGTGTCTGATGCCTTACAAGAAGCCGGCTATAGCCTCCATTTATCTCATAATCCTCAAGATACCAGACAGGGCATTAATACTGTCCGCGAATTGGCACGTCAACGTGTTGATGGTTTCATCCTGCTAGCGGCGATCAAGTACATGTTGCCAGAACTGGCTGATTATCTGAGGAAATCAGGACAACCCATTGTTGAAATTACAGCGACTGAAGCGGAATTTGATCATGTCGTCCACGGATATTCCGTCGGCACGCGTGATCTTATGGCTCATCTGATTGAACTGGGACACCAGCGTATCGGATTTATCTATGGTGTTACTCAGGAAGTACAAGGTTTTGATCGCTTGCTTGCCTATCGTCAGTCGTTACAAGATGCCGGACTAGAAGACAGTATGCGTTATGAGGTTCACTGTGGCGATCAGTTAGAAGATGCCTATCAAGCCGCTCTTTTCCTGCTAAAAAGCCCAGACCGCCCCACAGCACTGCTTGTCATCAATGATATGCTCGCAATCGCGGTGATGCGTGCCGCCAGTGAACTAGGTCTGGCTATTCCTCATGATCTGTCCGTTGCCGGTTTCGATGACATTCCATTTTCTAGTTATGTCGTACCAAGCCTCACCACGGTTTCTGGTAAGGCAGAGGCAAGCGGGCGTGATGCAGTTAGCCTTCTGCTCAAAAGATTCGAAGTTCCCGATGTTCCCCGGCAGGTAACTAAGACGGGAGAACAGCTTATCATTCGCGAATCTACAGGACCAGCTCTGCCGCTGGGGAAAGGTTAGTCATGGAAATTCCGATATCTGGCTCGGTGCAAGAAAATGACAGTTTCTTTGCAAAAAAAATGTCCGGCGTTATGAAATTCTTTAAGCGCAACGGTGTCGCCTATATGTTCCTTGCGCCGTGGCTGGTGGGATTCTTCTTACTAACGCTTTACCCGATGCTTTATTCACTAGGGCTAAGCTTCACGGATTATGATTTCACAGAACCCAACTCTACACAATTTATCGGGCTTGGTAATTATCAGAAAATGTTCGGATCGTTATTCGGAATATCCGAGTTCACATTGCCCACAGGCGAAACGATGCGCGTGGATCCGTACTACATGAAATCGTTGACGGTGACGTTTACCTATGTATTCGTATCTGTGCCGTTGAAGCTAATCTTCGCGCTTGCGGTGGCAATGTTGCTAAACCAGAAACTGCGCGGGGTACCGTTCTACCGTGTTGTCTACTATATCCCCACGCTCCTTGGCGGCTCAATAGCTATTGCCGTACTGTGGAGGAAGCTGTTCGAAAGGGATGGCTTAGTAAATGTGTTTTTGGGAGCACTCGGTTTTACCGACCTCCCTAGCTGGATAACCAACCCGGACTACGCACTCGGAACGCTTATTCTGCTGTCAGTATGGCAGTTCGGCTCGTCGATGATTATTTTCCTCGCAGGATTGAAGCAGATTCCACAGGAATACTACGATGCGGCAAGTGTGGATGGCGCGGGCGGTATACGAAAGTTCTTCTCTATTACCATCCCCTTGCTCTCACCGGTTATCCTGTTCACCGTCGTCATACAGCTTATATCTGCGTTTCAGGTCTTCACACAGGCGTATATCATCGGCGGAGGTCGGGGAGGCGTGCTCAATTCTACGCTCTTTTATACCCTCCATATGTATATACAGGGCTGGACATACCACCAGATGGGATACGCGTCCGCTATGGCGTGGGTGCTATTGATCATTATCGGGGTGTTCACGGCGCTTGTCTTCAGATCATCAAGTTGGTGGGTGTCATACGGGGTTGGAGAATAACATGAGAACAAATAGATTATTACGCCACTCATTTACACATCTATTCATCATCGGTCTGGGGTTGCTCATGTTGTACCCCATCATCTGGATGATTGTCAGTTCGTTTAAGCCCAACAATATGATCTTCAGCGAACCCGGCCTTATACCGAGTACCATGACTATTGAAAACTACATCAGTGGTTGGAATGGTTATGCCGGTACGACCTTCGGCAGATTCTTTATCAATTCGCTCCTCATGTGTGCCGTTGCCATCATCGGGAATGTGATTTCCTGTGCAATGGCGGCTTATGCGTTTGCGCGGCTCAAATTTGCGGGCAGAGGCTTCTGGTTCATGGTGATGATGGTAACCCTGATGCTCCCCGGTCATGTCACGCTGGTGCCACAATATATCTTGTTCAACAACCTCGGGTGGGTGGGAACGTACCTGCCGATACTCGTGCCGAAATTCCTCGCCGCGGACGCATTCTTTGTATTTCTACTTGTACAGTTCATGCGTAGTCTACCGAAGGAGATCGAGGAGGCGGCGATCATCGACGGATGCGGAAAAATCGGGGTATTCCTACGTATCATCGTGCCACTCTCGATACCTGCTCTGGTAACGACGGCGCTGTTCACATTCCTGTGGACATGGGATGATTTTTTCAATCACCTGCTTTATCTGCAAAGACCGGAAACGTTCACCGTATCAAGAGCGTTACGTACATTCGTTGGCGATGCGGGTGCGGTATCCAACTGGGGTGGCGCGCTGGCTATGGCTACCCTCTCCGTAATTCCCGCCTTTATCCTGTTCTTCTCTCTACAAAAATACTTCGTAGAGGGTATCTCGACCACGGGCTTAAAGGGTTAATGCGATAGGAGGAAACATGAAAATGAGATGATGAAAGGTGACGTATTTAGGATTTATTCGCTGAAACTAGACGTTAATTATTATACAAACAGGAGATTTTAAAGATGAAGAAAACCTATACAATCGCACTTATGTTACTGCTCGCAGTGATGCTTGTAGTCCAGCCGACAGTGGCTCAAGACGAAGCTGACGGATTCCCAGCTTACACAGGTGAGCCTGTCGAGCTTCGCATGAGCTGGTGGGGTAACGACGATCGCGCCGAAAGAACACTGGCGGTTATTGATCTGTTCGAGGCTCAATATCCCGATATTAAAATCGTAGGTGAACCCAATGGTGGTGCGGGCGATCACTTCCAGATTCTTGACACACAGTTAGCGGCGAACAATGCTCCCGACATCGTGCAATTCGGTGGCAACTGGCCCGATTACGTGCAGTATCTTGAGCCACTCAATGAGTATCTCGGCGCACAACTCATGATTGATACGCCCGAACAATTTGACCAAACTGCGCTTATCCCTGCGACGGACGTTGATGGAAATCTCTACGCCATCAGCCTTGGCACCAACACGCTCACCCTCGTCTACAACAAGACGCTAATTGAAGCGGCTGGCGTTGATCTGCCGGAAGACAACATGACATGGGAAGAATTTATGGACTACGGCAGACTGCTACAAGAAAACCTGCCTGAAGATGTCTACCCATTCGTAGACAACAGCATGAATCAAGCCAACTACCTTAGCTACTACTATACACAACTGGGTACACCGATCTGGACATTAGATGATGGCGGTACATCCTATGCAACCGTGGAATCAGCACAAGCATGGCTTCAGTTGTGGGCAGATATGCGTGATGAAGGGTTAATCCCTGACGCAGATACCACTTACACCTACACCGAAGATGGTCCTGATAGCTCAGCACTTGTGGGTGGCGATGCGGCGATGACGTTAGTTTGGAGTAATCAGGTGGCGGCATATCAGGCGGCTATGACAGATGAACTTGGCTTGACCACACTTCCCGCCGGCGGCGAACCCGCATACGCAATCCAGATGAGCCAATATCTTGCCATAAACAATAACAGCGAAAACACTGAAGCGGCGGCACTGTTTGTCAACTTCTTCGTGACCAGCCCTGAAGCAGGCGCGATTCTTCAAACCAATCGTGGTGTGCCTTCTTCGCCGGTCGTGCGTCAGGCAATCTCTGGCGAATCCACTGACATTGATGCGGCAGTTTACAGACTCTATGATGCAGTCGCTGATCGCACCGTTCCGCAGGGTCCGAATTTGCCGAACGATCAGGAATTCGTGAACGAACTTGAGTTGATTGGTCAGCAGGTCGCATATGGTCAGTCCTCCGTCGAACAAGCCGCAGAAGATCTGCAAGCCTTGATCGAACGTCTGACGACCGAATAAGTTCAGGAAAAAATGAGGGTTACAAAAGGCGTGGGGTCGTTCTATCGCCCCTGCGCCTTTTATGCCCTAATCTGAGCTTAACGAGAAACAGTTTACCCGATGAAATTACATAAAATTAACCTGATTACGTGTTCAAAATCAGACCCATATCCAACACCAAAATCGTCTTAACTCATCAGCGCAAAATCAGACTAGATCAGGGATAACGACCTACTCATAGACCAATGATGATGGTACCAGAAGACGAGGATGTGATCCGTGTTAAACTATTGAACATAATTACATCAATCCTGTGAGGCAACTGGTGAAAATAACCCATCTTAAGATTAATCGTATCGTAAATCCGCTTGGCTTCGCGATAGAAAAGCCAACATTTTCCTGGATAGTTGAGGATACTGACGATACGATACAAACCGCCGCGCAGATCCTGATAAGTTACGATTACAACTTCAAAAACATTATTTTCGATAGCGGTGAAGTTGTCGGTAACACGAGCATCGATAGCCTAGCTTACCAACCTCCGTTATCGCTCCAACCGCGCACACGCTACTTCTGGAAAGTTCGCGTTTGGGGCGAAACAGAAACCGCCGAAAGCGATATCGCATGGTTTGAAACGTCAAAGATGGATGAAAATTGGCAGGCGGAATGGATTACGCCTGATTTCGAGGACAACCAGACTCATCCAATTTTGTATCATCACTTTGACCTCCCCGCTAAAGTGGTTTCCGCACGCGCCTATATTTGTGGACTTGGGCTATATCACTTTGAGCTAAACGCCAAAAAAGTTGGCAATGAATACCTCACCCCATACTGCAACGCCTACGATCAGTGGATTCAATATCAAACATTTGACATCACCGATCAGCTTACAGTTGGCGCGAATCTGATTTCGGTTATGCTGGGCAACGGGTGGTACAAAGGGCGCTATGGTGCAAATGGCGGGAGTGTAGATTTTTATGGCGATCAGTTTGCGCTGATCTGTGAGTTACATCTCACGTTAGAGAATGGGGACGAACAACTCATTGTCACCGACCCATCATGGAAAGCGCAACCGTCCGCTATCATTGCAAGCGACATCTTCGACGGCGAAATGTACGATGCCCGCATTGATATGACAGTACCATCGTCAGGCAAAGCATTCGGTGTAAAACCCATCGACATTGATATGAAGCGGCTAGAGGCTAGAAGGTCGCTTCCGGTCTGTATTAATGAAGAGATCAAACCGATTGAAATTATCCATACCTCCGCAGGGGAAACAGTTCTGGACATGGGGCAGAACATGACCGGATGGGTGCGCTTTAAGACAAGTGCGCCCGCAGGCACACATATTCACCTGCAATTTGGCGAGGTCATGCAAGAGGGTAATTTCTTCCGTGATAATTTACGCACAGCCAAGGCAGAATACACCTATATCGCTGATGGCACGGACGCGGTTGTAGAACCCTACTTCACATTTTATGGTTTTAGATATGTCAAAGTATCGGGTTGGCATGGAGATCTCAACATTGACGATTTCACTGGCTGTGTGGTGTATTCAAAGATAGACATCATCGGCGAAATCGAAACATCCAACGAAAAGGTTAATCAACTATTCAAAAATGTGATGTGGGGACAAAAGGGGAATTTCCTTGATATTCCAACCGACTGTCCGCAACGTGATGAACGGCTGGGCTGGACGGGTGATATTCAGGTTTTTACAGGGACAGCGTGCTTTAATATGGATTCAAGCGCGTTTCTCTCCAAATTCGCCTACGATATGGCAAAAGAACAGTCGAAGACCGGCGGGATGGTGCCTCACATTGTTCCGATGGCTAACCTGAACAAAGGCGGTTCCAGCGCATGGGGCGATGTCGCGACAATCTTGCCGTGGACGTTATACGAATTCTATGGTGATACACGCATATTAGAAGATCAGTTTGAAAGTATGCGCGGATGGGTGGATTACATCAAGCGCGTGGATGACTCATCAGGCAGTAAGCGACTGTGGACGGAGGGCTTCCACTTCGGTGATTGGCTGGCGCTGGATGGCGACGATCCTACTTCACGCAGAGGTGGCACGCCAGAAGATTTTATTGCATCGGCGTTCTATTGTTATTCGGCGCGAATCGTTGGAAAAGCCGCCAAAGTTCTCGGCAGAACAGAGCAAGCTGATGCCTACGGACGCTTATCCGAAGAGATCAAGACCGCTATTCAAAGCGAATACTTTACCGTAACAGGTCGGTTGGCTGTTCCAACCCAGACAGGCTACTTGCTGGCGCTGTATATGGATCTCGTTCCAGATATGTTCCGCGAGCGAGTGGAGCAAGATTTTATCGTCAAGATGAACGACTCCAGAGTCCATTTGCGGACGGGTTTCGTCGGCACACCGTATCTCTGTCGGGTGCTATCGGATATTGGCGCAAATGATCTGGCGTATCAACTCCTGCTCAATGAGGACTTTCCGTCGTGGCTCTACGCGGTGAATCTGGGCGCGACAACCATTTGGGAACGCTGGAACTCCATCAATCCAGACGGGTCTATTAGCTCAACAAGCATGAACTCGCTCAACCATTATGCTTACGGTTCCATTGTGGAATGGATGTTCCGTGATATGTGCGGGCTAAATCCATCATCGTGTGCTGAGGGCATCGTAGGCTTCCGCCATGCGCGTATCGCACCGAAACCGGATAAATCATTGCAATGGGCAAAGGCACGTTACTACTCGGCGGCTGGCTTTTATGAAAGTGGTTGGCATATTTCCGCAACCGGGCAACTCACTATCGAGATCACCATTCCGTTCAACGCGTCGGCACGGGTTATTCTCCCGAACGTACACAGGGACGCGGTAACGATCAACGAGCAATTATTACAAGACGGTGAACAGATTGGCGATAACGTTGAGATTACGCTTGGCGCTGGCGATTACAAGTTTGCGGTTATGTTGAGTTAAGTGTCGGATTGCCAATGTAACGCCATCAAACTGCTTTGAGAGGATTTTCAGATGACACAAAAAACACGATACGCGCTCGTCGGAACGGGGTCACGGGCGGGCATGTTTATTGATGCGATTACAGATGTGTATAAAGAGGTTGCGGAGCTTGTTGCCTTTTGTGATTTAAGCCAGACACGGATGGACTGGTATAACGCACAATTGGCTGAAAACCATCCTATGGAACCCCTCCCCACCTATCTCGACAGTCAATTTGACCGGATGATTGAAGAAACCAAACCGGACACCGTGATTGTTACCACGATGGACGCGACCCATCATGTGTATATCGTGCGGGCAATGGAACTTGGTTGTGATGTCATTTCCGAAAAGCCAATGACCACCGACATCGATAAAATGAAGGCAATTTATGATGCGATTGACCGCACAGGGAAATCGTTGCGTGTGACCTTCAATTATCGCTACGCGCCCGCCTATACCCGTTTTCGTGAACTCATCATTGAAGGTGCGGTGGGTCGCCCGCTGGCAGTCGATTTCTCATGGATTTTAGACACCAGTCACGGCGCGGATTACTTCCGTCGTTGGCATCGTGAAAAGCAAAATAGCGGCGGTCTGCTGGTGCATAAATCAACCCATCATTTTGATCTGGTGAACTGGTGGATTGATTCTTATCCCGCGCAGGTCATGGCGATGGGCGATACGCTCTTTTATGGCAAAGACAACGCAGAAGCGCGTGGCGAACACTATGATTATGACCGTTACACCGGCATCCCAGAAGCAAAAGATGATCCTTTCGGGTTGTTTTTGGACGAGAAAGCCATCTATAAAGGCTTATACCTCAATGCAGAAGCAGAAACCGGCTATCTGCGGGATCAGAATGTTTTTGGTGAACCGATCACCTCCGAAGATACGATGAGCGTCATGGTACGCTATGAAAACGGGGTCTTGCTCTCTTATTGCCTGATTGCCTATGCACCGTGGGAAGGCTTGCGCGTGGCAGTCACTGGAACGAAAGGACGCATAGAGATGGACATCGTTGAAAATATCAATCATCTACAGGGCGATGGGGCGGCAAAAGCCAGCAAAGGGGCATTTAAGCAAACCTCGATGCGTGTACATCCCATGTTCGGCGAACAATATGAGGTCGATGTGCCAATGGGTGATGGGGGACATGGTGGCGCGGACCCGGTCATGCTGGAGCAAATTTTCTCACCGAATCCGCTGTATGATCCCTTCCATAGAGCCGCTTCGCATATTGATGGTGCCGCCTCGATTTTGGTGGGTATATCAGGGAATATCTCTATGGAAACTGGTCAACTGGTGAATGTGGCTGATCTATTTAAGTTGCCGCAAAAAGGCGCTACTATACACGCATCTTCGTAAGGGGCAATGCAGGGATATTTTAGTGATATTCATCCCTCTGCTCATTCCTCGAGTACCGCTTTTCCACTGCTTTCTCGTAAGCGAATCGCATCCCGTTAATTGGCATATTTTGTCATTGTATTCCGGTCACGTGTAAGCAGAATACGCCCGCCCGCTCCCGAATCATCACGACATCAGGCTGTCGCACAGGCAGTCCTAGAGCACATTTAGCACATATTTGACCCTTTATGAACTTAAAAGAACCATGTAAAATACCTTACAACCACATAATTCAGACGGGTCAACAAGTGATGTTATTGACGATTACCACCACCCACCAGCCTGCTAGCGATCTCGGTTATTTACTGCACAAACATCCGGCGCGTGTGCAGACCTTTAACCTTGCATTTGGCGAAGCGCATGTGTTTTATCCGCAAGTCTCGGAAAGCCGAACGACAGCCGCCCTCCTGCTAGATATTAATCCGGTGGGGTTGGTGCGCGGTGGCAAGGACTTTGCGCTGGCACAATATGTCAATGATCGTCCGTATGTGGCATCGTCCTTTTTGAGTGTGGCGATTGCACAGGTGTATCGTACCGCGCTCAATGGCGTGTGTAATTCTCATCCTGAACTCGCACAAACGCCGATTCCACTGGAAGTGAAAATCAGCGTGATTCCAGCGCGTGGTGGTGAAGGATTGCTGGTACGTCTGTTTGAGCCATTGGGCTATACGATGAGCGCCGAGCGCCACATGCTTGATGAAAAATTCCCGGATTGGGGCATGAGTGCCTATTATACGCTCACGTTGAACCACACAATCCGGCTGGCGGATTTATTGGCGCATCTGTATGTGTTGATTCCCGTGCTGGATGATGAAAAGCATTATTTCGTCGGCGAAAGCGAAGTTGAAAAATTGCTGGCAAAGGGTGAGGGCTGGTTGAGCGATCATCCCGAAAAAGACTTGATCGTGCGCCGCTATTTGAAGCATCGCCGGAGCTTACAACAATCCGCATTGACGCAACTCGTCACGGATGCGCCTGATCCCATCGCGCAGGATACCGAAGAAGAAGCCGTCGAAGCGCAGATCGCCGAAGTGGTTGAGAAGAAAATCAGCCTGCATGAGCAACGACTCGGCACTGTGATGGCGGTGCTCAAAAATAGTGGTGCGCAACGTGTGCTTGATCTCGGTTGTGGTGAAGGGCGTTTGGTGCGGAAGTTATTGGACGACAGGCAATTCACGCACATCCTCGGCATGGATGTGGCGCACCGTGCGCTGGAAATGGCATCCGAGCGCCTCAAATTGGAGCGGATGCCGGAGCGCAAACGGGCGCGTCTGGACTTGATTCACGGCTCGCTGATGTATCGTGATCCGCGTCTGGAAGATTATGATGCGGCGGCAGTGGTGGAAGTCATCGAACATCTTGACCCACCCCGATTAGCGGCATTTGAGCGGGTGCTGTTCGAGTTTGCGCGTCCGTCGACGATTGCGCTGACCACCCCGAACCGCGAATACAATGTGATGTGGGAGAGCCTGCCTGCGGGGAAGTTCCGCCACCGAGACCACCGTTTTGAATGGACACGCGCCGAGTTTCAACAGTGGGCGCAAACCATCTGCGAACGCTTCGGCTATGGCGTGCGCTTTTTGCCCATCGGTCCCGAAGATCCGAACGTCGGCGCACCAAGTCAGATGGCAGTATTTGAAGTTAGGAACATTTAATGAGCGTGGAATCGACTATAGAAGAATTGATTGAACAACTGCATCATCCGCGTGATTGGCGTGTGCGTCACGATGCGGTAAAGCATTTAGGCGCATTCAAGACAACAGAAGCTATGACAGCAATTGTTGAAGCACTTTACGATGAAAGCCCACACGTCGTTCAGACTACAACGCATGAACTCGTGGCTTTTGGGGAGAATGCTGTACCTGAACTACTAAAAGCGTTGTATTCAAAGGATGAGATTGCGGCAAGACCATTTATTATCCATGCGTTACGTAAACTCAATGACAAAGAATTGATACCGCATTTCATTCACTTTCTCGGTGATGAAGAAGCGGGGATGAGATATGCGGCGGCTGTAGCCCTCAAAAAAATGCCTGATCAACGTGCAGTACAACCGCTCCTAGATGCACTCCAAGAAAATGCTTCGAGCAGAGCACAAATGCTTGAAGCGCTCGACGCAATAGGTGACCCAAAAGTTGTTTCTCATGTAGGTGCGTTCTTATATGATGACGACTATGTAGTTTGCCGTCGGACAGCGATATTGTTGGGTCATTCAAGTATACCTGAAGCGCAGATAATGTTGCTTGAAGCATCACTGGATGAACGCGAAGATGTACGTCGAGCCGCTACTGAAGGATTGGGTATCTTCAATAGTGATGATACTTATCAGCGAATTGTGGAAATGTTGAACGACTCAGACTCAATGGTACGTACTCAAGCCATTATGGCTCTGGGAGGAACTCATCGCGAAGAGGCTGTACCGTTACTGCTTTCACAGTTAAGAGAGGATGACAGTCGCAAATATCCCTACTTGCGCACTGCTCTGGGGAACACGGGCGATTTACAAGTAGTGTTTCCGTTACTTGAAGGATTTAGAAAGGATCACGATCACGATGGTCGTGGACTTTCGCGTCTGGCAGAGGTGGTTTGGCAGTATAGATCAAGTGCAAATGAGGTTGTTCCCTCAATTATCAAGGCAATGAATAGCGAAGATGTTCGTTTGCAAATCTGCGCAACATGGGTGTTTCACTCCATCAGTTTCAAGTATGCGCCACAAACTGAAACCATATGGGTGAATGCACAGCTTGCCCATCTAGACACCTTTGCATCTCAACTGGACGATCAGAATGCTGACGTACGTTTAGCTACATTAGTTTGCCTGTCTAGAGAAGCACTCCTAAAACTCGTCGATAAAATCATCTATTGTCTTGACGATGATGATCTTCTAATTCAGGAAATGGCAACCCAGGCACTCGGTTTTATCAACACGCCGAAATCTTTTGATGCGCTCCGTAGGTTAGTAAATCGAACCAACGATAAGGTGCGTCGTCAATCGGTAAATTCTCTTGTGCTATTTAGTGGAGAAGAAGTAGGCACTGTCCTTCTTCCACTACTTGAACACGAAGATAAATGGACACGTCGTCTCGCGGCAAGGGGTTTAGGGTTGCTTAAACACCGTAATGCAGTGCCACATCTGATCGAAAAACTACATAGTGAAACTGATCCAACTGTCAAATCTGCAATCATCTGGGCATTAGGTGATATAGGTGATCCTGTTGCTGTTCAGGAGGAAATTAGGATACTTGATGCGGAAGATAATGGCGTATTCGCGCACAGCCCATTTGACTCAGCACTTTATGCATTGCAGGTTAACAATAATGAAGACGCATTAGCCGCGCTTTATCAGGTGGTGAATGAAGGATCAAGATGGCAACGTCGAATGCAGGCAGTTGAGGCAATTAGCAGGATTGGGTCAGATCGAGAGATTGCAGATCGCCTTTTTGACCTACTTGAGCACAAAAACGAGACCGTGCGAACAACTGCATCTAAGGAATTAGGATATTTGGGTTCTCGAACCACGGATTTGGATATTCGTGACTTTATTGTATCTAATTTGATTAACCGCCTTCGTGATGCTGGTGCTGGCTATCACTGGAGTCCTACGGTTGCACATATGGCGGCAAAATCACTTTATTACGTTGGCACCACAGAGGCAATTCAAGCGCTTAAAGTATGGAAACAAGAACGAGAAAACAATGAGGATAACGAATGACTCAACTCACAATCCCTGAATTTTCACTCGTGGTGCTGGTTGGAACAAGCGAATGATGAATGAAAATTCTAGCAACCGTACACTGAACAAATGAGCGAGTTGAACAAAAGGAAGTCTCTGGTAAGGTTGAATTTCTCACAAAACAGCCTGGAGGAGACCCCCAATGTTCAGCTCTAGAAATTATGGTAAATGGCGCAGTCGTTTAAT
>JAVJSU010000097.1:0-21157 GCA_040219275.1 Aggregatilineales bacterium | reverse complement strand
ATTAAACGACTGCGCCATTTACCATAATTTCTAGAGCTGAACATTGGGGGTCTCCTCCAGGCTGTTTTGTGAGAAATTCAACCTTACCAGAGACTTCCTTTTGTTCAACTCGCTCATTTGTTCAGTGTACGGTTGCTAGAGAAAATATAATTTTCGATTGGCAGTTGATAGGCACTTTTACCCGCATCATTGAAATGCTTGGGTGCATCCAGATGTGTACCGGAATGAGAAAACAAATGCAAAACAGTTGTGTTTGCAACATCACCATCGGCTATAGCGCTAGCGACCTCTGTTTTTGCAGATGGTGGATTGCCGGGCCATACAGGCGCAGTTTCGGTTAAAGGGAATGACAATAACCTGAACATTATTTATTTTCCTCAACTAAAACCTGTATGCTAAACAATTTTCACCGTGTTGATGAGCTTGCCTATATCATCAATTGCAATTTCAACCACATCACCTGCGGCTAAGGTAAATTCACCGGAAGGAACAAGCCCTGTGCCCGTGAGCAATACGACACCATCAGGGAAGGTATATGCTCGCCCGAGATACTCAACCAATTCACTTAGCTTGCGGTGAATACGTGCCGTTTCTACGGAACCTTCAAAAGCTGTTTCCCCATCACGGGTAATTTTGAGGCGGATTGTTGTTTCGGGCCATGAATCAGCTGTTTGTAGGGTAATGCCTGCACCTAATGCACAGGATGCCGTATACATTTTCGCTTGTGGTAAGTAAAGCGGATTTTCGCCTTCAATGTCACGGCTACTCATATCATTAGCAACTGAAAAGCCGATCACTTCTAAAGCCGGATTCAGTGCTAAAGCGAGTTCAGGTTCCGGGACTGACCATGTTGAGTCGTGACGAATACCGACCGCTCCACGGTGTCCGACAACACGCCATCCAACCGCTTTCATAAATAATTCTGGACGTTCCGCCGCATAAACACGGGCATAAATATCACCACCATCGACAGATTCTTCCTGACGCGCTTCCCGACTTCGCTCATATGTCACGCCAGATGCCCAGACTTCCTGTTGGTCAACAGGGGCGAGCCAGTGTAGCGTGTCCGGTGAGGGGGCATTTTCTAATTCAGAAACCTGATAAGTAGTCGAGGATTGATTAGCAAGATTCTCTAATTCTTCGATTGCTTCATTTACACGTCCGACACTTTTCTGAAACCATTCCGTAGATGAGGCAAGTTTTTCCGTCACATCGTAAACTGTTTCACCACTATAAACACCGATTCTGACACCCTTCTGTGGATGATAAAAACGAATAAGGGCGATACCCATTGACAAAATCCTTTTAAAAAACAAGAATTGATTAAAGGTTTAATGAATTTTATATTTAACATAAAAAAAGATTTATCGCAAGCCATTAAAAATCAAATATCCAGTATCTGAGTACGAAATCCGATGGAAGTTGCTTCATAATATGTTCTGATAAATAAAAAAGCGAAGTCACAAAGGCTTTTCAAATGACACAGAAGAAATATTCATTCAATGATTTAATGCCCTCGACAGAGGGGATTGATGAAACCAGAACTCATGCGCCACCCATAGAAGGGTCGCTACCTTTAACAGAAGAAATGCTACGAAATGAGCCAAGTGGCAATCTTTTTGCGATGACACAAAATGCAGGTATGGGCTGGAATCCCGAAGAGGTCAATCGCGATCAATTTTTGATACTCAGTACGCACGGGGGTTTACGTGCAGAAGATGGTAGCCCCTTAGCTCTTGGCTATCATACCGGTCATTGGGAAGTCCATCTTTTGGTCAAAGCGGCGGCCGAAACAATTCGTGAGAATAATGCCATTCCTTTTGCGGCTTATGTCACAGACCCCTGTGATGGTCGTACCCAGGGTACACAGGGTATGATGGATAGTCTGCCATACCGTAATGATGCCGCTCAAGTGATGAGACGTTTGATTCGGTCTTTACCAACGCGTGATGGTGTGATGGGTGTGGCGACTTGTGATAAGGGTTTGCCGGCGATGATGATGGCTCTGGCAGGAAGTGGTGATAAACCGGGCATCATTGTACCGGGCGGTGTTACCTTGCCTGCTGATAATGCCGAGGATGCTGGAAAGGTTCAAACAATTGGCGCACGTTTTGCACATGACATGATTAGTCTTGAATATGCGGCTGAAATGGGCTGTCGTGCTTGTGGGTCATCTGGTGGTGGATGCCAATTTCTGGGAACAGCCGCCACAGCACAGGTTGTAGCGGAAGGATTTGGCATGGCTTTACCGCATAGTGCGCTTGCCCCTTCCGGCGAACCTATATGGTATGATCTGGCACACCGATCTGCTGTAGCCCTTTTACGTCTGAAAGACCTTAAGATTCCACTGGGAGCAATTCTGACACAGGAAGCACTAGAAAATGCAATGTTGATTCATGCAGCCTTTGGTGGTTCAACTAACCTCTTACTTCACATCCCCGCGATTGCTCATGCGGCTGGCTTAAAACCACCAACAGTCCAAGATTGGGAACACATTAACCGTAGTACGCCACGCATAGTTGATACTTTACCCAATGGACCGCGAAACTATGTCACGGTACAGGCATTCATGGCAGGTGGTGTACCCGAAGTGATGTTACATCTACGGGAAATGGGCTTGCTTAATCTTGATGTTTTGACCGTTACAGGCGAGAAGCTTTCAACTGTCCTCGATTGGTGGGAAGAAAGTGAGCGTCGCAAAAAAGTCCGCGAAAAATTGCAATCTGAAGATAAGATCGACCCCGATAATGTCATTATGTCACCTGATAAGGCCCGACAGGAGGGCTTAACAAGCACAGTTGTATTCCCAACAGGTAACATCGCACCTCAGGGATCAGTCATCAAAGCAACGGCAATTTCTGCCGATGTGGTTGACGAAAATCAGGTATATCACCATACAGGGGTAGCACGAGTTTTCACCTCGGAACGCGCGGCTATTCAAGCGATTAAAGGGCAAAGCGATAATCCTATTCAAGCCGGTAATGTTATAGTTCTAATCGGGGTCGGTCCGACTGGAACAGGTATGGAAGAAACTTACCAGATCACTTCGGCACTAAAATTCATCCCCTGGGGCAAAACAGTACCGATTATCACGGATGGACGCTTTTCTGGTGTTTCAACAGGTGCATGTATCGGGCATATTGGTCCTGAGGCACTTGCCGGAGGACCTATCGGAAAATTACGTGATGGGGACATTATCGAAATACGCATTGACCGCGCTAATTTAGTAGGTGAGGTAAATTGTGTAGGGACAGCAGAGCGTAGCTTAACGCCTGATGAAGCACAGGCTCTACTCGCAAATCGGGAGACACACCCAGATGTTAATCCGCATCCTGATTTACCCGATGATACGCGGATATGGGCAGTTTTACAGCAAGTAAGTGGCGGAACATGGGGCGGATGTGTCTATGATTCAGATCGTATCTATGAAATTTTACAAGCAGGTTTAAAAACAATAAATGCTTTATAGGAGAGTACAAAATGAGCCAGTTCATTGCTGGAAAACGCAGTCAAGAAGGCAGTCAAATTTTTACAAGTGTTAACCCACGAACAAAAGAAGTTGGAACACAACAATTTTTCAACGCGACTCCCCACGAAATTGACCGTGCTGTGAAGGTAGCAACAGAAGCCTATAAAGAAACACGTACTTATCCAGCCGAAAAGATTGAAGATTTTTTGGATACTGTTGCAGATGAGATTGAAGCTCTCGGCGATATATTGTTAGACACAGCAGATTGGGAAACAGGTCTAGGGCTTTCTCGTCTACAGGTGAACGTGGACGGACAACCGGGCAACTCCGTAAATTCGTAGCATTATTACGCGAAGGTTCATATGTTAATGCCATCATTGATACCGCAATGGATGCGAACCCTAAGCAAATTTGGTGTCTGGTCAACCGGGAACAAACCCGAGCATCTACCGGGTAATCCACTTTTCCCTCTGTATAGTTGTTCAGGTAAACGTTGTGATAGTATTGGACGTGATTTTATCCTTACAATTATCCTGAGTTAACCGGATTACGTAGTATTGGAATTTGTGATTATGGCGAAAAAGCATTCGTTAATTTATGAAACAGTTCTCGAAAATATCAAAGCTGAATTGCTAAAGGGAGTATATAAACCTGGAGAGCAATTGCCGACCGTGACTGCAATGGCGAAAAACCTTGACGTTGGTCAAGCTTCGGTTCGCGAGGCATATCGTGTTTTAGAAACACTGGGCATTCTTGAAGTTACTCAGGGGCGGGGCACATTCGTTTCTGCAAGTCTGGAGACCTTACAAACGGATGAAGATGAGGGTCTAGTTGCACAGTTGGATTTTTTGGAAAAACAATCTTTCCACCACATCCTTGAAACCCGTAAGGTTCTTGAACCAGAAGTTGCAGCTCTGGCGGCTACACGGGCGACCCCTGCTGAAATGGAAGCGATTAAGGTTGCTGCTAATGAAATGGAAGATTCGCTTAGCAAGGGGCTTGATTTTGTAGATCCAGATGTTCGCTTTCATGAACTCATATTTCTTGCTGCCCATAATCCTGTCTTATCCAGACTTCTCTCGGCATTAAGTGATTTATTTTTGGATGGTCGTCGTTTCACTAATCGCATACCGGGTGGTCCACAGAAGGCGGTTCACTTTCACCAACTTATTGCACATGCTATCAAAGAGCGTAATCCTGAAGGCGCACGTGAAATGATGTACCAGCATATACTCGATATTGAGCGTAGTATCGTGCGTAGTGATATTGACAACTTTTAGGGGGCAATTGTGGATTACAATCAGCCTGGCTTGATGAGAGCGAAGGAACTATATGTGGCAAGATAATTTTTACAACTCGATGATATCCGTTTGCATTACTGGCGGGCAGGCTCTGGCAGACCTGTGATGTTACATGATTTGGCGATAATGGGCGTTGTTGGGGACGCACTGGAGATGCACTTGCACAAGAATTTGATGTGATTCTGGTCGATCAACGTGCTCACGGGCAGTCATCTGCGCCGGGAATGGATTATCATCTGGATGATTGTCTCGTACAGGAAAAGTTAAACATATGACTAATATTCAAGATAAAGTTGTAATTGTGACAGGTGCTGGGAGTGGGGCAGGTCGAGCAATTGCCCGTAGTTTTGTATCATCCGGAGCGAAAGTTGCATTTTTAGGACGACGATTGAACACTCTCGAAGATGCGACACGCGACCTGGCAACAGATCAAGTAATGATTTGTACCTGTGATGTTGCAGATCGTAATCTCGTCAATTCAACAGTGGAACAGATCGTCTCTAATTTTGGTCATGTTGATATTCTTGTTAATAATGCAGGAACTAATACCGATCCCCGATCTGTAGCGGATACGAAACCGGATGATTGGGACTCTGTACTACAAATCAACCTCACGGGTACATTTAATATGATTCGTGCCGTGCTACCTCATATGCGCGAGAAGAGAAGTGGCACTATTATTAACATTGCATCTATTGCGGGTATCAATGCAAGTAAGTTGGCAGGTGCGGCTTATTCTGCTTCGAAACGCGCCATGGTTTCTTTGAGTGATAGTCTGAACGATGAAGAATGGGAATATGGTATTCGGGCAAGCGCTATTTGTCCGGGTGAGATCAATACCCCTCTGATTGACAAACGTGCTAGTCCAGTTAGTGAAGAACGGCGTGCAAAAATGCTGCAACCGGAAGACATTGCGAATTCTGTGCTGTTCGTCGCAAATTTACCCGCGCATGTAATCGTTCCGCTTATGGTAGTAAAGCCGCTTTACCAGGTAGATTAAGTCATACTGCTATTCAATGTGAGATAGATTGATACCTATTTGAACTCAACTCCATAAACGATCCCCTATGGGAATGTCTGTGTAGGTGGCGGACGTGTTGCAGAA
Organism: Aggregatilineales bacterium; assembly: GCA_040219275.1. Lineage (GTDB taxonomy): Bacteria > Chloroflexota > Anaerolineae > Aggregatilineales > Phototrophicaceae > JAVJSU01. The sequence continues at coordinate 15,282 of JAVJSU010000097.1, read as the reverse complement.
GCCCTGAGAGCTGATTTTCAAAAAAATCTTGAACTTGTCCATCGTGAAATGCCCTTTGACTACATTTGTCATGAAGATATCATGAGCTGAATCCACGTTTGTAGTTTCTTGATTTCTTCATCCATTTCATTATTCTACAAGTTGTAACGATGTCTGTGAATCGCACACGTTACGAATACGGATACCGTCTAACTTATCACCTTTACTATCGAAATTACTCTGAGCGATTAACGATCTGACTTAGCCGCGTCCAGTGGATATCAAGCGCTACGCCAATTTGGCGGTAGCTCATGCCCTGTTCGCGCATTGTTAAGATGTCAGTGCGGAGTTGGGCTTTATCGGGATTACGCAAATCACTTTCGGTTGAGGCGGGCAGAGGAATATCGAAGTACAGCTTATGCCTAGTTAACGGAACTGAGACCCTCAGGTCCACAATCAACGCAAAATTAAGATAAAAGTCCCGAATCTGACGAAAAGACTAAATTCGGGACTTTTTACGTTAATTTGTTGTTTTTAGGGAAGCTATCCTCAATAATAAGGTTCGAATCCTTCCTCCTTAGAAATTTGTAATATTTAGAAATGTTTTAAAAAATCTCTTAACGCGCACAAAAAAATCATCGGTGTTCAAATATTTGACTATGCAACGCAGCGATAATAATCACGGATGATACCTCCGACCATAATAGACGAAGCGCAGAATCATCCATTTCGGGGTAGGGATTTGCTGCTCAATGCATTGATCAGATCGTTCAGTATTATAGTATGTGATGACATATCCTATCACATCAAGTGTCTAGAAGAGGACTGATGGATCTACTTCCCTCGTGCCAACTAGAGATGCTAGGCACATAATAAAAGTTGCGGGAGGCCTAGCGTACGTTCGGTTTTTTACAACTTTTTACCACTGCATTCAAATAATCGGATCGCATCTTTTTGAACTCATACCCTCTATTTTATTGGTTATACGCACTTTGATGTTGTTGGCGCACTCATGATATAAACAAATAAAGGGCATAATGACAGTAAATATTATTCCAATAAATACGAATAGTCATATAATTAACTTGCAGAACAAAGCATCGAAGCAATATCAGCAGAAACAATTCAGATTGCTCGAAAATCATTTCCGCAGGGTCATGAATATGTTGACGCTTGCTTTATATCAATCAAATATCTCCTGAAAAATAACCTAACTTTGTTGAAATAGCTTGCGCTACCTCCAGGATTTGTCCCCTTGCTACTTCCAATTTCATTTCAATTTCACCATTGGTCTGGGCGGCTACACAAATAGCGGCAACGATGCCTCCGGTATGATCAAAAACTGGCGCGGCGATTCCATATAATCCTAGACGATGTTCTTCTTTATCGACTGCATAACCACGTTCTCTAACATCGGCAAGATGCTGTTGCAGTAGTTGAGAATCAGTAATGGTATTAGCGGTATGTTGGCGAAAATTAGTCCGGACTAACAGCTCGTTTAGTTCTGTTGGTGGTAAATGCGCCCATAGTATTTTGCCAGCACCAGAACAATAACCGGGTGCCTCGCCACCAATGTCAGTTGTCTTAATTGTTAGGCTCGGATGTTGTAGTTTTTCGATGTAAACCGCTCTATCATCTGCCATGCGTGCGAGATGGGATACCCCTTTAGTAAACTCGGCTAATTCTTGCATGTATGGAATGGCTAATTCACGTACATCAAACCCCGAAACTAATTTTGCCCCGATTTGCCGTAACTTCATCCCGGTTTCATATTTGCGATTAGTGTCTTGTTGAACATATTCTAATGATTGCAACGTTGATAAAAGACGATAAACGATCGTTTTGTCCAATTCTAATTCTTTTGAAAGTTCAGTTACGCCCTTAGGACCCCGGTTAACCAGTGCTTCCAGAACCATTAAACCACGCTCTAACGATTGAACGTTTCGACTCATTACCACTCCATTGCTGTTGCGTAATACGAACTAGTGTTTCGTTATAAGAACCATATTTATGGTAACAGAAAAATCATACCTGTCAATTTATTTTACAGGATATTTCTATAATGGCAACAGTTTTAATTTATATACAATTAAATGATATGAATATTTGACAAAACTATTCTTTTGCGTTATTTATTGATATAGTATTTCGCATATGGAAACAAAGCATCTAAATAAGTAACAAAATAATCATAAAAGAAAAAAGGAGGCATATCTAACAATATTATTAAATGCGATAAACCCAATTTTCATAAATTCGCTGTCAAAAATAATTACGAGGGAGATTAGTATGACATTTTCCAAAAAATATTTACTTGTCCTCACTTTTTTGGTGATGCTTATAACATCGGTAAGTGTATTAGCACAAGACGAGTTGCCACCCATCATTATCGGATTCACCTCTGATGCGAGCGGTCAGTATGCCAATAGTGGCGCTATGGATCGACGCGGGATGATGATGGCAATTGAAGAATTCAATGCGAATGGCGGTGTATTAGGTCGCCAAATTGAATGGGTTCACTTCGATACAGAAACCAATCCAGCAACGGCGACGCGTGTCGCAGAGCGTATGATTAGTCAGGAAGGTGTTTCATTCTTAATAGGGGGTGTTAGTTCTGGTGTTGCGAATGCAATTTCACAGGTGGCACAACAACATGGTGTGATTTACTTTAACACCAACTCAAGCTCCCCAACAGAGTCAGGTGAAAATTGCCATCGCACGAAATTCGTGTGGGATGGACATGGGGCAAACTTCTCACAAGCCACCGTTGAAGGTGCTGTAGAAGCCTATGGCGCAAACTGGTTACTCTTAACTAATGACTATGTCTGGGGACATGATACGTCGGCGGCAACCCGTGCACTAGCCGAGGCTTCCGGGGCGACTATTGTTGATGAATTGCTGGTTCCACAAGGCACGCGTGACTTTAGCTCCTATTTGTTGACTATTCAACAGCAATCACCAGATGTTGTTGCGGCGGCGGTAGGTGGCGATGATTTACGCGCATTGCGTATTCAGGTGGTTGACCAGGGTCTTGATACCAGCATTGCATGGATCAACAATCAACAAGATTGGCCCGATGTTTATGGGGTACCACCCTTTGGTATTTTCGGAACAACCTGGTACTACGGTTTTGATTTACCGGGCGTTGATGAATTCGTGGCGCGTTATCAAGAAATGTTCCCCGATACCAGCCTAAGCGTACCGGGAAATGTACTGTATAACGGTTACGTGGCTACCCATACACTTCTAACAGTGATCGAAGAAGTGGGGACGACGAACAATCACGCCATAATCGAGGCGCTTGAAGGACGTGAATTTACGGCTGAAGAACGTATGCAACATTTTGGTGCGTGGATTGATGCAGATAATCATCATGTTCAACAGGCAATTTACATCGCAAGTGCGAATAGCAACCCAAGCGAAGAATACGATATTTACGAAATCGCAACAATCGTTAGCCCGGAAGATGCAATGGCGCTTCAAGATTGCACGCTCGAATCACTGGAAGATACACCAGTATACGAACCCTAATTCACGCTAGTTTTGTTAGAGGGCTATTGGGGAAGGCAACACCTGTCTTCCCCATTTATGAGCGTATTTTCAGGAATAATATTACTAATGGCTTTTATCATTGAACTGTTACCACATATTTTTAACGGCTTAACAATCGGGTTGCTTTTCGCTTTGATCGCACTGGGTTTCACGTTGATTGTAGGCGTGATGGAACTCATTAACCTCGCGCATGGTTCTTTATTTGCGGTGGGTGCTTATCTGGCGTTGGCAACCATGAGTTTCTTCGGTGCATCGGGTTTTACCTCCCCGACACTCCTTCAATATGGTGCCGCCTTGATTATTGCGCCCATTGGGGTCGCAATTTTGGGTATGGGACTTGAATTAGGGATGCGACGTACCTATGGCAAAGAACCCCTTTACGGACTCCTATTTACCTATGGTGCCGCGCTCGTCATAGAGGAAGGTATCCGGCAACTTTGGAGTAGTAACGACCAATACTTCCCAACACCCCGTATTATTTCCGGCGGTATGATGTTTGGTGACCTTATCTACCCGAAATACCGGATTTTTGCTTCTATATTCGCGATATTTATGATTATCCTATTGTGGCTGTTTATCGAACGCACTAAAGTCGGGGCGATCATCAAAGCCGGTGCTCATGATAGCGAAATGGTACGTGTACTGGGTGTTAATCTGACGGTATTGCGTTTATTTGTCTTTAGTTTTGGTGCGGCACTGGCTGGGATTGCAGGGATTATTCTGGGACCTATTTGGGGTGTACGTCCCCACATGGGTGTTGATGCGGTCATACCCGCCTTCCTGATTGTGACCGTGGGTGGAGTCGGTAGTTTTTGGGGGTCTGTGATCGCAGGCATTGCTGTGGGTTTGACTTCTGGCATTACCGCTTATTTTGCCGAAGACTGGTCGTTGATGAGTATATATATTCTGCTGGCTGTGGTGTTGATTTTCCGTCAGCGCGGTTTATTTGGTAAAGCAAGCAGTCTGGATACTTAATAATGGCATTGATTCTTAGCAAATTTCGCTCCGATTTTATCAAGATGATTCTCGTCTTTATCTTTTTTGTCACGGTTCCACTATGGATCAGCCGTGTCGGTCTCTACAATTATATTGCCCTGGAAATCCTTATCTGGTGCATATACGGTATGGGCTACAATTTCGCATTAGGGTACACAGGCTTACCGTCATTTGGACATGGTGCCTTCTTCGGGGTCGGTGCCTATGCCATGGCGATTTACCAGATTCATTGGGGTGGCGATAGCCTGTGGATAGGGTTGTTGCTCTCTATTCTTGCTGGCGTTCTTGCTGGCGGGGTTACCGGTATGCTCATTTCACATCGACGCGGTATCTACTTCTCCTTGCTCACAATTGCCTTCGGACAGATGTTTTGGTTTCTGGCAATTAAGTTGCGTGATGTCACTAAAGGGGAAGATGGTTTACTGAATTTACAACGACTCCCCGCAAATTTTGGGCTATTTTCTATAGACCTATCAAACACCGATAGCCTGTACTACTTCACATTTGCGTTGTTCGTTATTGTGGTGGTAATGCTCTGGTTCTTTATACATTCTTCTTTTGGCTATGTCATCCGCGCCCTCAAACAGAACGAAACCCGCGCTCAGTTTCTCGGTTATAACGTAACCCTTTTTAAATTGATAAGTTTCACAATTTCTACGGCGATTTCTGCGCTGGCTGGCGGGCTTTTCGCACTGGCGCAACAAAGTGCCTTCCCCGATGTAATGTCCTTACATTGGTCAGGAATTATCGTCATGATGACGATTATTGGCGGTGGCTTAGTGAGTTTCTGGGGACCCATTCTGGGCGTTATTTTCTATTTTATCACCCGCGATATCGTCGGTGGTATGACCGAAGCATGGTTGATGTGGTTCGGCGGGACATTCATGTTAGTCATTCTTTTCCAACCGGAAGGGATTGCCGGTTTATGGGGCAGTCTCAGCAAGCGTTTCCTCACGGGAAAGCCAGCCCTACCAACGGTAAGCACACCACAGGAGGCACAACATGAGCCTGTTTGAAGCTAAGAACGTTCACAAACGGTTCGGTCAGCAGGTGGTGCTGGAAAATGTTAATCTGGCTTTTGAAGAAAACAAACTGAGTGGCATTGTGGGTCCGAATGGTGCCGGCAAAACAACACTTTTTAACATCCTCACAGGGAAATACAAACCCAACCGGGGGCAGGTTATCTTTGATGGCAAGAACATCACAGGCTTACCCGTTCATAAAATTGCCCAGTTAGGGATTGCACGCAGTTTCCAAATTATGAATTTATTTGATGAATATACGGTGCTAGAAAACGTCACTGTAGCCTTACCTGAATTGCGATCACGACAGTTTAATATGACGCATAATGTGCCGACGGATCGTGAATTAGAACAAAAAGCGTTGAGCATTCTGGAACGTATCGGGTTGGTAGATGATGCTTATGAGGAATCAAAAAGTTTATCTTACGGAAAGCGACGGGCGCTGGAAATTGGTGTTGCCTTAGCCAGTAAGCCACGCGTACTCTTCCTTGATGAGCCTACGCAGGGTTTGGGCGCGGAACAACGTCGTCATTTGTTGGAACTTATCCGCAAAGTTAAAGAAGACACAACCATCGTGATCATTGAACATGATATGCAGTTTCTGATGGAAATTGCAGATGTAATTTCTGTTGTCCTGTGGGGGCAGATCATCGCCACAGATGCACCACAAAAATTAAAAACGAACTGGAAAGTCGTATGAATACCCTTTTAGATATTCATCATATCAACACATTTTACGGCGAAAAACAAGCACTTTTTGATGTTTCGTTACGCATAGAACAGGGCGAGGTTGTAAGTTTACTAGGCGCGTCGGGCGCAGGTAAAACGACAACATTGCGTTCGATATTGGGGTTAACACCCGCACGGTCTGGCAATATCTCTTTTAATGGCGGGGAAATCACGCGCAAAGCCACCCATAAAATTGCCCGTATGGGGATTAGCTGGGTGCCTGATGATCGCCGTGTTTTCCCGACATTGACGGTAGCGCGTAATCTGGATTTAGGGCGCAAAAAAACAAAATTCCGCGCATGGGAACTTAAAGAGCTGTTCAAAATCTTTAGCGCGTTGGAATATCTCATGCACCGCGATTGCGAGAATTTATCAGGTGGTGAAATGCAAATGGTCGCCATCTCACGGGCGTTATTAGGTTCACCGGGATTGGTGCTTTTCGATGAGCCAACACAGGGTCTCGCGCCCAAGATTGTTCAAGATACCATGCGAACGATTACCCAGCTTAAAGAAGAAGGCATATCTGTGTTGATGGTTGAACAAAACGCACAACTTGCGTTATCTGTCTCAGACAGAGTTTATGTGATTGATAGAGGGGTTATTGTCTATGAGGGTTCAGCCAGCGAATTGCTAAGAGATCAGCAAAAGCGGCAAGAATTACTGGGGATTTAGGGGGCAACATGAGCAAACAACCACTCCTCGTTGTGAATAATCTGGAAAAACAATATACGCGTGGTTTCTTTAAAAAAGAGCGTACCTTCTCATTGAAAGCGGATTTCGTGATTGATGCCCCGGCAATTATCGGAATTATGGGCGCAAACGGGGCTGGAAAAACCACGATGTTCGAGATGATAACCGGAACAACATCCCCCACATCAGGGCAAGTGATTTGTGGCGGGCAAGATATTCATAATGTGAAATATCATGAACGGGATCGGCTTGCCATTCACTATCATCAATCTTATCAGGTTCGTAACATCCAATGGACTAAACCAGCCTTTCTAATGGAGAGCACCACATCAGACTACCCGCTTGTACATCTTTTTGACGAGCCACAATTCAATACACAGGACGGCTATATTCATTTTATGCTGGACTTCTTCCGACGATTGCGGGCAGAAGGTCGGATCGTTTTCATTTCTGTTCACCCGACTGAAATTTATCAATTGCAAATTGTTGAGAACATATGCGAACACTTTATGTTTGTTGCGGATGGAAAAGTTACGCGGTATCCCGATTGGGAAACATTTACTCAGCAACAAATAGTCCGGGATTATCTCGGCGACATTTTAATTAATTACGAAACAACCTAAGAGAAGAGGGATATAACTTATGGAACAAATTACGCCGCAGGTGGATTTTACGCAAGAACTACTCGGTTTGTTCGACCTTAAAGACAAAGTTGCCTATATTCCCGGCGGGTATGGTGGCATTGGTGAAGCCATAGCATGGGGTTTGGCAATGCGGGGCGCAAAGGTCGTCGTATCAGGTCGCTCTGATGAGAAGGCGACTCAGTTGGCAGACAGTATCAAAGAGGCGGGATATGAAGCGACAGGTGTTGCTGTTGATGTCAAATCCGTTGCAGAGATCAAAGACTCTGTTGATTTTGTAGTCGAAACATACGGCAAAGTTGATATTTTAATCAACAGCGCCGGTATCCAACGCGAGCAAGCGATTCTCGAAGTCACCGAGGAAGCCTATGATGAAGTTTATACGGTTAACCTTAAGGCGGCGATGTTTTTAGCGCAGGCATGTGCAAAGTACCAGATCGAAAATGGAGAAGGCGGAAGACAGGTTCACATTCTGTCTGTAAGATCACAACTCGGATTACGCGGACGTGGTTATTCTGCCTATTGTAGTACCAAAGGTGGCATGGTGATGTTGACAAAACAACACGCAATGGAACTCGCGCCCCATCAAATTACCGTCAATGGCGTTGCACCAACCTTTGTATTCACAGAGATGATCCGCCATGTTATGGATAATCCTGAATTTAAAGCAGGTGTCGAAAGTCGCATTCCATTAGGGCGTATCGCAAATCCTAAAGATATCGTCGGGGCAACATTATTCTTTGCCTCACCGGCGGCATCGTTCATCACCGGGCAAATTCTCTATTTAGATGGTGGAATCACCGCTAGCCAATAGCAACACCCATTCGATAAGCAAGGGTATACATCAGGATGTTGCCCTTGCCTTTTAAGTGCTAACTATAGAAATGTAAGGGTAATGGATCACTTCCAGAATGTTGATGGTACGGCTCGCGTTAAAACCTACGATACGCTTCATATGGGGCGCAGTTCAATTGATCTATATGCTAACGATGTTGGCACCCCATTTTCGCAAATAGAAAGTTTTGCCGCTTATGTCGGAGGATCGCCAACAAATATTAGTGTTGGGGCAAGACGGTTGGGCTTAAAAAGTGCCTTACTGACAGGTGTGGGGGCGGATCCGGTTGGCAAATTCATTACTGACTTTTTAGTCAATGAAGGTGTCGAAACCCAATTTATCCCGACTAAAGCGGATAACCGAACCAGTGCTGTAATCTTAGGCATCGAACCGCCTGATAAATTCCCGCTGGTTTATTATCGTGATAATTGTGCGGACATTCACCTAACGATTGACGATGTGCTCAATGCGCCAGTGAATGATTGTAAGGTGTTTCAATTTGCCGGGACAAATCTGAGCAAAGAACCCAGCCGTAGTGCCACGATGTTTGCGGCGGAGCAAGCAAAAAAAGCGGGTGCGAAGGTGGTGTTGGATGTCGATTTCCGACCCGACCAATGGCACGATGTTCGCGCTTTTGGGATCAATATTCGGGCGGTTTTGCCTCTGGTAGATGTCGTTATTGGTACTGAGGATGAGATTAACGCCGCCATGCTCAACAATACGGCGAGTATCTCGCTAACCCATTCTCAGGTATCAGATACCAGAGTCAGCGGAGATAGCCAGCAAAACATTCAACACATGCTTCACCATAATATTGATGCCGTCATCGAAAAAGTAGGTGCTCAGGGCGCGAAAATCCATTTACCAGAGGGTGATGTGATTGAAGCAGACGGCTTTCCAGTTGAAATTTATAACATATTAGGGGCGGGTGATGCCTTTGGTGGCGGTTTTATTTATGGTTATGTCAAAGGTTGGGGCTGGCATAAATCAGCACGCTTAGGCAATGCCTGTGGTGCGATTGTCGTCACACAACACGGATGCGCTAACTTTATGCCCACGTTAGAAGAAGTCATGGTGTTTGTTGAACCCTATGGCGGTTTGGATTAAACAAGGAAATGACTATGAATTATACGGCGCAAACGATGCTGGTTAAATCTAGCGATACCGGTGGCACAGGTGAGTTCGCACGGGTGCGGGCTGGCGATGCAGGCTGGGATTATCTCAATATGTCCGCAATGCGCCTCAATAAGATGGAAAGCTTTAGCGATAACACGGGTGACTATGAAAATGTGATGGTCATACTGGGTGGGCAATGTAACATCAAAACCACTGACGGTAACTTTGAACGTATTGGGCGACGACCCAATGTCTTTAGCGGGATGCCTTATGCCCTGTATCTATCGAGAAACAAAGATTTTGAAATACTTGCGTTGACCGATGGCTTTGAATTCGCTTCTTGCTGGGTGCCTACCGATCAAGATTTCCCAACGCAACTTGTTACCCCTGAGATGAGTAAAATCGAAATTCGAGGTGGTGCAAATGCTACACGGCAAATTAACGGTATATTGTCTCCCGGATTTAACTGTCACCGGATTGTTTGTGTGGAGGTTTATACCCCATCAGGCAATTGGAGCAGTTATCCACCACATAAGCATGATGTCCATTGTGAAGATGAAAAAGGGACTGTTCTTGAAGCCGATTTAGAGGAAATTTACTTCTATAAAATAGATCATCCTAATGGGTATGCTTATCAGCGCGTGTACAACGATGATCGTAGTATTGATGGCTTAATGTTGGCGGGCAATCATGATGCGGTGCTTGTGCCTGAAGGGTATCATCCGGTGGTGAGTATGCCCGGATACACTACGTATTACCTGAATTTCCTCGCAGGTTCAGCGCAATCACTAGCCAATAGTGATGATCCCGCCTATACGTGGGTTAAAGATACATGGACATTTCAAGACCCGCGGTTGCCAATTGTGCATCATGGTATGGAACCACGCTGAATAAAATAATCTCTATAGAGGAACGATAAACGATGCCGGTAAAAGTAATTAATTTTGTCAATGGTGAGTGGCAAGACGCAAAGGCTGTTGATTTGTTGGCGGTAATTAACCCTGCTGACGCATCAACCATCGCTGAAGTTATGCTTACTCCTAAAGAACGCGTTGCCGAAGCGGTTGAAAGTGGGCATAAGGCATTTCAAGAATGGCGCTTAATGCCGGTAGTAGACCGTTGCCAGTATTTGTATAAATTTAAGATGCTTCTGGAAGACCACATTGACGATATTGCTAAACTCATTACCAATGAGTCGGGCAAGACCTATAAGGAAAGCGTCGGCGAGATCCGTCGTGGTATCGAGAATGTAGAAGTTGCATGTGGGATGCCGTCCCTTATTCAAGGCTATAACAACGAAGATATTGCACGAGGGGTTGATGAGCATATGTTTCGTCAGCCACTCGGGGTTGTAACAGCGATTACGCCCTTCAATTTCCCCTGCATGATTCCCTTGTGGTTTTTGCCTTACGCTGTGGCAACGGGTAACACATTTATCCTTAAGCCCAGTGAAAAAGTCCCGATGACGACTGCCAAAATTTTTGAACTTATCGAACAGGCAGGCTTTCCACACGGGGTATTACAACTTGTCAATGGCGCTAATGAAACCGTTGATGCGTTACTAGATCATCCCTTAATAAGGGCGGTGAGTTTCGTGGGAAGCACGCCTGTAGCGAAATACATTTATAGCCGTGCCAGTGCGAATGGCAAACGCGCTCAATGTCAGGGCGGTGCGAAAAATCCGGTGGTCATTATGCCAGACGCGGATATGGACATGGCAACTCATATTATGGCGGATAGTGCGTTTGGTTGTGCGGGGCAACGCTGTCTAGCGGCATCGGTAGCAATTACAGTCGGTTCAGCCAAAAAAATCTTTACCGAACAAATTGCGGATGCGGCAAGGTCGCGTAAAGTCGGTTACGGTCTGGATGACGACACCCAGATGGGACCGGTTATCACGCAGGAAAGCAAAACGCGTATCGAAAGCATCCTCTCCAGTGGTGAAAAACAAGGTGTTAGGTTGCTCGTGGACGGACGAAATAAAGTCGCTACAGGCTATGATGAGGGTTACTGGATTTATCCTACAATTTTAGACGATGTTCCTCAGGATAGTGAGATTACGACCACCGAAATTTTTGGTCCTGTATTGAGTTTGATGCACGCTGAAACCGTAGATCAAGCCATACAAATGGTCAATAATCGCAGGTTTGGCAATATGGCATGTATCTTCACCAATAGTGGATCAATCGCCCGCAAATTCCGCTATGAAGCCGATGCAGGCAACATAGGTATCAATATCGGAGTAGCCGCACCCATGGCATTCTTCCCGTTTAGCGGTTGGAATGATAGTTTCTTTGGTGATTTACACGGGCAAGGTCGGCATGGTGTGGAATTTTATACACAAACGAAAGTCGTTGTTGAACGCTGGCCCAAAGAATGGTCACGTCAATTCTAAGTTTTCGGGCTTCGCGTTTTAGGATTTAACAAAACGTTCACCTTATATCATGGCAAAATGCCATTCTATCAACACCTTTTAAGGATAAGTAATGACAAGTATCGGGAAATTTAGGCATCTCAGTCGTTGTACAACTGCTGAGGGACATTTCGTAATCATGGCAATCGATCATCGCAATAATTTGCTAGATAAACTGAACCAACATGCACATGCGCCCTTATCTGATGATGACTTTGTGAGCTTTAAACAACAAGTCATTAGTGGGTTATCAGCATGTAGTTCGGCAATATTGACCGACCCTGCTTATGGCATAGCAAAGGCGATCACGACGCATACAATTACAGGTCAGATGGGTTTGCTCGCTCCCATTGAAGTCACCGATTACGGTTTACCTCCCGGTCAACGTTCAATGAAGCTCATTCCAAACTGGTCGGTTGAAAAAATTAAGCGTATGGGCGGGGATGGTATTAAACTTTTATTACCCTATCACCCTGCCGACGATAATGAAGAAAAACATCATCTCATTGAGCAAATCGTCGCTGATTGCGCTAAGTTTGATATTCCCTTCTTCCTTGAGCCGATCCCGTATGCGTTAGACCCGAATACCCCTCTACCTAACCCTGAACTCCTACAGATAAATATCGAAATGTGTCAGACATTCAGCCGGATGGGTGTTGATATTCTAAAACTCCCCTTCCCCGTAGATCCTAAACAAAGTCAGGACTTGTCCGAGTGGCAAGCGGCGTGCGAAGCGGTCACATCAGCGTGTAGTGTTCCATGGGCATTATTGAGCGCAGGCGTGAATTATGAGACGTTTGCGAAACAAGTTGTGGTGGCTTGCAAAGCAGGGGCTAGTGGTGTCATCGTTGGACGGGCAGTATGGGCTGAAGCGGTTGAATTGCATGGCGACGAGCGCCAGAATTTTGTTGATACAATCGCACTTGATCGCATGAAATTTCTAAAATCATTGTGTTCGGAACATGCCGATTCCTGGCATAACAAGGTGACTTTGCCGAATGCCGATTTGGATTGGTACGAAGACTATCATTAACATTGGTTGAAATACGCGTTTTTTAGACGCTCTGAAAAAGACTTCTAAAGTTAAGCATCAGGGGAAACAATTTATGAAAGTCGCACGGCTTTACGGCGCTCGTGATATGCGGATAGATACTACATCAGAGCCACCTGAACCGCAGGAGGGCGAGGTGTTAATACGTATGTGTGCCGTTGGTATTTGTGGTTCGGATCTGCATATGTATGAAGCGGGTCGCATTGGTGACGCTCATTATGACGGTCAAATTATTTTAGGGCATGAATTTATGGGCGAGGTCATCGCCGTTGGTGAAAATGCGCTGGACGGTCTTCATCAACCGTTATCAATCGGACAGCGTGTTGCGGTTGACCCCGAATCCCCCTGTTATCAGTGTGAATTATGCGAAAAAGGTCATCCGAATCTGTGCCCAAATCATACTTTCTACGGGTTATATCCCACCGACGGTGCGTTGCAGGAACGCATGATTGTCAGCGCACGGAATTGTTTCCCACTCCCGGATACGATCACCAATGCAGGTGGTACGCTTTTGGAGACATTAGGTGTTGCCATTCACTCAGTTGATCTTGGACATATTCGTATCGGGGATGATGTTGCTGTGATCGGTTGCGGTCCAGTCGGTTTACTCATTATCCAACTTCTAAAATTAGCAGGCGTGAATCGTTTGTTTGCGTTCGATTTACATGATTGGCGCGTAGAAAAAGCCAAGCAATTAGGAGCAACACACGCTTTTACCCCCGATGACGGTCATTTTCAGGAATTGGTTAACACGCATACATCTGGACGTGGCGTGGATGTTGCGTTTGAGGTTGCATGGGCAGATGAAAGTGTGCAACTCGCCGCTGAAATGGCGCGTTACGGTGGGCGCTTAGTTCTGGTTGGTATTCCGAATGATAATCGCCTTACTTTGGAACATGCAACCGCACGTCGCAAAGGTTTAACGCTTATGGTGGTTCGCCGAATGAAGCATTCCTATCCGCGTGCAATTGATTTAACCACTGCTGGTAAAGTTCAATTAGATACTCTAGTGACCCATCATTTTACATTGGATGAAGTCGATCATGCCTTCGAAAAGAACCTGGCGTATGCTGATAATATTATAAAAGGTATTATCGATCTGTCTTGATGGTGTGAATGTGATTTATCGCTAGTGGTTAAAAGTGAAATTTCATCTCAACCGCATTTCAAAAATTTGTTTACCCCCTATAGTCCATAAACTTTTTGTCCGCATATTAGCCGTCATTTTTTAAAGCACGCCCATAAGTTATCCGTGCTTGGCACATTATCTGAATCCTGCCAGATTAATCGTTGAGAAAGATACGTTTCGGGCGCATTGGTGACAGGGTTATATGGCTCGAAAATCTGCACGCCATGCCGCTTACCAATGTAAAAATATCGGCGTGATTTCACGTCTCCATTGCATCGCCCGACCTTACGCAGGTAATCACCACACGCATGAAATGGATAAACTGAAGAAATTGTCTTTTGTGTGAAATACAGCTTACCAGAACTAAGCAACGCGGCATCCCCTATAGCACCACGCTGTTCTGCCCGCACAATTTCACATTGAATTACATTTGTGATCTTCTTCGCTTTTCCTGTTCGCGGATGTCGCGCCACTCTTTTTCTCTTTTGCCCAGTGTAAATGCTCAGGCAAAATGCCTTGATAGAATGAAAATTGGTCGATATACATAGGACAGAGTGTGTAGGGATAAGGAATGCGTTGCTCTAGTTGTCGTGCGGATGTCTCGTCACGCTTGCCGATATAGAAGGCAATGATTTGGCGTCTCCGACGACATAAAGCAACCCAAACCCAACGTTTTTGGTCTTTTCCGAGTACGAATGACCATAATTCATCAATTTCCAGAACATCGCCGACTTCATATAAAAGCAAGGTATCTGCCACAACGGGTAAACGCTTGAAATAGGCTCGAATCCACTTGGCAACGGTTTGGCGGCAGACACCGAAAACCCGTTCAATACCACGCAGACTGACCCGTTCTTGGGCGGATTTCAGTATCTGTTCTCGCCTTTCTTGGGAATGACGCTCTTTGGGCTTGAGCACACGGTACACCCCACACGCTTTGTAATGATATTGTGGGTTGCCACATTTGTTTGTTCCTTTTTTAATAATGTGGCTCATGTATAGAAAGTGTGAGTACGAACTAATTGAGAGATAAAAGCAGGCGTAACATGCTTCAAATTACGGCGAAATTCACAGATGGCAATGTAGCCAAAGAGATAGCGTTTATGAATGCCTTTGAAAGGTCGGAGGA
>JAVJSU010000096.1:0-12546 GCA_040219275.1 Aggregatilineales bacterium | reverse complement strand
ATTAAACGACTGCGCCATTTACCATAATTTCTAGAGCTGAACATTGGGGGTCTCCTCCAGGCTGTTTTGTGAGAAATTCAACCTTACCAGAGACTTCCTTTTGTTCAACTCGCTCATTTGTTCAGTGTACGGTTGCTAGCTAAAAGACAAGAAACGTGTAAAACTATCTCATATATTCACACATGGCTGATGTCTGTAACTGTACGATGAACCAAGCAGCACCGCTCGCGTCCAGTACTTTCTCAGTCTCCTATGACCAACCCTTGTTGCTCAACAACAAACGTAAATGCGAGTTCCATCGGTGGCATTCCATCCACTTCTGCATTCATAAATTGTAGTGTGTGTCCTGCACCCTCAACGGGATAATAAGCATAAGGAACACCTATTGCTTCATATTGGTCGCGTAACATTTCTGCCTCACTGATGTCAACCAGACGATCCTCAGTGCCATTCATAATCATAATCGGCGCATCCATTTCATCATACGTGTCGATACCATAAACCGTCTCTATTAAAGTGTTCGCTACGGGAGTCATTGAGAGTGCAATAATCGTGTGTACGTCTGCGGGCTGATCCAGATTTGTACTCGCTAAGGTCGGGTCATCTTCTAAAGTCAATTCATCGCGGTAAACATCTGCGTTGGTCGTTCCCAGCATGATTGACAGAGATGCACCTGCCGACATGCCGAATGCTGTAACATAATCTGTATTAATTTGGTAAATATCTGAATTTGCATGTAACCAGCGCACAGCAGCTTTTGAGTCGCGGCTAGCGGCGTAAACGGCCAACGTTGTGTCCTGATTAGGCGGGTCTATGAATTGCTGTATGCCATCCTGCCATTCTTGCGGGATCGTGCCGTAATCACCTACCAGACGATAGTCAATTGAAATCGTCACCCAACCACGCGAGGCGAAATATTCAGCCATCCGAACAAAGCGCCCATCATCGCGGCTTCCTAAGCGAAACGCACCACCGTGGATTATTATCATCGCAGGACGATTACCCGGTGCATCAATAGGTTCATATACATCCAACTGCAAATCCATCACTTCGGCAGACTCACTACCCCAATCCTCATGAGTCAGTCCTTGTGCATAGATGTGAGTTGTTACCTGCGTCTCAAACTGCGGTTCTGCATATACCACTGGCGAGGTATATGTCTCATCGACAGTTTCCTCTTGAGCATTCACGTTGCTCGACACGAGTGTGACAAACAAACAGATTAATATCAGTAACTTTCTCTTGGTCATGTTCAGCCTTTAGCTTTTACGTTCACTCGTGTCGAGTAAAGATTGATACTAGATGATGGGTTACTCAAGCACTTGCTCGCATACCTTCAGGTGTTTGACCTGTCCATAAACGAAAAGCGCGAGAAAAGGAATTTGGATCTTCATAGCCCAACAAAAATGCGACTTGTGCGCTACTGTAATCTGATTTGCTGAGATAATGACGTGCCAATCTTTCACGTAACTCATCTAAGATTTCCTGAAAGGTTGTACCTTCGTTGCTCAGATGGCGTTGCAGGGTTCGGCGACTTACAGCCAGGCGTGATGCAACATCATTGACGTTATACTGACCGCTTGCCAGAATTTCCATGAGACAGGCACGAACTCTTTCGGTGTAAGTCGCATTTTGTGTTAAGTCCTGCATTCTTTGATTGAGTTGTGGCTCAAAGAATGACCACATTGCATCATTTGCTGTGAGGAAAGGACGCTCAGCATCTTGCGCGGAGAAAGTCACACCATTAAAGTCAGATTTCGTGATATGTGTCCTGAAATAGTCTTCATAGGCACGCTTTTCGGGAACATTGACATTCATATTGATACGCAGAGGGACAATTGTTTCGCGTGTTGCCAGGCGTACCATATGTACCCACCAGGTTAGCTCCATTGCGACGACGCAAGGTGACACGTCGTCATACTCTGGCGATGCACCAAGCCTGATCGTGGTTTGATCGTTTGTCGTTTCAACGCTTAAATTCAACGGGCAGACAAGTGGCTTATAGTACGTGATACGCTGGGCTGCAACGTTCAAGTTTTGGCTACAGAAAGCAGCAAACAGGGGTGGACTGAATGTTTCGGGTGTTCTGCTCGTTGCGAGGTCTAAGGGAAAGGTGGGATTATCACGTAACACTGATGCAATCCCATCCCATAATTTGAAGTATTCCTCCGCAGTGACCATCAGCGATTTACGCGATAGCAAATCAAGCGGTAAGCCCGCGTAACGCAATACATCCTGTGATGAAATCCCCATATCTCTGAAGTGTACTTGCCAGTTTGACTCTATTGGGTATTTGCGACTAGACATATTGGATTACCCTTTCTAAAAACCAGTTATTGGAGCCGAGCAAAAACCTTTAAATGCCACTTTGCCGCTTCATCAGAGCGATATATTCAGCATCAGTCAAGCTCTCTCTCGTTGAAATCGTCCGCGCAGCACCCGGACCAGCCGTATAACGCAGTTGATCTGTGCCATCTGTAACGGCTTCATAGACCACTTGTGCAATGATGCTCGGTTCCGCGCCACCACCAGCACTGGCTTGCACGGCTGCCACAATCCTGTCAACGAGCGGCTTGTACTCGTCGGGGCTATTTTCCACATTCATATCAAAGGATGTTGTGCCGAAGTTAGACTTGATGCCACCCGGCTCAACAATTTTCACGGTGATGCCAATAGTGGACAACTCATATGATAAGGCTTCAGACATGCCTTCAACAGCAAACTTCGACCCATGGTAAAGCGTCCCAAGCGGAAAGGTAATCTTCCCACCCACTGAAGAGATGTTCACGATGACACCAGCCCCATTTTCGCGCATATTGGGTAAAAATGCTTTCGTGACCATCAACATACCAATCACATTGACATCGAACTGTTGGCGCATCTTCGCTTCAGGAGTCGCTTCCAGAATACCATATGAACCATACCCTGCGTTGTTCACGAGAGCATCCACTGTGCCAAAATCGCTGATAATTTGCTGTGCGGCATTGTTGATTGATGTGGTATCACTCACATCCAGTTGATAGACTGAAACATTCTCGATTTCACGGAGTTCCGTTTCTTTTTCGGGAGTCCGCATGGTGGCTGCGACACGCCAGCCATGTTCTGCAAAGTACATTGCAGCTGCTTTACCCAGTCCTGAGCTTGAACCCGTAATAATGATTGATTTCACGATGTCTCTCCTCTATCTATCAGGCGTTTACAGTCCAACTTGTTGCTTGATAAGAGCGGTAAACTCACTATCAGACATCTGTGCTCTAGCACCGACCAGTTGCTCGGCATCTGCACCCATCACATAACGCAGTTGATCTGTACCATCGGTGATCGCGGCGTATATTGCCTCAGCAATGGGTTCTGCCTCTGATGCCATCGGTGTTGACTGCATTGATGCCATGAACTTTTCAACAAGTGGCATGTATTCTTCTGGACTACCCTCAATGTTCATATCAAAGGATGTCGTGCCAAAGTTTGTACTAACCCCACCGGGTTCAATGATTTTCACTTTGATACCGATAGTGGATAGCTCGTATGACAGTGCTTCGGACATGCCCTCCACAGCAAATTTTGATCCATGATAGAGTGTACCGAGCGGCAGCGCGAATCGACCGCCCATTGACGAGACATTCACGATCATCCCCGCACCATTTTCGCGCATGTTCGGTAAAAATGCCTGAGTCACCAGCAACATGCCAATCACGTTAACATCGTACTGACGACGAATGTTCTCCTCTGGTGTTGCTTCAAGAATACCGTAAGACCCATAGCCCGCGTTGTTCAGAAGCACATCCACAGTGCCGAAATCGCTGACAATCTGCTGTGCGGCATTGTGGATAGATTCCGTGTCGCTGACATCCAGTTGATAGATGGAAACATTCTCGATTTCAGTGAGTTCCGTTTCTTTTTCCGGGGTACGCATGGTTGCTGCGACGCGCCAACCCTGTTCTGCAAAATATTTTGCAGTAGCTTTACCAATACCTGAACTTGCACCTGTAATGACGATTGACTGCATGTTGAATCTCCATATGTGGGTTTATAAATCTTAAAATGTAGTATCAATCACTAAAATAGATATCCTTTTATCTAAGTGATTGAGAGCGATAAAACGACTTATTTAGCGAACTCTTTCAAAAGGCTTTCTGCAACGGTTTTACCGAGTTCGTCACAGGCTCTTGGACTATCGCCAGAATATAACTTCCTATCGACATGCACCGCACCTTCTACTTTTTCATTGATGAATTGCAAACCGTGTTTAGCAAGTTCTTCACATTGATACCATGGAAGGTCACCCGGTAAATAGCCAAGAGAGGGGGATTGCTTATCGACACTATCCGGGAATATTGCCATTTTATAGCCGTTGTACGGATGGGGTTCATTGTTGTTTACCGACGTTGCCAGTAGAGCCGCTGGCCCGTGACAAACGGTTACCATATAACGATCTGACTGATGAATCCAACGGATTAATTGCCCAACATTTTCACTTTCGGGTAATCCGACCATTGAACCATGACCGCCAGGCAAAAATAGCGCGATGTAGGGAGATTCGGTATTGAGCTTTCCATTGGCAATCATATCTTCAAGCGATAACGGCTTGTCGAATTTTGATTTATTTTTGCTCATAAAATCGAGCACAGCATCATCTTTTACTGGTACTGACCAGTCTTCTAAAACGGCGGGTGCACCCGTTGGCGTTATAACATCAAACCCAAACCCAGCATCCGATAAATGCATCAGCGGCACTGCGGTTTCTTGTACGTTGTTACCAGTAGAGAACAACATCCCATTTGTCATTTCAAAGTATCGCTGTTCAGTACACAGGGCGAGTATCTTCTTATCACCTTGGTACTTTCTACTTTGAAAATCAGCGGGTTGATATCCACTTTTTTTATCGACGCCGAGCATTCGCCCCAGCGGTGATGGAATGTAGCCCTGCCCATTCTGTTCTTTGGTTGGGTAAATCCCAATCATTTTTCTGATCATTTTCATGATTGTTTCCCTTGTTAGAACCGACTTGAGATAATTTCCTGATTTTACACTGCGGGGCCCTCAATCATCTTGCAAACCGCGCCAACTTTTATGCTTATTGTGCCAATATGCAAAAGCTACTCAATAGATGCTCTTTCGAGTATGCTGGATACGCACAATTGTGTCTTCTTGAGTATATTCACTCGAAAGGTGATATGAGGTTAAACTGCTATCGAGGGGAATTAAGGAGTCACCGGCAGGGAGCAAAATCCAATTTAAACTTGACCGGAGTGAGGAATGGATCATCCTAGCGGAGTTACGCTGAGAATATAGATGAGGAAACACAATATTCCGGAGTCTTAAATAACACCCAATTTCTGGACGTGCCTTCAGCCCTGATTAATTGCTTAAACACTCTGTCAGCGGGTCAAAACAACACGTCCAACGAATCAAAGTCCAGTAAACATAGGTTAACACCTTTTTATTGGACGATGCCCGATACTATTCTCAGTAGCAAATATCAAATTCTGCCCTTTTTCCTCCACTGAATCGTGGGTAGACCAATCCTGAATCTACCCGAATGGCCGCAGACACTACCCATTCAGCCGGATTGAAAACCAGCGATACGATTTGCTCTGTCGGCTACACGTCTCAGGGTTGACCGAAGCGCATCAGGTCCTTTGATCTCGACCGGGAAATCGAGAGAAAGCAGTAGCATCGCGACCCATTCCAGATCATTTGCAGAACGTCGCATCATAATGCCCTCGGTGCATGGCTCTAACGTGGCAAGGTAGCTGGGAATGTGTGCTAAGGCCGTATCCATTGTTGTCTTGAGCAAGATAGCGACCTGATAGGGACCGGGCACATTGGCAAGCCCACTCAGCACATAGTCCAGGACATCAAACTGACCGGGATCATCAAATGCTTCATCGCACTGTGTAATAGATTCGATTCGGTCGAGACGAAATGTCCGTAAATCCTGCCGCAAGTGACAGTACCCGGCGGTATACCAGTAGCCTTCGGTGTAGACAACGCCATACGGATCGAAGCGACGCTCAGTCAGTTCCTCCTGCCTTGAGTGATACACGAGTTCGACACTGTATCGCTCCTGTGCTGCTGTGCTAAGGGCAATGAGTGTAGTGTTGTCATGCAATGATGACGGCGAGCCACCATACTTGATCACATTGAATGCGACGGCGGACTGTATCGCACGCACCTGTTGCAGAAGTGGTTCTGGCAGAACCCGTTCAGTTTTGGCAATAGCCCCTTCGATAGCCGCTCCATCTACAGGAAACTGAAACTCACGGATAACACGCAAGCCCAATACCAATGCAACGGCTTCCTCATTGGTGAACATCAGCGGGGGCATTTTCGACCCACGTCCAAGATAGTAGGCTCCGTGTGGTCCGCGCTCTCCTTCTACCGGTACCCCCATATCCTGTAGCGACGTGATATAGCGGCGTATTGTGCGAACATCCACTTCCAAACGTCGTGCGATCTCTGCTCCGGACATTTGCCGCTGTGTTTGCAGTAGCGATAGAACGACCAATAGGCGTGTCGTTGGTGAATACATCGAATCCTCTTTTTGTTTAGGGCGAAATTTGTCCTAATTGTGCCAGATAATCAGATTATGAGGTAGCAATTGGCTGCTTCACAATCTGACAAACCAAGGAGACACGATGTTTAATCCAACCGATTTTCCCAAGCCCACCTTTATATCAGTTAACGGTGTGGAACTCGAAGTTTTTGAAGCAGGACAGCACAATGCAGGCAAACAGATTGTGCTGTGTCACGGCTGGCCCGAACATGCCTTTTCCTGGCGGTATCAGGTGCCAGCCCTCGTCGAGGCGGGCTATCATGTCATCGTTCCAAACCAGAGGGGTTATGGCAACTCATCCAGTCCGACCGAAGTCACAGACTATGATATTGAACACTTAACGGGTGACCTTATCGCACTGCTCGATCACTATGGATATGAAGACGCTACCTTTGTCGGTCATGATTGGGGCGCAAATGTCGTGTGGAGCCTGACCTTATTGCATCCGAACCGTGTCAATGGTTTGATCGCACTGGCACTGCCTTATCAGGAGCGCGGTGAAAAGCCCTGGATCGAGTGGATGGAGGAATTCTTTGGCGGTGATAATTACTTTGTCCACTTCAATCGACAGCCCGGTGTCGCAGATGCCGTGCTCGAAGAAAACACAGCCCGGTTCCTTCGCAATATGTACCGGAAGAACATCCCACCCCAACCACCTGAGCCGGGTATGGCAATGATTAATCTCGCTAGAGCAGAAGCCCCCCTCGGTGATCCGATCATGAGCGACAGCGAACTTGCTGTGTTTGTCTCTGCCTTTGAATCAACAGGGTTTACAGGCAGTATCAATTGGTACAGGAACCTTGATCGCAACTGGCACTTATTGGCGGACGTAAATCCCATCATCCAACAGCCTGCACTTATGATCTATGGCGACCGGGATGTGATTCCGAAGTCCCCAAATCTGACAAAGTTTGTGCCCAATGTTGAAGTGGTCAGCCTGGATTGTGGTCATAATATCCAGCAAGAAAAGCCACAAGAAACAAATCAAGCGATTTTGCACTGGCTGGAGCAGGTTGCCTCGTAACCTCAAGCGCTTTCAAATTGCCCTCCGGTTAAGTTGGAGGGCAAAGAACAATTCACTGCTATACTTGTGCTATGTCGACACAAATTCTTGCTACGAAACTCTATACGCCTGCGCTACGTCCCGGCTCGGTGTTGCGTCCCCGCCTAATCGAGCGGTTGAACGGAGGGCTGCACGGCAAATTGACGCTGGTTTCCGCCCCTGCCGGATGTGGCAAGACGACCCTTATAACGGAGTGGATCAGCGCAAACGAATTTCAAGTTGCATGGCTCTCCCTGGATGAAGGTGACATCGACCCGGTGCGCTTCCTGAACTACATCGTCGCTACACTGCAAACCATTGAACCCGCAATTGGCGCGGGCATCCTGAATTTGCTCGAAGTGCCTCAGCCACCACCCATCGACTCGTTGCTAACACCACTGCTCAACCAACTGGCGCTGATGCCAGAAGATTTCATCCTGGTCTTGGACGATTATCATGTGCTTGACAGCCACGAGATTGATACGGCGCTGGCATTTCTCATTGACAACCAGCCGCCACAAATGCATCTCGTCATCACGACCCGCGAAGATCCGCGTTTGCCGCTGGCACGTCTACGGGCGCGAGGGCAGTTGAGCGAAATTCGTGCCGCTGACCTACGCTTCACAGCGGACGAAGCCGCCGAATATCTCAATCAGGCGATGGGCTTGGCACTTGCGCCGGAGGAGATTGCCGCGTTAGAGCAGCGCACCGAAGGCTGGATTACGGGATTACAGCTTGCAGCGATTTCCATGCAGGGGCATAAGGATACAAGTGGCTTCATTGAGTCCTTTACTGGTAGCCATCATTTTGTACTCGACTATCTCGTTGAAGAAGTATTCCAGCATCAATCGAAACATATCCAGAATTTCTTGCTTCAAACATCTATTCTAGAATATTTCTGTGCGGAATTATGTGATGCAATCATCAACCAAACAAACAGCCATGAAATTATAAATTATCTGGTGCGCTCCAATATGTTCCTCATCCCCTTAGACCATGAGCGAAAATGGTTTCGCTATCATCATTTGTTCCGGGGTTTGCTACGTCAGCGTTTACAAAAACATTCCTCAGATTTTAGCAAATTGCATGATCGTGCAAGTCTGTGGTATGAGCAACAAGGGTTTGAACTGGATGCCTTTCATCATGCGGCAAAAGCAAATACTATTCCCCGTGTCATGCGGCTCATTGAAGGTGATGGAATGCCAATGCACTTTCGAGGACAGAGCAGAGTTGTTCAAGCCTGGTTGCAAGCTCAACCTGCAACGGTATTAGATACCTACCCTCAATTATGGACAACCTATGCTTCCATAGTATTGGGTCAGGGCAATATAGATATGGCTGAGGCTAACCTGCACCGTGCAGAATTAGCATTACAAAATGTCATAGAGGATGTTCATACCCGCGATACAATTGGACGTATTGCCGCAATCCGTGCTACGATATTCGCCGCGCAGAAACAAGTAGAAGCCCTTATCAGCCATTCACATTACGCCCTCGAATACTTGCACCCTGACAATATCGCTTTTCGCATATCTACGGCATGGAAATTAGGCTATGCTTATGAACTTCAAGGCAAACGGGCAGAAGCACGACGAGCGTATCAAGAGGTTATTCCTATAGGGCAACGCTCCGGCAATGTGGTATTCACACGATTGGCAAAACTTGGTTTAGGATATTTGCAAGAAGCTGATAATCAGCTTAATCAGGCGGCTGAAACCTACTATGATGTGCTACAAATGTTTGGGGATACTCCTTTGCCGGATGCCGGAATAGCGCACATTGGTCTGGCGCGAATACACTACCAGTGGAATGAGCTTGAAACTGCCCAAGACCATATCGAACAATGTATTCAACTTGCTAAAAAATCACAAAAATATGACCGATTAATTGATGGCTTAGTCTTTCAGGCACGTTTACACATTGCACGCGATAGTATAAACGATGCACGCGATATTTTGACAGAAGCGAATAGTGTTGCTCATCAGCAAAACATGGCGCATAAAGTCCCAGAGATTGCCGATTTACAGGTACATACATTCTTACGACTGGGGCAACTCGAATCAGCACACTATCTTATGCAAACTTATGATATTCCTTTAAGTGAGGCACGGGTACTGATTGCTCAGGGTAAACCGGAAGCGGCATTCCAATTATTAGAACCTCTGCGCCAGAAAATGGAGAATAAGAATTGGGCAGATGAATGTTTGAAAATTATGGTGTTACAGTCTATTGCTGTCGATGCTAGTGATAAGACAGACGATGCTTTAACTATACTGGCTGATGCCCTTGCTCTGGCACAATCAGGCACTTTTATTCGCCTGTTTGTTGATGAAGGAATAAGCATAAGACGACTAGTCTCTGCGCTATATGAGCAAGGTGTTATGTCAGACTATGTCCAGAAATTACTTACTGTCTTTGATACACCCGCTACTCCCTCCATGTTATCGGAAAACCAACCATTAATCGAACCACTCAGTGAACGTGAATTGGAAGTTTTACAACTCATTGCCGAAGGACTTTCAAATCGGGAAATCAGTGAGAGCTTATTCATCACGCTTAACACAGTAAAAGGTCATAACCGCATTATCTTCCAGAAACTTGGCGTTAATCGGCGAACTCATGCAGTTGCACAAGCACAGGCACTCGGTTTAATCTGACCATCAACACCCACCATCCCCAGAAACAACAACCATAACCACACTTTAGTGTCGTTACAACAACACCGTCGGACGTATATGCTTGTCTCATATTGATCGAGGCAAGCAGTTATGTGGGAACGTGCAATGTCGTCAACCTCCCAAAACCAGCCAGACCCCATGCTCTACCACATCCGGCTTCAGGGACACCTGGATAGCGGATGGGAAGACTGGTTTGGTGGCGGAACCATCACACTATTGGATGATGGTACAACACTGCTCATCTGCGAAGTGATCGACCAGGCGGCACTGCATGGACTGCTACGGCAAATCCGCGACCTGAGTCTGCCTTTGCTCTCGGTCAATCGTATGGATACAACAGGATAAAGGGAAAACATCATGACCGCAATCACAGCATTTTTGCAGATTATCATCGCTCAAGTTAAAGTCAGCTTTACTCTGTCAATCACAGTTCAACGTGAAGAATCCACATCCTGAGTCGTATCTATTTCAAATTGCAAATCTATCCAATAAGGAGAAACTATCATGACCGCAATTGCACAGACTTCAAGCAATACATTCAGCCACACCTCGAACCGCCACACCAGCCTACAGCGCATAGGCGGCATCGCCGGGATCATCGCCGCACTCACCTTCCTGTTCGGCTTCGCCTTATTCGTGACCACGTTCGAGCCCCTGACCACAGGTGACCTCAGCACTGTCGAAACCGTTAAGTTCTTGAAGGATAACCAGACCATCTTCTACGTGTGGAACCTGGTCATCTACGTGCTGTTTGGGATCGTCCAGGCCGTGCTGACACTCGCCATTCATGAGCGGCTGAAGGACAGCGCACCAGCGCTCTCACAGATTGCCGCCGCGCTGGGGTTGATCTGGTCGGCATTGGTAATCGGAAGCGGCATGGTTGCCAATATCGGCGCGGCAACCGTTCTGGACATGTACACTGTCAACCCGGATCAGGCAGGAACGGTTTGGGCGGCGGTTGATGCGGTTGGACGCGGTATCGGCGGTGGTAACGAGATTGTCGGTGGGCTATGGGTCGCCACCCTGAGTTGGGCAGCCATGCGCGGCGGACTGCCGAAGTCTCTGAACATCGCGGGGATGATCTTTGGCACAGCAGGTGTTGTGACACTGGTCCCAATGCTAACCGATGTCGGCGCGCTATTTGGGCTGGGCCTGATCGTCTGGTACATCTGGTGTGGGGTCGTACTCCTTCGCAACAGCGACTAAAACGTACGGTCACAATGGGGCGGCAGATACGTGACACAGGTCTGTACTTGATCTCCGTCAATTCTGTTCACGATAGTCAACTCTAAATCACTCAAATAGAGATCAAGCAGTTCGAGTTAAAAGGAGATGTACCTATGAAAGCGATTGTCCAGGCACAATACGGATCACCTGAAGTCCTGCAACTGGTAGACGTGGAAAAACCTGAACCTGCCGATAACGAAGTGCTCGTCAGAATCCATGTGACCACTGTGACGGCCACGGAAGCCGTGTTTCGTCAAGGTAAGCCTTACATTCCCCGGCTGTTCACGGGCCTCAGAAAGCCGAGAATTCAGACGTTGGGCGAGGAACTGGCAGGCGAGGTCGTTGCTGTGGGCAAGGATGTAACCACATTTGAAATCGGTGACCAGGTCTTCGGCACGGCTGGCCCAAATTTCGGAGCCAACGCGGAATATCTGTGCGTCCCTGAAGATGAAGTTATCGCCCATATGCCTTCTAACCTAAGCTACAGAGACGCGGCAGCGAGTGTTGATGGCTTTTTGACCGCGTTACCGTTCTTGCGGGATAAGGGTCATATTCAAAGCGGACAAACTGTATTGGTTAACGGCGCTTCGGGCAGCATCGGATCGGCAGCTGTGCAAATTGCGAAATACTATGGCGCGGAAGTGACGGGTGTATGCAGCGGGGCGAACGTCGAATTGGTGAAATCACTCGGAGCCGACCATGTCATCGACTATACCCAAGAGAATTTCACCCAAAACAGTCGGACTTATGACATCATCTTCGATACAGTGGGCAAAATCACATTCTCTCATTCCAGGAAGTCGCTCAAACCAGAAGGCATCTTTCTTGAGGCAGGTATGGGTATGGGAACAATGGGTGCTGTCTTGATGACCTCACTGTTCGGTAGCAAAAAAGCCAGGATCGCCGCTACGGGGTTGCGGCCACCCCACGAACGAGTCAAAGACCTCAACCTGCTTAAGGAATTGATGGAAGACGGAACAATCATCCCTGTGATTGACCGTTGCTACCCCCTTGAGCAAATCACTGAAGCACATCGCTATGTC
>JAVJSU010000095.1:0-74995 GCA_040219275.1 Aggregatilineales bacterium | reverse complement strand
CCAATGCTAAAATGATTTTCAAAACCCCACTGAAGTGGGCTGTTTTCACAAATATACGGGAAGAATAGCCTGCTTCAGCAGGGTTTTACACCAATGTAGCCAATGGGTTTCAGCCATTGGCGGCACTTTGCAACAGAGCAGGTCGCCCCTACGAAAATTGAACGCACGATAGAATGAACGCATTTCGATGGCAATAAATTTGAGTAAACAGGAATTTGGAAAATAATCCGATGACACCGACACTAGACGAAATTTTAGGCACTAATGCAGAGCAAATTGACCGGACGCGTTTATTCGGCAATGGCGCGGAGGGGGCTTTGCCGTTGACCGAGGAGATGCTCCTCAATGAGCCGAGCGGGAATTTATTCGCCATGACGCAAAATGTCGGCATGGGCTGGAATCCGCAAGACCTCGGCAAGCCGGAATATTTGATTATGAGTACGCAGGGTGGTCTGCGCGGGGAAGATGGCTCCGCGATTGCGCTCGGTTATCATACCGGTCACTGGGAAATTGGCTTGCTGGTACGCATGGCGGCGGAGACCTTCCGCGCACAGGGGGCGATCCCGTTTTCGGCGACGGTGAGCGATCCGTGCGATGGGCGTTCGCAAGGGACAACGGGCATGTTTGATAGCCTGCCCTACCGCAATGATGCGTCGATGACGATGCGCCGATTGATCCGTTCTTTGCCGACCCGCTCCGGTGTGATGGGCGTGGCGACGTGTGATAAAGGCTTGCCCGCGATGATGCAGGCGTTGGCTGGCACGAGTACATTGCCCGGCATTATCGTCCCCGGTGGGGTTACTTTGCCGGCGATGGATGCGGAAGATGCCGGACAGGTGCAGACCATCGGCGCACGGTTCGCGCATGATTTGATCTCGCTGGATTATGCCGCGTCGATGGGCTGTCGGGCGTGTGGATCGGCGGGGGGCGGGTGTCAATTCCTCGGCACAGCGGCGACGGCTCAGGTGGTGGCGGAAGCGTTCGGGATGACTCTGCCGCACAGCGCGTTGAGTCCCTCCGGCGAACCCGTCTGGCTGGATATGGCGCGACGTTCGGCGCTGGCATTGTTGCGTTTATCGGCGCAGAAGATCAACCTCAGCGACATTTTGACGCAGGACTCGCTGGAAAATGCGATGTTGCTCCATGCGGCGTTCGGTGGATCGACCAATTTGCTGTTGCACATTCCGGCGATTGCCCATGCCGCCGGATTGACTCCGCCGAAAGTTGCCGACTGGAATCGCATCAATAAGACGACTCCGCGCCTTGTGGATGCCCTGCCGAATGGTCCGCGTCAGCATCCGACGGTGCAGGTGTTTATGGCGGGTGGCGTGCCGGAAGTCATGTTGCATCTGCGCGATATGGGTCTGCTGAACACGGGCGTGATGACCGCTTCCGGTGAGACGCTGGGGACGGTGCTGGATTGGTGGAAAGACAGTGAACGGCGGGCATTAGTGCGCGAAAAACTGGCTAGCGCGGGGCAGATCAACCCCGATCATGTGATTATGGATGCGGATACCGCCCGTAAAGAAGGCTTGACGAGCACGGTGGTTTTTCCGGTGGGCAACCTTGCACCGGAGGGCGCGGTCATCAAAGCGACGGCGATTGATCCGTCTGTCGTCGGCGCAGATAATGTCTATCATCATCGCGGGCGGGCGCGGGTATTTACGTCCGAGCGGGCGGCGGTCATGGCGATCAAAGGCAGGAATGTGGATAATCCTGTACAGGCGAATGATGTGCTGGTGCTGATCGGTGGCGGTCCGCAGGGGACGGGCATGGAGGAGACGTATCAGGTCACGGCGGCGCTGAAGTATATCCCGTGGGGCAAAACTGTTCCGGTGTTGACCGATGCGCGCTTTTCCGGTGTATCGACGGGCGCGTGCGTGGGGCATATTGGACCGGAAGCTCTCGCAGGTGGTCCGATTGGCAAGGTGCGCGATGGCGATATAATCGATGTGCGCGTGGATCGGGCGGATCTCTCCGCGACGATTAATCTTGTGGAAACGTTCGATGGGGTGGATTTTATGAGCAGACCGCCCCACCCTGATCTGCAACGGCATCCATTGTTGCCGGATGATACGCGACTGTGGGCGGCGCTCCAACAGGCGAGCGGTGGCACATGGGCGGGCTGTGTGTATGATGTGGATAAAATCGTCGCCGTGATCGAAGCGGGGGTCAAAGTGCTAGAAGGTCAGCAATGAGTGAAAAGATAGAAGACGGAAGATTTTAGATGTTAGATATTAGAGCAATGAGTAATGAGCAATGAGTAAAAAGATAAAAGCGTAACGCAAAGTCGCGGAGGTGCAGAGAAAGACCATAGATTTTAGATGAAAGATGTTAGATTGTGCTTAGGCAGAATGTAGCGTTCAAGGGCTACTGGCGGCGATTGATCGGTTGGAGGATACTACCGATGGTGAATCATGAGCATTATACCTACCGCGTGAGTTGGTCGGAGGAGGATCAGGAATATGTCGGGCTGTGTGCCGAATTTCCTAGCCTCTCTTATCTGGATGCCACCCTGCCCGACGCATTGCAGGGCATTGTCGCGCTTGTTGGTGAGGTTATCGCCGACATGATGAGCAATAACGAACCTGTGCCGGAACCGATCTCGGAGAAATCCTATAGCGGGAAATTTCAGGTGCGTATTCCCCCTGAACAGCACCGGATGCTAGCGATTAAAGCGGCGGAAGAAGGGGTTAGCCTGAATCGCTACATTAGTTCTAAACTTACGCGGTAGGCTGTTGGTGGAGAATTTTCGCGTCATTTAGATCGACACTCAAAGACAATGTTAGGATTGTTCTAGGACATTGTGGCGCGAATGTTTCAATTATTCTGTTATGGATAGGGTAAAGTATGCTGAATGCTGAAGTAATTATCAAGACGCGCTGTGAATTGGGCGAAGGTCCGTTGTGGGATGAGCGCGAACAGTGTTTTTATTGGGTGGATATTCTGCCCGGAAAAATTCATCGGTATGATCCGGCAGGCGGGGATCATCAGGTTTATGACGTGGGCGAGATGATCGGCACGATTGGCTTGCGTGAAAATGGCGGGTTGGTTGTTGCTGTGCGGAGCGGGTTCGCGTATTTTGACATATCAACCGAAACTTTAACGCCCATCACCGACCCCGAAGCGGATAAGCCGGACAATCGCTTTAACGATGGCAAACCGTCGCCTGATGGGGGATTTTTCGCCGGGACGATGGCGGTTTCCGGGGCGGAAGGCGCGGGCGCGTTGTATTATTTGTCTCAGGCGGGCGATGTCAAAAAAGTGGTTGATAACGTCAGCATTTCCAACGGCATCGCGTGGAGCATCGACCTGAAGACGATGTATTATATCGACTCCACGCCGAAAAAGGTGTACGCCTTTGATTATGACGCGTCCAATGGCGAAGTCAGCAATCAGCGGCTCTGCATTCAGGTCGCGGAGGAATTGGGTTCGCCGGATGGCATGTGCATCGACACTGAAGGCAAGTTGTGGATCGCGCATTTTGGCGGGGGTTGTGTACGTCGATGGGATCCGGAAACGGGCGCGATTCTGGAAACGGTTAGCGTTCCCACGCAAAAAGTCACGTGTGCAGTGTTTGGTGGCGCGAATATGGATACACTCTATATCACGACGGCGGCGATGGGGACAGACGCTATAAATGATCCGCTGGCGGGATGCTTGTTCAGCGTGAAATTGCCGTTTAAGGGCTTGCCTGCTTATCGGTATCAAGCATGAAAAAAGACCCGTCACAATTATCACGAAGGACATGGCTCATCCTCTTTTTTGGGGGAATTTTGGGCGCTATTCTGGCGTGTGCGCTGGCGTTTATCATGGCGGTGGTGTTCACCTCGGCGAAACGCAATCCGGAAGTGCTCTTCTGTGAGCTAAACGATCCGGTGGTGCAAGCGATCATGGCGAATGATGACGCGTGGATTGACTATTTCACGGACGAAAAATTCGATGATGCGAGTGTTGAGCCACGCTTTACGGTAGGCGTTCCCCAACGCGAATATGTCGTCGTGCCGGAATTTACGGACGATCCGCCGGAGTTTGTCGGATTTTATGTCTCCGTCGAGTCGGGATTTCTGGAAGGTCGGCGGGGCGCGGGCGGGTATGTCTATAGTGTCGAAGGTCGAACCTTAGGCGACGCATGGACGGAGGACTATACAGTTGTTCCGTTTGGTGACAATGTGTTTTGCTATAGTCCGAAGTAGTTAGTTTTTAGTGATTAGTTGTTAGTGTAGAAGCTAATTTGACGGTTGTAATCGCTAAAAAGCAAAACGCAGGGACGCAGAGCGCGCAAAGAAACGCAGAGGAAGATCATAAAACCTCACCCCACTCCAAAACTAGGCTGAGGGGGAGGTCTGATTTTTTTGATCGGGTGTGGATATTTTTAGCTAAAAACTGCTCAGTTGTAAGGTTATAAAGTAGCTCGACAAAACCGCATTGGGCTGAAACCCCAATGCTAGAAAGATTTTCGAAACCCCACTGAAGTGGGCTGTTTTCACGAATGTACGAGAAGAATAGCCTGCTTTAGCAGGGTTTTACATCAGCATAGCCAATGGGTTTCAGCCATTGGCGGCACTTTGCAACAGAGCAGTTAAACCCTTTTTTCTTTAACACTCTATGGAGATTCGATG
This sequence comes from Aggregatilineales bacterium, assembly GCA_040219275.1. Classification (GTDB taxonomy): domain Bacteria; phylum Chloroflexota; class Anaerolineae; order Aggregatilineales; family Phototrophicaceae; genus JAVJSU01. The sequence continues at coordinate 70,373 of JAVJSU010000095.1, read as the reverse complement.
AAATTACTACACTTTACCCTCAACAATGATCCGGCGGTGCGGTTGGGCATTCAGACTGCCGACGGCGTGATTGATCTAACGGGCATGGATGGCTTGCCGACAACGCTTGAGGCGGTCATGGAAGCGGGCAAAGATGCGCTGACCCCTGCCCTCAGCCACACGGACGACCTGATAGACGAAGCGGACATCAATTATGCGCCGTGCGTGCTCAATCCAGAGAAAATTTTGTGCGTCGGGCTGAATTATGCTCGCCATGCGAAGGAATCCGGCGCGGACATCCCAACTTCGCCCGTGCTGTTTTCCAAATTTAACAACACGCTGGCTTCTCATGGTGAGGACATCCCCCTGCCGACCAACGCGGAAAAATATGATTACGAGGTCGAACTGGGTGTGATTATCGGCAAGACGGCGCGTTATGTCAGCGAGGAAGATGCGCTGGATTATGTGTTCGGCTACTGCACGATTGATGATCTGAGTGTGCGCGATTTGCAGATGCGTACCAGCCAATGGTTGCTGGGCAAGACGATGGATAAATTCATGCCGATGGGTCCGTATATCGTCACCGCCGACGAGGTGGCTGATCCGCAAAATCTGGGGCTGTCGTGCTGGGTGAACGGTGAACGCCGGCAGAATTCCAACACGAGCGATATGATTTTCAGCGTGGCGCAGGTGATTAGCTATGCCAGCCAATACATGACGCTTAAAGCGGGCGATATTATCTCCACCGGCACACCGGAAGGCGTTGTGCTAGGCATGAATCCGCAGGTGTGGTTGCAACCCGGCGACGAAGCGACCTGTGAGATCGAAGGGCTGGGCAAGTTGACCAATCGGTTTGTGGCGGAATAAAGCGCATATCAAAAGCATAACGCAAAGACAATGAGGCGCAAAGAGAAAATAGGGCGACCTAGCAGGTCGCCCCTACGAAGCGTTGCCACAAAAATTATCGTTATCAATGAGGACATTGTATGTCAGAGAAAACGTATCTTATAACCGGTTCGATGGGGTGCATTGGCGCGTGGACGCTGTATCATCTCGTGAAAAATGGCGAACGTGCGGTCAGTTTTGACCTGAGCGAGGATCGCAGTCGGCTGGATTTATTGCTCACGCCGGAAGAACAAACGGCGATCACGTTCATTAAGGGCGACCTGACCAATTACGATCAGGTGGCGGGAACGATTACCGACGAAAACATCACCCATATTGTGCATCTGGCGGCGTTGCAGGTGCCGTTTTGCCGTGCCAATCCGGTGATGGGGGCGAAGGTCAATGTGACGGGGACGGTCAATATCTTCGAAGCGGCGAAACAGGCAGGCTTGAAACATCTGGCGTATGCGTCGTCGATTGCGGTCTATGGCGCGGCGAGTGCCTATCCACCGGGTCCGATTGCCCACGATGCGCCCCACCTGCCGGGGACACTTTACGGCGTGTATAAGGTCGCCAACGAAGGCACGGCGAAAGTCTACTGGCAGGATCATCAACTGAGCAGTATGGCTTTGCGTCCATATACGGTGTATGGTATCGGGCGCGATCAAGGCTTGACGAGCGACCCGACCAAGTCGATGCTGGCGGCGGCGAAGGGTGAGCCGTCACAGATCAACTTTGGCGGGTTGATGCAATTTCAGCTTGCGTCGGATGTGGCGTTGCAATTTATCGACGCGGCGACGATCCCGATGGACGGGGCGCATGTGTTTAATCTCGGTACGCCGCCTGTCACAATTGATGAAGTGATTGCGCTCATCAAAGCTGTGAAGCCGGATGCGGAAATCACCCGCACCGAGACGATCCTGCCCTTCCCCGAAGTGTTTGATGATTCGGCGTTGCGGGCGGCTGTCCCGACGGTCTACGAGACTCCGCTGGCTGAGGGCATTGCACAGACCATCGCGCATTTTGAGAGAGTTTACAGTTTATAGTAACGTCAGTTCTGGATAAGCAAACCCTCGTGATTGACAGCCATTTTTTGGTAAAAGACCATGAGTATCATAGCTGTTGGCTCTTAGCTTTTAGCAAAAAGCGGTGTTTTTTCAAACTAAAAGCCAAAAGCTAACGGCTAAAAGCTCTTTTTCGCAGATGTTCACCTTAAACAGAATTCAGGTTATAGTAATCAGTTTTCAGTTTTCAGTTTTCAGTTGGTGTATGATTGGGACGATCCGTGTGGGTTGTCCTTTTTTGTTGTTGGGAGTACAAAGAATGGTCTCTAATAAGCTTCAAATTGTTGCTGAAACTAAAGCGACCCTTTTGCGTCTTGAAGGGCTAAAGTGCTGGAATATCTCGTGGGGATACGGCGGGACGTTGCACTTTGATTTCGGCGAAAAGGTGATGTTTAGCGGAAAAGAAATCGGCGAGTGGTGGTTCAATGTTGATGCGACCCATTTTACGCTTACGAAAGCCGATGGGTCGGTGTTTGACACGCGTGATCTTGACGACCATTTCTATCGGTATAAAGCACAGGTTCATGAACACTTGACGGCGCTGTTGGATAAGGTGATTAGCAAGGCTATTTTGGACGAAACGACCCACGGCGTGTCGATTATCATGACGGATAGCACAGCATTTGTGGTCATCCCAACAGGTGAGGATGACGAAATTACAACGATGGATGACGGTGAGTTGTTCGAGTTGCCGTATTGGGGGCTGTTCATGCCAGGTAAGTCGATGATACAAGTTGGTCCGTTGGGGAAATATAGGATCAATCCACCGATCAAAAGGGATGACTGAACAATGACTTGGACTGGCAACGAGCTTGATAAAGAGGTGGTGGAGCGACATTTTGTTCCGGCTGTCGATACATTTCGAAATCAGCTAGGGCATCCTGAAGCCTTTGTCTGTCAGGTTGCGAGCTATTCTATGGGACAATCCATACTACGGGTCGATGTTTATCATCCCGAAACTTCGACGAGACATGAATTATTATTCGGATCGGTGATTCATTTTTCTGGGTCAATGACGTGGCTCGACGCGTCACTTTTTGTGAGACCCTATGATGAAGCCGTGCGTTTTTACAATCACATCGTTGAAAAACAGAACTCTCCGCATGAGAACCTCGGCAACTACGTTTGTTTGTATCAATTTGGCGCGACTGAACCGATAACGACCATACTTGCATGGAATTTCTATGTCGATCCCTTCGCTAAGTAAGCACAAACGTTGATGCGAAAAAGTGACGGTTGGGCAAGAATCAAAAATCGCAGGTCGGTGAGTTGACCTGCGATTTAGTGTGACAATTTTTATTGCTGGTTATTCTTCTTCTTCGCCGAAGTATTCTTCGATGGCGGCGGTAAGTTCTTCTGCGCGGGTGGCTCCGCTTTCTGCCAATGCCTGCGCGAGGTCGTCGTTACCCATTTCGGATTCGATCTCGGCGAGGCGTAAATTAGCGGCGACGATCACGCTTTCGTCGAGGATCAAGCCGACGGTGAAGGCGACATCATTGGCTTCATAGCAGGCGGGAACGAGCGGATAGACTTCGCTCCAATAGCCGCCGGAAAGGGTCGCGTAGCCGACAACCAGCGCCGATAAATCTGTGCCGGAAGCCTCTTCAACCATGCCGCCAAGTTCCGCATAGGCATCGGTGATGGTGGTCAATCCGTCCCATGTTTCGGTCATTTCATCTTCGGTACATTCGACGAGTTCGAGGTTCAGTTCTTCGCCGTCGATCACAGCGGCTAAGGTTGCCTGAACTGATTCTACGCCGACATTCAAGGTTTCTGAGCGTTCTGTCGCTAGTGTGAGCAGGCTGTCTGCAAGGTCGGCGTTACCGGCTTCTGCTTCATGGACGGCAAGCGCGGAAAGCTGGGTGACGATGAGGGCTTCGTCGAGGATGAGTCCACTGGTATAGCCCAACCACCAGACCTCAACACAAGCGCCGTCTTCTTCAAGGGCTTCGTAAAAACCTTCCCAGAAACCATAGGCGTAAGCGTCGGCTGTGGCTACGGCGACTGACAGATCAGAGGCGGTGGGTTCGTCCGGTAAGACCATGAGTTCTTGATATTCAGTAAAGCCGTCACTCAGGACGGTTGCGGCTTCTACGAGCGTATCAGCATCACAGGAGACGGGGACTTCTTCTTCATCCTGTGCGCTAACAAGGGACGCAGACAATGCGCCGAACATTAAAACGACAATAATCAACAGTATTTTCTTCATAACAGGTTCTCCGATGTGCAAAAAAAGAAGCTAAGAAAGGTGTCGTTTGGGGGAGTTTTGATGAAGACACGCGCTGGTTTTCCTGAGAGGGTTCAGATTAACCGTGCGTATTCAAAACAGCGCAAATTTGCCTCTACTGGAATCCTATCATGATGATGGTGTGGCGATAGTTGAGATAATGACAATCGTATCGGAAAAAGGAATTGCCAACCGTGATTAGTGATCTGTTTCGTTAGGGGTATCATCATTTACCAACGGCACTTGTTCATATATTTCCGCGAGGGAAAGCGTGCAATTTAACGACGGTAATTCAATCTGTGCATCTACCCCTTTGACCGCTTCGTAGAGCCACTTACCGGATTGCTGACGTGAAAAAACTTCGACTTTTGCCTCATCGACAGAAACAAGCATGTAGTCTTGCACGCTGGCTAATGCACGGTATTCATCCCATTTTGCATTGCGATCTTCTAAGGCGGTAGACGGCGACAACACTTCGACGATCAAGGTCGGGTTGGTGATTGTATCCGTGCGATTCGGGGCAAATTGTGGATCATCACAAATGACCATGACATCCGGGTAACGATAAGAGACCTTTTTCGAGTCGACTTTGAGGCGTAAATCTGTAGAACTCACGCGACAGCCTTTGCCGCGCAATTGTGTATAGAGGGCTGAACTGGTGCTCTGCGTTATCATGGCGTGTTTCCAGTCCGATCCAGCCAGTGCGTAGACGTTGCCGTTCACAAATTCGTGTCGAATGTCGCTGTGTGATTCAAATTCAAGGTATTCTAGTTCGCTCATCCGCACGGGGCGTTCTTGCTGGTGTACCATTGCCATGATTATTGTCCCTCAACATTCTTATTGCACCCAGTATACCATTCGTCAACTAAACAAATGCAGTTTGGGACGGACGAGGAACCAGCCGACTGCGCTGACAGTGATGCCGAACAGGATGGCGGTCACGGTGAGGATGATGTCCAGCGTAATGCTCCCCTGCCAATCCCAGCTTTGCGCGACGATGATGCCGAAAACCGCCGACAAAATCAGCAAAGTATAGACCGCCCATTCACGCCAGCGCCATGCTTGAATCAATGTGATACCGTAAAGGATGGTGAAGATCAGTGAAAAAATCAGCAGAGGGCAAAAGAGAATCAGCGAGGCGAAATTGGCGAAGTTCCCGCTAAAAATGCGGATCGCCTGTATCAACACGACGAAAAAGAGCATGAATTCGATCAGGCTACAGGCGGCAAGCCACAGCGTTAAGCCGAGTCCGCGGGCGTTCGGGTCGGACTGTACAGGCATCGATGCGGGCGCGGGATCGTAATAGTCGTCATAGCCAGCGTTGTAATTTTGATCGTAGCCCATGTCCTGCTCGTAATAGCCTTGCGCGGGTGCTTGATTGTTCCACACCCCCCACCCCGGTTCGTAATCAATCGGTGCTTGAATGGCGGCGATCCGTTGCTGTTCGAGGCGTTGTTGCTGATAAAGTAGATTGGTGACGGCGACCAATTCACCCTCTAAACGTTCGGTGACCCCTTCTGCGGAGCGCACCGATAGCGTGAAATTAAACGCCCGCGCACCGTGCACCAATTTGTCCATCTTCGGGACGACATCCACGCGAACTTCGGCACTTTCGCCCGGCTCGACGGTCAGGATGGGCGGATCGGCGACGAAGGTCAGCGCGTCGTCGGTGTCGATGCCATCCACATGAAAATCTGCGCGGGTATTGCCCTCATTGCGGATGCGTAATCGTATGATTCCGCCATTTTGCAGGCGTTTGGGGTGCATGGTGACGGTGAAATTCTGAAACGGCTCAAGGTGCAACATGCCACCGATTTTGCAGATTTCCAGCCGATTTTTGAGGCTATGGGCGCGTAAGGTGAAGGTGTGGCGGCTGGCACGACTGCTGGCATCCCGCGGGGGCGAGAAGCGAATGGCGGTTTCTACCTGTGCACCGGCGGAGATGTTGATGATCTCGGCTTCGATATATGACCATTCGGCGGGAATGCCGCGAACCTGTAGCGAAATTTGATCGGCGGTTTTGCCCGTGTTGACGATGACCACCGTGAAAACCGTCTCTCCGCCGGGGCTGACCAGTTGATTGCGCGGTTTCAGGTCAACGCGGATGGTCTGCCCTTCCGCCTGAAAGCCATTTTCTCCGGCGAACGGGGGCAGAAATTCGTCCATCATGCCCGCATCGCCGAAGGCATCCATCGCTTTGGTGAGCGTCAGCGTGGCTTCGCCGATGGTGACGGTTTGCCCATATTGCCAGTGGCTGGCGCGTTCTGAGCCGACTGGATTGCCTTCTAGCAAACAGGGATTGAGCGACCCCGTGCCACGAATCCAGTATGAGCCATCGGAACGGCGTTCGAGGATGGCGTGCTCACGGGAGACATAACGCCCGCCGAGCACAATGTCCATTTTGGGAGCGCGTCCGATGCGAACACGGTCATGCTCAATCGGGAAAATATGCTCACCATTCGCCCCATCGCTGACGTAGATGCTATCCACGCGCAGAGCTTGCGGGACGGGTCTGGCGGCAGAGCGCACGCCGGATGCAGAGAGATCAGCGTATGAGGGCGGGCTAGACGGCGGGACGGTGGAGTGTCGGGCAGATGGCAACGACGCGACAGATTGCGCGGGTGGGACTGGTTGTGCGGACGGAACAGACGCGGTGGGTGGTTGTGGACGCTGAAATATCGACGATGAAGATGCCGACGGCGGGAGCGTTTGTGGTGGTGGCGCAGACGCTCCGCCTGCTCCGGCTTCGGTGATATAGCCACCCTGTAGATCAAGCGAAACTTTGCGTAAATCGCGGGCAAGATCAAGCGCGGTTTGATAACGGGCTTCACGTTTTTTGGCGAGACAGGTCAGCATGATTTGTTGCAGGCTGTTGGGCATATCCCCACGAAAGTGATGGGGTTCCGGCAAGGGCGCTTCGACGTGCATCTTATACGCCTCAAAGATGGTTTGCGGCTCATAGGGGAGCTTGCCCGTCGTGAGTTCAAACAGCACGATGCCAAGCGCATAAATATCGGTTCTGCGGTCTACCGTTTCCGCCTTGCATTGCTCCGGCGACATATAGGGAAATGTGCCGAAGGGTCTGCCCGTGAGCGTGTAGCCGATGTTGTCGGTCAATTTTGCCAAGCCGAAATCGGTCAACATGCAGTGATAGGGAAATCCGCCTGCCGAGCGTGAAGTCGGTTGGAGCAAAATATTTTCCGGCTTTACGTCGCGGTGGATGACGTTGTGCTCATGGGCATAGTGGAGCGCCTCGGCGATTTGTGCGGTGATGTAGGTCGCGTCGGCGAGTGCGAAGGGTGTGCGGACGTGGTTGATATAATCGCGCAGACTGCCACCGGACACCAATTCCATGACGATAAACAGCCGTTCCGCGCCCGGACTGTGGTCGAGCACGCGGACGATGTTGGGATGGTCGAGATCCGCGACGGATTGCGCCTCTTGCACGAAGCGATCCCGAAATTGTGCGCGATGGGCGAGATGATCGTGCATGACTTTGATAGCGACCATCGTACCCGTCTGGCGGTCTTCGGCTTCATAGATCATGCCCATGCCGCCCTGCCCCAGCAGACGCTCGATGCGGTAACGATCCGCGACGGATTGCCCGATTATGCCGACCATTTTTTACCTCATCCCCGACCCCTCTCCAAAACTTGGAGAGAGGAGAAAGTGATAGTTTTGTTCGGTTGATTTTTGAACGGCTGGAGGGCATAGGCTCGCGCCAGAGGCTAAAGCCATCCGGCTATAAAATGACAAGCCCCATAAATGGGACTCTCTAGGAGTCGCCTTTAGGCGGCTTGAATAACCTAGCTCTGCGGCTTTAGCCCGGAGCGGTGAAATTAAACGCCGTCCTATTTTCTTAAAGAGTAGTATGCTGTCTCTACAGGGGATGATTGAATCACAAAACCGCATCATAGGTCGCCTTTAGGTCACATCGATGGTGAAGGTGGCGAAGGCTGGGGTTTGTGACGCGATAATGCGCTCGGCGATTTCGTGCGCGTTTTCGACATCGCTCCGTGTGAGGGGCAGACGCACCACGAAACGGCACGCACCATCCACATTTTCGAGGATTTCCGGCGATACGCCAAAATAAAGCTCCAGCAGGCGTTCCATGCCCGTGCGTGTGCCTCGCCGCAGATAGAGCCAGCCCATTTGCTTCATGATTTCGCGCTGACGTTCTTCGGGAATCAGGTGGAGCAGTTCGACATCGAACCAGCTTGCCATCCACTGTAGCCAGACTTCCGGCGCGGTTTCTGGCGAGAGATAGAGGTCAAAATTATCGACCATCCACACGATGGGGCTGAGGAGCGATTCGAAAATCAGCAAATAGCGCCCCATAAATTCGGTCTGGTCTAGCGATGGATCGGCGAAAATGCCCGGCAAATATTGCAACCATGTACTGCGGTCTTTTGGGATGCCTTCGATGCCGTCGGGGTAGCGATCAGCGCGCGGTTTGATACGCGGCATCATCGCGTCGAGTTGCAGGGGCGAGATGGACGGGCGCGAGACAGGAATACTGCTATAGACGGTTGCGGGCGAGGCTTCGATTACGCCGGGGCGAATGGGGACTTCCTGCCGTAAACTGTTCAGGTTGCCGTTAGATTGGTGTTCCCTCCCGCCGGAATCCGGTGCGGTGGGCAAGGCGGGACGGACGACGCGCTCCAACGTGAGCACGAAGGGACCGGCACGCAGAGAATCGCCAACGGACAGCGGCATCGGGATTTGCGAATCGATGCGTGCGCCATTTAAGAATACGCCATTCATGCTATCAAGGTCTTCTACCCAGAAGTTGCCATCACGCCACAAAATGCGGAAATGCTGACGGCTAATTTGCTTATCCGGCAGGGGAAGATCATTGTTGGATGTGCGTCCAGCATAAATCCCTGCGCGGTCTACCGTAATCGTGTTACGGTCTAGCGCGGGTCCGATGACCTTAAAAACGGCGCTGATGTCCTCCATGTTTGTTCTTACCTACCCTCTGTTTTACAGGTTGATCTTTCCCCCTCACCCCCCGCCCCCTCTCCCACAAGGGGCGAGGGGGAGTTCTATTGGTTTGGAAAGTCCCTCTCCTTTTATGGGAGAGGGATTTAGGGTGAGGGTTTTGGGGCGATTAATTCTTAACCGACCAAAAATTTTATGTCTATATTCACTACTCAATAATCACGTTATGATCCCAGCTGACGACCACACCATCCGGTGACACGTCCAGCACGTCGACATCATCATGACGGACGTATTCGCCATCTTGCTCCACGACGGGATAGACCTTCACCGAGCGGATAAAATCCACGCCCGGCACTTCTAATAACACGGCGATCAACTCATTGACGAATAAATCCCGCCCGAACGACCAGCCCGTGCCACGATCCCCACCGATGAGCGGGTTGAGATACCGGAATAATTGTACCATCACATCCTCGCGCACGGATTCCGCGTCGTAATGTTTACTCGGACGCAGGCGCACTTCGGTCTGTACCCAGTGATAGGCGGGTTCCATCACGTCGAGTTGGGTGGAAATCAAACGGCGCTCATCGAGATAGGTCAGCAGGCGTTCGCCCAGATCACGCGTCAGGCGTAGGCTTTCTGGTGCGATGAAGCCCTGAAATTTCGGCACACGCGGGATGACCAATAAGCGCACCTGTCCGGCGGCGGACTCGTTGGGTTGTAAGCAATGCACACGGCTAATTTGCCCCGGCGAGGCTTCCTTCGCCAGATATTCAAAATCGGCGGGGGTGACGGCGCGTCCTAATGAGCGCATATGTCCCGGCACGCGAATCTTGGCATCTTCGAGAATTTCCGCATCCAGACCGCCGCTTGCTTGCTGGCGATTGACCACGCGATCAATATACGGCAGGGACGTTTTGAGCACATTCAGCGCCCGTGATGCGACGTTGCCCTCCTGCCCGCCACCATAACGATAGGATGACATTTCCAGCACGGCATCCTTGGGGACGACTGCCCCATACCGCTTGATACTGCCGTCCGGTTGCGGGAATGCGGGCGCGAGGCGCAATTCGCCGTTCATGCTATCGAACATATAATGGCGATCTGTCTCGGTGGAATCCGCGAAGTCGCTGACCTCTGTCCAGTTTTCCACCTGCATGTCAAAATTATTTTCTTTGTCTTTGTAACGCACGATGAGATGCTCATTCGGCAAGCGGGGCGCAACGGGTGTATGCGCGACGTAAAAACGCTGTCCGGGAGAGCCATCCGAGCGCCCGATGATCTCGTTTTTCATGGTGGAAACATTGCTGGTGGCGACGGTGATGCCCCATGTTTCGGCGCTGATGTTGCGGATGCGCGGACTGACGCGATAGGTCGGGCGATCATCCAGTTCTTCTAGCAGACGACAACGCAACCAGTAGGCACGTTGGTCGGCGCGGGTTTCCTGTCGCATCGGCGGGAGGTACATCTGCATCGTGCCATCAACGTTAAAGCCCTGTGTGCTGTCGAATTCGAGTTCGACGGGCACCCAGCCTTCGTTCTCCTTGGGACTCATCACCTCCCACACATACGGCGGGTTGGTGGGGTCAATGCCCGCGCCCTCGGCAATAGCATGGACGCTGATGCCCAAACCGATGATGTGCTGGCTTAAATCTTGCTCGAAGCCCAGATAAAGCGCGTCTCCCGGCACAGGTGGCTCGGATTCAAAGACCGCCATGCCATCGCCCTGTGTCGCGACGCGGCGCATATTATGGAGGTTGAATTTACGCCCCTCTTCGGTGCTCTGACGACTGGTAAAGACGTGCGCCAACGTGGGCACTTGAATTTCTGCCGCGTAATCGGTGGTGAAGGTGATGGCAGGCTCGGTTTCTGTGCGCGTGGTGGAAACTGCCGTGCCATTCGGGATGCTGACGGCGATTTCCTGCGGGGCGGCAAGCCAGAATGTCACATTTGCGCGGGCGGGTTCGGCTTCCTGCAACTTCATACCGATCAGTTCCATGAATTTGATGTAGTGCTTATCCGGCACACGGTTGAGGCGATAAAGCACGATGTCGGTCATCCATGCGAAGAGTTCGATCAGCGTGATGCCGGGATCGCTCGGATTATGGTCTGTCCATTCCGGGCAATAGAGCGGAATGCGGCGGATCGCCTCTTCTACCAGATCAACATATGAACGGTCATCTAAACGTGGCGCTTGAAATGGCATAATATCCGGTCACTTTTCTTTAATGGTCGTCGGTAATTCAGTAATTCAGTAATTCAGTGAGTCAGTTTTTCAGTACAAAAGAACAGGAAAAAAGCATAACGCAAAGGCGCAAAGAGACAAAGACGCAAAGGGTAAAAGCAAAAATTCAACGCGTTCTTTTTGGGCGCAACATGTTGCCTGCTTTTTGCACTAATCACTAAAAACTAATCACTTACAGCTTCTTAAACCTATTCCGGCTTTAAGTAAAATGGATAGACGAGACTACGGCGGTCATGGCTCTGTTTGGTCGTGTATTTCAGTTCGATATAAAGCATCCCGATGTCGCCCGGTGCTGGCGTGACGCGCACTTCGTTGAGCGTGATGCGTGGCTCCCAACGATTGACCGCCTCCGTGATGAAGCGTTCCGCGACTGCCGCCGTTTGATCGTTGGCGGGCGCGAAGATCAGTTCATGGATGCGACAGCCGAACTGCGGGCGCATGACGCGCTCCCCCGGCACAGTGTTCAGGATCACGTAGAGCGCCTGCCGGATGTTGGTATCGCCTTCGGTGAGTGCCACACGGTCACGTTCACCGAGATTGACGGGAAATGCCCATCGTTTGCCTGTAATGTCTGGCATGGAAGACCTCGCTATAAGCTATTGGCTGTTAGCCATTAGCTATGATGTCCGAATTTACAATTTTGGATCGTATGCCTTTGTACATTACGATCCAATCTCTTAAAAGCCAAAAGCCAAAAGCCAAAAGCTAATTTATCCTCACCATTGCACCGCGCAGGCTGAGACTGCCGGATGATTCGACGGACACATTGGCTGTGCCTTTGAGGGTCAGGCTGGCGTTGGCTTCGATGCTGATGCTGGCAGAGGCTTTGATGTTCACGTTGGTTGTGCCATCAATCGTCACATCACCGGTGCCTTTGATGGTTGTTTTGCCCGTGCTTTCCATCTCAACATCGCCCGTCGTTTTCAGGATGAGCTTCTTGCTTCTGGTATCGAGCTTGATCTGGTTGGTGCCGTCAGAATCCTTGATCTCGATGAAATGGTCGCCACCGTCGTCCGAGAGCTTGATAAAATGCCCGGAGCGTGTCTTGATGGTACGCACCTCGACCTTGCCGCCGATTATCGCATCGTTACTGCTTTCCGGTGGCTTATCTTTGCCGTTCCAGACATTGCCGATCACATAGGGATAGTTAAAATCACCATGCTCAAACGCGACCAGTACCTCGTCGTTGACTTCCGGTAACCAGAAGATTCCGCGTTGATCGCCCGCGCCGATGCCGACCAAACGCGCCCAACCGCCCTCTAGCGAGCTATCCAGCCACGGGAATTTGAGCTTCACGCGCCCCATATCCTGAGGGTCTTTGTTGTTAGTGACGATGGCGACATATACGCCCGACCAATCGTTGTGATCCTGCTTGTTCGCGCCGGAATCGGTGACTAAATCCGCCATCATGCGCGTGTATGCGCCTTCTACGCGGAACTGAATTTCGTAGCCTTCTTTGGTGTAGATGTGCACGGCGGACGTGACCATATAATCGCCACTGAAACGCTGACCAAGATTTTCAACAGTGATGATTTTGCCCGCGACTAACGCCGGATTGCCGAGCGCCACACCCTCCGCCTCCACGAATTCCGCGTTGATATTGTTGAGGGTTGCCTGTGCGACGCTATCCGCCTGTGCCTGAGAGACCACCGGATGGCGGACGACAATATGATTGGCGGCGCTGAAGGCAGTTTGCGCCATCGATCCACCATTTTGCCCATTGGCGATGCGGGTGGCGCTTTCTCCACGCGTTGCCTTGCCGGTAATCTCTTTTTTCTGGCTATAATCCCACCCTTTAACCGTCACTTCGTCCACCTGACGGGCGAGGGTCATACGCGGATAGAAGCTGTGCAGGGTTTCACCCCATGTGAGCGCGACATTGCCCCGTTCGCCTGTGGGTGGGCGGAAATATAATTTTTGATCGTCCACGAAGACCTCAAAGCCCAACTTTTTGGCGCGTTCCTGTAAAAAGGCGAGATCGGTCTGATTATCCTGAAAAATATGTTCAAAGACCTGATTGGTCGCGCTGACTTGCGTTTGCAAACCATTTTCGCTGGCGATTTGTTGCACGATGTCGCTATCTTTGGAATTCACAAAGACGCGGGTTTTCGCACCACGATTGAGCCGATGACTCTTATCATAGCCGCGCACTGTGAAAATCATCGTTAGCTCTTCGGTGTATTCCGGCTCGATGGCGGTGATTTCTCCCTTAAAGACGGTTGCGACGGAGTCTTCATCCGCGCCGAATTGGATTTCTACTTTTTTGCCGGGTTCGAGGATGCCCTCATCGACCAGTTCGATGTCTTCGTCCATGAAGCGCAGGACGCACATCGCCGGTAAATAGAGGCTGGTATCAACGATGACCTCCAAAACGGCGTTCATATATTTAGGCGCGAGGTTGCTCCCCTCCACCTTGATGACTGCGTGATTAATCCACTCTTGATTGCGTTCCGGCACGATGTTTTACCGTTTCATTCCGTTTAATTTCTTTTGGGCGGCAGATTTGGCAAGTGATAGCGGACTGCCGGATGGGATATTGAGCGGGTTGTCGATGTTATTCGATTCCAGCACATCGCGCATGTTGTCCATCCCTTTGTCGGATTCCGCCAGCATGTTATCCACCCGATCACCCTCTTTGGCGAGCACGGATTTTCCGGCATCACGCACCGCATTGACGACAGATTCGCCATCTTTATAGTCGTCGATGTCTTCTTTTTGCTCTAATGTGACGTTGACCGTACAGCGCACGGGTGTACCCTCTGCTGAGAACAGCGTGAACTTTTGCGTCATGTTGGTGATGACCGCCTTAAAATACAGCCGACCCCACTCGAAGGCGACTTCCGGCGGGGTTCCTTTGCCGGATTCATCGTTGGTGTCCTCTTCGTGGATTTTCATCATTGTCCACAATTTGTCGGTATATTCGCGGACATCGGTATCTGCCGCGAGGGTGTCAAATTCTAAGTTGAGGCGCAGGGTTTGTGATCCGCCCGTCATGAAGGTGGCGCGTGGTGTATTGCGTCCCATATTTTCGCCCTGCCGCCATTGATTCTGCTTGGTCAGGGTGTATTCATGCGGGTTGAACATGCACTCAACCTCTTCGTTGGTGGTCAGGTTGATGAGCTTGGCTTTTTTTAGCCCGCCTCTCGTGACATTGCTTGGCATCATTCACCTCACTTCTTTTAAGCTAAGCGCCAATGGCTTAAACCCATTGACTACATGTTGTAAAACCCACCTAAAGGCGGCTTGTCTACCCGAATGTTCGCCTGAACGAGCCTGCTTCAGCAGGGTTTTTCAAACAGTTTAGCATAAGGGTTTTAGCCCTATGCGGTTTTGTACAGCCACTTTTTAACTTGCAACGGAGCAGGCTCGCCCCTACTAAAAATTAATCGCATCACGAAAATCGGCGGATGAGCACATTGGCTCATCACTACGACTTAATTGTTTATTTTTGTAAAGTTGACCAAACCGCCTCTACCCTGTTGATATGTTTTGTGGGCGACCTAACAGATCGCCCCTACTAAAAATTAATCGCATCACGAAAATCGGCGGATGAGCACATTGGCTCATCCCTACGACTCACTTCTTACTGCGTCGTTCTTGCTCGATGCGGAGGCGCTGACGTAGACGTTTAAGCACATCACGCGCCAATGAATCGACGTTTAAATCTTCGCCGTCTTCGCTATTTTCGCCGCTCTCGTCACCTGTCGCAACCTCTTGCCTCGCCGGAGCTTGTGGGGCGAGTTCACGCTGAACGGGCATGTTGGCATCGTTAAAATTGCCGCCCATCAATGCCACATCTAACGGCACGGATTGCATAGACGCGTCGTCATCGGCATCGTCGTATTCATTCGACGGCACACGGCTTACATTCGGTGACTCGTTTTGCGGTGCAGGTTGTCGTCGCAGTCCGGCAATCGGCGTGTCCGGCGGTAAGTTCAGCAATTGGAGCAAATCGGCTTCCGGTGGACGGTCTGGCATTTCGGATGCTGTAGGGCGTTGACGAGTATTGCCGGACGTTTCCTCAACGGCACGCTGGGCGTGGTCGTCCAGAATGCGCCTTAGCCGGACGATAGACGACTCTTCTTCGCCGCTATCGTCTGCCCCACCCTCATCGAAATACGGCATATCAAATGATGCGTCCTGTGAATTGCCGACCTCCGGTGCGATCTCCTGCCGTTGAATATTTTGCGGCGGCTCGTTGCGCGATGGGCGGTCTGATTGTGGCGCTTCTGGTTGACGGCGTACCACATCCCCGCGAGGATGCACGGGCGGCGCGTCCTGTGGCATTTGATTGGGCGCGGAATAATAGGTAAATGGCGAATTTGAGATGCGCTTTAAGGGCGCGTCATCGTAATGGACTTTTTCCGTTGGTCCGTCGTCGCCGTCAATCGTAGGCAGATCAAGACGATCCCGCACGGGTAATTCGCCCACATCCGGCGCTTGAGTCGTATCACTAAAGCGCGGTAAGGGTCGGCGCTGAATCGGCGGTTGCGCGGACGACTGAACCGGCGGTTTTGGCGTGGATGCTAACGGACGTGTGGTATCGGTGACGGCGGGCGGATTGGTTGCGCTCGCCTCTGTGTTCCGGCTAATATTTTGTGTCGGTTGCACCCGCTCGTCGCGCCGTTCGGTTGGATTTTCCGGTTGCGGACGCTTTTGTAATGCCGGCGGGATGGCTTGGTCGATGATCGACTGCACGATGAAATCATTCTCGTTGAAGCTGTCGCTCCCCGTATTTTGCGATTCGTGCGTACTTTCACGGGGCGGAGTCTGGCGCGTGTTATCCGGCGTGTCGATATGTTTCGCTTGAATAGGCGGCGCTGATTGTTGTGCGGGCGGATTCTGTGTGACCTGTGGCGGCGCGTTGTTTTCCTCGAACGGGTCGCTTTCCGTAAAATTGTCGTCGTAATCCGGCTCTAAATCGCCCGGATCAAAGCCAACGGATGAAAAATCGGGCGCGGTCTCCGGTGGCTTATTGCCCTGCTCCGCGGCGATGGCACGCTGATAGGGTGTGCTCTCGTGGATGATCGGACGGCGACGGATGATTGGCGCTTCGTTATTTGCACTCGTGTTATTTGGCGATGAGGCTCGGCGTTCTGGTGGTTGATTTTGTGGCGGTGTAGAACGCGTCTCAGGACGTTGTTCCGTGCTTTGCTTGCGCTGAACATCCGGTTGGCGGGTGCTCTCAGATGGGCTGTCCGGTGTTGCCTCTTCATCCTGTGCGCGTTGTTCATGACTGCGTAAAATCGCCCATAAATCTGGCGGTGTTGGCTTCATATCCTGTCCAGACACATTCGGCGGTGGCGCGAAATTCTGGACGGGCGGCGTGCCGTATGTTGTTGGCGGTTGCGGCGGTTGCGGTGCAGGCTCACGGCGCAAGGTGTTTCCACGCTGTTGTTGCATCGGTGCTGATGGCGATGTCGGCGGTTGCGCGGGATTGCGTGTTGGGCGCACAACAGCCGAATTTGCCGGATTGGGCATGGGTGGCGTGGTGTTGACGTTACGTGACGGCATAACGGGTGGCTGATTATCGTAATCAACCGCCTCGTTCATATCATCCTGATAATATTCGTCCGGCTGATAATACGCGTCCGGCGCGGAGTCATAGGGTGAAGAAGCCTCCAGCACGGCACGCATAATATCGTTGGAGGCAGGCGCATCAGAACGTGGGCGCATACTGCCTTCCGGCAAGTAAGTTTCCATGCGTGCCTGTCCAAATTTTAAAAGGCGTAAGCCTATTGAACCCGGTTTGCGTTTACGTCGTACCACGATAGTTAGCCTTGTGAATCTTAGTTTTCGTTCATTTTCTTGGGCGACCAGGTTCTATGAACCTGGCAGGTCGCCCCTGCTTTGTTTCAAAGTTGTGCCGTGCCGCCAATGGCTGAAACCCATTGGCTACGTTAGTGTGAAACCCTGCTGAAGCAGGCTGTTCTTCCCTTACATCTGTGAAAATAGCCCACTTCAGTGGGGTTTCTAAATTCATCTTAGCATTGGGGTTTCAGCCCAATGCGGTTTCGTCAAGCCACTTTTACAACCTTGCAACACGCCCCTAAAGGTCGTCCGCGGTTAATGTGCCAGCTACTTAATGACAAAGCCGTGATGGGCGAGTTCGAGTACCTCGATTGCCAATGCTTGATCGGCGGTTTTGAGGGTCGGACCGCTCCATTTTACGGGATAGGCACGCTCAAACATCCATGTTGAAAGCGGCTTTAAATCTGTGCCATACATGACCACTTCGACGGTGCGGGTCGCTTTTTCAATTTCGCCCTGCAACACCTGAATATACCAGTTCAGCAATTCAAAATCTTTGGTGATGCCATGCCGTAAGGTAATCGTCCCGACATTGACGCGTACCGGCAACTTATGGACATATTCGTTTTGTCCGCCCTCTTTGATGTCCTGCGTCTCCACCTGTAAATTCGGCAGGGTGCATTCAGTGAACGCGGCGTAATTGATGTTGTCTATTTTGACAGCAAAGCGAAAACTGGGATGAATTTCTATGGGTGCGCCTGTTCTTGGCATGGTTTACCTCCGTGATGATCCCCCACGTCTGATCTGACCGAGTCGCATTTCTTCCCGCCACAGTGACCACACGCGATCCGTCAGCGCTTCCACCAATTTGGCGTAGGCTTTTTTATCGGTTTTCGCCGCCGTGATGAGTGCGTTAATTTCTGCGTTGCGGCTGTCCTGCGGTGGTTCGCTCATTGACTGGCTTCCTTATTGAGTGACATTTAGCGACATAGCGACTGCCCATTGGTGGGTGGATGATAGCTGGTGAGGCGCGATTTTACGCTTCACCTGTGGGCATTTCTACACGGAACAGATGATTGCAATTTGGACATGCCACTGAAAACACGCTTGGCGCGTCCAATCCGTTGATGAGGCTATAAAAATCCTGCAAAAAAATAATATCGGCGGCGAAGAAATCTTCGAGCATCCGCGGCGTGATCTGGGTATAGGAGCCGAGTTGTGTGATGACACCGGAGAGCAGGATCAACGCGAGATAGGCTTCGTTGTGTTGCACGCGTGCGTCACTCAGCGGCGCGATTTCATCCATCACTGTCGCCAATCTCATCCTGCCCTGCTTGTGTAGAACTCCGTTGGGGTCTAAATACCCGCGTGGGAGTGTGAATTCGTACTGTGTTTGCATGGTTGCCCGTTATTGTTTAGTGCTAGAAAACTGGTTTGTAGAAATACACTCACGGTAACTCTATTGTAAGGGCGACCTGTCAGGTCGCCCCTACGACGACTTCGTTCTAAATCCACATTCACTCTAATACAGACCGATTTGTGCGCCCTACGTGAAAAACATCCAATTTCTCATCATCTGTCACGTTCCGCATCAAGTACATCACGTCATTTATTTGACGCGTTCGATACCTTCGTGGCAGATGACAATTTCTTCCACACCGAAAGCATTTGAATCGGCTTGCAGTTGTGGACCGGTCACTTTAAGGGGCCACGCACGTTCAAAATTCCAGCGGGCGACCTCTTTTAAGTTCTGGTCAAACATCACGACAGAGCCATTACGACGTGCGCCTTCTACATCGCCATTTTCTACTAATTTACGCCAATCCCAAACGTCCATCTCTTTGGTAATACCGCGCTTCAAACTGATGTCCTGATATTTCATGCGTCCGGGAATCTTCTGGATGATGTCGCGCCCTTTGGCATCCACCACTTTGTGTTCGATGACTTCATGCTCCGAGCCTAAGCCACCACATTCAGTAAAATAGCCGCCCACCTGCCCCTGAAATTCGAGTGCAAAATGAAAGCCTACAAGCGGATCACTATCACGAACTGCCATTTGATTGCTCCTTGCTGTTCACTCACGTTTGACGTGTGTTTGTACTTATCATTAAACGATAATTGCGCCTAAACCGCAACTGTTTCGGGTGCGGGATTTTGTGTTTTTTCCCTCACCCCCCAGCCCCCTCTCCCACAAGGGGCGAGGGGGAGCTATAACGGGTTGGCAAGTCCCTCTCCTTTTATGGGAGAGGGATTTAGGGTGAGGGTTTGCTCCTATTCCGCGTCCGGTCCCGCCCATTGGCTGACGCTGAAGATCACGAATTCAGCGGGTTTGACCGGCGACATGCCGATTTCCACGCGCATCTGTCCGAGATCACGCAGTTCCGGCGGATTGGTTTCTTCGTCACATTTCACATAAAAGGCCTGGTCAGGCGTGGTGCCGAATAACGCCCCTGTGCGCCAGATGACCTTCAAGAACGAGGTGATATCACGTTCAACCCGCGCCCACAGGTTGGAGTCATTCGGTTCAAACACGACCCATTGCGTGCCGTTGGCAATGCTCTGTTCGATCATGCTGAACAGACGGCGCACGTTGATATAGCGCCATGATGGATCGCTGGACAGGGTACGCGCACCCCAGATTCGGATGCCGCGTCCGGGGAAGGCACGGATGGCGTTCACACCGATGGGATTCAGTTCATCCTGTTCGCCTTTGGTGATTTGCACCTCCAAGCCGAGCGCATCACGGATGACTTCGTTGGCGGGGGCTTTGTGGACACCGCGTGTTTCATCGGTACGGGCGAAAATCCCCGCAACATGACCACACGGCGGAATGGTGCGGGTGCGCCCATTAGAACCTGTGCGATCTGCCGTTTCGATCCACGGATAATACATCGCCGCACGGGAGCTATCGAAATTGACTTCCAAGCGCCATTGTTTGGCTTCCTGTGGCATCAAGTTCGGCGGGGTATCCAGAATGGCGAAGCAATATTTAACGCGTTCGCAATAGGTGATAATGGATTGCTGAACCGCCTGCACACCTTTGAGGTCGAGTTCGCCTGCCTGATAGCTCGCCATCAGATCAGGGACGCAGATCATGGTGACATCTTCCAGCGGTTCTAACCCGCCAATGCCCTGCCGTTTGGCGACATCACCTTCATAATCGCGCACGGTGACGCTGGTTGTCTTGACATCGCCGCCGGTCATGGAATAGGTGCCCGCCGCCGGGACAAGATCCGCCTTGCCAACCAACTTCACATCCACCAGTCTGGATTGTGTTTTTAACACGGTGGCGACATTTTTCGTGCCTTTGCCGGTTGTGAGACCCTCAAATTCTTCCACTGGCTTACCGGATTGGCTAATGACTAATTTGAATGTGCCGCCTGTGTCGCTACTTGTTGAGGGTGAATCAGCCGTTGTAGAGGCTTTCGCAGGGGTTGATTTTGAGCCTGAGTCCTCTTCCGGCTTGATTTCCACGCGCAAATTGTTACCGCCCTTACCACCTTTTTTGGCGGCGAAGGTCAGCAATTTGGTGGATTTATCATCGCTACTGGAAACCGAAACTTCTGCCGGAGTAGCCATCGCCGGATCTGCGGTTTCGCCGACGGTCTTGAGGCTGACGACATAACAGCGTCCGCCACCATTGGCGAAATAGCCATAGACCGCATCCGGTGTGTATACGCCTTTAACGAAGCCACCGAATCGGGCGAGATATTGGCTCCAATTGGTGACGAGAGAGGGCTTACCCAGCAGGGATTCAACCACTTCTTCCATCTGCGGTTCGCCGGTTTCTTGATTCATGATCGGCATTCCGTCGTCGTCGGTGACGGGACGCAAACGGACTTCTTCAGCTTTTTCGGTGTAGCCGATGAACGATGCCACCGCTGTACCAACAGCTTCGATGGGCTTCGTCCCGCGATCTACCTCTTCCATATAAACGCCGGGTGATTTGTAGCTTGGCATAAGAAACTCCTATCTTTTCGTAATTTATTCGCTTTGGTCGAGCCATGTATCAATAATGCTGGATTGGCTGGCGGACTCTTCATCGTCCGAATCGTCGAAGTCGCGTCTTTTGCCACGCTCATAATCGCGTGCATCGCGGGTCGCCCGTGCCTCATGCTGTACGATCTCGTCATCCTCGACGATCTCGCCCCGTCGCAAAATCTCCATATCAGGAGCCATCTCACGCGTTCTGGTATCGCTACTCTGCCCCACTGTGATGATCGTTTCGAGCGCGAACGGTACATCCAACGTCCGTTCGAGATCGAGTGCTACGGTGAGGTTCAGGGTAAAGCCCAGACGCATCTGGTTATCTAATACGCTCCACAAATCCGTAAAGCTGTTGAGCGTTTCCCCCATCTGCGCCACTTTGATGGGGATTTCATAAGGTTGGTCGCGCATCGTGCCGTAACAATTTTCCGGCTGTAGCAATGCTGTGTGGGCGAAAACCGCCAGCGCCCGCCAGAGTAAGCGGTGTTCATCTTCGGTTTTTCTCGCCCATGCGGTAACGAGATAACTCAGGTCAAGGCGCATGGGAGGCAAAGCAAGCTGGGCAGAGCGTCCGTTGCGATCTCCGGCATTTAAGCGGCTTTTATCCATGCCTTGCAAATTGTGCCGTATATCCATATTGCGCAGTTTTGTATTTTCGCGCAAGTCGAAGCACCAGCAATTGATGGTCGGGCGGTTAATTTGCGACGACCATTCGCCGTTCGGTTGGTCAAAAGACAGATCAATTTCGTTGCGATCCAGTTTGCCCTGCTCGATGAGCATGTTTTCTAGCGTTTTATCAAGATCGTGCAACATGGTAGTCCTTAGTAAACAGTTATCAGTTTTCAGTTTTCAGTAGGGATGAGCCAATGTGCTCATCCGCCGTAATTTTTTAACGCACTAATATCTATGTCTAAAATCTCTGGTCTAAAATCTATTATCTCGTATCTAATATCTATCATCTCAACCTTCCCTCAAAACTCGCCCATCGTCAGGCGACCCATTTTTTGATGCTCGCGCCGGATTGCCGCGAAGATATGCTCTGTCGTGATGACGCGCCCATCCGCCGCCGCCAGATAAGCGGATGCCAGCGCCGCGTTACGGATATTGCCGCCGGATAGCGGGAAACGGTCTGCGATGTAGAACAGGTCAATATCTTTCGCCAGTGGCACTTCTTGCGGGAAATGCCGTTCCCAGATGCGCTTACGGGAGTCGGTATCTGGAAAAGGATAGGTGATGACGAAATCCAGCCGACGGGTGAAGGCTTCATCGAGATTCTGGCGCAAGTTGGTCGCTAAAATGGCGACCCCGTCGTAATCTTCGATCTGTTGGAGCAGATACGCCGTCTCAATATTGGCGTAACGATCCCGCGCATCTTTGACTTCAGAGCGTTTGCCGAAGAGCGCGTCGGCTTCATCGAAGAAGAGAATGGCGCTACTCGCCTGCGCTTCCTCGAAGATCACGCTCAGGTTCTTCTCGGTTTCGCCGATATATTTGCTGACGACGGCGCTCAGGTCGATTTTATACATGAGCAATCCGAGATCACGGGCGATGACTTCCGCAGACATGGTTTTACCCGTGCCACTTTCACCCGCAAACAAGGCACTGATGCCCGGTCTCGGCGCGACTTTCTGCCCGAATCCCCAGATATCCTGCACGAGATGCACATTTTCTGCACGGGTACGCAGTTCGCGTAATTGCGTGATGTGGTCTTCCGGCAAGATCAAATCATCCCATGTATGGCGCGTTTCTACCTGTCGGGCTAACCGTCCGAGGCGCAAAGTCGAATGTGCCTGTGCGCCTGCATAGAGCAAATCCGCATCAATCACCCTGCCCTGCGTGACCGCGAGATCGGCGGCGGTTAGGACGGCGCGTTTGATCTGCGCCGGAGTGAAGCGAAATTTGGTGACGATGCGCGCGAGTTCGCCTTTGTGTAGCGTGACGTTGTGTTCCGTGAGGGCTTGCTCCCACAATGTACGACGCTCGTCATATTGCGGAGAAGCAAACTTCCAGCGTAACAAACGACGTTGACGCGACGTTGTAGTCGGTTCCCATGTGGTGGCGGCACAAATAAACACCGGATACGGGTAGGAAATCAGGTCATCCCACAAACTTTCCGGCGGATGATCGTTTTCGTCTAAGATGCTTTCCCAATGGCTGAGTATGAGCGCAGACCCATTCAGCCATGCTTCACGCCATGCCAGCGTCCACGCCTGTTTGATGTTGAGTTCGAGCGCATTTAACCGTGCAAGGTTGATTTCAAGTAATGGCAGGCGATGCGCGTCCGCGAGTTTATAAGCGGCTTGCTTACGCCCTAGCCCACTTTTGCCTTCCATAAACACAATCGGCACATCCGGCGGATTGAGTATGGCAGGATCGGCGGCATATTCACGATCATAGGTCGCATCCGGCTGAACGAAACTCACCGTGTCACTGATGCGGGCATCCGACGTGTTGCCACCAAAGAGATAATCGACGATGCGCTGATCGCCATAAAGTTGTGTGGCGATAAAACTGCCCTGCGGTGCGTTGTTGTCGGTGATTGTGCGGAGGAGGGCGTGTTTGCGTAAGGGCATGTCCGCGCTCAGGCGTTGCCAGACGGCGAGGCGTTCATCGGCGTTATTACCGAGTAAATTCATCATCAGGTTGACCGTCGGTGTTTTCAGCGCGATGTCGTCCTGTAAATAGGCATAAAGACGCTCATAACGGCGGTCTAGTTGGGGCGCGAGGCTGAGTAGGAAGATGTTGAGATCAAGCGTCGTGAGATTGAAGATGCGCGTGATATGCACCAGCCGATCATTGCCGGGCGCGGAATCGTCGATCACAAATAGATCGGGACGTTGAGCATCACCCTGCCACAAGCCGTTAAAGGGCGCGTGTTGAAGGTTTTGCGTCACCTCATCATTTGTTATAACCAGCCCGCGTAGCGTATCTGTGGGGAATTGTCCGCTGGATTGAGCGTATTGCACCGCTTGACGGATAAACGCATCCATGTGAGCGAGTGCTGTTTGGAGATATGTAAGTGTGTCAATCTGCATCACTACAAACTTTCTCACGATCAGCTCGACCTGCGCGAATGAGACAAAGCCTGTCTCATGTGCTTGAACGTTTTCTTACTGAATGAACTACTTGTTTGTTATGTGTATTGTCATTTTATGCCAAGTCTGAAATGTGGCAACTCGATTCAGGTTAGATTTTGGTTTCATTACACTAAATATTGCCTAAAAATGTTAGGGAATTGTTTGTTTTTAGGCTAAAAAGCGTTAAAAAACCTGAACATTTGAATTGAAACGCGTTATTTTTTGACAGAATGTGTCACAAACATGCTTTCCCCGTTCATGCGTATTCCGTCCAGTCATGCCCACAATTGGTACATTCAAAATAATGCTCAACTTCCGTATCTGATGCCGGCGTGAAGATGTTGCCATGCGTGACACTACTGCCGGTATAGCTGACAAAGCCTTTTTTCTTGCAGTTCTCGCATTTTTTGTCCTTGCGGCTACGGTCAGTCGATCCTCTGCCCTGAAAATCGTCCATCATGAGGATAATCTCCTGTTTGGTTTTGATTTCCATTGTAAGCCACTTTTTAGGGAGCGCGAGTCTCCGCTGTTAGGCGTAGTGTATAACGCGAGAGGTAAAAAAACGCTAAAATCTATCATTGCCCACCGTTTCTAATACGCCTATAAATAGCCTCCCTTTCTTGGGGTATGATTTAAGAAACACACCCTGAATAGGATTTTATTATGCGAATTATGGTCATCATATTTTTCTTGCTCATGATTGCTGGTGTAGATGGTGCTGTAGCTCAAGAAACGAGTGATGATTGCGCCCCACGGATTGCCTTTGCCTCGCCAGAAGACGGTGATATGGAAATCTATACCATGCGTATTGATGGGACGGATTTACAGCAACTGACGATAAATGATGAGGATTACGATGATTTCCCCACATGGTCGCCGGATGGCACACAAATCGCGTATACACATGGGTTTCGGTTGTTTATCATGGATGCGGATGGCTCGCACAGTGAAGAAGTTCCAATAGATCATTCTGTGAGGTATCCAGCATGGTCGCCAGATGGACATTACATTGTGTTTGAGGATAATACGAGAATCGTCATTGTAGATTTAACCACTTTTGAGACCAACATTATCTCGGAAACAGAATTACGCGGTCAATATAATTCCAGCCCTGCATGGTCACCTGATGGCACGCGGATTGTTTATACGTCGAGCGGAGATCGTGAACCCCAGCTTGCGTTATTTCTACCAAGGCTAGACTTCTATATTGTGAACATTGACGGGTCTAATCGAACGCGAGTGCCTATCGGTGATTTTGGCTCAGTCGGTGTGGGAAATCTGAATTGGCTCTCTGATGAACGTATTATATATTCCAGCGGAGATTTATATTCTAGCGTCTCGATGATCGATCTTACTGATAACTCGATTATTCAATTGACTGATTATTTAACCAGCATATTCTATGGACCCGTTGTTGCTCCAAACGAACAACAAATGCTAATTTTCGATAGAGGACAACTCGGAATCACTGATTTGACAGTTTCAGAGATCCAAGTCATTGAAAACGCACCAGAACGAATATTTCATCCTGCGTGGCAACCGCAAAACGACGATTCAGCGTGCTAATCCTCCTTCAACGCCAGCGCACCCCACACCGGACGATGATCCGACCCGCCGGAATGTCCCCAGACGCGGGTGCGTAAGCCGGTCATGCCGTCGTTGTAGAAGATATAATCCAGACGTGAGAATGGCGGCACAACCCCGCGCAGGGTGCGATTGGTGCTCAGATCAGGAAACGTCAGCCCCAACCCCCGCCCCACCTGCCGATGCAAATCCGTAAAGTTATGCGCGACCCGCCGATAATCGTCCGAGCTTTGCGTCATGTTGAAGTCTCCGAGCATGACAGTCGGGAAGGGATCGCTAGAGGCTTTCTCCATCAAATCTTGCACGATGCTGGTTCTAAGGCGCACATTAAATTGCCCTGTGCCGAGGATGGGCGGCTTCGAATGGACGTTGAAAATGGTGATCGGGTAGCGGTCTTCATAGAGCACCACCACGCGCTGAAAACTGGGACGGTTCTGAATGTAGATCACCTCGTCTTCGATGATCGGGTAGCGACTCAACACCCCATGACCGAGGATCATCGCTTCCTGCGGATGTAGCGCCTGATAGGGATAGAGTTCCTCTAAGCTATTCGCCATGAGTACAGCGGCGCTGACGCTCAATTCCTGCAACGCGACAATATCCGTCGCGGCATCACGAATAAGGTCGATGGAGTCCGCAAGATCGCGCTCGATGCCGTACATATTGTAGGTCAGGAAGGTGATGGGTATTTGATCGCCAAAATTCGGCTGGGTGTTAAAAAAAGGGTGCAGATACTCCGCGCCGAAGCCCCATAACATCGGCGATAGGCAGGCAATCATGAACCAATTGCGATCTGTCAGGGTCATGATGGCGAAGAGTATCACCGGCACAAACACGAGCGGCATCGTGTTGTGATATAAGCCGATCATCATGGACGTGTCTTCTAAAACGTGACTGAGAAGCCACAGGCAGAGCACAGCAAACGTATAAACGAAAAATAGCGCAAAAATAATCTGATAGAGTGAAATGGAGTGCATTCTAAAAGTCAAACGCTTATTTACAGTAAAACGAAGCGCACGCATAGAGTTTACCATTATTATGATTGGGAGACGGGCGAATATAAACCTTTTTATTAAATTATATAGGAATATTATAGTAATAACCCTTAAGTTATGGGCACATCCGCTCATCCACGCGCCGTCGCAATTTGTAGTATCATCGTAGATATTGTGTGAAATGGATGATCGCCTTACTGTATGAACGATATGCCCGGCAAACGCATAGATCGCTTTACGATAGAACGCTTTCTCGGTCAGGGTGGCTTGGGTGAGGTGTATTTCGGGCGCGATGACTCCGGTCAGGGCGTAGCGATCAAGATTATCCACGCGCATATCGCCTCTCAGGAAACCTTCCGCCAACAATTTGACTTTCACCTCGGGCGCGCCGCCGCGCTCGATCATCCCAACATCATCCGTATTTACGCGCACGGCATGGAAGACCGCACCGCGTTTGTCGCCAGCGAGTATGCGGCGGGAGGTAGTCTGCGTGAGTTTATCAAGCTGACGGAAAGCAACCCGAACGCCATCGGTATTCCGGCAGTGATCGAAATTGGTCGACAGATCGCCGAAGGGCTGGCACATGCCCACGCTCAGGGCGTATGGCATCGCGCACTCAAGCCGGAAGATATGCTGTTTCGGAGCGCCCATTCCGCGCCGGATGCGTCCGACATTCGCATCGGCATCAGCGATTTTGGCATGGGCATGTTGATCGCCAGTTTATCGGCCACCACGCTCGGTTTGCCGTCGGCGCGATTTGTGTATATGCCGCCGGAAATTGTGCTGGAAATGAAGCTCGATCATCGCGGGGATATTCATGCGCTCGGCGTGACGATGTATGAAATGCTGACGGGCAAACCGCCCTTCGTTCCGCGCACGATCATCGAATCGCTCCAATATCATCAGAATGTGTCGCCCACGCCGGTGCAACAACTGCGCCCTGATATGCCGGAATCACTGGCGGCGATTGTGATGCGCTGTTTGCAACGCTCGCCGGACGCGCGTTATGGCACGGCGCAGGCACTGGCGGAAGCATTGGGCGCGGTGCGGGCATCCACGCAATCTTCGCCGCGTGTGAGCACCAAAGAAGCGCAAGAAGTCAACATAATTAGCGAAAATCCGGCGGATTCTGTGGACGATGATCCAATGGCGCAATTTGACACGCAACCGGAGGAACTCGATGAGCCGGACGAAGTCGTTTCTGCGCCTCCCCCACAGTCCACAGCCCCACCACAAACATTACCGGAAAATGTACGTCGGGCGGAAATGCCTGTTGTGCCGGAAAGTTCGGAGTTGATCGCTACGCAACCGACTCCGCCGGAGCATAGCGCGGTGGGTGTGCCACAATTGGATGCCGGAAGCACCGAACCGCCCCACCCCACCGAGCCTGAACTTGACTCCATAGATGATGGGTCGCCGGAGGGTGTGGCACAGGTTGATGCTGGTGACGACGATGAAAATTTTCGCACCGAGCCGGAGCAATTTGAGTCTCCTCAAAACGCGACTGCGCCGGAACTGCCAAATGTCGGGGGCGGGTTTATGTCCGGTGTCATCAATACTGAACTGCCTCCACAACGCCAGGCGGAACGCACCGAGTCGCCTCCAAGCGAACCGATTGATCCGCAACATTACGCGCACACCTTGCCGTTTGTGCCGTCGCCGGATGATATGTTGATCGTCAATGATGGCAAAGGCAACATCAGCCGGTATCGCTTGACGCTGGATACACAGCGCATCGGGCGCAGTACGGATAACGATATTATGCTCGACCATCATCGGGTGACGCGCAGTCATGTGTTGCTGGAACGCGATAATCAGGGCTATTGGGTGACGGATTTAGGCTCGACGAACGGCACATGGCTGGACGAAGAACGTCTTGCACCGAATGATCGCAATTATTGGATGGCGGGCGTGGTGTTACGCATCGGCGATTTGTGGGCGACCATCGAACCCGCCGACGACATCGAAGCGACTTTGCCTCTGCCGGAAGGCGCGGGTGGGGTGTCGTTTAAGTCGTATAACGCCTATGTCGCCGAGCCGGATTTTCTGGGCGAACGTTCGCCGGATTATAGCGGTCAGGGTGCGATGCCGAGCGTGGAAGCGCAACTCATCCCGCGCTCGCTGGAAGTGATTCCGGGTGAAACGGGGCATCTGGTGCTGGAAATCATCAACCATCACAGCAACCCGAACCATTACATGATTAGCTCGGACTTAGCGCCGATCTGGGGGAGCATCCCCGCACATTCCATTCAGGTGGACGGTAACGATAGTGTGAACGTCCCGCTGGTGATTCATCCACCGCGCACCAGTACGACCACCGTCGGTAGGCACGGCTTTTCGATCACCGTGCGAAGCCTGAATAACACGCAGGTTGCCGTGACCTTGCAGGGTGAGATTTACGTCACGGCGTTTTATGGCTTTTCGGTGGATTTACAGCCGTTTTCCTTCCAGAGCGGTGGCGAAGGTCGGCTGACGGTTCATAACGCGGGCAATCTGACGAATAGTTATCAGGTGAGCCTCGTCGCCTACCCCAACACGCTTGATTTTGACGTTGCGCCCAATCTGGCGGTAACGGTCAATCCCAATCAGCGGGTGGATTTGCCGTTTAGCGCACAGGCGCATCGACGGGCGTGGTTCGGCAGTGAGCGGGTGTATCCTTACGGCTTTGATATTGTCGATAACGAAACCGGCGAAACCCAATCCGTACAGGGCAATGTGGTCGCATCGTCGAATCGCTGGTTGCTGGGTGTGGTCGGTTTGGGATTTATCGGGCTGATTATCATGGGCATTGTTTTGTCCCTGTTGGTGACGCGCAACATTGCCAACCGTGAGCGCAACGAGAACAATACGCAAATTGCATTCGCGGCGACGGCGACGGTCAGCGCGTTTGAAACGGAACAGGCGAGCGACCCTGATGAAGACGGTCTGACCAATGCACAGGAGAACGAATTCGGCTCTGATCCGTTCAATTCCGATACGGATGGCGACGGGCTGAGTGACGGCGATGAAGTCGCGCTCGGTACGTTGTTGAACGTGGTCGATAGCGACGACGACGGCTTGAGCGACGGCATCGAGGTTGAACTCGGTACTGATCCGACCAACCCGGACACGGACGGCGACGGTGTGCTGGATGGTGGGGTGGTTGATACGTCCCCTGATTTTGACTTTACCGAGCCGGTTGCCGCCGTGCGCGGGTATTATGAGCAGATCAATGCGCGGAATTATGACCTGACGTTTACGCTGATTACGGACAACTTCCGGGCGGAAGAGGGGATGCTCACGCGGGGGCAGTATGAGGCGTGGTGGAACAGTGTTGCTCAGGTGGTGCTCGGCAGTGTGGATGTGATTACGGAAGATGGCAACTCCGCCTGTGTGTATGCTGACCTGACCTACACCATGGTGGATGGTCGGCGGGTGGTGGATGATCGTCCGTATGTTTATCTTGTCCGGCAATCGGCAACGTCGGCGTGGTTGATCGATCATAAGCTGACGGGATGCGGGTTCGGGTAGTTGAGAAGTGCTGAGTTCTGAGCAATGAGTGCTGAGTAAAAAGATCAAAAGCAAAACGCAGAGATGCACATTATCGACTGAAAGCACTCGATGCCACAGAATTATCAAAGTGGCTTGTCACGGTATTTCAATAAGTCGTGCATAATTAAAATATAATCTTCACTGATAGTGGAAAACATTTCTAATGAAACAATCTAATCATGAAGAAATTGACAGTAAATCTATTGTTGGTGAATCCAAAACACAGATATCGCATTTCGGACTGTTTTTAGCATATTTGACCGTGATCATTTCCATTTGTTCAATGATTGTATATGTGATACTTGGATCTTTTTATCTCGTCGTGTTTGGTGCCAGTATAGCGTTGTGCGTCCTTATCAATTTTTCACTCAATCATTTCACAAAACTAAATGAACGAAGTGTCTATATCTACACATTAATTGCCATTATAGTATTTCCTAGCAGTTTTGTTTTATTGGCACTTCAAACACTCTATGGATGAGGGAACGACACGGCGTTTTGAGGATTAAGCAGAAAGTTCGTTGGTGAATTCGGGTAAGGTGAAGATTGAAAAGCAACGCTACAAGCAATGAGCAACGAGTCAAAAGATGAAAACCAAAACGCGCTGAGGGTGGATTAGATGCAAAGGCAGATGGTCTTTGATGAACAACTCAAAAAAGATGTAGCCAAGTATTTTGGTTTTGAACGTGTTGGTGCAGGACAAAACCATAGTATTGATAACGATGGAAGTCTAATAAGAACGGTATGGGTTGATTATTGGTGGATGGCAGCAATCACTATATGGTGGAGTGAACCCGTAATCTTATCCTGCCTATCATATCGAGAAAGTGACTCGAATACCTATGTAAGAAATGGGTTGATATTCGCACCTCATTTGGAAAAAAGTGACGATTCAATTGCGTCATTCCGAGTAGAAACTACTGATCTGGTTGAAGAAGCAATGAAATCGGTCAATATTTTGCCTCGAGATGGTGAATTTACGAGTGGTCAAGACTACGAACACCATTTTTTGATACATACTTTCGTAAACAATGGAAGCGCAACGATTTCATATTCCGGTGCAAGTGAGGATTCCAGTATCGTAAACTTACAACGGGCATTGTTTAAGGCGTGCGAAAATTTTGCCAATCAGTGTAACGATGAAGAAGTAAAACATTATGTCTATCGCTCACTAACACGGCGTTTTGAGGATTAAGCAGACAGTTCGTGGGTGAATTCGGGTAAGGTGAAAATTGAAAAGCAAGGCTAGAAGCAATGAGCAACGAGCAATGATTGAAAAGATTAAAAGCTAAACGCAGAGTGAAAAGCAGAGGCGCAAAGACGAGTTCATTCGTGCGGATGTTACCGAAAATCGAGTTATAGATGCGCTTAAAGACGGATGTTGCCTTGTAGAATAGTTTAGTTTCCACGAACAGCCTTAAAAAAGTCAACTGATCCGTGCCACAAATATGCAATTTGGCAAAATAAGGCTATAGTTATATATCTACTAGCCCAACACTGATGAAAGTCGCCCCATGCCAGAAGCCCAAACCCCCTCATTACTTGGTCGATTTATTAGTGCACTGGATGATAACCATTCACGCGTTTACACCACAGTGGCACTGCTCTTCTACTTCGTGCCCGTTGTCCTGATTTCGATCCTGTTTATCAGTGCGACCAACAATGCGAACACGGAGAACACCCAATTTGATACCGCGTTTGTTGCTTTGTTCTGGATCGTCATTGTGGTCTTGCCGCTCATGTTGACCTTTGGTGTATTCATCGTGTACCGTGCGACATACACCGCCAGAAATTATGCTGGCACAAGCATTGAAAGATCAGACGAAACCTCAGAGACCACGTATAAGAATGAAGAAATTGAATGGGACAAGGTCATCAATAAGGCACTGGATTGGAGTCGCTTTTTGATGCCGCTGTGCCTGCTGAATATGTTCATTACACTTACGGGTGGATTTCTTTTATTTCTGGATCTTTCCTGGGCTACAGATGCTGATCTTTACTTAAGGAACGACATTATTTTTGGATATTATGACTTTACGCTATTTTTTGGTACGACCATCATAAAAATACCGGGGTCGGTATTTTATCTGGGGTTACTGGGCTTTATGGTGCAATTTTTGGAGGTGACGCGCCGTCGCTATGTCAGCCGAAACCTTGTCCCGCGCTTTTACTTGATGAGTTCTTTTCGGTTGCTACAGGTCGTGATTACTGTCGTTGTCGTCTTTGTGTTTCAATTGTTATTATTCAGCGAAATTGAGAATATCAACGGTTTCGACTATATCACTGCAACCGACCCGGCGTTGAGTCTGGTCACGGCGTTTCTGGTTGGGATGTTCCCTCTACAATTACTGACCTCATTCACAGAGCGTATCCGTGAGCGATTGGGGATGTCAACAGGCGAGAAATTACCCATCACGTTGATTAACGGCATTGATAACACGCTGGAATCATTATTGCAGGAAGAAAATGTTGATTCTACCCATATATTGGCGACGAGTGATATCAATGAAATCAACAGACGGACAGCAATTCCTGTATCCGCACTCAAAAGCTGGCAAAATCAAGCGAAGTTGTTGAACTTACTCGGTAAGGAAAACTTGATACACCGCTTTGCACGCATGGGGATCAATGATTTTGACGACCTGCTTGTATTGGCGGAAAATATGGATGAACCGCATGTTGATAACACCGCCTTTAAGAACGACTTTACACGGGCGATGAAAATCAAATCTGATGATGAAGCTATTGGCGATGATTCCTTCTGGCGCATATTGATGCTCGTCTTAATCCGCGAGTATCATGCCGAATATCCTGAAAAACGCACGGCATTGATGGAGGCGAGAAAAGAATTACGGGAGCGCGCCGCTAGTACGATCACTGTCGAGCAGAACGCCGTGCCAGAATTGTATGTCCCGTCAGAGCAGGACATCATGTCGGCGCAGAACAACAATATAGAACCGTATGTTTCGTCTGAGCAAGGCAGCATGTTGGAGCAGGACAACAATATAGAACCGTATGTCTCGTCTGAGCAAGGCAACTTACCGGATCAGAACAACATAACAGATATGTCGCACGGCTAAAATGGATGTGGAGACTTGTTAATCAGAGGAGCGTGTTGACTTCACCATGCAGATTATCGGCGGTGATTTCATCCAGCAGAGCATCCAATTCATAACGCGGTTTTTGAACAGGCACAATGCGAATTTGACCGTCGACAACGCGGATTTCTACAGGACTATCACTGTCCAAACCGGTTTCCGTTGCTAACGCTTTTGGGATGCGTAGCGCGAGGCTGTTGCCCCACTTTTGAATTTTTGTGAGCATGGTAGACCTCGTTTGGTATCTATATTGTAGACACAGTATAGCATAACCCCAGACTTGCGTAGAAGGGATTGTGCGAAACCATTTAGTTGCTAATCATAGAATATAGTCCTTCACGCCATATCGAGAATATATTGGCATCAAGATTGTTTGGATTAGCACCTACTTTATCTGGCAATTGTTCAGATTCTATTTCTCGCCACTCTAAATGACGGAGTTGCGGAGGAAATGCTGAAATTATTTTATTGAGTGGATAACTACTTTGAGCCACAATATAGAATTGGATAGCGTTACCATTTTCATGATATGCCATCCGCACATTCTCTGATTGCTCTACAATATCAAACGCTTTTTCAATAATACGCTCATCGAGACCCCGCTTATTCACCGTCCATATTGCAAGATATACATTATTGGAATTCGAATCGTATACTTGTTGATAAAATGCGTTTATCTGGTAGGTATACTGGTGTATTATTTCAAGTGCCTTTAACGTCCGTGTTCGATCATTTTTTGCATGTTCGATTAAAGTAATCGATTCAAATTCATCCTGTGAAATAGATACCCATTCGGTCACTGAAATATTGTTACCTATCTCCGAGATGAATTCTTGAAATTGATTTTCTTTGTTTACGGCTAAGTTAAATCGCAGGTACTTATTACCGACAAGTGAAAATTTCAATTCTAATGAATGTTTGTCAATATAGTTCAAAATTTCGTTAAAGTTCATTTTATCGAAATCCATCAACCAATTGCACGCAAAATATCTTTGAGACATATTATTTACTTCCACATTGAATTATATAGCTTACACCGACGCGCCTTCATTTTGTCTCCCAGTTAAGATGGTCGCTGAATTATCGCAAGAATACCATAACCCCAGACTTGCGTAGAAGGCATTGTGCGAATACATTTAGCCTACGCTACACTTATCCACTGTATCACGTCTCGTAAACCAATGAACAGAAGTTTATGTCGGATTTAATCGGTCAGACCCTCGATCATTATCTCATCGAAGCGCGCATCGGCGAAGGCACGCTCGGCGCGGTCTATCGTGCACAGGATCGCCAGCGCAAACGCACGGTGGCGCTCAAGATTATCAGCCCGAATTTTGCGCGGAATGAGGCGTTTCGTCAGCAATTGTTGCGTGATATACGCCTCTTAACAGGCTTGGCGCATCAAAATCTGGCGCGGATTTACGCTCCCGGCATGGCGGATGGGCGCTTGTATATTGCGACGGAGTACATCGGCGGGCAAAATCTGCAAGGTTATCTGGCGGAATACGAGAAGAAACAGCCGTTTATCCCGCTGTTGCAATCGGTGGAATTGGTTCAGCAGATCGCGCAGGGGTTACACTATTTGCACGATCAGGGGATGGCGCATCTCGCCGTGAAGCCGACCAATGTGCATATCCGCCCGCATCCGCAAGACGGCACGATGAACGGTGTGCTGACCGATATTGGCATCCGTCCGGTGTTTATGAGCGCCCGCAGTTCGGAGATCATCACGTTTGAGCAGGCGCTGGCGTATGTCTCGCCGGAGATATGCGAAGGGCAAGCGGGGGATGCGCAATCGGATATTTATGCGCTGGGTGTGATCGCGTATCGGCTGACCGTCGGGAAATTGCCATTTGATCCGCGTAATTTGCCGGAAGCGATTGATATGCACACCAATCGCCCCGTGCCTCTGCCGATGTCGGAGCGTCCGGGTTTGCCGGTGGAATTACAGCGCATTTTGTTGCGGGCGCTGGAAAAAGACCCGACGAGGCGCTATCAGACCGCCGCGCAATTTGCCCGTGAATTGGCGGAATTGGCGCAATTGCTGGAACATAAGCAATCGACAGTGCTCAATCCCGATCAAGGTCTGGGCGCGATGACTCAGGTGCGGTTCGAGACGGCGGTGCGCCCCACGTCGGGCTATACTCAGCCGGAAGTGCCTCCGTCGGATGCGGGCAAAGATCGGATTGTGATTTATACGCCCACCCCGCCCACGCGTGCGGTGACGATTGACAAAGACCTCATGACCATCGGGCGCGACCCGACTGCGGATATTTTTGTGGATAACATCACGCTGTCGCGCTTTCATGCCCGCGTGGAACGTGCGCCGAACGGGACGTATAGCGTGACCGATCTCGGCTCGACGAATGGCACATGGGTGGGATCACGGCAGATTACGCGCAATCAAACAACGACGTGGTTTCCGGGGGATTTTGTGCGCGTGGGGGATGCCCGTTTGATGCTGGAAACCGCGTCTAGTTTGCAACAGACCGCGCCGGGCAGACAGCATCAAACGACGGTGGCGGCGGTGGCAATCGGCGGGGTGACGCACGATACGATTGAGCAAGTTCCGCTGGAAATCGAAACGTCGATTGAGCCGACGCGGATTGTCGTTCGTCCCGGTGAAGTGGCGATTGTCAACTTGACCATCCGCAACGAAGAACGCGTCGATCATTTCCGGCTGAGTGTGCGGAACATCCCGCAGGATTGGGTGACTCTGCCGGATACGCCTGTGGAAATGCTTAAAGATGACGTGAAGACAATCCAATTGACGTTTAATCCGCCGTTGGAAAGTACCAGCGTGGCGGGGATGTATCCGTTTGAATTGTCGATTGTCAGCCGGGGTCGCCCGAATACCTATCCGGTGATTTTGCCCGGTCAGTTACAGGTGGAGCCGTTTTACGCGATGAGCACCGATCTGCACCCGACGCGCATCCGTGATAATAAGAAGCCCCTGCTGAATATCAAGAATCTGGGCAATACGCCGCAACAATACACGCTAAACGCCCGTGACCCTGAAGACGCGCTCGATATTACGTTTAGTCCGCCGACTTTGCGGCTTGAACCGGGCGAGGAGCGCGAAATCCCGATTAATGTGCGTCCACGCCAGCGGGCATGGTTTGGCATCGCGGAACGCTATTCGTTTGAGGTGACGGTCACGGATAATCGTCCAGAATCCGTGCCAAAAATTCATGCGGGCGAATTGACCGTCAATCCGCGTATCACACGGCAGGTCGTCACGTTGTCGATTCTGGGATTGTTGATCTGTGGGGTGTTGACGGCGTGCGCGGTGGTGGGGCTGGTCAGTCTGGCGAATAGTAACCGTGAGCAGTCTCAAACCAGTAGCACCCAACAGGCGGAACGTACCTCAACAAGCGGGGCAATCGCTGATGTGGATGGCGATGGGTTGACTGCGGCGCAGGAGGCTGAACTCGGCACTGACCCGAATAATCCCGATACGGATGGCGATGGGTTATCGGATGGCGACGAGGTGCGGATTTTCGGCACGAACCCGACGGCGCGGGATACGGATGGCGATACGGTCTCTGATGGTGATGAGCTTAATCCCGAAATTGGCGGTTGTGTGAGTAGCCCGACCAATCCCGATACGGATGGCGACGGCAACCCTGATAATACCGATCCTTCGCCGTGTGAATTGCCGACTGCTACGCCGCCGCCGACTGCCGAGCCTGTGCCTGTTGGTCCGTAGTTGTGACGTTTGCTCAACCACGTCTGACGAAAGCTGAAATCCTGTGCCACTATCTCACGGTTTCCTTGTAATAGGTTTTGGGCCAGCCCTAAAATGTAATTCTGAAGCATTAGATGGGATTTACTGGTCAGGTAGTAACATTGCTTTCCCAAATGCTGTGAGAAATGACTTTGACAATCCGAACTATGTCACAGGTCAAAATGGGGAAACAATTGAGGACGGGGTTCCATATGTGGTGGATTGGGGTGGACAGCGTAACACGCCAAGACCATTCTACTGTTCTCGGCTCTTTGACTCGCAGGCTGTGAATGATGCTGTACCTTATTTCAACCATTCGTACTGGCGATTTATCACAGTAACAGATGTGATAAATGTACCGGGAGAAATCGTCTATTACCCACCTTTCGATGTAAGTGCGACTGGCGTTGTAAATAATCGCTGTGGGTAAATGACTCTGATAAGCACTTGGGGTAGATCATCTGCCCCAAGTAGCATAGTAAACAAAATATCATAAATGTCAAAAAGTTGTGGGAGAAGATCAAATGAGCCGAATTGTGTTTGCGGTTCTCACTTTAATGGTGACTGTTGGAATTTACACTGCCTCTGCGGACGATGAATCCCCCTTTTTTTACTTCTACTCAAGTGAGTTGGACGCATTTGTAATTGAACGCGCTGATGGAACAGATTCAAGGATACTGACAGAATACAATTTACCCAATGAAAATCTTGTCATTTCTGGTGCCGGATGGTCTCCCTCTCAAAACTGGTTTGCATGGTATGCAGGGTCTCCAATTCTTCGTGGCAAATTGGATGGCGATGCCATGCTAGTAAACTATGATGGAGAACAAGTATTGACTGTCAAGGAACAGTGTTCACCTGACCTAATGCAGTGGTCAACGGTAGATGATTTGTTACTAATTGGATGCTATCGGGCACAGCAATCGCCTTTGGATTATGTGTATATTGTTTTTGACCCAAATGACCAAACTGAAGTCTTGACATTAGATGCCAACAGCTTGGGGTTGTCTGGAAACATATCATCACCCATTTCAGAAGCTCATTGGAGTCCTGATGGCAGAAATCTAGTCGTGTATCATGCAAATAGCGTAGACATTGATGAAGCACTCTATTCGATGAAGATATTTACATTAGATGGCACTTTATCTGCGGAACGAACCTTCAGAACCGAATACTTGGACTACAGTCAGCCTTTTTGGTCAAATACAGGTAATGTTCTGTACAGCAACTCAGATGCCAGCAAAATCGTTGTGGAGAATTTTCGGGACAATTTAGTTATGGAGTTTGATACAGTCGGTCATCAAATCGGTTGGGTAGATTGGTCTCAAAGTGGTGATTATGCCTTTGTTTACGGTATCAGGATTTCTCCCTTTATTGACGATCACGGTAATTCCAATCCGGTTTGGTTACTTTCACTTCGTGAAGAATCGCTAACTCTGTTATCAGAAACAGCAAGATTTTGGAACTTATCTCGGCAGGCAGATCGCTTCTACATCACAACTACTTGGTCGCCTGTGGCTGATATTGGTTTCATTGTAGATGCCTCAAACACCTTATCTTTGATTTTTCCTAGTTCAGGTGAAACGGTATTGCTCCATGAAGCTACCAATACAGATTACGAACTTTTCCCTCAGTTTGTGCGATGGCATGATAATAGCGGAAGCCTAACAATCGTTGAATATAATCTCAGAGAGTATCAGGGGACTTTCAGCGATCTCGATATAGACAGCAACCAAATTCTTAGCACTTTTGATGCCCATGTAATGTTCGATAATTTCACCTACTCATCTTCTGGACAGTATTTGGCATACAGCAGTTCTGATTGTGATGGTATTTGTATTTTGGATAGCACTAAAGATGAGACCTTGCAAGTATCGTTTTCGTACCCGCCAGATCGTACTGGAGCTGCAATGGAATTGCTCTGGCATCCTGAAAGCGATTGGCTTATTGCATTGGGTAATCCAGACGGTGCGCTACGCTGGCTCAATGTGTTGAGCAGTAATGGGAGTGTGAATCGGAGTATTGGTGAATGTGCAGTAACATTAGCTTGTTTCGGTTGGATGCCGTAGCAATACACCATAGGCCGGATGTTTAGTGTGCAGAATTTTCATCACTAATCTGTATAATATAATAAGATAGTAGCCTTCTTTCTGCTACAACTCTATATTCGCATGATCTGAGCAACGAAGCTCTTGCTCATGTTCCTCAATCATGTAGGTATGTTTGCTTCCACATACAACCCTGCGTTGTTCCTAGTGTTGAGAAGTCTTATCGCTGGCAGTGTGGCAGTCTCTGCCATCCACAAATGCGCCGTTTTCGCCTCAGAACTCCTCCAAATGGCAGAGAAAAAAAGTCGTGACAATGCCATTAAATGGGGGCAAAATCAGATTTGGGCGAGAGGTTGACGATGAAGGAAGGGATCAATAGCATAGACGATAGTGGGTTGTCTGTCGCTCTGATTTGATGGGCCGATAAGAGGTTGCGTGCAAAATTGGCGTTGCGCGTATAATAGGGGAAATCTGATTAGATGAAGTAAAGGTCAGCATACACGCTGATGAGCAGTCAACTCCTTGATAATTATCGCTTAGAACGGGTACTCGGTGAGGGCAAAACGGGAACGGTCTACCTCGCCACCGATACCGTAAATAATACAACCGTCGCCCTCAAACGCATCCATCCCAATCTGGCGCGGGATAGCCGTTTCCGTGATTTGTTCGCGCAGACCGCGCAGGCGCTGGAACAACTCGACCATCCCAACGTGGTGCGGGTGTTGCATCATGCCTATGCGCCGGACGCGACCTATCTGGTGATGGAATACATCAGCGGCGGGGATTTACGCAATCAATTGGCAACCATGCGCCAGCAAGGACGCGGATTTGAGCCGGATGCGGCGATTACGCTGACGGGTCAAATCGCTGATGGCTTGCAATACGCGCATGGTCGGCGGATCGTGCATTATGATTTGAAGCCGACCAATATTCTGATGAAAGGCACGCAGGATAGCACGCGAAAAACGCCCGTGATTAGTGATTTCGGCTTGACCAAACTGACCGAGAGTGTGCGCGGGTCGGGGTCGATGCAATTTTTCAACACCTACGCGTATATGTCGCCGGAACAGGTGCGCGGTGAACGGGTGGATGCCCGCACGGATGTGTATTCGCTGGGCGTGATTCTGTATGAACTGGTGACCGGCAGAGTGCCATTTGTGCCGCGCTCGGTCAATGAAGCGGTCAATATGCACACGCGCAGTATCATCCCGCCGCCATCGCAGTTGCGCCCCGGCATTCAACCTGATCTGGAACGCATCATTTTGAAGAGCCTCGCCCGCAACCCGATGGAACGTTTTCAAAGTCCGGGCGAGATGATGGGCGCGTTGCGACAATATCAGGTCGGTGGACCGAGTGTTGTGCGTACCGCGCCGGAAG
Organism: Aggregatilineales bacterium; assembly: GCA_040219275.1. GTDB lineage: Bacteria > Chloroflexota > Anaerolineae > Aggregatilineales > Phototrophicaceae > JAVJSU01. The sequence goes on along the minus strand of JAVJSU010000095.1, from coordinate 29,854 downwards.
CCCCACCCCGCCAGATCAACACGCATTATGCCAGCCAACCCGCCGCACCGTTGCAAATCCCGCGCTTTGAGCGTCCGCCCGCGCAACCCGCCGATGTGGGACGGGCGCGGGTGGCGTATGCCAAAGAAAATGAGCAACCGGCGTTCGCGTGGCTGGATAAATCCGTGACCAATCTGGGGAGGGATGCGACCAACGACATCACGCTGGAAGGCGAACAGGTATCGCGCTATCATGCCCGCATTGACCGCGACAGCAACGGGCATTTCCGCATTATGGATCCGCAGGGGTCGACGAATGGCGTGTGGCTGGGTGCGACGCGCTTGCCTCCGAGTGAACCGCGTGTGTGGCAACCGGGGCAGATCGTGCGGATTGGCGAATATTGGCTGACGCTGGAAATCATCAACACGCCACAGGCAAATCGGGGCGCGGTGGCGGGTGCGGTGGCTGGTGTTGGTGCGCTTGCGGTGGCGGGACGCGTCGGCAATCCTGCCAATGAGCCGCAAAACATGACAGACCGCATCAGCGTGCGCTTGCTGGAAAATGTCGTGGCTGTCGTCCCCGGTGAACGGCGCGTAGTGCGGATGGATGTGCAAAATGAAGGCAAAGACACCGATCATTTCGCGCTGGAATTGCACGGCTTACCGCCCGAATGGTACACCATTCCGATGGATGCTTTGCACCTGCTCCCTGAACGGCGCGGCACGTTGCAAATGGCGATCCATCCCCCGCGTGAGAGCGAGGTTTACGTCGGTACACACAATTTTGATGTGATTATTCGCAGTCAGATGAACCGTGCGGAGTATATTTCGCGCCCGATGAAGCTGGAAGTCTCGCCGTTTTATGGCATGGATACACAGATGCAGGCGCGGCGCTTCCGTGATGATGGCTTTACGTATCTCAACATCATCAACACGGGCAATGCACCGGATAATTACACTGTCGCGGTGGAGGATGCTTCTGCTGGATTGGTGGTACGCCCTGAGCCGACGCAAATCGCCGTTGAACCGGGGCAGACCGATCATGTGCTCATCCGTACCTTGAACGACAAACGGCGCTTCGTGGGTGTGAGCAAAGCCTATCCGTTCCGTTTGAGTGTCACGCCGGAAAGTGGCGCGGTGCAACCACAGATGCAAACGGCAGAAGCGATTTCCGAGCCGGTATTTTCTGCGTGGGTGGTGGCGCTATCGGGCTTGGGCTTGACCGCCTGTCTGTTCATTTTGTTGCTGAGTTTGCTGGCGTTTGGCGCGGATCGCGGGGGGACGGGCGATTCTGATAGCGGGAGTTCGTCCGGTGGCAGTGGGGGTGGCAATGCGAATACCGCCACGCCGGATTTGCGCCAATTGGATACGGATGGCGATGGGCTGAGTGATTATGACGAAATCAACAGTCATGGCACGAACCCGAATGACCGTGATAGCGACGACGATAACCTCAATGATGGCTATGAGATCAACACCTCGCGCACCAATCCGCTGAACCCCGATACGGATGGCGATGGCTTCCCCGATGGCGCTGATCCGAACCCGTTAGCCACCCCGCCCCCCACGCCGGATGTCATTTCATCGCAGGCGGCGGCTTCCGGTCAAACATTGGCGGCGGCGACACAGGATGCGATTGCCAACCCATCGCCGACGATCACGCCTAGCCCCACCGGAACACCCACCCCGACGGCAACACCGATTCTGCCCGCGATCAGCGTGAATGATCCACCTGTTGCGACAGAAGGCACGTTGCCAACTTCGGCGGTAATTATCTTCACCGTGTCGCTGGATCGTCCCAATCCGGGACCGGATGCGATTAAGGTGAATTATGCGACTGTGCCCGGCACGGCGGCAGATGGCACGGACTTTACAGCGGCGAACGGGACGTTGACCTTCGCAGTCGGGGAACAATTGAAAACCGTCTCGGTGTCTGTGACGAGCGATGCGTCGCCAGAGATTCCGTCACCGGAGACGTTTACGTTTGTGCTATCCGGTAATTCGCCGAATGCAACGATTGCTAAAGGCACGGGGATAGGCATGATTGCCGATGATGATGTGGCGTTGCCTGCTATTTCGATCAGTGATGCCAGCGGGTTTGAAGGCGATACAGGCTGTGCGGGCGGTTTTACACCGCTGAATTTCAACCTCAGTTTATTGGGTGTTGATCCGGGTGGCGTGCAGGTGAGTTATTCTGTTCCGGCGAGCACGCAATATACAGCGGGAACGGCAAATCCCGTTCCGGTGACGGCGGCGGGCGGGACAATTACGATCAATTTGACGTGTGACGATCTCCCTGAGGCGGATCAAACGTTTAACGTTTTTTTATTTAGTCCGCAGAATGCGACACTCAGTCGTAATTCTGCGGTAGGGACGATACGGAATGATGATGCGGGTGCGATTGTGCTCGATATTGCCAGCCCTGCGATGCCCATTGCGGAGGCAGTCGGCACGGTATCGGTGGATGTGTCGATCTCTGCGGCAAATCCGGGTCCCTTCCCGATTACGGTCAATTATGCGACGGTGAACGGGTCAGCAACGGCATCGTCAGATTACACAGCGACCAGCGGAACATTATCGTTTCCGTCGGGGTCTGCGGCGGCACAGACGATCACCGTTCCGCTGGTGGATGATGGCATTACCGAGCCGGATGAAACGTTTACGATTGTGCTGTCTAATCCGGTGGGCGCGAACATCGGCACAGGGACGGCTTCTGTGGTGATTCAGAATGACGATGTTGCGCCTGTGATTACGGTTAACTTTAACGCGCCGACGATTTCCGGCACGGAAGGCACAAATCTGATTTTCACGGTCAATCTTGACCAGCCAAATCCGGGACCCGCGCCGATCAATGTGACGTATATTAGCGCAAATGGTACGGCGATTTCTCCCACGCACTACACGGCGCAATCCGGCACCTTGACCTTTGGGACGGGGGTCGCTACACAGCAAATCGTAGTGCCCACGATCAATGATGCGCTTGATAATCCGAATCGCACGTTTGCAGTCTCACTAACAGGGGCAATGGGCGCGACGCTGGGTGGGGCAAATGTCGCCACCGGAACGATTATCGACGACGACGCGCCGATATTGACGGTGAGCATCAACGATATTTTTATTGATGAGGATGATGGTATCGTGAATTTTAGGGTGTCGGTGTCACCCTCAAATTTGAGCGCCAGCCCGATTGTGATTAATTATTTTACGCGGGATGTTGCTGGAAGTGCGCTGGGTGGCGTGGATTGTACCGCACCGAATGATTATGTGACGGTGATCTCTGGTCTACGCCAGATCAATTCCGGTGGGACGGGCGTTAATATTCCGATTACTGTGTGTAGTGATGCCGTTGGCGAACCGAATGAATTTTTTGAGGTGGTGTTGAATTCCGTGACGCTGGCGGATGCAAGTTTTACGCTGGTGATAGCCGATAATGTCGGCGGTGCAACGATGACCGATTGATATAGCCACACGTCCAAACAAAAGGGTGCAATTCAATATTTTGGCAACGGTGAATTCGTGAGCAAGCCCTCACCCCCTAAATCCCCCTCTCCCACAAGGCTGAGGGGGACTTCAAAAGGCCCCTTTCTCCACTTGTGGGAGCAAGGGCGGGGGGATAGAGGGAAACTGCCAATAATCTGAAATACACGTCCAAACAAAACCCAAACAGTTGACATATTTCAGAACGTGATATGATTAAGGGGAATATTATGAGTTACGAGGAGCGCCATTATGGGACAGCGTGCTGATAAAGAAGCGAAGCCAATCAATAAGCGTACTGCTACGCCAAACGCGCCCGATCACACTCCTACCCCTCAGGCAGATTTACGCCAACTCCAACGCATGGTCGGTAATCAAACGTTACAACGGATGCTCGCGGAAGGCGCGGTTAACCTCGGCGGAAATGTGTTACAGGCGAAAATGACCGTCGGTGAACCGGACGACCAATATGAGCAGGAAGCGGATTCAGTCGCGCAACAGGTGATGACCATGCCGGATGCGTCGGTTCAGCGTGAAATGCCGGAAGAAGAGGAACTGCTTCAAGCCAAGCCTATCAGCGCCTTGCAACGTGAAGGTCTCGAAGAAGAAGAGATGCTACAAGGCAAATTACTTCAGCGCGAAGGTCTTGAAGAAGAAGAGCTTCAAGCCAAGCCTATTGATACTCTCCAACGTGAAATGCCGGAAGAAGAGGAGATGTTGCAGGGCAAATCTGCTGGCGTGCCGGAAGTTACCGAAGATGTTGAGGGCAAAATCAGCAGTATGAAAGGCGGCGGACAGGCATTGCCGGAGTCTACACGCGAATTCCTTGAACCGCGTTTCGGTCAGGATTTTAGCGGCGTGAACATCCATACGGGCAATGACGCGCACCAACTTAACGAAGCAGTGCAGGCGCGGGCGTTTACGACAGGCAATGATATTTTCTTCCGTGATGGCGAATATAGCCCGGATAGTAGCGCCGGACGCGAGCTACTGGCACATGAATTGACGCATGTCGTTCAGCAAGGCGGCAGTGAGGCACAGCGCAAATCCGAGGATGAAACTTAGAGGCTTATTTACGCATAATTGTGATTGTGAAATACAAACATTGTGCGCTGATACGCCGCCAATGGCTAAAACCCATTGGCTACCCATGTGTAAAACCCACCTAAAGGTGGCTTGTCTACGCAAATGTTCGCCTAAATGAGCCTGCTTCAGCAGGGTTTTACACAATAATTTAGCATGGGGGTTTTAGCCCCATGTGATCCAGAATTCAGGTTAAAACACTAGAGAGGGAAAATCGTATGCCACCCGCAGTTGTGATGGGCGCGATGATGCAATGTTCATTTGGTGTTGCGCCGGCTTCGCTGGTCGTAGTGCCGATGGGCAGTCCGGTGATGATTAGCAATTTACCCGCCGCCACCATTATGGATCATAAGCCGATTATGAATATTCCGACCTTCGGCATGTGTACCACGCCATCCAATCCCGTTGTTGCCGCCGCCACCACCGCCGCATTGGGCGTGCTCACTCCGATGCCGTGCGTGCCTGTGACGGTTGCGCCGTGGACACCCGGATCGTCGAGTGTGATGGTGAATAATATGCCTGCCCTGCACAGCGGATGTACGTGCAATTGCCAATGGGGAGGCGTGATTACTATTTCAAATCCCGGTCAGATGACGACACAAATCACCTGATCGTTTCGTTAACCAGTGTAGCGGGAGGATTCGCTCATGGGAACAGCACAAACGCGCATCCAGAAGAAAAAACCGAGCGCGAAACAGAAGAAGAAATCGACTCTGGCGGAACAGGCGGTGAAAACACCCGCGAACGTCGCCAATTTGCATCGTCTGCTCGGTAATCAAGGCGTGCAACGCTTGCTCTCCGATGACCACACACTACAGCGTGAAGAACCCCAATCTACAGAGACTAAAAAAGACGCGGCGGAATACAAAGAAGCGGGCGAAAAGCTAGCGGAGGCGATCAAAGAAACCGATACTGCCAAGGCGATCATCGAAAAAGCCAAAGAAGAAGGCGGGGCATTTATCTCCACATTACACGGCGGGTTGATCGGTGGGACGGCGTTGGCTGTGCTGATTGCCGCGTTGCACGTGAATGACTCGCCCTTGCCGATTAGTGAAATTCCCATTCCGCTGGAAAAAGTGGATAAATCGCTTAAAGACCTAGAACTCAAAATAGAGTATGAGAGCGACGGGTCACCCCTCATGCCGGAAAAAGTGATGCTGACGTTCGTTTATACACCGGGCAAAGCGGCGGCAGAAAAGGAACGCAAAGAGAAGGCGAAACAAAAACTCGAAGAAGAGATCATCGCCTTGAGAAAATCGAACGAGCAATTCCGCCAGATGCTGATGACACCGGAGGAACGCAAGCGCGAGCAAGAGATGCTCATGCAGGCGCTGAACAACGTGCTCTTCCCCCAATTGCCGGATGTGACTCACGGTGAAGAAACGAAAAAAGATGTCCAGAAAGAAATGCCCGACCTGCTGAAGATGCGCCCGTGAGCGGATGATGTGAATTCATGAAATGATCAGAGCGACACGATGCGATGTCGCTTTTTTGTTGCCTGTGAATTCGAATACATTAGAGTAGCAATGCAAAAACGGAAAATTTTTAGGTCGCTATTTTTTAGGAGTAGATCATGTCAAGCTATCAAGAAATATGCTCGATAGATAATTTAGACTCATCGAAGTATAGAGACTTTTATATAATTTTAGCTGAAGTAGTTATAATTAAAACACTTAACTTTACTTCAGGAGAAGCCCATCGTGAAAGTACGTATTCTGTTTTTATTTGTAATTGTTTGGATATTCGCATTACCGTTACAAGCACAGGATGTAGAGATTGAAGTTACCTTTGCACAAGATATAACCCTTCTTGGACTTTTGCCCTTCCAGGCTGATACTGTTTTTCCTAACACCCTTGAAATCGTCTATGCAGTTATTTATGTTGATGGGCTACCGGAAGGCGATGCGTTCGATATTGTTTGGCTATTTGAGGGCGATGAACTCGATAGCTTAACTTATACGAATGACCGGGTGAATGATGATGATTTTCGCATCTATACCTATTGGGCTAATGGTTTAGCAGTTGGCGAATGGACTGTCGAAATTATTTATAATGAAGAGGTAATTACTGAAGCAAATTTTGAAATTACGGATGAGGCGTATATCTTCCCAATCCGCTTTGGTTCAAATTGTACACGTGATGAATCAATACTTCTTAATGAGGGCGTATCGTTTGAAGATATTACTTATCTGTTCGCTTATGTAGAGTACGCCAATTTTGATGACGAAACTGTAACCGTTATTTGGCAAGACGATGATGGAGCAATTACAACGGAAGGTGAGCTTGAATTTGTGTTTGATGGCGAGGGTAAAAGGTGTATTTCTTATCTTGATTCAGTTGAATTTATACGGTCAGGTAATTACAGTGTAGCATTCCAAAACCAGGATGGTGATTTATACCGCACGAGTCATGAAGTAGAAATTAGCGATTAATTAAGCAGAAAGGCGCAAGTTTACCAGAGAGAAAACCAAACAAGCCGACTTCTGAAGGGGAGCCGTTTGATTTTTCTGAGGATGGAATCAAAAAATTGAAAGAACGTATTCGTTATGCGTGCAATCAACGCCCCTCAGAAGAATGAGTTCGCCAACCAACCCTCACAGATAACTTGGTGCGTCGTCGGTGAAGTCGTAGCCTTGATAATTCCAACCATATGATAACCAAAGCGACACCAGAATTTCCGCGTGTCGCTTTTGTTTATGTTATTTAGCCGTATGTTTCCCCCATTAGCGAATGCACCCGCCACCAAGCGTGAGCCGTTGGGGATGTCTGTCGATTGTGTGAGGTTGCACGTCCCATCACCATCGAGATTGTAGCCGTTAGATATCAGGTTGCCGTCGTCAGTGATAAGTTTGTTGGCAGTGTTAGGAATTTTTTCTCTGCCAACTTATGGCATTTTCACACGTTTTGAGGGGAAAAGGGCGCATTTTTGGTTGGCAGTTTGCATGGCGGTGACTGCCACAATGCCAGCGTTTTGCCATTAAAACGGTAGGGATTGTGCAGTGTATGGTTGCTCCTGTGATTAAGGGTAGCACAGATATGCGCGTCGAGGTGAGCCAAAGGCTCCGCCAAAAGGACTCAGTTTTTAGTACTGAGTGCTGAGCAATGAGCAATGAGTGAAAAGATGAAGTGCGTAACGCGGGCTTTTGGGGATAGGGTTTTTGTGGTCGATTTTTTATTGTTATCGCCCATGGCTAAAACCCATTGGCTAGACGGGTGTAAAACCCTGCTGAAGCAGGCTATTTTTCCCTTACAGTTGTGAAAATAGCCCACTTCAGTGGGGTTTCTAACATGATCGTAGCATTGGGGTTTTAGCCCAATGTGGAATACATTCAACAAATAATGACGTTGAGATTATGAATAAACCTCGCTAGTGATACCAGAGCTAACACCATTAAACCGTCCCCAGCCAAGCCAGCACGGTTTTTGCCAGCGCGATGCGGCGATCAGAGAAGGCGTGGGCGGTGTTAGCGACTGACAAATCATGCTTTGCTAAGGCTTTTTAGCCAGTCATCATAGAAGTTCTTTTGCTGGTTGACCGTTGCAGGCACAACATCTGATCCAACATCAAATATTGAGACTAAATCTTCTTGTCGTGCCTTTTTGCCTATTGTGAGTTTATACGCCATTTCTCCGGTTCCCATATTAAGTGCCATAGGCGATGGATACACCGTTTTGCTTGCACCATAACAATTCAGCAAAAGATTGTCTCGCTCTAGCTCTTGCCTGATAGCGACTAACGCATGAAAAAAGTTATTATCTGTCTGTTCCAGTTGCCGATCAGCAAACCTCAGTATTAACTTCACCTGATCTTCATGTTGTGGATCCCCCTCCCACAGCAAGATTTCAGCGGGAAACTTTTCACCAGTTGCATCCAGAATATCGAGACTTATCTTTTCTGCTTGCGTCACAATGATCTCCAGTTACAGCGTCCCCAGCCAAGCCAGCACGGTTTTTGCCAGCGCGACGCGGCGATCTGAAAAGGCGTGGTCGGCGTGGTCGATGATTGTGTGCGTCAGATGGGGCGCGTTGATGCCTTCCAGCAGGGCGACCATCGGCGTGTGGTGCATCTCCGGCGGCACCCCATCATCCAGCGCACCCGCGACCAGCAACACATGGCGATCTTTTAGTCCGTTCACCCGCGCCATAAAATCCCACGCCTCGTAATGTTCCAGCAATTCATCGCGTAAATCTTCCGCCGTGACTCCAGCGAGCGGGGGCAAGCTCTCACGGAAAAATGCCAGCGTCGGTTCGTGCATCTGTGGCGGGGAATCCGCGAGCGTTTCGCCCCATGTGCCGAGGTTGGGCGCGGCAATCGAGGCGACGGCATCAACCGCCCCGTCAATCGCGTTAATTAGCGCCGACCATCCGCCCAGACTATGCCCGATGAGCACAATTTTCTGTGGATCGACCCGAAATTTCTGTGCGACTTCCGGCGTTTTGAAGTGGGCGATTGCCGATTTCACGTCTTCGATGACGTGCAGAAAGCGATAATCGCCACCGCTCCCCCACGCGCCACGATAATGAAACAGGATCACATTCCAACCCGCCCGTCGGATGGTTTGGGCGAGATCACGATTTTGCTCATGCCCCGGAAAGCCGTGCAATAGTAGCGCCGTCGGATGCGGTCCCGCGCCCGCCGCCAGATACGCCACGCCGACCAATTGCGCGCCGTGACTGTCAAATGCTACGCCTAAATATGTAGCGGGGAAGTCGGCATCCGTCTGTGCCGGGTCTTCCCCGATGGCTGAAAAATCGGTCATTCGCTCTCGCTTGTCGCTTCTGCGGTGGCTTCTGTTGTCACTTCTACCGTTACCTCAGCAGTGACCTCCATCGTCATTTCCGCCGTCACTTCTAGCGTGGGTTCTGCGGTTGATTCTGCTGTCGCTTCTGCCGTTGCCTCAACAGTAACTTCTGCCGTAGCTTCCACTGTAATGTCTACCACCTCGCCACCGTGTTCTTCTTGCAGGCGTTCCAGCAGATCAAAGGTCGGTAGCGTACCGATCACCGTGCCATCCGCGCCCATTATCAGCAAATTAGAATGTCCCCATTCAGACGGCACACCATCCAGCGCGAAGAAAATCACGCCGATCACGCGATTATCCGCCAGAATCGGGTCATAATTGCCGCTCGGATGTCCGGTCAATAACTGCTCAAAATAGCGCGCCGCTTGATAGGGGTTCGGGTAATCATCACCCGCATCCAGCGCAGACGGTGAAGCCGCGCTATGTCGCCAGCCCGTTTCCGTGATGATGACACGCGGTAAGGAGGTCACGCCGAGATGATCGAGCATCCATAATTCCCACTCGTAGCCGTTGATGCCGCGATTGTAAGTCAGTTCGGGGATGTCCTCAAATTCGATAGCTTCCGCACCGTTGACCGCGTCAAAATGCAAAGATTGGATACGTGGCGGTTCGTTGAAGCCCACCGGATAGCTGTGGCTGTTCCACACATCGACTTTAACGAAAATGTCCGGCACAGCGGCGATCATTTCTTCCATAAAGCGCGGCGCAGAAACAAAACTGATGCCCGCCTCTTCGTCCAGTGGTTCGCCGTTGGTATCCGGCGCGTAGAGATCAAGCGCGGCGTTCATCACGATTGCCCCGTCGATTTGCGCGTGGAAGGCATCGGCATAGGCGGCGAAGAGTTGCGCGTAGGCGGTTGCGTCCGGTGTGCCGCCCCATTCATGCCCGTTGTTGGGTTCATTGAGCACGGCGATATATTTCTGATCGCTGTGCCAATCCAATGCGCTCAAAAAGTCCGCCCATTGTGCCGCGCTCGCCTCGAAATCGTCATCCGGCGCAGACCAATAGCCGTTTTCCTCGTCCCATGTGGTGGCAAGGCGGATAATCGGTGTTAAGCCATGCGCGTCTGCCAAATCCATGAAGTTCTGCCAGCGTGCCACGTCGAGATCATCTTCGCGGATAATCTGCACGACGAAGCCCCGTGAACCGACGATGCGCGCCGCATAACTGAGGTGTGACTCCCACAGTTCGGGATCCCAATTGTTGCGCCCGTCATCCAGAAGGAGATGCACGCCGACTTTGCTATAGTCAAATTCTGGCGCATCTTCCACCGTTGAGCGCGTGGCGAACACGACGACCAGCGTTAAAATCACGGTCAGTCCGATAATCACGGCGGCATCGAAAAATGGCGGCAGGGTTTGGGTTCTATTTCTGAGGCTTTGCATGGCGCGGCGCTCCTTGTGGTAAAGTGAGTAAGTGTGTGTCCCTTATAAGTATAACGCGAGATTGTGACGTGGGGTATTGAGTTGCACGCTCAACATAAAAATGTATATGAGACAATTTAGCTTGAGCAAAATTAAGAGGAAGGATCGAACATGCAGGTGACGCTTCTTGAAATTTTCACGGACTCCGAAAATGAGGGTTATTATGTATTGCGGGTAGCTGATGACAATTCAGACATCATTTCAGACATTCCATTGCTTGATATGTCACCTACCACCGGCTTGACCGTTGCGAAATGGAAAACCTCAACACGCAAACGCGACCAGGGCAAGCGTGTAATTGGCGTTTATTTTTGGATCAGTATCATGGGGCATGAACTCGATCAATGGCGTTATTATGATCTTGATCTTGGTAAGGATGTGTCGAAATAAAATATTTATCATGGCTACTTTGAAGGAAGCTATTGAATTCATCTTTTAGATTTTTACTGATTTGATATACACTCCACCCAATCCTTAACCAATCACACACACCCGAATCGAAATGACACAATCCGAATCACCCACCATTACCTATAGACTGCTGACCGAAACCGAGGATTTCCAGAAGGTCTTCCAGCTAGAGACGAAAATCTGGCACATGGAAGGCGGGGACGCGGTTTCGCCCCACACGATGCACGCCGTCAGCCACAACGGGGGATCGATCATCGGCGCGGAGCGTGAGGGCGATATGGTCGGATTTGTCTTTGGCTTTCCAGCGTATAAAAACGGCAAGGTGTATTTGTGGTCGCACATCGCCGGCACAATCGACGTGTATCGCGGGCAAGGGATTGGCGTGCAACTTAAGCTCGAACAGCGCCGATGGGCAATCGCCAACGGCTACGACCTGATCGGCTGGACATTCGACCCGATGCAACGGGGCAACGCGAATTTCAATCTGCGAAGGCTCGGCGCGATTTGCACCAGCTACGGCGAAAATGTGTATGGCGATATGCAGGACGGTCTGAATAAAGGCATGAAAAGTGATCGCTTTAAGGCGGCGTGGATGCTGAATGATCCGCGTGTGGTGGCGATTGCGGATGGCGATACCTTGCCCTTCGCCACGCAGAATTTTGATGACAGCCTGTTTCTGCTCCGGCGCGATGCAAACGGATCGCTCCTTCAAGCGGAAACTTTGCCCGCAGATGCGCCATTTTGCTTTGTCGAAATTCCGCAACATTTGGCGATGCTCAAACGCGAAAATTTAGAATTGGCGCGGGCGTGGCAACTCGCGTTACGATCTAGTGTACAGATGGCACTTGCGGAGCAGTATGCTGTGGTGGATTTCATCACGCAGGACGAACGCTGTTTTTACGTGCTCCAACGCCAGCATAACTTCAAAACGTATTTTTAGCAGGAGGTTACATCGTGGCTACAACGCAGGACGAAGTGCCACAGGACAAGCTCGACTTATATCGTAAACTCATCGACACGCATCCCGAAATCGAACTCAAAGGCGGGCAAAAGTTACCCTACACCTCACATAACCGGAATATGTTCACGTTCCTCACCAAAGCGGGCAAGGTGGGCATACGACTCGGCAAGGCGGAGCGAGAAGCCTTCATCGAGAAATACGGGGCTAAATTGGCGGTCAGCTATGGCGCGGTAATGAAAGAATATGTTGAAGTGCCGGATGATTTGCTCTTCAATACAGACGCGCTACAATCCTACCTGACGATGAGCTACGCTTACGTGCAAACGCTCAAGCCCAAGCCAACCAAAAAGAAATAGGCGCATTTCGGTCAGCATCCAATCAGAGTCAGGACAATCATGAAAATTATTCCGCTGGACGATACTCACGAGCAGGAACGACAGGCGGTTCTTCAGCGCGTGGACGACCTGAAAAAGCAAAACTTCTGCCCGACGTGTTATCACAATGAACACGGCGGAGTTTATCCAGACATCAGCGCCCAGACCTTCTACGAGGACGAGTTAACGTGGTGCTTTCTGGAGACCTATCCACGCAATCCGGGACATAGCATCGTGCTCGTCAAACCCCACTATGACGATATTTCTGAGATGCCGCCGGATATTGGCGCGGTGGTATTTGCGGTGATTCATCAGGTGATTCATGCGCTGAAAACCCACTTTGGTGCGGAAAAAGTCTACCTGTGTACGATCTGCGATGGGGAGCGCAATCATCTGCATTTTCAGTTGATCCCGCGTTTGCCGGATGATGCTCTGCGCGGGTCGCGGGTGTTCGTCAAAGAGCGGGGATTGCCCACCGAGTACGCCGACGATGTGGCTGTTTTGCGCGGGTTGATGCAGGGTTAGTGCTTCTGCTCGTTCACATTATCAGGCGTTCTCATATTTCTAACAATCATACTCAGCAACGCCAGCGAAATCACCAGCACGCCCAACCCACTGAGCACCCATTCGAGGTCGCTGGCAGGCGGGGCATTTTCGACATCGTGTGCCAGCGCGGGCAGAACCGTTAAGCCTGAAATGATGAGCATGAAAATTAAGGTTGCGAGTGTTCTACGCATGATTTTCCCCTTCGTAGTTCACCCTCCATTATACACCCGACTCATCACCAGCGAGTCAAAGACGATTTCTTTGCTTTTTCAGTAGCATTTCTAAACCACCAATAATAATATCAATCGTAAACTCAAAATCCGTTTCGAGTTGTGCGGGCATAATTTCATCCGCAATTGCACGAATGGTCGGGTATTGCTGTAGTGGTAGTTGCTTGAATTGTGCGTGTACATGGTCGTAATCATTACTTTTACCTGAACTTCCACGGAGTTGCGTTGCAATGGCACTGGTGATGTTTGCCAGAAGCATGTAAACGATTTGAATAGTGATTGCGGGTGTAAATCCGGCGCGCATCAACACCTTCGCAACCTGCTCATCAATGGTCAGCGCCACCGGAATATTGTCATTGTATGTGCTGAGAAAGAGAAATAGGTGTGGATGTGTTTGTGCGAACCGATGATAGACAGCAACGATTGCGCGCAGGTTTTCCCGCCAATCATCGTCTTCATTCACTTCTGGCAGACGCATCTCATTAAACGCAAGTTCAATCGCCCCGATAATGATCGCATCTTTGCTCGGCACATGATAATAAATCGCTTTAGAATTGACCCCAAGCTGATTGGCGAGCTGGCGCATACTAAAATCGTCAAGTCCGGTAACTTCTATCATGTCGAGTGCGGCTATCAGGATTTGCTCTCTGGTGAGCACTTCAGTGTCCTTCTTCCTCGGCATTTCTAATCTCCCTCTTAGTTTACAAATTTATTCTACAGTGTAGAATATAAATGATTATTCTACACTGAAGAATAAAACCGAAAAGCAATATTTACAAGGAGAAATAGCATCATGCACGTTATTATATTGGGTCTTGGTGGTATGGGTCACGTTACGGCTCATACCGTAGCCAAGATGGATTTCGTTGATCGCATCACTGTGGCAGACCTTAATCGGCAACGTACCGACTCTGTTGCAGAATCAATCGGAAACAAGGCATACGCCGCACAGGTTGATGTGACAGACCAAAAACGGGTTACTGCGCTGTTCAAAGATGCTGATCTGATACTCAACAGCGTAGGTCCGTTTTACCGTTTCGGCGTGCCAATTCTCGAATCCGCTATCGAGGCGGGTACGGACTACGCTGACATAAACGATGATTGGCAACCAACGCAGGATATGCTCCGGCGGCATGACCGGGCACAACAAGCAGGGATCACAGCCATTATTGGATTAGGCGCTAGCCCCGGTATTTCCAACCTGCTCGCCGCAAAAGCATCCACCTATCTCGACAGGGTGGACAACTTATTGACCGGCTGGGATTCATTGAGCGCCATTGATGACTCATTACCCGAAACCGACAATCCTGGTGCCGCCCTCATTCACTGGCTACATCAAACCAGTGGACACATACCGCTCTATCAAAACGGGATGCTCACGCGTGTTAAACCTCTGCAAGAGTATCGTTTTCACTACCCTGATTATGGTCATGCGGTTACATGGACAGTTGGTCATCCTGAGCCGCTGACCCTTCCTTCATCCATACAAGGGCTAGAATTTAGTGCCAATGTCATGACGGGTAGCCGGGAGATGATAACCCTTTTACAGCACACCGCGCACGAGATAGACAGTGGTCGGCAGGAAATTGACATTGCCGCAACGTCTTTCCTGAATCAACTTGGTGAAAACATAGAACAGCTTACCCAACGGACTGGCGACCAACTACCACGACTCTTTGCCGTTGCGTTTGGTCACCGTGATGGACGCGCCACTACGGTAGGTGCCACGCTAAAAAGCTACCCGACAGGTGGCATGGGTGGTTCAACCGGAATCCCCCTTGCATTAACCGCCCAACTGTTAAACGACGGTCATCTCAATAAATCAGGGGTCTATCCGCCGGAAGGGATTTTACAGGCGGATCAGTTTTTCAACATCTTAGCGCCCTATGTAGAAGGTCACTACGACACTGGTGATGACCTTGTTGAGATTACTCAAGAAGCCCGTGTCGATTTTTCTGCTGTATCAAATAACGCTATTGTCCAATAAGGAGCAAAATGATGCCCATTGTAAATACAGGTACGGGTGCACAATTACACTACGAGGACATCGGCACCGGCGAGACAGTCATCGCCCTTCACGGTTTATTAGGCACGGCACGCGTTGATCTGGGTAACGTGATGGACGTATTAAGCCAGGACTATCGTGTGATTGGCATAACCATGCGGGGCTACGGTGACTCAGGTCCAAAGCCGCGCACATTTCCACAGGACTATTATCAGCAGGATGCGCTTGACGTACTCGCGGCGATGGATGCGCTTCAAGTCGATCAGGCTCACATCATTGGCTACTCCGACGGAGGCGAAGTTGCGCTCATTGCCGCTACAGAACAACCGGAGCGTTTTTTGTCTGTGCTAACATGGGGAAGTATGGGGAAAGTGCCTCATCTGCTACGTCCAAACCCGGATGATCCGGGAAGCGTGCCCGGTGTTGGTGATATTGTTCAAGTGGCACAACAACTCCACGGGATTACGGACGTACAACCTGTCATGGCGCAATGGGTAACGTCTTTTACAGCCATTATTGATGCCGGAGGAGACCTCAGTCAATCAAACGCACACAGGTTAACAATGCCCGTTCTACTCATCCTCGGAGACAACGATCCAATGGCATTTCGATCTGAAGCCGAACCGCTGATTAATGCCGCACCTAACGCCTCCCTTCAAATGTTAGAAGGCGGTCATGCCCTGCACGAAGAACAGTTAGAATTATTGATACACCACATTCGCACATTCATTGCACAGGCATAGAATCAAGTTCGTGAACTGCTTTTCGCTGGCATCTGGTCTTGCACAACAGACCGATGCCAGTTCGGTCACACGCTAGTAACCGATGTTTCCACGGCTCACCAGCTACTTCCAAAACCAATCTGTCGTTTTTTTCCAAGACCCTTTTTTCAACTTGCGCTATGATACATTCATCAACCGAAATCAACCAAAGGATAACCAGAATGAGAAAGTTAATTGTCACAGAATTTGTCTCCCTCGATGGCGTGATTGAAGACCCGATGTGGACATTCCCCTATTGGAATGACGAAATCGCCGCTTTTAAGGGCGAAGAAACATCCAACAACGAGCCTATATTGCTAGGACGGGTGACCTATGTCGGCTTTGCGGAAGCGTGGCCCGCCCGCACCGATGAAGAGTCCGGCGGTGTGTACTTCAACGGGACGCGCAAATACGTGGTCTCCACCACATTAGACACAGCAGATTGGAATAATTCCGTGCTGATTAAAGATAACGTTGTGGAAGAAATTAAAAAGCTCAAAGCAGAAGAAGGTCCCGACATTGTGGTTCATGGGAGTGGCAATCTGGTCAAAACGCTGATGGCGCATGATCTGGTGGATCGTTACCGCTTGCTGGTGTATCCGGTGGTGCTGGGCGAGGGACAACGTCTGTTCGAAGAGGGGGCGAAAGCGACACTCAACCTTGTGGAAGCGAAATCGTTCAGTTCCGGCGTGACCGCGCTCATTTACGAACCTGTAAGAGAGTAATGACGGTTATCAAATTGCTTTAGGATTATTGAACTGTAGGGGCGGTTTGACATATTGCGCCCCTACGCCTTTATATAACCACGAAAAATCCCGTTCTGTACGTCGTCAGCGCGAAATAGACACGAAATTTTGAGCGTGTTTCGAGAAATTTTGAATTCGCAACGTAATTTTCTCTCCATATCTTTTTGGTGTCCAAAGAGTTTGACGACATACACCAATCATTCTATAGTGGGTGAATGTCTATACCTAGCGATTATTTGATAGTCGCTTTTTAATTTCGGTAACTAGATAAACCAAGTTATCTTTTCCCGTCCAACCGTGCCAATCTCTGATATTATAATCAACTAGAGTATCGTTCACGCTACATAACTCTAGATATTCAATAACTGCTTGATCCGAATAATCTTCATTAAGAATTTGTTCAATTTCATCTATGACTTTTGTTATACTTTCTAGAGGGCGAGCCTCCATATAATCTGCTAAATCATCTTCTCCACCTATTGATAGATCTGACAATAAGAAAGTTAATTCCTTAAAATCACTCCGATTTATGGATTTCATGGTGCATCACATTCATAAATTAATTCCGCTATGTTTTGTAATCTCGTGGACATCGTCCATTTCAGTATACTCACCAAAGATAGTATTCCCACTGTCTGGTTTCATTAAAGTCTCGCTTTAGAAAGGGTTTCGTATGGCTCAGGAAATGCAGTAACTACAACATATCCACTGCTTGTTCTCTCTAAACAAAACATAAGTTCTATATGTTACAGACGTGTACGTCGTCAGCGCGAAATAGACACGAAATTTTGAGCGTGTTTCGAGAGATTTTGAATTCGCAACGTAATTTTCTCTCCATATCTTTTTGGTGTCCAGAGAGTTTGACGACAACCATCGCTGTTCTTTACACCGCACGCGTCGGCACGACCAACCGCAGGCTATACACACCACCGGCAATCGCAATCATCAGCGCCATCGAGAACAGCAATTGATAGGAGGTCGCCTGCACAATCGCGCCCGCAAACAGCGGTGTGATTAAACCCAATGCGCCGATGAGACTGGCGACGGTGCTATACAGCGGACGTTCCCCATCCGGCGCGTATTCCACCACATAATTGATGAAACCCACTTTGAACATCGCGCCCTCTGCGCCAGCGAAGAAAATCGCGCTGTAGAGCATCGCAATGCCAAATTGACCGGAAAATAGCGCCAGACCAATGTGCATCACGAGGAAGAGCATCGCCAGCCACACACCCGCACGGCTACTGTAGCGCGACGATAACATACTGCCGATCAACGCGCCGAACATCTGCCCCATAATCAACAACACGAGAAAGTTTCTTACGAGAGTCTCGTTATCATAGCCCAGTTCACGCACCCCATAGACAATATAAAAGCCGGTTGTCGCCCGCCCGAAAAAAAGCAAAAAGCGCACAATCAAAAAATCACGGTAGGGTTTATCCGTCTGAATGAGCGCGCGCAGATATTTGCCATATTGCATTAAGGTGGGCGCATTGCGATGTGGCGGGGTGGGACGTTCGATCAAAATGGTAATCATCAGCGCGGAGGCGAACATAAACATGCCCCCGATAATGAACAGATAGCCGTAATTCGTCGGGAAGGGCGCACTTTCAAGCACCGCACCCACCAGAAAAACCGAGATAATCGCCAACAACGGACCCACGAACACCTGACTATAGCCGAGAAATTGAATGCGAGAGCGATTGGTCAGGCTACTGCCCATCAATTCAAACCATGCCGGCGACGTGATGCCATCCATCAATTGAAACGACAACACTGCGACGATCACCACGCCAATCAGCACCGCAGAATGTCCGCCACCGATCACGACAATCAGCACACCCGCGCCGATGAATGTCCACCTGCCGAGCAATGCCGGAATCATGAACCACGGTTTGCGCTTTTCCGCACGGGCAATGCGCGGACTAAAGCCGAATTGCATCACCAACCGTCCGAGGCTGTAACAGGTAAGCACCAGCCCGATGATAAATTCGGAACTCGTTAACTGACCGATGAAATCCGGCAACACCACCGTCGGGTTGATGATGGTGGCGGCGATGCTGGCAAAAAGAAAATCGCCAATGAAGGCGACCAAATTACGACGCTCGTGCGGTAAAGTTGTGGTTAGGGTAGTCACAGAAAAAGTATTGTCCTTGCAAGAGAAAAATTATCGCGTTCCCTTATTATAAAGCCATCGGGACTGTACCAATCCATGAATTGGTATCATCCTTTCTAATCTAAAATGTTAAACTCCCCATCATCAACTGCTTAATTCAAATCCACAGAAAAGCCATCTTATGCCTATTTCTACACCCCTACTGCTTCCAATCCCGCGTGAACTCCTTATCACAGACGATGCCTCACACGCCTTGGCATCGCAAAGCACCATTTTCATCAGCAAGCCATCGTTATTATTCAGCGCGCAAACCCTGCAATCCGCGCTGAACAATCATGCAAGTCGGGAGTGGTCGATCCGCACGAGCTACAACCCGATGACTGAGGGACTCAACCTCGGTGTTCGCGGTGATCTCGCGCCGGAAGCCTACACCGTTGAAATCAAAAATGGGCAGATTAGCGTTCAGGGCGGCGACGACGCGGCGATTTTTTACGGCGTACAGACCGTCATCCAACTCTTACGGCATTACGGCGATCACTTGCCGGACTTAACCATCCGCGACCATCCCGATTATCCGGTGCGTGGCGTGATGTTCGACATCAGCCGTGACCGCGTGCCGACGATGGAAACCGTCTATACACTGGTCGAATTGCTGGCGAGCTGGAAGATGAATCACTTCGAGCTATATATGGAACACACCTTTGCCTATTCACAGCACAAGACCGTCTGGGAGGATGCCTCGCCGTTCACCGCGCAGGAAATTCTGGAATTACAGGCATTTTGCGCCGAACGCTACATCGACCTTGTGCCGAATCAAAACAGCTTCGGGCATATGGAACGCTGGCTGAAACACGCCGAATACAATCATCTGGCGGAATGCTCCGAGGGCTTCGTCGGTGATTTTGGCGATCATATGGGCGAACGCCGTCCGGCAACCTCGCTCAACCCGATTGATCCGGCATCGGTTGAGCTAATGGCGGGGCTGTATGACGAACTTCTGCCGAATTTCACATCTGATTTTTTCAACATCGGCGGCGATGAACCGTGGGAGATGGGGCAGTGCGCCAGCAAATCCCTGTGTGAAGAAATCGGGCGCGGGCGCGTCTATGTGAATTATCTGCTGAAAATGTATGAACTCGGCAAAGAGCGTGGCAAAACGATGATCTTCTGGGCGGATGTCATCACCAAATATCCCGAATTGTTGCCGGACATGCCCAAAGATATGATCGCGCTGGAATGGGGCTATTATGTCGGGCATCCCTATAGCGACCACGCCCCGCTGTTTGCCAAATCCGGCATCCCATTTTATGTGTGTCCGGGCACATCGAGCTGGAACACACTTTCCGGACGCACCGATAACGCCATCGGCAACATCCGCGATGCAGTGATGACCGGACTCGAATACGGCGCATCCGGCTTTTTGATGACCGATTGGGGAGATCGTGGACACTGGCAACCCTTGCCGATTAGCTATCTCGGCTATGCTTACGGGCTGGGCATGTCGTGGTGCGCGGAAAGCAACGACACGCTGAACATTCCCGCCATTTTAGACCGCTTTGCCTTTGAAGATTCCGCCGGCGTGATGGGGCAGTTGATGGTCGAACTCGGCAACCTCTATCTGCTGGAAGGTCTGGCATATCCTAACGGCAGTCTGCTATTTTTCCTGCTCCAACTGAACAACAACGACCTGAACGCCTTCATCACCAATCTGGATACGCACGTCGTCACCGATCAATTCTTCGGGCTGAACGAATCGGCTCTGCGCGAATGTCTGACGCGTCTGGATGATTTACGTAATCGTCTGCAAGAAGCCGATATGCAACGCGAGGATGCGCTCGTCAAAGCGGAAATCGGGCTGGTGATTGATCTGCTGGCGCACGCCTGTAAACGCGGATTGCATCTGCTGGGGGACGCGACATTTACGCCGGATGCCCTCTATATCGAGCTTGAGGCGCTGACCGTCCAGCAACGCAAAAATTGGCTGGCACGCAGTCGCCCCGGTGGACTGGAACACAGCCTCCTGCGCTTTAAGCCCGTTCTGCGCCAATATCAAGGCTACGACTTCACCGACGACGCACCGAGTTATTTGTGAGGGTTGGTTGTGTGAGGCTTGTAGAGTAAAATATATTTACGCTTACACTATGTTTGTGGACATAAGGCTTTGCCTTGAGAAAAATAGTTTTCTTGACGTTGACTCTTCTCATCTTTATCAGTGCTTTGATAGTCTTTGTCTTGATGCAACAAACATCATTAAAAACAGAATTTGAGTGTTTAGACACAAGGAATTCTCAAACAACACCCGATGAGTTGAGTCGGCAACTTGATCTTCCTGTGGTCACATTTAGTCAACTACCGAATGAATTCGTCAATGATCCACAGGTGAAGCTCTATGTCTGGTATCCTATCGAAACGCCAGAGTGTGGATTACGTATCAGCTATTTTAGCACCGATGATGCAGTACATCCTTCGATTGAGATCCGTGTAACACGATCATCATTGGACAATATAGGTGTCAATGAATGGGGGTGTTTGAACTATAATCTTGAACCTAATTCAAATGTGAATTTGCAATCTGTATGTTCAAATACATTACAAGAAGAAGATTTTACTATTTTTGTCTCTATTGCTACGAGATACGATAAAGACAGAACTCTGCAAATAATAGAAGATTATCCTCTTGAGATAACAATTTTTGAATAAATTGAGGCACTTAACGCCCCGGTGGACTTGAACACAGCCTCCTGCGCTTTAAGCCCGTTCTGCGCCAATATCAAGGTCACGACTTCACCGACGACGCACCGAGTTATTTGTGAGTTTGATTTATAGATAACCTTTCGACATGTGATTTTTCCCCGGTTGAGTAGACACTGATTTTGTTTAGGCGAGCCGTTGCTCAGCACTCAGTACTAAAACTTGAGTCCTTTTGGCGGAGCATTTGGCTCACCTCTACGCTCATATCTGTGCTAGCATCAATCACAGGGGCGAATATACCTCACACCATCCCTAACGTTGCGAAGCCATAACGCTGGCAGTCTGTGGCAGTCACCGCCATGCAAACCGCCAACCCAAAATGCGTCTTTTTCCCCTCAAAATGCGCGAAAACGCCATAAGTTGGCAGAGAAAAAAAGTTCTGCCACTGCCAACAGACATGTGAATATCAAGGACAACATGATCGTCTTTGAGTTGCGGGCTTTTCGTGTTCACGCTCACTCAATCACATCTTTAACGGAGAGGCGCAGACCAGAAAAGCCGGGGATGTTCTCAATAACATCGTCGATGTCGAAGACAAGCGGTGTATCTCCGGTTTCTGCGGTGAATAGCTCGATCTGTTCTTTGGGGAACAGGAGCAATACGGCGGGTGTCCCATGCTCAATATAACTGACCGCTTTACGACGCTGAGACGCACGCGATTGTGTATCTGAGCGGATTTCAATGGCGAGTAGAGGCGGTTCGTCAAAATAGGGTTCGTCATCTGCCAGATGTGCATTAATGGAAATATCAGGGATGAAATTTTCACCGTTCAAGACGTGTAGACATTCGGTGTGGATATGACCAATCGGATTTTTGTCCAACCAATTGCCGAGCCGGATTGTTAGACGTGCCTGAAGGCGTGCGTGTAGAGGTTTCGGCGACACTTCGACTAGCTCCCCGTCCATGAAATCAAAGCGTGTTTCAGGATGGGACTCCGCATAGGCTAAGAATCCCTCCGGCGTAATCGTTTGTGAACGACTGACCATGCGTAAATCCTCTCTCACTCACATGTTGCTTGTTTCGATTATACACTTTTAATTATCTAGCATGATCTGATATGCAGATAAATAATCGGTGTCGCCAAAATAGATCGCAACAACGTCGTCTTGATATTCAATCTGACTGCCGCCGATTACACCGCCACTGTCTGAGTTATTGCGGGCTTCTATGTCAGGAAGAGTAAACTGGATTCTTGCAAGCGAATTTCCGGTCATGAGGTCAAGGAGGTGCAGTTGTGCGTTTTCGTCAAGGAAGGCGACCCGTTCATTAGAAATCGCAATGTTTGATACAATGTCGGAATCCTGAAACGTCCATAACAACCCGCCATTTTCCCGATCCAATGCAAATAATGAACTGTGAAAATAGGCAAGAATTACGCTGGATGAACTTTCAACTTGATCGAGACAACATTCTGAAAATCCTGTATAGGGAGAAGTCCATTCAACTTCAAAAGGTGTCTCTATTTCGCGTGCTTGAAGAGAATTGTTACTTGTAATCAACCAAAGATAATCGTCACCGATGTAGCTGAACTGTCCTCCGACATCAGGTAATTCAATTGCAGACCCAAATGCACCAGTATCAGGATCAACAGGTACGAAGCCCAGTGAATAAGAATAGGCAAATAATCTACCATCGGAAAATGTATATGGGCTTATCCCGACTCGCTGTCCGCGTAAGGTGTTATTCGTCCAGAGCTTGGTACCTGCATTGTTTATTGCAATTAATTGTTCATTCTGAGAGCCAAATATGTAGGATATGTTTTGCGAATTATCAACTGCAATTTGTCTGGGTCTGCTTATATGGGCTGACCAGAATTCGTCGCCTGTTTCTAGATCAAGCGCGACCACGCGGTCACAATCTCCATCTGAAAAAATTACTTGCTGGTCAAGTGTTTTCAAACCATTTTGAGGGATAAAGTCCGTATCGTAGTCCCATAGATGTTGATATTCTGTTGTGGCGCTCACCACGTTTCTGGAAGGCGTATCTTGATCGACTAAGGCGTTACCGCAATGCGCACCAAATAGTCGTGTTATGACTGATGGAGCTAAGGAGACAATCATGGGAATGACGAAACTTAGCCCGACGACAAGGCGAAACAGGCGCATCTTACTTTTGACTTTGAACATTTATAGACCACCTATGCCAATTTCAACTTTTTATGTCTAAACTGCCCTACTGCTCCGTGACGAAGGTTTGCTTCTTGAACGTCTCGACCTGTCGCCTGCCGCGCTCGGTGAGGACAACATGATCGTCTTTGAGTTGCACAAAGTTGAGCGCCCTCAGACGGAGCAATACGCGTTGGGTGCGGGTGCGCGTCCATGCAAAATGGGTGTTGAGCGTATCGACGGCGAGTTCGTGGGCTTCGACCTCCGTGCCTTGATGGTTGTAAATATGCCCCATCATGACCTGATCGGCAAAACGGCGACGTTGCTCACTGCGGTTAAATAGCGTGGAGATCATGCCGTATTTGGGCGAGAATACCCACGCCACGACGAAGATGAAGAACATCATCAGCACCATCGAGGCGGAAATGGACGAGTCCCATGTGGTCGGTAGGTCTAGGCTAAACGCACGGTTGAGGGTCGCCAGTAAATCGCTGACCTGAAACACGCCAAGAAAATCGCCACGCGCCAGATCAAAGCCGAGATAGACGCTCAATCCGCCCATGATCGGACTCAGGATGAGCAGTTGCCACAGGCGATCCGTGAGCAGGTAGGCGGTTGCGGGCGGGATGATGAAGAAGGCGACCACCAGAATCGACCCCACCGCGTCGAATGCGCCTACCGCGACCAGACTGACCATGACCATCAGCCCATAACTGAGCCAACCGGGGCGAAAACCGAGTGCTTGCGCCAGAGCGGAATCGAACGTGGAGAGCTTGAGTTCCTTATAGAAGAGCGTCACGAAGAGCACCGTAAACAGGGTCATAATGCCCATGACGGTGATCGACTTGGGGAAGAAGACCAGTAAGGGTTCGTTTTCGATTAAGCCTTCTCGCCATGCTTGCGCGGGGGTATACGTGCCACAATTCCCGCACGATTCGGCAAATTCGGCGCGGGCATCACGCGGGCTGATGCTTTCCGAACGGCAATTGATGCAGGAACGTTGCACCTCGGCGCGGGGATCATCCGGCGTGATCGTCACGGACTCGCAATTGTCGTAGCAGACGCTACTGGTATTCGCCCACGCGATGCCGATTTCGCCGACCATGACCGCGTCTTGATCGAGATGGGCGTTATCTGCATAACGCGCCACGAGGATCACCGCGACGGCGAACAACAGCGGGAACGCCAAGCCAAGCGCCGCATCCTGCCGCACCAAACCGGAGCGATAAATCATCTCCGTCAGGAAAACGGTCAACACGCCCGCCGCCGCCGCGCCGATAATCAGGAACGGTGACGATAAATCCGGCTCCATGTTAAAAACGCGCGTCATCAGCAAAAAGGCGACGACAATCCCCAGCAAAACGGTGTGGCTGATGGCATCGCTGGTCAATGACATGCCGCGCAGGAGCAAAAATGTGCCGAGCAATGCGCCGCAAACTGCGATCAACCCGCCGACGATAATAGCCGTGTTGCGCGGGTCACGCAGAAACAGGTTAAGCTCCTCGCGGGAGACGAAATTGAGTATCAGGTCGATGATAAGACGTTCGATTGTGTCCATTGGGTGCTCCGGTTAGTTCGGTTTTACGGCTGAAAATAGGAGGAATAGCGGGATACGTTGCCGCCGCCGGAAAAGTTCTCCATCGTTTTCAGCGAAATTTTGACGTTCAGGGGCGCTCTCTCGCAGAGCTTGGATGTGAAAGCCTACCTGCTGAAGGAGCGCATAATAGTCTGCAATGGTGCGATGATATTTGATGACCTCGCCGCCCATCCATTTGACGTGCCGTAGACCGGTGATGAAATAATCATCGACGATCCAATCCTGACGCAACCCGCCTGTTTGTTCCAGACTGCGATTGCAGGAGGTAATCACCGGATGTTCGACGGAAAAGACGAATTTGCCACCAACGGACAGGGTCTGATAAATGCCGTTGAACACGCTGGCAATCTCGCCGACGTAATGAAGCGCCAATCGTGAGATCACGAGGTCAAAATCATCGGGAATATATGCCCATTGCTCCGCAGAACGATGATGCACGTCGGCGTTGTTATGCGAGAATAGGTTTTTCTGTGCGAGTTTAAACATGCGTTGTGCAGGTTCGATGCCCGTGTATTGTGTCGCGCCCGCTTCAAGAAGAGTTGTGCCATATAGACCATCGCCACAACCAATATCGAGCACCCGTTTGCCGTTTACGTCGCCGACAAGCTCACGGATAATCGGCAATTCAAGCGTTTCATTCGGGCTGTTGTCGCGTTTGCGTGAATTCGCATAGGTGTTGAAAATGTTTTCGTCGTCGTAAAAATCAGCGCCACTGACCATGATGACTCTCCTAACTATCGCTTGCCGTTGCTAGCGCCAATTCGAGGCGGTTCACGGCTTCGTCGGGCAATACTTCGCGGATATTCACCTGACGGTCTTCTTTGATGAGTGGTAACGCGAGTTCGTCGCTGTGTCGGCGATATAAGTCCCACAATTGCTGATTGCGCTCGTCGTCATGTGCCATCTTTACGCCCGTTTTGGTCAAACGCCACGCATCACCATCGCGCACAATCGCGTCCTGTGCAGTCAGTTGCTTCAAGCCGATGGGAGCCATTGCTCCCCGCACTCCGAGCAAAAAGCGCATCGGAACGGGATAGGTCGTCAGGTCGGATTCGTTTGCAACGTGGTTGGTGGCATAACGATACACGTCACGCAGAACGGTCTGCGCGGCGAAGCGTTTGCGATCTGCCCGCGCCTGTATCCATGTGCCGATTAAGCCACGTTCCGGCGCGAACATGATGGAGATAAACACTACCGCGAACGCCATCACGATAATCATCGGTCCGGTGGGAATGTTGACATCCATCGCGCTGATGATTGAGCCTGTGCCGCCTGCGAACGAACCGAACACCGCCGCCAGCACGATCATCTGACTGAGCTTGTGCGTCCATTGGCGGGCGGCGACTGCGGGGGCGATCAACATGCCGACCATGAGAATGACTCCGGCGAGTTGCAAGCCAAGCACAATGGCGACGACGATTAACGTAGATAGCATGGTATCCAGCAAATTGACGCGAAAGCCGTTCGCTCCGGCAAATTCGGGGTCAAAGGTGATGAGCTTGAACTCCTTCCAGAACAATCCGGTGACGACGAACGCGCCGAAGCCGACAATGGCGATTAAGCGCACGTCGCTTTCTACAATTGCCGCCGCCTGCCCGAAGATAAATTTGTCCAATCCGGCCTGACTGGCATCCGGCGTGCCTTGAATATACGCGAGTAAAGCGATGCCGAGCGCGAACCACCCCGCCAGCACAATGCCCATCGCGGTGTCCTGTTTGATACGTGTGGTATGGGTGACGGCGAAGATAAAACGCACGCCCAACCAACTGGCGATCCCCGCGCCGATCAACAACACGCCGAGATCACGCCCCGCCAGCAAAAAGGCGATGGTCACGCCCGGTAATGCGGCATGAGAGAGCGCATCGCCCATCAAGCTCTGTTTGCGGAGCACGGCGAAACAGCCAAGCACGCCCGCCACCACACCGAGCAACGATCCACCAATGGCAACCGTGCGAAGGGTGTGGTCATAGCTGACATCGAAGGCAAGCATCGTAAACGGGATGAACAGCGCGAAGATGCCCACCGTAACCATGATGATGCGCCACACGCGTCTGTCATCTGCGGAAAATCCGTCGAAGAGGCTGAACATAATCGCTTAGTCCCCCGTACCGATGAATTGCGCGTCGTCGTGTAGATAGGAGACGCGCCCGCCGTAGGTTTTCTTGAGATTATCCGGCGTGTAGATGTCTTTTACGGGTCCGCTGGCGGTCACTTCTACGTTGAGCAGGGTCACCCAATCGAAATATTGATCGACGGTTTGCAGATCATGATGGACGACGATGACGGTTTTGCTTTGCTCTCGCAATTCGCGTAAGACGGTGACGATTGCCCGTTCGGTGATGGCATCCACCGCCGCGAACGGTTCATCCATGAAGTAGATGTTGGCATCCTGCACGAGAGCGCGTGCAAGAAAGGTGCGCTGTTGCTGACCGCCGGACAATTGGCTGATCTGCCGTGCGGCGAAATCTGCCATGCCGACCTGATCGAGCGCGTGTAAGGCGAGATCATTTTCGCGTCTGCCGGGGCGCTTGAACCAGCCAAGTCTGCCATATAAGCCCATCGTGACGACATCAATCACCGACGTTGGAAAATCCCAATCGACACTCCCGCGCTGTGGCACATAGCCGACCAGTTGACGGGCTTTCTCGTAGGGTTTGCCGTAAAAATGGACTGTTCCGGCGGCGCGTGGAATCAGGTTGAGCGCGGCTTTGATGAGTGTGGATTTCCCTGCCCCGTTCGGTCCGACAATCGCCATGAGTACGCCTTCCGGTACGCTGAGATCAACGTCCCAGATGGCGGGTTTGCTGTTGTAGGCGACAGTTAAATCGTCAATTTCGAGGGCGATTTTTTGGTCGATTTCTATTGGTTTTTCGGCTGTAGTGTCCATGTTTTGTGATCCTGAAATGTGTTTTTTGAGAGTTGTTCCCCTCACCCTAAATCCCTCTCCCACAAGGGGCGAGGGACTTTAAAGAACTGATCTGGGTGTCTTTTCCCTTGGTGTGAGGGAGAATAAGATGGGAATTAGCTTAAAGAAATTGGTACTCTATCTCTGCTGAATATCTACGGTTTTCTATATGACTATGAGAAAGTTAGAATAGAGGCGCAGTAAAGATCACCACGCCCCATTTGAGTTTATTCTGTCGGTAACGTGAGCAATTCTTCATCAGGCTGTGGCATTAGATCCGCCGGATAGTCCGGTATGGTGAGTTCCACGCCTGCGATTGCATACGACTGTAGGATGGTATAGACGTTGGTGGCAATCATGCCGATGTACGTCCCGCCGAACATATCCGGTTCACCCATCGCATCGCTAAAGAGCACGCGCACGCCGACTTGCACCGCGCCGCCGCCTGCGTTGATGGCTTCCTGCACGGCTTCGATGGCATCCGGTGGTACGCTACTCTCGATAAACAAGACCGGAATCTCGTTCTCGATGACGTATTGCGAGATGTTTTGAATATCGGCGACACCGGCTTCATCTTCCGTGCTAATGCCCTGCAAGCCGCGCACCTGCCAGCCAAACGCCAGTCCGAAATATTGGAAGGCATCATGCGACGTGACCAGCACACGCTGACCTTCCGGCACGGTATTCATCGCCTCGTACGCCCAATCGAACAATATGCCGAGTTGCTCCACATAAGCCTCTGCATTGTCGCTGTAAAGTTCGGCATTGGTGGGGTCAAGTTCAATAAGCACATCGCGCACGCCTTCGGTGACCAATTGCCAGTTGAGCGGATCGAACCAGAAATGCGGATCATTGACGTTGGTCAACTCTTCGCTGAGGTCAAAACCGCCGATGATGTATCCGGCATCCAGCACCGGATCGGAGATGGCATAAATGAGCACGCCCTGTTCGCCGAGTGCCTCGAAGACCGTATCGAACTGCCCTTCCAGATGTAAGCCGCTATAAAACACGGCATCGGCACGGTTCATGGCGCGAATATCGGATTCTGTCGGTTGATATAAATGCGGATCAACGCCCGCACCCATCAGCGCCGTCAGGTTGATTGTCCCTTCTGGCACGCCTTCGGTGAGAATGGTGATAAGGTCTGCTGTCTGTGTGGTGGTCGCCACGATGTTAATTGTATCGTCATCCTGTGCGGATACACCGAACACGCCGATGACGAATACCAATATGAGCATTACGAAAAATTTTGATTTCATAGGGTTGCCACACTCCGGTAAACTCTGTAAATTTTAGATAAGTCTAAATTATCGCATCACGCCTGTTTTGTCAATAACCAAATCCAATTTTTAGGTTTACCTAAATTAAATTCAAAAAAATAGAGCGTGTTCCGACGAGAAACACCCTCTATTGTGTGGTCATTGCCCTCACCCCTAAATCCCTTTCAGGGGTAGGTTTTTTGTGGACGATTTCATACTGATACCGCCAATGGCTGAAACCCATTGGCTACGCAGTTGTAAAACCCTGCTGAAGCAGGCTATCCTTCCCATACGTTTGTGAGAATAGCCCACTTCAGTGGGGT
>JAVJSU010000094.1:0-46734 GCA_040219275.1 Aggregatilineales bacterium | reverse complement strand
CGATTTCAAAGCCTTCAATTGTATATGGAAGTGTACCGATGATCTCTTGCCACTCCAGATGCCAAATATGTAAACCACTATTTTATTCTTTCACATCACTCTTCACATATTGCTTTTCACATAAAGTGCGGATGAACCACTATTT
Organism: Aggregatilineales bacterium; assembly: GCA_040219275.1. Taxonomy (GTDB): domain Bacteria; phylum Chloroflexota; class Anaerolineae; order Aggregatilineales; family Phototrophicaceae; genus JAVJSU01. Next base: position 46,589 of record JAVJSU010000094.1, on the reverse strand, counting down.
GGGAGACAGTTCAGTTCGTAATTTATCCACCAAAGATATACGTTTCAGCCCAGCTCGCAAAATCAGCCCAAGAGACAACCCCGCCGTTTATTTCGCCGCTCGTAAGTCGCCCGTCATCTTCCGGACAAGGCTCGGGTTCGGAGCCGGTCACTGTGAGGGTGTCGATTCGCCGTGAAGTCGTGGCATTAATGAGTACAATCGTCGCTTGATATTGTTGACGCTCAAGACGAACAGTGTATGCCTCTTCTGAACGCGCTGAATCTCGCTGATATTCACACGTTTCTAACACGATTTCTTCCTCAGTGACGCACCCGATGATCGCGACTTGATCTTCATTTTCTGCTTGCCATTGCGCGGGTAAATCCGAGTGCCACGCATGGCGACGTTGTGTATCGCCCGTGAGAAAGAGTAGACGGTGGGGTGTTACGGCATCCGGCAAATTTGTGGTCGAGTCATTTCCTGCCGGGACGGGTTGGCACGCACTGGCATAAACATCTCCATAGGCACTTTTGACGTTTGCCGTTTCTACCGCATTAAGGATACCTGTCACAATCGCAATAATGATCCCTATCACGATAAACGTGAGACAACCACCTCCGAAAATCATCAGCGCTATACGGTCTTCACGCCTGCGACGTGCTTCCATTGAATCAAGTAAGTTATTAATAAACTTCACTGGTTTGTTACCTGTATGTGTAAACCTATGCTCATTTTACTAAGACGCAAACTTTGACGCGAATGTGAACCCACTTCTTCATTTCGGTGTGTGCATACAATTGATCTATACTAATAGAATAAGGTTTATAGAATTTGAATTCCTGTTGGCATAATGGGCGAGGTGAAATGACCGATACTCTAATCAACTATAGGCAATATCTTCCGCCTCAACTTCGCAATCTCGATTGGCGTACTCATGCGCTTGATGGTGCCTTATTGCTCTTTGATCGTGACACCGGATTCAACATCAAGCTGGAGGGTGATGAAACGGCGCATTTAAAACGAACTGCACCGCGAACGTTACTAATCGCCATTACAAACGTTTGTAATCTACAATGCCATTTTTGTTATCGTGATTTGAAGTCAGATAGCGACTGGACGTACGAAACTTTGCTTGAATTTTGCCAGCAAGCCAACGATTGGGGTGTTTTGGAAGTTGCTTTCGGCGGTGGCGAACCGATGCTGTTCCCACAATGGGAGGATTTTATCAGTAAGCTTTATGATACGACGCAACTTGCGGTCAACTTTACAACCAATGGCATGAAGATTAACGAGGATTTTCTACACAAGATTGACGGGAAATATGGCAACATCCGCCTATCACTCTATGATACCAATCACTATGAAGACACGATCAAGTTGCTGACTTCGTGCAATGTCCGTTTTGGCGTGAATTGGCTGATTACGCCTGACGAACTCCCACAGATCGAAGCGAAATTTTTGCGGCTACTGAGCCTCGGCGTACGTGATTTTCTGCTCTTGAGCTACAAAGGTAATGATCGCTCAATGCACTTCACGCCAGCAGATTACGATACGCTACAGGCTTTTCTAACACGTATGTATGCTTCGCTAAAAGGTCTGGCACAGATTAAATTGGATATATGCTGGGGGGATATGTTGCCAGAAGTACCACGTCTATTTGACACACCGGATTGCGGGGCAGGGGACGAATTTCTGTCGATCACAAGCGACAAGCGCATCAAACCGTGTTCGTTCCATCATTGGACTATTCCGTTTGATACGCTCGAAGACGTGCGCCAGTATTGGGAGCAAAAACGCAAAATACAGCAGGCGGCGGCGAGTGGTGGATGTGCACGTCTGCCAAATCGAGGATTGGACGCGTTGGGAGGCGTGAGTGATGAAGCTCTCTATCTGGCAACAATTTAGCAGTAATCATAGCGGGCATTTCTGGGTTGTTGGTACATTTGATAATGTAGAAGATGCTGAACGGGCATACAAACAATTGCGCGAGATGCTTTTTGAGATTGATCGCTGGCATCGTGAGCACAAAGAAGAAACTAAAACAGCGCGACAATCTGGAATAATTGATCCTTTTCCGCCGGAAGCACATTACGCCAAGAAGTTTGATGTGATTTGGCCCCATGCGATTGATTGGACAAATTGGGCATATTACGAAGGTGAAGACCACCCCTCAAATTCAGGTTATGATGCCCGGAAAGCCTCAGAGAATTTGATTGATGATGCAATTTCGCTTGTGGGACATACTGTTATCGCTACAAACCCTGATCAGACATGGATGACGCTTCAACCGTTTGAAGGCATTCTAAAGACTTTAGGTGCAGAAACTATCGGTTACGATATGGAAATGACGATAGAGGAAGGCTTTGGCTTTCATGCGATACTGCGGTTTACAGCACCGAATCAACAGATTGCAGATCAGATTGAACGAGAAATCTCTCAGTATGTAGCAGGTGAACTCTCATCTTCTGACAATCTACCACCGTGGCATGATGATGAAGCCAATTTCAATCAAGTTTTAGATACAAGTAAACTCTTAAAGCGTGATGCCGTGGAAATCCTTAAAAAGAAGTGGCAATTGAGATATGACCGTTCCAATTATTTGCCAAATTCACCCTATAGTTTGAGCATGAAACCAAATCGTCTTGCTCTACGTAGCAAAGAGCTACGCCTTGATCGCAAAGAGCAGAAATTTGTGTTGTCCCATATGTGGTTTCACAATCAGGAATTAGGTGTATCAGCAATGATTGCATGGGTTGAAGTTAAGGGCTGTTTCGATATTGATTATCGGTATGTTCGAGACTAATCATCATATTTATGTATAAGGTGCAGTGAGCAATGAAGCTCTCTATCTGGCAACAATTTAGCAGTAATCATAGTGCAAATTTCATGGTTGTTGGCGAATTTGAATCGGTTGAATGGGCGGAAACCGTCGCTGACGAATTACAGTTGATGCTGGCGGACATCAGCGCGTGGTGGAGCCGATTTGATGATCGGGATGATCGAGAACGCATCGAAGACGCGGTGAAAGAGAGTGGTGGACTGGCTCCGCCGGAGATCAAGTATAAGGCGCAATTTGGCGTGGAGGTTTGGGGTAAGGGAACGCGTGGGGTTTCTGATTGGATGCAAAGCCCCAGAGCTTCGGAGGCGATAAGCACATTTGGCAATCTCGTCATCGTTAATCCAGCTTCTGATACGTGGATGGGACCGCCGCCTTTTGTTGAGATTTTGCGTAACCTAGGCGGAAAAGTCGCCGCAGATTGTGAGAATTGGGATGATACTTATTTTGCGATGAACTTGACGTGTGTAACTCCTCAAGCACAACTTATGGTTGATGAAACGCGCATTGAAGATCGCCACGGCACGAAATTAATCACATTGCCGGGTTGTCGGATTACGCGAGGAGAGTTACTAAGAGAGGGTTCCAACATGCAACTTAAACACTATCAGTTACATGATGGTTATTATAAACACTCAAATTCAAAGGATAAGCCATCAGAGAAATGGAATTTTGAAGAAGAATTACAGCGTTTGTTGGCGTATCTGGAATCACGCGAATGCGAGAACATAACGTACGAGTTCTTAGAAGTAGAGTATGGTGATTGATGCGTGTGACAATCTGGCAACAATTTAGCAGTAATCACAGTGCAGATTTTACGGTGGTTGGTGAATTTGCGTCGGTGGGAGATGCAGAACAAGCTGAGATACAGGTGCAGGCAATTCTTGATCGTCTTCAAAAATGGTGGGATAAATTCACGCCAGATGAGCGTATGGAATGGGGCAAGATCACAGAAACAGACGTGCTTACACCAATTGAGCAGACATTATCTCAAGAATTAAATGTGGCATGGACCTACAGCTTGAATTGGTTTCATTGGGTTCGTGATCGTGATCCTGTAACCCGATACGAGCGATTTTTGTTTATTACTAATCCCAATCAAATTTGGTGTGGTCCACAACCGTTTGATGAGTTACTCCAAAAATTGGGCGCAAAGATCAACCTTGGTGTAATCGAGTCGCGGACACATCCGGACTCCATATTGCTTACAGACATAACCTGTACCTTGCCAGCGGATAAAGAAATAGCAGAATTGTTAGTTGAGGGTTTGCGTGAAGATTTCGAAGCCTATCGTCGAGGTGATTGGGACGAGGGCGACGAAAGATATAATCCAAATTTCAAATTACCGTTCTATGTAGAGCTTGACGTAGATTTAGACATTGCGCGCCTGTTTGAAGTAGAACGCAGGGAAAATAAGCTGTTCATATGGGGCGTGACCGGATACTGGTTTGACTCTCGCGGTTATGATGCGCTAGTTGGGGCTATGAAAACTGTTCTTGAAGATGAAGGATGTACCGATGTCATTTTTGCATTTCGGAGTTTTGCTGTTGATACCTCAATGGAATGATAGGGCATTCCGTATCGAAACACCCCATCAAACAAGCATCGCTCTTTCGCAATCAAGGAGCTAATACTACCGTATCGCATTGCCGTGTGAGTTTGCGTGTGAACGGGATTTCATATCCCCGAAATCACGTTAATCAGATTATGCGTTGTCTTGAAAGTTCAAATAATCGTCGGTAATTTGCGTAAATTCGACGACATTGCCAAACGGATCACGGCAGAAAAAGCGTGGTCTCCCCTGAATTTGCGTTGGTGACCAGATTTCATAATTGCCCCTTTCTAATGATTGGCGCATCGCTTCAACGTCTCCGACATTCAAACAAAAATGCCGCTCGGATTTTGTATCGCTATCGGCTTCTGCAAAAACATGGAGTTCCGTGATTTCACCGATTTTGAACCACACCAAATCCGCATAAACAATCGACGTTGGAACGGGTTTTTCTTCCAGACCGATGACTTCGCCATAAAATTGACGGGCGATTTGTGCGCTCGCTTCGCCTGGTGGACGCGGTATGCTGACGTGTTGTAACATAATTTGCATCAGAATTTTTCCTTTTGGTTTCGTAAAATAGCTACCAATCAACAATACACGGATTACCCGTAAATTGGGAGCTTTCAGCCGTGTATTGCATCAATTCGATGTTCACTCCGGCAGGGTCGCGCATCCATGCCTGCCACGATTTATCCCCGCCCATTTTCTTATCGGTGATTTCGCCACCTTTGCTCCGAACATCTGCAATCACTGCGTCCAGATCGTCTACTTCTAAGCACAGATGATGAATCAGCGGACGGTTGCAGTCGAATTCACCCGATTGGAAAACCTCGATGTAAGTGTTTTCGCCTGTTTCAAGATAAAATCCGAAAAGTTTGCCATCCTTGAGAAATTCAAAACCCTTTTTCATGCTTAAAAGTCCACAATAGAATTGTTCTGTCTTTTCAAGATCATCAGAAAGAATGTTGATGTGTGCCAGTTGCTTTATCATGTCGGTTACACCTTTTTTATTGTATAAATTATGTGATAGGGTAGCGCAAAATCCAGCCAATGACGAACCTATAAAATATGCTACTTTATACGATAAGAAATTACTCCATGCGTTGCGTTTAACTGATATGGTATTTCCGGGGTAAATTAAGAGGAACAATTATGGCGAAGAAAAATACGATGCGTAAAGGGAAAACGCTTAGATTACGGGACGACCATACATGGAAAGCGCCGTCCGGTTATAAAATCGTCGTGATGGATGCAGGCGCGGCGAGCTTTAATATCCCCGTGAGTTGGGTGCTGACGAAGATGGAACCGCTTGAAGTTTTGGACAAAGAACCGCCGGATGATGATGCCCGGATCACGGTGACATTGTGGCGCTTCCCGCCGGGTATTGATTGGTCCGGCTTGCCGCTGGAAGACTTGCTGGAAAACGCGACCAATGATCCGGCATTGAAGGAGCGAAAAGAACGTACCGAAATCAAGAGAGTGCCACGCAAAGATATTGAAATGGTCTGGAAGAGGGATCGCTGGATCGACGATGAAAACGATAACCGCGAAGCCTATACCAATATCGCCTATGCGCGTGGCTACGAGGCGCATGTGTTGATTACATTTGATTATTGGGTGGATGACGCAAAAAAGTTCAAAAAAGTGTGGGATGAAGTGGTACGCTCGCTGATTCTGGATCGTAAAATTCAAGACCCCACTAAAGGCGAACGTTTACAGTAAATATGTGCCAGATTATCCAGATGGATTTTTGACCGCGAGAACGAAGGGATAAACGGCTTTTGCGCCACTTTGTCCGAGTAACTCACCGATCATCGTCAACGTCCATTTAGAATCGGCGATGTCGTCGACTAAAAGCACCGTCTTGCCTCGAATGTCGCCCGTTATTTTGTAGCGATCAAGGACGTTAAGCGCCTGCTGATGACTATTGTTCTGATCTTCCTGAGACGGATGTTGCTCGACATGAGTCACCGCTTCGGAATAGGGTAAGTGCAATTTATCAGCGAGTGATTTCGCGAACACGGGAGTCAACTGTGGGCGGCGCAGGGATGGCACAGGAACAACCACAGCAATACGCGTATCCTTTAAGAGATTTTGTGTGAGAGTTTCCACACTCGCGTCCAACAACGATTCATCGTAGGTGTTGATCTTTCGCCCCTGCCGGACGCGTTCCCCCAATCCGCTGTCATAATATTCGCACACCGCCAAACCTGTCTGGTTGATGTGTGGGATGATCGTATTTCGATACCCGTCTAACTTCATCGGGAAGCGTTTTCTCGGCTCAAACGTGATCGGATCGCCATGGCGTAGAAATCGCTGTGCACGCGCAATCGCCTGTGTACTTGGCTGGAATTTACTTTGTGCCTCGGTACAATTCTTGCATTTGCCACATCGCACCACCGGATTCGGGTCATCAAGCTCGGTGGCGATAAAGCGCATCAGGCAATCTGTGCTATGGACGTAGGTTTTCATCTGCGCCAATTCTTGATAGCGCGACTCAGTGATATTTTTCCATCGTGCAAAATCCGGCGTGGCATCCGCTTTTTGAAGATGATATTTTGATCCTTGCCTGCCGATGATTTCCTCAACCTCGAGATGGACGAGAATTTTTTCTAACGCAGAAATTCGTACATTAACCACGCCCAATAGGTTATTGCGGCTCATCGCGCCGAATTCTTTGAGTGCGTTGATGACGCTTTCAACCTGTGCAACGGACGGGAACGCCGTATCGATGAAGAAGCGTTGAATATCCTCGTCACCTTCGCCGTGCATCAAGATGACATAGGCGCGCTCGATGCCACGCCCTGCACGTCCAATTTGCTGATAATAGCTGATGAGGTTACCCGGCAATTGATAATGAATGACGAAGCTCAGGTCACTTTTATCAAATCCCATGCCGAGCGCCACGCTGGAAGCCAACGCTTTCACTTGATTGTTCATGAGTTGATCTTCTAGCGCGATGCGATCTTCATCAATGGTCGCTTCCACATTAGAAAAATATGGTTTGACGTTGTGTCCTTCTTTTTGTAACCATTCCGAGACCAACAGACAGTCCCGTGTGGTGGTGCAATAGATGATGCCGCTTCCACCAATACTGCTTAATAGATGCGAGAGCAGGGTGAGTTTGGTGGCGGTGTCCATATATTCGGGATAGGTGTAGAGCGACAAACTGTCCCGTGTGAGCGCGCCCCGTTGAATATTCATGCCCGCGCCGATGATTTCCGCCACATCGCTCACCACGCGGTCATTTGCTGTCGCGGTTGTGCCAAGAACGGGAATTTCGTGCGGAATATCTTCAAGGATGTGCATAATACGCCGATAATTTGGACGGAAATCATGCCCCCAATCCGAAATACAATGTGCCTCGTCAATCACCAACATGCCTACATTTGAGCGTAATCTTGACCAAACACGGTCATAAAAGCGATCATTGCCGAGTCGCTCAGGCGAGATCAACAGCAGATCAACTTTGTTAGCCAATAATGCAGATTCGATGCGTGCGTGGTCGTCCTGATTTGAACTGTTGAGTGTTTCCGCGACCAAGCCCCACTGTTGCGCCGCTTCGATCTGGTTACGCATCAGGGCGAGCAGTGGGCTAATCAGAACGGTCAATCCATGCCCCTGTTCACGGAGCAAGCGCGTGGCAAGAAAATAGACAGAACTTTTACCCCATCCGGTGCGTTGAACTACCAGCACATGCTGGCGCTGAACGACAAGCGCGTCTATCGCCTCCCATTGACCAGCACGAAATGTCGCCTGTTTGCCGAGAATATCCGCCAACCATGCTTCTGCTTTATTTTTGAGGTTCGCCATTTGCTACTTTCATAATCTTTCGCTTGTGTTGAACGAGGTATTTTATACCCCTGTACGGTGTATTGGCAAACCATTATTCGCCTGGATGGCGTGACGGTTCAGTATTGTGCTTATCTCCATGATCATCGAATAGTGCTAGATTGCACCCTCTGCGTACTGAGTAATTTACTTTCTCCGCTCCCCGTTACGCGTTACAATTAATCTAACCTGAAATTAAATCGTGATGATCTCTACTTAGTGATCGTTTTAGTCAGAAAGAAATAACCTTATGTCGGATGATGTCTCTCGCAATATCGACGAGAATCAAGTCGATCCTCCAACTTTTGATGAATTTTCGCCCACAAGTTATGATGAATGGCGTGCCGCCGCAGAAGCCTCGTTGAAAGGTGCTCCTTTTGACAAAAAGTTGTTAACCTCCACCTACGAAGGCATTACGCTTAAGCCTTTATATTTTCAGCAAGACGCGCAGGACATCGCCCATCAATATACGATCCCCGGTGTGCCGCCTTATGTGCGTAGCAACAAAACACGCGGTTACTTGAAAGACTCGTGGCGCATTGCGCAGGAAATCACCGCCGGATCGCCGGAAGATTATAATCAGGCATTACAGCACGATATGGCGCGAGGACAATCCGCCGTGATGTTGATTCTCGATCAAGCGACGCGTGCAGGCTATGATCCCGATCATGTAGAATCGGGGCAGGTAGGGATTGATGGACTTTCGATTGCTAGCTTTGCGGATTTCAAGACCGCTTTAAAAGGTGTGGATTTAAAAGAAACGCCAATTTACATCGAAGCGGCGACCATTCCCTTACCACTTACCGCGTTCTTAGTCGCTATGGCGAATGAGGAAGGCATCGAATTAAGTGATTTGCGCGGATGTGTTGCGACTGATCCGTTGGGTGAGTTGGTGCGCTATGGTATTTTGCCGACTAAATTAAGAGTCGCTTACGATGAAATGGCGATGTTAACTCATTGGGCAGTCGACCACGTCAATGCGCTACAGACGATAGCCATCCACAGTTATCAATATCATAATGGTGGGGCGAACGCCGTTCATGAACTGGCATTCGTGATGGCAACGGCGGTTGAATATGTGCGTGAGATGCAAAAACGCGGTCTGGAAATTGATGTGATCGCCCCGCGAATGCGCTTTATGTTTTCGGTGGGCGCGAACTTTTTCATGGAGATTGCCAAATTACGCGCCGCCAAATTGCTGTGGTCGCAAATTGTAAGTGCATTCGGCGGCAATGAAATTTCGCAACGGATGAAATTGCACGCGCGCACCGCCACAATCAATAAATCCATGCTTGATCCTTACGTGAATATGCTTCGCACAACGACCGAATCACTTTCTGGTGCAATCGGTGGGGTAGATAGCATGACCTCCGGCGCGTTTGATGAAGTGTGCAATGTGCCGGATGAATTTGCACGGCGGATCGCCCGCAATCAACAGGTGATTCTGCAAAGTGAAGTCAACTTGACCAGGTTGATCGACCCTGCGGGTGGCTCATGGTATGTGGAAACACTCACCGATGAATTGGCGCGTAAATCGTGGTCGCTGTTTCAAAAGATCGAAGCAAAGGGTGGAATGTTGCAGGCATTACGCGATGAAACGCCCCAGACGATGATCCGCGAGATGATGGTAGGACGACAAACAAATCTGGCGACGCGCAAAGATGTAATCGTCGGGACGAATATGTATCCCAATCTGACGGAAAAGCGCATCGAGCCGGATCGCACGGATTATCGCCATCTACACACCAAACGCGCCCAAGAGATCATGGCGCAACGTGATGAAAATATGAAAATTACTGGCGTACTAGACGGTGCTGGTGCGCTGGATACGCTGGTTGAAGCGGCGATGAGTGGTGCGACACTGGAACAAATGACCCGCGCACATCGTCAAGCGCAAGATGGCGAAAGCCAGATGATTGTGCCTGTGCCGACCTATCGCTTATCCGAATCCTTTGAACGTTTGCGTTTTGCGGCGGAGAATTACCGTAGTAAACATAGACATTTCCCGCAAATCTTCCTAGCAAAGATGGGTGCTGTGGCGCAACATAAAGCGCGTGTTGAATTCACAAAAGGATTTTTTGAAGTCGGTGGATTTGAATGTATAGATCAGGGTGATGGTTACGCCACGCCGGAAGAGGCATCAAAGGCGGCGCTTGCCTCTGGTGCGGGTGCGCTAGTGATTTGTTCTACGGATGACACCTATCCCGAAATTGTGCCTGCGCTCGTCCAGCAGATAAAAACAGCAAATCCTGACATGATCGTCATACTTGCGGGTTATCCGCAGGCACATATTGACGCATTTAAGTCCGCTGGCGTGGATGAATTTATTCACCTCAAGGCAAATTGCTTGACCATAAATGAAACTTTACAGGAACGGTTGGGAGTGTTGTAATGGCGAAGAATCCCGATTTTACGAAACTTGATTATCAGGCGGAATACCCGAAACAGGACTACGCGCAGTGGAAAGCTGATCTTGAGGAGAAATCCGGTAAATCTGTTGAAGATTTCGTCTGGCATACCACCGAACAGATTGATGTGCGCCCGCTCTATACCGCTGAAGATTTAGAGGGGATGTCGCATCTCAGTTTTTCGGCGGGGGTTGCACCGTTCTTGCGCGGACCGTATCCGGCGATGTATGTGCAACGTCCGTGGACGGTACGTCAATATGCCGGTTTTTCTACCGCAGAAGAGAGCAACGCCTTTTATCGTCGTAACCTTGCAGGCGGTCAAAAAGGCTTGTCTGTCGCGTTTGATCTGGCGACACATCGCGGATACGACTCCGATCATCCGAGGGTGATGGGTGACGTGGGGAAGGCGGGCGTGGCGATTGATTCGATCCTTGATATGAACATCCTGTTTGATGGCATCCCGCTCGATCAAATGTCTGTGTCGATGACGATGAACGGGGCGGTCTTGCCGATCATGGCGTTTTATATCCTCGCGGCGGAAGAGCAGGGCATCAAACAATCGCAACTCACCGGAACGATTCAGAACGATATTCTTAAAGAGTACATGGTGCGTAACACCTATATCTATCCGCCGGAGCCTTCAATGCGGATTATCGCGGATATTTTCGCCTTCACCGCGCAGAATATGCCTAAGTTTAATAGCATTAGTATCTCTGGCTATCATATGCAGGAAGCGGGTGCAGGCGCAGATATTGAACTTGCATATACGCTGGCTGACGGGCTGGAGTATGTGCGTACCGGGCTGAAGGCAGGCATGGATATTGATGAATTCGCACCGCGTCTGTCGTTCTTCTGGGCGATTGGCATGAACTATTTTATGGAGATCGCCAAGATGCGTGCCGCCCGCGTGCTCTGGGCGAAGATGATAAAACAATTTAGCCCACAAAATGAAAAATCAATGGCTTTACGCACACATTCGCAGACTTCCGGCTGGAGCTTGCAGGAACAAGACCCATTTAACAACGTTGCCCGCACTTGTATAGAAGCGATGGCGGCGGCGCTCGGTCATACGCAATCACTCCATACGAACGCGCTGGACGAAGCGATAGCTTTGCCGACTGATTTTTCCGCACGGATCGCCCGCAATACGCAACTGTTTTTGCAGGATGAAACTGGCATCACTCGTGTTGCTGATCCGTGGGGCGGGTCGTATTATGTGGAAGCCTTGACTGACGGATTGATTAAGCGGGCATGGGCGCATATTCAAGAAATAGAAGACCTCGGCGGGATGGCGAAGGCGCTAGAAACGGGCTTGCCGAAAATGCGGATCGAAGAAGCCGCCGCCCGCCGTCAGGCGCATATTGACTCCGGTCTGGAAACGCTGGTGGGCGTGAACAAATATCGCCTCGATCATGAAGATCCGCTGGAAATTCTAGAAGTGGATAACAGCGCCGTACGTGAGTCGCAGATCGCCCGTTTGCGACAACTCCGCGCGGAACGTGATGATGCGGCGGTGAGTGCTTCACTGAACGCGCTCACGCATTCCGCAGAAACAGGCGAGGGTAATCTGTTGCAACTGGCATTAGACGCGGCACGGGTGAGGGCATCACTCGGCGAAATCTCCGATGCGCTGGAAAAAGTATGGGGACGGCACAAGGCGGTGATTCGCTCTATCTCCGGTGTGTATAGTGCTGAATTTGGCGCAGAGCAAGAAATTGAGCGCGTACGCCGGATGGCGGATGCGTTTGAAGTCCAAGAAGGTCGCCGTCCGCGCATTATGATCGCAAAAATGGGGCAGGATGGGCATGATCGTGGCGCGAAGGTGATTGCGACTGCGTTTGCTGATCTGGGCTTTGATGTAGACATAGGTCCATTGTTCCAAACGCCGGATGAAGTGGCACGACAGGCGATGGAAAATGATGTGCATGTCATCGGGATGAGTTCTCTGGCGGCGGGACATAAAACACTGTTGCCACAATTGATCGAAGAACTCAAAAAACTGAAGCGTGAGGATATTATGGTTGTTGTGGGTGGGGTTATTCCAGCGCAAGATTATCAATATTTGTATGAGCACGGCGCGGCGGCGATCTTCGGACCCGGCACAGTGATTCCGGTAGCGGCGCAAAAGGTACTTGAAGCCTTAAACGAACGCCTGACTAACTTTGCTTAGGTCAAGAAAACAATAAAATGCCTTCAGACATGAATGAAGATAAAACCTATAAACCGGAATGGACACCGGATGATGCGAGTTCGGCTTTTGCATCCCGTGTGATGCGTGGTGTCGTGGGCGGACATGATGGTTTTTCGATGGCAAAAAATCAACCACAAAACGCGCCCCGTCGACAACAGTTGAGCGTGGAGGATTACGTGCAGGGTGTGTTAGCGGGAGATCGCAGTATACTTGCACGGGCTATCACCTTGATTGAAAGCAATGCGCCTGCACATTTCGAGATGGGGCAGGAGGTGTTGCGTCAATTGCTCCCACATACCGGAAACGCAATGCGCGTAGGGATTACGGGTGTTCCGGGCGCTGGCAAAAGCACGCTCATTGAAGCACTGGGTATGTTGCTCGTCGAACGCGGACACAAAATCGCCGTATTAGCCGTTGATCCATCAAGTACGTTAACACGCGGGAGCATCCTCGGCGATAAAACACGTATGGATCAACTCTCGCGGGAGCACAACGCGTTTATTCGCCCGTCGCCTACAGGTGGAATGCTGGGTGGGGTGGCGCGGAAAAGCCGTGAAACGATGCTAATTTGTGAAGCCGCGGGATTCGATACGATTCTGATCGAGACCGTCGGCACAGGTCAAAGTGAAGTCACCGTTCGCTCAATGGTGGATTTCTTCTTGCTGGTGCTCATCACCGGCGCGGGTGATGAACTACAGGGCATCAAAAAAGGCGTGATCGAACTTGCAGATGCCATTCTCATCAATAAGGCAGACGGCGAAAACAAGATTCGAGCGCAGACGGCACGGGCAGAATATAACCGTGCGCTACATTATCTAACGCCCGCGACGGAAGGCTGGCATCCTCGCGCTTTTACTGGCTCCGCAATGAGCGGTGAAGGTGTGGACAACATCTGGACGGTGATCGAGCGATTCAAAGAACGCACGCAGGGTAGTGGGGTTTTCGAGGCGCGTCGTCGGCAACAATTACGCGAATGGCTACACACGCTTGTTGAAGAGCAACTCAAAGCGTTCTTCTTCGGGCATCCGGCAGTCAAAGACGCACTTCCCAATCTGGAGCAAGCGGTGATGGAAGGCAAGCTCCCCGCAACGGTTGCCGCACGAGATTTGTTGCGATCTGTGATTGAGTAAGGATGATTGAAAGATAGTTTGACTTGGAAGGCATACAATGGACTTATGCCTTCTTTTTTATTCCCTGCCTCCTGCGTGTTAGAATTTAAGCTGGTCAAGAAATAGGTAAATTTTATTAGGAGCTTTTATATGGGCTTATTGGAAAGAGAATCCCCGAAAGGTAAGCGGGCATCTCTGTTTGTAACCTGCATTGTGGACATGGTCTATCCGGGAACGGGCATGTCGGTTGTGGATATTCTGGAACACGTCGGTGTGAAGGTTGATTTCCCGATGGAACAGACCTGTTGCGGGCAACCCGCGTTTAATAGTGGGTATCAGGGGGATTCCAAGACGGTTGCCAAACACTTCCTGAAAGCGTTCAAAAATGCGGAAGTGATCGTCACGCCGTCGGGGTCATGTTGCGCGATGGTGCGCCATGAATATCCGACCTTATTTGCTGATGATCCTGAATGGGCGGCAGAAGCACAACGTGTCGCCTCCATTACGTGGGAATTTACCGAATTTATTGTCGATGGACTCGGCATTACCGATCTCGGTCTGGAATTACCGGCACGGCAAGAATTTGCCTTTCATGATGCGTGTCATGGGATGCGCCTGCTTGGTCTAGGTGATGCCTCACGCACGCTGGTAGGCAACGTCAAAAATGCGGATGTCGTTGACCTCAAAGACTCTGATGTGTGCTGTGGATTTGGCGGTTTGTTCAGCGTGAAAATGGCGGATGTCAGCAATGCGATGCTCACGAAAAAAATGGCGTGCATCAACGACAGCGAAGCGAAAACCATCATCACGGGCGATGTAAGTTGCATGACGCAAATGAACGGTGGGTTGTCACGGCATGAGTCATCGAAACGGGTGCGGCATGTCGCTGATGTGTTGGCGGAGGGGTTGAAGCTAGCCAAGAAAGAAGTGGGTGACTCATGAAAGTCGATTCCAATAACTTTATTTCGCTAGCAGAAATTGCGATTGATAACCCCAACCTGCAAGAGGCTATTACCAAAGGCACGAACAACGCTTTTGACAAACGTCAATTGGCGATGTTTGCTGATGGTCGCGCTCATGGAGAGGCGATGCGTCAACAAGCGGCAGAAGCCAAACGGCGTGCTTTGCGTCAGTTACCTGAGTTGCTCGAAAAAGCCGAAAATATGATGACAGAAAACGGGTTTATCGTGAAGTGGGCGGTGGATGGCAACGAAGCCAATCAAATGGTACTCGATATTATCCGCGAGCATGGCGTGCAGACCGTTACCAAAAGCAAGAGTATGCTCACCGAGGAAATCGGGCTGAATCCGGTGTTAGAAGCCTCGGATGTACGCGTGGTGGAAACTGATCTGGGCGAGTACATTATCCAGCTGAATAACGAACCGCCGAGCCACATTATCGCGCCGGTTTTGCATCGCACCAAAGCAGAAATACGCGATATTTTTGTGCGTGAACTGAACATGACCCCGACGGATGATGCTGGCGAAATGGTTGCCTTTGCACGGGATAAACTGCGTTCAGATTTTGTGAATTCGGATATGGGGATTTCTGGAGGAAACTTCATCATCGCGGAAACCGGATCATTGGCGTTGGTGATGAATGAAGGCAATGGGCGTATGTGTATGTCGTTGCCAAAGGTGCATGTGGCGCTGGTGGGCATCGAGAAAGTGATTGAATCGCTTGATGATTATGCGACCTTGACGCAGGTATTGCCGCGTAGTGGCACGGGGCAAAACATGACGGTCTACACCAACATCATCAACGGTCCAAGCCGACCCGACGAAGATGGTGGACCGGAAATTGTCTATATCATTCTGGTCGACAATGGACGCAGTGATATTTACGCGACGGATTATGCTGAGGCGCTGGCATGTATTCGTTGTGGGGCGTGCCAGAATGCTTGCCCCGTCTATCGTAGCACGGGCGGTCATGCCTATGGCTGGGTATACGGCGGTCCGATTGGTGCGGTCATAACGCCGCTTCTGGTTGGTCTGGATGAAGCATCACCGTTGCCCTATGCCAGCAGTTTGTGTGGCAGTTGTAAGCAGGTCTGTCCGGTAGATATTGATTTGCCGCGTATGTTGCTTGATTTGCGCCATGATCTGGTGGAGAAGGGCAACGGTGGGCGTGTATGGCAACTGGGTATGAACGCGTGGGCATTTGGCAATGTCTCGCCCATGCGCTTTGAGCTAGGTGGTAGAGTCGCCCGACTCGGACAAAAAGTTGTAGGCAATAATTTACCGGGCGTGCTCGGAAAATGGACGAAATACCGCGATTTCCCGGATTTTGCGCCGAAGTCGTTTCGTCAGATGTGGCGCGAACGTGAGAAAGGGTCGGATCATAATGGGTAGTCGTGAGCAAATTTTAGGTAAGTTAAGGGCGGCGCGGAAACCGTTCGAGGATGTTCCGCCGATCACCGAACGCAAACATATGGTCAAGCTGGCTGATTTATCACCTGAGACATTACGTGCGCGGTTTATTGACGAAGCCGAAAAGCTCAGTTGTTATGTGTGTGAGGCAAAAAGCGATCAAGAGGCGCTGGATTATATTCTCGCTGTGCTGGAAGATCGTAAGCAGGTGATGAGCTGGGACGCAAAACACATTCCAATTGAAGGGTATCAAGACGCGCTCGATAAAAACGAAATCCTGGTGTCTGGCTATAACGATCCGATGGTCTACGTGGGTGTTACGGGTGTGGACGCGGCACTTGCGGCGACGGGTAGCCTCGTATTGTGTGCAGGGGCAGGGAAGCATCGTGCGACATCACTTTTGCCGGATATACATATTGCTGTGGTCAAAAGCGATCAACTTTTGCCGGATTTGGAAGCATGGATCGCCCAAGAAAAACAGACAGGTACACCTGCATTTAAGATAACCAGCAATACGACGATTGTCTCCGGTCCAAGCAAGACTGCGGACATCGGGCAGGAACTTATCAAAGGGGCGCACGGTCCACGACAGGTACATATCATATTGCTCTAAGATAGACTTTTTCGTTTGAAATCAAAAGAGTCCGGTAAATGATTCCGGACTCTTTTTTTGCGCTGATTTTACTCAGGCGTAGTTTTCGATGTGCTGTTTAATATCCATGACGAAAGCATCCGCCGTCGCGCCATCGAGCACGCGATGGTCGAAGCTAAAACTGACAAACGCATTCGGGCGGATGGCAATGGCATCGTTAATCACTTTAACGCGCTTTTCGATGACCCCGATGCCAAGAATACCGACCTGTGGCTGATTGATTATTGGCGTGCCGATCAGGCTACCGGATGCGCCGTGATTGGTAATCGAGAATGTCCCGCCCTGTAAATCCTGTGGCATGAGCTTGTTGGAACGGGCGCGTTCTGCGATGTCTGTTAAGGCGCGGGCAATGCCGAGTAAATTCATTGAATCCGCCTGCTTGATGACGGGGACGATTAACCCGCGTTCAACGGCTACCGCGATGCCAATATTGATATCTCGTTTGAGCAAAATGCCATCATCTGTCCAGCTAGAATTGACCAACGGATGATTTTTAAGCGCAATGGCAACGGCATGGATGAGATAGGGCATATAGGTCAATTTCGCGCCGTCTTTTTCAAACTGTGCTTTATTAGCGGCGCGATGTTTGGCAACCTTCGTATAGTCAAACTCGAAAACAGTGGTTGCGTGAGGGCTGGTGTGCTTGCTCATCACCATGTGTTCCGCGATAGCACGACGCATCCCACTGAGTGGCATCAGTTCGCCCTTTGTATCAGATGAAACAGGTGAGGCAACGGACTCGTTTTGTTTTAGAAGCGGAGCAGTTTTTGTTCCTGTTGATTCCGTGGTGGCTTCGGTTTCGCCTTCCATGTAAGCAAGGACATCCCGTTTCGTGATTCTACCGTCGCGCCCTGTGCCCTCAATTTCGCTTACATCAAGGCTGTGCTCGCTGACCATGCGCGCAACCACCGGACTCACGCGGGTTTCGGTAAGTTCTTGTGATGGTGCCAGTTTTCGGGTTTTTGGCACTGCGGGAATGGGGAGGTTTGACCCATTTGCTGGCTTTGCTACTTCTGGTTGATTTTTTTCTTCGGCAGGAGAGGATTGTTTTTCTTGCTGGGGCACAGTTGGAGACGTTGGAACGTGCTCTACGTTTTCATCAGCGTTGCCGACGATGGCAAGCACCGTACCTACCGGAACAGTATCTCCGGCGTTGACGCACTCCTTAAGCAACACGCCATCACTTTCTGCGTTGATCTCTACCGTGACTTTATCGGTTTCAATTTCGAGTACCGCTTCATCTTCTCGAACGTCGTCGCCCTCATGCTTTAACCATGTGACAACAGTTCCCTCGACGACCCCTTCGCCCATTTCCGGCATCATAATATTGGTTGGCATCGTTACATCTCTCCTTTATGCCTGATCTATTTGATCGAAAAATGGATATTGTGATGGGTTCGCTTCGTTCATCATGTCGTAGATGGTATCGAAGATGACGTGTTTATTGGGTTTAGAAAAGTAATCGCCATCGGAGCCGTAAGCAGGGCGGTGTTGTGTTCCGGTGATGGTGCGTGGCTCGGAGTCCAGCCAATGATAGCCTCCCTGAATCTCAAGAATTTGTTGCATCATGTAGGCGGTTGCCCCACCGGGCACATCCTCATCAATGCAAATGATCCGGTTGGTTTTTTTGACGGATTCGACGATGCTATGGTGAATATCAAAGGGGAGGAGCGACTGCACATCAATGACTTCTGCTTCAATGCCGAGTTTGCTGAGGTCATCGGCGGCATCCAGAACAATCGGACACATCGCGCCATACGTGACCAGCGTAACATCGTGACCTTCACGTAAAATTTCCGGTACGCCGATGGGTACGGTAATGTCCGTGAGGTTTTCCGGCAATGGTTCTTTTTTGCGGTAGCTATTGAGCACTTCCACGACGATTCCAGGATCATCTCCATGCAAAAGCGTGTTATAAAAGCCGACAGCACGCGTCATATCACGCGGGACAAGAATATGCACGCCACGCAAGAGATGCACGAGCGCACCCATCGGTGAACCGGAGTGCCACACGCCTTCGAGACGATGCCCGCGTGTGCGGATAATCAGCGGTGCGGCTTGTCCACCTTTTGTTCGCCAGCGTAAGGTTGAAAGGTCATCTGATAAAGTTGGGAGCGCATACAAAATGTAATCAAGATATTGAATTTCGGCGATGGGGCGCAATCCACGTAGAGCTAACCCGACTGCTTGACCAACGATGGTTGTCTCACGGATGCCCGTGTCGGATACGCGTAAGTCTCCGAATTCGGCTTGTAGCCCCGCCATACCCTGATTTACGCCGCCTAATTTGCCGACGTCTTCCCCGAATGCGATGATGCGCGGATCACGCTCAAGCGCGGATTTAAAAAACGTATTGAGCACAGTAAACCCGCTGATTTGCTCTGCATCCGGTGCATACTTTGGTTTGATTTCCCTGACGTTTAGCGGTGAGCAGGGTGTTTCGCTATAGACATCAGTGCTATACAGTTTTTGATAATAATTCTTATGATAATCACGCCACTGAATAAGCGCCTGTTTTGCGGCAATATTTTCGTCACGGGTGAGGATTAGTGTTTCGTAGATGGCATTCAGCAAGTCACGGCGTTTTGGATAAGCCGTGTTTGACATGCCACTTTTAATTTTTTCGATTTGTTTGCTATGTTCAGATTGGGACGCGATTTCAGAGAGCATGTGTTTGACGTTTCGTCGATCCACATTGACCGACGCGATGAAATCTTGCCACGCCATTTTCTGTTCCTGGCGGACGTAATTTCGTTCATTTTCCTCAAGGGCGGTTAACGTGTCTTCATCGGCGATGCTTTCAGAGATAATCCAATGACGCATTGCAACCAGACAATCATGATCTGCTTCCCATTGCAATTGATCTTCTGATTTATAACGTTCGTGACTGCCTGATGTGGAATGTCCCTGTGGTTGTGTTAATCCGGTGACATGGATGATCGCCGGAATATGGTCTTCACGGGCAATCGTTGTTGCGCGATGGTACGCGTCTAATAGAGCGGGATAGTCCGACCCATCGACGCGATAAATGTCGTAACCGTTGCTGCTATCGCCTTGTCTTTGAAAACCAGAGAGAATTTCGGACAAGTCGCCTTTTACCATCTGATATTTGTTTGGTACAGAGATGCCGTAGCCATCGTCCCAGATACTCAATACAGCCGGTGCGCCGAGCACGCCAATCGCGTTGATGGCTTCCCAGAACATGCCTTCTGATGTACTCGCGTTTCCGATTGTGCCGAACGCGATTTCATCTCCATTTTGCGAAAACTGTGTGAAGCGCTGGAGTTCTTCAACTTCACGATATAAGCGAGAAGCATAAGCCAATCCGACGAGACGCGGCATTTGTCCGGCGGTAGGTGAGATATCTGCGGCGGTATTGTATTGCGAAGTCAGATCATTCCAACTGCCATCAGGGTTGATACTCCGGCTGACGAAATGTGCATTCATCATGCGCCCGCCTGATGCGGGTTCGGCTTTTAGATCAGCATGAGCATAGAGTTGAGCGAAAAAGGTACGAACGGTAATCTCGCCCAATGCGAGCATGAGCGTCTGGTCACGATAATATCCACTCCTAAAATCACCCTTTTTAAAGAAGTGGGCGAGAGCTAGTTGCGGTATTTCTTTCCCATCCCCGAAAACACCGAACTTCGCACGTCCACTCAGAACTTCTTGTCGCCCCAATAAGCTGATGTATCGGCTACGGCAAGCAAATTTGTAATCTTCAAGAATTTCTTCAGATGTAATGAGCGTCTCTGTCTCTGTTAAATCAATATTTTTGTCTGGAAGGTTAATCATCGGTCACTCCCATTTGTAAATTCTAGTTTCAGGATTAGTTTTTTCCGAGAATTTCAGCGAAGATCGCCACAGGATCACCTAAGTGATGTTCCAATGTTGCTATAGCGGCATTGATATCGCCATCTTTACAGTTTTCTAATAGCTGTCGATGTTGCCGCTGGGATTCCTCAAGATAGGTTTTATCAAGATAATTGTTGAGTAAATAGCGGGCAACATTATTGTGAAGGTTTTTGGTAATTTGGATAAGGCGATACATCTTAGAAGGGCGGTAGAGCGTTTCGTGGTATGCCCAATTGAGTTCAGCCCATTTGGTCATATCCGTTTCATGATCGATATTTTCGAGGATGCGTTCCGCTTCGATAACTTCTTTGGGTGTTAGAAATGGAATGGCTTTGCGTAGGGCAATACTTTCCATAGCAACACGAATCGTATAGATTTCGTCGACTTCAATCAGGGTAAGCTCGGCAACAGTTGCGCCCCGGCTAGGGATCATGCTCACCAGCCCCTCAGCCTGAAGTTGTACCAATGCTTCTCGAACTGGAATTTTGCTCACCTTAAACTCAGCGGCGATTTCATCCTGTTTAAGGGATTGTCCGCTCAAAAGTTTGCCCTGAACAATCGCGGATCGCAGTGCATCTGCAACCAAATTAGCGGTGTTTTTCGTCGTTTGGATGTCACCAATCCCTAATCCCATGGTGTTGTTGTTGCTCCTATTAAATGAATTAGCATGAGATGCCTGCCTATTTGACGATAGTATAGCATAGATCTTATAAAATTATAAACATATAATCGTATACGATTTTACGAAACACGCGTGGATTTACGAAATTTTTATTCGTTTGTAAATATGAATATCTAAGTTTCAGGAGTGTTTATGAAGGCTATCACAGTTATGATCCTGCCATATCTAGTATTGTGATTAAGCAAATTTGAGGAGAAATTATTTTTTCACTTGACATTCAAATTTGAGGATGATACTATTCAAAACATCACCCACGGGGGCGTGGTGTAGCGGTTAACATGCCACCCTGTCAAGGTGGAGATCGCGGGTTCAAATCCCGTCGCTCCCGCAGAGAGTATCATACAGAAAAAGCCAACACTAAGTTGGCTTTTTTGTTTCCTTCTACACACTGATTTTCGGGTTACACGACCGTCCTAGGACGGAACTGAGATCTTGAATGTTGCCTGGATTTCCTCCCACGAAGCATCCGGCTTGACCACCCTATAGTAGTTCGATGAAGTGTAGAAAACATCCGTGTTCCCGTTGATTTCGAGAAGAATCGACATGATAGGGGTCGGTTTAAATCCGACGATCCGTCTATCTTTTTCGTACAACTGCTCAAACAGTCGCTCCAGCCACATTTTCCGTTCAGACAACGTTGCCGCTTTCCAGAGGCGTTGCGTGTCCTCTAGCAGTTCAGTCGCGAGTTCGAGATCCACGACTGTACTTTGCACCGGCAGAGGAAGAGTGTTCAATTCCTGCTGAATATTATCACGCCGTTCAAGGTATTCATTCCGGTCGATGTCGCCCATTTCATATAGATCCTTTAGACGTGCTAAACGGTCTTGTAGGGTCTTCTGTTGTGACTTCTCATAGGTTGGTTTCTGATGCCGTTCTTTTAGCATGTTAATTGCTCGTTCGCGCCAGTCTTCGGGGAAGTTGAGCGAGAGTACAATCTCCTCAACTTGTTCTTCGATGACCTCAGCTTTAATAGATTTGACATCGGCAGAACAATCGACGCTACGATCTTCTGCGGGGTCTTTATACCTGCGATCGTTTCGTAACGCCCATCCACGCAGATTACTCCCGCAGTAGAGACAAACTACCAAAGAGGCGAGTGGGTAGACATTCCTGTGATTCTTTGAGCCGCTTGTGCCTCGTCCACCTGCGCGTTTTTTGCGTACTTTCTGGCACGTCTCAAACAGGTCTTCGCTAATGATGGCTTCGTGATTTCCCTCTTGCCATTTACGCTCTGCTCCACGCTTACCTCCTTTATAGCTTGTTTCTCCCAGATAGAATCGATTCTTGAGCATCGGAGTGACGGTATCTTTCCCGAATGGATTTTCTCCCCAATTGCCTGAGGTTCGATAACCTGCCTGGTTCAAGACATTTGCGACATCCCGATCGCTGTAACCTCCCTGAGCATACATTTCAAAGGCAAGTTGTACGCCCGATGCATTGATCGGGCAGGGTATTGCGTCAGTTTCGCCGGTAAGTGCGTGCCAGTCCTCATAGGTTTCAGATAGAAGTTGTAGATGCTCTTCTTTGGCGTTAGAGGTTTCGCCACTTTGTATAGCTTCTCTTAATGAGGCCATCTCTTCTTTAAGCCTCCGCAAGTTCGTGTAGCCGAACGGTAATGTCCCGTTCCAACTTCCCTTACGCGCCCGTTCCCGTTTACCCTTAGAGGTTTCCGCACTCAGATTATCCAGATACCATTGGGCAAACATGGCTAGCATACTCAGTAGAAGTCGACCCTGTGGTGTTGAATAATCAAACCCTTGCTCAGTGACAGATGCGAGTGTGATTCCGGATTCATCGAGCATCTTGATAGAACTCAACATATCCGTCACATTACGACTGAAGCGATCCAACTTGTGCACAAGAATGACATCAAATAGCTTATTGTCAGCATCTCGCGTCATTTGTTGGAATTGAGGACGGTTCGTATCCTTGGCACTCCGTCCACGTTCCTCAACAATGTTCCAACCACGCTCCTGAGCAAACTTACTTGCCGCATCTTCCTGGGCTGAAAGCGAGTAGTTCTCAACCTGTTCTTCGCTGGATACACGTGTGTAGATAACAGCTCGCATTAGTGCTTGTCCTCTTGCTTTGTGCGGTGGTTATCTGTACTTGCGGCGCGTTTTGCGATCTCAGCTAACACTCGCACGAACTGTTCGATCTCAATGGACTCGCGGTTACCTATCCGTGCTTTGGTTTCGGAGATCTGCATTTTGCTTCCCGATTTGTGGATCTTTTGGTTCATTGCTCTATCCTTTTTGAATTGGTGAAGAGTGACCAGTTCTTGTGCCTTTGTTAGCTGAGATCATGAAGTTGGGACGGGCTAGAAGCATAAATTCTGGTCAAATTGAGAAGAAAGCCTTGTATTTACCAAACCGCTCTGTTAAAATGTGGCGGTAAATACGACGTATACAGGATTATAACGAAGTAAAGGATGTTTATCAAGATGCAATCTATTTTTGAATTATTTATTCCTGAAGACGACTCGCGAGAGACGAAGGATTTCAGGCACCGGCTAAAGGAGTACGCTCAATATCTCGTTGAGAACTCATTGAAATGGTACGAGCCTGATCTCGAAAGCTATAAAGCCCACTTACAGAATGACCGGCAGTTTGCGAACAGCACCGTGTTGGCGCATCTAATCACCGTACGCAATCGTTATAAGCACTTGGTGTCAAATGGAATTGCGGAAAAGCAGTTGCGGACGGAGTTAGGTGAGGATACCAATTCAGTTTATAAGGCAATGGATCGCCTCGTGACTACTTCCAAAATGAAGTTTGACGACATATCGTTGCCGGATACTGAGGTGCATAATTATCCGAGCCAGCAGGAACTAGAAAGTCTCTTTAAACAAGATATTCATTCATTACAAGATATTCGCGACATTCTTTTGCTGGGCTTACCACTCTGCGCCGGGATGACTGAAAGTGAAGTTTGTACTCTGATCGTCGAGAACATTCACCCTAGTGGAATTGATACGGTTAACATTGAAATCCCTCAACCTAACGCAGAGGAAAAGCGGGTAGTTCCAGTCTACGATGTTCCACTATTTAATCAGCGTTGGATCAAGTATGCGCTCGACCTCTATAAATTTCAGTCCCGTAGAAACAGTGGAGAATTATTCAGTGGCTTCTTCCGTGGAGGTCATAAACCGCGATCAGGAAACTTGTCGTTAAGAGGCTATCAGCGTGCTCTGGAAAAATTAGGAACCCAAGCGGATCTGAGTACAACGTTTACTGCACTTGATCTGCGTCGCACATACGCACGGCGCTTGTACCAATTAGAAGTTTCCATTGAAGAGCTTCAAGCAAATCTCGGTCACGGAAAACAGCTTACGACTCGCGATTATATTGGGCCACCGAGCCGTAGCGATGTTGTTGAGCCAATCGATATTTTATATACGTTAGACCAACTGCATAAATATGAGCGGGAGCATAATGTCTGAAGTTTATCTCACCCCACGGGAAGAAGCGCGCATTCGCGAACAAACCATTAATTCTGTACGGTCAACACTGGAACTCAAGAAGCCTAAGCGCGAACACTATATCTTCAGCCAAAACAAAAGTAGCCAGTTGATTACGAATGTACTGGCCTGGAGCAAGATTTCGGTACCGATTATCGCGGTGTTGGCGGCGATGGCATCGTCTGTAAGAACGTTACAGACCGCTAGCGAAATTTATAGTGCGAGTGGTAGCCACTCAATTGGTGTTGCGATCGCGGCGATCACCTTCACTCTGTCTACAGAGGGTGCAATCTTCGTTCTAGCGCTTGCACAGGAGGGCGAAAAACTCAAACAGCGTCGTGAGAAGCAACCCCGGCATGTTATGAGCCTGCTCAGTCTCTGGCGTGGCGTGAAAGTTCGAATTGGACTTGAAGAACCATTGCGACATGACGAACTTACCGAAAGCAGTAGCCTTAGTTTCGTTATGTTTATTGCCTTATTCTTCGCCATGTCTGCCAACGCTTATATTGGTCTGCGTCCACTTCTTAGTGAGGTCGGCGCGGTGAGTATCCAAGATTTTCTCAGTGGTCTATGGTCTGCACCGGCAGAACTCCAGATTACATTTGTGGTGGATTTCGCGGCGGTTCTGTTTCCTCCATTGATGGCTCTGACAGCCGGTCACTTGACTGCACGCTTTGCTGTAGAGATTGCCAGCGAAAGTCAACGGGAGATCACAGAATACGAGTCTGCGTTGCAACAATGGCGTGAGTGGTATACCGCCCCGTTGGAAACAGAAGAGGGGCAGATGTTATTTGAACAATACCGTGAATACAAGCTCGATGGGAAACGCGAACGTATCCAGTCGAAGAGTCAGGGGGAAGATATCCCTTTATCCCAAGCGGACTAAAGCATGGAACCGTTCATTACTCACAGACAGATTGGGTTCCAGAAACTGAAGAATTGCTATGTCAATGCGGGTGTGGGGAAACCGTGATATGGCAAGGAATTGGTCGGAAGCCGAAGTTTGTCAACGATGCCCATCGAAAACGATTTTCACGTCAGACGTCCGGAAATTAGATGAAGTCACCGTCCTAGGACGGTTCGGGAATAATTAGGAGGAAAGTAAGCGATGCAGAGATCGCGTGCCCCACCGGGCTAATTGGCAGGTCGCAACTACCCGATAGAAAACAAAAAGCCCACGAATGCTGGAACATTTGTGAGCTACGAAAGTAAGTTCATAGACATGAAATAACGGAACTACTAACTAACTGAATTGTACCAGATTCAACGGTTCTCGTCTAGTTAGTGTTGCTTGCTGGCAACGTTTCTCTTTGTCCGAAACGTGCCTCACCGATGAAATTTCAACAACCTACAGGAGTGATAGATGAACTTCGAACTTTCCATCACGAACAAATTCCACAACAAAGACAAAAAACCGGCGGTAACGAATCACTACAAACTCTACACAACTGCGCGCCTAACAGCAGAACAGTTCTTTAATCACATCACATCAGGAAATGCGTTCTGCCCCGCAGTATTCAATGAAGGAGAACGAGGCCGTAAAAACTTTCTCAGAGGTCAACTGATCAGTCTTGATTTCGATCACAACGGTATGGAGGAAGTGATGCGAATCCCCTTTGTTCGCGAGAATGCCCTGATGGTGTATGCCACACCCTCTTCAACACCAGAAAGTCCCCGTTGCCGGGTTGTTTTTTGTCTTGACGAGCCTGTGACCTCGTTGGAGCTATATGAGCTACTTGTCAAAAGATTACTCCACCTGTTCGACAAGGCAGATCCCGCGTGCAAAGATGGATCACGTATGTTTTACGGCAGTGAGACCGCGGAAGCTCAATTGTTTCCGGCTCAGCGCCTGCTCGTAAATGTTATTGAGGCACTGCCGCTTCCAGAACAGACAAAAAGGCAGAAGCAAGCCCTCAGAAAAGCTAAGAAGGCATTGGCTCAAAAGGCCCAATCATTAGCACCGGAGGACGCTCAAAAGCTTAAGGAAATCATCCGTGAACTGTTGAGCTATATCCCGGAGCAACAATCCTATGATGAATGGCTCTCATGCTTGATGGCTGTACATAGTGTTTTTCCTGACGCGGAGGGAGTACAACTCATCGAAGCGTGGTCAGGCGGTTACGATGGCGAGGTTGAGGATAAGTTTGCAAGTTTTGATCCGGAAGGAAGTGTGACTCTTGGAACACTTTACCATCTGGCGATCAAGCATGGTTGGACACGCCGTATCCACTTCAGCACGATCCCTGACGATCACATCAGCGTTAATGTGAAGTATCTGTCCGATGCGGATCTGTCCGTCCTAGGACGGTGCTCTGTCATCAGGTCACCCATGGGATCCGGCAAAACACATTTCGCTCAACAGGTCATTGTGGAGTTTGAGCTTCGACATGGTCGTCGTTGCCGGGTCTTGGTTATTACCCATCGTACGGCACTCGCGAGAAATGTAGCAGAGCGCTATGGAATCCCGTGTTACAAAGATTTGATCGATCAAGATGAAGTCTCCAACCTGTATGAGTATGATCAACTCGCAATCACGTTTAATTCGCTCTGGAGGCTGGAGAACCAACTCTGTCTTGCCTCATACGACATCATTATCATCGATGAAATTGAGCAAGGGATCAACCATCTCTTTGGAGATACCTTTCGCGACAACGAAGACATCCACGCCTTCAGTATTCTCCTTTATCTAATTAAGTCGGCCAACACAGTGCTGACCCTTGACGCACATGCCAGCATTTCGACCGAGGGTTTCCTGAGACAACTGCGGGATGGTGTTCAGTTTATCCATAACACTTACACAGAAATAAAAGGCAACCTGACTCTCTACCGTGATCGTAACTTGCTGAGAAACATCGCAGAAGAGGCCCTCTATACAACCGAGGGACTCCCGCCTTCGGCCTACTTAAGTGACTCCAAGAGTGAGGTCAAAGCTTTAGCACACTTCTGGTCCACGATGGCTTTCTCACCCGATGATCTCATTGCAATTCACTCTGATAACAGTTCAAACAAGGACATTCAGCACTTCATCAATAATCTGGAAACAGAGTTGCCAGAGCGAAAGATGCTCATCACGTCACCAACATTGGGTACTGGTATCGACATTCAGACGCGCATGGAGACTGTTATAGCGGATTTCTCAGGAATAACGATTTCCCCGGAGGAAATGATGCAGATGATTGGCCGCTTCCGTAATGGTCCAGAAGTCTCCGTTCATATGCCTAGAATGTGTAACGGACATCGGGAAACAGATCCACAAAAAATCGAGGAGAGCTATCGCCGACAATATGCAAAGACCTGGCCACCAGTGGCGTTTGATTCTCAAACTGGTCAAAGAGTATTCAGTGACAATCAGGAAGTGTTTCTAAAGCTGTTTGCCGAATTCACTGCCCGCCGGAATGCACAGATGAACGACGCCTATCCGTATTTCTGTGAACTAGCGAAACAGAATTATCGGGTGGCTTATGAGGAGGGCATCGCGTCAATTGACGATAGCGAATACAAATTGAGCAAAGAAGAACTCACCGAAAACTTCAAAAAGCTTGTGCTCTCAGCGAGACCGATCGACCGTGATGAATATGAGGCGCACAAAAAGACCGGCACACTCACAGAGGAGATCTATGCTTCATACGTGAGAGGTCAGATGGAAGAGATCTACGGTGAGTACATATCGGATAAGCATTATGAAGATTGGGATGAGGGTCGGGGCAGAACACGGTTGTTGGGGTTTATGTCTCTGAATAAGCCATGCAGGGTGTTCTATGAGCGCGACTACAAAGAGGAGTTTCAGGATATTGCCATTCAGAACCGGGGTCATCACCTACGCAAGCATATCATCCTTACTGAGCTGTTGGCGTCTATGTTCGGTGAGACGTTACACTCAAATGAGATCCCTAAGGAGACGTTTAAGAAGGTACTTGAGGAGCGCTTCATGCCACTCGTACAGAAATACGACCAGGATCTCAAAGATCTCTTTAAGATGCGTGCTGACTATAGTCAACAACCGAAATCACGCCTGAACCTGCTCCTCAAGCGAGTCGGCCTCTCGGTAAAATCGGTTCCGAAAGGTAAGTCAAGGAAGATCGGTGCATATCAAATCGATCCTGACAATCTGGGGTGGATGCTGAAACTGGCTCAGGGATATGCAAGAATGACTGGGGATGATCCCGACAACTACCGGATCATCTCTCTGAATAATCAGTAGTCAACTCTATAGGGGGTGAAGATTTCACGGAGTACATATATAAGAAAATACCCCGTGTTTTCGTCACCCCCAGGGTATTTAGCCTACTGTATACGTTTATGTAACTCTGTACGAGAGCTTTGTTTATAGGATTGAGTGCAGTTCCCCGTTGAAAAACAAAAAGGGTATCGGTTGTTCCCATAAGCTCTGACCGGGTTAGGACGGTACACAGATCACGAAACCCAATGCCATTCCTTGTGCATAAAATCTGTAATTACTTATATAGAGATAGTTACAGATTTTAGGTGCAATCTTCCCTGGGTAAATCACTATGGGATCTGTATTGCACTTAAAAACCAACTGACCGTCGCCAGACGGGCACTTTGTGCTTTTTCTTTTTTCGTCAAAGGTATCTTGTAACGTCTGTGTATACCGGCATGGGCGAGTTGTTTATAGACTTGTAGGCATGTCCCGTTGAAAAACAAAAGCAGAGTCCCCGTCGTGACGGCATCGCCTGCCCGTCCTAGGACGGAGAGTGCGCGTCCTAATCTGTAGAGGGGGTATGTTCACTTGTGATTTTGATTGCCCGTACCCCTCCGGTAGCTTCAACATTCTGGATCTCTATGATCTTGAGGAACACAGGCGTCTCTAGCTGTCATCGGGAAAAAGCCCTATAGCATCTCAAGGAATATACCGGCAATAAACATAGCGACCTGTAAATCGTAGGATACACCAGTCGTACAGACGGATTGAACATCTCTGAACTCAAGGAACAATCAGTATCTCTATCACCGGGACAATCTATACCTCTAAACATCTACGGGAAATAACTGAGAACCATAGAGAGCATGTCAACGGGTATATAACGACTGTCCCGATGTAAAGCTATACAGTAGAGGTGTCAACCGGATGGGGTAATAGAGCAGGGGAGAATAGGGTCTGAGGGGCTAGTACTTGTTGACAGAAGTTTACGATGTGCCGGTAATGAAAAATGACTCTGAAAGAAGGGGTAAACGGGTAGAGGAGCACCGGTGTTATATCTCCCCGTCCAAACACGATTCTCCAGAAATTTCCGTAGCCACCGTCCTAGGACGCTCTATAGTGCCACTATAAATCCGAGACCATCAGATAATTCTAGCTCTCCGTCCTAGGACGCTCTGAGGTGCCGTAGCTACTCTGTGGGGTCAGCAGTCTTATGTGTTTCACTTCTATGGGATCTTCTATAGTAGATGTTTGTGGGGTTTCCCGGTGATGGAATGAGATGTCATCGTCTCGATACCTGCCGGTAGCTCTCGCCGTCCTAGGACGTGTTGTATGTGAGATAGTATGTGTGTCATTGGGTACTGTATGTTTAATTCTCTAGGAATAGCTATAGATGGATGTGTGTGTTTCCCCGGCGATGAAATGAGTAGTCGTGCTCTCGATAAGTAGCTACTTAATACGGGTTGCCCGTCCTAGGACGCTCAGAACAATCGGGGCTGTGTGCCATCCGGGATCGGCAAGGATGCCAGTACACGACCGAAGGAGCCATGATAGACAGAAATACTGTTCTCGTCTCTATGTCGAAGTTCTTGCTCCAGTTCTGATTGGAAGGTTCTTCCGAGACGCTCTGCATTTAAGAATTCTTCGGGATGCTCTGCCGCGTAACTTGTCTGTGATGTGCGACGACCACGCGAACCATCCCCTGAGATGAAGTCATCTACAATGATGGCATCCGGGTTAGTCTCGAATAGTCTGTCGATAAAGCCGGTGGAGTAGGGCAGGATCGGTGAAACGGCGACCTGTGTATGGATGCCTAACCCCGATGCAATCGTCAGGGCTTCAAGGCGTTTCCCCGGTGAAGCATGATAGCTATGTGCTTTCAGCATCTCTTCACGCAGATCGGTTTCTACGGTCATTGACAGGACAAGCCGCGGGTGGCGTGTCATCAGGCTAAAGTCACGAATGGCCAGCGGGGAACGTGTCTGCACCAGTAACCCTACGGTGGGGAAGTCGAGAAACACTTCCAACAACCGGCGTGTGATCTGCTCACGTGCCTCTAGCGGCTGGTAAGGATCGGTTGCCGTCGCCATGAAGACCTTCATCTCCCGTAGGGTCTCCGGCTTCATCTTAGAGAGTTGCTGGCGAAGTACCTCCGGGGCATTCTCTTTGAAATCAACCTCGTCGCCCCATGTCGCATCACCCTCACGGAATGTCCACGATGGCTGGAACTGAGCGTAACAGTAGGTACAACCGAAGCCACACCCTCTGTAGGGATTCAGGCTGTGAGTGAAGACCTTGGCGATATGCCCAGATGTCTTCGTTAGAACGGACTTCGCTTGAATAGCAGTCGTTTTCATCGGGACGTTTCCCGTGTGCGCTCGTAGACTTCTCCGTCGAAAATGAGTTCAGTGCGTTCCGGTTCGCCGCTGATCTTTGCCAACAGAACCGGTGT
The DNA here is from genome assembly GCA_040219275.1 of Aggregatilineales bacterium. Lineage (GTDB taxonomy): Bacteria > Chloroflexota > Anaerolineae > Aggregatilineales > Phototrophicaceae > JAVJSU01. The sequence continues at coordinate 15,048 of JAVJSU010000094.1, read as the reverse complement.
CATCTGAAAATTCTTGTAGATATACTTCTCAGCCTCTACACGGTCTGGGAAGTGATCGACGAGCTTAAAGCCATCAAACTCATCATCCCACGCATCAACACGGAAAATGCCATCAGATAGTGCGAGTTGGACTTCCTTTTCAATACCCCGGCGCACCATGTCGATGGTTATAGGCAAAATTATATCCTCCGGGACAACGGTAACAGTGACAGAGAACCTCGACACATCAGCCCGGCGAACGTAACGACGATTCGCAATGCCCTTGAAGAGCGTACTTGACCTCTCCGCAGGAATCTCTTTGTCGGTTTCGATTTTGATAATGACAGTTGATTCAATCATTCCGGCAGGTCTCCTTTCTATACTGTGAGCTTGGCTTTGATGAAGTCATCGTCTGATACTGCGAAGATGAGTTCACCTTCGGTCCCGATGGTGATAACAGCCACCTTATCGAGCGTCTTCCGGTCGGTAACTTCAATGAACATTTCGCCGTCTTCACCGAACGAGATATTCACGTCATGGTTGTGCTGGAGGGACTTAATATCAAGCTCTTGAAGCCCCTTGCGATCTTTGGAATACGCCACCAGATCGACATCGTACCGGCTGGATATTTCAGCCGTGCCAGCCCAGAAGGAGAGGGGGATCAGGACTTCATCAGCCCCGAATCCCACACCATTGATGACGGTTTGCTCTAGCTTATTTACGCGAATGCTTTTATCTTCTGCATAGGCCATCGTTCATTCCTCCATGCCCGTCCTAGGACGGCGATTAAAATAGGGTAGGTTGCTCGATTCCAGCAGGAATCCCGTTGATGTCAGTGATTTCCTCGACTTCAACGCCGAGCCGTTCCGCGATCATGGTCGCCGCGGTAGTACGATGACACGTATGGGCATCCTCGCAGGCGCACAGCAGAATCACCGGCGCTACGGTCAGCATCCATTCAATGTCCCAGAGTCCGAACTCAGCATCGACCAGTACGTGAGGCTTCTCCGGGTTGCTATAGTTCTTGTTGCCCAGATCCTTCACATGCTTATAGAGCAGTCCGAATTCATTACTCAGATTGTCCCCGTTCCAGATCGGGTTGCGCGACACAGGGCTAAACCGGATGTCTGCGAGATACGCTCCCAGACCATGAACCGCTTTACGCAGGTCTTCAATGCTTCGCCCTGTATAGCCCATCGTGTAGAGCTTCTTCAACGGGACAAACTCCATCATGGCCGCTTCACGCCCGATAGACTTGGCGTACTCATAGCCTTTCTTCGTGCCGGGGGAGTCGCAGTTCCAGATGTAGATGGCACGGTTGCAGGCTTGCGCCATCTGGCGATCCCGTTCGCTGTAGTCCCCTTTGACACGGATGTACTTGCCATGCCCACCATTGCGGGGCTTTTCGGCGATCCCGGCGCAGATCGTATCTACGCCGAGTTCACGACAGGCTTCGATTACAGCCTGATCTACGCCTTCGGGATTATCCCTGACGACGATGGTCACGTTTGAGTCTTTAGCCCACTTCACGAGGGCTTTGGCATACGTAACCATGCGTATGTCAGCTTTCCGGCTTCCGGCAATCAGCATTCGGTGTGCCATTACCATTCGTCTCATTCCCGTCCTAGGACGGTTTCAATACAAGAGGGTTGAATCGTCGCTTATTGTGCCAAACGTTTCAAGACATAATCGGTCAACCGCTGAGAGGTTTGATGCTCCGGGAAGTTACATCCGGCGAAGTCATCGTAGAGGAGCCGTGAAGCCGCGTCATACACCATCGCCGCACGCAGTGGGTCTCGAAATCGCCCCAGATTGAGTCGTAAGCCGTTTAAACGTATACGTGCCTCCCATTTACCCTTGTTCCAATTAACGCCCTTGTACGCGCTTGTGTTGTTGTTCTGGATATTCTTATTTGCTTGATTCTGACTGCGAGTGGCAAAGCGTAGATTGTCATGCTGATTGTTGAGCCGGTCGCGGTCTATGTGATCGACCTGTAGCGGGTAACAGGCATCCATGACGACGCGGTGCATGTAGAGGGTTTTGCGTTGACCGTTGATTTTGGTGTAGTGGATGGCATAACCGTTACTGCTGAGACACCATCTTCCTATCTGGATGAGCCGGTCATAATCGGAATCATCGACGACGGCGCTAGCGCCTTTGGTGAGGGATATTTGCTTGGACATTTCGGGGGTACTCCATGAGGATTAGGGGAGGAAGAACAGAGGGGCGTAGTTTGAGCTTCTAAAGGGTTCAGGAAGCGTTTCTACAGTTCTTATTATACCACACAAGCATATGAAGTTAAAGCCGCGCAAATCGCTTTGTGGTGAATAGTCGCCGTCTTGCAAGACGAGCGCGATCACGTACCGCAAGCAAGTTGGGATTAATTGCATACTTCCCCATTTTGCATAGTCGAGTGAGTCTTGTCGCGTATACGATATGAAACATTCGAAAACCGCGGCTCATTTAATGTCTCATTGAGCAGAAACGAGTTTTTAGCAAGTTTCTTTAGACCATATTAGACATGCAGACTTCTCTAATTGAGAATTTAGCGGAAATCATTCGATTTGAACTGAGTTTAAATATCTTTGTCATTCAAACTACTTCAACTACGTACTTTCGGGGAATATGCAAAAACCCCAATCTTATGGCCGAGACTTTCGCTGATTTCTATGATTATCACTTAACCGAATAGCTGAGAGTTCATCTCGAACAAGGCATATTTCCAAGTTGCTTTATAGCAGATTGAACATTTGAACTACACCATCGCCTGTTTTCGTCCTTTTGCTATCCATTAACCGATTGTCTAACTCTCCACAATATGTAACTCTATTTTGATCAGCCCGTAAATGTCGTCAGCAAATCGCTTAATATCGTATCCTCACATAGCTACAGTAGTCGATCAATTACTATGGCGGGGTCATTTGAAGGTATCTTAATTTTATGCGTTGCTCTGATGATACAGATAGATTGTTTTGTTAGTCCTTGATGATGTTCAAGAATGAACGTCGATATTTGGTGTTTGAATGACTTGGAGATATGCAGTTAATATGAACGAACGTGTTCAATGATGTACTAGCACACGGCTAGCATTTACGTACACCACCTCACAAACCACCGACCGGGTATGATGCCCCGCCATTCGACGCGGATTTCTGCCCACGAATAGCGATGCGTGAAAGCCTGCGTTGAGGATGTGTGCTGCCGCAAATCGGGTAAGTAACCGCATCAGACTCGCTTATTTTCACCCTTTTTTCAAAGGATTGCCCGCACGCCGGACAATCATATTCATAAATAGGCATTTTCGCATTACTCCGCGTTCAAATAGTCAATGACGGCTTCAAATTTTGCACGCACATCTCCGGCAACCTCGTGCAGGCCGGGCGCATCCACCACACCGAGCATGACGACAGGATCAACAAAGCTGATTTCTACCGTCGCGTCATCCACCTGCACAACCGTCACGTTGCACGGCAGGAGCAAGCCGACCTCTGGCGCAGTTGTCACGGCTTGATGCGCCAGCAGTGGATTACACGCACCCAGAATTGTATAGGGGCGAAAATCCACATGCAGCTTATTCTTGAAGGTTGCCCGCATATCAATACTCGTTAATACGCCGAAGCCCTGCATCTTGAGCGCGTCCGTCACCTGTGTAATCGCATCCTCAAACGGGATATTCAGATGTACTTTAAGTGCAGTTGTTGAAATAGACATGATTTCTTTCCTTTCGTTAAATTTAGCGTTCCAGCGGGAAGCCCTGTTGCATCCAGTGCATCGTTCCGCCAACCACGTTATAAATCGTGTTGAAGCCTTTTTGACCGAGTAACGCCGCCGCAGATTGGCTCCGCCCGCCGGTGGCACACACCACCGCAACCGGCTGTTCCGGATCAAGGCTATCCACCCGCTGACTGAGTTCACCGAGCGAAATGAGGGTCGCACCAGGGATATGACCCTGTGCATATTCCCATGCTTCACGCACATCAATCACGACCGGACGGTTGCCGTTTTCCAGCAAATCGCTGAGTTCACGCACATCAATATCTTTCATATCGCCGCTGGTGACAGGCAAACCCATCGTTTTCCATGTGTCGAGGCTATCCGCGAAATAACCAAGCACATGGTCATAGCCGATACGTGCCAGCGCATACACCACACGGCGATAATCCGCCACATCATCCAGCATGAGGATAATTGATGCTTCCGGCGGGAGCACAAAGCCGACCCGGTTGCTCAGTTGGTCATCCAGATCAAGATGCACCGAGCCAGGAATGTGCGCCTTTTTGTAGGTGGATTTCTCACGCAGATCCAGCAAAGCCGCGCCCTGACGGAAATGATCGACGGCATTATGCACGGTCAATGGACGGGCGACGACTTCTCCCAGAGGCCTCGGGCCGCGACGGTTTGTTTGCTTGATGCGTGTGTGATTGCCCGGTTGTTCGGGAAGATCGCTGACCGCGTAATCAATGAATGCCTCACGTTCACGCGGGGAAAGCGCTGGATTATGCTGGCGTTCAAAGCCGATAGACGAACTGCGTACCGATCCGATGGACTTCCCGCACAATGACCCCGCGCCATGTCCCGGATAAATCATCACACCGTCCGCCAGCGGGAGCAGTTGATCGTTGATGGTCGCGTGCATGTGTCCGGCAAGTTCACGCGCCGCTTCAATGCCCACCAGATCAGGACGGCCCACATCACCAACGAAGAGTGTATCGCCTGTGAGCGCCATCCAGGGTGAATGGTCGCGGGTGGTATCCGCCACCAGAAGGGTGATGCTTTCCGGCGTATGACCGGGAGTGTGCTTGACAATCAGATTGACGTTGCCGAGGTGAATCACGTCATCATGATCTACCGTAATGTGCTCAAATGCCGCGCCGGATGCCGAATGCACATAAATATCCGCGCCGGTGCGTTCAGCGAGTGCCGTATTGCCGGAAACGTGATCGGCATGGAGATGAGTTTCAATAATGTGAGTGATGTTCATGCTGTGTGCTTCCGCCGCATCAATATATTTCTGCACGTCGCGGTCAGGATCAACCACCGCACAGACACCCGCGCCCTCACAACCCACCAGATAAGAGGCACAGCCTAGACCGTCGATGAAGAATTGTTCAAGATACATCTGTGAATTCCTTTCACTTAGATTTTTCGATTTTGGCGTACTAAACAAACAACTTCGGGACGTTATCCACCAGCAGGAAGACGGCCAGCACAATCACAAACAGTGAAAATGCCTGCTGTAAACGCGCTGACGGAATACGATTTGCCAGCTTTGAACCGGCGAACGTCCCCGCCACACCGGCGATAACAAAAATAAGAATCAGCGTCAGGTCGAGCGTGCCTTCGCCCAGATGACCGGCAAAACCGGCGAAGCTGTTCATGGCGATAACCACCAGCGAGGTTCCTACCGCCTGTCGCATCGGCAAACCGACCAGCATCACCAGGGCAGGGACGATCAAAAAGCCACCGCCCACGCCCAGAATTCCAGTCAATACGCCAACCACCGCCCCGCCTGCGAACACTTTCCAGATTGCGAGAGACTCCGGTATGGTTAGCGCTTTCACGGTGTTGCGGCGTATCAGGAGCAGGATGCCAATGCCCATCATCAATAACGCGAAGGCGACCATCAACACGTCCGCTGAAAATTGCTTTGATAATCCGGCTGAGAAATAGGACACGATCATTCCCACGCCGCCAAATACCAGCGCCACACGCCAGTTCACACTGCCCTGTGTGCGGTGGAAGGATGCCCCCAGCGCACTATTCGCCCCTACAATTGCCAGCGAGGTCGTTATGGCCAGTTGTGGCGATTGCCCGATCAGATACACCAGCGCTGGAACGGTCAAAATCGACCCGCCACCGCCCAGTAATCCGAGCGATCCGCCGATGACAAAACCGAGTACGAGGCTAAGCAGGAGTGTGTCCATCATGCTCATTTTCCGCGCACTATGGGAAATCCCGCGCTTTGCCAGCTTAGCATCCCGCCGCGCATATTGGTCGCGCTATAACCAGCATTGATGAGTTGACGTGCCGCCATCCCGCTCCGCGCACCGGAACGACACACGCACAGAATTTCACGGTCTTTAGGGAGCTTGCCCATGTTCTGATTGAGCTTATCTAGCGGGATAAGATGTGCGCCGGAGATATGCCCGCTTTTAAATTCTGCGGATTGGCGCACATCGATAATGTAGGGCTTTTTGCCACCGTCAATCTGCGCTTTGACTTCGGTCACGGTAGTGCTATTACCACCGCCGAATAGAGCTTTGAAAATTTGCATGAATAGTGTCCTTTTCTTCTTGTCGCATTCGGCAACAGGGTAAGCGAAACCGCTCCGGCGCACGGATGAGGTCGCGCCGGTTTGTCGCACTATTAAAGTTGTCTAGCGAATGAAAGTTACTGCACGATGGGATAGCCCGCAGAGGTCCAGCTGATGATACCGCCCATATCATACACATCGGTGTAACCGGCTTCTGTGAGGATGTCCCCCGCCTGTGCGCTCCGGTTGCCACTTCTGCAATACACGACAATCGGCTGATCGGCTGGAACTTCGCTGATACGGCTTGCCAGTGTTTCTACCGGGATATTCACTGCCCCTTCGATGTGGCCTTCGTTGAATTCGGCAGGGGTACGGACATCCAGCAGAAGGTGTTGTGTAGCTTCAAAATCAGATTGATAAGCATCCGGGGAGATAGTCTGTATGGTTGCGCCTTCTGCACTGTTCTGATTGAGCATAAGCACCCCGAAGAGCACTACCGCAATCCCAACCACCACAGCGATAAAAATCTGCCGGGTGCGCTTCATCTGATTTTGTTTACGGCTCCGTTTACTCATGATGTGAGTCCTGCGTAAGTGATTGAATGCCTGAAGTATATCCTGTTTTGGGCTGGTGCGTTCCCCCCGTTTACTTGTATCATGGGATAAGTTCAGGCTTATACCTTACGGGTGAATGATGCTGGATTTAAACAAGTTACAGATTTTTTTAATCGTAGCGCAGGAAGGCAGTTTTAGTGCCGCCGCAGAACGCCTCTATATATCGCAATCTGCCGTTAGCCAGCACATCAAAGACCTTGAGAATGGACTGGGGAGTGAATTGTTTGAGCGTGGTTGGCGTGGCGTGACCCTTACCGCACACGGGGAAATTCTCCATACCTATGCTCATCAAATTTTTGAGCTTGTGGCGGAGGCCGAAACCGCCCTGACCAATGTGCAACAGCTACCCACCGGCAAAATCGACATCGGTGCGACACCCGGCTTGAGCATTTATCTTGTGCCGGAATGGGTCACTCATTTCCGTTCAATATATCCGCGTTTGACTGTAGGACTCAAAACCGGCATTACCACGCAAATTGTGGATGAGGTACTAGGGCGGCGGGTGGAACTCGGCTTCATTGAGGGGGAGCTGGAAAATTATCATAACAGCCGCTTGTTATCGGTGGTGCTGGACGAAGTGGAACAGCAGGTCATCGTCGGTTTTAAGCATCCCTTCTGGGACACAACCACAGTTTCAATGCCGATGTTGCAACATCAATCCTTCATTATGCGCCAGCCTACCAGCCAGACGCGCCAATGGCTAAACGGCATCCTCGAACAGCACGCAATCACCCCTCAGATCGGTGCGGAATTTGACAATTTGGAATCTATTAAGCGCTCCGTTTCCGCCGGGCTGTGCTTAACCGTCCTCCCGCCGTATGTGGTGCGTGATGAGGTGGAACGGGGCTTGTTACGTGCCTTGCCTGTAGAGGGCGCACCCTTTAAGCGTACCCTAAAAATCATCCACGCTGGTGACGCGCCTCTTTCGCCCCTTGCCCGCGCTTTTCTGGACGTGTTATCCACCCGTTACCCCGCTTTGAAAACTGTCGGGGGTGTCAAATAACAATTCTCGTAGGTGCGTAAATCACCAAATTCGTATCTGAATTGCTTACGACCCACAATCATGGTTTTAGATCAAGATTGCTTGCCACCTCACATAGCTTTCGCCGCGATTGCCACCCCGTTAAGCGTCCTTATGATCGAGCACGTTCTTGACGCTTGATGCATACGATTTAGACTCCCAACACGCCGTAGAGATATTGTTGGCATTCAGTTCATCGGCAATCGCCCGCATGGTATAGTGCTTGGTACGGAGTTCAAAAATCTGGCGAACAATTTCGACCTGCTCAGGAACAACAACGATCTCGCCGATTGAAGTGCGCTCATACCCAAGCGGCATTCGTCCACCTTTTTCACCATTCTTACGCCCACGCGCATCTCGACCTGCGTTTCTGCGTCCGAGAGGATCCAGTGCCAGCACGATCAGCTTCAAAGTTACCATTAGATGCACCATCCAGCACAGCCTGTAATCCGGCACGTTGAGTCTCATCCTTCCCTCATCAACAAGCTCCGCGACGACCTGCCAACCCTTGACGATGGCTTGCGCTCTGCACCGTTCACGTGAACTTCTAGCCTATATCCCTCGACCTGCTCTTCTGTTGAAACCCGGTTGTAGGTGGCTGTGTACATTGTGAGCCATATTGAACCTTTTTTGAAGTGCTTGTACAGCAACTCTTAAAGACTGTGAATAGCATATGGCGTTTGAATTAGGATAGTCATAATTAAGATGACTTTTATAGACGTTAAATCCTCCTTAAATAACTAAAAACCAGACTATAATCAACAAAACATAACCATGTAGATTAGAAAAAATATGTCGCATATTCTCCTCATCGATGATGAACGCAAACTAACCGACCCGCTGAGGTCGTCTTTTGAACGCGCTGGCTACACCGTCACCGTCGCCAATGATGGTCATGCCGGGTTAAGCATGGCGATGGTGGAAAAACCTGATGTGATCTTGCTAGATGTGATGATGCCCGGTTTAGATGGTTGGCAGGTCTGTCAGGCAATTCGCCAGCACAGCACCGTGCCGATCATCATGCTGACCGCGCTCGACGATAGTACAGATCGCATTAAAGGGCTGGAACTGGGTGCAGATGATTACCTCGTCAAGCCATTCAGCTATAAAGAACTTGAAGCGCATGTGCGGGCAATGTTGCGCCGGGTTAAGTTGGATCAAGGCGACCACACGCCTGCCCGAATCACCGTTGGCGATATTACGCTTGATCTGGAAGCGCATACCGTTACCAAAAACGGACAAGAAATTGTCGTGCGCCAGAAAGAGTATGAAATTCTCACCTTATTGATCAGTAATACCGGAAAAGTCATCACGCGGGATCGCCTATTCGACGAGGTATGGGGCACGGATTGGCTGGGCGATACACGGACGCTGGATGTCCATATGAGTTGGCTACGGGGTAAGCTAGAAGATGATCCTACCCACCCCGTTTATTTGCAAACGGTGCGCGGTGTCGGCTATCGCTTTAGCAGTGGGGAATAGGTATAGATGTGGTTTTTAAACGACGGACGATTCGACAACGGATTTTAATCACCTTTTTGCTGATTAGCATGACTGGCGCGGTGTTACAGTTGATTATCGCTGGACGACAACTCGAACTGGCGACACTAGAGTTTTACCAACATCATCTGGAAACGGATGTTTTGCTGATTTCCGGCACACTCACCGAACCATTAGAGCATTATTTGGATGGTGAAGGCACGGCATCCATGCAACGCCTGTTGGTAACCTTACAGCAGGATGGCGAGAGTGATTATGTGATTGTTGATCCCAACTATCGGGTGATTGGCTACACGACCAATCACGGGTATGAATCGCTGGATAACATCCCTGTAACGCCAGAACTCAGCGGTGCTGGACAGGGACAAATTGGCGCTGATATTCGGAAGGATGCGTTTGGTATAAATCGCCTGTATATTGCTGTCAGCCTACGATACGAACAACAAACGCTGGGCTATCTGGTCGCGTCGCGTCCGATGCAACCTGCTTATACCGAGGTCTATCAACAATGGCTAGAACTGGGCAGTACGACCTTGCCTGTGATTGTGCTGGTGCTCATCGCGGGGTTGTGGCTATCTGGAACAATTTCTCGCCCGGTGCAGGAACTCAGTAATTCCGCGCTGAAGATGGCAGATGGTGCGCTGGATACCCGCATCGAAACCGATTCACAGGACGAAGTGGGGCAACTCGCCCGGTCATTTAATTACATGGCGGCGCAGATCGAGTCCGTGATGCAAACGCAACGGAGCTTTATCAGCAATGCCGCTCATGAACTGCGTACTCCGTTGATGACTCTTAAGTTACGCGTCGAAGCCCTTCAAGATGAAACGCTCCCCGCTATAGAACGTGCCGCGTATTTGACCGAACTGCGTGAGGAAATCGACCATATGGCGGAGCTAGTTTCGTCATTGTTGGTGCTGGCGCGTATTGACGATGGGCGACACCAGCGCAAAGGCAATCTCACGGATACCACGTCATCACTGCACGATATTGCGCGTCATTGGCGGATCAAAGCGCGGGAGGTGGGTTTAGATTTTCATGCGGATGTTCCGGCTGATTTGCCTGATTTGTCGCTCGCGCCTAATGATCTGCGCTTGGTGCTAGATAATGTGCTCGGTAACGCCATCAAATATACGCCACAGGGCACGGTGACCTTTACCGTGAGACAGGAATCCGCGCAGGTGCTTATTCAGGTTATCGATACCGGCACAGGGTTTGCTCCCGCGCTAGCTGACCAATTGTTCACGCGGTTTTATCGCTCAGACGAAGCCCGCGCTCACTTTGAGGGGAACGGGTTGGGATTGTCGATTGTTCAGTCTATTTTGCACCAATACAAAGCGACGATCACAGCACAAAGTTCGGGGGAAAATCAAGGTGCGACCTTTACCATCACCATTCCGCGCATGATAAAAACCGAACCCTTCGCTGTCTAGGTCGCTCGTTGAGGCACGACTTTGGCATTGTCTTTACGCATCCGCAGGCTGAGAAGCCCGATCACCACGATTACACCCATCGCAATGAGTAACCGGAAGCCGAGTAAGTGACCATCTGTGCCGGCAAATAAGCCATGCAAAGAAACCATGCTGAATGCGAGATAACTGGTGTAGTGCAAGTATTTCCACATCTTATGTCCGATGCGCTTCTTCAATGGGAAGCTGAGGCTCACGACAACGATTGTCCAGAATGCCAATGTGCCCAACCCGACCATCGCCGGACGATAGGGTCCGGTGAACGGTATGAAAATATCGGCTAATGTGTAGGTGAAATAATCATCGAATAAGAGTAGAAGTGCATGAGCTAGACTGAGTAGCAAAGCCATCCATGAAATGGTGCTGTGGAGGGTTACCGAGACAGGACCCGGTGACCAATCCTTCACGAATTGACTGCTGATAAACAATCCCCACACGGTTGAGACAAGCAATAAAATGTAGGCTACCATGCCCGATGAGCGCACCAGATGCCAAGAGAGTTTCTCGTCCTGACTGAGCGTAAAGTTGAACACGTTGGATTGCCACAACCACCATGCAGAGATGCCTATCACGATGAGGCTGGCGATGATGACCGCAAAGTCAATCCATTTTGTTGATTTCGGTGTTGTTTTCATAATGTTTTTGATGAACCTCTACCCGTTGGTGGAAAATGTCGCGCGTAATCCGGCGATGAGTGCTTGCTTATCAGCATCGCTCAGATTGGCATTGCCATGAATCACGGTGTAAATCGCAGGGGGCATTTCCCCTTCGGAAATTACCTCGATCATTTCGCGTAATTCGATGCGATGATTCTCTGAGATGTTCATTTCACTACGTCCTTCGTGGGTATCATGCGCCACCAACCATCCTAGCGGCGCTACATACGAATACCACGGATATACGGTTTCGTTGGAGTGACAATCCGCGCAGGCGATGTTCCACAGGCGTTCGGTTTCCGGCGAGTCCCAATTGACGGTGTGCGTTACGGGCGGGTTATCGAGCTTGAATTCCGGTATGACGAAGCGGGCGAATTGCATCAGGATCAACACGCCAACTAGAGCACCCCCGCCAAGCAGGAACAGGCGCATGTAACGGCGTAATGTGGGTTGTAAATCAGTGTTTTCAGTCATTAATGCCTCACAGGTTGAATAAAAAATTTAAAGCATACCCGTTACATGCACTTTCGTTGATGTAACAGGTCTGTTTGTTTCAGAAGTTAGTCGTCGTCGTGTTCGCCGCCTTCATGATCGTCGTCATCGTGCTCGTATGATTCATATTCGTCATCATCGTCATGGTAGGTGTTATTGGATGCTGACGTAATGACAACCTGTGCGGCTGAGCCGTTTTGGAGGGGAACATCGAAGACGGTCAGTGGATCACATGCGCCTTGAATCTGTGCCGCGCTATTGACCATCCATGCGGAACCGTTATCTGTGCCGACGACGATCCAGTTGTTTTCTGGATTTTCCCCGCCGACTGTGAATGTATCACCACGGTATCCATAGGAGAGCACACTATAGGCGGTACCCGGTCCACTTCGTAGGCTGACGGAACTGACGGTGACCGTCGCTGTACACACTGTGCTGGTGGTATCGTTGACGACGGGTTCACTCTCCACAACCGGAGCAGGTGCTTCGACCAGTGTAAATCCGCCATCAGCCACAGAGACAACGCGCACTCCGGCAATAATCGTATCGGTTAGCCCATTGCCGACAACGGTGAAATCATAGATGCCTGTGTCTAATGCAAACGTCAAGCCGTCAACGTGCCCGCCTGTTGATTCGGCGACGATCACGCCGGAGTCGTCCACGAGTTGGGTGGTTGCATAAGCTCCGGGGAAGGTTGAGGTAATCAGCCCGATTTCCTCGGCGGGAATGTCTACGGTGACACTTTCGCCGGGTGTATTCGCGTTGAGGGGCAAAGCAAGTTCTTCATTAAAAGTGATGTCGTTCCCCTGCATCAGGGTGACTGTGCCGTTGATGGTCATCTCCGGCAGTGATGCCACGGTGACATAGGCTTCTGTGACACCGGGCAACCGCGCAACCGTGAGCGTGTGCATACCACTGTTGGGCGTGATGTTAAATTCCAGACCGTGTAAACGCGCATCGGCGGCATAGAACACGACTGCACCGTCCGCATCGATCAGCGTCGCGGATGCCATTACCAGATCAAGCGCGATGGTTCCGGTTGTGTCCTGCGGTAAGGTGATGACCACATCAATTGCAGGGGTGGCATCATTCAGCGTGATGAGATCGGGATTTGTCTGTGCCATCGCGGGAAATACGGCGACGAACAGCATCAAAAGTGTGATTAAGGGTGCGAAACGTTTCATAACTAAGTAGTCCTTTCATAGATAGAGGTGTTAATGTGGATGTTGCCAGTACAGCGCCATCCTTCTTGAAAACCAGTCCGGCGGTGTGCCATTGATGATTCAGCCAGTTCAATCCTGCCTCCGCGCCTTTGAGAAGCACCGCTTTGCAATAGGCTTCTGCGATGGGCGCGTTTGGATGAAGCACCGTCACGGATACCACATCGGTATCGGCACAATTGCCCGTGTATGGGTTAATGATGTGGTGATATCGGTTGCCTTGCTTGTCGTTCCAGCGCCGGAAATCAGTCCCGCTGGTGGTGATGCTCATGTTGTGCAGAAACACGGTTTCAAAAACATCGTGCGTAAACGGGTCTTCAATTTCGATCAGCCAGCCCGGTAAATCCCCTGGCGTACCTCGTCCGGTCATGTCCCCACCGATATTGACCAGACACGCCCCATATTGGGCTAATGCATCGGCGAGATTGCCGGTTGCCCAGCCCTTAGCGATGCCACCGAGATCAACCGCACTGCCTGCCGGAATTTTGATCTCATGCGTGGATGGGCGTAATTCGATGTCGTGCCAATCCAGCACCGGGATCGTAGGTGTTGCTTCCACATGGTCAATGGTTTCAAAGCTCCGGTCATAGCCGTTGGCGAGCATCGCGGGCAGAATCAGCGGGTTATACAGCCCATTGGTGAGCAAGGCGGTGTGTTTGGCGGCACGCATATTCTCATAGAGCACTTCGCCGACCTGCACAAATTCGCCTGCCCGCGCATTGAAGCGCATAAGGTCGCTGTCGGGTCTAAAGCGGGTCAGTTGTGCCTCGATTGCCTCAACTTGCTCCGGTACGTAGCTCAGGATGACTGCGCCGGATTTATCCGCTTCGAGTTGAACATTAACTTGACAGCCCATCGCCCGAAATTCGATCATATGGATCATTTTTTCAGTCATGATGATTACCGGGTCGAACGGCTACGTTGTGCGCGTGGTTGTTGCACCACGACAGGTTGCGGCACGGTAATCTGTGACGGGACGGGCGGTTGGATGTTGACAGGGTTCATGGCAACTGCCTGCGTTGTTGTTGCTGTCGTCTGACCGGACTGGCGCAACACGGTGATGCTCGGCGCGACGTGCATGATAGTGATCTGTGGCGCGCTGTGGGCAATCGTCATGTTTGTGCTGTCTGAGGTCGTGTTGATGCCAACAGTTTCCAGAAGTTCGTTATCGGTAAGTTGGAAGTCACGGGTATCTAACATCGCAAAATTTTGCGCGCCAACTAGCGTTGCAATGGTTGTGCTGGTTGCCAGTGCGGTGCGTACAAGAAGTTTTCTTGTGCGGTCTGTATTTGCCATCGTCTTTATCTCGATACTGTTCGTTGTAGTTGACTCAACAATAGGACACAATGGCATTCTTAGTTTAAACGAACACTCAACATCGCCTTAAATTTGACTTAAATCTTGAGTCTTATAGGTCGCTTGATAGCAAAATGATGTAAACGTACGGTTACGTAGTTCAGAATCTGATTCTACGATAAAGCAAGAGTGTCAAAATGGCGTGTTTAAAATATGGCAGAAATTGCTCACGATAACGAGCACTATCATTTCATTCTAGGATGGGTGAATTTCTCGTCTTGCAAGACGAGAAATTGCCCGTAAAATCTCGTATTAAAATATACATTTTGTTACGAGTTTGTGGTATAATTGAGCTTGAATCAGGGCAAAACACCCCTCTAAGCCCTGAAAAACTCGTACCAAAATAATTCACACAGGTAAATACCCATGAAAACTTCCTATCTCGATGAGTACCGTGAGTCCCTTGCTGGTAAATCGGCGGGGACAATTGACAACTATGTACGTGCGGTCAACGCATTGATGCAGTGGGTTTCTTTGTTGCCCGGTAG
>JAVJSU010000093.1:0-17986 GCA_040219275.1 Aggregatilineales bacterium | reverse complement strand
AACCCTGCTGAAGCAGGCTATTCTTCCCGTATATTTGTGAAAACAGCCCACTTCAGTGGGGTTTTGAAAATCATTTTAGCATTGGGGTTTCAGCCCAATGCGGTTTTCACGAGCGACTTTATAACCTTGCAACTGAGCAGGGGCGACCTGCTAGGTCGCCCTTTTTCCCGTTGCTGGTTGCAAACAAAGTCTCCCCTTGCGATCTCGGAGTGTCTACGCCCGTAAGCGGGGGGAGATTTAGAGGGGGGATAAATTTTACCCCTCCCCATCATCCACAAAATCCAAACTCGGCGTGGGACTCACCCCCGTCCAGCCACCATCCACCACAATCGTCTGCCCGCTGATCTGTCCCGACGCGGGCGACAGCAAAAATAGCGCGGCATGGGCAATATCCGCCGGATATGCAGGCTTGCCCGTCGGCGTGACTCCGCTCCAATGCGCTTCATAATCGGGATCATCCGCCAGATTACGCGGCGTGACCGTTGCCCCCGGCGCAACCGCGTTGATCGTGATGCCGTGTGGCGCGAGTTCCACCGTGAGTTGCCTCGCCAGCATCTCCAGCGCGGCTTTCGTCATCCCATACGCCGATAAATATTCGATCCCCTGATGCCCCGTGACCGACGACATGAACAAAATACGCCCGCCCGTCCCCTGTGATTTGAACTGCTTGGCGGCGGCTTGCGCCAGAAAAAACGACCCGCCCAGATTGACCGCCAGCACACGCTGAAAATCCTCCGGCGTGTAATCCAGAAAATTATTCCATAGCGTGATTCCCGCATTGGCGACGGCAATATCCACCCGCCCGAAACGCTCCACCGCCTCCGCGACCAGCCCGCGCACAACATAAACCTCGCCGACGTTGCCGCCCACACCCACACACTCGCCGCCAATATATGTCTCGCTGATCGTCCGCGCCGCATGGTCAGCTTTGGTGGGATCAACATCATTCAGCACCACCCGCGCACCATTGGCGACCAACTGCTCGGCAATCGCATACCCGATACCTTCACCCGCGCCGGTGACAATCGCCACCTGACCGTGAAAATCTTTGTCTGACATAATGCTCATTTATGAACCTAATCGTTCCATCAAATCCGTGACATTGGCGTACCAACCTGCAACAACCCCATTAGTCCCTTCCCAGAGACCACGCAATTCCGATACTTTAGGGTCTTCCGTCGCTTTTTTGACTGCTAAGATTGCTTTTTCTATCAAGAGATTATCAACTAACAATTTATGTGTTTGATGCCATTCAGTTAAGTATTCCGGTATGGACTTAGCTGGATTCCCTTTCAACAGTGCAACCACTTCGGCGGCGGCAATCGCCTCTTGTCCATAATCGACATCAATGTATCCGTTCAGCGCCAGAATTGCATCAAATGCTTCTCGTACTGGCTTCAGACTGCTTTGTGCTGTGACTGTCTGAAGCAAGATTGTTGCTCCATCGTTGTCAAAATTGCCCTCATCCCATGTCCCCATAATGATCTGAATCTCCGTCATCCAATATTGATTTATGAATCTATCATGCGAGGCTATTCGTAAAAATGATTTATGCCCACCGCCAAAATCATGCCACCGATTTTACTCAATGCGCGACGATTGTCCTAATCTATATGAATTGTTATGAAAGGTGACCCTTCGATACAAATTACAACATAGTGCATTTTCGGTGTGCTACATTCAGTAATAACGCCTTTTCTTGGCGCACTTTGCGTCTTGGCGGTTCATGACTATTTTTTCCCGCGACTTTGCGTTACGCTTTCGCATATCGTCTTATCGAAAGTCATCACATGCCCTTCACCAACCCGCTCATCCACACCCTAAAATCCACCCGCAACGCCGGACGCATGGCGCTCTGCGGATATTTTCTCGTCGGCTATCCCACACCGGACGGATTCTATCAGATGGTACGCGCCGCCGCCGATCTCGACATCATCGAATACGGCATCCCCGCAGAGAA
The DNA here is from genome assembly GCA_040219275.1 of Aggregatilineales bacterium. Lineage (GTDB taxonomy): Bacteria > Chloroflexota > Anaerolineae > Aggregatilineales > Phototrophicaceae > JAVJSU01. The sequence continues at coordinate 16,026 of JAVJSU010000093.1, read as the reverse complement.
CCCGTCGATGGATGGCACGGTCATCGCCAGCGCCCATGAAGTCGTCACCGCCGTGCGCGGCATCCACGCCGAACCCGCCCTCGCGCTGATCGGTGGCTTACGGAGCATCCCCCAGCCCCGCATCGTCATGACTTATGTGGAAGTCGGGCGCAATCTGGACGGATTTTTGCGGCTGTGTGTGGAAAATCAGGTGCATGGCATGATCGCGCCGGATATGGACGTAAGCGAAAGCCAGCACGTCAAGATCATCACCACCGCCCTCAACCTCGCGCTCGTTCTTTTGCTGGATGCCCGCGCCGATGACGACACCCTCGCCCGCGTCTGCGATCTCGCCGATGTGATTTACCTCAAAGCCTCCACCGGCAGGACAGGGCAGTCGGCAGATATTGACGGCGACCTGCGCGACACGATTCAACACGCTGTCGAACGCATCCGCAAAATCAAACCGGAGATGCCCATCGCTGTCGGCATCGGACTGCAACGCCCCGAACAGGTCAACGCCCTGACGCGCCTCGATGTCGATATGGCAGTCGTCGGCACAAAAATCGTCGAGCATCTGCAATCCGGCGAACAATCCCTCATCGATTACGTTCATGCCCTGCGCGAAGCCACGTATTATTAGGAGAAGATAGCGATGATGATTTTCCATCAAACGATACACTTTGCAGGTTTATGGATATTACTTCCGTTCCTGATTGTAATGCCGGTTCAGCAACAGAATGACGATAGTTTATTTTCGCAGGACATCTGCCATTTTCCGTGCTGGCAAAACATTACGCCGGGTCAAAGCACAATTACGGATGTTATGGAGGTTGTTGTTGCATTAGATTTGGAGCATTCGACATTCTTTAAGCAATCGACATACGATCTAACAGAATTCTCTCAACCCTATCTTGCGTCAGAGCGTCACACAATTTGGTGGTGGAATGATCGCCCCGCTACGCAAAATGTGATTACGTTGGACGATGCTATAGTGCGTTCGATTCAAATCAGAGAAACGACGAATTTCACATTAGAAGACATCCTCACTGCGTATGGAGAACCGGATGAAAGCCGTCTGCGGTATGATTATTCTGTTGAAGTCAACTGGGGGACGGTATTTTTATCCGTTTTTTATTATCACCTTGGGCTTAAAGTGGATTTTGTACTATATCGCTCCCGCGATGTCCCCGAAACAGTTAAACTCGAAATCAGTTCGGATGCCATCGGAATCGGATACACCCTCTATCCAGCAACCTCAGCACGACTTAATTTTTCTGCGAATATGTTTGGTTTAAGTGTCGATACCATAGAGAGGCAATTCACAGAAACTTATTACCGCCCAGGGTGGCATGGTTTAGGCTACCCGCTTCGACTTGAATACGGACAATTATATGTACGTCGATAGAAAAATACGTTGAGATATATCGAACTCGGATGGGAAAACAATCCCTTGTCGATTACGTCCACGCCTAATCCAACCCATGCGCGTAAGATTAGACCCCTCTAACGGCATCTAAGACCCAGTAGCACGCTTGTCGAGATAATTTTTGGGGAAGTTAGAAAAATGTCTGATTGGAACGATAAAATTATTGCGGAATTTAGAGCGAATGACGGCAAAGTGGGTGGACACTTCGAGGGCTATACTTTACTGCTTCTCCACACCACCGGCGCAAAAAGTGGAAAAGAGCGGGTCAATCCCCTTATGTGCTATGCGGATGGAGACCGTTATGTGGTCGTCGCCTCAAAAGCTGGCGCACCCAGCCACCCCGACTGGTATCATAACATCGTCGCCCATCCAGAAGTCAGCGTAGAAGTCGGCACGGAACACTTCGACGCGCTGGCAACCATCGCCGACGAACCCGAACGCACCGAACTCTATAGCAAAATGGAATCTATCAGTTCCGGCTTCACCGAGTACAAAAACAAAGCAGACCGCGTTATTCCGGTCATCATCCTCACGCGCAAAGACTAATCCTTTGACAGCCCCCGTCACGCTAAACGGGGGCTAATTGCTTTCGGCATCTCTGCGTTTTTCATTTTATCCATCACCGGACGGAGTAGGGGTCATCATCGGCACAGGTGTATCTGTAGGGTAGGGCGTGATCGTCGGTAAATTACTCGGCTGATCGGGCAGATCCGAAACATTCCATATTTTAATAATGCCATCCTGTGTTCCTACCGCAATGCGCGCACCATCCTGCGTCCAATCCATTGCCCATCGCCTGTATAGAAGCTCGAACGTCCTTATTATTTCACCTGTCGTCACGTCAAGAATCCCACTAGTACTATTGTTGGGGTGATCAAAGTCAGAAACATCGACAAACAAGTAGCGACTATCTGGATTCCATGCGTTACCATAGTACACATACTCTGTAAAATCATAGGCGTATATAGTCTGTCCAGTGACACCATCAATTATTAACGTATTGTATCCTGGCACAACGACAAGATTAGTTGAAGACCACGCTACACCCGATGGATCTGTAGCAAGATACACTGACCATGCGGAACTCAGATCATCAACATAGTAAGCAAATGCCCCTCCCTCGTAACCAACAGCAATTGCCGTACTCTCTGGATTCCATACTAGCACGCGCACAAAATTAAGAACCTCTGCAACCTGATCGGGGTTGCTTTCCCATGTCGTTGTATCCCATATTTGTACGCGACCAATAATGCTAGGATTTCGTTCGGGTAGAAAGGTACTTTGACTTGCAAGTTTAGTTCCATCTGGACTCCATTCCAACAGGAACACCATAACTACGTCTTGTCGATCTGGATTGTTGTTTACAGAGAAGCTCGTATGTACGGTAAAAATCTGATCTACCGCATCATAATTCCACACATAAATCATCGGAAAATCCACTTGTCCACCCGCCGCCAGTTGATCCCCATCTGGACTCCACGTCACGGATGCAAAAATGCCCGCATCTGTCGTAAGCGCGTCCACTTCCTGCAAATGCTCATCGAAGATTCTAATGCCCACTTGTGTTGCAACGGCGAGTAGATGCCCATTCGGATGCCACGCCAGATCATACATTTCCATGTTGAGGGCAAGTTCACTTTCCGGCTCAATAATCGGAATTTCCGGCGCGTCCTGAAAGCCACTCACCAGCACGACCAGACTCATCATTGCGATGATCACACCCGCTTTTTTCATGCTTATTTCCTCTGCTGTTCTCCGCGATCTTTGCGTCCCTGCGTTTTATTCTTTTCGCTAAATATTGCACTCTCGCAACCAAAAAGACAAAACTCCCTCTCCAAAAATTAACGAGAGGGAGCGGAAAATTATTGCGGGCTGAGGTTAATCCTCACTCGGCGCGGGACGCTCGAACGTCCCGCCCGTTTGCAACAAGCAGACCTGTTGCCAGCGCCCACGCGACGGGCTATCCGTCCAATAGGGGACGACGCGCCATGTGTACGTGCCGACCTCACGCGGCATACGGTCAAGCTCGATGATCGCCGTTGTTGTCGTGCTATCATGCGCGGTTCGCAAACCGGACGGGCTGATCGTGATGACACTATAGACATTCGCACCGGGCAATTCGGGGTAGGTGGCGGTCAGTTGGGTATCGCCCGCGAGGAAGTTCCCGCTCAACGTGAACGCCCCGCGCCAGCGTGAGCAAATATCGACGATCAGATCAAACACTTCCGGCACGCGCCCGTTGACATCACGCGGTAAAATGCGCCCTGTCGGAGGAATCGAATTGAACGCGATGCTCGTCCGCAACAAACGGGCATATATCCACGCGTTTTCCGTGCCAAAGTTGACCTGTACCCATTGTCGACCATCCCAACGGTTGAAGAAATCGCCAGCGCGACCAATCACCGTGACGGACGCGTTACGCGGCAATCGCCCGACGGACGGATACGCGAAATCCGGTCCGGCGCGCACATCGGCTTCATTGACCGTTACCAAGCCGTAAATATTACGGTCTTCGTCATCATCCTGCGCCATCACCGACCCGCCCAACATTGCCAGCAACATCATGAGGAGCACTAATCGTTTTAACATGACAAACCTTTCCTTATGTACAGTATGTGTTCTGTTTAATCGTGTCTGAAAATCCTTATTCATGCGTCGAACCGCGATTTTTCGCGCCCGTTTTATGATTTATCTCTCTGCGTCTTTGTGCCTTTGTGACTTTGTGTTACGCTTTTGATCTCTGCGTTTCTCTGCGCTCTCCGCGTTATGCTTTTTCGCACTTTTTCGTTTGGCTAATAGCTAACAACCAACAGCCAATAGCTCCCCAACCATCACCCACCGACAGGCACGGTGAGGTTGCAAATTAGAATATACGTTAAGCGCCCGCTGACGATGCGATACGTCCCCGGCGTTGCCTCCCAGTGTGCGCGGAAAATACGGAAATAGCGATCATCCGTCCCGCCCCGCACAATCGGGTCACTCGCCGATACCGAGAAGCGCCGTTCGTTGATCGTCACCGTACCGGGGTCAATGCGCGTCGCGGCGCGTGCCTCCTCTAGCCCATCAAACGCGGGCGGGGTGAATTCAATCGTCACCCGTTGCCCATCCCGCAGAGGTCCATTGCGCGTCCGGCAATCTTCCATCGAAAGGATGTTGGTCGTCGGCGCGGGGATGTTCGCCACAAACGGCACCGCGCCACAGGTCTCCGACGCATCCACCAGTTCAGCGCGTATCCAGTTGGAGTTGCTCAGTTGCCACCACGTATCGCCGTCGCTATCACGCGTTTCCAGCACGGGGAAAACCGATGCACCCGCGCTGATCTCGTTAATCACTTCATACAGCATCCCCGGACCGGACCACAAATTCGCCAGCCGGATCACGCGGTAACTACACGCTTCCGCAGTCGGGACGGCTTCCTGCGCCTCGACAATCGGGATCATCGGCTCATGGGCTTCCTGCGCGGCGATGATGCCCTCCGGCGTGAGCGGTTCGGCGATTTGAATACGATCTGTCAAAATGTTGATGGGCAATCCGGTGAACAGGTCGCTGGAGTAGGGGAGGGGTTCGGGTGCATCCAGCAGAGTCATCGTTCCGGCGGGGATGAACACGCCATCGACCTCGGCTTCACCGTCCAGCACATACATCGCCACCTGATCGCCCGTCGATTGCAAAAAGACCGTCGCAAACAGCGTGATTTCCGCGCCGTTCAGGATGAATTGCGCGGGGGTGAAGCTATTCGGCGCTTGCATCAGCACCCCGCTTTCCGGCGCACCCTCACACAACCGATCCGCGCTTCCGGTCTGTATATTCAAGACCTCAAACGGACGATAGACGGGCGTGTCGTTATCCATAATCGCCAGCGCCCCAATCGGATCATTTGCAGAGGCAACTTCTGCGGGTATCCAGCCATAATTTTCAGTCGCGGGGATACGTACCCGCAACCAATCGCCGTTTTCGTCCGCGTCTTCATCACTATTGCGCCCGATCACGGTGACCTGATCGCCAATTGTCAACCGTTCGAGGATGTCCGCTTGCATATCCGGCATTGCGCGTATGTTAATCGTCCCGTTCGCGCTCACCCTGAACATGACCAACGGCGTAACCAGATTTTCGATTTGTGCATCACCGAACAAAATCACGCCGACGGTGCGCTGTTCCGCGTCGGTCAGGCTGGATTGCACCTGCGCCAGCGCGACGGATAAGCCATCCTCGATTAAGCTGGTTTGCAGGCGTTGCATGGTCGCAAGTCCGCTCACATCACCGGGCTGGATAAGACCCTCTTCATTAGAGTCTATAAATTGCATGGCATCACGGGAAAAAGTTTGGGCGCTGACCGTACCATTCCCATAACAGACTTGGTTGCGCTCCAGCCCGAAGCAAGCCGACCCCGAACGCGACACTGACAGGAGCACCGTAGCGGGGCAGGTCGTCTGGGCGAAGGTCTGAACGGTGGTGAATAATAACAAGATTGAAAATAAGATGGAGAATAGGGCTAATTTTCGCATGATGTTTTCATGTTCCGTTGATGATAACTGATGGTCGCTGACGAAAAACACATTTCTAATTATGATGACTATAGCATGACTGTTGACAGCGTAGGGTTGAAGTAGTTTGCGCGTAGGCTAAACACACGGAACGAAAGTTTTATTGTACCCTATACTAAGAGTAAGGGAATTCACCACTGAACCGGAGACGGTCATGCCATTAAGAAAAATCTTTGTTTTTAGCCTAGCTTTAATGCTCATCCTCATCACGGGCATATTACTTTCTCAAGAAGGGGCGCAACCGCGTGCGTTTTCGCTGATTCAACAAATCGGCAGGCAACGCCCGACAGGGTTACTCTATAACGCCCATCTTGACCAGCTTGTGATGGTCGATACGACGGGGCAATTGGTCTTAACCGATGCCGCCACCATGACCACCGATCATATCCTTTATGAACGGGGTCCCTTTAATGAATATGTGTATAGCCACGATGGGAATTTTCTGGCACTCGCGCTGGATCGTCGCATCGAAATCTGGGATGCACGCACCGGAGAGATCAACGTCAGCCTTGAGCCGGAAGGCGTGCTTGCCATCACCGGTCCGCTGGAATGGGCGGATGATGACACGATGATCCGCTTTGATACCGTCGTGCCGGAACCCGCCGCCACCCGCGTCAGCGAAAACGACACCAGCATCGTCCCGTGGCTGTGGGATATTGCCGCCGCCCGTGACGAAGCACCGACCCGATTCGCCAATCGCACAGAAACACGCGCCTTTCCAGATTTCCGTTATGGCTATATCCTCGGCACAAATGATGTCGTCGTGGCGGGGTTGCCGGGGCGTTTGCAGTTGATCGACACCACATCCCGCGAGTTGCCCGTCATCAACGAAATCCAGACGCGCCGTAATGAGCGCGACCCCATCAGTCTGTGGCAAAGTATGCGCGATGATCTGCTCTATCTGAACCCGATTAACGAAAATCGCTTTGTGCAGATTGATACCACCAACGGCAACACCTTTGAATTCACACCGGGTTCGCAGGTTTCCGGCGTGCAACGCATCAGCGAATTTCAGGATTTGCAACTCAGCAACGATGCCCGCATCATCGGTGATCCATTGGCGACCACCTCCTTGCCTCTGCTGGAACTCATCTTCGGCGTGGATTATCAGCGCAGTTGGAATTACAACCCGATCACGGTCATGTTGCTGGATGCCATCACGCCGATCACGCAAACCGCTTCCGGCGAGGCGCTCCTGATGTACGTCTATGATGAACGCCGCGCAACGGGGACAATTGATCTCGTCCGGCTACCGGATGTTAGCCATATGGCGTTCCATCCTGATAACAACCGCCTGATCGTGCGGCGGGTGAGTGGCGCACAGCAAATCGAAATCTATGATCTGAACACGGGCTTGCTCGAACGCACCATTTACCCGCTCATACCGGATAATTCTGGCAATCGCCTGTTCGCACTCACCGAAGATGGAGCGACCATTCTCAGCGATTTTGAACGCTTCGACACACTTACGGGCGAGGTCTTACGGCAGGATACGAGTCTGCTCGGCGGCTTCGACAATTACTATTTCTCGCAGGATGGCGAACGCCTGATTACCCTGCGCGGAACGGAATGGCTGGTGTGGGACATCGCCAATTCGGAAATCATCCGTGAAGAAACGGTACGCCTGCGCGGGGAAGTCGTTGATGTCTCCGCCGATGGAAGCCGTTACCTGACGCGGGACTATCAGAGCGATAGCACCTCCGTTATGGAAATCGTCGATGTCGGCACAGAAATCCGCAAATCCGTGACGATTACAGCGGGTACACGCGATTCGATTATCCTGATCGAACCCTCGCCGGATTGGACGCGCTTCATCGTCGGCTATAGCTCCGGTGCAGTCGCGCTCTATGATATTGACGCGGGGCGCTTGCACTATATTGCCCGTGACGAAATCCTGACCAACACCAATCAATTCGGTTGGGTGGATAACAACACGGCTTATATCAATGGCAGTGGCTACCCGACGGGCGAAACGCGCATCTACGGCATCGACTATCACGCAACCGGCTTGCCCATGTGCATCGTGGATGCCTACCCCGACACATGGCAAGACCTTGTGCCGTTATGGGAACGCTATAATGCCTACTTTGACTCACTTAACCTTGACCGTTTTAACCGCACGCTCTGTAACAATCTGCCGGAAAGCGTGCCCGCGCTGATCGAAAACTTAACCCCCACGCCGCGCATCAGCTACTACGTGGAATCAACCCGTCCGGCGTATGCGGTGCCGGGGGTGCCCATCTGCATCACGCAATACTTCACCGGTGAAGCCCTCGCCTTTGCCGATTTGTGGCGCGATATTTCCGCCGGACTCACCGAAGACGAAACCGCCGAGCTAACGGTCATGATCTGTGAAGGCTTGATCGGCTCGCTGAGTGGGGTTTCCGCCACCGCCACGCCCGACCCGCTGGACATCGCTGTTGAACTGACGACCACCGCACAGGCATTGCGCGACAATCCACCTACGGCGACACTCGGCGCGGAAGACTCCGGCGGGGTAGGCGGGGTCATGCTGATTGATGCCATCAGCGGGGAGCGGTCTGTCGGCGGGTATCTGCCGGAACAAGCGCCACGCCCCAACATGCAACTGGTGAATGAAGCCTTCCAACTGGCGCAGGGCTACACGCTCAATAATCCGCGACTCAGTCAGGATGGGCGTTATGTGGCGGGCATTGATCCCAGTAATTTCCTCGTCGTTTATCGTATTGATGGCGATTATACCGGCGTGGCGGCGGATGCTACCGGCACTATCGAAGCCCGCCGGACAGGTGAAGCGCGGGTGATCGGCTTGCGCCCAACCGCGACTGCGACTTTCGCGGTGATCGGCACAGCCCGCCCGACCATCACACCGACAATCACGCCCACTTCGCCCCCCACACCGCAAGCACAATTCGGCGATCCACAAACCACTGAAACCTGCGACGTGTTCACCAACGTCCATACCTTAGCCGATGTAACCGATGCGTTTTCGCCCACAGGCACGCTCATCATGCGCCTGCCGGATAGTCCTTTGCTCTGGCAACTTGACCCCGCAACGGGCGAGTATCATCCAGACGAAACCCTGCCGCGATGCTTGCGCGATGGCAACTGTACTTTCTCGCCGGATCACGCATGGCTTCTGTCGCAAGGGGATGACATCCGCGTGACCGATGTTTATGGCAACGTGCGCCGCGTGCTGTTTGAACCGCAAGAAGCGCCCGTTTTCCCGGCATCCATCTATTGGCTACCGCGTGGTGTGATCGAATTTGCCTATGGTGGTTATGATGAAGAACAACGTCCGGTCACGCTCTATCGTCGTTATGATCCCGTTTTGGATGAACTGTCCGAGCCATTCGAGCGCCCTGAACCGTTCGCAATCAACGAATTGCAAACCGACATCATCACCGAACAACCGAACGGCGGTTCGCTGGCTGTCGCCGTGACCTACTTCTACACCGGAACAGGCACGGGCTTGCGTTACTATCTGTTTGACCGCGCCACCGAAAGCGTTGAGTACTTCGCACGGCTGACCCAAAATAACATCAGCTTTGAGTGGAACAGAGCGGGCGATTTGCTCTACTATCGCCTGCCGGATGCGGACGAATGGTTTGTCTATGAGGTCAACACGGGCGAGCATCAAGTTCTGCGTGACTTCTTGCCGCTCGGTCCGCAATCCCGTGATGGGCGCTACACCGCCAGTTGGATCACGCCGGATACCCGCGACTGGGACGGCGGGCAGGTGCCGAAACTGAGCATCTGGGATAGCGAAACCAACGCCACCCGTACCTATTGCCTGCCGGAAACCGGATTTACCACCATCAACGCGACGATCATCTGGTCACCGGATAGCCGCTACATCGCCTATCGTTATTTACCTTACACGCCGGGCGATTGGGCGCTAACCCCCACTGCCGTCACGACCAATACACCCACACCCGTCCCGACGCTCTCGCTGGAAGAGCAATACGACGCATCGTTCTATCGCGTGCATGTGCTTGACCTGCAAACGGGCGAAGTGGTGGAAATCAACGATGCGAGTGGCGACCCGATGTACTGGCTCAATGACGAATCAACCCTGCCAACTCAGGAGGTGTTCCGATGAAACAGCATTTTATGAGGACGTTACTGATCGTATTCACCCTCGCCCTCATCGCCGGAAATAGCCTTTTCGCGCAGGATGATTCTGGCGACGCGCCGACCTATCCTGATACGGGCGTTTGGGTGACGACGCAGGACTTTAGCTCTCTGCGGATCGGACCCGGCACCGCGTTTGAGCGCATCACCGTGCTTGATCCTGAAGTGACTCTGCCCGCCGTCGGACGCACATCCAGCGTGAGCTGGGTGCAGGTCATCTATGAAGGCGAGCCGGGCTGGATTTTCTCACCCTTGCTCATCTGGAGTGGTGATGTCATCAGTCTGCCTGTGGATGGCATCATCACCACGCGCTTTATCCGTCGCGCCATCGCTACCGGCATCACCACGCGAGAAACGCCGCTCTATATCGACGAAATCGTGCCGGAAAATGTCGCCTTTACGCTACCCGAAGGTACGGTTGTCGAACTGACGGGACGCTTGGGCGGGGAGTCGCGCTACTTCCGCTTTCAGATCATCTATCAGGGCGAACTTTACTGGGTGGGATCGTGGGATATTCGCATCGAAGAGGGCAATTATCGCCGCTTACTGGATATTGCCTATATCTTCCCCTATGGGCGTTTGGTCTCCCAGTTTGAGAGCAACATCGCCGCCTCAGTCGGGAGCTTTCAGCAGATCAACCGCATCTGGCTGGATTTAAGCGCGGGTGTGACGGTCAGTTGTGGCTTGCAAGTGCCGCTCGTCGTGCGCGAATTACCGGAAGGCGATGTCGCCCGCGAACCCTTATTCCAACCGGCGGTGGTCGCGCTGGACAACGCCATCGCAGGCATCAATGCCGCCATCACCACCTTTGAGGACATCTGCGGCGGCGAGGAACGCTATCTTGATCGCGCCGCTGTCGATACCGCGCTCGCGCAATTGGACAACGCGGAACGCAACCTGTTGCTGTCTGCATCTTTGCTGGAACCGCTCCGCGCCCGCAATCCGTTGCTACGCATCACGGGGCAGTAAGAGAGTTATCAGTAAACAGTTTTCAGTAGACAGTCATCGCAATGAGCAAAAAGAGTAAGCGCGTAACGCAGAGACGCAGGGAGCGCAGAGAAACGCAATTTTACATAAAACGGATGACCACATTGGGTCATCCCTACGAACACATGCGAAATCCCTCCAAAATTTTGGAGATAACCAAATTTATCGACTTGAAAGACACAATCACATAACGAGGAAAAACCATCATGAACCGAAAACTTTTGATCCTACTGACCGTCGTTTTACTCGCGCTACCGATGCTCGCCGTGCCTGTTTTCGCACAGGATGACGAAGAGGAAGAATTACCGGACTGTCCCGCCTTTGAGGACAGCAGTAACGATGTTCGCGTTGCCTATTATATGGGCGAGGGCGAAGGCTTCATCCGCTCCGGGCAAACGCAAGCGGCAATCAACAGCTACACCTGCATCATCCGCGTGATTGACGACGATTATCTGCCCGCCTACGTGGAACGCGCCGTGCTCTATTCACAACGCCGTGAATATGAACGCTCAATCGAGGATTACGACGCGATCATCGCCCGTGATTCATCGTCCGTGCCAGCCTTCAACAATCGTGGCATTGTACAATTCTTGATGCAAGAGTATGAAGCCGCGCTGGAAGATTTTGACCGCGCCATCCAACTCGAAAGTGACTCCGTGATTGCGCTCAATAATCGCTCCGTGTTGCACACCATGATGGGCGATTATGAAGCCGCGTTGACCGACTTAGATTCGGCGGCGGACTCCTCCGGTATAGGCGATATTCTGGCGCTCATCGAAGACCCTGAACGCGACACCAGCGAAGAATTGCCGGAATTCAACCGTGAAGATGCCATCACCTATGCGCTACGTGGGATCGTCCGTTCACGGCAAGCACTGGACGAATACAACGACTATTTCACCGTGTTGCGCGGTGGCGGCGACGGACGTATTCAAAGCGCGGCGGGTGCGCTGGAATCCCGCTTCACGTTTGAACTGCGCCTTGATGACGGCTCATGGCTGATGTCCATTAGCTTCTCAGAGGAATAAGACTGATGCGAAAACTTACCCTGTTGCTCGCCTGCGTGTTCATCCTCGCAGGCGGGAGCGGACTCATACAAGCACAGGATGACACCGGAGATGGCGAAACCATAGACGAGGAAGAAGTCGTCTGTGAGGAAGCCACGACCTTCTATGTCGGCATCGGCAACGCCTATTACGACACGGGCAACTATCCATCTGCGATAGAAGCCTATGATTGTGCGCTCCGGCTTGATCCCGATTATGCTGAAGCCTATGTTCAGCGCGGTTATGCCTACGCCGCACAGTTCAACTTTGAGGCGGCGCTGGCGGATTACGAACAGGCGCTGGCGCTCGATGAAACGATGGTGCAAGCCTATAACAATCGCGGACTTGCCTATGCCGCACAGGGCAACTTCGGGCTGGCAATCGCCGATTTTGACCTCGTGATCGGGTTAGCGCCGGATTTTGCGCCCGCCTATCAGAACCGCGCCGTGATTCATGCGGCGGAGGGCAACCTTGATCTGGCGATGGCAGATTTTAACGCCGCCATTGACGCAGACCCGACCTATGCCGCGCCCCATGCTGGACTTGCGGCGGTCTATTCTGCGCTTGCCGCCATCCAATATGAGCAATTTTTCGAGGTGAGCGGCAGTGAATTCACACGCTTGCCTGCCGGAACGCCGACCTCGGTCATCTCGGACATCATCGCCAGCCGGGTAAATGGCACGCGTGATGTGTGGCTCCGGCTACTCGATCCATCACGATGACCGCCACAACACAACGGAAGAAGGTGGAGTATGTTTCGTAAAATCTGGGTGCTGTTGGCAATGTGTTTGCTGATGAGCACCGTGCAAGCCCAAAGCGGGCGCGGGGTGATTACTATCGCGATCTCCGGCAGTCCAGAAGGGCTACTTGATAAGCAACCTTTGCGCTGTGATGATCCGCAATGCGACCTGCTGAACGCGATGCTCCTGCCCACCTTGCAGGCGGTAGACATCAACACGGGGCGCTTTGTGCTGGCGGATGCAAGTAACAACGGCTTGACCGAAAATATCGAACTGATTGACGAGCAAACGGCAGTTTTTACCCTGCGTGACGACCTGACATGGCGTGATGGCGCACCGATTACCGCCTATGATGTCTACTATAGCTATCTGGTCGCCGAACCATCTTATCTGCGCGGGGCAGTGCCGTTGAGTAATCAGCGCATCGCCTTCTTGTATGAGCAGGCAGATTGCGCGGCGCTCGACCAGACGCAATTTCCGATTGTCAGCATTCGCTCTGAGTATGAGGAGGTCATCATCAACTTTTTCGCGCCACGATCAGACGACGACCTGTTGGCACAATCCGATGCGTGGTTTGACCGCGATAACTATTTCCGTCCAAGCGTCACCTATCAATCCCTTATGGATCAGGATCGCACCGCCGGAGACTATCGCTTTGATGAATTGCGCCCGCTGGAAAGTCTGCGTCTTCTCAGCGTAGACGGTGAACAGGCGGTCATTTTCGAAACGCCCGCGCCAGATCGAGATCGCGTGCAGGCATTTGCGGAAGGCGACTTTACCTTTCTGGAGTCTATACCACTCAACGAGCGCATCAATCTGCTCAATGACGACACCATTCAGACCTATCAATATCCCGTGTCAGAAGGCTACTATCTGCGCTTCAACCTCACCGACCCGCGTGAGCCAAAATCCGCGTTCAACCAATTTGGCGAGGAACTGGAACAGATTCCCCATCCTGTCATGGCAGATCATGCCGTTCGTCAGGCGATCCGCGTGGGTCTGGATATAGACGCAATCATTGATCGGGCGCTCAATGGATACGGCATCCCACTTAGCGGCACACAATCACCGTTTTCATGGGCGCGCAATCCAGATTTGCCCGCACCCGTTTATGATCCGGGCATGGCGATGCAGATTTTAGAAGATGCCGGCTGGCGCGATTCCAATCGTGATGGCGTGCGCGAGTGCATCACCTGTGCGCTGGCAGAAGAAGATGCACCGCTCTCATTTATCATCCTCACCACAGAAAATCAGGTGGAAACCACCGCCGCGCAAGAAATCGCCCGTCAGCTCAATTTGCTCGGCATGAGCGTAAATACGGTACCAGTGACCGAATCCATCTTGCTTATTGAAATTCCGTTCCAAGACTTCGATGTCTATCTCACCAGAGAAACGTGGCTCCCTGCCGGAGTCAATGATCGTGCTGAGTCGTTCGCACGCGCTGAAGATGTGTTGGTTAGCGGTGATAATGACATTTCCTACGTCAACCCTGCACTAGAAGCCTTATATCAGCAAGCCCGCACACTCGACGGCTGTGATGTGGATGCCCGCGCCGAACTGTATCGGCAAATCGATACGGTCATCGCGGAAGACTTGCCGGAAATCTGGCTATTCGCGCCCACCGAACTGGTCGTCGTGCAGGATGAAGTGCTCAACTTCGCGCCCATCGCCAATCATCCCCTGTGGAACATCGACGCATGGGTCGTCATCAATCAGGAGGTCGGCGGATGATGTTTTTACGACACAATTTCAAAATGAATCTGTCCCGCATTGGGCTGAAACCCCAATGCTACACTGATTTTGGAAACCCCACTGAAGTGGGCTATTTTCACAAATTTTCGGGTAGAAGAGCCTGCTTCAGCAGGGTTTTACACCTAAGTAGCCAATGGGTTTCAGCCATTGGCGATCAAGGTGACAGAAATCGGCGCAAAATACCGACACCTATCCATGAATGGATGTTGGGGACGAATAGAATTTTAACTATCATGCTTGTCTTCATAACATTCGCCCTATGCGTCATCGGGGCAGGGCAGGTGAGCGCACAGGAAGCAACGCCTGAGCCAACGCCCACCACAGAAGACCCGATCTTTCGTGGCGTGGTGGAGGTGGATAGTGCCTTCGTGCGTGTTTTGCCGGATTTTGATGCCGAACCCATCGCCTCCGTGTTTGAGGATGACGTGGTTGAAATCGTCGGGCGCAACTTAGACGGCACATGGTTTGAGGTGCGCCGTCCCTATCGCATGAATAATCTTGGCTGGATTTACGAAGGCACACTCGAATGGGACTTCGCGCCGGAATTTCTGCCCCTAACGGACATCACGACGGGCGTACTCGGCGACCAACCATTGACCGAAGCGCCCCCGTTTGGCATGTTCGTCGTCGAGGGTGCGGCTCTGCGGGATGCGCCCACGCGCACCTCTCAGCGCATCATCAACATCCCGCCGAATGTGGTGATTCCGGTGTTGGAGCGCAATCTGGATGCCTCGTGGCTACACGTCAATTATCTGGGCTACGATGGCTGGATAATCGGCTTCACCACGCGGGACAGACCGGATACGCTTGACGTTTTGCCTCTTTCGCCCATCGCGCCCGCGCCGGATACCCCGCCTGTGGTCATCATCCCGCCGGAAATCCAGCTGGCGCAAGCCGAACGCCTGCGGACGTACATGGTCGAGCGGCGTGATTTTGCCATGAACATGACGGGCTTCTGGTGGGCGGTCAATCAAGGGGAGGTCATGCCGTGCGAAGCCATCCCGCCTATCGCCGTTTACGCGGTCAGCGATCAGGATGTGCGCGAATTGCCAGAGCTTGACCGTTATCTACCCCGTCTGGGCGAAGCGGTCACGTATCTCAACAATTCTGTGTCTCTGCTGGATGATTGCGGGATCATCACGCCCTTGCAAGCCGGGCGCGCCCGCAACGATGCCATCAACGCCCGCGTCATCTTTGAAGCGACTATCGAACGCCTCGACGCGCTGGTTGAGAATGTGATTCAGTAATTGAGTATGAAAAAAAAGCCCCGTTCTAAATTGTGGGGACAGGTTGGGCTTTCAGGGGTAGGTTTTTTGTGGACGATTTCATACTGATACCGCCAATGGCTGAAACCCATTGGCTACGCAGTTGTAAAACCCTGCTGAAGCAGGCTATCCTTCCCATACGTTTGTGAGAATAGCCCACTTCAGTGGGGT
>JAVJSU010000092.1:0-18801 GCA_040219275.1 Aggregatilineales bacterium | reverse complement strand
AACCCTGCTGAAGCAGGCTATTCTTCCCGTATATTTGTGAAAACAGCCCACTTCAGTGGGGTTTTGAAAATCATTTTAGCATTGGGGTTTCAGCCCAATGCGGTTTTCACGAGCGACTTTATAACCTTGCAACTGAGCAGGTGAAAGTATTTAGGTTCCTTTTGCTTTGAGTTACCAGCATAATGACTTGAACTTAAAATGGAAAGACAATGGGAACTGCGATCATAGTGATAATAAACATAATCACAATCATCGGTATACCGATCTTGATGTAATCAACGAATTTGTAATTCCCTGCGCCGAGTACCAGGGTATTAACGGGTGACGCAACGGGTGATGCAAATGCCATTGATGCCGCAATAGCGACTGCCATTAGGAAGGCATAGGGTTGAACATCAAGCTGTTGGGCGGATGCCAGTGCAATTGGCGCAACCAACACCGCAGTAGCTGTATTGGATAGCACCTGTGTGAGTAGTGACGTTAGCAGGAACAACCCACCTAGCATTACATAGGGTCCTCCACTCCCTAATCCACTGGTGACCTGAAATGTAATTTCATCAACCAGCCCCACTTTCTCCAAAGCGGTTGCCATCGGTAACATCCCCGCAATAAGTACAATACTTTTCCAATCAATTGCACGATAGGCCTCATCCATACTGAGACAACCCGTTAAGACCATCACAAATGCGCCCAGTAAAGCGGCTGTGACGAGGGGGATCGCATCAAGGATGAGTATAGCGAGCAGGGCAAGCAGAATCATTGCCGCAATCGGTGCTTTACGGGTACGGATGGCGGCTACCATTGCCTCTGGTTGTCCCATGACGACAAAATCCTGTTTACGGCTTTTTAGAGTCATGATGTCATCCCACATGCCCTGAACGAGCAAGATATCACCGAATTCTAATTTCTCGTTTTGCAAATCTAGACGTTCAATATTCCCTGGTCGGCGGATTTCAAGAACATTCAGGTTGAATGTTTGGGCAAAGCGTGTATCGCTTAGGCTTTTACCGAGCAACGATGAGCGTGGAGGTAGAAGTACCTCAGCAATCCCGCGTACTCGATTCATAAAGCCTTCATCGTTGTTGTAATCGCGATTTTCTTGAATTTCCAGCACTTTATCTTGAACGGCACGTTGCAGGTCTTCTTCTTCACCTTGAATGACAAGGATGTCATCTTGCTTGATGACGGTTGTTGCAGTTGGAAAGATGTGTTCAGGGTAGGTTTTTTCGATTAAGATTTTTTGATTGCCGAAACTAGCAACAGATTGTGCGGCAATTGGGCGTTCGATTTCCATTACCGTCAGGTTGTATTCATGACCGAGTTTAGACGCGGATAAGGTTATGTCTTTTAAGGGTGATTTACTCCGTACACGGACATATGCCACTTTTCTATTGAGTTCATAGCGGTTTGCTAATTCTTCTAGCGATTCGTATTCCTCGGAATCGCTCTCAGACTTATAATCTGGCAGAATACGTCGCCCGATAGTAATCATAAACAAAATACCGCAGATGAGCATCAGAATACCGATAGGCGCAAAAGAAAAGAACTCGAACGGTGTGTATACTGGCTCTAAACTTTCAGAGATCAGTCGAGTGTTTTCTTCTCGTAAGAGGCTACTCACAATGATATTGGGTGGCGTACCGATGAGTGTCATCGCACCACCGAGTAACGACCCAAATGATAAGGGTATAAGCAATTTTGATGGGCTAATCTTCGCGCTAGATGCTAGCCCAATGATGGCAGGGAGTAACACAGCAACAGTACCAGTATCGCTCATTACACCTGAAAGTAGGGCGACAGCAATCATAATTACTGCTGTAAGCCGGATTTCATCCGTGCCCGCAATTTTGAGGATGCGTTGTCCAATAACACCGGCAAGACCGGTTTGCAGAACTGCCCCTCCGACAATAAATAATGCCGCGATAGTGAGTACTGCTGAACTAGAGAAACCGGCAATAGCTTCGGTAGGTGTCAAGATTTCAGTCAACATCAATGCAATCACCACGCCAAGCGCAACGACATCCACACGTAGCCAGTCTGTAACAAATAATAAGATCGCCACTGCAAGAATTGCTAGCACGATCCACATATCAGTTGTGATTTCCATGATGATGACCCTTGATGTAAATAGGTGAAAACAGTTTGTAAAAGCGTCACAATAAAGTTACTTTAGCGGAAGAAAATCTAATTTTTAATTGTTCTAATGTGGATGGTTTTATGTCATAAGCCGAACACTCTTACATTAACATATGATCCTGAGATATTCAGCGGATAGAATGTCATGATCTTTGCCAGCAATCTGTCACTAGACTTAATTTCGGCTCACAATTTCTAAAGAATACGTTTAACTGATAAGCGTGTTGCGTTCAGAGGATTATTCAAGTGAAGTGGAGGATTGAATTGACCTTGTTGATTTAGTATGCTTATACAAAGTTTTTCTGCCCCCATAGCTCAGAGGATAGAGCAGAGGTTTCCTAAACCTTGTGCCCGGGTTCGACTCCCGGTGGGGGCATCTACTGAGATATAACTCGAACATTGACCAGCCATCGTGCTGGTCTTTGTTTTTCTTCCGGTATCCTCACTACTTTGCCGCACACGATCTATGACATCTTTCAGATACGCGAACGGTGGTAGTAATTCCATCCTTAGTATGTTTCCTTTTGGGCAAACAATTACCTTGGCGACCATCTCACGTAACAGCTTTCTTTGACTGTCACGCTCTAATCTACTATATAGTATACCGACTTTTTCAATAATCGTGAGTGCAACGTCTAGATTCTCAACATGGGTATCATTTTGTACTTGTACTGATTCAAGTGCATGACGCAGTGTTTGACGTCTATCTTGCCACTCCTGCCATAAGTTATCCCACACGCGATCGGAAATCTTGCCAATCGCATAAAGACGTAATGAGCGTGCCTCTTCATCGTTAACCTCTTTCAATTTGCGCTCGAGACCGGCTCTCTGACTGGGTCGCATTCGTCCAAGTGTTTCAGAGACTTCGTCGGTGTAACTTTGTCGAATGATTGGAATCATGTTGGGGTCAACCTGGATTTTCATGATTTCTGTCTGAATTTGATCATCTACAATGTGACACATAATGTTGACATTACTGCTTGCTATACAATAGTAAGAGGTTCCGCCGCTGGAACGCGAGGCATTTGGAGTGGAGCATCTCAGCCGGACAATCTTTCCATTCTCGAGTTCCACATAGACTAAACCACGTAAGAAATAATTGTGTTTTAGCCCCCCGCGGGCGCGATGTTTCTGGCGGGATGTAAGAATTGAAAGTCCCTGTTCAAATTCTTCTGTCGTAACTACTGGTTTCCATTGCCCGACCACGGTTTTGGGTGGAATATTGGCTTTTTTACTGACAACCCAACCGGCATAGAACCAGTTCTTGAAGGCGCGAGATAAACCATTAGCGGCTACTTGATGTTTACCATCTGGACGAATAGTGACAAATGAGCGTCCACTCCGAAAACGATAGCCTCTTGCATGTAAATTTTCACAGATTTCTGCTAGCGTGTATTGATTAGTCAGGAGTAAATCCCACGCATAACGCCAGACTTTGATCTGTACTGGATCAGGTTCAATCCAGCGCAGATAGCGTCCTACTTTCGTTTTATCGAGTTGCTCAGATTTCTCTTCGCAATTCACATAACCATCCGGTGCTTTACCGACGAAGCCACCGCTTCGCAGTTTAGCATGTAATCCACCGGTTACGCGCTGACCTAATTTAATTGACTCACGGCGTGCCAGCGTAAAGGAAAGACTCACAAGAATACGATCATCGGGATCAATCGGATCGAGATCAGGATAGTCCGCAAATCGGACACTTATTCCAAGATCATCTAGTTCATCAATTGCCAGCAATGCTTCCGCGTCGTTTCGTCCAAAACGTTCGGCATTTTCAACAGCCACATGAGAGAAATTACCTGCGCGTGCATCTTTGAGCATTTGCTGATAACTAGGACGATTATCAGCATATCGACCGCTGATGTTATCAATGTATTCACCAAACACTGGTAAAGCGTTCAGCGTAAAAAGGGATCGTTCGATGGTATGGCGCTGACGACGTTGTGAATTTTCAGGATTTTGGGCATCTTCGCTGCTGGTTCTTAAATAGACTGCCCAGCCGGGTTTTGGTGGTAAACGTTTTGACTTTCGGCGACCCATTCGCTTCTCTTTCGCTTTTTGTCTAACGATATAGCAGAAAATTAATTTTGTGTTTTTGACGGGATCTGTTGAAGGTGTTGTATTGTCCGAGTATCATCGCGGATGACCGTTGCCAACAGGTCTGCGATGCGGAAAAGTCGAAGTAACATCATTGTCGGTTCATTGGATTTTCTGTCCTTCTGTTTCATAAAACTATCCTCCACTCATTCACCTCTACATCTAGCATACCCAACTTTTTGAAAAACCTTGTGAGCAAAATAGGACATTTCAGGTGGCAAAATAGGACATTTCGAGTGGTAAAATTACCGAATTTGTAGAATCTGGCAATTTTGAGGTGATTTTTAGGCGACTCATCTTACGAGAATAATTTCAATATGGTAAATTCTTTATCGATAACGAATACATTTTCACCACACTCTGTTATCGCATTTCTGTTGGTCAAGTTTTGCGAGAGACAGCATGTTAACTAAATCCCCACAGGACATTCAGCGCATCGTCGATGGGCTGGGTTATGATTTCACAAAGTACGACATAGAGGACTTTGTTCATTACATCGAGAGACTACGAAAAGGGCAGATTATGGTACGTCGATGGGAGCTTCAACGCGATGTCTCAGGTGTCTGGCTACCCGGAATGACCTTCGAACTCGTCGCCTACAACACCTTGCATCATCCTATTCTACAAACGCACGGCATCCTTCATGAGATCGGGCATATGGTTCTTGGGCATAAAACTATCCCGTTGACCGATGTGATCTCACCGGAGATTCTGGCAGAATTTGATATCGACATTCCTATCAATGGACAAGCGCGCCTGTCCCGAAAAGAGCACAGCTTTTCACCTGAAGACATTGAAGCCGAGCGGTTTGCCTTCGCTATCCAGAAACGGGTCTTGCATCATAATCGCGTCACCAAACTCTACCGTAGCGGTTCGACTGTTCCAGAGTTTAAGCCCTATGTGGATGGGATGGGATTTGAAGACTAGATGACATCTATTCAAGGAATAATAATACTGAAGATTGGCTTGTGGCTGATCTATATTTCAGCATTTTTTCGGGCACGCGCTAGGGGGACATTTGCAACCCAATCCGCACGACGTATCTGGTTGTTGTTCTTCCTGTGGAATATCGCGTTCACCTTATGGGGCGACGAAACGGAAATCGCGCTCAACCAGTTTTTCAGTGGGATGCCACTAGCTTTGTTCATCAAAAGTGGTTGTATGTTGTTGACGTTCTATCTGTATTATCTTCTGTTGAAGCCAGTGCGACCATCAAGACTACTCTACGGTTTTCTTGATTTGCTCTGCCCGATTATGATGGTGATAGGTGCGATCTGGTATGTTTTCTATGGTGCATCTTTAATGGGAGATTACAGCAATCAACGCTTTCTGGTGATCGGCATTCGTGATTTTGTGATGACAATCTATGCTATAGTCATTTTCATTCCCTACACGCTGATTATGCTCAGTCGGGAACGCCATGCGCCGATGAAAGTCAAACAAACCGCCGCATTGACCTGTTTCTGTTGCTATCTAATAGTCGCATCCGCTGGCATGGCGGCGGGCATCACCGCTCAATTCGGACATGCTGATGTAGAGCAAATCGCTCGCACCGGTGATCCTGCCGTTTACATCGGGTTGATCGCCTTCATGGTAACCATGATCCCCTATCGCTGGTTGGAGATTTTATTTCAAGCACGGCGAATGATGCTCTATTGGAAGTTGCGCCGTTTGGAGCAGTATGTCACACGAGATGTGGATGCGCGATTACGCCCGCCCATCTTTCAGGATCGGGTTGTAAAACCAGAAAACCTTGAATTGGTGCTCTATCAGCTGATGATTTCCATACTGGATCATTATCATTTGATTGAAAAATATCCGCGTTATGGAGATCTTTATCAGCAGTTGGAGGCAATCCAGCAAATGAATTATTCCTATCCAACATTGTTGAGGCGATTGGCGATGGTGAAGTTATGATGCCCACGACAACTGATCCTGTACCTGAGCATCGCAATCGCTTCGCCTATTGGATAGGCAGAATTTTTCATCCGTATGTTGTCTGTATCCCGACACTTTTTGCCGTGTTGTATGACTTGACTTTGCGAAATGCTGTAGTGTGGTCGATGCTGGTGCTGATTCTCGTGCTAGTCCCTGGAATTAGCATGATCGTGTATCTTCGGAGGCAAGATCGCTGGGTCTATCAGCGCCAAACGCGCGGACCGATCTATGCGGTTGTGTGGGCGAGTGTGCTCTTTTGTCTGATTGTGTTGCTCGTGCTGGATGCGCCGGATGTGCTCGCCGCTTGCATTGCCACGCTGTGCGTCTGGGTGCCGGTTCAGTGGTTGATTAACTATTTCGTGACCAAGATTTCAACGCATATGGCGGTCATCGGCGGATGTGGCACCGCATTGTGGTGGTTGGGGATACTCGACACACCGGTGCTTCAGCTTGCCGTTATCGGGATTGCCTTGTTGACGATGTGGTCGCGCATCGAAACCAAGAATCACACGCTAGCGCAGGTGATGCTCGGATTGTTGGTGGGAAGCGGATCAGTCTTAGTGGCTTTTCCGTTGTTGCTGGGCTGATTGAGCGCGTATCCCTAACTGCATCCATTCCATGAGCCGCAACACACGTTTTTTTCCGTCTGCCGTCAACATTTCGGTACGAGTCATTATCTCACGAAGCACTGAGGCGTTTCGGGTAGTTGCCTGTTGTAGGAGGTGGGCACGACACTGATCTGCTGATGCACAATCAAAATAATCGAGTGAGATGCCGTAGAGGTCGCACAAGCCGCGCAGTGTGTCGAGACGGGGATTGGTACTTTGCCCTTGAAGCAAATTCATCAATGTCTGATGGGACATGCCTGTAAAACGGGCGATGTCCGCTGGCGATGAAATCAGTTTACCATTCGTGGGCTGACCTTCTTCCATCAATAGAGACAGCTTTTGACTGAGTGATAATTCCCTTTTAGCCACCATAATCGTCCTCAAGCGATGGCAAGGCAGGGAACTCATCATCGAGTAATTTTTCGAGTTCTGCCGCCTGCGCCCATTTGATGATGTTCAGTACATCACGCTGAGATTGCGGCGATAGCTTCAAGGCACGAAAGGCAATCTCGTTGAGTTGCGGGACTTTCAGGTCGCCCTTGTTGGCAATGAGCGCATAGCATTCTTCTGGTTGGGTCGTTTCAAAGTAGCGCAAGGGGACATCAAAAAAGCGGCACAGTTCACGCAGGGTATTGAGTTGTGGATTCTTGATTTTGCCGTTGCGAAGTTGGCTGATCGTCGCCAGACTCACGTCGATATTCTCCGCGACCTCCTGCATGGCGTAGGGGCGACCATCCGCACGGGTGATGGCTTCAAACAGGATATTTATTTGATCTGCGAGGGGAAGATAGTCACGCATCGATCATCTACTTACTTTCAGTTTACTGAATTACTTGACGAATTATCCAATTTTACTATAATACCTCTATGAACTGTTTTCCACGTTAACTGCTCCTACATTATATCGCACTTTCGTCTCAGCCTCAGTTCGTGCAAGCGACATAATGGGCAAAATAGGACATTTTGGCTGGTAAAATTACCGCTTTTCATTGCCAGTTGCCCAAAAATTGCTGACAATAATATTACTTTTATAGTTACAAGGGGTGTGACATGACTCCGATACGTGTAGTGATTGTTGATGCCAACGATCTCATTCGGCACGGCATCGTACAGATGATCCAGCGGGGAGACGGGCGGATTACGATCATGGGTGCTTATGCTACATTACCCCGGATGAGGGATGCCCTCCGGCTTGATCCCGTCGATATTCTCCTGCTGGATGATACCCTGCCCACCGTCCGCCAAGTTGGCGATCTTATCCTCGAATTGAAAGATCAACATCCGCATGTGTCGATTGTCATTACCAGTGATCGCCTCAGTGGATTATATGTTCAGCGACTGTTGGAAAGTGGTGCAACCGGATTCATCTACAAGTTTGACCGTTTGCAGGGCTTGCTCGTGCCGGCGTTGGAGATGATCCGCAACGGCTCACTTTATGTCTCACCAAAAGCCGCAGCGCTAACATACATGATGCGACGGCAGACCAACTTGCGACTGACCGAAACAGATCGGGATGTGCTCTGGTTGATCTCCGAGGGACACAACATTCAGGAAATCGCGGCGATTGCCGAGCTTACCACCCGTTCGGTCTACCGCATCCGCGAGAAGCTCCGCAAAATTCTCAACGTGAAAACCAATGAACAGATCGTTGATGCCGCCCGCAAACGGGGCTTGCTCGATATTTCCAATCAAGTCTGAAAACGGATCATAATCGATGGCAATACGAATCGCCCTCGCGGCGGATGAGGATTTGACCCTGCTCGGTGCTAAGGCGGTGCTTGAGCGCGAGTACCGTTATCGTGTGGTCGGGACGGCGCGGAAGTTTTCAGATTTATGGCGACTTGTTGACGAGCAAAAGCCGGATGTGGTTATCGTCAACGATTGGCTAGGCGGAATGCACACCACCAGCATCACCGACAAATTGAAGCGCCACCATCGCCGCCTGAAAGTGATCGTCATGAGTGGCGTGAGCGATGGCTTGTTCATCCACGACCTGTTCACGGCGGGAATCAACGGGTATCTGCACAAATCGGATACGCTTGCGGACTGTCTCTCCCCCGCCGTTGATACTGTGCTGGCGGATTTCCCGTATCTATCGCCATTTGCCCGCAACGTCTACATCATCGCCATGCAATCGGCCAAACGCAACAACCGTCTCACATCCGAGTCCCTGCGCGTCTTGAATTTGCTGGCACAGGGCGTTCCCATTGGCAAAATCGCCTATGAATTGGGCTTGCCCACGCGCAGAATCTACTGGGTGCGCGACAAATTGCGCCACCGCTTCGATGCGACCACCAACGAACACCTCATCTATTGCGCGATGAAACAAGGTATTCTATAGCCGAATTACGACTTAATGATCTATACTAAAATTTCAAGGCGAAATTGTTTAAGGCACCTAGCACGCGTTGGTCGCCCCAAAATATGCGGCATATTCAAGGAACTGTCAGCTTTAGTCTCAGCCTTAATTCAACTTTTTTTCTTGCTGCGTTTCTGCCTCCTAATTATCAGTTTCAGTTTACTGACTGCTTCGTATCACCTCTTAGAGTACAGGGAGCTATCATGGATAGTAAATATTTGCTTAGCGGACTATTATTCCTTACTATATTCATATTTCTTACTATTGACTCGACAAATTTGGTCAAATCGCAAAATCTTGATGAGAAGTTCGTCTACGTCACTCAAAGCAATGCTGGAGACGACATTCTTATACATTTTGCCAATCCATACAATTTATCTGCTGATCTTATTTACCCCATACAGATTTCTGGTGACTTTGTATTGGGTGAAGTAGAGATAAATAGCACTAGAACATATCTTAGTCTTATAATTTTAGATGGTCAAAGTAGCAGGGTTTTACTAATCAATTTACTTAATTTGGACTCAGAGATAGTCTCATCTGAAATAATATTTCCGTCTCCTCCGAATTTGTTTATGGATAATGTACAAAGAATCTATTGGTCACCAAACGGTGAGTATTTTGCAACGATTGAGGTCAGTGAAAATGGGCAGGATGTTTTTCTTTATTCAGTTCAAGATCATACTTGGGTCAATTTCACAAACAATGACGATATTCAGTATCAGATTGGCTGGTCAAGTGATTCCACTAGAATTGCAATGTATGAAACATTATGTTTAACTGATTGCCCGAGAAATTTAAGTGTTTACGATATATCGCAAGGATCAAAAGTATCATCTGTTAGTGTGGGTAATATTCTGACTGGA
Source organism: Aggregatilineales bacterium (assembly GCA_040219275.1). Lineage (GTDB taxonomy): Bacteria > Chloroflexota > Anaerolineae > Aggregatilineales > Phototrophicaceae > JAVJSU01. The sequence goes on along the minus strand of JAVJSU010000092.1, from coordinate 8,794 downwards.
CTAGAAGGTGCAGATTCAACTTTATGTAAGATTTCTTGGTCACCAAATGACCTGTATATAAGTTTCATGGCTGGGTGTGACGGAACAGTGTTAAGTTCTGCGAGAGAGATTCATTTATTCGCTGTTAATCAGGGAATAGTATCTACTTTGACTGATTATAATGATACTCCGGTAAATACATTTGATCCTTATCTTTTTGCGAATTATTTTCTGTATTGGATTTCACCCGACGAACTCTTGATTAGTTCGTTTTGGAAACGTAACCAACCGCAATTTGAAACAGAGACGATCATATATAGACCAAGTACTGGGGATCATAATATAGTTTCATCCTCGTATTTACCTGATTTTTCCTTATCAAACAATGAAACTCTGTTTTATGAAGTGACCTACCAGTCCAATAATGGACGGCAAGTTAGTCCAATAAGAATCGGTAGTCTACAAAATTCACAACTTGTTACTAATCACATATTGGAAATTGGGTGTAATCCTTTATGGTCTCCATCAGCAAATGTGATAGTTTACTCAACAAATACTTCACCTGATTACTTCTGTGATAGTTCAATAAATAAATTTGAATTCGTTGATAGTAATGGGTCAGGAATAAGGCAGATTGAAGTCTCATTAAATGATATTGTACGAATAGGCGGATGGGTTTCACAAGTTAATAAGTAATTGAATGAAATGATCCTTATCAACGCACATGGCACAGGCGTTGAATGCGCTCAACTTAAGATGCACATAGAAATCATAGACAGCCCCCAATCATCGCATAAACCACCTCAACCAGCCAACGTTCCGAATCTTGGCTGGTTTTTATTTGTCTGTAGCCCACTGGAGTTTCACCAGCTATCCACTGTAAAATTCCAGCCCGCGACTGTAAGCCTCAGCACGGTTTGTCCCGACCTTCTGCCATGATGAATGGTGGAATAAGAAAGGGACGGATCTCATGTATAAACGAATTGTGGTGTTCAGCTTGCAGATGGTTGCGATTGTGCCGTGGATCGTCGCTTTTGTGATGATGCGCGGGGATGGTGAGGCGGTGCAGATATTGCCAACGCGGGTCGTTTTGCCTTCACTCACGGCGACACTCACGCAAACGCCTTCAGCCACACCAACGGTGACTCTCACGCCAACCACGACATTTACGCCCACCTCCACAACAACTTTCACGGCAACTTCTACACCCACACAAACGCCAACATTAGCCACTCGCGTCTTTGAAATCAGCGCGGTGATGCCGGGTGTGTTTGTGCCACCGACGGCAACACCCATTCCCGAAAATATCACCCTGCTTTCCGAACCACCACAACCCATCGAACCGCTTCCGGATGCCACCGATCAGCCACCGCCTTACACGGGCTGGTACAGCTTCGAGTCGGATCATCCGCTGGTGCAATATAGTCAGCCGTGGCAACCGCGCCAGATCGAGGCGGCGAGTCGCGGACAGTATCACCGCAGTGAGAATGCTACGAGTTATGTCACCTTTCCGTTTGAGGGCGAAGGCTTGCGTATCCGGTTTGTGGCGGCGCGCAATATGGGCATGTTTGAGGTCATTGTGGATGATGCGGTGATCGACACGGTGGACGCTTTCTCGCCTGACCTGAGCTTTCCGGGGACGCGAGTCTACTTCGTCAGCGCTGGACGGCACACGCTCACCCTCCGCAATGCTCAGCAGAAAAATCCCGCCAGTGAAGGCTATGTGATCGGGCTGGATGCGATTCAGGTCTTTCGTGGCAATGCAAACACGCGCTTCGAGCCTCCGCCATCGGAAACCGCCACACCGACGCAAATTCCGCGTCCTGCTGTATCAGTGGAACTGGTCGCCGCACCACCATTACCTCAGCCAACACCGACATCGGAACAGCCGACACAGCAGATCATCTCGCTGGTCATCGCCTACGACGAAAACGGCAATCGCGCGGTTGATCCTGCCGAAGGGGTTCGGGGGATTTCGGTGCGTCTGGTGGAAGTCGGGACGAATCGCGTGATTTCTCAGGCATTCACCGACACACAGGGTTATGCCGAATTGCAGGTCACATCAGCGGTTCAGATGCGGCTGGTCGCGCCCTATTTCAATCAGGTGTGGGACGTTCCGCGCACCCGAAGCGGCGCATCCGAAGCCAGTTTCACGCTCCTGCTCGAACCGGGTAATCAGCCGGGACTCATTCCTTAGAGGGACTACTACTCATGAATGAAACGATACACAAAACCATTCTCTGGCGTTCAATTTACGTCCTGGTTTCACCTATTTTTATGCTGTTGGCAGTGCTGGCATGTGCGGGGACGGGATTATTCGACACACCTTCCTTTACCTGCCCGACTGCCATGCCACCAACTGTGCTTGCTGGCACGCCGACACTACTTCCTGCAACACCGGTGGTCATCATGCCACCGATGGATTTCTATATGGGCGATGCAGTGGCGGTGGGATCGGTGCAATTTCGTCTGCTCGATGTGACGGTTCACCCTGATGACCTTTACGCGATTTATGCGTGGACGCTGGAAGTCAGCAATCGTGGTCAGGAAGATTATGAGATTTTCCCCGCATCGCAGATGTTCATTAGCGAGGTTCAGTCGCCCTACGGTGAAGTATCAGGTGTGTGGAGCGCCTCGCAATCCGCCGCAGATGAAGTGGGTATTTCCGCTGATATGGATTTATACGCTCTAGCACCCAACGAAACACGGCAATTTGAACTTGTCGCCTCAGCATCTGCTGGTGATCCGGTGCAATTTTCGTTCGATCTCACGCCAACCATCACCGACGATGACCGTGTCATTACATGGGTGAACCAGTCCAATCCGTTTTGTGCGCTATAAGGAGGACGAATTTTGGATATTCTTGGCGGATTACGTGAAGCGATTGATAGCTTCTACTACAACCTCATCCTCAGTCTGGCAGCTTTGCACTGGAGCCTACTGCGCGGCTTCATCATGATGGGTTACACCATCCGCCTCATCAACGATTGGCTGATCGAAAATGCCTTCTCGCCACTCATCGCGCAGACTAACGCCAGCCTCAGTGTCGCGGTGAGCTTCGCCTTTGCGATTGCCCTCTTGGTGCTCGGATTGACCTATCTACTGGCGGCGTTCATCCGGCTGGAAGTGGTCAATTTTCGCAGTGCGCTTACCTGGTATGTCGCCGGAGCACTGTTCTTCGCGCTCGGTCCGTCGCTCTATCGCGGCATGAATGACTTCCGTAACAATGTCGCACAGGGCTTCTATCTGAGTACGCTCAGTGGTCTGCAAAGCACGATGGGTGGCACGTTTACCTCATTAGAACAGGTCGAAACCACCGATCTGGCGCTCGGTCCGCTGTGCGATTATCTGGATGTGTATCTGCCGGGGGCGACTTCCGCCGGTGCGATTGATGGGCTGGATGTGGCGCTGGCGTATTTGCGGGCGGATGGTCCGGACGTGATGGGCTATCCACAGCCGATGCACTCCCCCGGTTGTCCGGCACATTTGCGTCACCCGTTCACGGGGAATTACATCAGCCCTGTGCCACAGGATTGGCATTTTGACGGCTCCTATTTTGATGTCAACACCTCGTCGTATTATTTCGGTGAGATGGATGAGGAGGAGCGCGCTGACTCGCTGGCGATGGCATCGTCCTCTCATGCGCGGATGCTGACCGCCTGGCCACTGGTGCTGTTCGGCGTGGTCGAGCAATTGGTCTATCTGCTCATCACGATTGCCATGGGCATCACGTTTTTATCGTTTGGCATGGCGATTCTGTTTGCCTTCTTCAAAAAGACGGAAGTAATCGCCCGCTCGATTGTTGATCAGTGGATCGAATTGATCGTGCAGACGGTCGTGATTGCGATGGTGCAATCGCTGGTCGTCACATTTTTTCTGGCAGGGACAGCGGCGGGCAACGGCATGGTCACGCTCGGCATCGGCTTAATCTGCCTGATTTTTATGCTGATTGTGCTCTGGTCGGGGATTAAATCCGTCTGGAATGCGCTCAACAGATTGTTCAATGCGATGGGACAGGCAACGGGTGGCACGATGCTTTCGCCCGGCATGGCGACGGTGGGAACGGCGGCGGCGGGTGCGCTCGTCACGGGCGGGGCGCTGGCGCTTGGATCAAACGCGATGGCGGGGATGGCGGCGCTCAATCGCGGGGCGACGGTATCACAGGCGGCGGGTGTGTCGCTCGGGGGATTTTCCAGTCTGAGTGGTGCGGCGCGAACGCTGGCTTATCTCCCCGGCGCACGCAATACTCCGCTGGGCGAGGCGGCGGAACAATTCACCGAAGGCAGTGTCACGCGGCAGGTGGCGCGCAATCTGCCCCTCGTTGGACGTGCCGCCGGACCGATGCTCGGAGCACGACTGCTCAGTGACCGTGATCCCGCGTCTGCCGATTATGACGACGAAGGGCGACTGCTCAATCGTCCCATGCTGGTGCCTGCGGTGGCGGAAGGGCTGGATTACTGGACGCTCCCACGCGGCGCACGTAAACGTAAACCATCGCATGAGTCAGCATTTTTTGAAGATGCAGATGGTGAGATGCTTCCCGCAGATGGCTTGCCTCGACGCATGGGCTTATTCACGCCTGTCAAAAATACATCAACCACCGAAGAAGATGAGCTACAGGCGCAACGTCGACAGGAACACGCCGCTTACGCCGACGAGATGCAGGGTGAAGAAATGGAACAACATCTGACCGACGTGATGCGCTCCCATACCGGACAGTCTTCCACGCTCGGCGCACTGCTTAACGACCAAAAGAACGGCGAGACGGGTGAAAATAATGCGCTCGGTCAGGTCGTTTCGCGGTTGGAAGCGGCGGCAGAAACCATGCTTCAGGCGGCACGGATGCAAACGATGGTCGGGCAACTTAAAGTGTCCGGGTCGGGCGATGTGGCGGGCGTGATGAACGATGTGATTACGGGTTTTCACAAGGATGGCGCACAGGGGACTGCCGATTATTTCACCGTCGCGGATCGGATGGCGCAGGCGATGGGAGTGCAACCGGCGGGTGATACCCAGCCCGCCATCCAAGCCGATTTGACCCGATTTGGTATGTTCGTCAATCAGGCGTTACAGGGTGGATTGAGTGGTGAGCAAGCCGAACAGGTCGTGCGCGAGGTTAAATCGTCGCCGGACAATAGCATGAGCGATGGGTTACGCACTGTTTTGACCGAACAGGTGATGGGATACGGCAATCTCAACCGTGAGGATGCCGGACGGGAGGTCGAGCGATTGGAACACAGCGCCCGCATGTTGCCACAGGAAATCACCGCGTTCGGTGCAATGCAGGTAGCGGTCAATCCGGAGATTGATGTTCACATTGAAGGCGAACAGACACTAAAAGGCGGTGCATCATGACCGAAACACTCAACTATCACACGATTGATGAACTCAAGGCACTCTCGCTCGATGACCTGCAATCGCTGTGGGAACTTGTGCCGACGGATCGCCAGAAATCCTATCGTACCGCTTATGATCGTGAGGTACGCAACGCCAACGCGCTTGGATCGGATGACCTTGAGCGGCGGGTGGCACTGGAATTACTGAAACGATACGACGACTCTGCACTCGTTCCCGTGGGATCACGCTGGGCGCGTACGCCTGAACGTGTGCAGGAAGCCGCCAGATCGAACGACACGCTTGAAGAAGATGACAAGTCCACCAACTCGCGCACAAAACCTTCCACAAAGGTAATCGTAATTGCCATGATGCTGGTGATTGTGGCTGGATTCATCGTGATGCGCGTCTTTAGCGGCGGAGGCAGTGAACTTGATGCCGAATCTACCGAAGAACCGACCACCTCGCCGACACCGGAGATCAGCCCAACCCCCACACCCCTCGCCCTCGAAGCGCAGGACGACGTGATCTCCGGCGGCGACTCCTCACGCGAGACGGCGTATCCGGTCAATCTGCAAATTACCTTGCCGGACGAAAATATGCCGCGTGTGTGGGTGGTGCAACGCCGCGCCGTGCGTACCGCCGAATGGAACTATGACTTCAACCCCGACATCGCCTCATTTGTCAGCGGCATGGCGGTGCGTCCGGTGATTGGCATTCCCTATTCGGATGACAACGCCGATTGGTTCGCGCAGATGGCGGACGGCACGACCTTTACGCTGACCATGAACACCGGCGCGATTTTGCGTTACGAATTCGCGGAGAAAACCAACGTACGCCGCAGTGAAACCGACATTTTCCGGCAGATCGAACCCGGATTGGTGCTCCTGTTGATCGGTGAGACGGATGAAAACGGATTGCCCACCGCAACCCGCACACTGGTCACAGCGACATATCCGGAAGATCAGGAACTCTCGCGCACGGGCGAGCTGATTGCGATTGTGGACGAACCGACCCAATCCGCGCCGGAGCCGACCCCAACGCCGAGCGCCACGCCCGACCCATCCGCTTATCTGGATGTGCAGGTGGTCAGCGTGACGACGATTGAGGGGCAACTCACGACGCGCCTGCGGATTTACAATGGCGGAACATCCCCCGTGACCTTCACGCAGGATGACATCTGGCTATCGCTCGGCTATGCGCCTAATCCCGTTGGTCCACGAGTCCCGGCAGAAGGCTTACAACCGTTTGAATTACTACCAGAACAAGCCGTCGATGTAACGCTTGTTTGGGGTTGGGGCGGAGAACCGTTTGCAGTTCTTATCGTAGAGGTGTGGCGGTTTGGGATTACAATTGATTGATACCCTGACTCCCTCGCGCACCGCGCGGGAATTTATCAGAACACAGAAAACAGAAACCAGCATACAGAAAGCTTACTTGAAGCGGGAAAGGCGAAAACCGATGGTGTCGTACCTGAGAAGTGGAACCCCGATGCGACGGTAATCGCAACGGAAGCCGTGGTTGTCGTGACGCCACGAGCCGCTACGAAGCACGCGAACCGTAGCATCACTATTAATGTCATTCGTTTTATTATTATCATCCGTCAGACACCATTCACTCACATTCCCTGCCATATCCACAACACCAAAAGGGCTATCGCCTTTGCCTTCATACTGCGTTACATCTGTTGTTTTGCCAATGCCCTTTTTATCGATATTATTATTACACAACTCACGATTCCAATATTTGTCCCATGGATAAGTTCTGCCATCATCGCCTTGTGCAGCATACTGCCATTGCTCTTCCGTCGGTAGCATAATCTTTTCGCCTGCTGTTTCGCTCAGCCACAGACAAAAAGCAACACTTTCATACCAGCTAACTCCCACAACTGGTTGTTTCGTTCCATTCCACTTGGAATCATTCCAATAGCGCGGTTCTGTCCATTTATCTCTCTCGCGTTGCTGCCATCCCTGCTTTGTCCACCACTGCTGGTTTTTGTAGCCGCCAGCTTCAATGAATTTTGCGAATTGGGCATTCGTCACAGGGTATTTGGCAATGCTGTAGCCCTTCTTAGGGATTTCTATCCAATCGAAGGGAGCAGGCAACAGCGAGAGGCTGGTGGGTCTAAATTTCTGCATCAAATCTTGTGGGTCACCATACGCAGGATAGGCATCCATAAAGCGCCTGATTGCTTTAACTGCCGCTTTTGCATTTGCCGTCAAAACATAATGCGCGAGATCATCATATTCACCGTGTATTTGTTTCATCTGCTGCCGCTGGCGTTCTTCCTCTGCAAAAAGCCTCTCAGCGACTTGCAGTTCTTTATCTTCTTCCGACACATCAAAGAACACCGGTACATCCTGCCGTCCAGCGATCTTATCCAGCAAATCTCGCGCTAAGCGAATATTATGCCCTTTTTCTTCGTTGTAACGGCGCATCAGATCACGGGTAGGTATTTGCCCATGTACATTTACTTCATTGACTTGTTTTGTGAGAATTACATCTTCTTCTGGTGTTGGTGTGGATGCATTTGGATTTGGCACATGCGGGCGCAAATGTTTACGCGGGTGAATATCGGTTGAGTACTCATCCTGTGTATAGCCTAATGTAATCTGGTTACAAGCGCTCAAAACTTTATTGATGACCTGTGCCATTTCAATATCATTCACACGCGCAAATTGCAGGCGTTGTTCGTTGAGTTTCGCAGGATACTCGACTTGCTGTAGCATCAGCGCAATCACGGGTTTTTTCAGCTTGAGCGCGTATTCTAGTTCCCCCATGCAGTACACCGAATCGAGATAGTCCTGCGTCAGAATAGCGACAAAGGCATAACATCCTTCTATGTTTACACAAATGCTATCCCACCAGTCAGCACTCTCCGGGATTTTGTTATCCCGCCATCGGTAATAGTTTGTGTAAGTATCAATTGCCGTGTACAGATCATCACACCACGTCGTTTGCTTGCGCGAGTAGCTCAGGAATAGTGTCTTATTCGAGGTTGTTAGTGCATTCATAGCTAACTTTCAAACGTAGAGGGAAACAATATATTTGAGTATGCACTTTTTCGTCCAATTCAACAAGAAAATCTTAATAGTTTCACAAATCGTCTTTATCCCGTAATCCTCCCAAGCCCAAACTGTAAAATTCCAGCCTCTGACTGTAAGCCTCGACGGGATTTTGTCCCGGTTGCCCCTATCCTGAAAGTGTAGAAACGAAGCGGCAGTACTCATGCCAGCGCCACAGAATTCCGGCTCGTCATACGGCCATCCTGCCTGTGTCGGTGGGACGAAGGTGAACGCTGTCGCCTCGCTTCTGCAATCCCGTTTCTGTGCTTCAGGAGGAAATTTCCGTTGGATCTGTCAACCGCAATCGAGCAATTCTTTGGCGATGTGCAAGTCGCCGCACAAACCATCGCACCACTCATCGCCGTCATCGGTTTCATCGGGCTGGGGGTCATGTACATGGGTTCCAGCTGGCCCAT
>JAVJSU010000091.1:0-34708 GCA_040219275.1 Aggregatilineales bacterium | reverse complement strand
CATTAAACGACTGCGCCATTTACCATAATTTCTAGAGCTGAACATTGGGGGTCTCCTCCAGGCTGTTTTGTGAGAAATTCAACCTTACCAGAGACTTCCTTTTGTTCAACTCGCTCATTTGTTCAGTGTACGGTTGCTAGTTGGATTACTCGTCTTTTTCTATTTACACCGACTTGGATACACTACCGATAATGGTCACATGCGTAACGAGACGTGCTGTGTCATAATCTCACATAGATTGAAATACAATACTATTTGAGACCCTTATGGAACACTTTATTGAAACAAATGGCATCACATTACATTATCTGGACTATGCAGGCGGGGCAGGTGAGCCACTCATCATGCTTCATGGCTTAACCGCCAACGCCACCAACTTTGGCGGATTGATTCAGGCAGGACTGGCGCAAAATCGCCGTGTGATTCTGGCAGATTTACGCGGGCGCGGTTTGACCGATAAACCCGATTCTGGCTACACGATGGCGGATCATGCCGGGGACATTATCGGCTTGTTAGACGCGCTTGAGATGGAAAGCGTCGTGCTTGGCGGGCATTCCTTCGGCGGATTGCTCACCTTTTATATGGCGGCGACTTTCCCTGAACGGGTGAAAAAATTAGTTATCATTGATGCGGCGGCAGAAGCGGCACGCACCGATGTGGTCGAACTTATCCGCCCTTCCCTGCAACGTCTGGAGCGCACCATGCCTTCAGCCGATGCCTTCATCAGCGCCGCAAAAACCGTTCCTTATTATCATGATGGCTTCTGGGATGAAAAACTTGAAGCCTATTATCTCGCTGATATTGAAACATTGGACGATGGCTCAGTCAGAACACGCGCCCGCGCCGCCCATATCGATCAAGCTATAACGGGCGTACTAGCGGAAGATTGGCGTGAACTTCTCGGTAAAATCACGCAACCCGTCCTCTTTTTACATGCGCCGGAAGGATTTGGTCCGCCCGGTACGGCTTCGGTGATTTCAGTAGAAGGGGCGCAGGCGACACAAGATATGCTCAAGGATTGCACTTATAAACAAATGCCCGGCAATCACATTACGATGGTCTTCGGCAAGAACGCGCCGGGGATTGTGAAAGCAATCGACTCATTTATTGACGGATAATCTTATGACCCAAGCAATCGGTATTGCCGGAATTGGCACATACTTCCCCCAAACAATCGAAACTGCCGCCGATCTTGTGGATGCAACCGGCATTCCAGAAAATATCCTGCGGGAGAAAATGGGCATCAATCAACGCCACATCGCCGGAGATAATGATTCCGTCAGCATGATGGCGAGCGCGGCGGCAAAAAATGCCATCGCGCAGGCAGGCATCTCACCGGAGCAGATCAAATTGGTGATCTCGCATGGCAGTGAATACAAGGATCATGTGGTCTGGAACGCGGCGGGCAAAATTCAGCATGAAGTAGGCGCGGTCAACGCCTACGGATTTGAAATTTATGCGCTGTGTGCAGGTGCGCCGATTGCCATGAACGTCGCCAAAAGCATGATGCTCGGTGACGAAAGCCTCGATTATGTACTGCTTGCCGCCGCCAGCCGAGAAAATGACCTGATCTCGCTCGGCAATCCACGCGCCCGCTTTATGTTTAACTTCGGCGCGGGCGGTGGGGCGATGGTCTTGCAACGTGGCGCGAAAAATCAGGTGCTCGGCGCATCTGCGATCACAGACGGGAGTCTTTCGGAAACGGTCATGCTCACCCGAAAACCGGATGCCATCGGCGATCATACCGAGATCAACGGCGATGTATACGGGATGCTCGATGTCGAAAATGCGGATTACATGGCGCAACGTCTGGGCGATACCTCACTCCCCAATTTCATCCGCGTTATCCGCGAATCGGTAGAAAAAAGTGGCGCAACGCTGGCTGACATCGCCTTTATGGGCATCACCCACATGAAATATTCGTTTTACCTGCAAATTCTGGAAAGCATCGGCTTAACGCCCGACCAATCCGTGTATCTGGAAAATTACGGACATATTCAAAGTGTCGATCAAGCCCTCGCCTTAGAACTCGGTCTGGCGCAGGGCAAAATTAAAGCGGGCGATCTCGTGGTGCTAGCTGGCGCAGGGACGGGCTACACATGGAGCGCCATCACAGTGCGTTGGGGATAGGGTAGAGTAAGCTAATGGAGTCGATACAGTCACTCAAGCACATCGCCGATGGTCGCACCGCAGAAATTTTCGCATGGGAAGATGGCAAAGTTCTTAAATTGTTCCGTTCCGGCTTTGATGATGCCGACTACGAATCACAAATGGCACGGGCAGTTATCGAGGGCGGGGTGAATGCGCCGAAAATCTACGAGACAGTCGAAATTGAGGGTCGGCGTGGAATCATCTATGAGCGCGTCGACGGCGACACCCTGCTAGCCGTCTTTCAGCAAAAACCACTTCTAATCATGCGTTTGGCGCGTCAATTTGCAGACATACAGGCAACCATGCACGCAAAAACAGCGCCCAACCTGCCCACACTCAAAGAAAAATTGCGCTATAAAATTCAACATGCGGAACACCTGACAGACGCGGTAAAATCTGACGTGTTGACCTACCTTGATAAATTACCGGACGGAGATTCCGTTTGTCATGGGGATTTTCATCCAGAGAATATTTTGGTCACTGATGAAGAGGCGAGAATCATTGATTGGGTGGATGCTTCGCAGGGGGATGCGCTGGCAGATGTCGCACGAACGTATCTCTTGCTCACGGTAGGAAAAATTCAAGGTAACTTACGGACGCGCCTGATGCTCGGTACTGCGAGGAGTGCATTCGCCCGCCTCTATCTGCGCCATTATTTTGGCTTGCGGGGTGGTTCATTTGATGAAGTGAAAGCATGGATTGTTCCTGTCGCGGCGGGACGCTTAAGCGAAGGTATAGAGAATCCTGAATCATTGGTGGACATCGTGATACAAGGCTTGAAGCATGAAACAGGCTAATTTGCTCGTCTGGTGTCAACTCATCCTATTTGCCTTAATGGTGGTTGGCATTCAAGTCTTTGAGTCCCAATCGTCGACAACAATCGGCGCGGTGGGTATGGGGTTGATCGTACTCGGTCTGGTGATTGGTCTGCTCGCCATGCGCGATTATCGGCACGGGGCAGGGGACTCGCCGAATGTGTCGCCGGAGCCAAAAACGAGCGTTCCGCTGGTGCAAACGGGTATCTATAGCCGTATCCGTCATCCGATTTATACTGGCGTGATCTGCATTGCGCTGGGTGCAGGGCTGGCGCACGGTCATCCTGTCGTCCTGCTGATCGCATTGGCGTTTATCCCGTTTTTCACGTATAAATCACTATTTGAGGAACGCTTGCTCCAACAGCAATACGCGGATTATTGCGCGTATATGCAACACACCGGACGATTTCTGCCGTTAAAGTTTTGAGGGCGGTTTAATGCACAGGTATCAATTTGTCGAAGCATGGACAGAAGAAAATCTCGACTCGATACCCGAATCGGAAAACGATGTTTACGAGTACAAATCCAGCCTCATCCGTGATCTCATCCCGAAAAGCTACGAACGCTATAAAAACAGCCTCCGCGAGAAAATTTATCGTGCCGCGTCTGCTTTCTGGAATACGGGCGGTGGCATCTTCATCGTCGGCGTGGCGGATAACACGGGTAAGATTGATGGTGGCGTACCGCGTGTGATCGGCAAGCAGAAAATACGTGATTGGGTCGATCAGGTTCTGGCGGAAGTTGAACCCGGTGGCGAATATTCGGTGAAGGTCATCGAGCGCGAAAAACCGGACTCGCTCATTGAGCCGGATAACGTGGTGCTGGTTATTGGCTTCGGCGAAAGTTATACTCTCCCGCACATGGCACCGGACAACCGCTATTACGTCAGGGCAGGGGCGCATACCGTCGCGGCAGGGCATTATCTGGTGGAATCCATGCGCTCACGGCGGGGACTCAACCAGCCCATGTTGCGCGGGTTGCTCAAAGTCCATGAGAGTAAAGAAGGCGTAATTGAATTGGTCGTTCTGCCACTCAATGAGACACCGGCGCTGAATGTCTCCATCAACCTTGATCCTATCCCGAACACACTCGCCTCGTATCTTGGGGATAAACTCCCGTTAAAAATTCCAGTGATTGACCAGCGCAATCCCTTTCGTATGGATATGACGACCTTTCGCCTCAAAGATGAAATATTCGGCGAAACGCCCGTTTATCTTGAAATTGAATATCATGATCTGATCGGCAAACAATTCAACGAGCGCCAACTCATCGACCCGCATCGGAGCGTCAACACCCATCAAATTAATATGGCGATGTCTACGTCACTAAAAAAGTCGCTGGACAAAATGTATAAAGAAATGCGCCGCCTGCGCCGTATGCTGGAACAATACATGGTGGATAGCAAGTAATTTCTTCGATGCTCCGGCAAATATTTTGTCTATCAACATGATTTTTTAATGCCGTTTGAGAATTAGATCGTTTTTTACTAATAACTAAAAACTGCTTTTCAGGAGTCTCAAAAATGACCTTAGCATCAGATTGGATCGCTTTCCACGCAGACCGCACTCCGGAGCGCCCCGCGATGATCGATCAAGGAACGGGGCGAACTTTTACTTATGGCGAATTTAATGACCGGAGCACCCGTTTAGCAGGCTATCTGCGCGACGTATGGAATGTACAGGCGGGAGACCGCATCGCCATTCTCGCTAAAAATTGCACCGAATACTTTGAGTTTGAATTCGCCTGCATCAAACTGGGCGCGATTATGCTCCCGCTCAATTGGCGTTTAGCCGAGCCGGAATTGTTATTCATCCTCAACGATGCCGAGGCAACAGGTCTGCTCTATGACTCAGAATTTTCTGATCGTATCGCGCCGTTGCTGGACAAATCGACGATCAACCACGCCTTACGCATTGATCTCGGCAATCCTCCTGTAGACGATTTCGCATCCTATGATGATGCACTCGCCGCCAACCATGCGCCTGTGGTGATGAATCCGCAGACCACGCACGAGACACCCATTACCATCATGTACACCGCAGGCACAACCGGACATCCCAAAGGCGTGATGATTACGCACGGCATGACCTTCTGGAACGCGGTCAACATCAGCACGCCCACCGGACTCAGCCGTGAGAGTGTGCAATATGCTGTGTTGCCCCTGTTTCATACCGGCGGCTTAAATTTATACGCGAATCCTGTGATTCACTGGGGCGGGTTGAACATCATCGCCCGTGAATTTGAACCCTCGCTCGCCTTAAAAACATTGTCCGATCCGAAAATCGGCGTAACCCATTTTCTCGGCGTGCCTGCCGTCTATCTCTTCCTCAGCCAACATGAGGACTTTGATACTGCCGACCTCAGCGGGTTGCATTCGTGGGGATGTGGGGGCGCGCCGATGCCCGCCGCCTTGCTCAAAAAATATGCGGAACGCGGCATCATCATTCAGCTTGGCTTCGGCATGACAGAAACCAGCCCGACAGTCTTCTTGATTGATAAGCGTCGCGCTCTGGAAAAACCTACGTCGGTTGGCAAACCACTTTTACATACCCGTGTGCGCGTCATCAATGATGACTTCAACGATGTCGCTCCCGATGAAGTGGGGGAGGTCGTTATCAGCGGACCGAATATCACACCGGAATATTGGCGCAGACCGGACGCGAACGCCAAAAACTTCACAGTGGATGAACACGGTAATCGCTGGTTACATTCCGGCGATGCAGGTACGGTTGACGAAGAAGGCTGTATTTACATCGTTGACCGTTACAAAGATATGTACATCAGCGGCGGCGAAAATGTCTATCCAGCGGAGGTGGAGCAGGTTATCTTTCAGCTAGAGGATGTCGCTGATGTCGGGGTGATCGGCGTACCGGATGCTAAATGGGGCGAAAGCGGGATGGCGATTGTCGTTAAAAAATCAGGCGCGACCATAACCGATGAAGAAATTTTCACCCATTGCCAGGAAAATCTCGCCAAATTCAAAGTCCCCAAACACGTCGCCTATGTAGATGAGCTACCGCGCAACGCCGCCGGAAAAATCCTCAAACGTACATTACGGGAACAATTCGTAAATCAATAAGCGGGCTCATGTAATTATTCTTAACACTTATTTGTGCACATAGAATGCTTTTTACAGTATGCTACGCTATGTAACATCATTAAGAGGCAAATCTATCATGGCTAGTGTGTTATCTATCGAGCAAGATTCTACTGTACGGGTGTTAATTGTTGATGATGATACAAACATCCTTCAACTGCTCACCATCGCTCTCATGCAGGCGAATTATTATGTATTGACTGCTGACAGCGCATCCGTAGCACTCAAGGTACTTGAAGACAACGAGATTGATCTTATCATTTCTGACTTGATGATGCCGGAGATGAATGGGTTTGATTTGCTTCAAGCCGTAAGATCGAATCCCGAAACGAAACTTATTCCCTTCATCTTGCTCACAGCGCGGGATAAGGATGAGGGCATCGTTAAAGGGCTGGATTTAGGCGTAGATGATTACCTCACGAAACCAGTGGACATGTCCGACCTCATCGGACGTATTCAAGCAAAAACCCGTCCCTCCAACGTACCGCTTTATGAAGCCCTACAACATTATCGGGACTCCCTTAGCTACGCTGATTTTCTGGCATCAACCGAAAAAACACTTCTAACAACCAAATCGGGTAAATCACAGGGTTATTTGGCAGTCGTCGGTTTTTATGAATATGCAGATATGCGAGGCAAACTGGGCGGGTTCTTTAAGAAAATCGTCCGTTCTACTGCCACGCTGGTAGAGTTTGATGAATCAGCAGATGAAGTGATCGGCGTGGATAACGATAAACAGCAGGTGTTGCTCCTTATGCCGGAAATGACGAAAGAGCAAGTCACGGAGCGTCTAGAAAAACTCGCCAAGCGTATTTCAAGAAACTATTTCGTAGCCGGTAACGAGAACATCCATCTGACCCCGATCATCGGCTTTACAACGCTAAAAAATGGCATGTCCGCAGAGGCGCATTATCAAGAAGCAGAAGCGGCATTCTTGCAATCCGCCAGCCAGCTTGATCTTATACCACGCCCATACACGCCACAGGCGGAACATGTCCAAACATTAGAAGTCACCAAACAGGCGCGTAAATTACCTGGCATGGCATTCTTGAAACGCTACGGTCAAACCATGTTTCAAATCGCCATGACGTTTGTGCTGGGGTGGGGCGTACCGTTTTTCATTTATATGTTCTTCGATGCCATCGGGATTGATCTTGCTGGAACAGTGTATATCATCGTTGTCATTTGCTTACTCTTTACTGCCGCACTCATCTGGTATGAAGGCTATCTTGCGCTGAAACTCGACCCATTGCCGGAAATTACCGTAGCCTATCCACCAGCAAGCATGATCGTCCCCGCATATCTGCCGAATGAAGCCTCAACAATCATGTCCACGCTCAATGCCTGTCTCGCGGTTGATTATCCCGCACCGCTACAAATTATTCTGGCGTATAACACACCAAAGCCTCTACCTATCGAAGATCAATTGGCAGAATTGGCACGCATTCACCCCAATTTGACGATTCTCAACGTTCAGCATAGCACCTCAAAAGCGCAGAATGTGAATGCGGCGTTGTCTCAGGTCACGGGTGAATTTGTCGCCATTTTCGATGCAGATCATCAGCCTGCGCCGAACTCCTTTTCACGGGCATGGGCATGGATTTCTAACGGTTATGACATCGTTCAGGGACATTGTTTAATTCGTAATGGCGACATCTCAACAGTCTCACGATTGGTCGCGGTAGAATTTGAAGCAATCTACGCCGTTTCACATCCGGGCAGGGCGCGGCTGCATGACTTTGGCATTTTCGGCGGCAGTAACGGCTATTGGCGCACGGAATTATTGCGCGAAATTCGGATGCAGGGCTTCATGCTGACCGAAGACATCGACTCCAGCATTCGCACCATCCGTGAAGGCTATAAGATCAAGTCCGATCCGCAAATTATTTCCCGTGAGCTTGCGCCAACCATCTTTAGCGCCCTCTGGACACAACGGATGCGCTGGGCGCAGGGCTGGTATCAAGTCTCGCTACGTCACACGCTTCCGGCGATTATTTCCGGCAAACTAAATACCCGCCAGAAATTCGGCTTATTTCAACTTCTGTTGTGGCGAGAAATTTATCCGTGGATCTCCATGCAGATTATCCCCATCGTCGCCTTCTGGTTATGGTCGGCAGGGACTGACGATTTACGGGCGGTCAATTGGCTCATCCCGATTTTTGTCGTGACCTCGCTCGTCACAATGGGAACGGGACCGGGGCAAATTTTCTATATCTTGCGCGTCGGGCATCCGAGCATTATCAAACACACGCGCTGGATTGTATTCTATCTGGTGGCTGGATTTTTCTATACAGAATACAAGAACCTCATCGGCAGGGTCGCCCAGATAAAAGAGATCATGGGTGAGCGCAAGTGGCACACCACACCGCGATCTTAAAACATATTACAAACGCTCACTTCATTTTCTCATGTTAAGACTTTGCAAAATCACTTGTGCAGAAAGAATTTTGCGGTAAAATTACTTCTTAGAAATCACGATATAAGAAGTCAATATTAGCAATTTCTTACCATCTCAATCTGTATCCCCCTACCCCAAAATGAGGTTTCCTGAGCGCTTATGAATGAGTATCACATCGTCACCACATGGCAAGACGACCACAATATGATTATGCCACGTCATCCTGACAAAGACACGAAATCCAGAATCAGTTATTTTCTCGATTGGATGGCATTCACCGGACGCAATTGGCTCACCCCTGATCTTGCCGTTTATCGTGATTTTTTGCTCAACGAACGCGTCCGCATCGACCTGCTGACAGGTAGTGAGATCGAAGCACGACTCTCGCCGAGTACGGTGCAGGCACATCTCGCCACCATCCGCGGGCGCTATCAAGAATTACTCCGTGATAATTATGTGCGCCAAAAATTATATAACGTCGCCCCACCCCAGCTTGGCATCGGCGATAAAAAAGCCTTCGTTGATGAAATTCTCGTGCGCCTGCAAAACGCCACCCATCCCAGCACCGCCACTGTTGAAGTTGTTACCGTGCAGGATGTCGCCGATAGTGAGTATCTACGACTTAAACCCGATGAAGTCCGCGCCCTATTGCGCGCCCCCGGCATCAACACCCTGCACGGATTGCGTGATACCGCGATGATGGCGTTAATGGTCTGCACAGGCATCCGCGAAGCCGAGCTTGTCGCGCTCGATGTGCCGGACATTAAACAGAAGCTCAACGGCGAAGTCTCGATTCATATCCGCGAAGGCAAAGGCAACAAAGCACGGCTCGTTCCTTATGGTGCGTTGGATTGGTGCGTGCTCTATGTGGAGGAATGGCTTTCGTCCGCAAAAATTTATCGTGGATCGGTTTTTCGTGGGTTCTACAAAGGCAATAAGCACGTCCGCCCTACCCGCATCAGCACGCGTGCGGTCAACAACATCATGAATCGCTATCCCATCATGATTGACGGCGACCTGCGCGACGTTAAGCCGCATGACCTCCGCCGCACCTATGCCCGCAATGCCTATGAAAACGGCATGGATTTAGAACGCATCCGCCAAAATCTCGGTCATTCCAGCTTACAGACCACCCAAACCTATATCGGTGAACTCGATGTGCAACAACGCCGCCCACCGCGCATGTTCAACCCGCCCCATAAACTCACCCAATTGCGTGGGGCATCTGAGTCTTGATGAATTCCCAAAGGAAGCAAATGTCTGAATTAATCGTCACTCATCACAAAGCAAATACCGACAACAGCCCCTACCCCGCCAATTCATTTGAAGCCGTCCGCGCAAGTTTGGAAGCGGGCGCGGCGTGGATTGAACTTGATCTTCAGGCGCTCCAAAATGGTGATTACCTGATTCTGCATGACGATGACCTCGCGCATACCAGTTCCGGCACGGGTAAAGCCAGCACAACATCCTCTGACGCGTTGGGCGACCTCTTCATAAAGAAAGATGAGCAAATCACGCCCTATCGTGTCCCGCGCCTGAGCGAGCTTGTACGTCTCTTTCAAGATTTCGGCAACAACACCCGCTTGCAATTGGACTTCAAAAATTTCTACCCCTTCCCCACCGATGAACCACTCCAGCGTTTGCTCGATTTGATCGCTCCTATAAAGGAACGCGTATTGGTCAGCAGTCCGTCGGATTGGCAACTTCGCAAGTTAAAACGCCTTTCGCCGGAACTCAACGTCGGGTTTGATATTATGTTACATTTCGATCTGCGCGACCCATCATGGAAATACCCCGACCATGCCCCACCCTATCGTCAAGGCGCGTATGGCTATCATGACGATTACATGCTTTCCGCGATGAAAATTTGGTCGGTGAGGGATTATCTACAAGATCGTGCTGAAATGCTGATCCATCAAGTGCCGGATGTCCGCGCCCTGTTCATCAGCCATCGCACCCTCATTCACAGCCTCGATGATGGCTTCAACTGGATGGATTCCGCCCGCCATTACGGGATTGATATTGCAGTCTGGACGGTGGATGTTGATAATGATTATTCGATGGGCAATGCGCGGCGACTAAAATCAGCCGGATTTAACCACTTTATTTCAAACACCCCGCTTGCACTGGCGGAAGCACTTTCTCAGGATACCTAATATGCAGATCGAATTCATCCCCGCAGATCACGTTGAACTAGACGAAGTCGTCACCATTTTTAATGCAGGTTATGAAGGCTACATCATGCCGGTTAACGTCAACGCCGACTGGATGAGCGGAAACCTTAGCCAAAATGACACGCAACTCGCCCTATCGCGTATTGCACTGGTCGATGGTGAAGCGGCGGGCATCTGTTTGCTGGCGAAACGTAGCACGCACGGATGGATCAACGCGGTAGGAGTCGCCCCGCCCTTTCGCCGTCAAGGGATAGCCCGCGCTTTGATGACTACCATCTTCGACGTAGCACGGGAAAACGGCATCACACAGGTAAATTTGGAATGTATCGTCGGCAATGATGGCGCACTCGCCCTGTATCAATCACTCGGCTTCACCATCACACGTAAATTACTCATCCTCACGCGTGAACCTGATCTAACCGCCCTACCCCCTGCCCCGCACGATTTCGTGATTCAGCCCGCCGAATTTGAAGATGTCATCGGCTACTATGACGCGTTCCATCCACAGCCGAATCCCTGGCAACGGTCAAAAGAATCACTCATCACATCCGCCAGCAATACACAGCAATGGGTCGCCCGCAAAAATGACACCGTTCACGCTTATCTCATCGCCCGCGTCATCGGCGAAAATATCATCATTACGGATGCCGCCTACGACACAAACGCAGATGATGCCCTACTCACCCTACTCATCCATCTGCATCAAACCTATCCTGAGCACACTACCCGCGTCGTCAACTTGCCCCAAAATGACCCCACGCTACCCCTCTTTGATCGTCTTGGATATAAAGAGACGATGGCACAGCACGAAATGACGATGTCGTCGGTGAAATAGGCTATGAGGCTTTTCGAACATGATTCTTAATCGAATTTCAAAAGGTAAACAATTCCGCTTTGTATTTGCATCCTTGTTGATTCTGTTTCTTGTGTTCATTGTTGTGCTTCTTATTGTCAGGCACATGGCAACAGTCAGTGGAAGTCAAGAGTGGGAACAAACTAACCATTCAACAATATCGAATATTCTACTTGCAACATACCCGCTCTCAAACTCAGACATTTCTGCTTTGGAGTTTAGTGCAGGAATAAGACCGATAATCGAAGATGTTGAGCATGAACTTAGCTATAATTTTTGCGTTAAAGTTGGATATGTATCCAATCGAAGAATCGAACAGGTAACATCGGGTACAGCTGAATTACCAACGCAGTCTTCATCTACTCAAACGCAATCCGCTTCTTTAGAATTTTGGCTGAACATCCAAAACGAGTTTGAAGCTAAAAGCCATGGATTTTGGGAATATGTACAGATCGAAATAGATGGGCAACCTATCTATGAATTCTATAGGCATCATGCAAACATGCTATCTGCCACATCATCACTTGAAGAGGCTTACTATCGTTGTTATCAACTAGATTTAGACATTGGAAATCATATGGCAGAATTAATATTCTTTGACGAAGCCGACAACTATGGCAGTAGCACATGGGATTTCACCATCGTAGATTGATTTGGTATCTTGAAGCTAGAGTTTCGCCTTTAAGCGGGCGAATATTTAGAACGTAACCGTGTAAATCCCATCATCAAGCAACACACTGCCCGCGTCATCAACTTGCCCCAAAATGACCCCACGCAACCCCTCTTTGATCGTCTTGCCTACAAAGAGACGATGGCACAGCACGAAATGACGATTCTGCTTCCGGCGTAGCCTTAGCGTAGGTCAGCGGTATCCCAATAGTGCGTGGACAACTCAAAAATCAGGGTTACGATTCAGGTAATGCTGGAATTAACGGGAGACATCGGGTCTCTATCCAGCAACACACTATGGAGGTTAAGTAACCTGAAATGCGTAAATCAACTGTTTTCTCTTTTATGCTGAGCCTATTCGTGCTTGGCTTTGTCATGATCGCCCCATCCTTTGCACAGGACGACACCCTCACCTATGGCGACACAGTCACCGGTGAGATAACGAACGAAACCTATGAAGTTCCGTATACGTTTGAAGGTACAGCAGGCGATATTATTCTGGTCGAAATGACCATGCTCGAAGACGGGTTGGATTCATACATCCAACTGAAGAATGCTAGCGGTGAGATCATCGCGTTCAATGACGATGGCGGCACAGGCGTGAACTCGGTCATGGGACCGTTCATCTTGCCCGCAGATGGCATGTATACGATTGTTGCCACCCGCTTTATGCAAGCGGAAGGCAGTAGCACAGGCGCATATGAACTCACACTCAGCCAGACGGAAATCACCATGCTCACGCTTGATGAAACCGTCAACCTGACCTTAGATGCACAACAAACCAGAGCATCCTATATGGTCAGCAACAGCGGTACAAATATCTTGCATCTTGCTGGCACAACGACAATGACTGAAAACAACGCGCCACAAATCAGCTTTGAAGTCACCCGCGCAGAAGGCAATTGGATCACATCAGCCTCTATCGATCAGGAAGGCAACATCTCGATTGATCCGCTTTACCTGACTGAAACGGGCAACTATCTCATCAATGTGACCCGCGAACCTTACTATAATAACGCCGAAGGTGAAATCCAGCCGATTGAATCCCCTGTTGATGTCAGCTTTACGCTGGGTGCCGTCAACGCACAACCTATTGAAATTGGCGATACAGTGACAGGCGGTGTATCCATCGGTGAATCTGCTTACTACACTTTCACCGCAGATACAGGCACAATCATCCGCTTAACAGGCGACCAACCCGCCGGAGAAACACCCTACGAAGTGATGATCTTCAGCGATAATGGCTCACAATTCGCCGGGGCAGGTATTCCTTATGATGGTTCGGTGAACTCATTTGTCAACGATCCCATCCGTCTGGACTTTGGCAGTAATTTTCTGATGGTCGTTCGTCAGGTGATGTATGGCATGGAACCCGCAGAAGGCGTGAGCAATTACAACGTTACCCTTTCTCTGACGGAATCCCCTACCCTGCAAAGCGGTGTAGAAGTTAGCGGAACAGTCGGCGGTGACACCTATGAAAACGTCTATCGCTTTGAAGGTCTCGGTGGTCAATTGATCCGCGTTACCCTCACCAGCGCCAGCCAGAACTACGCACCGGGCTTGAGCATTGACGGGAATCGCCCTGAAGATGCAGAAGAAACAGGTTTCTGGGGATATATCGGCAACATCAATACCACCCTGCCCGGTTCTGCTAGCCTTGAGGTTATGCTTCCTGAAGATGGTGTCTATCTCTTCCACGTCACCAACGGTAGAAGCAGTAACACCGGTACATTGGTCGGAAATTATCGCCTGTTGGTAGAAGTCGTCCAGTAACAGCGCGCCCTACCGCAGACTCTAATAAAAAACCCCCGGACATTGTGCTCCGGGGTTTTTCGTTTATGTCATTATCACCACAAATTTAAATTTCCTTCTGCACGATGTAAAAGCCTTTAGGCGGCTTCACCAGACCATAAATCACACCGATTGATTCCATGGTGGAAAAGACAGGGATGAGCACAACTTGTAAAATCATCAACACAATAAAACGTGCCAATCCATCTTTTACCTCAAAAGTACGGAAAAACCCGATCAAATACAGCGTGACATAATAGAAGAAAGATATGCCGCCGATAATCGCCAACCATGCCGGTGTGCCTGTTGGATAAACCAGATTGATGAACACCATGACAATACACAGCCAGCTTAATGACCACATCGTCATAAATGTAATGAGGATATAGCGATGGCGCAACGGAATATCCGGCGCTAAGGCACACAGCCACAAGCCGCCGAACCAGCGATGGCGTTGCTTGATGAAATCCATAATCGTAAACGGTGATTTTTCATACATGAACGCGTGGATAAATCCGAACTTCACACCCATATTTTGGGCAACCAGAGCAAAATAAGCATCTTCCGTGATACTGCTCATCGGTCCATGATCGAAACCAATCGTGCGTTCAAGCCCGTTATTGATGACGATAAACGACCCGTGAATGCCCATATTGGCTTTGCCATATTCATACTGTAAGCGGAAGCGTCCATAATCATCCCCTACCCGCAAGGAATCGGCGAGTGTCGTCAGCCAATTGACGATTTGGCGCTTGCCATAAATGATAACGCCCTGCCCAATTTTGGGTAAGCTGTCGTGTTGGTGTTTTAAACGACGACGTTCTTCCATCACAAACACATGAATTTGCTGGACGGTTTTGCGGTCAAATTGTGTTTCTTCGTCAAGATGAATTACCCAATCTTCATCTGTAGCGTTAGAGACATCCATCGCATAATGCAGGGCGCGTGCCTTATACTTCGCCCCTTTTTCAGTGATGAAGTCCTGCGGAACAACGATAACTTCCACCTGACCTTCGTAATCATTCAGCAAAAGTGGATTATCGCTCACCACTTCAATACGCCATTGGGCGAAGCTCAGGCTCGCTTCTAATATACGATAGCTCGCCTCGACAGTTTCAGCGATCAGCTTTGGATTATTGCCACGCGTCACATAGCGAAAATACAGGGTAACATCAAGTGGTTTGACATTGATCTGTGGCGCATCTACAAAAACCGGATAGCGTATAAACGCGTAAAAGTTGAGGATCGCGTATGGAAAAGGAATAAGCCAGCACATTTTCGCTAAGTTGAGTAATGTCTCTACCCAGAACGCTTTTTCCGATGGGAAGTGAACATCAGAAAAATAATAGCCGTATGCAATGCCAACACACGTAATAACGAAAAGAAGCACGTAATATAACCACAGGTTGTACTGTCTGTTCGGATTGACTATACGTTGGCTCTGCGTTGATTTCGCTCGAAGTTCCATATGACACCCATTTAAATATAACGTAATGTTTCGTTATTACAAAACAGTATATTACAAATAATAACGATGCGCGATATGAAGTATTGAGATCAGATTATAAAAACGTATTTTTTTAGTTTGTTTTTGGTTTGCTTGGAGGATTAATGTGTAGAATGTGCTGATTTTGAGGATGGTTCATATAAAGAAATGAATTAAAAATTAATGTAGCTGACTAAATTTCATAATAAGCCAAATATATTTGGGAATAAGATAATTAAATTTTTGTAATGTCTGGCAAAAAACGAGGATATAAAATTACCCTGACATCAACATGAGATCAGGGCAATATTTCATCTGGTCGATTATCGGGGTTACTTGTACTTGTTTTCGAGGTCTTCGATCTGTGTTTCAACATCTTTAAGCAATTTACGCGTCGTGTTCAGCATAAAGCCCTGCCCTTCCGGCTTGGCTTCAAGGTCACTAATCCTTAGACGATACGCGGCGGCGGCGGTATGTAGCTGAACCAGTTTGTTGGCTTCAGCGGTGGTGATCCCATCAGGTAGATCAACATTCACCGTAGGCATAGTCTCGATAGGCTGAAATTCGCGTTTCGGTTTGGGCTTGCGCTCCGGTCTCTCCTGCCGATTGCTTGCAGGCGGTTGCGCTCTGTTCGGAGGTGCTTTCTGTGTCGCCTCTTGCTTCGCTTGTTTGCGGTCTTTCCGTTGTAATTTCTTGGTGGTTACAAAGGTGGAATAAACCGCCATTTGCTGAATCTCAGGATCAAAAGCACACAATCCCTCAACGATCATTTCGTCGTTCGGCTTTTTGAGGGCTTCTTCCACGCGTTCCCATTGTTTTGATGAAATATACAGCAAATACGTTAATTTCTTTTCTGGAAAGTCGGGAACACCAATTGGCAAAGTCAAGGCATCATTCACTTCAAAATCAATCGTCGTAATCACCAGATTTTGCCGACGCTCTATCTCTCCCGGACGACCTGTTAAAATCACTCTCACGTCGGTTGCCTCTCCACTTGGTTTTGATAATAATTCAGTAATTAAGGGTAAGCGTTCATCCCAATCAAATTCTGGAAATTGTGATTCATGTTCAATATATTGTTTACGTGTTGAGCGCCAATTATGAAAAATGCCATCACGGATGTCTTCCGGTAAATTTTTACGCGCAAGATAGAAGAACACCCCGCCCTTCGTCCGGCGACGGTCTCCTTTTTCAATGAGCATCCCCCCCTGCGCTTCGACTTCCTCAGTTTCTTTTAAGAGTTGATCTACAAATTCAACCCCACAACTCTCAACAATCTGTGTAATCTGACGACGGGGCTTTGGTGCGGTTTCATTAAGTTCAGCGGTGATTCGCTTAACTGCATCTTTTAGTTCTTGCTCGGTCAGAGGTTGTGATTCTAAGGTGTTAGTCATGAGGATAAATTACCATTCAATCATCTCATTGAGAATAATACTATTTTAACGTTGAATGTTGATTGTTCCTAATAGGACACTATCACTATCTTCTTCATTAGTCGCGCCAATAACCCACAAACGCTCCTGTGTTTGCCAATTATAAACGACGATATGCAGGCTGTATGTGCCTTCTGGCAAATTGACGGGCAACTGCAAACCATGATTGTCCCGATACGCCTCCCCCACCTGCCAGCGGGACATCCTGCCGAAGGTTGCCTGTGGCTGACCGTCACGTTGCGCCACCAACGCCCCACTTTCATCAGCAAGGTAAAGCGAGACATTATAATCAAATGTAGGCGTTTCGATCACATCCCACAGCAAGGACACGGGAATCACTTCTCCCGCGCGGAAGCTATCACCTAAAGGAAGCGTATATCCAGCAAGCCGAATCTCATCGTCAAAATTAAAGTCGGTTGTCTGTTCCGGCTCTCCTTGCGGGGCATCCACCGTCAAAAATTCTATCGCCCGCGCCCGTGCCGACGTATTGATCTCCTGAACCTGAAAATAATTCTCTACCAGATAGCGCTCAATCGGACGGCGTTTGTCGTTTTCAAAGGGACTAGCACTCGCAACAAACCACAGATGCGCATAATGATCGACGCTCCAGCTTAAGGCTTCAAAATTATTTTGCCCGATCACCTCAGCTGGATTGTCAGACGAAATAACAGCTTCCATATTGCCGTAAAATTCGCCCGGCGCATAATCCAGCGTCACCGCAAGATCGGCAGATTTGAACCAATTCATAAACAATTGTGTGTAAAGCGGCTGGTCAATAAATAATGCAGAATCAGGCTCAACATCAGTGTTCAACTGTGCAATCAATTGATCGACATCGGCATAATCACCGATATAGCGGGGATCATCGCGGAGTGCATAAAGCCCAAAATTTATGGACAGGCACAAAGCCACCAAACATGCGACGGTGCTCACGCTGAATAAATTACGCCGTTTGGAGTCTATCAATAGCAAATAAAGCGTCCCACCCGCCAACGCAATCGACACGATGATGAGTAAAGCAACAACACCTCCGTTAGCCACAACACCCCATGCGCCATCATAATTTGAAAAATTGAGATGGCTTAAGTGATAATTAATCGCGCCTAAATCCCATGACCAATTAATTGCAGACCACGTCTCCCGACCGCCGAAAAGTGCATGTCCGCTTAGATGACGCGCTGTATAGAAATTTGACAACGGGACGGCAAGTCCAAGCAATTGCATCCCAACACTCAGCAACACAAAGCCATAAAAGAGACTATTTTGGAGTGTTGTTCGCCGTGCCTCGATAATCGGCAACAACCAGAGCATCATAAGCGGAATCACAGAGGTAAAGTAACGCGGTCCCCAGCCCCAGCCACCCCACCAGACCTGACGATGAATAAGCCCATAAAAGAGGCTCATCAACACCATGATGACGATTGGCGCGACCACCATCCGCCATGCACCCTGACGTATCAAACGCCACGCGCCCCACAGTGCGAATACCAGAATCGGCGAATATAACCAGACGCTTCGCCCCCAGCTGATTTGATACCCCAGAACAGCTTCAATAACTGATCCCCATAGGATACTTTGCAGATATGCTTCCCATCGCGCCCATGAGTAGCGTGTATTCTCCAACAATGGATTTTGGGTAATCAACACAGCGGCAATCAGCAAAATTACGATTAGAAGACCACTGAAAATGAAAAATCGGCGCGATTGGCGCGGTGATTCCAGCATTTTCAACGACGGCAAAAGGATAATCAGGATGCCCGGAAGAAAAAACACGGTGGAGACTTTGCTAAGAATCGCGAGTATGGCGGTAATCAGCAAACCGAATAACAATGGATAAGAGAGACGTTTCTCCTCTTTCCATGTGCGGTATAGTAGCAGTGCAAACCCATAACACCAGAAGATAAGGAACGTCATCAACGGTTCACGGAAAAGCGTGCGTGTGTAAGGCAGTATATTGGTCGCTAATCCGAGGAGCAGGCTGGCATAAAGTGCCGTTTTGAGTCGATATCTTAAACACAGTGCCAGCACATAAAAACTAACTACCAGCAAGGCACTCAAAAGAATATTCATCAATAGCGCGATGTGAATCAGACCGATCTCAGGCACTTGCGAGCCAATCAACGTAAAAAAGACCACCACATAGATAGGCAGTGGCTCATGTGCGGGCGGATTCCAGGGAACGCCCACCACAGTGAGATTGTCATAGACATTGTTTTCGTAAGTCGGGTAAAAATCACCCCTACGGACAAAACTTTGCGCCGAATCAAACAGTGTGCGCTCATCACTCAGTAAAAGTTGTCCCTGATAGATCAGCATATAGACACAGATCATCAGAAAAAAGAGGTTGATTCCAATCGCTATACGGGTACGCCCCACACTAACCTCCAACCTGAACAGATGACAGCACGATGAATTCACAGGGATCATCACACTCGCCAGGCTTTACGATACGCAACTCTTCAAAGTCCTCATCCGTAAACCAATACAATTTGACTGCTAATTGATAGCTCCCCGCAGGTAAGGTTGAAGTATCCAGTACATGGGCATCATAGTAGAGAGTCCCCACCTGCCATGTGCTTGTAGGCTGATTCCCCTCCAACGGCGGGCTATCATCCTGCGTAACGAGCACACCGTTTTCATCCAGCAAAAAGACTGAGACCGTATAATTTTGGGCGAGTGATTCAAGCGCTGACCACAAAAATTGCACAGTCAGGGTCTGTGGACGATCTACTGTAGAGTAATCAACAATCTGCATCTGATTCTCAAATGAAGCAACACTGCTACCGTCTTCCTCCGATGGCTCACCAGACGCATCCAAAAAGCGATTAACCCGATCAAAACGCCATAATTCAATCGGCACGAGTCTGGTCTCCTGAATCACTGTGCCAGTGCGCGTATAACCAAGATCATTCAATAACGGTGAAATATCAGCTTGAGGTGAAAAGCGCGTTACCCATAACCCATCAAATTCGACTAAAGACTCTTGCAGGCGCTCACTAAAGAGATCGTCTGAATCCGCATCCCGCGCCATTAATTCTGTTGAAAGAAAACTCACACGCCCCCCTTCCCGTAAATAGTACATATAAGCGTAACTATCGAACCATGTTTCAATCAGGACTGCGTCGTTCGCATCGCTCCTTAACGTCACATACTGCGCCACGGATTGCCACGGCAAGCGTACCGGCGGTTGTGCTGAAGTTAGGCTCAGGCTAATGACGAGGATTAACATACCAAGAATTAGACGCGGAATCTTCGGCGCGAGCATTACCGAGGAAGCAATCACAATCATCGCGACTGGAATAATCAGCGAAAGTACGCGGAACGAAAGCGAGGCATAAACTGTATTCAACACTATGGAAAGCACCAGCGGTAAAAATATCACCAGCACAAACAATAGCGTTTTTGCTGACGATTTCCCGAATTTTGTGTAGATCGCAAAAATGCCCGCGCCAATGAGCAAAATCCAGAAAATCTCTGGACGACCCACAATCTGAAACGCCAGCACTTCATAACCGGTACGGCTTGCGGGCAACGCATGACCAATGCCTTCAGATACGTTGTCCGTAATTTGTGTGTAGAGCAGAGGCAACCACGGCATAAACGCCACGCCAATCGCACCGAACGCCATAAACATGCGGATAATATACTGGCGACGCGTAATCAGCATATGTATGAACAACGCCAGCAAAACAAATCCGCCCCAGTAGTGTGTCCACAGGAGCGCCGCGCCACTCATCACAAAAAAGATGCCCGCTCGTCGTGTGGGTGTTTTCCAGAATTGCCAGTAAGCGTAAATCGTGAGCACGGTGAACAATTGCAACAACGGATATTGCCGTATCTCACGTCCCAAAACGTGCACCAGATCATGCGATAAATACAACGATGCGCCAAACAAGCCCACAGTGCGATTAACGCAAGTTCTGCCGAGCAGATAAACAATACACGTAGTAATCAGCACAATAAGTAAGGACAAATAGCGTAATGCGAATACGCTCTGACCTACAAATTGCTCCCAGATATAAAGTATGTAGAAATAGAATGGTGGGTGGACATCGGAGGCAATGAAGTCAGTTGCATCAGCTAAATTGGAGAATTGAGTAACCTCAACCGACCATCCCTCATCAACCCATAAATCCTCATATGTGTCCAGATTGTGTATTAAGGAGGCACTTCCCAAGAGAAGAACGAGCACTATAAAAAGAATGATAGACTGCTTCAAATTGCAGATCCCACGATATTTGAGTTAAAACCCATCTATCATATCATCGATGAAAATAGATGAATAGTTACTTGAAGCAATAAATCAGTAGTTATGTATTATGACTATGCGAATAATTTGATTATGAAACCCATGCAGTAATATATTTTTTAATATTCGTAAAGTTCGGATAAAATAACGTTGCAGTTTACTGCTTGCCCCTTCCGATCTTGTCGCCTACAATAGACTCTGTGCATCCCCAAGCACCTATTGATAAGGAAACTACGATGAAAATTATCACCCTGTTAAACGAAAAAGGCGGTGTCGGTAAAACCACACTGTCCACCCATATTGCCGCCGGCTTAGCCATCCGTGGCAACAGAGTTATCTTAGTCGACGCAGATCCACAGGGTCATGCGACTGTCGCTTTAGGGCTACAAAAAGAGCCGATGCTCCACGATTTAATCGTCAATGACCTCTCTTTTCCACAGGCAGTTAGACGCATCCAACCTGATTTTTACGGCAGTTCACGCTACCCGGTAAAAGGCGAATTACTCGTTATCCCATCCGATGTGACGACCCGTGTAATCCCGCTGTCAAACAGTGACGATATGGCGGTCTATGAGCGTTTTCAGGAGATGCGCGAAGTCATTGATTTCGTGATTTTCGACACCGCGCCTACCCCGTCGCCGCTCCATGCCTATATCTACAAAGCCACTGATGCCATCATCTACCCCACCAAATGCGAATATCTCAGCTTTGATGGTCTGGTAGAAAGCCTGAAACACAAGGATGAAGCCTCCAAACTCCGGCAACGCATCGGCTTACCGGCTGTACAGATCGGCGGTATCATCCCGACCATGTACCGCGAAAATACACAGGCGGATGACTACGGCTTGGAGATGCTTATTGAGCGTTTCGGTGATGCCGTCTGGGAACCCATCAAACTGCGTACCGTCTGGAATCAAGCCTCCTTCGCCCAGCGCGTACTCTTTAATTTTGCGCCAGAAACCCGTGCCACCGGGGAAGCATGGGACGCTGTCATACGGGCGGAGGCAATCTAATGGCGAAGCGCAAAGACTTTCGTAATGCCGCCACCGATCCGTTTGGTAGCGATCAATCCGACCAGAGCACGAACTCTGTTTTCCAGACCACAGATGAAATTTACGGCACGTCGAATATCCTTAATCAGATGGGTCAGGCGGAAGCGCGGCATGGCAGAATCACCAATCAGGATATTTTTAAAGTCATTCCTGATCCGCAACAACCGCGCCGTACCATCCCCCACAGCGTCAGAAATATGTGGGATGGCGACCCCACCACCCTGCATGATATGTTCGCTCATTGGCTGGATGCAATTGCGGCTGAACGTGGGCGAGAATTCCCGTTAGATGCGTATTTACTGCAAGATGATGAACTGCTAGCGATAGAAAATGAAACCGAATCCGGTCCATTAGAAGCGCACTTCATCGAGGTCATTAACCTCGCCGTCAGCATCCGTCAGGAAGGTTTAGCCAACCCCATCTCCATAATCAGAAATGTCACCAGTGGTGACATTTACAGAATCGAAACCGGTGAACGGCGCTGGCTTTCCTATCATCTGCTCTATCTGATGTTTCAAGGACAGGCTGAAAACCTGCCCGATGAGCGCACCCAATGGAGCAAAATTCCGGCCCGCCGAATGGACGAACCCAGCGTTTGGCGACAGGCGGCGGAGAACAACGCCCGTCAAAATCTCAACGCCATTGGACGCGCCAGACAGTTCGCAATCTTGATGATGGACTTATGGGAAACTGACGAAAAAGACCCGCGAGAATTTGCACGTTTTGAGTCCTTCAATCATGAACAGGAGTATTATCGTCAAGCCGCAAACCTTTCCACACCCTATGGTAAGAACAATATTTTGCTCTCCGCGATGGGGTTTAAAAACCGTGCAACAGCAACCCGCTATCGGGAGTTACTGAATCTACCATCCAGCCTTTGGGATTTGGCAGACGATATGAATTGCCCTGAAGGGGTGCTCAGAAACATGGTCAAGCTCAATGAAGACGATGCAATTATGCTGTTTGAGCAATGGCTGAAAAACCAGAATGTCACCAGTGGTGACATTTCAGGAAGCAACTCATCACTTCTTAGAAATAACCCAAGTGACAACAACGCCAACCGCCCTACCCTGTTAGCCGACCCTGCCTGCAAAGCCGGGAAAAAGTTATTTTCTACCGGGAAAAAGCAAAAAATTGGGCAGAATTTACGTGAACTGATCGGTCTTCATGATGGGGTGGGGCAGGCGGCTAAGTCGACCAAATCCCAGATCCGCCAGATGATGGATGACCTGCGGCGGGTGCTTGATGAGATCGAAAGCTCATTGGATGCCTGATTGAGTTGGAATAATTCTAGGAAGCTATAAACACGTCGCAGAGTCGGCGTGTTTTTTATTGCCATCGCCAAATCTGAAATGTCACCAGTGGTGACATTGTTGCCAATGGCAACATTCTTAAGCGTTAACGACTTGATCGGCATTCATCAGATAAGACGCATAGGGCGACTCTTGCAATCGCTTCAACCATTCAGCATGTTGCGCTTCTGCATCAGCCACAGAAACATCCACAGTCTTATGCTGATCCGCGACGCGACTCTGCAACCATCGGATTAAAAAGCCGGATGGGTTCTGTAAATCACGTCGAGACTTGATAATTCGCATTCCACGTTCCACCAGCATTTCACCATATTCAGCCACCAGTTCATTTGCCCGTTTACGAGTCAGCGCCCGTTGCGGATTTAACCGACTCAACTGGCAATACAACCGCTCCGCACAATTTGGTTTTTCAGCATTCATCAACACCGAAATTTCAACAGGTACATTCGACTTCTGGCGATGTGATTGATTATCCGATTTCTGAGAAACAAGCGTTGCCTGATGATCAAAATTTTGTATTGGTTGAGACACCACAGGCAAAGTTTTATCAAACGTAACTGGCAAGCCTGAAATGTCACCACTGGCAACAATGTCACCAGTGGTGACATTTCGGTTTTCAGATGCCACCGGTAACAATTGCACAGAAGCATCACTCGCCACATCCGACACACTGTAATGATTCGCGTCCTGCTGACGATAAATTAACTGTCGCCCCTTCGCCAGCAACCAGCGCGCCACATCCAGAATCGGCGGATAGCGCTTACCCTGCTCATCCTGAATAAATTGCCCGATGGGTGCTTCATCAGGAATAATTTGATCGACGTTATGCCAGCCCAATAACCAATCCACAAACGTGGGCTGAACGCATATCCCCGCCCGCCGTTCATAGCGCCGACAGCTATCTTTTGAGATACCCAATCGTGCCGCCTGCCACCGTCGCGGATATTGACCCGGAGCACGTTTTATCAACGCCGTATGCAACGCCTCCCGATATTTCGCAGGTGATGCAAGATCATCCGGTTGAAGTTTATCGCTGAAAGTCCTGTCCACATCCAACAACTTACAAAGCACCTCAATCGCGGGCATCACAAAACACTGCTCCGTCCGTCCCATACTTTTTCCCGACTTTGCGACCCTACCAAACAAGCATTGTTTGGTTCTCTCAGTCTTTGATGTATCAGCGTTAGCATAATCGGGTGGGGGTTGGGGGGAGGGTGCGACATCCATTTTCAACACGTTGTAAATCGTATTCCGCCCGATGCCATACGCCTTCAAAATCGCATAAGCTACCGATGCCGTGATCTGTGTACCAGCTTCAATGCCAGCCATCAATAAGCCATCCAACACACGGGCGACATTATCCAGCTTCCTGCCAAGCAGACCTTCACGCACCGAATTCGGTAGTTGCTTGGTAGCGCCATGTACAAGTGGCTGTTCCAATAGCGTTCGCGGCACTTGACTATACACACTTTGAATTGTTGCCAGAGACTCCCGTTGTCGTTGTGGTGGTGTCTCAGGATCGTGCTTACCAATTGGCGGATGCAACACATGCACCTGTACCAATGCCCGTTCAACTTGCATCTGCGACCAGCCACAATCCCGCGCATAACGGGTCGCCGCAAAAAGCGCGTTGTTCCGTCCAATCTTGAGGGCTTGCGAACGATAATACCGCTTCAAGCCATTCGCCGTGATTTTATGACTCTGCAAGTCCAGTTGGGAATCAGTGTTTAAGTTTGACGAAGATGCCTTCAAAATCGACGTAGAAGCCGTTTGTACGATTTTTGATGAGTCTTCATGTCTATTGAGTCGAAGAAACGCGGTAAGGCGGTTTAAATCGGATTGTGTGATGATTCGCAGATCAACATTGTTCTCAATCCGCCAATGCCGTCCACCCATAACAGAATCCGGCGCGACCACATATTGCCCATCACTCCGAATCTCAACACCATGCGCGTGCTGACTGCGAACCGAGAGATGCGACGGCAGTCGAAAATAGTAGTGGGGCAGTCCGCGGTTGCCGGAAAGAACAGTAAATGTATTCGTTAATTCTGGAAAAAATTTAATAAATTCTTGTGCGCGTTGGGGGTCATCAATATCGACTACAAAAATGCCCGAAAAACTGCCCAAAACCACGCCGATTCCTTGCTGTTTTTGAGCTAAAAACCACGCCTTTAATTCGCTCTCAGAAGGCATTCTGGACTGAAATTCTTTCCATGTAGGCAGGGCAGGTGCCTTCGCTACGGCGGGACGAGCGTCTCCAAGCAATGGAATCACCGACCAACCGAGCTTGCAAAAAACGCGCGATTTTTGATATAAATTGGGCAAAAAATCATCAAAATTTAACACTTTTTGACCTTTTATTTAGGTAAATCCATTGCAAAATGCAAAAAACTGATATATACTGATCTCAACTAAGCGAGCATGAACGCAAAAAGTGTTTAGACTTAATAGCTACATTAAGACTAAACGTTGTATGCTTGTAACACAGACAGTTGTGCATGGCCTCACGTTATTTGCCAATGGTTGCCGAACCGAGCAAATATATGGGGGCTTTGTGCTTTATAGGCACAACACAACAATTATAGATTACGGATTGTTACAATAAATCCGTGCAGAATGCTCAATAAAAAGTGGCAATTCTTTTCGGTTTATCCCTTAGCATTGTCTCGGAAACTATGATACAATCTGTATTGTAGTTTCCGGTCTTGGGGATAAGACCCGGTAATGGCGGGCGGGATTTAAAACTCTCGCCCGTTTTGTTTCCACTTAATAACCAAAAGTATACACTGAATCTACTTATAAAACAATAATTTGAGTCCAAAAGATGAGTTGACGTTATGAGCTAACTTAAGTCTCGATTAACTTGCGCCGACTCAATCCAATTCCAGAGAGCAAACACAATAAGCGAAATTGCATAACTCCCCATATAAGGAACAAGCGCCGGAAAGTGATCCAGCGCCACAAACACCCCCCACAGCGCATACAATCCTAGCAAAAATTCACCTATCGTTAACCAGTCTGCCTTAAGCGCATAGCGACTCGTCGTCCAGATTTGCCCCTGTGTTTGAACGCTAAATTTTGGTGTGCGTTTGAACTCGGCTTTTTGACCTGTTTCGTATTGATTAACGACCGCTTGCAGAACCGCATAACTATTGTTCAATACAATCGCCGCCGCCACCATAAATTGAACCGGAAAATACAACAGACGCTTCCGCCAATCCGCATGAAGCTCATATTGTGCCAGCGCGATAACAAACGGTGGAATGATCCCGATAATCGCCAGAAACCGCAGGTCAGGCACTTGAGCGAACATATCGGTAATCAGTAGAATCGGCGTGAGCAGAAACAACAGCAGGATAAGTGGCTGAACGGCATACTGCGAAAGGTGCATCACGCCCATCAATTTCTTCCCCCAAGTGAGTGTGTCGGTACGCATCAGCGCAGGCACATGCTGGATCAAACATTCCGTTGAACCAGTCGCCCAACGCGCTTGCTGAAGTTTGTATGCTTGTACTTGTACGGGTAACTCACCGGGTACGGCAATATCCACCAGATACAGAAAGTGCCAGCCCTTCATTAAAGCTCGATACGAGAGATCAAGGTCTTCTGTAAGGGTTTTATCCGACCATCCCCCGGCATCATCTATTGCCACCACCCGCCAGATGCCCCCCGTCCCATTCATAGACATCGGTAAATTACCACGATTGCGGGCAACCTGTTCGATGGCGAAATGTCCATCAATGCTCAATGCCTGTGCGCGGGTCAGCCAGTTATAGCTCTCATTCAAATGACCCCAACGCGTTTGCACCAACCCTAACCCCGAATCATCAACAAAATACGGCATGGTCTTTTGGAGGAAATCTTCCGACGGGATAAAGTCCGCGTCAAAGATTGCTACGTAGGGCGTTTGCACCAGCATCATGCCATAGGCGAGCGCACCCGCTTTATACCCCTGTCGATCAATACGCTGGATGTGTTCAATCTTCACCGTGCTTTTTAACCGCCATTCCGCGATTCGCACTTCGATCTGTTCGCTTGTCTCATCGGTGGAATCATCGAGAATCTGAATATGCAATTTATCCGCTGGATAGTCCAGTTTCATACACGCATCAATCAGGCGAGTTACTACAGACACTTCGTTATATATAGGAAGCTGGATGGTCACTGCGGGCAGGGCAGTTGCATTAACCTCCGGCAATATCGGTACTGTACGCCGTTTTCGCATATAGATGAAGAGCAATACCCCGAAGCTCGTGGTAAAGACGGCTAACCACATTGCTGATAAGCTGTATAAAATCAGCCCTATATAAAGAAGAAACCCCATCTGCGCCCATTGACCTCATTCAATTTCCGGATCAACCGCATTATCGCACCAAATCCAGGGAGTATCAGTACTCATAATCTCGCAGAAAATACCTTAATATAAAATTGTTTTAGGATTGTTGTTTATTTTTGATTCCTTATTCGCATTTTACCTATGTTTATAAATCGTTTAATTGGGTTATGAATCGGTTAAAAATACGAATTTAATAAACGAAAAGTAAACATAAGCGTGATTTTTGACTAGTACTTTAGTACAAACTGGTACTTTGTTCTCATTCGTCATATGAAAAATTGATGAATAATGAATTTTGTAAAGGCAGAAAAACAATTCTATGTGTCTTTATTACTCTATACGAATGAATTTATAAAATTCGTAAAGACAACATAGAGGAAATTGCTGACAATGCGGTGGGGAGAACGTTATACAATGAGAATCATAATCAACAAGCTGTTATCCACAGAACTTATTCAACATAGCACAAATAAAAAACTGTCCGGCATCCTTCTAGGAACAATGATGCTGGTTCTTATGCTACAGTTCCAAAATGTATCTGCCCAAACTTCACAACTGTCATGGGCAAACAGCCTGAGCAATCTTGATAGTCAGGTTCAGGTCACCACCCATGTTAATCTTGCGCAGGGCAGTGCAAACAACAACGTTTACTTTGTTTCTGAAACGGGTAACGACAGAAATTCTGGTAATGAAGATCAACCTTTCCGCACAATTCAACGCGGTATCAATGCTGTACAGCCGGGTGGTACAGTATTTGTCATGTCCGGTACATATCAGAACACCCCCCCAGAATATGGCTATGTTGCCAACATCACAAAAAATGGGAGCGCTAATAATTGGATCACAATTTCAGCATATCCGGGACACACCCCGCGCATCGTTGAAACAGCCTGGCAGGGATTTCGCGTTAGCAATGCATCCTATATCGAAATCAATGGCTTCGAATTACAATGTGTCCCGGACGCAAATAGCAATAACAGCGGTAATGGCGTTGGTATTCTTCACTCAAATCATATTCGTATTACGAATAACGAAATCTATGGATGTGGCGGTGGTGGCGTCTATACAATTGATTCCGATTACCTCACGATTGAAAACAATGTCATCCATAACACATCGCATTTATCAATCTATGGCAATAGCGCCATCTCGATCTATCATAGTTTGCATATCGATACGCGCACTGACATATACAAGAACATTATCCGTGGCAACATTGTATACAACAACGAAAACCGTGTGCCATTTTACCGCGAAGGGCGCATTACCGATGGTAACTGTATCATCCTTGATGACTTACGCAATGAACTCTATGGTGCGACTAACCCACCTTACATTGGACGATCTCTTATAGAAAACAATGTATGCTTTAACAATGGTGGGCGAGGTATTCACGTTCACTTCACGGATAATGTTACAGTACGTAACAACA
This sequence comes from Aggregatilineales bacterium, assembly GCA_040219275.1. GTDB lineage: Bacteria > Chloroflexota > Anaerolineae > Aggregatilineales > Phototrophicaceae > JAVJSU01. The sequence goes on along the minus strand of JAVJSU010000091.1, from coordinate 5,459 downwards.
CGTTGTACTACAATAACTTTTCGCCCGGTGTGCATAATCGTCAGGATCATGGTGAGCTGAGTGCGGTGCTGGCACGCAATGTTGAATTTTACAATAATGTTGTATGGGCACGACCCGGTATGCGCGCTTTCGGCTTCATCGATAGCCAAAACATCAGTACGTGGAACAATATTGTATACGGTACAAATGACCTACGTCATCTGGGTAACCGTGACATCGTCCAGAACCCGATGTTTGTAAATGCTTCGATAGATGCAAATGTGGCAGACTTTAGCCCGGCAGAAAACAGCCCCTTGATTGATCAGGGGGTGAGTATATCGGGCTTGGAGTATGATGTCGCAGGCAATTTTCGTATATCCGGTACATCGGTAGATATCGGAGCTTACGAATATACAGGCATCTCTCCTGAACTTCCTATGTTTGATAGTGTGGTAAGTAGCTTTATTCTAATTAACGCTGATGACGGGTCTGAGATTATGCCTTTGCAAGATGGGATGACACTGAATCTGAGTGAACTCCAATCACGCAATTTGAGTGTGATCGCACTGACTAGCCCAATGCCTGTAGGCAGTGTTTTGCTCTCACTTAATGGACGTGACTACATGGAAAATCTGCTCCCCTATGCCCTCGTTGGTAATGATGGTGATGGCTACCTCCCGTGGTCACCAGAACCCGGCGTGTATGTCATCAGCGCCACCCCATTTTCCGCAAGTAATGGTACTGGGCAAGAGGGGCAAAGCGCAACCATTACCCTGACTTTCGTTGATACTCTATTACCGACTCCAACAACAGCAGATGTAAATATTGAAGGCTTCACATTAATTGACGCAGATTCCGACAATGACATCATGGATCTTGTTGATGGCGATATCATCAATCTTGCGGAATTACCATCACAAAACATAAATATGCGCGTCAATACAAGCACAGGTGTTGGCAGTGTTGCTATCACGCGTGATAATGAAGACGTATTACAGAATGGTGCGCCCTTTGCTGTTTGGAACGATACGAGTGGTGACTATGCGCCGTTCACACCACAACTGAGTGAATATACAATCTCGGCTGTTCCTTATACATCCGCAAATGCTGGTGGTAACGCGGGGCATAGCATGACGATTACCGTTCGCTTCATCAATCAGGTTGCTCCAACACCATTGTCGACCGCAACCAACACGCCGTTGCCGACCGCAACCAATACACCGTTGCCGACCGCGACGAATACACGCATTCCACCGACCAATACATCGGTGCCGACGGCGACAAATACACGCATTCCACCAACAATTACATCTATTCCGCCGACTAGCACCTCGTTGCCACTAGCCGCAATTACACACCTAACCCTGGTCGATGCGGATAGCAATATAGAAATGCTGACACTTCAAGACGGGATGACGCTGAATATGCAGTCTCTTCCTACCCGTAACCTGAATATTCTGGCGAATGCAGATGCGAATCCCGTAGGTAGTGTGGCGTTCATCCTCAATGATGTCGCTCGCCTTGAAAATACGGCACCCTTTACTCTAATGGGTAATCAGGGAAATGATTACTTCCCGTGGACACCTGAAGTTGGTGACTATGTTCTTCAAGTCATCCCATACTCGGAGAGTTATGCACGCGGAACGACTGGGCAGAGTATGACGATTAGCCTTCGCTTTGAGGATCAAGCAATCGCATCACCTGTGCCGCCGACAGCCACAAACACACCTGTACCAGCGGCAACCAACACACCCGTACCCGTGACGACGGTTTCTGTTGAACGTCTCATTCTCTATAACACGGATAACGGTCAGCCAATCACGACTCTTGAAGACGGCGCGGTTATTGACATGAGCAGTTTACCGACCCGTAACTTCAACGTGAAAGCAGAGACAAACGTTCAACCTGGTAGCGTGTTGATGCAGTTGAATACGGATGCGCGCCTTGAAAATCTGTCTCCTTATATGTTACTGGGCGATACCGGAAGCTGGACACCAACCCTGACCAGCTACACGATCAATGCCGTTCCTTATACTCAATCTTTCGGACGTGGTACAGCAGGGCAAGGCATGACAGTCAACGTCACCTTTACCTCTGCAAATAACAATATGCCGACTGTCGAGCACTTTACACTCATCAACGCCGACACCGACCAGCCGATTATGCAGATTCGCGACGGTGATGTCATTGATCTGGCACAATTATCAACCCGTAACTTAAATGTTAGCGCGACGGTCAATAGCCGTGTTCGTAGTGTGCGCTTCAACTATGATAATGTGACACGCGTGGAAAATGCCGCGCCTTATGCCATGTTATCAGACTCATCCGGCGATTATAACGCGTGGCAACCAGAAATTCGTGCCTACACAATAAGCGCCATACCTTATTCACTGTCAGGTACGCGTGGCACGATTGGCACTACTTCAACCATCAATATTCAGTTCGTCAATACAACGGACGGCAATTCACAACCTGTGTCGACCAATACAGCCGTACCGACCAACACGCCTGTGCCGACCAATACTGCGGTGCCGTCTAACCCGACCACTTCACAACTTAGCGTGACAGGGATGCTCCTTATCAACGCGGATAGCGACCAGCCAATCCGTGCACTGACCAACGGTGAAATCATCGATTTGTCCCAATTGCCCACCCGTAACCTGAACGTCAGTGTTGTGAGCGGAACGGGTGTAAGCAGTGTTCGCATCAGTATTGATGGTGGATCATCCCGTACAGAAAACGCCGCACCATATGCTATGTGGCTAGACAGTGAAGGGGATTTCGCGGCATGGCGACCACAAGCACGGACTTATACATTCCGCGCCACTCCTTATTCACGCTCTGGCGCACAGGGTACAGCGGGCGCAAGCATGACCATCAGCATTGGGTTTGTGGAGACAACACAGGCACCTGTAGCACCGCCTGCTACCCAACAACCTGTCGTGGTTGTTCCGCCGACCACGGGCAACACGGGCGGTGGTAGCTCAACAGCACTCGCGGTGACTGGTTTCACACTCATTAATGCAGATACCAATCAAGCGATGGGGACAATTACCAACGGCGCGACCATTAACCTGTCACAACTTCCCACCCGTAATTTGAACATCCGTGCAGACCTAAACAGAAATGCCGGTAGTGTGAACCTGAGCGTTAACAATAGCTCTCATGTTGAGAACGGTGCTCCGTTCGCCATCTGGTCAGATGATGCTGGTAATTATCACGTCTGGCAAGCTCAAGCCGGTCAATATACGATCAGTGCTACACCCTATACAAGCGGCAATTTGGGTGGAACACAGGGCACGGCGATGTCCCTGACCTTTACCATCGTCGATTCCGCCGCTAGTGTGAACACTGGCTATCAGTTAAACGTACAGGTCGTTGGTGGCGGGCAGGTAACACGCTCCGTACAGCAACCAACTTACTCTCCCGGTACACAGGTCACTGTTTCCGCAGTGCCCAATCAAGGATGGCGTTTCGGTGGCTGGGCTGGCGCAGTGAGTGGCGCTAATCAAACTGCTTCGGTTGCCATCAATGGAAACACGCAACTTGTAGCGACCTTCCTTGAGATCAACATGGCACCGCCGATCGTTCCGGTTCCAACGAACATCACCCAGCGTTCCGGTTTGAACGCCCAATACTTCAATGAACTCAACTTCACTGGTGCATCAATCGTTCGTCAGGACTCACAGGTGGAATTCAACTGGGGAACCAATAGCCCGCTAGAGAATTTCGACGCAGATACCTTCTCTGTGCGCTGGTGGGGCTGGATTGTCCCAACCGAAACGGCAACCTACACTTTCTATACCAATGCCGATGACGGCACGCGTCTCTGGGTGAACAATCAGATGCTCTTTAATGATTGGCTAGACCATGCCCCGCGTGAAAACAGCGCGACGGCAACACTAGAAGCAGGGCGTGCCTATCCGATCATCCTTGACTACTATGAAAACGTCGGTGGCGCACAGATCAGCCTGACATGGAGTTCGCCGACGATGGCGCGGACAAGCATCTCGCCCAATCAACTGTTCCCACTTGATCCCGGTCCTAACCCGACCATTTACAATCCAGACGCGCCTGTCGAAGTTGAAGTCGAAGTCGTCGTGACACCCGAACCTATCGTAGAGGTTCCGCCGGAAACGCCTGTAGTAGAGGAACCGGTTGTAGAAGTTCCTGTCGTGGAAGAACCCGTAGTCGTTCCCGTGACGATGGTTGATCTCACACTGACTTCCATCTGTGCGGGGCAGTGGCAGGTCACAAACGCAAATGCGACACCGATCTCCTTCACATGGGAGCAAGACACAGTGCTCGTTCGTAGCGCACCGATTGTCGCCCAACCCGGAGACACACTCTTCAGCACGGGCACAGCAGAAGGTGTAACTGAAACCGTCACCATCTACTTTGACCTTGCCGACGGACGCGGCGAACTGACAGCTATCACACCCTCTACAATGGCGGCGTGTCCATAAGCGAACCAGCAGTAGGGGTGTATCATTATGATGCGCCCACAAATCTCAAAGCTGATATAAAAATGGGAGCGCCCCGGCGCTCCTTTTTTTATATTGAGAGCAGTAATCTTCTAAGTTTGACTCATTTCGAATAAATTAAGTATGATCTAAAAATTATAGAAACAAAGGAGAATCTATTGTCGAACGAACTCATCGAATCAGTTCGCCTGGTGGATACCGAGGGTGTGCCTTCTTTTATATTCACAACGCAACGTGCGGAAACCCTAGAAAATTTATTTCGCCTCTTCCCACTCAGCATTGCAACGCTTGATGTGGATACATGGAGACAAATGCCCTTACCACCGGAGATCATTATTCCAGAAGATGCGTCGTTAAGGATTGAATTTTCGCTCGATGATGTTCAGTCGGGTCAACTTTTATGGGAAATGTATATTTCCGGAGAGATACGATGGTCGATGTCTGCACGAAATCTCAAATCAAAAACACTCAATATACGTATTCAAGATAAATCTTCTGGCAAAATCAGTCAAATTCCCGGAAATCAATCCCCCTATATCTTGGGCTGGTCAGGTACAGGTGGCTTGGTGTATGCGATTCGTAGTACCCATAGACCCGGACGCGGATGGGAAAAAAATAACGCCTATCAAATAATTGCGGGCATCGAAGAACAAATAAAAAAATCAGGTGGTTTTGTGACCACTTTACATGCTCATATGGGACTGATTTACCGTGAACTTGGAGAGTTTGATAAAGCAAAGAAATGCTATGTACAAGAAATTCGTGGCGCACGCCGGGAAGATGGGTTCTTTACAACATCAGCCATGCATGGATTCAATAATTTGGCGGTAATCTATAAGAAGGAACAAAATTTTGATAAAGCTAGCAACCGTACACTGAACAAATGAGCGAGTTGAACAAAAGGAAGTCTCTGGTAAGGTTGAATTTCTCACAAAACAGCCTGGAGGAGACCCCCAATGTTCAGCTCTAGAAATTATGGTAAATGGCGCAGTCGTT
>JAVJSU010000090.1:0-2817 GCA_040219275.1 Aggregatilineales bacterium | reverse complement strand
TTCACACCAATTCGTCCATGCTTCACCGTCGTGCTTCCATTTGCCATTAACGGTATACATGGGAAAGAAATCAGGATGATTGGTCGTCAAGTTGAGTAACTTTTCCTGCGCGACTGCAAATACCTGATGACACTTGTTAAGTAGAGGTTGGTTATCAACCATATAAGAAACTCCATTGTTGTGCACTTGATCGCATAATGAATGTACGGTTCATAGATAATTTTTTCCGTATATTGCATCTGATAACAGGCTGGTCGCAATTTTCCCATCAGCATTGACTGCTGTGCCATTGCGTTGGATGTATTGCTTGCCTTCTGGTAAGATACCGCTATTAACACCATGCACAGTTTTGGGGCGTTTGGTGGTTATCAGCCATTCCAATAGATCAGATCGTAACTCAGTAATCAGGTCTTGCTTTTCTGGTTCAAAGGGCCTGTTATTCATCAGAAAATTTCCCTTTTAATCAATTACTATCGCGCTATGAATGTGTACCGCGGCAACATCTATGAACAGCACACCATCCGCGTAGTTCCATGACATGGAATATTCTTCAAAGGCAAGTTCAACCCGCTCCGGTGTTTGGGGCAGGTCAACCTCAAGATGAATAGCTCCAAGTGGCGGAATCTCATCAATTTCGCCTGCCCGTGGACTATTCGGTAATCCAGAAGTCAGGTTTAACAGGTGAATAATTGTTTGAGTATCTTTCTGGCGTAGCACCATATCAACGCCGGTAGGTGCGGTCATGCGAATCGGCAATGGGCTGATAATGCTGTTGAGCATGTCTTTAATGAAATTGCGTAGCATGGCATAACGGGCGCGATGGAAAAATGCGAAGAAATCCGTTGGGATAAAGATCACCCGACCTTTTCCGAAGGTATTCACCACAGCACAGGGAAAATCTGTAAGGCGGTCATCCGTTAATGTGGACAATGCGATGTTGCGATATGCGTGCGCTGTTGTAGGCTTGAGCATCACCCAATTTTCGCTGTAGATGGGAATCATGCCATCGCCGGATGGAAAGTAATACGTCTGATTTTCGGCTGTCTTTGCTACTGTTGCACCGATGAATTGCGCCCCGAATCGGACAAATGACTTCGCACCTGTGAGCAAAAGTGTACCGCCGTTTTCGACGTAGGTTTTTAGGGAATCTACCATCGCATCAGATAGATTGTGGCGCTCTGGCACGACAACGATGGGAAATGTCTCTATTGCATCTAATAATGCCCATTCATCCAGTACATCCACGCCAAAATGACATTCCAACAGTGCGGTGGTTGCGCCCTCTACTGGTTGTGCATTATGCTCCCAGAAGGGGAATGGCACAGTTGCATCCGCATAATAATGATGTTCAGAATGTAAGATGGCGACCTGTGGGATTGTTTTTGTATGCTGGCAAATGTCGCGCCGTTTTTTGACAAATTCGCCTACCTGACCCGTTCGCGCCATACGCCAATGTGCCAGTTGACCGTTCCGCACATTGCCACCACTCAGGTAAATTTGCACGCTACCGCCCAGCGCAAGTGTGACGGCGGCTTCCTGTTGAAGCATCTCGACTGGCTTTTCCGACCATGGCAGAGTTTGGTCGTAGAGTGAGCCGGTTTTATAGAATGACCATAGCATGATATCCCAGCGCTTTTTTCGGGTGGAGATAAAACGTGCTTCACATCGGCTCGCATCAAGGCTAAAAACCCAATGATTATCACCACTAATCCAATCAGTCGGGACTTTCGGCTCACCGGGATGGCGAAATGTCTGTAACCAATTGGAGCAAACGAGCACCTCCTCTTTATGGGCATGAACTGCTTCCGTGTAGCGCGTTACATACGCATGAAAACTATCCCGATTGAACTGCATCCATGCAAACCAATCAGGATCATCGGGCGATTCCGGTATGTGGTTGATGCCTGTTTTTTGCAGGAATGCTGTTTTTGATGCGTCACTATAATCGGCATGTGTCGCCCAGATTTCGCCATCGATCCAGAATCCGTCTACCTGATAACGGTCGATGAGTTCATAAAATTGCGGGAGCATCAATTGACTCTGATAGTCCCCATGAAAAGACATGATGCCTTGCCGTACGGAGACATTATCTTCTGTAGGTTGCCCCGTGTCCGAGCCGTCTAAGGGGTGTCCGTTTTTGTCAACCATGCACCATTCAGGGTGTTTGCGTCCGGCGGCGGCATCCCACACACCAGAATAATGACAGTGCAATTTGATGCCTAACTTAAGGGTGGCGTTGCGCCAACCCAAGAGCGCATCGTGGACAATACCGGGGCTGATAGTCGCATGTTCCGCCTCGCTGAACCAGCTTGTGTATCCTGCATGTCCCTTGCAATCAGTCTGTATCCAATCTGGTTGCATCAATTTGAGCATCGGAATGAGCGTCTTATTATCCACCCGTGCACCAAGTTCGGTCTCCTCTTCGGAGGCATGTAAATCGTAGTGCATCCCGAAATAGTATTCATCACCATGCCAATTTGTAGCAGGCATGTTCGTCTTAGAATTATCCACGTTAGGTTCAGTCACTTTCATCAAGTAAGAAATTCATTTCCGTACAGACAGTATTTCCTTGCGTTTGGTGGTTATTGAGGCATGACAAAAACTGTACCGAGCAATCTTGAGGGTGCATCACGCAGTAAGCCGAACGTGGCAATCGCATCATCAAACGGTACTATGTCACGGATCAACGGGCGGATGTGTACGGCTTGTTGTGCAACCAGATCGGCGACGTTTTCAAGATCGTCATGGTTAAAGTGTTGTGTGTGTAAGATGTTGACTTCTGCCCGCCCGGCTTTATTGAAGTTGTAACGGACATCA
>JAVJSU010000089.1:0-19698 GCA_040219275.1 Aggregatilineales bacterium | reverse complement strand
CCGACCTTTCAAAGGCATTCATAAACGCTATCTCTTTGGCTACATTGCCATCTGTGAATTTCGCCGTAATTTGAAGCATGTTACTCCGGCTTTCATCTCTAAATTAGTCCGTACTCACACTTTCTACATATGAGCCAAAATCGTATACTCGCAGGTGTATATCTGCTGTTCATAATCATAATCGTTGTGTGAGAAAACTGCGAGGTCAGGCTCATCAACAATCCCTTGATCACCAACTGCGCCCTGATTTGCCAGACCTTCGGTTGTATGGAGGTCGAAGATAAATAATTTTCCCGGATTAAGTGTCTTATGGACATTCTCGAACACAGCACCAAGCTCACGGATGCTATCAATTTCGTTAATCACATTAATCGCCAGCGCCATATCGATCTCTCGTATATCGCTCAAGCTACGAAGGTCCTGTTCGTAAAATTGCGCGGCATTGCCAATTTTTTCTCGCGCAACATTTAGCATTGCCGGCTCATTATCCACACCGATGAGTTGCAGTCGTGGGCGATTCTGGACGAACCAGTTCATTACCGCGCCGGTACCGCATCCAAGATCAAGGATATGCCGTCCCATCCATTCATGTGCCTGTGCATAATCATGTAAGCGTTCCGTAACCCGAACCGAATAATCCGCCAGACCGCTCCGTGTGTAGACAGGTGCTAGTGCCGCGTATTCTCCTGCCATCATGTATCCCGTCTATGAATCTTGATAATGAGTTTAAATTAGCACAAAATCCGCAGGATGGCGAATTCATATACCTCTGATGGAAAATCCGTCAGAGGTAGTTTAGGTTTACGTATGAATAAGATCGTAGCCGGCGGTCGCGGCTTACAAAAACATTGCGGGATTAGTGTCCGCCAGTGGGCATCCAATAACCCTGTCCCGGCACGGTGATAATGTAACCGGGGCGACGTGGATTGTCTTCTAATTTTTGGCGTAAGCGAGAGATATTGACACGTAATACGGAGAAATCGCTACGATAATTATCTCCCCAAACAGCGCGTAACAAATCATCATGGCTGATGACCTTACCCGCGTTACGCATTAACGTAACCAGAATCCCGTATTCAATCGGCGTGAGGTGTAATCTTTTGCCGTTGATTTGTGCCTGCCTACGGGGCATGTCTAGTTCAAGACGGCGCACAATGAGTTGTGTATCCGGCTTGGGTGTCCATTCCACACGTCGCAGAAGCGCACGAACACGGGCGACTAATTCTTCTGGAGAGAAGGGCTTCGTCATGTAGTCATCTGCGCCAGCTTCCAGTGCCAATACGCGATCCCGCTCTTTGCCATACCCGCTCAAAACGATCATCGGTAGGAAGGAGTGTGCGCGTACCGCCCGTAGGACTTCTAACCCGTTCATATCGGGTAAGTTGATGTCCAGCAGGACGAGATCGGGGTGCACTGTTGTGATTTCGTCAAGTGCCATGCGTCCTTCGTCGACAGCGAACGCATCATACCCCGCGTCTCTTAACAGGGTGGTCACGACTTCAGCAGTGTCTTCATCATCCTCGACAACCAGAATTTGCAGGGTTTCGTCTACTGTCATTACCATAATCAAACACCTGTCTAACTTAAATGTAACATTCACTATTGTATCTTATACCACGAAATTGCGCGAATATCAGCAAAAAGAATTGATTCTCCCCTAAAAATTGCTCTAAAAATTTACAACTTTCTGTTTTAATAGTTTGAATATTACAGGATTTCACATCATTTTGCTCATGGTAAATCGAATATGAGGAGCATTTGGCGAGATTGAAATGTCCGTGCTAGCGGACACTGATTGGATGCAAGCAGTGAATTTTGACCATCATAAAGACGAGGTTTATGTGTTTAAAGCGCGATTGCATAAAGGGCGTGGAGAAATTGAAGAAGCGCTACAATCTGCACACATAGCTCTCTCCATAAATCCGGGCCTTGCCAACGCAAAAAGAGTTATTCGTTATTTACAGAATCTTTAACGATAGCAAAGATTATTGCACCGATAAAAGCCTGAAACGTGGAGCGAACACACCTTTCAATTTAATTTTGTTCATTAGGCGCTTCTTAAGCGTTAATTCCTTATCCTGATAAATAGATAAGACGCACGAAACATTGTGGATGACAGTGTAAGTGCATGTAAGGGGACAGTGACGCTAATACCGTACACGCCAATCACACAAAGCTAATCGAATTATCAAATGAGGAAAGAGCAACATGAACAAGAAAAATTGGGTCATCAAAATGGTCATTGTGGCATCAATCGGTATGACAACGATTGGTGCTTCCGCCCAAACTCTTGGGGTCGCGCCTGCTAACCATGATACAGTCTCAACCAGAACGGTGCCGGAACCAGAAAATGAAACGCGCAAAGAAGATCCTGCACCTAGCTATTACGGCGGTTATGTCGCAGTAAACGAAGACGCTTAAGGATTAGTTATGACCACTTGAGAGACCCCGAAGCACGAGTCCTACACCATCAATCATTGTGATTGAGAACGGTCTTCTTAATTTGGATACTCTGCAAGCGTCCCCGAAACAAGACCGACAACATTGTCGGTCTTGTTTTTCGCTGTTTGCCTGTGTATGAACTTTATGAGACTCAATCCGAACATTTCCACGTCAGCTGATATTTCCACTGAGCGCCAACTTTGCGCGCCTCTGAAACAAATGCCGATTTGACTTTACGGTGAAATGAGGGAAAAACATGCTTTCCTGCATCACCTTGAAGTATCACAGGAGCGCCATCTGCACAATTCTTGACGGCAGGACGCAACAATCTCAACTAAATTTGTGCTAGTCAGGGGGTTCGTGATCTTTGGAAAAGCTCATATCTGCACGATTAACAAGCCCATGATACCATGCAAGTGCTGCCGCCTGAGTACGATCAGATGCGCCTAATTTATTTAGAATTGTGCTCATGTTGTTTCGGACTGTGCCATCGCTTATTGACAACTTATTCCCGATCTCCCTGTTCGTTAATCCACTTGCCAGATACCGTAACATGTCGCGTTCCCGATCAGTCAACTCTGCAAAAATGTTTTTGTCAGGTACAACGGTATCCCGCGCTAACAGGAGCAATTTATCCGCGATGGCGGGATCAATGTGTGTTTTTCCCTCAACTGTGCCTTTGATCGCGGCGATAATGTCATCACCATCGGAGTCTTTTAACAGGTAGCCACTTGCCCCCGCCCGAATCGCATCAAATACCCATTCATCGGCGCTGTAGGTTGTTAGAACCAATACAAAAATCTCTGGATATTGTTCCCGAATCGTGCGTGTGGCATGGATGCCATTCATAGTCGGCATTTTCAAATCCATCAAAACGAGGTTGGGTTCTACCTTTTCAATCATATCAACAGCCTGTGCACCATTATGTGCAATCCCAACAACGGAAATATCATCCTCACCTTCGAGAATCACACGTAACCCCTGAGTTACAACCATCTGATCATCAACGATTAACACACGAATCACTTAGTCTTCCCTTCCTGCTACCGTCAAACGAATGCTTGTGCCATCTCCAGGTTTACTGATGATTTCCAAATTCCCGTCACATAAGAGTGCTCTCTCGTGCATCCCAATCAAACCGAAGCGCCCCTTTGTTGAAGCCTCCTGAACATCAAAGCCCAAGCCATTGTCCGTGACATTTAGAATGATCTTGTTTTTGTCTTTTTGTAAGGTAATTGACACTGTATCTGCGTTGGCATGGCGAACAATATTGTTCAATGCCTCCTCAGTGATACGGTAGACAACCTGTTCGACTTCAAAAGACATGATGCCGTTTATATATTCTGGCATAGTCAATGCGATGTTTATACCGCTTCGCTCACGCATTGAAGCAACGAGATTATGTATTGCAAGCTCAAAACCAAGATCATCGAGCGGGCTTGCGCGCAATGCCTGCAACGCACGGCGCATATCTTGTAAGCCACCGCGTACCATATCACGCGAGTCCTTCACAATCGTTTTTGCAACTTCAGGATCACGATCAAGTTGCTTATTCAGTGCTTCTAGCTGTACGGATAAACCACTTAACGTATGTGCAATTGTATCGTGTAATTCTCGCGCTAGCCGATTCCGTTCCTGACTAACCGACAACCGTTCTACTGTGGCGGCGTATTGCGCTAATGCGTGGTTTTTTTCAAGCAAAGCGACACGCGCCGCTTTCTGTCCACTCGTAAGAATGGCAACGAGTAATCCAACGGGAATATAAACCGCCAATAAGGTTATCGCACTGTTCATAATCATAGTAGCAACAGGAATGCTCTCAATACTTGCGTAAAGATTCGTCAGGTTCAGTTTACCCAGTAGCAAGGTAACGATCAGTGCAAGAATGATTTGTGATGTGGCTATCCCAAATAAAATACCGAGTACAGCCTTAAAACTATATTGAACTCCAATAATAACCAGTGGCACCGACAGTGCTACGATCAGATCAGCGCCATTAAACAGGGTGGTGTAGTTATCCTCCCAGATGACTTCTGGAATAGTGGAGATCGCCGCTAAGATCGAAAAAAACCAGAGGGCTATAGGGAGGTACTGATAGCCAAGTACCGCTTTCAGTAGACGGCTATAAAGGAACCCCAGCATGAATGGGGCGGCTAATGTGCTGAAGACAACCTGATATTTACCGGGTTCCACCGTATTGGGAACAAGTAAGCCAAAACCAACAACACCGTAGACAATCAATAGCCATACGATAACCCACAGGCGGAATAAATTTAACAGGCTGTCTTCAACTTGAACATCTCTCATAACTCATACAATACCATGTTTTCGCTTACCTAGTGTGCTGAAGTGACTAGCAATATTGTTTACGCCACGCTGGATTATTGAGTAGGATGGATGTCCACAGCGCATACAAGCTATAGACCCAGTGGTAGGGAAGATACCAATTCTGAGACGCGGGTTTACTCAGTGGCAAACTTTTTTCCAGATCATCACACGCCAGTTGTTTGAGTTGCTCAATCAGATCACGATTCTGGCTGAACACGTTGATCTCTTTATGTGTCATACACTCAAGTTCAGAAACGTTAAGAGATCCGAAAGATGCCCACTTATCATCGAAGAGATAGAGCTTAGCGTGCGTCATGCCGCCATCCCCTTGAAAACCATAGACGTGAATATTGGGATGGTTCAAAAAATGTAGCGATGCCGTGAGCCACCAGCGAAAAACGACGATGTTCACATATTGTGGCAAAATCAACGTAACAACCACACCCCGTTCAGCCGCCCTTAGCAAAGCAGACTCGATCCCGTAGCCCACAAGATACGGACATTCAATGAGGATGGAGCGTTCAGCACGGTCGATCTGATCTAGAATATTGTTATATACTGCTGGACGACCTGTTGTTTGATTAACCACATAATCGCCAACCCGCGAGGTTCGCTCCAATACGATCGAATCGCCATGCCATGTGCTAGCAAAATCTTCGACAATCGTTTGAACAATTGGTCCTTCAATGCGAACCATAAAGTCATGCCATTCGAAATTGTGATCCGAGATGTTAATACCCCCCAGATACGCAACCTGCTCATCGACAATGATGATCTTTTTGTGGTCGCGATAGAAAAAATAGCACCAGAGTGGACCGAACGGGTTCGTTCGTTTGATCTGTATACCCTTTCTACGCATCTGGTTGAACAATTTTCGGGTTTGCGCTTGTTCAGCACAGTATTGATCGCGACGCATCAGATGATGTGGAAAAATATCACTCAGTATATGATCGCTAAAATAGTCAACAATGAGGCGAACATCGACCCCATTAGATGCTCTGTCAATAAGATAGTCAGATAATAATTGACCTGCCGCGTCGCCCTCATAGGTCATAAATTGGGCGAAAAGACTGTCCTTGCATGTCAGCAGATCAGCGTGTAAGGCGTTCATAAAGTCTTCAGCACCAACAAGCACTGTATAGGTATTTTCTGTAGTCTTCTGCACCGGGCAGATATTGTGTAGTGTCGTGACCATCAGAGTAGTACTCCTTAAACTATTCAGGCGAGAAATGAACAAGCGTGGACGAAATTGACCCAACACATTACCGCCGGGTAAGCGCATAGAGATGATGAAGCAAGTGGCGATTACGCATACCGAGGCGCGTTAAAGCCATACACAGAACGAACATGAGGACTGTAAGCAGAATAATTTCCGGCGGTGGTGCATGGAATTCGAACACGTCTGGCATCATCGTCGCCGTCAGTAAGGCACCACCGGTGAGCACACTCGTCGTCAAAAATCCTCGCCAGTGTGTGAGTAGGGTACTGAGTTTCAGGAGATCTACACCATGAACATCCCACGAAACCATCAGTCCAAATAGGACGTAAAAGATCACGATCATGCCCCGTGAACTCTCCAGATTGCCCTTGAGGTAGCTCATGGTGATGAAGAACAGTAGGGAAGCCGTGACAGCGCCAGTAAATCCCACCGTAATGAGGTAATCCAGCACATCATCGCGGAAATTGGTCATCTTTTTAGGTCGGAGCAAACCAATAGACATTAACCATGCGGGAACATTGACCGTGCCGAAAGCAACCCAGCTGATCTGTATGGGACTAACAGGGAAGGGTAGCGTCATCAACAGGATCATGATGAATTGCACCGTATTGAAGAAGTTCTTGGTCAGAAATAGGCGGGTTGTACCAAATAAGTTCTGGGTGATCTCCGTACCTTCACGAAAGGCTAGGGGCAGTGTTGAAAGCGAATTATTAAGCAATACAATATCAGTGATGTCTTTTGTAATCTGTGCGCCTGCGTTCATCGCAATCGCTATATCTGCTTCCTTGAGTGCAGGCACATCGTTAACGCCATCACCGACCATCGCCACATATTCACCTCGATGACGCAAGGCTTCGATGATTCGTTTTTTGGTCATCGGCTCAACACGGGCAAATACCACTGTTTCATGGACAATCTCATTAAATTCAGCGTCTTTAAGCCGTTCCAGAATGTCCCCTGTAACGACACTGCCAATGTTTAAGCCCGCCTCAGTCGCTACAGCCTGCACCGTTGCAGGATGATCGCCGGAGATCACTTTCACCTTTACATTCAAATCATGAAACATCTGCAAGGTCGCATGAATGTCGTCGCGCACCTGATCGCTCATTGAGATAAGTGCGATCGGTTCAATCGGATGCACAAATTCACCGTGGACGGATAACGACTGCGTCCTTCCAAAACCAAGCACCCGAATTCCCTGACCGGCGAGCGTTGTTACGTCATTCATCAACACAGCATCTGTGCCAAAGAGTCGCTCCGGAGCGCCAAGAATCAACGTTTCCGATTGCAGTTCAATTGCACCCCACTTGCGCGTTGCATTAAACGCGATCTCGCGGATTTTCCCGATGTTTCGCGCCGGTAGAGATGTGTCAGACAAATAGTTGGCGATAGCGTCTGCCGTGCTGTTACGATGCGCCAAATTCTCAATATAAACCCGCAGTAAAACTTCTACGGCCTCAATTGTGGTGCCCTGTGCAGGTTCCAGATTTTCAATAGTTAGTTTGTTTTCAGTCAGGGTCCCGGTCTTGTCGAAACATAGGACTGTCGTATTTGCCATGGATTCAACCGCGTTAATACGCTGTATGAGGGTGTTGTGTCGCGTCATTTTGATGGCACCAAACGCGAACGACAACATCACAGATACGATCAAACCCTGGGCAACGAGACTGGTCGTAAAGACAATCGTATTGCGTACTGTTTGCAGGAAGGGTGCTTGCGTCAGATAACCGGAGACGAACACAATCGGACCCAAAACAAACAGCATCATGAGGGAGAATTGCACAATAGTGACAATGTGACGTTGGGTAGGCGTGAGCGTATTGGTGTAGACTTTTGCGATGCTGGCGACTTTGTTCATCGTGTTTTCTTCGCCAACATGCAAGGCGATCATGACACCCGCACCGGCAAGGCAGAATGATCCAGATTGAATAGAATCGCCGACCGTTTTGTGTATCGCATGAGATTCACCGGTGATCTGCGACTCGTCGATTTCCAGACCTTCACTCTCGATGATCTGCCCATCCACCGCCAACCGATCGCCGGGGCTGATGACCACATGATCGCCCATGACAATGTCTTGCTCGTCAATTGTGACCCGTTCACTGTTTCGCAGGACCACGGCGCGGCGATCAGTGAGGTGCGCTAATTTGTCTAGTTTGCGTTTAGCGCTGATCTCCTGCACGGTACCGATTACGGAAGCCGTAACTAAGCTAAAACCGGAGAAGATGATCGTCCCATAATCCTGCAAAATGAGTACGATGAGCAAAAGTATGAACAGTAGTACGTTGAACTCGTTTAAGAGGTTATTGCGGAGAATTTGACCGTATGTTCTCCCTGTACGCGTCTCATAACGATTAACAAGACCCTGAGCAACACGCGCCTCAACTTCCGTTGTTGTCAGACCCATTATCGGATTGGGATGGTTCAGCCTTTTCGTGGGTGTTTGATGCACAGCGTCCTCCCGATCAAAATGAAAATCCATCTATCTGTTCTTCGACCGTAACACAGCGGCTATGCACGAATGAAGTCACGAGGATCACACGGGGTCGTGCAGTTTGCACGGGGTGTCGTGATAAAAATCACTTTAGTAGATTGGAAAGAGCCGTTAAGGTATGTATAGGAATGAGAGCACATGCGCGCGGGTGGTTTAGCTCACTTAAAAACAAGATGAAGAAATAATATGAGGATGTCAACAAGGATGAATAAGCGAATCACATCACACATTCGGAAAATAAACGGTGTTCTACACGACGCGATTTTCATAAAGCAAATGCTATGGGTGGGTGTGTTTGGTTTTGTGGTGGTGGTGTCGATTCTGGCAAATATTGCATTTTTACGCGCCACTTACCCGAATCCGCCGCATCCTCCAGATCGCATCCTTGATATCATTCCGCAGAATGGCGACTTCGTACAATATGGCGAGATATTTAGCCAGATTCAAGCCGGTGTTATGGGGATTGTCGTTTTTTCATCAACAAGCCGCCTCCGTAAAATCCCCCGATTATTTTTTCTACTTTCCGTCATGTTTATGTTGCGGGGTTTTGCCATTACGCTAACGCCACTCGCTCAAATCACGCCTCCATCTGAATATTTAGCCGAGTCTAATGTGATCGCCCAATATTTCTATCATGGCATGTTCTTCAGCGGACACAGTTCGAGCGCGTTGATTCAGGCTTTCTTTTTTTGGAATGATCGTTTTCGAGGGATTCGGTTAACGTGGTTTGTCTTACCATTTGCTATCGCACAGGTTGCCTCAATGATTATTGGTCACCAGCACTATTCAATCGATATTTTCGCGGCTTTCTTTGTTGTCTATTTCGTCCTGACTTTTGACTTCATGCGGATTGTGCCTGTTTCGATTCGGGACATAAACTGGATGCCGTGGAACACCGGGTGGGCTACAGCGCCTTCATCAAGAGTTAATCCTGACCGTGTACCGAATAATAGCTAGACGTTCTGATCGCCAGTCTTTTTATCATAATAGGCGTTAAGTCTGTTGCGTGTAAGTGAGCGGATACAGCAGATATACGGTGGTAAAGCGGTGACGGGAAAACAAAATGCCAACCGCATGGCTGGCACAAGTTCGGATTATGTTTGATGTTGTGGGTTTTCTCGGACACAACTCGAACCTCGTGGTATCTCTGTAAATACTCTCGAATTTACACGCACAATTGCTTTTCCTCAGAATGACAAATTGAAACGACTCTCGCTTGGATTGGCTTAGTGGTAGACGGAAGTGACAAAGCACCTACCTCCGTTCCCGAAAAGCTCGCTGTAGAGGACAGCGACTCGCGCAAAATCACTCTAACATAGAAACGCGAGTCTGTGTTTTCCAGCGAGAAATCATTCAGTTATTTGAGTCATCGAGAGGAAAGAATAATTATGACTCGCGCTTTTGTACTCACTAATCACAAAGGGGGTGTGGGGAAATCCACATCCGCCACCAACATCGCGCTGGGAATCACCGGAATGCTCCGTCAGGTCGGGGCGACCAATCCGCGTGTACTGCTGATCGACACCGATAGCCAATCCCACGCCACGCTCGTCACGACCGGTCGTGACGACTTCGACACAACCGATAGCCTTTATTCGGTGCTGATGGCAGACCGCCACTCTGCGCCACAGGTGATGGCAGATGTTATTGTGCCGTCACACTGGGATGAAAATCTGCATGTGTTGCCTGCTTCTCCTCTGCTGGAACAAGCCGAGGGAGAATTGCAGGGCAAAGCCGGAGCACCGTATCGTCTCGCTGAACCACTCTCCAAAATTGCCTCACACTACGCCGCCATCGTCATTGACACACGTCCCTCTTTTTCGCTTATGACCGAGATGGCACTGGTCGCCGCGACAGATGCGATTGTGCCAGTCGAACCCCGTTACCTTGAAACAGTCGGTCTGCTGAGTGTGATCGGCAAGATCAACGAGATCCGCGACGGCTGGCGCATTCAGAATCTACGGGTGAGTGGGATCATCGTCACCAAGATGGACAAGCGAGTGCGCGGACATCACAAGATGCTTGAGGATCTGAAAGCACATTCGATGCTAGGCAAATTACTTTGTGGAATCATCCCACAGAATGAAGCGGTGTCCTACGCGCACAGCCATCATCGAAGCGTCTTTCTGCAAGATCCGAAAGCACCTGCCAGCAAAGCCTATGCCCATCTGGTCGGACGGCTCGTGAAGCGCATGGGCGGTGTGTGATGGCGAAGAAAAACGACACCAACAAACTTAGCGAACTGCTCGCTTCATTTAATGGGGATGTGCTGGACGAGAGTCTGCCACAAATATTCAATGACGACAGCCTGAAAGTCGAGCGTATTCTGCTAGATCTCGTGCGTCCTGATCCGGTTCAGCCGCGTCGCGTCCTGCCGGATCGGATTCATCATGCATTCCATAACAGCCAACTCACACCATCTCAGGCACTGCGCGAACTGGTGCAGATTGCTCAGGTGGTGGCGCGTCAACGTGGACGACCCTTCTCCAACTTGCTCGAATTGTTGCCCGATCCTGAACGGGAAGATGAGGGTGATGTCAAGCACACACCAGAAGAAGAATTGCTACGTGAGTTGGTCAATCTTGCTGTGACCATCCGCGATGATGGGCAGGTCAACCCGATCACGGTGATTGACGTGACTCAAGGTGTGACCCGCCTATATCGCATCGAAACAGGTGAGCGCCGATATTGGTCGGCATGGTTGTTGCGCGATTTCCTACCCGGTTACGAAGGCGATGGCATGATGGATTGCATCGTTGTTCCGGTGGATCGGTCATCGGTTTTCCGTCAGGCGAAGGAGAACACCGCGCGCAAAAGTCTCTCAGCGATTGCGATGGCACGTCAGGCGGCACTTTTGCTTTTAACGGTGAATGGCTATGAAATCTCTGCCTATGCTGTGAACAACGACTTCTACCGTCAGGCACTCGAACTGCGTATTCCGCGAGGTGCAGGTGAAGCGATTTATTCAGCAATGGGTGGGATTGATAAGCGTCGTTTCAGTCAATACAAGGATTTGCTCAATTTAGGTGATGAAGCCACAGAGTTAGCGGATCGTCACAATCTTGATGAAGGAGTTTTACGACACATCACAAAGTTATCCGATGAAGATCAGATCGAGATGATCCAACAGATTATTCAATTTGGGATGTCAGGTAAGCAGGTCGAAACCATCATCACCCATGGTCTTCAAGAAACTGATAAGCCTTCAACAGATGACTTACCATCCTTTGCCACCAAATTTGCAAAAACATTCATCAGGGATGTGGATAAGTTCAATGCTGACTTGCTATGGACAGCAATTTTTCGTGAACAGGGTGATCCGCATATGACAAGTGCTTATCTGAAACGATTGGCTCAAATGGCACTTTCTGCCGCTAACAGGTTTTCGGACGAGACATAAGTCCACACGTGTGGACTTATAGAGGAGGCGAGATAATGGCACGCAGTCCCCCATAGAATGCGAAAACCCACCGCTAATTGGCGCAGGTGGGCTGGGCAACGCTGATATATTCACGATCTAAGCAATCTGAATGTATCACAGTCTCCAGCATCCTGCAATCGAATTTCGCTCATTTTGTCATGAATTTCACATGACCTTAGCTTAACTTTGCATGGAGATAGCAAAATCATGAGTTTCGATTTAGAACACATTCGTTCTCGCAATCCCATTGAGGACGTAATCTCGGAAAAATTCAGCTTGAAGAAATCGGGTTCGCGCTTCATCGGTACAGAACATGATAGTCTGGTCGTCATACCACAATCAGGTATGTACTTCTGGAATTCGCGCAATGAACATGGTGACGTGTTTGATTTTGTCGGACGCTATCACCTGAATTATGGGAGTGGCTGGAACAACCGCGATTCAGCGCAGTTTATGGAAGCAGTTGAACACCTCGCCCGTCGCGCTGGTATCAACATCGAACGTAATGCAGATTTTCGTCAGACACCTGCCTGGGCAGAACGTCAACTCGTTCAGCGTTTGCATGAGGCACTACTGAACACATTGCCTGCCCTGTCTTACGCCACAAAACAACGTGGATGGGATATGCAAACCATTCGACTGGCGAAAATTGGTTTTATGCCACAGGATAAGCGCCCTCTGCTCGATGGGTTGAACCTGTCGGACACATGGCGCAATGTCATTCACAAGTTTCCAGCAGGGATGCTGGTATATATTCACCTGAGCAATGGTCGTCTGACCTACCTTAGTGGACGCTCTATAGAAGGAAAGAAGCATTACAATCCACCGCGTGACATCATCGGTGACAAACAGCCCTACTTTAATCACAGCTATCGTGCGGAATCGAATCAGCTTGTTGTGGTCGAAGGTCAGGCGGATGCAATAACTTTTGGCGAGCGGGGTGTGCCTTCGGTGGCAATAGCGGGTATGAGCATCAGCGATGAGCTGCTGACAAAGCTAAAAAAGCATGAACGGGTATTCATCGCGCTTGATAACACAGATGATGCAAATATACAGAGCCAAGTAATCGCAAGAGAACTTGGAGCGAAAGCCTACCTACCCAAATTCCCAGATGGTATAAAGGACGCGAATGAATGGTTATCACAGCATCAAGCAACAACTGATGATGCCAGCGATCTGTTCAACAAAGCACAGAATTGGTTACTTGCGGAGGTACATCGTGCCGCCAATCTGGAAGGTCTGGCACGACAGGATGCTATTCGTGAATTGTTCCAGCATGTATGTGATCTGGACAGCTTTACACTGGCACAGTTCAAAGAGGCAATGGGAAAAATCGGGGTGAAAGCGGGGGTCTTCAATGAGATGATGAAACTGTCATCCAACGACAACCCTGATAATAGTGATGACTTCGCTGAGGTTTTCGACGATAGTATTCCCGTGCTATCGCCTGCACAGGGTTTCCGCGATGATCTGGCACTGGTGACGGTATCCTTACTGGAACGCACAAAGAAGAACTGCTTGAACATTCAGCCTTATCTGGTCACAAGTAGCCGTGAACTGAAGCGTGTTACTGATGAGCAGATTATCAGCATCGACCAGAAAGAAGTCGCCCTGCGTGTTGTGCCGGAAGGCTCGGAATTTCTACAACGTTGGCGGTATAGTGACATTCGCCGTTTTCTGGATGGTGAGACCATTCAACCCGGTGAGATATTCAACGGCATCCATGATTTGTTCAAACGCTATGTGGATTTTCGCTCGGACATCGAAAGCCGTATTCTGAGCTTATGGGTGGTGGGTACTTATTTCTACCAGATGTTCCCTGCCTACCCGTATCTGGCGCTGAATGGTCCGAAAAACAGCGGTAAATCGACAGTCCTACGGGTGCTTCAACCACTGGCATTCAATATGATCTCGACCTCTGATCCAACAGGTGCGAGTATGTTTCGTCTGATTCACTATACATCCTGCACCGTTGGCATAGATGAAGCTGAGCGTTATCACAATCCGCGTGACCCCGGAATGCAACAGATTCGTCAGCTTCTGAATAGCGGGTACAAGCAGGGGATGCCAGCTATTCGCATCACGGGTGAGGATATGAAACCACAGGCGTTTGATGTGTACTCACCGAAGATTTTAGCGGCAATTATGGGACTGGAAGATATTCTTGCCAGTCGTTGTATCGCTATCCCGATGCGCCGGACGGACAAGAAAATGCCAGCTTTTCCACCTGATTTCGATGGTGCAGGCATCCGTCATCAGCTCTACACACTTGCATTGACTTACTTCAAGTCGATTCATGGCAACTACTTTCAGCGTCCAGAACTGCATAAGCTCCACAATCGCTCCGGTGAATTGTGGTCGCCGTTGGTTGCGCTGGCGGCATTCTTTGAGGAAGAAGGTCAGGTCGAAGGTTTGCTGGATGCCATTTCTGAGGCAGCAGAATGGGATGAACAACTCAGCGAAGGCAAAGCTCTCAGTGACCGCGAGGAAGCCGTTCTACAATCACTGGAAATTATGACACTCAATGCCGAAGGTGCAGTCTGGTTGAAAGCATCTGAGTTGCGAGAACATGTACGGGATATTATGGGTATCAGTCCAGACCAGATGGGTCATGCTCAGTGGATAGGGCATATCCTGAACCGTCTCGCACTGACAGATCGCAATCGCAAAAAAGCCTATACTGGAGGGCAAATGTACCTGATGGACCGCAGAGAAGTCAGCGATATGATGCGTCGCTATGATGTTTCACAAATTCAAACAAGATCCCCAGAAAACTGACCTTTCTTGCCATAACTGACCATACTGACCATTTCTTTCCATGTGAGGAGTGGTCAGTATCTTGTATTCTGGTCATCGAATGTCATAATAAAGTAAAAAATGTAAGGATGCACTATGGCAATAGAAAACCTCGCCGAAGCCGAGGATTGTAAAGCGCTATTTGAATTGATGAATCAGGTTCGCGATCTGGCTCCATGGCAGTGGATGGAAGAAACAGAACTCTTCGGTGTTCAGCATCCTGCTACAGGGGAGATTGGCTTCGTGAGTATCATGGGAATGGCGGGCGAACATTACGCTATTTCAGCTTATCGCGAAGCAACCGGGTTGTATGGCTTCTGGCACATGCAGGATGTGGGACCCTACATGCAACCTGAAGATATCCTGAACACGCCCCAGCTTCAAGCATCATTTGAGGATCGCGACATGCTGGAAAAACATGACTACCAGCTTATCAAGTCGCTGGGTCTGAAATACCGTGGGCGGAATGCGTGGCCGCAGTTTCGCAGCTATAGGCGCGGTTATGCACCCTGGTACATCGAGAAAGACGAAGCTAAGTTTCTCCAGTACATTTTGGAGCAGGTTCTCGTTATTGCACCACGGGTGAAGCAGCAACCAGAAATCCTTGACCCCAAAGGCGATCATCATTATCTGGTTCGTGTCGCCCAAAGCAACGGAGATACACTGACGTGGGAAGATAAAATCCTGGCGATTGAGAAACCCGGATTGCTGGAACTCGCCATAGAAATTGACGCTGGACTGATCGAAGCTGTGAAACGTCTGCCACGCGGAAAGTTCAAAGTCGAAGCCGATTTCTTTATGCTTCCCAGTATGATCGGAAAACACACCGAACGTCCCTACTTCCCTTATATTCTGATGATGCTTGATACCACACATGACATAATGCTCGGCTTTGAAATGCTGTCACCCATTCCTTCTCTTGAGCAAATGTGGGCTTCCGTTGGACCAACTGCACTGGAACAACTGGTCAAAATCGGTTCCATACCGACGGAGATCCGGGTGCGAGACAACCTGCTTTTTGGTATGTTGCAACCATTTGCAAAAGAATTAAAGCTGCACGTGAAACAGGTTAACCAGATGCCCATGTTGGACCGTGCTCGAATGGAATTGGAGAGTTTTATGGGACGACACTGAACAATGATCTGATCAGACTTAGAGTATCAAAAATCCAGTAGGTCGCTAACCTCATGCCCGCGCTGTTTCAGCAGAAGCAATTCCTCAGACCGCATTAATAACTGTTGATCCAGCGCATCAATCCGCTGTTCCAGTTCTGTAAGTTCATCAGCAGAAAGTTTACCAGGCTTTTCAAGCGCAGTGAGTTCGTTCAAGCGAGTATCCTCTACGGGGTAATTGTTAACAACATTCCATAGCTAGTTGTTGTTATAATTCTGAAGCTCGTCAATCATGTGGTGTTTCCAATCAACTATAAGTTACGTGGAATATGCTGACTGTTTCTTGTTCAGTACAATGATCACTTCCTGTATTTATGTAACGAAACGGATAGGCTAAATGAACTCGGAAGACATCGCGTGGGAACGGTATCCGAATTTAGCTACTCAACAACATACTCGTACCTGACTAACAATCCAATGCCAGCTTCAACTAGCGAAGAACACCATTGAGGCGTACGCCCGTGCGCTTGAAGATTTTCTACGCTTCTGCAATCAAGAAAACATTATCATGGAAGATGCCAAACGCGGGGATATTGCTCGCTATGTGAATCACCTGAGCTATCTTCCTCGACCAGACCATCATCCAGAACAACCCAAGCATGGGCTGGCAAACGCAACCATTCAACAGCGTCTGACCGCAGTTCGTCTTTTCTATGACTATCTCATCGAAGAAGATGTTCGTGAGAAAAACCCAGTTTGACGGGGTCGCTATACACCAGGTAACGCCTTTGGTGGTCAGCGTGAACGGGGACTTCTACCTCGCTATCGGAAATTACCATGGATTCCCGACGAAGATGAATGGGGACAGATTATCACTGTTGTAAGTCAAGAATCCATCCGAAATCGAATGATGTTTGCATTGTCATATGACGTAGCTCTACGGCGTGAAGAATTATGCTTGCTGGAAACTGGTGATATTGACCCAACACGCCGTCTCGTTCACATTCGAGCTGAGACAACTAAAAATTATCAAAGTCGGATTGTGCCCTACACCGCGTCAACAGCAATTCTTTATGCCCATTACCTACAGCATCGTCGTAACTTTAGTCGCGAACGAGGATTATTATTCTTGTCCGAGTCACGACGTAACTATGCACAACCTATTTCTATTTGGACCTGGTCAAAAGTGGTTAAAAGTATCGCAACACGCGCACAGGTGGCACAATTTACCCCTCATACACTGCGTCATTTATGTCTGACTGATCTGGCACGAGCCAATTGGGATGTGCATGACATTGCGACCTTTGCAGGATACCGTAGTATCCAGTCAACATTACTGTATATCCACCTTAGCGGGCGTGATTTATCTGAAAAATTGGCGCGGAGCATGTCACATATACACGCTCAACGGCTTCAAAGTTTAATGGAGTCGATGTCATGAGCAAAATCCCTTACGATATTTTTCAAAGAAATTTATCGACCTATGATCGTAATTCCGAATTAACACCGGAAGAAATAACAACGCTATTCAGTTTCCCGGTCGGAGACTTTCGTACACGAGCGCCACGCTTAAAGCGATCTCAGCCAAGTATTGGTCGCTTGATTCAACCCGTGATAGATGCACTTGATATGATGGGTGTTACAAACACCAAAATACGTAACAACGTCATAGAGTCCCTGATACATGGGATGGTTTATCATCAATGTACATACTGGGGCTAGTCTAATGAAGATTGGGAATATTGGCTAAGACATCTCGAAACCCAGGACATCTCTGAGTTTAAAGAACGTGTCCGATTGTATTTTGTCTCTGTTGCTTATCTTCTGTGTGGCTATGATCGATTGTGGACAATCAAAAAGTTTAAATTCCGGTTTCTTGTTGAGCGAATTTTTGGTGGAGAGGCTGTATTGTCTGTTTTTGAAGCCGTTTCAGACCAACGTTATGTTCAACTCACGCCCACTCATCTTGCTCAGGCTTACACCGATGCTGAATACTTTAAACGTAATTTGCGACGTATCGAAGTTCTCATTGATCAAGATGTCATCCTCAATGGAACAGCGGCAACTGGCGAACCATGGAAGTTCTATGATCTGTGTCACGGATATTGCACTTATGATTTCTTTGATCAGTGTCCACACCGAATGGCTTGTGCAAAATGTGATTTTTATCGACCTAAAGGCTCATCTCAAGCACAATTGTTGGAAGCCAAGTCGAATCTTCAGCGTATGTTGCAAGAAATCCCGCTGACTGACGAGGAGTGTACGGCAGTTGAAGATGGCTTGGATGCCATTGCTCGACTGACGGAGAAACTGGTTGATGTACCTACTCCATCAGGGCAAACACCACGTCAGTTAAACGCTGAAACGGGATTTATAGCATTGACCGAAATTACAATTCGTACTCAAGCCTGAATCCCTTAGCTTGAGAAGATTGTGATGAAGAAAATGAGATAATTCCATAAATATGAAAGGGAGTGCTAAAGGTTGGGAGATGGAAAAGTTTCTTCCCGGGAGCTTCGAAAAAAATGAAGTAGAGGGATTATTAGAAAATCGCGGTAACACTCCATTCCCTAAGCTGATGCAGAAGGGAATGGAATGCTAAATTTAGTCCTCAAACAAAGCTTTCAAGCCTTTTGCTTTAAGCAGGACAACGAGCATGGACAAGCCCAGTAGCCCCAGCCCGACGATTGTGGCATACGCCCATCGTGGCGTTTCGCCTGTGCTTGGCAGTTCTCGAATTGGCACGGATGTCGCGCATTCTTCCACCCCTTGATTATCAGCATTCACACACGCTGTATTATTAACGATTGCACCATTGAGAACGGTGGTGAAAATGCTAAATTGCACCGTTTCCCCGACATTGAGCGTAGCGTAAGTCACCGTCACCGTTTGCCCATTGATATTCACAGTAGCATTGGGAGCATTCACGCTATCAATTTGCAAATCAGGATTGAGTGTATCGCTAACAACAACATTCGTCCCAACCGCAGTACCTGTATTGCTAACTGTCAATATCCATTCTAGGACTTCCCCTTGTACGCCCAATTGACCGGGAACAAGCACGCCTAATTTACTAATCGCAGGGTCAAAAACGTTGATATTTGGAGCAAGATTGCTCGAATTACTAGGACTACTAGGACTACTAGGGATTGTTGCGCTTGTCCGTATCATGAGGGTATCTGTTGCAGGAGCCTCAACAACGGGCAAGGCTAAAATACTGCCTGTAACCGAGGACGTGGTATTGAGATAGTCGCCAACTGCTGCGCCGACTGGCACTTGCAGCGTGATTGTAAAGCTACAAGATGTCCCTGCTGCAAGGATACCCCCTGTAAAGGTCAACAAGTTTGTGCCGCTTATTTGGCTACCGATACCGCAAACATCACTAATGGGCAAGCCAATTGCCACCAAACCTGTTAATGTTGCATCCAAATCATCGCTAAAGCTAATGCCTGTTGCACCATTACTTAAATCGCCATTCGTTATGGTAAATTGCAAGTCAACCGTAGCACCTGCCAAAACGGGGTCATTCACAAAGGTTTTGCCGATGCCCAGAGTATCAACCACAGTGAGAGTATCGCTTGCTGTGCCAGAATTGCCGAGACTAGAAGTCAAATCACCTGTGGTATTCACATGAGCGCCAGCAACAGAAGATGTGATATCGACACTTATAGTACAAGAACTCGCTGCTGCGACTGTGCCACCCGTATAAGTGATTGTGCTAGTCCCTGCGTTTGCCGTCAACGTGCCACCCGTGCAAGTGGTACTCGCATTAGCAGGCGAGGCAACAACCATCCCCGCTGGCAGATTATCCGTGAAATCTAAGCTAGTAGCAGCAATGCTACTCGCTGTGTTATCAATCGTGAAAGTCAATGTACTGACGTTACCC
>JAVJSU010000088.1:0-12786 GCA_040219275.1 Aggregatilineales bacterium | reverse complement strand
CCGAGGTTGACCGCACTGACCGCCACGACTTGAGTATTTTTCGCGTCGGCTGGGATTGGTTAGAACGACGATTCGTCTTTGATGATCCCATTCCTATTCTCTTCAGACCGAACTTCTGTTTGATGTCCGGTTGCTAGTATTCTTCTATGAATGTTGGATTGTTATCAAGTGGAAACCTAACCGTAAGGTCTCCAAAAGACCTTAAAAAATCAAGAACAGTATCTGAATAAGGCTGATTGGTTTCCTTAAAAAACTGCTTGTATGGATCGATGTTGATAGAACGGTCTACTGTCCAACCACTTTCTTTCAGAAGTTTTAATGTCACCGGAGAAAATTGATACATTTTGTATACCTCCAAATGTTGACTCGTGATAGACGAACCAGTGTTGCCTTCAAGAATTATTATAAGCCAATAACGCACTCGTGAAGGTAAAAATCCCGACCACAACAGACACTCTGCACATTGCACAAAAAAGGCGATCATGTTGCCATGACCGCCTTCCGTCTTAGATCAGCTCTGCACTAGAATGGAATATCTTTCGAGGGATTGTCGTCGTCACCGTCGCCAGTTTCGTCTTCATCGCCTTCGCTGTCTGTCGCGCTGTCCATAAACTGCACGCGGTTGGCAGTCAGTTCAAGGCTTGCACGGGGATTGCCTTCACGGTCGATATAGGCACTCGCACGTAAATTGTGACCTTCAACCAGCACCCGCCGTCCTTTTTCCAGATACTTGGTGACTGTTTCTGCCAATCCGTTCCAGACCGTGACGCGATACCAGGTTGTCGTTTGTGTCTCACCACGGCGATTGTTGACCGCGACTGAGAAGGTGGCAACTGGCTGACCATTGGCTTCGCGCAGTTCCGGTGTGTCTCCGAGGTTACCGACGATAATGTGCGTTTGATAGGACATAAGATTTTGTCTCCCGGCGTTGACCGCCTGCTATTCGCTCCGACCTTATGCCGGAGTTGCAACGCCTTCGGCACGTTTCTATCAGTCGTTGTGTCAAGGGAATCCCTGGACGCGTGCAATGAGCGTAGCGGCACAAGCCAGATACACGCGCCTTGACACGGCGACGAAACGTGCAACGATGGCATTACTCCGTGCATAACAGACGACGGAGCCAGAGCAGAATCCGGTGCAGGGCAGACGTTAGCAGTCCTAACCAACCATCACCGATCTGTAAAACCGAAAGCACACGGCACAGCATGAAGCGCACATCAAACAGCACCCTCTCTGCGCGTTTCATCGCTTATGGAGAAACCTAATCAACCTGCGATGTTACCAATCGGGACGGCTTAAACGCACTAATCATAGAAATTGGCGGGTGGATGAAGCATAAATCGCATACGTGAAGCCATATCGTCCCTGAAAATCATCATCGTAAGCATGATCTGCAAATTTGGATTTATGGTCATGGTAGCGTTAGATGACCTCATCGACGGTATAGCGTTAATCCATAACGTCATTGTTCATGTCTTTGGGCTGATCCTGTCGGGGTGGTGGCAACCAGCCGTTTTCGTGGGCAATACGTTCCCATTCTTCGGTAAGTTGAATCACGATGCCGTCAGGGAAGTGCTCCAGCAGAATCAAAATGTCATGCAACAAGTCCTCTTGAGAGCGCGAGTCAGGCTCTGTCATGGTTGTCGTCCTCATCACTATATGCTGGACAGCACGACAATAGATGAGGAGTGCAGGGTTGTGCTGTCAGAATTGCAATTTTGACAATAACAAAGTAAAATGTAGGTATATGCTTTTTGTTTTACTATTGTAAACTTTTCGTTTTCAATTTTCAACAAACAAGTACCCGTGATCGAGTTTATCAGGGGATTATGGTGGATACGCCACTTGCGTTTTCAGAAATCTTGAACCTGCTGTTCGCACACCGCACCCGAACCGATGGCACACCCTATCGTGCGGCAGATGTCGCGCGCGCTACAGGGATCAGTGCGTCTCAGCTTTCGTTGCTTATCAGCGGACAGCGTCAAAACACCTCACTGGAAACCGCACGTTCGATTATCAGTTTCTTCGATGTTTCCATGGAAATCCTGAACGCCAGCACCACCGAACAGGCTGTAACCCTCATCAACCAGACTTCTGACGATGATCTGCCAGTCATTCACCTGCGAAGCCATCTGAGTAAAGATCTCTCCCCACGTTCGCTACGTCAGATTCAAGAGATCATCGAATGGGTACTCGATAAAGAAAATGCGGAACGTACCGGACAACCTACCCCGCCTCAGCCAGACTTTAACGACGAACGCTAGCTTCACACCGGTGCCTATCACTTAACATCTCAAGTTCATTTACAGCAGGTCATGTCATGGATACAAAGCGTGTCCGTTTTGCCATTGACAGCTTACACTACGACTGGCATCACTTTACTTTTAGCGACTTCATTCGTCATGTTGCTCACACCCGTCAGCGGCAGATTGAAATCATGTCGATGAACCTCTATGATTATTCGGGCATCTGCCTGAGTACACCGAAGCGGGATTACATCGTCTACGACGCAAAACGCCATCCTAATCTACAATTGCATATCCAACTCCATGAGATTGCACACCTTGTTCTGGGTCATGCCGTTCGGGTTCAGGTCAACACACACGATGAGCTGATCGAATGGTTACTTGTCCATGTCAACACGCGCACAATGAAACTTTACACAGATCCGGTGAAGAGAGAACAGGAAGATGAAGCAGAATACTTTGCCATTCTGGTCCAAAATCATGCCGCCACCCACAAACGCCTTCACGAACTCACCCTGACCGATCACGCCGACGATATCTACATGCCGCCTTTCACTGGCGATACCTTTACCGGAGATTGAGCCATGTCACAGATCGAAACCGTGCATTTCATCCTGCCCATATCCTTTTTGTGGTGGTTGCTTTACTTCACACGCCTGTACAACGTGGTCAGTAACAGCAACATTTTCAAGATGCCGCGTTTTTACCTGTGGCTGATGGTGTTCAACATGGGCATCATCTACTATCTGCACAACTACAAGCTCGAAGCACAACTACAAAGCTATTTTGTTGATACAGGTCTGCCTGTGGTTACGATCACTAAAGTGTTGCTGTCATCAGGTTTCATCACGTACGGTTACCTGGTGGTGATCCGAAAATACACGCGCTTCGACATTCCTAAAACCATTGACGGTATCATGATTGCCTACCTCATGTTGATGATCGTGTTTTGCGTCGTAGGCTATCAGCGACTGCCCTACCTACAGGTACAAATCATCTCGAATGGTCTGGTCAGTTTTGCCAACCTGTCTGCGGCATTTTCACTTGTACCCATGACGCGCCAGCTCCTCCACGAGCAAAAAACGGAAGTGCGCGAAGCCCATCACCTGTGGTTTATCCTCTTTATGCTGTCTTCCTCACTTGCCGCAACCCTCTTTCTGGTGGATGGTGTGGTCAAACTCCTCACCAACTGGCGCGTGATTGATACGCATCTGTACGTTGCCGCCGAGATCAGCCGCACAACCTACATGCTTTCACTGGGCGTGCTTATCGGACCGGATCGTTATCTTTACTGGATTCACTATCCAGCTCGACTACGCACTTACTTCAAGCTCAAGCAATTGGCTGACACGCTCTACAAAAGAATCAATCTCACCACACCTTACAATATTCCCCAGCCGCGCATTTTCACATTTGCATCGGCTGAACTCGCAAACTATCGTTTGCTCATCGCCATTCTGGATGCTTTCTATTTGCTACCTCATGAATCAGAGCTATACCAACAGGTCTATCACATCTCGCAACTGAATTTATCTTACAGGGAAACCGTTCAAGAATTTGTCCGGCTGGTTGAAAATGGAGTACACAACAAATGATTGGGAAACATGCCCTCATCATCGGGGGTGGAATGGCGGGATTGGTCACCGCCCGCGTGCTCAGCGACTTTTTTGAAACCGTCACCTTGATTGAACGTGATACCTACCCCGACACTCCGGCATGGCGAAACGGGGTGCCACAGGAGCGCCACGTTCATACCTTGTTGGCTAAAGGACGCGAACTGCTTGAAGACCTGTATCCGGGTATTGATGCCGAATTTGAGTCGCTCGGTGCGCCATTGTATACATGGGGTAATGATACGCACGTCTTAACAACGGGTGGCCAAGTGGGCAAAGTCAAAACGGATGTTTATGGGCGGGGATTGTCGCGCACCTTACTTGAATATGTGGTTCGCTGTCGCACACATGGCATCGCTAACATTCAGTTTTACCCGAATACCGAAGTCAAAAAACTCATAATCGAACATCATGCAGTGATAGGTTGCACGGTAGAAAATCGTGAAACAGGTGAAACTAAATCCATTAAGGCTGATCTGATCGTGGACGCATCCGGACGGTATTCTAAGACCGGTGACTGGCTCGCCGAAGCAGGCTATCCCGCACCCGCCGAATCACTCGTTGATCCGAAGATGGGCTATGCCACCCGCTGGTATCAGCTTCCAGATGATATAGAATTGGAAATTCCGGCAGTGCTCATTCAACCGGGGATCATCCCTGATCTGTATCGTGGCGCGGCGGCGGCAGTGCTGGAAAATCGGCAGGTGGTGATTACGCTGGCGGGCATGAATGCCGATTATCCGCCAACTGACGAAGTGGCATTTCTGGAATATGCCCGTAGCTTACCTGATTCCACAGTAGTGAGTTGGATACAGACCTTAACACCTGTGAGTCCGATTGCGGGCTTTCGTGCGGTCAACCGTTTGCGCCATTATGGACGCGCCAAGCATTATCCGGATCGATTTATCGCTATTGGCGATGCAGTCTGTGCGCTCGATCCCATCTACGGTCAGGGCATGACGGTGGCACTCTTACACGTTTACGCACTCAAAACCCTACTCAAGAAATCGTCAACTCTGGATGGCTTTGCAAATCGGTTTCACAGGAAATTGTCACGAGTTAATCTTGTCCCGTGGTTGATGGCGGCGAGTGAAGATCGACGCTATCCCTTAACCGAAGGCGATAAACCAACATGGTTCGATAATCTCGCCCATCTCTACATCGTCCAACTATTTCTAGCAACACCGCATGATCCCTTTGTTGCACGCACACTCTTACGTGTTTTACACATGCTCCAACACCCGCTCTATCTAGTACATCCACGTGTGTTGTGGGGGATCCTGCGTGTTTGGGTGAAACGACTCTTGAAGAAAATCTAGCCGTTATTTTCTGATTTCAAACCGGATGCCATGCCTTTGAGCATTTGTAAAACCATTTCGAGTTGTTCCGGCGGAAATCGGCTGAGTATGGCTAAGGCACGTTCACGCACATCCACCGATTCATCCTCGATGAAATAGAGTAGCGGTTGTTCCAGCGCCTGCGCCCATTTCGGTAAATCCGGCACCGCAATCGTCGATACACCATTCTCCACATTAGAGATCACGCCCTGAGTAACCCCAACCCGCTCCGCTAGGTCACCTTGCTTCAAATCGAGTGCTAGCCGTGCCTTCCGCACGCGCTCTCCAAGTTGTTTTTTGCCGTCGCTATCAATCATATTGACCTTCCATACTCGTTGCCATTTGACAATCATATTGTAATTTCTAATTCCATTCCTGACAATCTAATGGTAATTGTTGCATTTTAAGTGCGCTACAGTGTATATTAGATTTATGGGAATAAAAACATATATTAGATACAGGGTAATCTCATGTCGCAACGTGAGCCAAAGACATTTTTGATGCGGTTGATAGAGTACGACTATCCGGGAAAGACGATAGAGCAAATCATCATCGAGGCTTATCGGGAGCATGGGAGTGAACGTGCCGCCGCCGCCGCGATGGGCATCACCCAGCAATCCTTCAATGCGTGGAAATTCCGACTCGGTATCGCCGATCAACTTCGCACCCTAAAACACAAACCACAGGTTAAAAGTTAGGGGATGTCATGGCGAAAAGAGTCTCAAACAAGAAGAAGCCCAAACCAGATGATGCCACCCTACAAGACTGGATAAAACGCATTTTTGAAGTTGCCACGATCGTTGCCAGCGCCTCACCTCCACAAAAACACAAAACCGACAAAGTGCGGTATGGTAATGAAGTCCAGAATAACCAATCTACGGAATAGCTACTTATGGGACGCAAGAAAAAACCTGAAATTCCGCCACCGACACCCGGTTGGGCGGTCTATCTCCGCACTAGCAGTGATGAAAATCAGAAACCTGAGATGTCACGCGCACGGCAACGTTTTGCGATTGAAGCGAACGTGCTTGACCGCTCCGATATGCCTGTTTATGCCGAATATATTGATGTGCTAACGGGCAGTACACCCAACCGCGAAGCCTATCAGCGGCTACTAGCGGATGCGCGTGCAGGCAAATTCTCCCATGTGATAGTCGAACGCGCTGATCGTTTCGGACGCAATGACACCGAAGCGATGCGCGCCATTGACGAACTGCACGAGTTTGGTGTTGCCGTTCGTTTCGCCAATCAACCCGATCTCGACCCGATGGATCCCGATGGACGAGTAATCGTCACACTCTCGTTTACCCTCGCCCGCCGCGAGTCAACATTGCTCGGTATCCGTGTAAAAGGTGGATTACAGGCCAAGCGTGAAAGTGGGGGGTTTACTAATTTAGCCCCTGATGGGTATCTCAATAGAACTGAAACGGTGGTGGGGGCGGAAAAACGCTTTACAGGCAGAACACGTACTTGGATTGAACAGGATCCCGAACGCGCACCTATCTGGCGTTACGCGTGGGATTTGTTGCTTGAAGATCGTTACACGCTAGAGCAAATCTGCGAAAAATTACACGCGCAAGGCTACCGTTATCGGTCAGGTCGCCCCTTTGTTACAATCAAGAAAAACAACAGACGTAAGGCAAACATCAATACGTTGTCTTCAATCTTTCATAATTGGGCATATGCGGGCTGGGTAACCAGCAAAGCTGGCGATATTCCTCCAAAGACAATATCAGGTGATGGGGAACCAATTGTTACTACGGAAGAATTCGAAAAAGGGTTATCAATCCTTGCCAAACGTAATGAGTATCGCGTCGTACGAAGAAAACACGACTACTTGCTAAAAGGGATGATTTATTATCAACCAGCTTACGGCGAGCAAAATTCAGATCTCGCAAAACTGACTGGTTCTACGTCAAATTCAAGTCGTTCTGGTGGAGGCACTGCCTACTATTGTATACCCCGGAGCAACATTAATTTTCTTTGCTCAATGATCGATGAACAGATACCCTTAGAGCTAACGAATATTCAGGTTAATCCGGAACATGCGGAGTTAATCAGGGAAGCCTATACAAACGATGTTGCACAGGCGCTTGGACATATTCAACCCGGTGAACATGAAAACCTCAAGGCGGCTTTGAAAGCAATAGATGAGGAAGAAGCCCGAACCTTACGGTTATATGCCGCTTCAAAAATCACTGAGGAAATCTGGGATAGTTTGTGGCACGAATGGCAGGACAGACGAAACAAAATTCGACTAGCATTAGAATCAGTTGGACAGGGACAGAAAACACATATCAAGAATCTCGATACTGCGCTTGCAATTATCTCTCAGGTCGGAATCGTGTATAATTCACTTGAACGTAGCGATCAAAAAGAACTTTTACGTCAGATGGTCGAGCGGGTTGTAATCAACTCGGAGGGAAAGGCAACTTTACAGCTACGTGCGCCGTTTTCATATCTGCGAAGATTATCGCAACATATGCGAAACGGTAGTAAGACGAGTGGGTCGGTAGGGAATTCCAAAACAAAAACCAGCAACAACACTGTTACTGGTTTTGCTCAGACCCAAAGTTCGGATTGGGTCTTATCTTGCGGGGAGGACAGGATTCGAACCTGCGGTTCATTATTACATGAACAACCGCTTAGCAGGCGGCCCCAATCGTCCACTCTGGCACCTCCCCATGTATAAAATTGTGTTGAGCGGAGAGAGTGGGATTCGAACCCACGGTACCCTTGCGGGCACGACGGTTTTCAAGACCGTTGCCTTAAACCACTCGGCCACCTCTCCACGTTTGCTGTGACCGTGTTTGGCAGATTTCGCATTCTAGCATAGGACCTATTGGCGGTCAATGGTATCACTGAAGAAAAGCTCATAATCCACAGATGCAAACAAAAACGGTACAATAAAGTGAACAGCTAATTTGGAGTGTAAATAGTATCCGATGGATGTGACTTTATTTATCGTATATATAGTGGCTATTGGTTATCTTGGTATCACAATGTATCTGGCAAATTTGGAGCAATTGAATTGGCATGAGAATCGGGGTGGCGCACGGTCTCTATTATTTGTCGCGCCCGGTCTGGTTGCCCTACTTGGACTATACAGCGTGTTAATCGCTACATCATCATCACAGCTTAATAAAATGAACGCAACATCACCAGATGCGGCACTCATTCCTGAAATAGGAACATCAGCACTTGTTGCGATCATACTTCTAACGGTAATCGTTCCAATACTTTCTGTGCGTTTAATCGTTTCCAGAGACTTACGTGAGCGCGTCAAGACTTATTTTAACGGCACGTATAGCCCCTACTCTATCGTTCATACAACCGCTATTGTCCTTGCTCTGATGTTCTTTACCGTAAATACGATCTCATTCCTCCTAGAAGGTGGCACACAGGGCATGGCGGAAAATATTGAGAGCAACGGTGTCTCATCCGCCATGACCATTTTTCAGGCAATATTATGGGTGATGGCGGCATTTCTTGGGGTTGGGTATGCAATCCGCAGAGAATTGCCCGAAACACTTAAACGACTCGGCATTCGCTTCCCCACAAGTGAAGACTTCGTATGGAGTTTTCTCACGGTTATTGGCATTTTTATAGCATTGTCCATTTTTGGTATGATCCTGACCGTGTTCGTTAGCACGGACGAACTGACCGAGCAGTCCCGTGCGGCAGAGAGCGTCGTCAATGCGTTTTCAACAATTCCACTCGCTATATTGATGGCGACGAGCGCGGCAGTCGGTGAGGAAATCTTTTTCAGAGGGGCGATGCAACCTGTCTTTGGGCTAATTCCTACGTCGATCTTTTTTGCGGTCATTCATACACAGGTACTACTTACGCCAAATATCATCGGTATCTTCATGGTGGGCTTGGCGTTTGGCTGGTTAAGACAACGTTATAGCACAACGACAGCGATCTTCGCTCATTTCCTGTACAATTTCCTCATTGTTATGATTAACATTCTTGTCACCTCATCAGGAGCCATCTAATCGTGATTTTGCGTCGTGCGTCATTCAAATTTTTAAGGATCACCCTGCTCATCATTAGTGTACTGATGATTTATACAGTCCACGCACAAGATGAAACAGCAACGCCATCCCCTACTCCTACAACAACCCCGGACGTTCCAGCATTTCTTTACAATTGGGATGCGCAGGTGATCTATCCTGCGGCGGTGCGCTTTACGCTCTATGTAGATCGTCCCGTCTCAAATATTGAAAGGCTACTATTAACCATCGAGCCAGAAATCGGCGGCAACATTGTCATTGATGTGAATCCTGAACAGAATGCCACCCGCAGTGAAACATTTACAGAAATTACTTATGTATGGGAAATTCCAGTAAGCGACCCTCTGCCCTTTTTAAGCACAGTAGAATACAATTGGCTTGTCACAACGACACAGGACGGTACAGCAGGTGTACCGAGCGCGTTTTTCTTCACGGATGAGCGTGCAAACTGGAATGAAAGTATCGATGAAGACAATCACTTTAACTTTATCCTGCCTGAAAATGCGACGGCACCACAAATAATCCGCGACTCGATCAACGACGTGTACACCTTGTTTGCCAATAATACGGAACTTGAACCCACATTTAATCTGGCATTATTCAATACTGAAATCCCACTCAATCCTTGTGATGCTGGCACAGTCATTGAACCACGTACCGAAGACTCATTTGCGTGTCAAACAGATGTAATTGAAGCGAGTTTTGCGATTAAGGGGTACGAACCGATCACGATTGACTATAACATTTCAGCAAATCGCAATCGTGTATTGACATCGCTACTGTTCACGCGCTTCTATGCAGATTTCGATCAGTCTGTTCCGCTCTGGTTCCGGCAGGGATTGGAAAACTTTTATATACCATCGCCCAATAGTGGCAATCTCCTAGCCTTACAAAGTGCCGCGAGAAATGGTACGTTAATCCGGCTGGAATCAATGAATAATCCGGATCAGCAATTATGGGAAGAACAGGCAAGCGCAATGGTGCTTTATATAGCAAGTCAAATCGG
This sequence comes from Aggregatilineales bacterium, assembly GCA_040219275.1. GTDB lineage: Bacteria > Chloroflexota > Anaerolineae > Aggregatilineales > Phototrophicaceae > JAVJSU01. The sequence goes on along the minus strand of JAVJSU010000088.1, from coordinate 2,568 downwards.
TGTGGAGGGATTGTTTCAACTTGCAAATGATGTATCCACATCAAACGATTTTTCCGAAACCTATCAAGAAGCAACAGGCGCACCATTAGCAGTGATGATTCCGGATATGTCCGACTGGTTGTTCTATAGCACCACAATGATAGATTTTAATTACACGCCCTATCTACAAACAACAGCGACACCGGAACCCACCATCTCAAATACACCTTTCCCACCAACGGAAACCAACACAGCAACGGCGACAGCAACACCAACGGTTACGCCAAGTGTTACGGGGTTTAGAACGGCTACCCCATTGGCAACGCTGACACATACGCCCACCGAACGGCGTGGCACAGCAACGCTTACGCCCCGCCCCGCTGGTAGTTTATTTGAACCCGTCGCAACGGCAGTTCCTGAACTATCTGAGGGTTCAGAGAATACCAACCAAACTCAACGAATCGCAATTATTGCGGTTATCGGTGCACTCGTTATTCTGGCATTGATCGCCGTATTCTATCGAAGAGGAAAATAATGTCGGAACTTACAAATCTGCTTGAATTAGATCAAGATGAATTAACAACACTGTTCAAAACATGGGATGAGCCAAAATTCCGCGCACAGCAAGTTTGGGAATGGCTCTATGATAATTGTGTTGGCTCGTTTGATGAAATGACCAATCTACCGAAACCTTTACGGGAAAAACTTGCTGAACATTCGACGATTGGCACACTCCAATTGGAAACCGAACAAGTCAGCCGTGATGGTACGGTCAAACGACTCTATAAATTGCCCGACGGTCAACTCATCGAATCCGTACTGATGCCTTATGATGATGACCGACGCACCGCCTGTATTTCTACGCAGGCAGGGTGTGCCATGGGCTGTGTTTTCTGCGCGACGGGTCAAATGGGCTATGCGCGTCATCTCACCAGCACAGAAATCTTCGAGCAGGCGCTCAACTTTGCTCAATTACTGTCTGCCGAGGGGGAACGCCTGAGTAATGTCGTGCTTATGGGCATGGGCGAACCCTTCCACAATTATGATGCCTCTGTACACGCGGTTCGCCGTTTAATGGATGACCTCGGCATCGGTGCACGCCATATTACCATCAGCACAGTCGGACTTGTCCCGCAAATTCGGCGCTTCGCTGACGAGGGCTTACAGGTAAAACTGGCGATCAGTCTGCACGCCGCCACCAACGAAGAACGCTCCGCCCTCTTGCCAGTCAATAAACGCTGGGACCTCGAAGAATTGATTAATGCCTGCAAATATTATGTTGAGCAAACCAACCGACGTATCACGTTTGAATGGGCGCTTATCCACGGCTCAACCGATACACCAGAACAAGCCCACGCGCTCGGCAAATTACTACAAGGGATGCGGAACTGTCATGTCAATGCAATCCCGCTAAACCCGACGCAGGGATACACCGGCGGACCCTCCGACCTTGATACGACAACTGAATTCATCAGCATCCTCAAACGCTATGGCGTGAGCATGACTGTGCGCGTCCGGCGTGGCATTGATATTGATGCGGGTTGCGGTCAACTCAAGTCAAAAGTCACTACAATCAGCCCTGAGGAAATCGGGTGAGGCTTTTTGATTTATATGCTAAAAATCTCTCTATAGTCAAAAAACATTCTTCAGTAACTATGTCAACTGACATAGATGATGTTTTCGCATGTCCACTGTGCCTTAGAGTGTTTTCACGCGAAGAGGCACGTATGAGACAGGTCTCTGTTGAGCATGTACCGCCCAAGAAATTGGGTGGTATACCTAAAACACTAACCTGTAAAAAATGTAATAATATGGCTGGTACACATTTAGAAAGCAAACTTCGCAAAAATGAAAATTTTAGAAATGTATTAGATCTACAGGTTGGTGCAGAACATGAAATTGAATATTCTTTAAACGACGAGAGTACACCTTGGCTACCTGCAACTTTTAAGATTACAGAAACAGGGATGCAAATAATTGGTGACCCTAACAGAACTAATCCGAAGGACTTAGAAAAACTTAGGGACAGTATCAAAACTGAAGGAGTAAATGATTTCACAGCTCGTTTCGCAACACCAGTGGATTCAATAACGAACATCTCGAAGCTCAGAATAGCATATCTACTAGCTTTTAGCGTTTTTGGCTATGGATTTCTAATTAATCCAAACTTAGAAATCATTAGAAAACAAATATTGGATCCTAAAACAGAATTATTACCCTCGTTTGGCATCATTACCCAGAATTTGACAGATTTTAGTCTCGGATTTAACGTTATACGTGAGCCAAAGATTTACAAATCATCTTTAGTAGTTTTTGACCTTATCGTAGATACACAAAAACGAAGATATGGCGTTATTTTACCGGGACCAGATGTTGACGATATGAACATTTATAATCTATTTATGAATAATGGCACAAAATCCTTTGAGATATCGCATCTACAGTCTGAGAAGCTATTTGAAAAGTGAGAAAAGACCTGCTAGGGTAGATGAATGGATAGGAAACCTTACCCAAGTGACTTGAAAGATGATGAGTGGGAACTGATCGCCCCACATCTACCGAAAGCCAAACCGGGAGGACGAGCACGAG
>JAVJSU010000087.1:0-14035 GCA_040219275.1 Aggregatilineales bacterium | reverse complement strand
CCGAGGTTGACCGCACTGACCGCCACGACTTGAGTATTTTTCGCGTCGGCTGGGATTGGTTAGAACGACGATTCGTCTTTGATGATCCCATTCCTATTCTCTTCAGACCGAACTTCTGTTTGATGTCCGGTTGCTAGTATTTTCTTCTCACCACTGGTGCTGGAAGTTCCTAAACCAGATGGAGGCGTTATCACTAGAGAAGAACTTGAACCCTATGCCGGGCAACTCAAATCTGCCGATATAGCGATGTTGCGAACTGGCTGGATCGAAAAACGTGCTTCTGATCCCGAACGCTATCCGCTTGAAGGGGCATTTTTACATCCCGATGGCGCACGCTTTTTGATGGAATTTTCCAATTTGAAAGGCATAGCGATTGATTGTGTTTCGATTGGTGCGCCGAATGCAGTTCCCGTATCAATAGAAACGCATCAAGTGTTGACAGGCGTTGGTCGTGCTGATGGGCGTTTTTTGCTGATTCTGGAAGATTTACGAATTGATAGCGATCTGGGAGACGCGAGTCGCATTTATGCCTGGCCCTTGTTTATTGAGGGTTCTGATGGAAGTCCCTGTACGATGGTCGCTGAATTTCCCGATTAGTTTCTGTTAATAAGCATTTCATAATTACTCTTTACGCGATACTGCTCATTGCAGGGCGGGCTAAATATTGGTTTTGGGGGAGTCTTGGACTCCAAAACATTCCAAACATTTTATTCTTTTTTAAGGAGGAAAGTACATGAAACGTTTTTTGAATTTAGTTTCACTGATTGTTCTATTCGCTTCTATCCTGGTCTTGCCCGTGATGGCGCAAGATGATGATGAAATTAGTGAATATGACCCCGACGTCTGTTTCGCACCCGCGGAAGAAGATGGCGAAACCGTTCAGTTTGAGGCAAGAGAAGGTCCTTTTGTCATAGGCATTAGCAATTCCTATATTGGTAACGCATGGCGTACCCAGATGCTCCAAATGGCAGCTGCTTTCGCCGAAACCGAAGATATTGCACCACTCATTGAAGAATTAATCGTTGTCAGTACAGGCGATGATGTCGAAGCACAAATCGCGACTCTGGATAATATGATTGCTCTGGGTGTAGATGCCATTATCATCAATGCGGTTAGCCCGACAGCTTTTGATGCTGTTGTTCGTCGTGCAGATGATGCCGGCATTATTGTCATTTCTTTTGATGGCATCGTAGAAGCCCCTGAAGGCATTATCGTTAACGAAGATCAGGTAGAATTTGGTCGCGTTATGGCGAGCGATTTAGCAGAGCGCATGGGTGGCGAAGGTAACGTCGTTCTTGTAAACGGTGTACCCGGTATCAGTGTTGATTCTGACCGCAATTCAGGTGCAAAAGAAATTTTCGCTGAATATCCTGATATTACGATTATCGCAGAGCTTGAAGGTCGATGGGACAGTGGTGTTGCCCAAACTGTGATGGCAGACTTCCTCGCTACCAGCCCGGAAGTTGATGGTGTCTGGATTCAAGGTGGTGGACCGGGTGTTATTCAGGCTTTCCGTGATGCCGGTTATGACGATTTACCACCCATGGCTGGAGAAGCAGAAAATGCTTTCCGTATGGCAATGGCAGAAGGCGAATTTGAAGGTATTTCAGTCGGTCAAACCCCGGGTATGGTAGCAGTGGCGATGCAAGCTGCCCTTGAACTTCTCCAGGGTCGTGAACTACCGCGCAATATTTCTATGCCACTTCCTCTGGTAACTAGCGAAGATATTGAAGAAGGGGTTCATTACTTCCCCGGTTTGCCCGATGATTTCTTCACACCAATCAAGATTCCGGTTTGCGGAGTGGACCTCGATGCCGAGGCTATCCTTGAAATAGATGTAGATTCTTAACTTTGAGAGAGCCGGGTCAAAATATCTGACTCGGCTCTTTTTGGTTCAACAACAATTGGGAAAAGTTTATGGAAAAAGAACTTAAAGAGAAAATACCTCTGTTAGAAGCTAGTTTAGTTAGTAAACGGTTTGGTAATACCATTGCACTAAATGAGGCGACCTTAGTATGCCAGCCGGGAAGTATCCACGCACTGGTTGGCGAAAATGGGGCTGGAAAAAGCACCTTAATCAAAATTGTGGCAGGAGTTGTCACCCCTGATTCGGGAATGATCAAGATTGAAGGACACGAATCGACTATTCAATCCCCTGCTGATGCTGCACGAAAAGGCATTGTGCCAGTTTTTCAAGAATTATCTTTATTATCTGACCTCACAGTGGCAGAGAATATTTTTATCGTCAACCCGCCACGAAACCAGTTTGGTCTGATTAACCGTAGCAAGTTGAAGGAACAAACAGAGGCTTTATGTGCTGGACTGGGTATCGAGCATCTTGACCCCAATGCGCTTATAGGAGAATTACCGCTTGCGCAACGTCAACTTGTAGAAATTGCTAAAGCCCTCTCTCATGATCCTAAATTACTTATTCTGGATGAAGGTACATCTGCGCTCTCAGTACAGGATGTCGAAGTTGTTTTCAGGATGATCCGGCGCATCCGCGACCAGGGTCGTTCTGTTATTTTTATCTCCCATCGCATGAGCGAAGTTGAAGAAATTGCGGATACATTAACTATTTTCCGTGATGGTGAAGATGTTGGCTCGTTTCCAATGGGGACTGTGAGTCACGAGGAAATGGTGCGCTTGATGATCGGGCGTAACTTAGATCAGGTTTTTCCACCTAAACCGGCACCGGCACAAGAACGTGAAGCCATGCTCAAAGTTGAAGGGCTTTCATGGGATCCGAAATTGCATGACATTAATCTAACCGTCGGAAAAGGCGAAATCGTCGGTCTGGGTGGTCTGGATGGGCAAGGACAGGGTGAATTGCTCTTCGCACTATTTGGCGTGTTGCGCGGTGTAAAGGGTAATATTCGCGTGGATGGTCAGCGTGTGAAAATTCAGAGTCCTTCTATTGCGGCCAGCAAAAAAATAGGGATGGCATTGATTCCTGAAGACCGCAAAACAGAGGGTCTTATTTTGCCCATGTCCATCGGAAGTAATGCCGTATTAACGGTAATTGATCGCCTCCTGAGCCAGTTTGGATTAGTTGACCGTAGTAAGGAAAGCAAAACAATCAAGAAGATGGTCGAACAGATGCAAGTTAAATTAGAGTCAAACAATGCGCCTGTTCGCAGTTTAAGCGGTGGTAATCAGCAGAAAGTTGTCATTGGAAAATGGTTGCTCACCGAAGCACAAATCTATCTTTTGCATGATCCGACACGCGGTATTGATGTCGGAACAAAACAAGAAATTTACCAATTGATGCGCCAACTCGCAGATGACGGAGCAAGCATTCTCTTTTTCTCTACAGAATTGAGTGAGCTGGTAGGCATGTGTGACCGCGTACTTGTGCTCTATGAAGGACGAATTTTCCGTGAATTGGTCAATGATCAAATCAATGAAGAAGAAATTGTATCCGCCGCACTTGGTTTGAATAGCACCAGACAGGAGAGCTAAATGTATGGTTAGTAAAATGAATTCAGGACAGAGACCAGGCATCAGGCGCTTAATTTTCCGACATTTCCGGGTGTTGATCGCTTTTGCTATCATGTTTGCCCTCATGGGTGTGACTGCCTCACTTAATAAACGTTTTTTCACACCAGCTGTCATAACATCAACTTCGAACCAGAGTATGACCCTGATTTTCGCCGGTGCGGCGCAAACGTCAGTGGTGATTACGGGCGGCATTGATCTTTCCGTCGGGTCTATTATTAGTATGTGTAATTCTCTAGCTTCTGCATTGTTTATCGAACCTGCTGATGGTGAACCTGTTAATATTGCGAACATTATTTTTGTAGTGGTCACGGTTTTGCTAGCCGGGGCGGGGGCAGGTCTAATTAACGGCTTGATTGTCGTTTACGGTCGTCTACAACCGATTATTGTTACTTTAGCAACATCTTCTATATTTAGTGGTATTGCCTTATTTTTACGTCCTCGTCCGGGTGGATATGTCCCACGCATCTATGGCGATATTTTAACGAGGCGTGTTGGTCAATTGCTACCAGAGAATGCCTTCGGTGCCGAACCAATGGGTTTGATGGCTTTCCTTGAAAATGTATTTGATTTTATTCCTGCTTCTTTTATATTCCTGCTTCTGGTTTTGCTCGTCGTTTGGATACCTTTCCGGAGATCACGTCTGGGCTTATGGGTTTACGCTGTGGGCAGTAATGAAGGTGCAGCGTATATGAGTGGGGTAAATGTTAATTTTGCAAAAGTATCTGCTTACGTGCTGGGTGGCTTGTTTGCAGGAATCGGGGGCTTATTCCTCACCGCACAGACCTTAACCGGTGATGCCAATACAGGGGCAGTTTTTACCCTGCAATCCATCGCTATTGTTGTTCTGGGTGGGACATCTCTCTTTGGGGGATCAGGGGGAGTGGCTGGAACCATAGCGGCAGCCATCGCTTTACGTTTCATTCCCAACATTCTATTCTTTGCACGGGTTAATCCCTTACAACAACCTTTATGGGAAGGTGCTGTCATTTTGCTGGCAGTTGCTGCTGGCGCAAGCCGTATTTTTACTGTCCGTAATCGTCTCGATACGATGCGTTAGCAAGGCTGTGGAAAGGTTTAAGAATGACTTCCGAAACAAATACATCTAAGGGGTTTTCAATACAAGGCTGGTATAGAAATCTCGCGCGGGATGAGCGTAGTGTTGTGATTTCTTATTCGATGATTATTTTGATAATTATTGCGGGTGCGACATTCATCACTCCGAATTTCGCTTCCCCTAATTTTTTAACACAGCAATTACGCATCGCTTCGTTTTTGGGGATTATTGCTGCCGGACAAATGGCAGTGATCTTAACAGGGAATATCGACCTCTCAATTCCCTGGACATTGAATCTTGCCGCAGTAGTCGCGACATCAGTTGCCGCTGGACAAAACGAAAATCTAGCTTTTGGGGTTGGTGCCGCTATAGCGATTGGTCTTATAGTTGGCTTAGTCAACGGTGTAGGCGTTGCTTACTTACGCATTCCGTCAATGGTACTTACCCTGGGCGTGAATGCAGTACTCAAGGGAATCACAGTTGTCTACACAGGGTCAGCACCCCAATTCCAGCAAACACCTGAAATATTGAGTAAGGTAGCCACCGAAATTCTCTTTGGATTTTTGCCTTTTGCCGTCATTATCTGGGCTTTAGTCTCACTCCTTCAGTATCTGGTTCTGAGTCGCAGTGGTTTAGGGCGAAAAACTTATGCTGTCGGGAATAATGAAATTGCCTCGTATCTTTCCGGTGTCAAAACGCCACGGGTACTCATTATGGTCTTTGTGCTGAGTGGGGTACTTAATGCCCTGGCAGGGTTGATGCTAGCAGGTAATGCAGGACGTAGTTTTAATGAAATGGGCGATCCTTACTTGTTGCCAGCGATTGCAGCAGTTGTTGTTGGCGGAACGTCGATTCTCGGTGGTTCGGGTAAATATGTCGGTACAATCGCAGGTGTCATTATCATTCGCTTACTGGATGGCGCGCTCAACATTGTTCAAGTCTCCCCTGCTGCGAAAGATGTGACATTCGGTCTGGTAATTCTGGCGATGTTGTTCCTTTATGGACGTGCTGAAAAAGTTCGTGAGTAAGGACAGTAAGCACGTTGGATATGCAAATTCAGTTTGGAAAAGTCTAAACGATAGTCCTAAACATCTACATCAACCTGATTGGAATTTGTTGACACTGAGGCAATCATTTATCATCCAGCATAACCAATCATAGTGAGAATCTGTTTTATCATTTATTCTGATTTGTATCATGTGCACAGATTATCTGTCAGGAAAATGTGATACCTCAGATGCGGGTTCTGTAATCCCTCATTCATACTGCTCACGCCACTTTGTATGTGGAGATGTAAAGCAACCAGAATTCGACCCTGCTTAGGCATCTGATAGTTGTGCTTTTCGAGGAATACGTGTGCGAATTCGTATTGTACCTCTTGTTCTATCAACTGAAGAAAGTTCCTTCGCTATATAGAGAGATGCATCCCAACTACAGGAGCAGTATCTTTGTAGAAAACATCTGTGGTCACCGCATACAATGCCATCAGATGTTCAAATGAGTCGGTATATTTCTCTGTCAATTTCTGCATCACACGCTCAACGTCAATACAAATATCCAGTTAAGCGTAGGTTTTAAGCGATCCGTATTGGTTGTCGGTTGGAGTGTGACCAAATCCGGCGGGTCAGTCGAGAGTGTAAATTGTGCCAATGTGACAGTTGTCGGTGCATTTGCTGAAGCTGACAAATTGTAGCCAATGAAAAGTGTCCATTCATAATGCCCATTTGTCAGGCGATAGACTTCATCCAATGTAGTTAGATTTATCGTAAATCTGCTCGAAAGTTTGAGGACCTGCCCATGAGGTCTGGGAGGTGGCAACACGCGGAAACGGCTTGATCGACTGACGAATTTTGCTTCGGATACTTTCTTCAGACATGACGAACCCTCCTCGTCACAACAAAAAAGCGGACCAAAATCGGTCAGCTTGTCGTACTTTCAACTTGTAGTCGGCTTTTTAGACGGATGGTTCGGTGGTCCCGTCCGCAGGATGGTACCAGCGTATCGTCCGCAGGTGTCTATATAGTTCGGTGACATCGACCCGCGAAACAGACGGACCACATCGTGTTCACCGAGATATTCGCAACAACCTGACTTTAAGAGCCGTTTATAGAATTATCGTTCCTTTGTTCAGAAGGATCCATGTTTAGTTTAAGACTCTCTACGGGTAATGTTCTATCTTCACCGTCTTATCGTTTTGCTTTGAAATTCGTTTAAAGGGGTCTTTCTCCCGTTTTCGTCGGACTTATGGCAGTATGTGATATGAAAATTTACTTATTATATTAGAAGAGATAAGTGTTTGATGATCTATCGGAATGAGGTGCTTGTGTCTTGCTTTGAAAGAGACTACTCGATTGCGTCGCTCTAGAATTGCAATGCCCTTATAATTCAATTTGTAACGTTATATAGGAAAACACCAAATGGGAAAACTTATTACAACACTGGGACATAAATTAAAAGATGAGCTTGGTTTGATATTGCCTCATGAACATCTGTTTGTTGACTTACGCACCTATGAAGCTGATGGATTTGGTGAGGCGCAGGTTGAGGATGTGGTCGCGAAGATGGCACCCGAAGTCGAAAAAGCTAAGGCGGTTGGTGTGACAGCATTAGTAGAATGTAGTCCTGTTGGGGTGGCGCGTCGTGCAGAAATGGACAAAGCGGTATCTGATGCAACGAATTTTCCGGTACTTGTGCCGACTGGTATCTATCGTGAACCGTGGATTCCGCCATGGGCGCATGAAGCGAGTCAGCAAGAGATTACCGATTGGATGCTCAAGGAACTCAATGACGAGATTGAGGATACTGGTGTACAGGCGGCATGGATCAAACTCAGCGCGGGTGATGAAGGCTTAACTGAGTGTGAGACAAAAATATTGCGAGGGGCGGCACATGCTGGCAAGGCGACTAACGCTATTATCGGTAGTCATACAATTAAAGGGCGTGTTGTACGTGACCAACTCGATATATTAGAAGAAGAAGGATATACAGCGAGCCGCTTTATTTGGATACATACCCAGGCAGAACCGGATTTTGACCTGCATCTGGAAATGGCAGACCGCGGATGTTGGTTGGAATATGATGCGCTTGGGAATGCCAATGCACCATCCGATGAGATAATTATTGGTTATCTCAAAAAATTAATTGATGCTGGCTATGACAAACAAATCTTACTGAGCCATGATCGTGGTTGGTATGATGCTGGTAATCCTGATTATGAGCCGATGCCCTTTACTTACTTGAGCGAGACATTTATCCCTAAATTGCGTGATGCTGGATTTGAGGAATCAATGATTACACAACTCACCCATGATAATCCGTTTAATGCATATGCGCGGTAAATGATGGCAATAGATATTATTATTTCATATCTGAGTCGTGACTCTGCTTTTATTGAACAGTTGTCTAATCATCTTCGAGATAGTGGCATAAATGTTTGAGCCGATACTATTGGATTGTGACCCGGTACGACTAATTGGGAACAAGCTATCCGGCACGCTATAGAAAATGCTAGTGTTGTATTGCTTGTCGCATCATCCGATTCGCGCCAATCTGTCTTTATTCAGGGTAAATTATCTTCTGCAAATCTCCATCAGTGTCCTGTGTACCCTATTTGGGCTAAGGGAAGTGAGTGGATTGAGACGATTCCTTCGGCGAGAGTTATTGTCTCGCGCGTCAAGCGAGGTTCAAATAGATGATTTCATATTTGAATTCTGTATTGACCAATTGACGACAGATTCTTTTCTCTCGCACACCGCCGCGCGCCCGCTACTATGATCCGGCTTTGGGCATCTTCACCCAGCAAGACCCGGTGCAAGGCATTGTCGGCGCGTCTGCTTCGATAGTACTGGAATCCTTATGGCTATGTTGGTGGAAATCCGGTTAATATTGGCGATGGTGAGTGGCTGGTACATAATCAACAACTGAGGGATTGGTGTTTAGCGTGCTCGCCGTTCAACCGCCGCCATGACCTCCTTGATGACCGGTTTGGTGGCAAAATAGAGGATCTCGCCCGGCACATCATCCAGCTTCTCGCCGGTCAGGTTCACGCCTTCGTACACCAGCAGAATCAGATCATCCCGTCCTGCCGCCCGCACCTTTGCCAGCTTGCGCTTGAGATAATCCGGATGCCAGAAACCGACGATCTCCACCAGCGCTCGCCGACCATCGTCTTGATGGGTGAAGGCAAAATCCGGGATCATGACCGTATCGCCGAGAAGCAAAACCTCATCCTCGCGTGTGAGTAGCCACTTGCCACGCGCATCGCCCAGCTTGTCCTGAAATTCTGCCGCGAAATCGGCTTCCATCCGGCTGTCGAAATCCCCACTCCGGGTAAAATGGGAGGTCAGCGGGGCGGTATGATCCAGCCGATAAATCAATTCACGATCAAATTTACTGTTACGGATCGTCGCCCGCATCGACCAGCGCTCACACAGGAATAATGCCGGAAGAAAAGCGGCAAATTGCTGCCCGTAGCGGGTGGTTGAGCGAACAAAAGGCGAAATGGGACCGTCCAGCGTGACGTGATACCCGCCCTCAATCGGGTATGCCTCAAACATCAACTTGAACAGCTTGAGGTAGCGCCAGAAATCTTTGAAAGTGTCGTGAATTTGCACCTCCATCAGATTTGACCAGTAAAGCACACCCCGGTGTAATTCCAGATTGTACCGGGCGATCAGCTCCGCCGGAGTCCAGTCGCGTCCGGCTTCGGTGATGGTTTGCGCGCCGATCCGATCCGCATAAAGTGCCGCTTCAAGGGCATCCGGTGCGATCTCCAATTGTGCCGCGATTGTCGCCAATCGGTCATGCCGTGTTTGCGGATGGAAGAGATCACGGGTCTCGAACGCCGGACCCGCCGCAAACAACTGCTGGCGTAGGTCTTCCGGGGTTATGAGCGTGGTGGGGGAGGCGAAGGTCGCCGCATCCGCCAGCACTTTTGCCAGTCCGCGCACGATGATGTAATCCACGCGATCCCCCAGATACTCCTCAACCGCGCTTTCCCATGCGTCGCGTGTTCGTCCGGTGTGCCGTTCCCATAAGGTGATCAGATCGCCTGCGGTGCGGAGCCATGCTCGGTCAGCATCGCGCAGGGTTTTCACCTCAAGGGTTGTGCCATGCTGAACCAAACGCGGACGCACCAATTCGCCTGTCAGCATCTAAACCGTGCCTGCCTTCGGACGGCGGCGTTGTGCTCGTCCTTCATCCACCGTATCCCGTGCGATCACCTCATAGAGCACCGCTTCAAGATTGCCCGTCTTGCGGAGCACCCGCCCTAATCGCTGAATATATTCACGCGCACTTGAGGTGCCGCCCAGCACAATGGCGACTTTGGCTTCAGGCACATCGACCCCTTCATTGAGCACCTTCGAAGTGACCAGCGCCGGATATGTCCCTTCGCGGAAGGCTTCCAGCAGGCGTTTGCGTTCGGCGGCTTTCGTTTCATGCGTCAATGCCGGGATCAAATGGCGGCGTGAGAGTTCGTAAACGGTATCGTTGCTCTCGGTGAAGATCAGGATTTGCTCGCTGATATGTTCGCGCAGGAGTTGTGCCAGCGCATCCAACTTACCCTCACAGCCTGCTAGCAGTCGCAGAATACGATGCCGTGCCAGCAGTGCCGCCCGTGCATCACGCTCAAAGGCACTCAGACGCATTAATTCGAGGAGCCAGTTTGCCCCATGCGTCTCGCGCAGTCGTCGTGAGCGGAAGAATCCGGCGTAGATGGCGAAATCTGCTTCGTAAGCGGCGCGTTCTTCTTTGTTCAGATCAACCCGGATGCGCTGGGTGCGATAATCCGCTAGCCGCTTGCCGATCAGGTCGCTGACCCGTTTCTGGTAAACAATGGGTCCGATCAGGCGATCAATGTGCCAGCGTCCGTTCTCCATTTCGTGATCTTCTGGATAGGTGGCGGTTAATCCCAGACGGAAGGGCGAAGGCGACATCAGCGCGGTTTCACCCCAGCTTGGTGCGGGTAGATGATGCACCTCATCAAACACAATCATCTTGAAGGTGTTGCCATGTTCGGCGATAAGATTGCCCGCCGAATGATAGGTGGTCACGGTCAGGGGGCGTACCTGCTTTTCCGCGCCATAATATACGCCCACCTCTGTATTGAGCGCGTTGCTCAGACGTGCATACCACTGATGCAACAGGTCAATGGTCGGCGCAACGATCAGCGCAGAACGATTCGCCCGGTGGATGGCTTGTACGGCAACGAAGGTCTTGCCCGCGCCGGTGGGCAGAACGATACTGCCGCGTCTGCCAGCGGATTCCCACGCGTCAATCGCTTCATTCTGGAAATCGTGAGAGACGCGACTGTCATCCAACTGGCAGTTGAGGGGTTGCCAGCGCGGGACGGTATCACGGACACCATCGACGTTAACATCAGGATAGTGGTATGCCTCACAGCGCCACTTACCTTTGATCCACTGGAAGGGATCACCGGGTGGTTGATCGGCTTTCAGATGCGCGATCACGAGCGTTCCCCCCTGAAAGGAGAGTGTGGGTGAGTCGGTCATCGCTTAGACTTTCGCTTTAAAAAACATACCCCGATTGTAAGACGGGTTGTTAGAAATTTCAAACCACGCTGTTTAGCCCCACACGCCCGATTTCAAATTGGATTCTAGCCGTGCTATAACCGGAATGCCATCGTGCGACCATCGGTCTATGCGGAGTTCCCTCAGGTCGTCCGCGCGGGTGGCATTCTTACGGTGCGCGGCAAACTCCAACGGGAAGGGGCGCGGTCACGAATGTGATTGGCAATTCTATCGCTCACTTCAGCGAGCTTTCCCGGTGATAGAATTCAGTCGAGTGCGTAAATCATCTGGCAAACACCTAGAATTCCGCATCAATAAACAGAATATGGCGGATAACATCCTTGTTTTCTGCTCTGGCACCCAGCGAACCCGCTAGCGTACCCATTCCGGCAATGAACGTACTCAGCTTGATATGATCCAGTGTCCGTATCGCAGGATCGACTGTTGGCCATGTCTCCATGAGCGTTCGCGGGAAAAAGGTCAAGATCCCGAAATAGACTATCAACCAGAATAATGTATAAAGAACAAGCATCGTTAGAAAAAGCGTGAATAGGGTCGCTGTATTTGTGACTACGACGGATTCGGAAATCCGCTGAGTACGGGTTGTGATGTTGCGGATCGAATAAGATCGGTACAGAACGAGGGTGGCAATGACGATGGAGAGAAGCGCGAAGAGCGCAAACTGATACAACTCGACCGTGCTACCAATATCCCACATCTCAGTACTGAAGAAGATAACAATCATCAGCGAGATCGCGGCGGTAATCATGGTCGTCAGTTGTAAAGCAAGGCGAAAAGGGTTCGCCCGACGTACTGTTCGCCAGATACTTGACCAATTCGCTAGAATACGCTTAAACACAAATGCAGGAGCGGGTGTTCTGGCCGTCAGATCGCGCGCTTCTACGGGTAGCGCCTGTTTCATTTGCATGGCTTGTTGATCGTTAATCTCACGCATTTGCTCAAGGTCATTTAACTGATCATAGTGGTACATAATGTTGTGTGGATCAGAGTGATCCTTGAGGTTTAGTAGGTGACCGAGTGTATGTAGCATAAGTCCTGCTAGACGCCGGGATGTGACATCGTTTTCCCCGGATTCTCCCCAGAAGTGCGGGTTAAGTCGTTTTGTGGAAAGGATGCCAACATTCGTGATGGCGCTGGGCAAGGCGACTGAATAGGTGGCCAGACGTGGCATCAGCTCAACCTCAGTCACGACAAGCAAAAAGTTGGGCTTGCGCTCGACTTTTTCAATGAGACCGAGTTGAAGAAACTCCATCGGGGCATAGCTCCCTTTGGTCGGGGTGAGGTGTGGGCCGATGAATTTAAAGAATTCTAGCTTCAAATTCGGAATGCGTTGGGCGAAAATTTGCTCCATTATTTTTACAGCGTCATCCACAGTTTTTTCAAATTCCGGTCCGGGACTTTCAACGGGTGTCAGCATAACACCCACAATGTATTCTTTAGCCATTCCTTCTCCTTGCATGTCTCATTTTCCTATTATACGCCATCTTGAGAGCGCTTCTTTGATCTGATGATGATCTCTATTTTAATGACTCAATGACGTATAAAGTGAGGAGAATATCGTTCGTTACATGCCGGGTTAGCATCGGTTTGTGCGACCCGTTTACTTTGTGGGTCGAATGCTATGTATATTTGGGATATTGACCATCCGACACCTGACATCTCTCTATAACTCATCATTATTGGTAGGCATTGTCGGTGATTTTAGAACAAATGAGGTGGTTTTCTGGAACATTGACGATAACCTGACAGAACTTTATCGACTGGATACAAGCAGGGTAGATGATCTTAGTTTTAGCGAAGATAGTCGGCTAATGGCAATCAGCAGAAATGGTTATATTGAGCTTTGGGGTGTGACCGAATAATGGCATAAGGCGGTGATTTAGATGATAGTGCTCATCCGCGCACAATCAGCAATTAGGATCATGAATACGACAGGTAATGTCTGAAGGTCGCTATAAAAAGTACCCAACTGGACCATATTGAACCTAACCAGCTATCCGATGTGGCTTTCTGTTTCAATTGATATGCTTATAGTACTGGTCGTGAGACCAAATTAAGTAAATTGAATTAAAGGAGAAAACATTATGGTTTCTACGATGACTCCAAGTAATGAAGCGACAAAAGAACAATTACAGATGGCGACTGAGCAAGGTAACGCTTTTACAAATGCGCTCAACCATATGATTAATGAAGAAGCACATGGTGAGGAAAAGCAAGTCGGCGACTATATTATTGGTTACGCCGTTGAAGAAGCAGAAGGTATGTACCAGATGCAGGGTGGCGAACTGGTATGGTATGAACCGCGTGAAGAAAACGCCCATATCGAAATTACTGTTCGTGATGCCGCTGACGGGCGTTTTATCCCTGGTTTGGAAGTACGCCTGACAGTCCTTGATGCCGCCGAGAATGAAATTGATAGTAATGTCCAACCATTCATCTGGCATCCATGGTTGTATCACTATGGTCGCAACTGGGTATTGCCGGGTGATGGAGAATATACCTTCCATGTGCGCGTGCAAGCACCGGATTTTATGCGCCATGATAAGAAAAATGGACAGCGCTTCACGGAATCACCGGAAGTTGACTTCAATAATGTGAAGATCAAAACCGGCCAGAAGAAGAGCTAACGCTTAAGAGTTGATACCGCAGATCAAAATAAGCACGCTATTACTGTATAGCGGGCTTTTTTGTTACGTCGTGGGGTGATGATCCATCTTGGTCTCGCCGCATAAGAGCGTCAGCATTTACGAATGGAGTGGAGAAAACGAGGAAGGAAATAGAAGTTTCTGCTAGCAACCGGACATCAAACAGAAGTTCGGTCTGAAGAGAATAGGAATGGGATCATCAAAGACGAATCGTCGTTCTAACCAATCCCAGCCGACGCGAAAAATACTCAAGTCGTGGCGGTCAGTGCGGTCAACCTCGGTGT
>JAVJSU010000086.1:0-33462 GCA_040219275.1 Aggregatilineales bacterium | reverse complement strand
TTGGAGTAATGGACAAACTGAAGGACAAGTCAACCGTCTCAAATTCATCAAACGGCAAATGTATGGTCGTGCTAAATTCGATCTACTCCGTCTGCGGGTTCTTGCTCCACCCTGATTTCACATAAAGTGCGGATGAACCGATTTTGTGGACAGAGTAAATGTATTGCGAACAGATCCGAGCGCATCCGTACCATAGTATGACCACACACCGAGCTGTTGCTGACCGATGCTGGTGAGTCCGTTCAGGTAGGAGGTATCGGCCAGTACTCCACTGTGTTCACGCAACACTTGAGTGAGGCCACCTGCGGTATCGAGGACATAATTGCAAAGATGCTGAGTGCACAATGTCTCAACTGTCTCAGGGCGAAATTCACGACTTGAAACACGTTTTTTGTGGGGTATGCAATTTTTTAAATTTGTGTAGAACGTGTTGTCTCAGGTTGTGCCGTTGAGACACCTGAGACAAAAACATGGGTCGAAGCAAAAAAACAGCTGGTGAACATGCGCTTCACATGCTCACCAGCCACAGTGATCGTTAGGCATAAGCCGCGGCCAGCATCCGTGCGGCTCGTTTCATGTACTTGGGGAATGTCTTCGGATTCTTGCCGAGATCGATTGCCGCTTCAGTATACGTTTTGTCTTCGAGTTGAGCGCGGATTGCGCCGGAAACACAAACCGTGTTGCTGTACTGCTGGAGTAAATCCTCAGCCGGTGCAGTGTGACCCGAATTGTACTTCTCACGCCACTCCGGATAGGGTGATTTGTACCGTCCACCTTCCACGATGATCTTGTGACTGGGCGGAGAATAATCGTGTTTGGCAAGAAACGCCTGCGCGAATTCATACTGTACCTCTCTCAGAATCGGTTCACCATAACTCCGGTAGAAATTCCACGGCGTTACACCTGCCAGCGCCGCCGCATCCTTCCGCGAGACCTGCGTCGTCACGTAGTACAGTGCGACCAGATATTTGGGCGAGTCAGCGTATTTCGCCACCAACTTATGCATGATTTGCTCCACGTCGATCCGGATGTCTACGTCAGTCGCCCATGTTGCCCACCGTTCCATTGAATTCCACCACGATGATGGACTGTTGAAACCGGTGATCGTGTGCTCATCCCACGTGTTATGCCAGTCATAGGAGACGATCTCTTCGAGGCTATCATACTTATCGTCGTAGTAGCGCAGACTGGAGATCTTGCACCGTGCCAGAATAAAAAAGACCGCTTGTCGACGGTCTTTTTGAGCGAGAAAGTTGTTGTCTTCAACGAGTTCGAGCCAGAGAGCCATGAACCCGTGCTGGATACAATCCGGTAAGTAATTCGTTCGGTGAATGCCTTTCGACTTCATAATGTTGCTGACGTAGTGTGCCAGGTTGTCGTAAATCTGCTCGAATGTTTGGGGGCCTGCCCATGAGGTCTCGTAGGTGGCAACATGCGAAAATGGCTTAATTGACTGACGAATTTTGCTTCGGATACTTGATTCGGACATGACAAACCCTCCTCTTCACCACTGGAAACCGTCCAGCTCGGTCGAGCACAACGCTCAACCATGCGGGAACGGCGCAGAGGAGGGGACCCGTCACAACAAAAAAGCCGACCAATTTCGGTCAGCTTGTCGAAAGTTCAATCTATGGGAGGCTTTTTAGGCGGATGGTTCGGTGGTCCCGTCCGAAGGATGGTACCAGCGTATCCTTCCGCAGGTGTTTGACGGGGAGGATGCCCGCGCCGTAAAATCGCCGCGTCGGCGGTGTGCGAGAGAAGAGAGAAGTCCGTTGGCATGATCAAAAAAGATAGGACAAATTCCATCAAATTCGGCAGTATTTATGAATGAAGAAGAAGCCCTTCAGAGGCTGAAAAAGGGTGACATCAAAGGAATAGAACACCTGGTGCACTTGTATCAGGTGCTGGAGATGCACATTGTCCAATCCCCAGCAAACCGCGTGCCTGTGCATCTTACCCTCAGTCGGGACGAGTTCTTTGAAATCACGCCCGGATCAACGCGGGCTACACCGTCTATGCCGTGAACCCGACCGTCAGCGAGATTGACAGTGAGCCGAGCTACCAAAGCGTGCAGGATCTTCTCCGCAGAACAAAATTTTGTATGTGTTTCGTCGTTCAAAGTGGCTGGATAGTAAAGGATCAACGATGTGATTGAAGCAAGTGAAAAATAGTGTTATCAAAAGAATCAGCTGATCAATCAAGACACCGGAGAAAAAGCTAAGCAGGTGCATCTAAAATCGTTAGGATTGAATCAAATTTACATGCTTATTCTATTAGCTAGACAAACAGCCTGATGACTCATCCCGTGTCGCTTTTACGTACAGAATCCTTGGTAGTCCACCTCTACACTATCCATAAAAAGTGTAGTACCGTTTACTTGTGATTTTGTGGATGATCCCACACCAATATAGAACAAAAGGGAAGTAGTTGTCGTATTTAAAGAATGGAGGTTTGGCCTGAAACCGGAAGTATTGCTATGTGTAAGGGTCGCTACCACTGTATTTGTATCATCATATACAATTGCAATATGTGTTGTGAGACCAATTGATTTTGTGCTAAAACTTACCTGAGTGACTGTTACAGGGTAATCGAATGTAATTCTTACACCCGCGGCTTTCCCTCGATAATCCCCATTCCGATATTCAAAGGAGGCCGCACTGGCGATACTTGGATAGGGATTACCATCAGAGGTTGAGATAGAAGTAAGGGCGCCTGCGGGAGGTGTATGAGGATTTACGAGAAGCGGCAATATGTCTTCCCATGTCATTAGTTCAGCCGTGTACCCGTTCCCCGTTTCCCAATCCCCATCAAAAGTCAATAATAAGTCGCAACTTGTAATGGGAACGAGATTAATTAGATAACTTGCATTTGCGCCTAACGTGCCTTGTCCGGTTAAATTGCTTAGTGTGACTGTCAGACTATCATCTTCACCGAAACTTGCCACCGCAATCTCAACATGCTGGATTGCGCCGTTCTGACTCCCAGCGGGAAACGTGAGAGTGGGCGTATTCAACGTATAGTTCACGGAAGGTGGCGCCGTCACGTTAATATCCACCGTAACTGCCGCACCCAGTGCCTCAGCACATAGCGTGAGCTTGACCGGAATCATAAACGTGCCAGCATCACCGATGGTTGTCGTCTCTTCAAATTGCACCACCCCATACCCGCGCAAATCTGCCAGCAGAGCTTGCAAATCGTCCAGCGTAGCATTGGCATCGGTCACATAGGTATTCAAGGTATCAAATGAAGTCATTTTCCTGCTCCTTATTGGTTACTTTCAGTTCATAAAGCTATGATTTACCATTTATTGATCGATGTAAGATTCGCAATCAAAAGATGGGTCTTGTTCTCGCCAGCGCACACAACTATGGATAAAGTTGATAATTTCCCCGGTGGAGATATCATAAATTGCCAACTGCGTAGATGAATAGAGATAACTATTCACATACAACCACTCATTGTTAGGATGCCACGCCATTTCTATCCAAGGATCTTCGACTGTTATCTCAGAAATGCGGTTTCCCTGCTTATCCAGTAACACAATGCCGGGAGAACTCGCAATGGCGAGGATATTACCATCAGGACTCCAGCTTATATCATCTACAACAATACCATCTTCATAGGCGAAAAATTCACTGGTAGCGATATCCAAAATGAACAGACTTGGGCCATTTCTACCAGAGCCTGAAACGGCGATCTGGTTCTGGGATGACCAACTTAGGTCAAAAAATTGGTCATCGTTCATCTGATTAGGTGGTGGATTGCAGGGAATTTCAAACAGTAACTCAAACGACGAAGCATCGGGTGTCCATTGTTCAATGAGACAATCATACACTGCCGCCAGCGTATGACCTTCCGGTGACCACACCAAATCCCACGGCAAAATTTCCGACGTGGAAAAGCCTAATTCTCCCGTATCCAAATCCCATAATCTGGTAGGAACACTTATTGTCCCGCGCACCGCAAGATAACGCCCATCCGCAGACCACACCATTTGTTGAGGCGCTAGCCCTGAACCATCAGGCTCGTCACGAAATGGGTCACTACAGTCACGGCTGTCTTCTGGCGTAGGAAATGTCTGTTCCACAGCGTTTGTTTCTGTATCTCGAATCTCTACACCAACGCAGGGCGAGTACAACGTAGCAAATTGTGATCCATCCGGCGACCAAGCGAATATAGTCGACGTTTCGGTGATTTCACCTTCAAAACAACGAACAGTCTCAAGATAATCCAGTGTATTGGAATCATACAGATAAGCACCTGCAGGGGTTCGCACCAGAAGACTCTCACCATTTGGATGAATTGCAAAATCGTAGATCGCAATTGTTTTTGTTGACAACTCTCGGTAGTAATCAAGCTCAACATCGGTACAAAGACCATCATCCTCTAAAGCCAGAGATCCTACCGATAGATTCATGAGACAGAGTACAGCAAAGACGAAAGCAAACCGACAGAATGTCACGAACAAATTCCTCCCACTGGAGACGGTACTAAAACTTCAAATGGCTTTCTCAGGATGCTTGGCAAGCTAAAAAATAACCATCCATTAGGAACACCATTTGCAAAACTAGCATCAGCGACGAAGCGCCTATAGGTATTCGATTGAAATCGATTTAAATAATCTTGGCTGTTAGTGTAGCCCAGTTGTTGAGAAATGGTTGATAGCTGACTAGCACTTAATTCAGCTAAAGAAGCATAAAATGATCTTGGACGCGGGTCTTGCAACCAGCCCACATCACCATCAGAATAGCCATAAGCAAAGTCCGCAATATAGGGAATACTGTTCAGCGGAGCTTGAGTATTTGGATCTCGAGGACGCACATTGGAGATGGATTGTGTAGTTGTCCTTCCAGCATTTAGCCCTAAATCCGCTTCTACGGCATCGCCCCATCCGACGATCATAAAGCCATGTGAACTGCGCGTCGCGCCTAAGTAAAGAAAAACGTAATCACCTGTTTCAAGATTAGATAATGTGCCGCTTTGAAAAAGTGAATACAGATAATTCTGACCATCTTGCGCCAGATTTTCCCGCCACTTGCCATTATCCCCACCTGAAAATAAAGTCATAAAATTTTGAAGACCTGTTATTCCTCCGGGAGGCGCACCCACAGGAATAGGTGGATTACTGTTCGCAGTTAGTACAGCGTTAGATGTCTCATTGGTAAAGTATTCGAGTAGTCCAAAATGATCTCGCCAACTATAGGTTGCTTCAAAGTTCGATGAACTTGGATTAGTTTTGCAAATCAACCAATCTGTATCGATATTAGCAGGGCAAGGATCGTTGGTCGCGTCTGTTGATGTCATCGGTAACTTTCCACCACCAAAAATCATTTCGGAAATAAAGGTTGCTGAACCTGTTGATTGTGTACATTCTTGAGCGTTCGCTCCCACATGACGTAAGAAAGAATAAGTAATCGAACTTCCAACGCCAAGAGGAACGCTAGGGCTAGAGATATTACAATCACTTAATGTTGCAGATCCGAATGGGAAATATGTTTCAAAGTTAGCGCGACTTCTGGCAATTGCACAATTACTCACTCCAATACGATCATATTCAAATGGCACATTGTTATACAACATCAAGGCTGTTATGCTGGCATCCGTCCAAGGCACATCAGCCGTTCCATTATTCACTGTAAGTGGGCGTGGATTTCCTTGACTGTCTGGTTCAAGAAAATACCCTGTATATAACCATGCTGGCATCATAATCGAATTAACCTCGACAATAATGCGTTGCTTAAGGCTCGTATTAAGTTCGGGGTAAGTTACCGATTCTTGGACAATACACGCGAGTATTAGAGATG
This sequence comes from Aggregatilineales bacterium, assembly GCA_040219275.1. Lineage (GTDB taxonomy): Bacteria > Chloroflexota > Anaerolineae > Aggregatilineales > Phototrophicaceae > JAVJSU01. Next base: position 27,658 of record JAVJSU010000086.1, on the reverse strand, counting down.
GCTCAGTAGAGGATGCTATACAAGATTGAAGGGCTTCGTGGATAAATAATAATCGTATCGCAGTGACGTCTGTTCCGTCAAATGTTGCATGAACAAGTCCTTGTATTAGTGCTTCAAGGCAGTCGTGAATATCAGTGCTACCACAAGATTCGATAAGATCGTAAAAGGCGATTAATCGTTCATTACTAATACCAGTAGCATCAAATTCCGTTCCCACTCCCGCTTGAATCTGTGCGATCAAGAAATTTCGCAGAGCTTGGGTAAAAGTCGGGTTTTCCAGCAACCAATCCACGCCACCAAATAGCGCACATGCAAGTGCTGTATAAAAATCAACCGGATTTTCACACGCATCAAGCGCATCCAAAATTTGATAATTCTGCTCAATCTTTGCTTGGCCTAATTGCGCGTCGAAGCCTAATTTGGCGTTGATCTTCGCAGGGAAAGTATTCACTTCATTGAGAATGTCGGTGTGGTCGCTTTGAAGCGCGTTGAGCGTCGCTTTAATGTCGTTGAGGAGGGCAGTCGTGGCGCTACTTTGTCCCAGCGCGAGTAGGTCATCAATGTCACTTGCACGCGCTGTAATTTTTGTCTGTACAGTGGTCAATTCATCAGCAAGAGGCATACACAATACTTTCAAATCGTATTTCAATCGACCATTTCACTATAGCTCAAAGAAAAAAACAGGGTCAAGTGATAGGGGAATTCTTAATATAAACCGTAGGGCAAGCGTCGGCTAATCTGGTATGTGGCATTGATTTACCTGACTCCGCCACACATCGACAATGTAACGGGAATCAGATATGTTCCTGTTCCGGCGAACTGACTCACGCTTCTATCAAACTGCACCACGCCATACCCGCGCAAATCCGCCAGCAGAGCTTGGAGATCGTCCAGCGTAGCATTCGCCTCGGTCAGATAGGTATCCAACGTGTCAAATGTTGTCATTTTTTCTGCTCCCTAATGCAGGAATGAGACAGTAATTTTGAATATTTTCGCGGTCTTGAGCATAAAATCTCAGCCATACTCAAGCTATCAGTCAAAATCTTGCACTAATTATTGTGGGTTTTGTGCCCATCCAACGATTACTGCTTCACCTTCATAAATTTGAAAAATATCTTCAGTCTGTGTATCAAAAACATAAATACCATTGCTATAATCTTCGATACTATTGTTTAGCATCCCATAAATTGCTAAATAACGTCCATTTTGAGACCAAAACGCCGCTCTATTTTCTACTTTGATGCAAGTATTTTGTACGCTATTGGTAGTCAAATCTAATAGTTTTACACCCTCATTTTGGCTATTTCCCATGATTTGAAATGCTAAATAGTTTTCTGGCGTTGTGTAGGTCGGAAGGAAAATTCCTGATGTCTGCGACGAAGAGATAGATAGATTTAACAAGTCAGTATTGAAAATTTGTTCAACTCTATCTTCTCCAACATTGTATTGAACTATTGATTGTGAGGATTCGATAGATACAACCCCATAAACATATTCAGAATCCGATGACCAAACAACATCAACATCACTAATTTCAGGAATATTTTCCGTAGGCAGCTGTATTCCCTGCTCAACATCAAAAATATATCTGCTGTATTCGTTTGTGTTTGGCGTAGATATTGGGAAAACAGTGTAATAAATGTACCTCCCATTTGGGGAAAGTCGTGGAGGTGGATGACCTGTAATCATGCCTTCGGGATACAAAGGTTGACTTGGAAATAAACTGGAATCTAGTTCTCTTGTTGCGAACGGATGTACATAGGATATTTCACCAGTTGTGATGTCAAAGATTGAAAAGTAGTAATATTCGGGAGGTTGTGTGGCTGAAACATATGAAAGAAGAAGCATCGCATCATCAAGCCACTGCAAAGTTAATGGATAAATATTATTTGAGGCATATATTTCGTATGATATTTGATTGTCATGTTCAGGCAAACCGATAATGATTTCTGCGCGTACTTCCAGAGCATCTTGCAAAATCTGTATACGCGCAATGGACAAACCATTTGGGCTAATAGCAATATCCTCGACATAACCATTGTCAATGTAGAAGCGTTCATTAGCTGGAGAGAACTCAACTACATACTCAGGTTGGTCATTGGATGAAGTGTGCATGAAAACAAGTTGACTTGTGCTAAAGTTAAAATCATCATGTAATCCATCTATGACTCTCTCGCAGTCGTTCACTTGTGCATAATTTACGTTCTCTGATAAGGACTCAATCATGCCAGCCAAAACTAGAAAGAATAAAAATGTACCAGCAAAAGCGCGATTATAGTTCATTAATACAATCCTGAACCGTTTTTTCACCCCTTCTTACTGCTTGAGCACAACCATGTTGGGCAGGGGTCATCAAATAAATACCCGCGTTCAATGCAGAATTTCCTATATATTCATACCATAATTCTCCCTGCCTAGCAGGGTTCTCAAACAACGCTCTCTCAGTAGATGAGAATTGATTTAGTTCCGTGGTTCCAAATGTTCTATCTGCCCCTGACGTAATTTGATCTATAGTTTCTTGACTGTAACCAACGGTAGTCCCATTAACCCAATCAAGACCATTTACAAATGTAAATACGGGTTCAGCAGGAGCAAAAATCTTATTCAAAAAATCATAGGTTCTCTGATCATAAATGAATCCTTGAGTCCGTTGATCGAATAAAGCGACTGACCAAGCAGATAAGAATGTTACTTTACGCAGTTCAGGATCAGGTTCAGTAAGCCGATAGTATGTAAAATGGATTAATTCTAACAGACGTTGACGAGCAGTTGCATCAACTGGATTTGAACCTGCGAATACACCATGTTCGTTGGCATTGATCCAGTTGGCTAACGCTTCAATGTTCTGAAATATGCCAATGTAGTCCCATAATTGTTTTGTAGCACTGGCTAATGATTCTCTACCTACATTGGGCATTGTGATAATCGAAGCAGGCAGATAAGGCAAATTATCTGGTGCAAGGGTTTTTGGAAGTTCTGTTCCATTGGCAAGGATGTCTCTACAAGGAGAAGGAGAGGTTTCAGTAAGTTCACCATTCTCCTCATACTCGCAAACAGGCAAGTTCAAATAATCAATCATGCCAGATACTGTGCTTGGGATGAAGGGGTCAATAGCTATAATGCCAGAAGGTAGATTTAAATAGGTCGCGCCGATATTATAGTCAGGGAGATACTGCATCATATAGCCATCCCATCTTCCGTTTATATAGGGATTGCCTGTAGCCCACTCTTGTTTATTTTTGGCAACAACACTTCGCACGTAACTTGCCAAATCCCATCCCATCAATTGAACAGGATGCACAATATTTCCGGTTGCAGTAAATGAAGTTTGCTCAATCTGGCGTAAGTTTCCGTTCTCATCCAGCCAATAAGCCTTCATCCTATTTAGCAGATCATACAACTCTTCGAGTGTTTCACTAGCTAGCGTAAAGATGAGATTTCTCGTATCGAATGTCAACTGAATTTCATCAGCCACTCTTTGTCTAACGGTTGTATTGAGTTCAGAAAATGTTGCTACAGCAAGCACTAAACAATCTATATCTATTTCACAGGCTTCAACTGCGTCATAAATTTCGACTAAGCGATCAGTCATTATCCCACTTCCATCAAAAGCGGTGCCAACGCCTGCTTGAATTTGTGCAATCAAGAAATTTCGCAGAGCTTGGGTGAAAGTCGGGTTTTCCAGCAACCAATCAACACCACCCAACAGCGCACAGGCAAGTGCTGTATAAAAATCAGCCGGATTTTCACAGGCATCCAGCGCATCCAAAATTTGATAATTCTGTTCGATCTTAACCTGATCTAATTGCGCGTCGAAGCCTAATTTGGCGTTAATTTTCGCCGGGAAAGTATTCACTTCGTTGAGAATGTCGGTGTGATCACTTTGAAGCGCGTTGAGTTTCGCTTTAATGTCGTTGAGGAGGGCAGTCGTGGCGCTACTTTGTCCCAGCGCGAGTAGGTCATCAATGTCACTTGCACGCGCTGTAATTTTCGTCTGTACGGTGGTCAATTCATCAGCAAGAGGCATAGCGATATCCTCAATTATAGTGCGGTTTTATTACATCTATATCATAATGTGTGGAAGAGAGATGTCAATCTTGCGGTGGCGAAGCGTAGGAAAGGGTTAACAAACAGCGTGAAGACGGTGCCACCTATACGCTCGTACATTGAGATGGGTTCGCTCTCAATCTCGCTCAGATAATGTTCAGATAATAATGTTCCAGATAGATGAAGCGCACGACAGAATAGATGATGCCCTCCAGCGGATCACCCCAATAATCTGAGCCACTCGCTTCCACTGGAAAGTGGAAGCGTAATTATTTCAATAAAAGAGACGCTCCATTGATGAAACGTCTCAAGTGGCTCAACTGGCTCAAGTAAAAATACAGCACTATGGTTGTTACTTTTGCGATCAGTTATTGGGCGTCTCAGGTGGCTCAACTGGCTCAAGCAGTGAATCGGCTCTCAACTGCCAGAAGCGCACACGTCCGCCACGCACACGCTTCTGCGTACTCAGATTGTTCGGTCCGGGGAACAAGATCCCATCTTCCTTGAGCATCTGACCGATGGCGTTGGCGCTGAAGTTCATCGGCTGAACATGGTTCACTGCTTTGAGCGCAATCTCAGGTAGCAGGTAGACGAAGCTATCCTCCTTGTAGCCGACTACTGTCACTCCGGGCGGGTACTCACGCGGATTACGCATGTCATCAGCGATCACCACCTGCCCACCGGCGAGGAGCTGACCGAGTATGTCCAGAAAGACCTGACTGGCAAGCTCCTGACGCAGATTTTGGACGGTCTCGACCATGCAATCTTGCCATGTTGGAAGCAGATAATCCTCATCCATCTCCCGCACAAATTTGGATAGCAATTGATAGACCGTCACCAGCACAGCCCAGTTCTTTACAGCACGGTCGTGCGCGTTCGACCTGCCGAGCTGTGCAGTGACCTGAGCATCGTAACCAATCAAGTTCTGGCTGAAGCGGCTGGCGATCTCTGCTTTGAAGTCATCCTCATCAAGTTGACGCGCCACCCATGATGCGACGTGCGCGGTGAAGCCGGGTAGCTTATCACGCAATGCCTCTGCCTCACGTAACGCCCTCCCCTGTGGATCACGCTTTTTCCACGGCGGGATTTCCAGTGACATCATGCGCGATGAAATCGACATCTCGCCCACAAGACTGGTCTCACCGGTAGATAGAATCATACCCCTGCACGGACGTGAGGTTTGGAGCTTCGCCTCGCGGGTCAGCCGACCGCGACCGAGTTTGCGAGAATACGACTGCATGAAACGCGTGAAGGTGCGTGTATCCGCATAGATGTCTTTGTAATCATCAACCCAGTAGAGCGCATCCGCCAGCGGATAGCCCAGCATCTCAACCGTATTGATGGTGTCACCCCATTGTGCGGGCGGTGTGTCGCGACTGAACTCACCGTAGAAACTGCTGAGCAGAGACGCAATCTCGCTCTTGCCACTACCGGATGTGCCGACGAGATGAATCGCTGGTCGGGTCGCAAAGGAGGGGAAGAAGCGCTGGATGAGCGGCAAAAATGCAAAGGCGATAAGCGACGGTGCCAGATCCGAGGGCAAGACCTTCACCATCGCATCAAATGCCTGCAAACTCTCTTTCCAGCTGACCGCCTGTAAGCCATAGTCACGGAGGCGCTGGTCGAGTTCGACCGAGAGCGGCTCAGCGAGCTTGCCTTTCGCCGTGATGCAATCGCCCGGTGACACATAGACCCAGCGATCATCGATTTCTTTCCAGCCCATAAAGTTAAAATGACGATGTGTGGGGAACTCCCCGGATAAATGCACGATGGCAGGCACCAGATGCTTCGACATTCCCGCACGGACAACATATTGCGCTCCGGCGGTTGCGCCGATGAAGCGTCGCAGAGCGACATCATCAACGAAGACTTCACCGGGGACTTCCAGCTTTTTGACCGATGATCCACGCTGAAGCTCGATTGTGGTGACGTGCGCTTCCTTACCGTCATCATCGACCTGACAGGTCTGGTAGAGCGCAGAGGCTGACCAATCGGCAACGGTGCGCTCCGTCGTGCCGCGATAGGTCTCCTTGCGGTAAACGATCTTGCCATCCAGCAACACATAGCTCTCGGTATCGATGTATTCCTGCTGACTCAGGCGTTCAACCGCTTTGCGCTTCTCGCGATAGAGTTTGTCGATGTCGGAGATCTTCAGACCATCACCGGTGAGTGCCTTGAACTTCTCGCGCTGTTCCGCCCACTCAACCGCATTGAGATGCACACAGGCTGAGACTGCTTGCGCAATCTCGTCGGTGGTTGGTCGATCCACGGTTTTCTGTTGTTGTCCATAACGATCTATTAGACGGCTGACCTGAGCATCAGCTAACTGTCGCCGCGACTGGATCGGTTCCCGTGGTGGCTGTTTGAATGCACTGGTAATGGTCGCTCTGGCTTCTTTCTCACGTGATGTAGGATTCTCACTGCCATCTCCATCAGCGACATACCGACTGACGAGTTCGTGCTCCGCATCAGATTGGCTGTAGCCAGCATCCCGCATCTGGCAGGCGGCGGCGAACAATTCTGCGTTGCGGTTGCCGTTGGTCGAACCCAGCGTAAGATAACTTTCAGTCCGTGGCGGCAGTGGCACAGTTCCATTAAGGGTTACCACATTCAAACTGCCCACTCGTTCTTTCTTGATCTGTGGCTGAACTTCCAACCAGTCGAAACAGTTTAGCGGATAGCGCCGATCCGGATGCCAGTCCGTGATTTTCACCTGTGCGCCATCGCGGTGGGGCTTGGTGTTGATACTATCTGGTAGACGCATCACGGAAGCAACCGACTTCACGTAGCCCTCGTCGCCACCGAGCGCCACGAACAAGCCCTGCATCACGCGGCTGGTCTTTTGCTTATTCTCCTCGTCCAGCAGAAATGGCTCATCAAGTAGCCAGTAGCCATGCCAGCCGCCACCACTGCTGACGATCACTGAAGGCGGTGGATCGAAGGTTTGCAACCGTTCCAGATTACGCTGACGATACGTGTCTGACCCGTCGATGTCGATCCAGAGCGCAGGCAACAGTGACGCTGATTCCGCGTTACCTTTTTTCTCTGACCTGAGACAGGGCGCGAAGTACACACCAAAGCCTTCCTTATTATGTCGATCTGCCGCCGTCAGGATGCCTCGCGTCTGTTTCGCATTGTCAATCTGGCTCCATAAGCTTCTGACCTCGCCAGTACCCGGATGGATACAGCGTATCTCCAGCCATAAATTATCTTGCGTGTTTGCCGGATACAGTGCAGATAAGAAAGCACTTCTATTGACTGTTTCATTGTTGGTTTCATATTTTTGTGTCATACTGAACTCAATTCTTTATGTGCTCACAGGGGCTAGAGGCGCAACACGTTTGTCCGACGACGTGCGCTTCCGGCTCCTGTTTGCATTAGGCTAAAAATCAATGTCAAATGTCGGTCGCGGATCATGGCGATACTCGACCTCTCGCGTCTCTTGTTGCAGACGTTTCTTTAACACTTCAGCGGCAACCTCTGCTTCTTGGTGATCGATGTCGCTGAAGATCGGGCGGAATTGAATGCTCGTTTTGCCCTCGCAATCAGGAAATATGCCGTAAACTCCCGCGGCGCTGGTGGCTTCATCCGTTCGGCGAACGCCTGCCCATGCCAATTCGCCATCCCACATACCATGAGGCTCTTCGATAAACGCGATCTGCCCCTGCTGTTCTCTTACCTCAAGCAACCGGTCATAGCGTTGCTCCCAATCCTGTCCGACATAACGATCCATCAGGTCGACCATGTTCTCCTGCGTAATATCGTGGATCATGTCGATATGGTTCACGTGCTTGTTTCTACTGAAATAAAGCGGCTTCCGTCTGCCCTCATCCGCGTCATAGTAAGTGCCCGGCAGGACAATGTGCGTGTGCGGATTGTGCTGTCCCGGTGACTGCTCATCATCCGTCTGACGGTGATGCGTCACGTAGCTGTACTCGACCCCGGTGTCGATGCCGCGAGCATCAAAGAAGCCTTCAACCGTGCGCTCCGTCAACTGCCGCACAAACTCCTCGCGTTGCTCATGCGGCACCATCCGGATGAGGTCGGGATTGGGATTGACCACGAGGCTGAACACCAGCACATGATCGCTCTGATACCCCTCACATCGGTTGGCGATCTGCTGGATCGTCCGCCCCATCCCCCTATCTACCCAGCGCTCCACACCGCTGACTTGCGGCACATAATCGTCGCGACTGTCACGGTATGTCAGATAACCGAGCAAACTCTTCATGCGCTTCGTTTCATTCTGCGTGGGCTTCTTGTAGCGCACGTTGGTCACACACATCTGTTTGCGATCCATGCGCTATGCCTCCCGCTTCCGTTTGAAGAATGACACCATCTTCTCCAGCAGATCATTCTGCCGCTGAAGCTGGTTTTCGACGGCATCCAGCCGTCCTTCGAGCTTGCGCGTGATCGCCGCCCGTGTGCCGGGGATATCATCCTGATGCGAGAAATACAGATTGAGCGCATCCCGAATCAGATCGGTTTTGTGTTGCATATCCCCCTGTCTGGCGCGGACGCGCAGAATCTCCTCGATCCGTCGCATTTGCTCCAGTGTGAAGCCGACGGATAGTCGTTCCGTGTAGCCATCTCGCTGTCTACGTTTTGCCATTCAATTGCTCCTTTAATCTCTCTGTCGGACGAAAGCGTCCATACACCCGGCGGAGTGTGCCATGCTGTTTGAGCACCCCACCCGCCTCCATGACCTGCACTTCTACGGTCAGTCTGCCGATGAACGGAATGGTGACCGCGTCGCCATTCACCAACGTTCGTGACCAGATCTCTGTGAGTAGCTCGACCATTTCCGCTACGTCCCGTTGTGTTCTGTGTGGCAGTCGTCTCGCCACTTCTGCAATGACTTCACTGTGTTTCACGAGATGTTCTCCTACTCTTTTTTCTAAAATTTCCTGTTCGACTGTTAACACCAGCTCGCACCGGAAAAACGTATTCGGGTGCGTCACGTCGGCGTGGATCTCCACGTCGAGCGGTACGGCGGCGGCTTGCCACCGCCGTATCCGTGTAGCGCGAAGGTCGCGCTGTACCAAGCCCTCCGGCGTATAAGGAGCGAGCGATTTAGCTCGCTTAGGATTGGCAGGGCGGATATTAAATATTCCGCAGCTCCCGCCCGCCAATCCGTAAGGTGGGATGCGCTAGCACCCCATAGTGTCGGACGATACAGAACAGCTACCATGTGGCTTTCCTCATCTTCCATGTCCGACGCTCGCTCTCCGCATCCGTCAGGGCTGGATCGTTATCGACTAGCACCGGTGGGGATGCTCTCGGCGGATGCTGTCCGACAGACACCGATTGCGCGTGTGTGATCACATGCTCGATGACTCGTTCTAGATAGGCGGGCATGTCGTTCAGCGCGTCTTTGATCCACAAGGTATCGCGGCGCACTTCCATCAGTTCCGGCAAGTCGATGATCGGTACTTTCGATTTGCGTCGGACAACACCCAACTGATCGCGGATAAGATCGCGCATGGCATCACTACGTTCACCTTCTTCAATGCCTTCCCACCAATCCAGAATATCCTGATCAGTATCGTAGTAGGCTTTGAAAGCAATCAGTTTGAAAGCGCGTTTGCTCTTTTTCTTCTTTGTCATACAGCACCCTTCCTTATATAGGGGTTTTACGCGGTATACGCATCGGGCATACTCTGTAAAACCCCTGTTCAGAACTAATCTTCGCGCTGAGCGAAGTTGGCGTAGTAGAGATAGCCTCTAGCGTTCGCCATCTGGGCGTCCGACACGAGTTTGGTTTGCGGGTATGCGTCAGCCACTTCGTCATGCACCAACTCGGCACCACCTCCACTCAGGTAAATGACATCGACGGTTGTGCCGCGCTGCCACTTCTCGCTGAGCAAATTCAGTGTCGCGCTCCGAAGCGGTGATAATGCCTCCTCAACCTCACGGCTGTAATCGACTGGCTTGCCGCTGGCGGTGAAAATCCCCGTTCGCAGAACTTGCTCGATGATCTTGTAGGGCATCTTCTCGCGGTAGTCGCGTTCCAACATGGCGGAGATTCGTTCTTGCGCTGTGTAGACACCTCCCTCGACACTGCCGCTTTCTGCATCCACAAACTCGCCATCGTCGTCCAGCGCAATATCGACTGTGTACGTCCCGACATCACACACGCCTGTTCGCATGTAGGTGTGATGCACGTTGATATCGCCATCTGACGTGAGCATTTGCGAGTAGATACTCCCGTAAGGCTGAGGCATCACCCGTACTTCGGTGACGTTGGCGATGATCTCGCATGAGTCGGTGGTGATGAGATGCTGACCGAGCAGAGCGTCTTTGAGTTCAGCCGCATCCCGCATATGATCGACGGGTAATCCGGTGCTCAAGCGCAGGTGGACCACATCCCGCCCCCACACCCCCTGAGCCAGTTTTCCAATCGCCACCTTCGCCAGCCGCAGGCGGAAGGTATTACCCATCGTCTTCTCATTGGCAGTTCTGCCACGCAGACGCAGTAGCTCACCGGGTGGAAGCTGTGCCAATGCCAGATCGCCCACGAACCACTCACCTTCATCATCTGTGATCTGGTCGCCCGGATACTTCTGCTGGATGGTCTCCTGCTGGAATTTGATCTCACGGGCATGTCCCATCACCGACGGGAATCCGAGTGAGTGTTCATCGGTGACGACTTTCACCACACCGTAACCAATGTCCAGCCCGACGGTCAGGATACCTGCAGGCGTATTCATGTTTTCTGCTTTGTTTTTGTTCGTTTTTTGCTTTGCCATTGTGCTTTCACTCTCCATATCTAAGGTGGAAGTCTCAGTCATCGGACTGATCTTCCAGATGTGCAAAACGGGACGCGAACGAGCCAGCGAAGGCACGCGCGACGTCGCCTAAGTCAAACGGCATAACTATTTGTTGAGTTGGTGATGTACCAGCAGATGAGTGTCATGCTTGAGGGCAAAGCCCGCCTCGTCTTCGAAAATTGTCCCATCCGTGTGATTTTCAACCAGCGGCAGGGGCTACATATCTTCAACGAAGATGCCGCTTTCCAGCACTACAACGAGCACCATCGTTTCCTCATCGCCAACCTTCCGCGTTTTCACTTTCTTTTCGATGTGCAGGAGGAAGGCATCTGGTATCTCAATAATCGTCCGTCCGCAGGCGAATATTTACGCTTCGGAACAACTTAAAGGAGTAACAAATCATGGTAGAAACCTCTTCACTATCCGGTGACATCACCAACGAAGGCGAAGCTAATTACTACTTCGCCAGCAACTATGACCCGGACAATGGTCCGCAGGTCGAATTGAACAAATACTGGCAAAACGGGCATCAGACCTTACCCATCGCCCGCTTTGAGAACTTTCAGGACGCGCTTAATCTGGAATCAAAATTGGTTGATCTCAAGGAAGACTACGGTCTGGAAACTGCGGTGCAGGCATCCGAACGTCACGCTGTCGCCAACGGCTTGCTGGATCCCAACCGCGAAGACTCGCGCCTCTTCACTGCAGGACCACCCGATCCGTTCAAGAGTCTGCAACAGGTCGAAATCGAAGCGACAAACTACACCTACGACATCGTGGAACAGGCACAGGGAACGTTTGAGTTGCAGAGCATCAAGACGTGGCAACGTAACGGCGTATATGAAACCCAATCCTTACTGCTCGGCGATTATGATCGCTCGCAGGATGCCCGCAACGAACAACAGACTCTGCTGGATCTGCGCGAGCAGAGCGGTTTACAGGCGGAAATGCGCGAAGTCGAACGGATCGCTGTCGAAAACGGCTCGCTCATGGCAGATCGCCCTGATGCCCGATTATTCACGCAAGGTCCACCGGATACTTTCACTACCCAACGCGAAATCGAGCTTGAATCAGGCATGGGCTATTATTTCCGCGCCGGAAGCGTAGTTGAGCATGAACCAGAAATCGAAGCCCACAGCCTCAATCTCGTACATGTTGAACGTAACGGGAGTGAATTCACTCTCGCTCAGGTGGAAATCATGCGTGTCGAAGCGCAGGACGCGGACTATGTGACCGATGCCGCGCAGAAGTTTAATCACATGCTCCACGAAGAAGGTACCGGACCGTCAGTCGCCGCCGCGACAACCTGGGCGCGTGAGCATGGCGCTGAACCATCACTGGATTGGCAGGAGGTCAATATCGGTCAACTTGACCCGCGTTATCCCTCCTTAAATTTCGACAAAGACGTGTGGCGAACTCCTTTGCTTCCCTCGCTGGATATGGATCGCTGAAAGGAAACCTAATGGCAAACCCAACCGACACGAACCCCTGGCACGCACTCGAAGAGCAAGCCTATCACGCCTACCGTGAATGGCGGCTCTTCCTTAAACTTCGCCTCAATCAACTCCGCGCCCACCTCCCACCAGAGATGTTTGAAGATGAATCAGCATCACAACCTGAATCGAAAGACACCGAAGATACCCGCGATGACTTATCACTTCTCCGTGAATACGGGCTACTTATGCCCGAAGATAACAACCAATCAGAAACATGAAATCTAATCAATATGCGATTCACGTTGAAATCCCGCGTGGCAACGGAGTAACTCACACAAGCAAGTGTAAGATAGTGTCCATAACGAGATATTAGTGAACAGCCGATATGAAAAGGTGTTATTAGAAATGGGTTGGATAGTTCTGAGAAATTTCCGTTGATTATCGCAAAAGGTTAATCAGAACGAATTTTATTGAATCTGTACATCGAGACGATAATTCCCCGATGATGTCTCGCCTACAGGGTCAAAACGTGTTGTTCCGATACGATACCATCCTGAAGTTTCTGGTGAAAAAGTTAAAGTAGCTAACTCATCAGAGACTGATTGACCGCGTGCAAGTACGGATTGAGTGGAAATATCAACCACACCAACGTTTGGATTCAAATCACCATCCATACGTTGCATCTCAAGGGACAATGTTCGCCCTGCTCTAACGAAAATATCATAGAAATGCTGTTGGCTCTCATCGTTAATTTCCGCAAATATGGTGCGCGTGGTCTGTACAATCACGATAGATTCTAGATTATCTGTCCAGGGAAGGAGAACGTCTTCTGATGTTTGAGAATCATTCGCAATAGTAATTTGAATAATGTAATCACCGAAGGTAGCTTCATCGCCAATCCCTTCCTGCGTGACCTGCACTTCATAATCACCCACACCTTCGACATCGTATGTCAAAATAACCTGAGAACTACCTTCCGCAGATTGACGTGCAAGCACCTGTCCATTTTCATTGACAATACCAACAAACGGAAGTAAATCCCCCGTAAGGCGCGTTACCGTTACGGTTATGACATCACCAGCATCTAAGAAAACAGGATAACTTCTTAAGTCAGCATTGCCGTCCTCATCCAAGCGGATAGTATCCCGAATTTGTGCATTAATCACCAGACTCCCTGCAAATACCGCAACGAGCAAAACCAGAATCGTATGAAAGTGGGTTTTTCGGTTCATATCGTTCGTACATCGTCTTATAAAGTGACGATGCAACCTCCTTTATGTGATTTTATGTTCAACTTAAATATGCTGTATCTGTTGCAACTTAAGCAATTTACGGCTAAAAAATCTCCGCTGAGTTAACCAACTCTGAATACTTGAATCTGTCCATTTGCACCGCCTACCACGATAACGTTTCCATCTATTGAGATGCTGAAATCAAAAGCACCATCAACGATCTCTTCGATTACATTAACAGGTAAGCCAGACTGGGGATCCCATAAGATGAAACGACCATCTGCACCCAGTGTTGCTAAAAGATCATCTATCCCAACAAACACAGCACCTCGTACCCAATCAGTATGTCCGGTAAAAGTTCTCACTGGATCTCCATTAGCATCCACTATCGTGACATTAGGTGAATAACCAAATAACGCAATTGCATCACTGTCTGGTCGGTATTCGGCATGTGTGAATGGCAAATTAGTATCTGTTACAAGACTCATCGTTCCGGTGTCGACATCATGTAAAGCCCATTGCTCATCGCCAACGATAGTTAATTGTGTATTGTCTGGAGATAAACTAAGCCCAGTAATCGGAATCGTCGCAATTAAGGTACTTACGGGTGTGGTCCAATCATCTGGTGTCCAGAAAGAAACAATACGTGTGTTTTCTGTACCTGTCGCCAACAAAGAACCATCCACACTCAATGCCATGCTCATGATGCGATCATCAGAACGTTGCACCGTAGCGAGTGGTTGCCCATTTTCGGCACCCCAAATGCGGACAATACCATCATCATGCAAGGTAGCAATCCAAAGCCCGGCAGGATCCACAACGATGTCCGTAATGAATCGAGTAGCTGTATCAATGATAAATTCAACAGCGCCGAGCCGGATGTTAAAGACATAGATAATTCCGGTACTATCAGCAATATAAGCCCGTGTCCCGCTGGTACTTACCGCCACCGAGAGCACATCTGCTACAGGAAAATCTGCGGGTGTCAGGCTATAAATACGCCCTTCAACATCATCTGCACGCCAGAAATCGACGTTACGCAGGGCTAGTTCGTCGCGTAGTCGTGGAAAATCAATCAATATCGTATCCAAATTAAGTGGACGGATGGGTTGATTCTTAAGGTTAGTGAATAGGTCCGCGGCGCTAGCCCAATCCTGTGCATTTATCGCATCTGCAAGTGGCACATTAAAAAGGCGAATATTGAGTTGGGCAATCGTTTGACTCGCACCAGGGAATATCGACTGTAATTCTATCAATGCGGTTCTCGCGGCACCGAGATCACCATTATTAGTCGCCTGTTCAACGGGCTGTGAATAGGTATCTAGCAAGTAGGCTTCTACATCATCAAATGCTGGATACCATATACGTTCGGTCTCACTGAGTTGTTCAAGATATGTTTGTAATTCAGCGAGAATATCACGCGCAGTTATCCAGTCCGCTTCTGTAAGGGATTGGTCTACCGGTTGGAAATAAGCATCGCCAAAAACCATACGAGACTCTTCAAGCAAGTCTTGTACCAACACATAATTCGGCGTAGCTTGGTCGCCTATGTTTCCAAAACGTGTCCCTATCGTAATAGCAAGAATACTGTTTGCACGCGCAACTATCCAATCGCCACTATCTAACGCAATATCCGCAGGTTGCAAATAAGCCAGCATATATAGCCGAACAGCATCTCCATAACGATCCCCGTTGGTGAGTAATACGTTCGATGATGAAGAGAACATGTCATCAATTGTATCTCTCGCAATTCCCCAGTTACCCGTATCAAACGCGTTTTGTGCCGGAAGCAGGTACGAATCAATAACAATATTATTCGCTTGCCCATCATCAGGGACGATTTCAAGCAAATCGCTGATAAGATCACGCGCAATGCCAAAATTCCCTGAATTTAATGCTTCCTCCGCCGGACGATAAAATGTAATCCTAAACTGCTGTGCGGAGTCGCGCCAGTTTGCGGCATTATCTAAGCTGATCGCCTCAGATAAGGAAACACCCGCATTATCCAGACGGATCAAAGTGGACAAAAGGCTACGGGCGTTTTCCCATTCGCCCGCTTCGATCAAGGCAACAGACTCGGAATAGAAAGACTCTCTTAAGTGAATATTAGAGACCTCATCATCCGGCAAAAATGCCAGCAATTCCCCTGCAACAGCACGCGCGGCACGCCACTCGTTGGCATCAAGATGCGCCTGTGCCTGATCATGATATGCATCAAGAAGCAAAGCATCGGAACCACGGTAGGGTGTTTCTGTGTCAAACGGATTTGTCGCACCAGATGAACCATCGAGTAAGAGCAAATCTGTGAATTCCTGACGCGCCGTATCATAATCTTGAACATTCAATGCTTCTTCACCGCTCAGATAAAAAGACTCTCGGAGTTGCTCGTTTGCAAGTGTATCTGTAGGGTCAATAAAGAGTAGTTCAATTGACGTAATGCGTGCTCGTTGCCAATCGCCGATCAAAAGTGCTGACGCGGCAAGCTGATGGAACACGTCCCGAAGGCGATCTTGTGCATCGCGATATGGATTAATGATGTCTGACAGTAGATTTGGTGTACTTACTTCCGGGTCTGCATCAAGTAAGAGCAAATTCACAAGGCTATCCTTGGTAATTTGCCACGCGTCCACAGCTTCCTGAGAATTTAACTCCGCATTGCGTGCCGCCTCTTCTGCCATTACTGCACGCTGATAATAAGCCTCGTGTAAAAAACGTAAAGCAGGTGACGGTAGATTTTCCGAATAATCTGGTGCAAGTTCAACTAGCGGGACAAGGTTAGAAAATACGGTTTCCCAACTCGCACTCTCATAAGATTCGGATGCACTTTCATATGCAAGACCCGCAGGAATTGCATATGAATTCGCCAAAAGGGTAAATGCAGGCTGACTGTCATACTCAGGACGATAATTAGGATCAAGATTAACCAGAGGATTTAGCACTGTCTGAGCGGTTGCCCATTCCCCAGCAACAGATGCCTGTTCGCCCTGTACCCAATAAGAATTCAGCAATAGCTCTGCGGCATCACGATAAAGTGGATCAAATGCCAGTAAATCTGACAAATAACCGCGTGCCGTCGTCCAGTCTTGAGCCGTATAGGCGCGTTGAGCAGGAATATAATAGGTTTCTGCATAAAGTGTATCGGCAGAAGGGAGACTTTCCGCCTCCAGTAATGCACCAAATGCTATGGTTTCACCGGGAGGGGTAAATGACTGTGGCGGGACATAATTACGATCAAGCGTCAGCAACTCCTGTGTTAACTCACGTGCATCCTCCCACAATTGCTGTGTAGAAGATGTATCACCGGAAGACACAAAAGCATCATTGGCGACGGTGAAAGCTCTAAATGCCGGTGCATAATAGGTATTACGAAGCAAAATCCACGCATCCTGATAAAACACATAGAAAAGATCGTTGTCTTCTCGCAAGCGATTCAGTAAATCACGCGCTTGTTCTAATGCTTCAGTTCGCTGCCTTTCGCTGGCAACTTCATCATAGAGTGCTGTTCGATAGTATTCGGTTGCCGGAATGTAAAAAGTTTGAACGATCAGATTGTTGACATCTTTATAATTCGAATCAATCCCGAGAGCTTCAATTGATTGACGTGCTTCCTCAAAAGTTGCCTCTCTTAATGCGGGATTTGTCTCTGCTTGAGCCTGAATAAAGAATGATCGCGCTTCACAATAATAAGTTTCGTTAGTCAGCAATCGCATTTCACGATAGTCAACTGCTTGCGGATCAATCTCGATAAACGCATTAATATCCTCACGGATTGTTGTGCAGGTTTCTGCATCTGGCGTTTCTTCCATCGGTGCAAGCGCAATCAAAATCGGCTGATAATAGGTCTCGCGGATCAGACTAGCCGTATCCCGATAATTAGCGTTTAATTCCTCAATCTGCAAGAATACTTCACGCGCTTCTTGGAAGCGATCAGGATTTTCTTCATTGGAAAGCGTTGTCGTCGCTATGGAGTAATAAACTTGTGAGAGACGAATCCGAAGATCTTGATAATCAGCATCTATCAGTTGAATTTCTTCAAGATAACGCTCCGCATCTTCAAAACGGGCTTCATCAATGGCAGAAACACCCAGTGTAAAAAGTCCCTGAGTTAATAATAATGCGGTATCACGATAATTCTCATCTACATCATTGTACAATATCCGCAACAGATTCACAGCCGTTTCGGTATCATTATTTTCAAACGCGGTAACGGCAGGTATGTAGAATGCGCTCCTATAGAGTGAAGCAGTGTCTTCAAATGTTTCTCCACCCTCATCAATTAAATTGGCGAATAACTCTCGGACAATCGAATACTCTTCTATATCGAATGCCGCCACCGCTGGAATATAGAATGTGTTGTAATAGCGTTCACGCGTATTTCTAAAACCCGGCGCAACCTGAAAAACCTCAGCATACAATGGCTGTGCCTCTGTATAGTTTTCCGCATCAAAGTAGATTTCTGCCGGACTATAGTAGGAATCATTGGTAAAGCTAACCACGGTTTCTGAAATCAATTGGCTCATCTGTACTGTAAGGTTAGCTTGCTCAAGTTCGGATAAATCATCTGCAGAAAGCGCAGTAGCAATCTCAGAACGCGCCGATTGATATTCCTCGACAGGGATATAAGTATCAAAATTAACATCCGACTGTACACGACTAAAAAATGCTTGCACGGCTTCATCGGCAAGAAGATCATTTGCTTCTGCGAGTTTTTCACGCACAGTCTCCCACGCGGCAAGATCAACCGTAATACTCTCCCCGTCTGTAATTGGTTCAGGGATGGCATCACGAAGGACAATCGCCTCATCCACATAACGCGCCGCAAGGATGATGCGTGCTGGCATATAGTCGAAAATCTCTGTTTCATCAATCAAACCTAACAATTCCAGTACGTTTTGCTCGACCACATCCCATTGTGGCGGATCGCTCGCACTGACGACTTGTACCTCATCCTGCAAACTCCCAAGATAGGCAATTCTTAATCGTGGAAATTCTTGCCAGCTAAACAATAGATTATCCTCGGCAATCATCTGTCGGATTGCAGACCATTCCTGAGCTTGCGACAAAATCTCTGCTCGTTCTAAAAAGGTGATTTCTAACAGATTAATTTCTTGGCTATTCAGTTGAGCCGAGCGTAAGTCATTGGTTCTTGGATTGTCCTCCGTGATGCGATTTTCTAGTTCAGGGCGGATTTCAAGCTCAAACAAGCTGTGTAAATCAATAATTGGCTGTGCAACTGTTTCCCATTGTGCAACAGTCAGTACATCGTCTTCAGGCAAAGATTCGGAAATAGTCTGAGCTTCACCTATATATACGTTATGTAATGCAGAGATTGCGCCACTATCGTCTACACCAACATCGAAATAATCTTTGCCTGATTCACGAGCCTTGACAAATTGTTCATTATTAATTAATGTACGGATTTCATTTTCATAGCTCTGCGCCAGACGAACATCAGAATCACGATAATTAAAGCCGAAACGATAAGTCATACTAAAACGACTAACCGCAGTGGTGTAGTTATTCTCATTAAGGGCGTTTTCTCCCTGACCATAAAGAAATGCCATCATACCTTGATGAATGATTACAAGCACAATCATCGTAGCCGCAACAATACCCACGATTATTAGCCAGCGAGGTGTTTGGCGGGGCATTCCTCTTGAAGAAGACACTTCACGTTGAAGATCAAGTAGCTGAACATATAATTTACGATATTCACGGAGTTGTAATTCGGTCTGATCTATCGGGATATTTGATAATTGATCTACAGATGGGCGCTGATTAAGGATATCTTTGCGCTGTCTAATTTGTTCTCTAGTAACTTTAAGATCATAAAAAGGTGTCTCTTTTAGAAACTTGATAATACGATCAGTACCATCAGAAATACGTCGCACTTCATCACGCATTGAGACTAAAACATCTGGCGAGAATCTTTGAGAAATATCTTGTGTATTCAGTAAATTTTCAAGACTTGCTTGTTGCTCTAGAAGCCGCTTATAGGTTGTGGCGATTTGTTTCCAAGTTTGCTCGTCAACAATATGAAGCGTTGCCATTTTGTGTTGTCCCCACCTATGCATGATGTGTATGCGTTAACTATTTTAAGTTATTTATACGAAAATGTAACTCTTTTATTAACTAATAGTTAATTTATTATAATATTAAGCTCGATTACTTTATTTGCATCATAAAATAATATAGTCTATTATTGCGATGAATGCAATTAATCCAAACGAGAAATTTCATGGCAAAAAATATCTTTATAAGTTCGACTTTTAGAGACTTAGAAATACATCGAGACGCTGTCATCAATATGCTCCGTCAAACCAATAACTTTCCTATTGCGATGGAAACATTTGGTAGTAAAGCAGGTGATGCGACGAAAGTTAGCCTTGAAGAGGTTCAAAAATCCGATGTGTTTCTCGGTATCTATGGTAAACGGTATGGTTATCGCCCTGATGATGATAAATCCGTCACGGAATTAGAATATCTTGAGGCTGTAAGATTAGAGATACCATGCCTTATTTTTATTGTTGCTGATAATTATGATGATCCGCAATCACTTATCAATATTCATGCAGAAACGGACGACGAGGGAAAGATGCTGTTAAGTATCTTTAAACGAAAGCTCAATCGTGAAAGCGTTCGTGCACTGTTTACAACCCCTGAAGATCTCGCCCAGAAAGTACAAAATGCCCTTATGAATTGGATGCAAGATCAATTAGAAGGCATGGAACAAACCGCAAAAGATGATTCGAGTACAGATGGTAGCGTAAATGTTAAACAGGAAGTCAAAAAGAATACAGGCATAATGTTTGGTAACGTCGGTGGCAACGTGACGCTCAACAATACGCAAAATCAGCAAGACTCTTAACACGCCAATTTATACAGCTACTTCAATATATTAAATCAGAGGTACCGGCTACTTTTGTTTAATGCAGGAAAACACAATGGACATTGACGCAAATATGGAAAACCAGGCGGTCTCATCGGATGTTTCACTTTCTTCACCATCCGACTCAACAACTCAAACCAATGTTGAACAACTCGTTGAGGTCAATCGAGGTACTATCATTGGCAATATTGGTGGTAACTTCACCCAAAACGAAAACGTCTACTACTCAAGTTCAAACAATGATGTTCTAGCTCTAACAACATTGAACACGATTAGCACTGCCACATTACCGACGCAATTAGACCCATTGTTTGATTTGCTAAGGAAAAATTATCTTGTAATTCTGGAAGCACCTCCGGCATGGGGGCATCAATATGTTGCTGAAAGTCTCGCAAAACGTATGATAGATGAGGTGCTAAAAAATAAACTTACGGACGATTATGAAGCCTACAAACCAACAGGACAGGTAACGGGAATCACTGTGACAGGTGCGTTGCGTAGCCGAAGCACTGATTCTGATAATAGTCAGACAATAAAAAATACGGTCATTATCATCTCAGATGTTACACCTGAAGGCTATAGTCAAGAAGTGCTTCAGGAACTGCAACAATATAGCCAGAAAAAGAATGTATATACGATCCTGCTAACGAAAAAAGACCCTGCTAAAGAGCCTAAAAAATGGGAGAAAGCGTTTGGGAATCTTCCACAAGGATTTATCTCCCTAACTGACAGTAACCCATATACCCCTGAAGACCTCACACAATGGGTCGTTACCAGGATTAACGATGATGGAGTCAGCGAACACCTGCGAACGTTACAAATTATCAAAGAAGATACGCATGTAGAAGCAACAACAACTCTTCATAATATTGATCCTACCCGCAAACAGATCACGCTATTTCAATTCGTTACTGAGAATATTCATTCACCGGGTAGTGCCGCACAATTTAGCGCCTATGTGGAAAATGCAAAACAGCCTGCGGATATCCTAAGTGCAATCAAGTCCGATCACGATCTTCAGTTACATAAGTGGTTCGATGGACTACAAAATGAAGAAGAGCGTTATATGGTCTTGGCGGTGAGCCTTATTAACGATATTCCACAACAAACCTTTTGGGCAATTTATGAAAAGCTGATCGAAGAACGCTGGCGCTTGCGTGATACTAACCTGAAGATGAGTGATTATCATGGCATTCAAGAGCGGCTGAATGGTTATATTCAGATTACAAAAGACCAGACAGGCAAAGATCAGATTGGATTTAGAGACGAAGATACACGCAAGAGTTTAATTAGTTATGTACTTGGCAGTTACCGCCGTTCACTCATTAATGCCTTACCATTTATCGCTAACCTGATTATAAGTTCAGATCGTCCGCCGATTTCCAGCAGTGCCAGTTTAACGGATGATCTTTATTTCCTTGAAATCTGGGGAACCGATCTCGCTACGCGCTCAGAACGATTGACGATTAGCCAACGCTTACGTAATAGCCTGCTCAACAGCCTTGTAGAAATCGGTTGGCAGGAATCACGGACAACAGAATATGTGTTACAGGCGTGGGCGGAACAACCGTATTTTGTCAAATTAAGCAAAGATTCTGAATTTATTAATACGACAGAAAATACAATGCGCTATAAAGTGGCATTTAGTGACACCTTGTTGAGACTCCATCGCCGTGACACACCCGACCCGGAGAAAAGTTATTGGGAAAGTCGTCGGAGCCTCAGTTTGTTGGCGCGTTGGTATAGTACAATCCAGCAAGAGTCGCTTCAAGCCACAGGAAATCGCATAGAAGAGCGAATAAATGCACTTGGTAGCCAACTAGAACGAAACCAGCGCCGGAGCAATATTCGTATGACGATGGCATTCGCACTCTGTGAGTTAGGTAACACACTAAATCAGCAAGAAGAATTTGGGCATTTAGACGGTGCCGTTTACCCAGCCGAAAATGATGCAGAAGCGGTCAGCCTTTTCGAGCAAGCACCGGCGAAATTACTCCCTATCGATGAGCTAAATTCCCTGTGGCACATGTTAGTGATGCTGGCATGGGAAGCGGATTGGCGTGTCAGACGGGTAGTGGCACGACAACTGTTAAGGTTGGATCAATTATATCCCGAATATACTCACAAATTGATTTTTCTACTCGCTGGGGATCCACATCAACAGGTACGAATCGAAGTAGCTCAAGCGATCTCTGTTTTAATTGCTGTTCATGGTGAACCCTATATCCAATTTGTGCATCATCTGCTTAATCAGAACGAGGATCAATTTCCGCAAACCAAAATTTATGATGACGATGAACATTATCTATATCAAATATTTGAAGACGCACGGCGTGGTTTAGGTACCAAGCCACACCTATGGACGGCAACACTTGCCATGGTTTATTGTGGAATGCAACACCCGAATGTGTTCCGAATTTACCTGAACACGATGTTGAATGATGAACAAAGTGACCGATTCACAGCATTTGAATCTGTGTTTTCATGGTTAAGTGGCGCTTTTGTTTCAATCGGTCGCCGCGAAGATTTAGAACATTTACCAGAAAGCTTCAAAGCAATACAGAATATCTTCACAATAGTGCTTGAAGATCGTGGTGATGATGCACGCTTAAGCAAACCTGCAGAAGCCCTTTCCAATATTTTGAAACGTTCAAATAGGCGTATTCCATTTGACCTTTTCTTAAACGAAGACGAGATTCTTGACCTGAACACTATAGAAGCACAAACGAGGGCAACCTCAGCGAAATCAAACGCATAATTAATCCTATTTACAACAGGCAAAGCAAACGGTGGGGATGTAATTGATGAGACATTTAATCACATTTTTGATAGCAATAATACTAATGCTTGGCGTTTTCGTAACGGCAAGTGCACAGGGAGACGGAGATTTACCACTGCCTTCATTTCCAGGTGATGAAATCTCTTACAATTACATACTCTTTCCTGATGCACCTGTAAGCGGCTCCATTGAAAACGAGGAGACAATTACAACCTATTTGTTTTACGCTGAGGCAGGCGAGACCGTCCTCATAAATCTTGAGAGAACTGAAGGTACATTTCTACCGTATCTGTCATTGATGAATAGCGAGGGGCAAGAAATAGCGACACAGTTTTCTGATCTCCGTGGACTTCAAAGTATTCTTTCTGTAGAGATTGAACATTCCGATTGGTACTATGTCGGTGCCTCATCAGAACCCAACAGTACAGCTGATCCGGGTAGATATAGGATTATGCTTTCGGGATCCAGTTATGCTATTTTTAGCGTATTACAAGATCAACTTCCGCCACGGGTAGATAACGGCATTATCATATTAGAAGACATCTATGAGTCGACGCTCAATACAGGCGAAGGAGAATTATTTTTCTGGTTAAATGCAGGTGATAGTCTGGCACTAACTGTAAGCACAGAAACAACCCAGGTAAATTTAACAACGCTAAACGGTGATTCACTGGTAGATGACAATGTTACAGAATTTACAAGCGACGATGACCTATGGATAAATGCTACCGTTTCAGTAGTTGAAGATGACACGGAATTTCAGAGTATCATTAACCGTGCAGAGGGAAGTGTCGCAGTTGCTTATACCGTGCTTAATGATCTAGCAACGATCACACCGTCGCCAACGCTTACAGCAACCTATACACTCACACCTACGGCAACCTTCACGCCAACCCTAACACCGTCGCAAACATTTACACCATCCACTACACCTACACCCTCAAATACGCCGATTGCGTCTAATACGCCGACAAGTACCTTTACGAGCACACCATCGCGGACTCCAACAGCAACAAATACGCGTACCAACACTCCGCGTCCTAGTTCTACGCCTATCCCTCCGCCAACATCAACCGTCCCATCAATTGAATATGGTGAGACAATCACCGCACGAACGAACTCCAGGAGTAGTATCGACTACACATTTTCCGGCACAAGTGGGGATGTAGTCACTATTTCGCTCGATAGCAATGACTTTGATACATATCTAGAACTGTTCAGAAGCGGACGACAGGTTACCTTTGATGATGATGGTGGCTCTGGATTGAATTCGATGATTAGCAATTTTACGCTACCATCTACCGACACATATACAATTCGGGTACGTGCTTTTAATAATCGTAGTTTTAGTGGTGACTATACACTGACCTTGACCGAGAATGGTAATACTTCAACGTCGAATGTCATCAACTACAATCAAAGCCTTAGTAGGACGACCCGCTCCACGACCGGTATCGACTATATATTCTCCGGCACAAGTGGGGATGTAGTCACTATTTCGCTCGATAGCAGTGACTTTGACACTTATCTAGAGCTATTCAGAAACGGACGACAGGTTACCTTTGATGATGATGGTGGCTCTGGATTGAATTCGATGATTAGCAATTTTACGCTACCATCTACCGACACATATACAATTCGGGTACGCGCTTTTAATAATCGTAGTTTTAGTGGTACCTTTACTCTGTCATTGCAATCGTCAAGTACGAGTGGCGGAACAACGCCACCAGACTCGACTCGCCAACCACCATCCGTTACCTGCCCCAATACATTAGCATCACGTCTTGTCGCCGGTGATATTGGACGGGTTGTTCCGAACGGTAGAAGTAATCGAATGCGAAGTGATGCGGGAACAGGTTTCAGCCAGGTAGGACAAATCTCCTCAGGGGGTGTCTTTGAGGTCATTGATGGTCCGGAGTGCAGTGATGGTTATGCGTGGTATCAAGTTAACCATAATGGCACAATTGGCTGGACAGCGGAAGCCGATACTCGCGCATATTGGATCGAACTGCTTGATCCAACAGGCGGTCCATCTATGCTTACGGGAGGAATAGGACAAACAAATGGTGCCCGGCAGGCAATTGGCGAATTTCAGGTAGAATATTTCTGCACGACGCAGGGATATGGCATCACTAACGACAATAATAACTGGTATTGTACACAGGGTGGGAGCCGCATCACTACGCTTTCACAGAGCGATTTTGATCGTATCTGCCGTGATACCTATGATCGTTCTGACGCATACGCTATTCAATTAGATACATCCGCTATTCCTGCTTATAGTTGGCGGTGTTTCGGAAATAATTGATAATCAATCTACATATCTACTTATCCATCTTTAGGTAATTTGAATTTTGAACATGGAGCTTTGGAATAACTAAAGCTCCTTTGTTTTAAAGACACTATAGGGATTCATAAAAATGCAAAGTCAATCCGTCAAAATAATGGCAGTCGTAATGATCTCCATTTATGGCTTTTTTTTGAGCGAATATACTTTGACCCGCTCAAATGCACAGGAAACAAAAGATGCGGTAGGCGATTGTATCCTAATTATTGGTGATTCAGTCGCACATGGTAGTGCAGTTTTTGAAGTACCTGGGCAAGGTTTTCCAATAATCCAAACGCAACCATTTGCTGAATTCGTGGATACGGCACTGCACGATATAGGTGCCTACCATTTGGGTGTATATGACTTAAGCGTTGAAGCATCTTCATTAACAGGTACTTTACCTTACACAACAACACCTGAATTTCGCTTCGCCCAGACTCAAAACTGTCAATACATCGTAATTCTTCCCTGGATGAATGAATTACGTGGCATGGTTAATGAAAATTTTGCTTTACCTTTTACTGCTTTACTTGCAGATTTTATCAGTTCAATACGACAAGAAAATGACACAAGTCAAATTGTCATGATGAATTACTACCCAACAGCGACATCCGAACTTGGAGATCGTATTTATGAATCAAGCATCTCAACCACTACCATTCAACAAGCAAATACCGCATTAGCGACCGCTTGTGCACCAGCTGGAGTCCTTGGTGAGATTGATAACCTCGCTTGCATGGACATTGCACCACTTTATAGTCGAAATGAGCATGTATTCACATCGATTGATCGCACAACGTACTTTGAGAATCAGTATTCAGTGCTCCGTGGCGAAGGTTCAGAATTACTAGAGATTTACTGGCGAGAAAATCCGAATGGTTTGATCTATGGAGATGGCGTTCATCTGAACGAAATAGGTAAACGTATTATGGCAGAAGCGCTTATGCAAGAACTTTTGAGCCTCGATATAAGCTTTGGACGTTTTGAGATAAATAATTAGACTGAGTGAACCATCTTTTACTCGTATCACATTGTGGCGGGTAAATTCAAAATCAATGCGGCGGTTTCATTATGAAGCAAACTCATTCAGGGTTTTCCGTCGTTCTTTCCAATCTGGCATAATGCGATCTAATAACAGATAAAATCGCTTGCCATGATTGTGTTCGACGAGATGGCACAACTCATGTACGATAACATAGTCGATATAAGGTTTACCGACCTGTATGAGCTTCAAGTTGAGTGTGATTTTGCCCGCATCAGAACAACTTCCCCACCGCGATTGCATCTCCCGTATAACGAGTTGCGGTTCCGGCATATCCAGTGAAGCAAAGCGAGGAAGTATCGCATCGAGACGTTCCTGAAAAACAAACTTTGCCCGATTTCGATACCACTTTTTGAGGAGTTGCTCAACCTTCGTAGAATCATCAGAATTCTTGACATAAATATAAAAATAACCGCGGATGAGCTTGACTTGCGCGCGCTCCGCTTCGGCCACCTTTAGGCGATATTGCCTGCCTAGGTACCAATGCGTTTCACCACTCACATATTGACGTTTTGGCATATGCGGCAGATATTGCCTAAATTCACGCTGTTGCTTGACGATCCATCCTGCCCGTTTCTGCAACTTTGTTTGTATCGCGTCCGGTTCCGTATCGTTCGGCGCGATCACCGTTACACTTAAGTCTGGATGGACGCTAATTTCCATCGTGTCACGCACATCATAAGCAAGTTCGTAATCAATTTTCGTATCACCATATTGAAATTGATGCTGTCCAGCGGGCTTCATGATAGTCTATCCCGTGCTTTGGATATCTCGAGCACTAAATCAAGCAATCCACTAAGTTCTGCTGAATCAAATTGAACATCATAGGTATTTTCGACCATATAAAATTGGTGGTCGAGGTGTCGTCGAATTTGATTTTGAATATCTGTATTTCCCGCCCAATCGGTTACTTTATTGTCTTCGATGACCTGTTCAATCTCAACTGCAAAATTGGCAATTTCATCTTCAGTGAGGTCATGATTCTTTAATGGCTTCTAGCAACCGGACATCAAACAGAAGTTCGGTCTGAAGAGAATAGGAATGGGATCATCAAAGACGAATCGTCGTTCTAACCAATCCCAGCCGACGCGAAAAATACTCAAGTCGTGGCGGTCAGTGCGGTCAACCTCGGTG